>CP014963.1:717500-1917500 GCA_001628815.1 Geobacter anodireducens
GCGGTACGCGAGCTGGGTTTAAAACGTCGTGAGACAGTTTGGTCCCTATCTGCCGTGGGCGCAGGATACTTGAGAAGAGCTGTCCTTAGTACGAGAGGACCGGGATGGACGTACCTCTAGTGTTCCAGTTGTTCCGCCAGGAGCATTCGCTGGGTAGCTATGTACGGAAAGGATAACCGCTGAAAGCATCTAAGCGGGAAGCCTCCTTCAAGATTAGGTATCCCCGGGACGCAAGTCCCCTGAAGGCCCGTTGTAGACCACAACGTTGATAGGCCGGGTGTGTAAGCGCAGCAATGCGTTCAGCTGACCGGTACTAATCGGCCGTGAGGCTTGACCATAATTTATTTCCGAGCTTTATTCATACGGGGGTGGTAACCCCACCCCCACTATCTACCCCTACTCAATCTCGATCAATGCAATTGACTTAGATACATTTATACCGTTTCTCGGTGGCTATGCCGAGGGGGTCACACCCGTTCCCATCTCGAACACGGAAGTTAAGCCCCTCTGGGCCGATGATACTGCACGGGTAGCTGTGTGGGAAAGTAGGTCGCCGCCGGGATTTTTTCCAACCCCCCTGGTCCTCTACGGATCAGGGGGGTTCTTTCGTTCGGTCATCCGATCCCCACCCCTTCTGCCCAAACACCGCCACCGCACAACCCCCTCCCCCTACTCCCCGCATGCTCCACAGCCGGCACGCCGGCCAACACCGATCTCACGAAATCGCAGCGACAGGCTGTCATACGTGAGCAAACGCCCCGTCAGCAATTCTCCGACTCCCAGCAGGTGCTTCAATGCCTCTGTCGCCTGCAACGAGCCAATCACCCCTGGTAATACCCCCAAAACTCCGGCGCGGGAACAACTGGTCGCTATCTCTGGCGGGGGCTCTTCCTCGAAGAGGCATCGATAGCATGGCGATCTGTGGGGATGAACCGTCATGGTCTGCCCCGTGTAGCGCAGGATCCCGCCGTGCGAGAAGGGAGTGCCCGCATGGACGCATGCATCGTTGATCAGGAACTTTGAGGCAAAGTTGTCGGTGGCATCGATGACAAAGTCATAGTCTGCAAGGATGGTCCGGAGAGTTGCCTCGTCTACTCTTACCGGGTACGTGCGGACCTGGACGTCTGGGTTCAGTTCATGCACGGCGTCACGGGCTGATTCGACTTTGAGGCGGTCTATACCGGCAGTAGAGTGAAGGATCTGGCGCTGGAGATTGGAGAGTTCAACCCGGTCCGAATCGGCGATTCCGATGGTTCCGACGCCGGCGGCTGCCAGGTAATAGGCCGCCGGTGAGCCGAGGCCGCCTGCGCCAATGATGAGCACCTTACCGTTAAGGAGTTTTTCTTGTCCCTCCGGGCCGACTCCTTCCAGAATGAGATGCCGAGCATATCGCTCCTGTTGGGTACTTGTGAGCATACGGTCACCTTGAATGTGATGTAAAAAAAGCCCCACCCGTTCAGAGGTGGGGCCTTGAGTGCTGACGAAGCGGTCAGGCCGGTCGCGTCTCTGCCATAATGGGGACAAGGTATGACTTTATCTTGCGGAGAGCGGCCTCTTCGATTTGGCGAACCCGCTCGCGGGAGATCGAGAAGCGATCAGCGATATCTTGAAGGGTGAGCGGAGAATCCGCTGTCACTCGCTGCTCGATGATAAAGCGCTCCTTCTCGTTGAGCTTGTCGAGAGCTCCGGCAATATGCTGCTTGAGCAGTTCGGACTCCTGAAGCTCAGCCAGGGAGTCCTCCTGGTTCTGCCGCTCGTCGGCCAGTGTTTCGAGGATGGTGAGCCCGTCGCCGTCCTTGATTTCTGCGTCGAGGTAAAAGTCGCCGCGCATCCTCTGGTCCATTTCTAGAATCTCGGATTCTTTTACGTGGAGCGAGGCAGCCGTTGCTTCGATGTCGTCCGTACCCGTGAGTCCCTTGATCGCGTTTTTGGCTTGATTCAATTTGAAGAACAGTTTTTTTTGTGCCTGGGTCGTGCCTATCTTCAGAAGGCTCCATGCCGAAATGATGTGGTTCTGAATATATGCGCGAATCCACCAGACCGCATAGGAGATGAGACGTATCCCTTTGTATGGATTGAATTTGCGCACTGCCATCATCAGGCCGATGTTGCCTTCCTGAATGAGGTCGAGCATTTTCAAACCATAGGAGCGATACTCGAAGGCAACCTTGACAACGAACCGAAGATTCGAGGTGATGAGGGTATGGGCTGCCTCCAGATCTTTCTCCTCGTAAAATTTAACCGCAAACCGGTATTCCTCATCGGGAGTGAGGACGGGAAATTTTCTGAGTTCTCTCAGGTAGACGGTCAGGCTGTCCGCAACAACAGGCAAGCTCATTGACATGTAACGCGCCTCCCAGGGTGATTATTTTAGCACTCAGTGTGCCCGAGTGCTAATAATGTAACAAGGAGGGTGCCAAAAATCAAGCTGGTAGCGACCCATTTCTCTTTCTATGCGTGATATTCCCGTTGGTGAACGATGGGGTGCTGGATGCCTCCGGTGGAAATGCCGTGAGCGATCAGCCTCATGGCTGACAGCGCAAAACATCTTGCCGCGCCTGGGATGCTGTGATAAACCGATTTATATAAACTGAGCCGACGCTTGGCGCCGGCTAACGGAGGTCCTGAGGATGGAAATCAGAGTTGCACCACTTCCCGCTGAGCAGAAGAAGCAAAAGGCCACCGACGAAACAGCTCTTGGCTTTGGTCGTCTATTTACCGACCGGATGCTTGTTGCCGAATGGAAGGTCGGGCAGGGCTGGGTCGATGCGCGCATTGAGCCCTATGCTCCGTTTTCGCTGGATCCTGCCTGTGCGGTATTTCACTATGCCCAGGAAATTTTCGAGGGACTCAAGGCCTATAAGTGGTCCGATGGTTCCATTGCGCTTTTCCGCCCCGAAATGAATGCCCGGCGCTTCAACCATTCTGCGGAAAGGCTCTGCATGCCCGAGGTGCCGGAAGATCTCTTCGTCGGCGGCATCGAGCAACTGGTGGCACTCGAGCGTGACTGGATTCCGGCGTCTGAGGGAACCTCCCTGTATATCCGCCCCACCATGATAGCCGTGGAGCCGGTACTTGGCGTAAAGCCTTCCGACCATTACTACTTCTATGTGATTCTGTCGCCGGTGGGAGCTTACTATGCTGCGGGATTCAACCCGGTAAAGATCATGGTGGAAGACACGTATGTGCGCGCCGTGCCCGGCGGCACCGGTGAAGCCAAGACCGGCGGCAACTACGCATCGTCGCTCAAGGCCGGCCTCGAAGCGAAGAAGAAGGGATTCGACCAAGTCCTCTGGCTCGACGGCGTCCACCGCCGCTATATCGAAGAGGTGGGGGCCATGAACATGCTGTTTGCCTACGGCAAGACCATAGTCACCTCTCCTCTCACGGGCACCATTCTGAACGGCATAACCCGCGATTCGGTTCTGAAGCTGGCCGCGAGCCGCGGTTACACCATCGAAGAGCGGTTGATCGACGTGAACGATCTCATGGCCGATATCCGAGCCGGCAAGGTGACCGAGGCCTTTGGCAGCGGCACTGCCGCTGTCGTCAGCCCCGTCGGCATCCTGGCGTACAAGGACGAGAGCGTGACTGTGGGCGACGGTGGCGTCGGGCCGATCACCCGGGAACTCTATGATGCTCTCACCGGCATCCAGACGGGTCGAATCCCCGACACCTTCGGCTGGATCCGCAAGATTTCCTGATTGTGCCAGGGAAGGCGGAGGGCGGCGGTAACGCGCCTTCCGCCTTTTCATAACATTCATGTTGCCATGGCGAATGAGGAGATTGCTCCGGACACCCCAGCAAAGGTCACCATGAAACGGAAGCCCGAAGCCAACAAGCTCTGTCTTTCCTGTCGCCGCCCGTGCAAGCAGGCCGCCGCGGTCGTCATCTCCTCCTGCCCCCGCTACTATCCCGGCCCCAAGATCAAGCGGGAGAACTGGAAGCAGTTGGAGTTCGATCTCATTTCTTCCCTCTAGCGTTCCATGTGGCGGGTTCCTGCTCGAAGCTGCCGCCCTTGTAGTCACTGCCGGCAGGGCGGCCTCTTGACAGGGCTTGGCTCTGCCCGCGTCGCCGCGCCTTGGCGATGGCCACGATCCCCCGCAATTCCTTCGCAGGACTAACCGTACGGGATACGAGCGGTCTCTCGGCTTTCTCCCCTGAAAACCCTTCCTTCCCTTCCTTGACATCCTCCCGGTGCGTGCCTATGTTTTTCCTGAAGCAGGAAAGGAGAGCGCCCAATGATCAGACCCGAGAAAATGACCATAAAGACCCAGGAGGCCCTGGCCGGAGCCCAGCAACTGGCCGCACGCCAGGGTAACGGCTCCATCGAGCCGGAGCACCTTCTGGTCTCGCTCCTTGAGCAGGAAGGGGGGCTCATTGCCCCGATCATCCAGAAAGTGGGAGGGGCGCCGGCCGCGCTGCGGAGCACGGTGGATGCGCTGGTGAAAAAGCTTCCCCAGGTGAGCGGGGCCACGGCCCAGGCCTATCTTTCGCCTGCTCTCAACCGGATACTCGATGCGGCCCAGCGTGAAGCCGATGCCATGAAGGATGAATTCGTTTCCACCGAGCATCTTCTCCTCGGCTTCTTTGCCGAGCGGCAGTGCGCGGCTGCCCGGGCGCTCCTTGATGCCGGAGTCAGTCGGGATAACGTTCTGGCGGCCCTGGTGGAGATTCGCGGCGGCGAGCGGGTTACCGACCAGAATCCCGAGGATACCTATCAGGCCTTGACCAAGTATGCCCGCGATCTGACCGACCTGGCCCGTCAGGGAAAGCTGGATCCGGTTATCGGCCGCGACGACGAGATCCGGCGGGTGCTCCAGGTGTTGTCGCGGAGGACAAAGAACAATCCGGTCCTGATCGGCGAGCCCGGGGTGGGCAAGACCGCCATCGTGGAGGGGCTTGCCCAGCGGATCGTCTCCGGTGATGTGCCCGAGACCCTCAAGGATAAACGGCTCGTTGCCCTCGACATGGGGGCGCTCATTGCCGGTGCCAAGTATCGCGGCGAATTCGAGGAGCGCCTCAAGGCGGTCATCAAGGAGGTTGCCAAGTCCGAGGGCAGGGTCATCCTGTTTATCGACGAGCTTCACACCCTGGTCGGGGCCGGTGCAGCCGAGGGGGCAATGGATGCGTCCAACATGCTCAAGCCGGCGCTTGCCCGGGGAGAGCTCCACTGCATCGGCGCCACGACGCTCAATGAATATCGCAAGTACATCGAGAAGGATGCGGCCCTTGAGCGGCGGTTCCAGCAGGTCTATACCGGCGAACCGTCGGTGGAGGACACTATCGCGATCCTGCGAGGGCTCAAGGAAAAGTACGAGAACTATCACGGCATCCGGATCAAGGACAGCGCCATCGTCGCGGCCGCTACCCTGTCGGACCGCTACATCACCGACCGCTTTCTCCCCGACAAGGCAATCGACCTTATCGATGAGGCTGCCTCGCGCTTGAGGATAGAAATCGATTCCATGCCCACGGAAATCGATGAGGTGGAGCGGAGAATCATTCAGCTGGAGATCGAAAAACAGGCCCTGCTGCGGGAGAGCCAGGATCCCCACGCCCAGGAGCGGCTGAAAAAACTCGCCGACGAACTGGAGGAGCTCAAGGCCAAGTCGGCCGAGCTCAAGGGACACTGGCAGCGGGAAAAGGACATCATCGGCCGGGTAAGCTCGCTCAGGCAGCGCCTCGAAGAGAAAAGGGACGAGGCGAAGAAAGCCGAGCGTGAAGGCAACTTGGCCCGGACGCCGAGATCCGCTACGGCGAGATCCCGGCCATCGAGAGGGAGATCGACGACAGAAGTGCGGAGTTGGAGGATATCCGCAAGGAAGGAAAGATGCTGCCGGAAGAGGTGGATGGCGAGCTGGTGGCCGAGATTGTCGCCCGGTGGACCGGCATTCCGGTTTCCCGCATGATGGAAGGCGAGGCGGACAAGCTGGTGCACATGGAGGACCGGCTGAAAACCCGAGTCGTCGGCCAGGATGAGGCACTCGTGCTGGTGGCAAACGCCATTCGCCGGGCCCGGTCCGGTCTCTCGGACCCCAACCGGCCCATCGGCTCGTTCCTGTTTCTGGGGCCCACCGGCGTCGGCAAGACCGAAACCGCCAAGGCCCTGGCGGAGTTCCTGTTCAACGACGACCAGGCCATCGTTCGCATCGACATGAGCGAATACCAGGAAAAGCACACCGTTGCCCGGCTCATCGGCGCCCCGCCGGGCTACGTGGGATACGAAGAGGGGGGGCAGCTTACCGAGGCGGTCAGACGGCGACCCTATTCCATCGTCCTCTTCGACGAGATCGAGAAGGCACATCCGGAGGTTTTCAACGTGCTCCTTCAGGTACTGGACGACGGGCGGCTCACCGACGGACAGGGGCGCACGGTCGACTTCCGCAACACGGTCATCATCATGACGAGCAACCTTGGTTCCCAATGGATTCAGCAGTACGGTTCCAGTGACTACGCGCGCATGAAGGCCATGGTCACCGAGACGCTCAAGGAGGGATTCAAGCCCGAATTCCTCAACCGGATCGACGAGGTCGTGATCTACCACGCGCTTCCCCTTGAGCAGATCAAGAAGATCGTCACTATCCAACTGGAATACCTGAAGCGGCGGCTCGCTGACCGGCACATCTCCCTTGAAATGAGCGACAAGGCCCGGGAATACCTGAGCCGCGAGGGATATGACCCGGCTTACGGCGCCCGGCCCCTCAAGCGGACGATCCAGCGGAAGATTCAGGACCCGCTGGCCCTGGCACTCCTGGAGGGAAAATTCCAGGAGGGGGATACGGTCAGGGTCGACCTTTCCGTGTCAGGAGAAGAGCTTGTCATCACAAAGAAATAGCATTGCCACCGATTATGGCGTGTCGGCGGGCTTCGTTCCTGAAGCCCGCTTTTTTTGTTTCCGGGAACTGTGTAAGGCGTTACTATGGTCGGTATCTGATTCGGCGAGGTGATGAGCGTGGCCGCACGACGGATATGCAGGGCGGCAGGGATCTTTGCGGCAGTCGTTGTTCTGCTTTCCGTGAGTCGGCCGGTGGTGGCAGGCGGCGCCGGAGAGGGGGGCGGTGAGGGGTATGCCGCCCTGCGGCAGCGTGTGGTTCAACGCTTTGCCGGACGGATGCCGACCCAGTGGGGGGAGGCGGTTACTGGTGTCATTACGCATCTTCGGCCTGGCAAGAGGGAGGTCGCCCTTACCCTGGACGCCTGCGGAACCGCCCGGGGCAAAGGGATCGACAACCGCCTCATCGCCTTGCTGGAACGGGAGGGAATCCCGGCAACCCTGTTCGTCAGCGGCCGCTGGATCGAGGCGAATCCCGGCGAGTTCAGGCGACTGGCCGCGAACCCCCTGTTCGAGATCGCCAATCATGGCGACCGGCATCGCCCCGCCTCGGTAGTGGGACGGTCGGCCTACGGCATCGCCGGCACGGCCGGCATCGCCGAACTGGTTGACGAAATTGAGCTCAATGCCCGGCGCATCCAGGATGTGACCGGTCGGAGACCCGGGTTCTTCCGTTCCGGGACCGCCTACTATGACGAGGTTGCCGTGGAGGTCGCCGGTGTTCTGGGGCACCGAGTGGCTGGCTTTTCGATTCTAGGGGATGCCGGGGCAACCTTCTCTTCCGAGCAGGTCCGGCAGGCATTGCTGGCAGTCGCTCCCGGCGATGTGGTCATTCTCCATATGAACCATCCGGAGGGCGGAACCGCCGCCGGCGTTGAGGCTGCGCTCCCCCTGCTGCGGGCCAGGGGGGTGCGGTTCGTGACCCTCTCGGAAGGCACGGGTGACTGAGGCGGTTTCTCCTTGTGTTGACCGTACGTTTGTCTTACAAAAAACTTTTCATTTCCCCACAGGCGGAGACGACATGAAGAAACTGACGCTCAAGGCCCCGGCCAAGGTCAATTACCGCCTCGATGTTCTGAGGCGGCGCCCCGACGGCTACCATGACCTGCGGATGATCATGCAGCGGATAGATCTCTGTGACGTTATAGAGATTTGCCTTTCGGACAAACCCGGTATCCGCGTTGTCTGCGGACGGAACGGGGTGCCCGACGGCCCCGGCAACATTGCCTGGCGTGCCGCTGACGCCCTGCTCGCCCTGTCCGCCGACAAGCCAGGTATTGATATTGCCATAACCAAAAGGATCCCGGTGGCGGCCGGTCTCGGTGGCGGAAGCAGTGACGCGGCGACGGTGCTCATGGGGGTGAACGAGCTGCTGGGACTGGATCTGCCCGAGAGCCGCCTACGGGAGATCGGCGTCGCGCTCGGCGCGGACGTGCCGTTTTTCATCTTCGGCCGGACAGCGCTTGCCGAAGGGATCGGCGAAGAGTTGACCGCCATCGACCAGGTGCCTGCCGCCTGGATCGTGGTGGTCAATCCCAATGTTCCCGTCTCGACGGCATGGGTCTACCAAAATTTGCAATTGACAGGGGAAGCCGCCAGGGTTACAATTCCTCGCTTCTTTGAGAATGTCGCGGATGTCTGCGCGATCCTCTCCAATGACCTTGAGTCGGTCACTATCCCCCGCTACCCGGTTATCGGCGAGATCAAACGGGAACTCCTCGTTGCCGGGGCGCTCGGCTCGCTCATGTCGGGGAGCGGGCCAACGGTTTTCGCCCTCTTCGATGATGAGGGCGCAGCCGTCCGCACGGCCGAGGCGATGCGCGCGCGGGGATGGTTCGCCGAAGCGGTCAGGACAATCTGAGCGGAGCCGTGCCGGGTACGTGCAAGCCCGACAGGCACGGCGCATACGACACAGTGGGGTGTCGCCAAGCGGTAAGGCACCGGATTTTGATTCCGGCATTCCAAGGTTCGAATCCTTGCACCCCAGCCACGTTACCCACTCATTTCCATCCGGCGTCCGGTGGAAATTATTTTTTGTGGCAAGGCAACGGTCATGAATCAGAAAATCAGGGTGTTCAGCGGCAATTCCAACCGGGGCCTGGCGGAAAGCATCTGCGCCAACCTGGGTCTTCCCCTCGGCAAGGCCAACGTCAAGACCTTTTCTGACGGCGAGGTCATGGTGGAAATCGGCGAAAATGTCCGTGGACGTGATACCTATGTGGTGCAGTCCACCTGCGCCCCCACCAATAACAATCTCATGGAGCTCCTCATCATGATGGATGCTCTGAAGCGTGCTTCTGCGGCCACCATCACGGCGGTGGTCCCCTATTACGGCTATGCCCGGCAGGATCGCAAGGTCGCTCCCCGCACCCCCATCACCTCGAAGCTGGTGGCCGACCTGATCACCACCGCCGGCGCGGACCGGGTGGTAACCGTTGATCTCCACGCGGGGCAGATCCAGGGATTCTTCAATATCCCCGTAGACAACCTCTATGCCGCTCCGGTCATCCTCGAGCACCTCAAGCAGCGCTTTCCCGAGAACTCCATCGTGATGGTTTCCCCCGATGCCGGCGGAACCGAGCGGGCACGGGCCTTTGCCAAGCGTCTCGGCTGCACGTTGGCGGTCATCGACAAGCGCCGGACCGGGCCCAACGTGGCCGAAGTGATGCATCTCATCGGCGATGTGGCGGATAAGACGGCCATTATTCTCGACGACATGATCGACACGGCGGGAACGCTTACCCAGCTGCCCGCGCGCTCAAGGAGCACGGCGCCAAGACCATTTATGCCTGCGCCACCCACGGTGTTCTCTCCGGCCCGGCCATAGAGAGGATCAATAATTCCGACATCGAAGCGGTAGTGATAACCGACACGATTCCCCTCGGCGACAAGGAGCAGCAGACCAGCAAGGTAAAGGTGCTGTCCGTGGCCAATCTCCTGGCCGAGGCAATCCGGCGGATCCATGAGGATGAATCCGTAAGTTCGCTGTTTGTGTAATCTGGCGATCGTAACGTAACGACTGATACTGGAGGATGTATGGAACAGAAAACGATGAGCATAGAACTGAGGGAGGGGAGCGGCAAGGGCGTCGCCCGCAAGCTCAGGGCCCAAGGCGTCGTGCCCGGCGTGGTTTACGGCAAGGGTATCGATCCGGTTTCCGTCAAGGTCGCGGCCAAGGACCTCGCTGCAGCCATCGCCGGTGAGGGAGGCGTCAACAGCCTTATTACCCTGGCGGGAGGAGGCAGCCTCAGCGGAAGCACCGTCATCGTTGCCGACATGCAGCGCAATCCTTTGCGGGGCGATTTCCTGCACGTGGACTTCCTCCGCGTTTCGCTTGACGAAAAGGTGAAGGTGCATGTGCCCGTAGTCGCGGTCGGAACCTGCGCCGGCGTCAAGGAGGGCGGCATGCTCGAAGTGGTGACCTACTCCCTTGATGTTGAGTGCCTTCCCGCTGCGATTCCCGAGGCCATCAACGTCGACGTCACCAATCTTGCCATTGGCCACACCATTCACGTGAGCGGGCTCGTCCTGCCCGCAGGGGTCAAGGTGCTCAACGACCCCGAGACACCAGTGGTGAGCATTCACGGAAAGGCAAAGGAAGAAGCTCCTGCGGCGGAGTAAACCCGCCGCAGGGCTTCACGCCTCGTCGACCACATGGCAACAAAGCTGATCGTCGGGCTGGGGAATCCCGGCCCGAAATACCTATGGACCCGCCACAACGCGGGTTTCATGGTTTTAGACCGCCTTGCCCACGCCATCGGCGCATCGGTTGCCAGGAAGAGTTTCTCCGGCGTCTTCGGCGAGGCGGCCTGGCACGGCGAGCGGCTTCTCCTGCTCAAGCCCCAGACCTACATGAATCTCTCCGGGCGCTCGGTGGCCGAGGCGCTCCGTTTTCACAAGCTTCCGCTTACCGACACCATCGTGATTCATGACGACCTCGACATCCCCTTCGGCCGCGTCAAGGTCAAGGAGGGGGGTGGGCACGGCGGGCACAACGGCCTTCGTTCCCTTGTGCAGGAGCTTGGCGGAGCAGGCTTTGTCCGGGTGAGAGTCGGGATCGGCAGGCCGGTCCATGGTGATGTGGTTAATTACGTCCTGACCAATTTCAGCCAGGGAGAAATGGCGGATCTTGCCCACCTGCTCGACGGCACCCTCGACCTCCTGGAGTCGCTCTTGACTGCCGGGCTCCCCAAGACCATGAGTCTGTACAACAACAAGGATCTTCTGGCCCCCTGACAGCCAGGGGTGCGGACCTCCTCCCCAAGGAAGGATACACATGGGTTTCAACTGCGGTATCGTGGGACTGCCCAACGTGGGAAAGTCGACCATCTTCAATGCCCTCACCTCGGCGGGAGCCGAGTCGGCCAACTACCCCTTCTGCACCATCGACCCCAACGTCGGCATCGTGCAGGTGCCGGATGTGCGGCTCGACCGGTTGGCGGAGATCGTCAACCCCGAGCGCATCCTGCCGACCACCATCGAGTTCGTCGACATCGCCGGCCTGGTCAAGGGTGCCAGTCAGGGGGAGGGTCTCGGCAACCAGTTTCTCGGCCATATCCGCTCCGTGGATGCCATTGTCCACGTGGTGCGCTGTTTTGAGGACGAGAACGTGGTGCACGTGAGCGGCAGCGTCGATCCCCTGAGAGATATCGACATCATCCAGACCGAGCTGGCTCTTGCCGACCTGGACAGTGTCGACAAAAAGCTACAGCGTGTCGAAAAGCAGGCAAAAGGCGGCGACAAACGGCTCAAGGAAGAAAGTGAATTCTACGCCCGCCTCAAGGCGGCCCTGGAACAGGGGGTCCCCGCGCGCCACGCCCAGGTGGCCGACGAAGAACTCCCCTGGCTGCGGGACCTCCATCTGCTGACCGACAAGCCGGTGCTCTACGTGGCCAATGTGGCCGAGGACGACCTTGACGGCGCGCACCCGGCGGTGGCCAAGGTGCGGGAGCTGGCCGAGCGGGAGGGGGCGCGGGTAGTCACCATCTGTGGCCGGATCGAGCTGAGATCGCCGAGCTGGACGGGGATGAAAAAAGGGTGTTTCTCGGGGAGATGGGGCTTGCGGAGTCGGGGCTCGACCGCCTGATCCGCATGGGCTACGAACTGCTCGGGCTCATCACCTATTTTACCGCAGGCAAGAAAGAGGTCAGGGCGTGGACCATCCCGGTCGGCACCAAGGCGCCCCAGGCGGCAGGCGTTATCCATACCGATTTCGAAAAAGGGTTCATTCGGGCCGAAGTCATTGCCTACGCCGACTACATCGCGGCGGGCGGCGAGTCCGGGGCCAAGGAAAAAGGGCTCATGCGGCTCGAAGGAAAGGAATACGTGGTTCAGGATGGCGATGTCATGCATTTCCGGTTCAACGTCTGACCGGCGCGCGATTGCGGTGATGCGGGAAATTCTCCTTGAACTTCAAGGCGTTTTGTAGTACACAATTACTTTTCCACTGCAGCTCAGGCTGCAACTCCTTGCTCCGGCTGAAGCCGGGGCTACCAAACCGTGAGGAGGAAGTAGAATGGTCAGGATGTATGAAACAATCGTGATCGTCCAGCCGGAACTCGGCGACGACGAGCTCAAGGGGCTCACTGCCAAGGTGACGGACATCATCGGCTCCTTCAAAGGGGTTCTTCACCGCCTTGAGGACTGGGGTGTCAGAAAGCTTGCCTATCCGGTGAAAAAGAGTGCGCGGGGTCGGTATTACTACATCCGTTTCGACGGCGACGCACCTCTTATCGCCGAACTGGAACGGCGCCTGCGTCTTGATGACAAGGTGCTGCGCTATCAGAGCGTGAAGCTTGAAAAAGAGGCCACCGCTCCCGCACCGAAGGCCGCGCCCGTCGAGAGCGCTCCTGCAGTCGAAGCCGAATAAGCATACGGAGGATCACATAGATGAGCGAAGAAAGAACCGAAAGACCTGAAAGAACCGAGCGGCCCGAAAGACCTCAGCAGCGGAGCGGCGGCCCGAGGAAGAGAAGACCGTTCCAGCGCAGGAAGGTATGCCGCTTCTGCGCGGACAAGACCCTGGTGATCGACTATAAGGACCCCCGCGTCCTCCGTTCGTTCATTACCGAGCGCGGCAAGATCGTTCCCCGCCGCATCTCCGGCAACTGTTCAGCCCACCAGCGGGAGGTCACCGAGGCGATCAAGCGGGCCAGGAACATCGCCCTGATCCCGATCGCGTCGACCCACGTCATCGCCTAAGCGTCACGGGAGATGGAGAACAGTCTCAGGGGCACCCTGCTCGATATCGTCAAAGGGTGCATCGCAACGGCGGCGCTCTTCATCGCCTACCTGGAACTTCCGGTCATCGGCATGCTTGCGGGGGCGGCCGTACCGCTCCCGCCCTGCTCTATGATCTCAAGCGGGGCAGATGGCCCGGCATGGCTGTCGTGCTGGCCTCGGCGCTCATATTCATGCTGATTGCCGGCCCTGCGGGAGCCCTCCTGTATGTATTGCAGGCGGGCATTTTTTCCCTGGCATTGCCGCGTTTCCTCGCCATGGGCGGGGGGGCCGCGCGGGCTCTCGCATCGGCCGTGGCCGTAACGGTGGCGGTCATTACCGTCGCAGCGGTCGGCTACGGGATCACCCGCGGTGTCACCATCGAGGGGCAGGTCGCCGAGTCGTTGCAAACCAGCATATCCCAAGCGGTCCAGCTCTATGAGAAGAGCGGCGTGAGCGGCACCGATCTCGACGAACTGCGCGAGGGGATGGATCGGGCCGCCAAAACGCTTGCGCAACTCTATCCATCGCTCTTTATCGTGGGGATTACCCTGGCCGGGGGGCTGAACCTGCTGCTGCTGCAGCGGTTCGGGCGCCGGCTGGGCTTTGCGGTGCCCGGGGGCTCCTTCGGAACATACCGGAACCCCGACCATCTGGTCTGGCTGCCGATTTGTGCGGGGTTTGCCCTGCTGGCCGGCCACGATGTGGTGACGGCCGTAGCGCTGAACGTGCTGGTCCTGACCGGTTTTCTCTACTTCATTCAAGGGATGGCGATCATCATTCATCTGTTCGACCGCCATGCCGTACCGGCATTTTTGAGGTATCTGCTGTATTTCCTGCTCTTCGTGCAGGCGTATCTGGTCGTAGCGGTGGCGTTGTTCGGGCTGTTGGATCTCTGGGGCAACTTCCGCAGACCGCGAATCCCAACAAACCTGTAAAACAGGCTAGGAGGAAAGACATGCAAGTCATTCTGAAAGAAAACGTAGAAAATCTCGGCCACATCGGCGACATTGTCAAGGTTGCACCCGGTTATGCCCGCAACTATCTGATACCCCGCAATTTTGCCATCGAAGCAACCGAAAAGAACGCCAAAGCCCTTGAGCACGCCAAACGTCAGCTGGAGTACAAGCGCAACAAGGTCCTCGAACAGGCCCGGGTGCTTGTCGCCAAGATCGAGGGGGTGAGCCTGAGTATTTCGCACCAGGCAGGGGAAGAGGGCAAGCTCTTCGGTTCGGTCACGAATATGGAGCTCGCTGAACTGCTCAAGGCCCAGGGCGTCGAAATCGACCGGAAGAAGATCGTGCTTGCCGAACCGATCAAGCATGTGGGTGAATTCATTGCCGTGGTAAAGGTCCACCCGGAGGTTACCGCCAACCTGAAGGTCGTGGTGACCAAGGCTGAGTAGCAACCACACCTGATAACGCAGCCGACGAAACGGTCTCCCCTGGGAGACCGTTTTTTTTGTGTTCCCTTGCACGCAGTAGTCATGCGGTTGCCCGTGCCGTGAGGTGCCGACTGAACGAGAGACGCATGGAGTGGGGCGGCCTCCCTGCCCGTCACGATCATACGCAAAGAGGGCCTGCACCCTGTTCGGATGCAGGCCCTCTTTGCGTTCTACTTCAGGCGAGAGTTACTTCTTTTTCTTGTCTTTCGCCGGAGCTGCCTTGGCGGGCTCCCCCTTTGCCGGGGCTGACCAGCGGTTCAGGTCGTGGGCGATGCTGTGGCAGTCGCCGCAGGTGCCGAATTTGGCCATCATCGGCGCGGGGTGCGGAGTGCCGTGGCAGCTCTGGCAGGTCGGCACCATCTTATGCTTCTCCTGGTGGCAGTACACGCAGGCGAGGGACTTGTGCTTGGCGGTGCTGGCGCTCAGGAGGTCGACGGCTTTTTTGTGACAGGCGCCGCAATCCTTGTTGGGCACTTCCTTGCCATAGACGACGTTCTTGGGCATGTGAGCCTTGTGGCACTTCTTGCAGTCTGCCTGGGTCTGCTCGGCATAGTGCGGCTTGTGGCACTGGGTGCAGGCCGGGATTTTGCCGTGGACGTTGTGGCAGGTGGAGCAGTAGAGGTTGGTGTGCTTGCTCTTGAATTCCTTGAGCTGCGTGATCTGCTGGGAGTGGCAGGTCAGGCAGGGGTCGGTGATGTTGCCCGACAGAACGATGTTAAGCGGCGTGTGGGGATTCGTGTGGCACCCCATACAGTTTGCCAGTTCGTAGTGCTTTTTGCCGCTGTGGCACTGGCTGCACTGGGGAATGTTGTTCTTGGACTGGGGACGGTGGCCGGCATGGCAGTCGAAGCAGGTGATCTTCTTGTGACCGGCACCGGCGCTGGCCACATCTGCCGGGGGCTGGGTGTGGCACTTGACGCAATCGTCCTGCACCAGTTTGGCGGTGGCCTGAGCAGCCTGGGAGTCGGGTGTCCCCAGGCAGAGCATTGCAGCCAGGGCCAGGGCCGACACGGCAATGAGCCTGATACGTCGTACAGCGTTCATCGTTCCTCCTTTGTGCGTTTGGCACGAATAGTATGTGCTCCGCTTCCGGGCGGAAGAGAGCGTGAATCGCGGGACAAACCCGGAGCAAGCCAAGAGAAAAGCGGGGAGATTATGCCATTTCTGGGGGGCACAGTCAATTAGAAAAAGGTAATTCTGAGAGGGGTGAACCCATTGAAATCGCAAAGAAATAACGCTATGAGGTCTTTATGGTTACACTGAGGGCTGTGTTTCGGTTGAAAAAGGGGTGCGTGGGCGGGCGTATCCGGCCGCGTGCGGTTCAGTCGGGACTGCAGGCAATGTCACGAAGGAGATCATGCCACGAAAGAGGTGCCATGGTCGGCAGGTGCAGGATGAAAGCAGGCGGAAGAGGCGCATGAACGATCAGCTTCCGGCCGGTGGCGGGATGGATGAGGGAGACCCGAAAGGCGTGGAGAAGGTGGCCCGGATACCCCGTCAACAGGGTTCCCCGGTAACGGCGGTCGCCCCGCACCGGGTGGCCGCTGGCGGAAAGATGCTTGCGGATCTGGTGCATCCGTCCGCTGGTGGGGGTGACGAGGACGAATGAGGCAGCCGTATCGCGGGCAAGGGTGCGGAAGGCCGTGTGCGCGTCCTTGCCGTCAAGGGGGGTGTCGATGGCGCCCGCGTCGGGCAGGTTGCCGTCGGCCACTGCCAGGTAAAGCTTGCCGAGGCCGTCTTCCTTGACATAGCGTCCCAGCATGCCGGCGCTGGAGGAGCTTTTCGCCAGGATCGTCGCTCCGGACGTGCCGCGGTCCAGGCGGTTGACCGGCCGCAGTTTCACCGGGGTGCCGCGCCCAGCCATGAAGTGTTCGGCCAGTTCGACCAGGTTTGCCTCGCCGGCCTCGGCCGTGCGATGGACCGGCAGACCGGCAGACTTGTTGACGATGACGCAGTAGTCGTCTTCCCACAGGATGTCGAGTTGGGGTCTGGCGGCGGCAAGGAACTGGCGGGTGCGGTCGCTTTCCTTGAGGGTTGCCGTATTGCCGGTGGCAAGGATGGTGTCGGGAGCGACGGTTCCGCCACTGATCTTCAGGTGCCCGGCTGAAATGAGTTTCCTGATATAGGAGGAGGGGGCCGCAGGCAGGAGGTTGCGCAGAAAACTCTCGGCGCTGCGGCAATGATCGATGTCCGTTATCTGATAGGTGAGCATGGGGCGAGTATACATGGGCCATGTACGAGCATGCAAGGTAAACGGCAGCCGGGGGCGGTCGCCCGCCCCCGGTTCGACGGGTGGTTCAGTTGCCCTTCTTGGCGGCAAGATAGTCGACAATGGTCCGGGCGATGAGGTCCGAGGAGTTCCGGTCATTGTTGAAGGCCAAGTGGTAGAGGCTCAGGTCGCTGATGTCGCGGTCGAGGAAGTCGCGGATGAAGCGGTCGCGTTCTTTCTGTTTCCGCTCCACCAGGTGTTCCGCCTCCTGGAGCGGCAGTTTCGCCCTGCGGGCGATGGAGCGGACTTTGTACTCATGGGAGGCATAGATGCGGAAGTGGAAGCAGTTCGCCATGCTCTGGGTGATGACGGTGCTTCCGCGTCCGATGAGAATCACGTTGCCGGCGTCAGCCAGCGAGACGATCTGGTCGCAGAGGATGCGGAAGTAGTCCCGCTCGCTTTTCCACTGGGGCGAGAGCGTGGCGATCATGTCGTCCAGGAAGCGGGGACGATGGCCGAGGGAGCTGAAAACCTCAGTGGAAACATCGAGGTGTTTCGCCGCCTCCTCCAGCAGCCCTTTGTCCATGATTATCCATGGTTCCCCCGACTGCCGGTCCAGTATCTCCTTCAGGCGCTCGGCCATGGGAAAGGCTTCGCAGCCGAACTCCCGGGAAATGGTGACCGTCGGCCGGGTTCTCCCTTTTTTTCTCCCCTCCGATTCGTCCTTCATGCGGCGTGTGACTTCCAGCATTCCGGCGATTCTCTGTTCGATGGACGGCACAAGTAGTTTTTCCGGCATGGCCTCCTCCTTTCGGGCGCCGATTCGGTGACGCCGCTCCAACAATCACGGCCCTCTGGTACTAATTGTGCCCTTGCCCGGAACGGAGTCAAGGGGTTGAGTCGACGTCTTATTGTGGGATACTTGAATGCCATGGGCGGGCAGGAGCGATCCGGCCCGCTGATGCCGGCCGAAGAGGGGGGGACCGTTAATGCGTTACAGTGGTTGGGGAATGAGGGTTCATGCTGTCCTTGCCGCGGCAGTCGTGGTTCTGTGTGTGGGCTCGGTGGCCGGGGCAGCGCCGAAGGTTCCCGAAAAGCTCGTGTACGAGTTGTCGTGGGCCGGCGTCCCGGTCGGCACGGCCACCCAGGAGGTTGCGGATGAGGGGGATGTCCGCACAATCGTCTCCACGGCCCGGTCCAACGACTGGTTGTCGGTCTTTTTCCCCGTGGAGGACCGGATCGTGAGCAGCTACGACCGGCATCGGGCGCCCTTCCCCGGCCTGGCCCGCCACTACCGGCTCCAGACCCGGGAGGGGAACCGGCGGCGGGACCGGGAGATCGTGTTCGAACAGGAGCGCGGAGTGGCCCGGTTTACCGATCACAAAACCGGAGAAAAGGTGAATATCCCTATTCCGCTCGACACCATCGACGTGTACGGCAGTTTTTACTACGTGCGCTACCTGCCCCTTGAGGTGGGCACGTCCCACCACCTGAATATCCTTGACAGCAAGCGCCAGCGACTTATCGAGGTGCGGGTCCTGCGCAAGGAAAAGCTCAAAACCGTGCTCGGCGAAGTGGAAACCATCGTCATCCAGCCACTGGTCTATTCGGAGGGTGTGTTCGAGGGAAAGGGGACGGTGCACATCTGGCTCACCGATGATGAGCGGCGCATTCCGGTGCGGGCGCGAACCAGGGTCACGGTGGGGAGCGTGACGGCAACGCTGGTGGAGAGGACTCCTGGAAAGTAAGAGACAGGGAGGAAGCACCGGGAAGGCAACCGGGATCAGTCCACGGGGCTGAGGGGGAGAGGGCCGAGGATGTCTGCCGGGAGTTCGGGCGGGTAAGCCATCCGGGCAGCTCTGTGGTGATGACGGATTGCGCGATAACAGTTGATGGCGTTGCAGTTCGCAGGCAAACTCTCAACGGAGAATAGAGGCCAAGGACTGGAGACGCTTGAGCCAGCCAGGGCATGGAGAAGCGCCAATACACGTCCCGGCCGGCCTGGGGAGCCCGGAAAGCTCCGGACGGTGCCGGAGGCGGAACGCAAGCCCCTGGATGAGATCGTCCACGACGGGAAGTATCAGGTGTCGGTTCAACGCCGCACCGCAGCGGGCGAAGAAAAGGCGTGGAGGACAATCTCCACGCCTTTGTCTTCCATGGTTGTCGATGAGGATGATCAACCCATGCGGAAATGGCCCACCATCTGTTTGAGCTCTTCGGAAAGCGCCCGGAGGCGGTTTGCCGCCTCGGCTGATTCCTGGGCTTCCCTGGCCGTTTCTCCCACCACCTGGGTTATCGCGTGGATGTTGTTGCTGATCTCCGTCGTGGTTGCGGTCTGCTGTTCGGCCGCGGTGGCGATCTGGCTCACCTGCTGGGCGACGGAATCGATCTGGGCCTTGATCTCGGCAAGGACGGCTCCCGACTCGCCCGCCTTCTGGGTACTGTCCTGCACTATGGTGACACCGTGGTTCATGGACGACACTGCCGCCGAAGTCTCCTGCTGGATGGACTTGATCATCTGGCTGATCTCTTTGGTGGCCCTGGTTGTCCTTTCCGCCAGGGCGCGAACCTCGTCGGCCACCACGGCAAACCCGCGCCCCTGCTCACCGGCCCGGGCCGCCTCGATGGCGGCGTTCAGCGCAAGGAGATTGGTCTGGTCGGCAATGTCCTCGATGGTTCCCACGATCTCTCCTATCTGGTCGCTTCGGGTGCCGAGGTTCGCCACGCTCTGGGCCACATCCCGGACCTGGCCGTATATGGCGTCCATTGCTTCAACCGTTGCCATGACCACGGACGCGCCGGAATCGGCGGATCCATTGGCCTTGCCGGCACTTCCGGCCGCCAGGGCGCAGTTGTGGGCGATTTCGAGGGACGTGGCAGCCATCTCCTCACTGGCCGTTGCCACGGTACCGGCCTGTGACGCCACCTCTTCCGCCCCGGTGGCGATCTGGATCGCCACTCCCTGCAACTGACCGGCGGCAGCGGCCACCTGGTTCGATGCGGCAATGACGTGTACCAGGGTGGCGCCCATCCCTTCGAGCATCGTGTTGACCGAGCCGGTCAGAAGGTCGATTTCATCCTTTCCGCCTCCCTTTTGCAACCGTACGCCGAGATTGCCGCCAGCCGCCTGGGCAAGGACCTCCACCGCCTGCTCAAGTCGTGCCAGGGAGCGCGTGACAAGGATTTTGATCAATGCCGCCGACAGGGCGATGAATATGAATACCAGGCCGCCGACAATCCAGGCGAGGCGGTTGAAGGAACTCATGAACTCACTTTCCTTGACACCGACGTAGAGTACGCCGATGGTCTTGCCGCTGGCATCCTTGATGGGATCATAGGCCGTGAAATAGGGGGTGCCGAGGATTTCCGCCTTTCCCCGGTACGGCTTCCCTTCCTTGAAGATGGCATCATGGGCCGGCCCCTGCAGGGCCGTCCCGACGGCCCTGCTTCCATCGGCCTTGAGCACGTTCGTGGAAACCCGCTTGTCTCCCATGAAGATGGTTGCCGTTCCTCCGCACAGCTCTTTCAGTTTGTCGGGGAGCTCGAAGTTGCCGCTGACCCCGTAGTCGCCAACCTTCAGGGTACCGCCCACCACGGTCCACTCCTTGCCCTTGTGCTCGAGCAGCTCCCAGAAGGTCTTCATCCGGCTTTCCTGGGACTCCGTTGCCAGTTTCGACATGTCCCGGTGAAGGATCGACATAACGACGACACTGGTGATTACTACCGATACGGCGAGAAGAGATGCGCAGATGAGGGAAATTTTCGTGCTGAGTTTCATGGCAAGCCTCCCGATCGTATCCCGTGGAGTCGTTTTGAGCCTGCTCTGATGGTCCGGGAAGGGGGAGCCGTGCATTCTCCAACGGTTTATGCATACTTATCGGCACGGCTTGCAATGCCTTGAGGGTTTTTTATGAAAGATTTTTTATATTGTTTTGTGTGTGAATTAGGGGGACAAAAGGAAAAAGGCGCGGAGAGCGGGCTCCGCGCCTTTTCTGCTGGTGATTCGTGACGGTGCTACTGACCCAGGGCTGCCTTGAGGTCGGCTTCCACCGTGGTGATGGGGCCCAGGTTGAAGTTCTCAACCAGGAAGTTGAGGACGTTCGGGGTGACAAAGGCCGGGAGGCTGGGGCCGATCTTGATGTTCCTGATCCCCAGGTGGAGCAGCGACAGGAGGATGACCACCGCCTTCTGCTCGTACCAGGAGAGGATCATGGACAGGGGCAGATCGTTCACGCCGCAGTTGAAGGCGTTGGCCAGAGCCAGGGCGATCTGGAGAGCCGAGTAGGCATCGTTGCACTGGCCGATGTCCAAGAGCCGCGGAATGCCGCCGATGTCGCCGAACTCGAGCTTGTTGAAGCGGTACTTGCCGCAGGCCAGGGTCAGAATGACGCAGTCCTGGGGCACCTTCTCGGCCAGTTCGGTGTAGTAGTTGCGGCCCGGCTTGGCGCCGTCGCAGCCGCCGATGAGGAAGAAGTGCTTGATGGCGCCTGCCTTCACTCCTTCGATGACCTTGTCGGCAACGCCGAGGACGGCGTTGTGGCCGAAGCCGGTGAGGATTTCCTTCTCCGGCGCATCCGCCAGCTCGGGGCACTCAAGTGCCTTGTTGACGACCTCGGAGAAGTCCCAGCCGGAGATGTGCTTTACGCCGGGCCATCCCACCTGGCCCCAGGAGAAGAGGCGGTCCTTGTAGGAGTCGGCCGGCCGCTGGATGCAGTTGGTGTTGAAGATGATGGCGCCGGGGAAGTGGGGGAATTCCCTGGCCTGATCCTGCCAGGCGCCGCCGAAGTTGCCGTAGAGGTGCGGATACTTCTGCTTCAGGCCCGGATAACCGTGTGCCGGGAGCATCTCGCCGTGGGTGTAGATGTCGATCCCCTTGCCGGCGGTCTGCTTGAGGAGTTCTTCGAGCATGCGCAGGTCGTGGCCCGACACGAGAATCCCCTTGTTCCTCCGGGTGCCGGTGGGCACCTTGGTGGGGACCGGATGGCCGTAGTTATCCACGTGCCCCTCGTTCAGCATGCCCATTACCGTGATGTTGAGCTTGCCGCACTCCATGGAGAGTCCGACGAAGTCCATGAGCCCCTTGGCGGGGTCGGCGGTGGCTGCCATGGCCTTGTGGAAGAAGGCGAAGACCTCTTCGTTCTTCTTGCCGAGGATGTAGGCGTGGTCGGCGTAGGCCGCCATTCCCTTGAGGCCGTAGATGAGGATCTCGATGGCGGAGCGCACGTCGGCGTCGGTATGGTGGGTGTTGATGCCGTGCTCGAGTCCCTGCTTCACGAGCCCTTCGAGATCGCCGGCGATGACCCAGGCGGCGGGACCGTCAGCGACCGCCGGGGCGTGGCCGCCGTTCTTCTCGCGGTAGGCGGTCTCATAGAGGGACTTGGCCTTTTCCTTCATGTCGTAGCAGGTGCGGAGCTTGCCCGCGAGGCTGACCGGATCGAAGTCCACGTTGGTGACGGTGGTGAAGAGCCCCTCGATCATGAAGAGGTCGATGGCCTCGTCCCTGGCGCCCAGCTCGCGGGCCTTGTCCGCGTAAATGGCGAGCCCCTTGAGCCCGTAGAGCATCAGATCCTGCAACGCCGCGACTTCGGGATTTTTCCCGCAGACTCCCATGATCTCGCAGCCGACGCCCTTGGCGGCTTGTTCGCACTGGTTACAGAACATTCCCATTTGTGTTTCCTCCTTGGTAGTTGGTTGTGTTCAACGGATCGGTACTGGGTAACTATAGCCGCGATCCGCCGGTTTTCAATGGTGCGTGTTTCTTTGATATCCCAGCGGCAGGCTGATCTCCTTGACGTGGGTCAAGGTTTGCATCTTTGACGGGCACGCGGCCGCGGCGTTTTCGGGTTGACAAGGACACCGCGAACTTCATAAAGTTAAGCCATGTGTTCGGGAATTATTCGCATCGTCTCTCTCCTCATCCTTGTGGCGGCCTTGCTCGTCTGTTCCGGCATTGCCGAGAGCAGCGTGTTCGCCACGGACATGCCGATTGCGGATACGTGCTGCCCCGTGCAGCCCCAGGAGCAGGACACGGACCGGGACACCATGCCGGTGCCCTGCTCCGATGCCGCGTGCGCCTGCCCGTCGTGCCTTGTGGCCGACGAGCCGACGCGGCACATTCCTTCGATTCCCCATACAGAGGGATGCTGCGGCGCCGTTGCCGTGCGCTCCCTGCCGCCGTCTCCCGTTGCGCCCCCCATAGAGTATCCCCCCGAATCGGTCTGATTTCCTCCCTTCTCTGGTAGTGCCGTCAGTACTATCGCCGGGCCGCCGTCCGTCGTTTCGTCCGTTCGTTCGCGCACGGTTCGGGGCGGTGGCGCGTCCGGGGCGCCATGGTGCGTCCGACTTTCATGTCCATTCAAGGAGATCAGAAAATGCGCAAGAACATGCTTATGGCTGTGACGATGCTCGTACTGGCGCTGGGTGCCCTTACCCTCACCGGCTGCAACGAGCAGATATTCAACGTGAACGACGTGGCCTCGGACCCCACGGCCTATACGGGCACCATCACCATCGCCGGGGTCATGGGGGGGACGTCGCAGGAGGACCGGACCGTCTTCGGCATCATGGATCTGAAGGAACTGGCCTGCACCACGCCGGGCTGTAACAAGATTTTCATCCCGATCCGCGCCAACGGAACGGTTCCCGCCCTGGGCGACGAGGTGCGGGTGACCGGCAGCTTCCGGACCGAGCCGGGCGGTCTCATCTTTGTGGCCGAAAAGATGAAGGTGGTGAAGAACCACAAGATCGGAGGGTAGATGAACATCACGAAACTGGTGGTTAAGAACATCACCCGCCGGCGGGGGAGGTTCGTGTTCACCCTCCTGGGCATCACCATCGGCATCGCCTCCTTTGTGGCATTTCTGGCCCTGGGGGGCGGGCTCAAGGAGGAGGTGCGGCGCGAGGCGGCCGCCCTGGGGGCGAACCTGGTGGTGACCCCCAAAGGGTCGTGCGCCTATGAGCAGGTATCGATTCTCACCGGCGAGCAGCTTCCCTCAACCATCACCATGGAGGAGGTGGGCCGGGTCGCCGCCATCCAGGGGCTCACGGCGGTGCCGGTCCTGACCGAGAAGACCGCCATCCGGAATCGTCCCGTGGGGGTGGCCGGCGTTCTTCCCGACGCCATGAAGCCGTTCAAGGGGTGGGAGGTGCGCAGCGGAGAGTATTTCGCGAACAACGACGAGCGGGTCGTCGTGGTCGGCGCGGCCGCGGCTGAATCCTTCGGCCTCAAGCCCGGCGACGAGGTGACCATCCGCGGGACGCGGCTGCCGGTAAAAGGCGTGCTGAAGGAGACCGGCAGCAAGGATGACACCACCCTGTTCCTGGCCCTCTCCGTGACCCAGGAGCTCTTCAAGGCCCCCGACAAGGCGTCGTTCGTGGCGGTGAAGGTGGACGACCTCTCCCGGACCGACGACTACATCATGAAGATCAAGGAAACGGTGAACGCGGGGGTCGTGTCGGACAAGCAGATGCTCAAGTCGGTCCTGGGCATCATCGGCACGGTGAACGTGACGCTCCAGTTGATCGCCGCGATATCGGTGCTGGCCGCGGCTTTCGGCATCGTCAATACCATGATGACCGCAACGTACGAGCGGCGGCGCGAGATCGGCATCCTCCAGGCCATCGGGGCGCGGCGCAGGGAAATATTCGCCATTTTTCTCATGGAGTCCGGATTCTACGGCCTCCTGGGCGGCATCTGCGGCGTCGCGGGCGGCCTGGCGGCGTCGGTCCTGGTCGGACCCATGGTAAATCAGAATGCCTTCCTGGCCTTTGTGAAGGGCAATGACCCTGCGGCGGTCCTGGACCCGAAGCTCATGGTCGGCTCCGTGGCCTTCTCGGTGGCGGTTGCCTGGTGGCCGGACTCTATCCCGCGTGGCGCGCCGCGCGGCTCACCCCAGTGGAGGCGATCAGCATGAGTGACGCAATCATCCGGACGGAAAACCTGACCAAAACGTACGGCTCCGGCCAGGTCACCACCCATGCCCTGCGAGGGGTGAGCCTGGAGATCCCGCGCGGCGCGTTCTGCGCTATCGTGGGGCCTTCGGGGCACGGCAAGAGCACCCTCATGCACCTGGTGGGAGGGCTCGATCGACCCTCGGCCGGCCAGGTGGCCGTGGACGGCATCGAGCTGACCGGTCTTGCCAACAGTGACCTGGCGCGGTTGCGGGCCGAAAAGATCGGCTTCGTGTTTCAGTTCTTCAACCTGTTGGGCAGCCTCACGGCCGAGGAGAACGTGGCGGCGGCCATGATGTTTGCGGGCATCCCGGAAAAGCGGCAAAAGGAACGAGCCCGGGAATTGCTGGAACTGGTGGGGCTCGAGGAGAAGCTGGGCGCGCTGCCCCGCCAGCTCTCCGGGGGGCAGCAGCAGCGCGTGGCCATTGCCCGTGCCTTGGCCAACGACCCCGACATCCTCCTCATGGACGAGCCCACGGGCAACCTGGATTCGGCCGCAGAGGCCGAGGTGCTGGCGGCCGTGGCTGAGCTCCACCGTCAGGGGAAGACGGTGGTGATCGTTACCCACAACCCGGAGATCGCCCGCCAGGCCCAGATGGTGGTGGAGATCAGGGACGGCCGGCTGGCCTCGGCCTGATGGAACGTGTGCCGCATGACCGTGCGGACGGCCCGCCCCCGAGAGGAGGCGGGCTTTTTTTATGCCTCAAGGTATGGTAGTTGTGCTTGGTAGGACATGAATCGCGCCTGTCCCGGAACGGCATCCCGGGGCAGACGGTGGTCAGGGGAGGGGCGGAATGGGTGAAGAGCAGGAGCGGTGGGACCAGCGCTACCTTTCGGATGAGTGTCTGCTGGGGGAGCGGCCGTCGCGGCTTCTTGCCGAGTGGATCGATGAACTGAAGCGGCTCTGTCCCGGCCGGCGTGCCCTGGACATCGCCTGCGGCGAGGGGCGGAACAGCATCTTCCTGGCCCGGCACGGGTTTGCCGTCACCGGCCTCGATATCTCACCCGTGGGGCTGGACAAGGCCCGGCGCTGGGCGGGGCGGGAGCGGCTCTCCATCGATTTTCGGCTGACGGATCTTGAGGGGTATCGGATCACCGGAACCTACGATCTGATCATCAACTTCAATTTCCTCCTTCGGGACTTGATTCCCCACGAGGTGGCGTCCCTTGCGCCGGGCGGGATGCTCATCTTCGACACCATCCTCCAGTCGCCCACGGCGCCGGTGCCCCACAAAAAGGAGTATCTGCTGCAGCCCGGCGAACTGGCGCGGCTGTTCGCCCCCTTCCCGGGGACCGTTCTCTACCACGCAGAATTTCCCGACGATGCCACGCCCACGGCAAAGCTCATCTTCCGGAATACGCCGGGCGTGCAGGCTGACGGGTAACGGGAGGGCGGTGCGGTGCGGCTTTTGACATGGCAGAGCTTTCTGCCACAATTATCAGTATGCGGTGACTTCAAAGGGGTGTGAACAGCTCATGAAACTGTGGCACAAGGTGGCAATCGGCGCAGGCGCATGCAGTATCCTTCTGATCGGCTTCATCGGCCTCATCCTGCCTGGAATCGTGAAAACACGGGCCATGGAGGGAGTAGAGGCGGCCACCGGCCGAAAGCTCCTAGTGGGAGACGTTTCCATCAACCCGTTCACCTGGACGGTGGAGGTGCGCGATGTCAGCTTTACCGAGCCCGACAAGACCACGGTCTTCGCCTCTTTCAGCAGCGCGCGGGTCCAGGTGAGCCCCGCCTCGATCTTCCGGATGGCTCCCGTGGTCCGCGAAGCCCGGCTTTCGTCCCCCCATGTCCGGCTCGTGCGCGTGGGGCCCAACACCTACAACTTCTCCGACCTGCTCGGGAAAAAGAAGGCCGAGCCCAAGAAGGACGAGGGGCTGCCCCGCGTTTCCCTCAACAATATCACCATCGCCAACGGCTCCCTTGATTTTCTGGACCAGGGGGAGCGGATCATGCGGCGCCACGAAGTGCGGCGGCTCGATCTGGGCATTCCGTTTCTCAGCACTATCCCCTATTTTGCCGACCGCTACATAACCCCCCGCTTCAGCGCCCTGGTCAATGATGCCCCGGTGCGGGCCGAGGGAAAGCTGCGCCCCTTTGCCAAGGCGGCCGAGTACGATCTCAACGTGGACCTGCGCGACCTGGCCATCAAGCGCTTTGCATCCTATATCCCGGCCGAACTGCCGATTCTGGTGCAGGACGGAACCCTGTCCACCACCCTCGGCATCACCTACCGGGTTGCCGAGGGAAAAGATCCGGACCTGATGGTTTCGGGCTCGGCGCGGCTGGTCGGGGTCAAGGTCGCCGAGCACGGCGATGTGCCGCTCCTGGCCCTGGCCGGGCTGGAGGCCCGCCTGAACCGCGCCCGGGTGCTGGCCGGGGAGTTTCCCCTGTCGCTGGTGACCCTGGAGCGTCCCGAGATCCATCTGGCGCGGGACGCAGCAGGGACATGGAACCTGCAGCGCCTGGCCGGGAAAAAGAAGGCGGTACCGGCCGCCGCGGAAAAGCCTGCGCCGCCGGGCCGCAAGCCGCTCGTGTCCGTGGCCGAGTTCCGTCTGGCAGACGGTGCGGTGCACCTGGACGACCGCCTTCCCGCCGGCGGCTTTGCCGCCCGGGTGGAAAAGATCGCCATGACCGTCAAGGGTTTCTCCACCGCGCCGGGCACGGCTGCCGACTGCACGCTCTCTCTTGCCACCGGCCGGGGAGAAGAGGCGCGGGTGGAGGGGCGCGTCACCCCCGACCCGCTGGCGCTGACCGGCACCGTCCAGGTGGCCGGCATCGACCTGGGGGCCTACTATCCCTATCTGAGCCCCTACCTGACGGCCCCGGTGACGGGGAAGCTCGACGCGGGCGCGGATATCGGCTTCAGCACGCCCGACGGAGTCCGGGTGGACAAGGGACGCATCCGCCTCGCCTCGCTCAGGGTGCCTTTCGAGGGCAAGGATGGAGCCCGTCTGGCCGAGGTGGCCGGTGAGAATATCGCGTTCGTGCAGAAGGACGCCACCCTGACGGTGGGCGCGGTGCGGCTGCGTGACGGTGAGGTCCGGTTCTCCCGCAACGGGAAGGGAGAGTGGTCTCCCCTCACGCTGGTGCGGCGGCCCGGGCCGGCGCAGACCCGGCCGGCGGCCCGGCCGAAGGAAGGCACTGCCGCTCCGTTCCGCTATCGCATCGGTGCGGTGAGCCTTGCGGGCCTCACTGCCTCGTTCACCGACGGCACCATCGAGGATCGTCCCACCTTTACCCTGCGGAGGATCGCGGCGGGAGTGGAAAACCTCACCGGTCCGAAATTCGGCCAGATACCCTTCCGCTTTGCCGCCCGTTACGGCAAGGAGGGCGAACTCAGGACAACGGGCAGGGTCCGGCCCGAGCCCCTCGCCCTCAACGGCAACGTGACCATCAGGCAGCTTCCCCTGACCGATTTCGATTACTATCTGCCAAAGAATCTTCTCGCCATCCTGGCCGACGGCACCCTCGACACCGCCATGGCGGTCAGCCTTGCCCGCAGCGGCGGCAAGCTGACCGGGAGCTTCGCCGGCGGGCTGGGGGTCCGCTCTTTCTACCTGCTGGACGGTGACGGCGAAGACCTGCTCCGCTGGGAAAGCCTCCAGCTCGACAAGGTCAAGGGGAGCATCGACCCCTTCACCCTCGACATCCGCGAGGTGGCCCTCAACCAGTTCTACTCCAAGATCGTCATCGATCCGGATGGCCGCCTCAACCTCCAGAAACTCTTCACCCCCGCACCGGAACCGGCTGAGGGGGCGGCAAAGCCGGAAGCCGTCGCGGCAGCGGCGCAGCCGGCTCCGGCTCCGGAGACGCCGGCCCGGCAGCGGGCCATCACCATCGGTGCGGTCACCATGCAGGCGGGGACCCTCGACTTCAGCGACAGGCACATGCCGAAACCCTACGCCACCACCTTCTACAACCTGGGCGGCCGGGTGAGCGGCCTCACGTCGGAGGAGAGCAAATTTGCCGACGTGGACCTGCGGGGGAACCTGGAGAATCACTCCCCGATCAGCATCACCGGCAGGATCAACCCCCTGCGCGACGATCTCTACGCCGACATCAAGGTGCGGTTCACCGACATCGAGCTCTCGCCCATGACCCCTTACTCCGGCACCTACCTGGGGTATGCCGTGGACAAGGGGAAACTCTTCCTGGACCTCCAGTACACGATCCAGAACAAGCAACTCAATTCCGAGAACAAGGTCTTCATCGACCAGCTTACCTTCGGCAACCGGATCGAGAGTGACAAGGCCACGGGCCTGCCGGTGCGTCTGGCAGTGGCATTGCTGAAGGATCGCAAGGGTGAGATCCACCTGGACCTGCCGGTCACCGGCCGCACGGACGATCCCCAGTTCAGTGTCTGGCGGGTGGTGCTCCAGATCCTGAAAAACCTGCTGGTGAAGGCGGCCACATCCCCCTTCGCGCTCCTGCAGTCCGCCTTCGGCGGCGGCGCCGACCTGAGCGTCATCTCCTTCGGCTACGGTTCGGCGGAGCTTGCCCCGGCGGAGCAGGACAAGCTCCGAAAAATCGCCCAGGCCCTGGCCGATCGCCCCGCCATCAAGGTGGAAGTGGCCGGCTACGTGGAGCGGGACAAGGACGCCGAGGGATACCGGTCCGAGTTGTTGAGGCGGAAGGTGCGGGCGGAGAAGTTCCTGGAGATGGTGAAGAAGAAGCAGAACAAGCCGGGCGATTCGGCCGAGGCGATGGCCGTGGCGCCGGAAGAGTACGAGCGGTTGCTCACGGCGGTCTACAAGAAGGAGAAGTTCCCCAAGCCGCGCACCATCATCGGTACGGTGAAGGAACTCCCCGAGGCGGAGATGACCAAGCTGATCCTGGCCAATACGGTGGTGGGCGATGCCGAGCTCAAGACCCTTGCCGACGAACGGGCCGCCGTGGTCCGCACTTTCCTGGTGGAGCAGGGCAAGCTCGATTCGGCCCGGGTCTTCCAGAAGAGCGGCGACATCTTCAAGCGCCCCGATAAGCAGGGCGAACGGGGCGCCCGGGTGGAATTCAGCGCAACCGTTGACTGAGGGGCAACGAGGGGGTGGCCGGGGATACGGCCGCCCCCTTTGTTGTCGAGCCCGGCAAGGCCGCAACCTGCTTCGATGGATCTCTTTCATTGGGCCCGCCGCACCTGATAGGGGAATTCCGGGGTGAGGGGTAGATGGTGATGGGGATAACGGGCTGATGTTAATGATGCCTTTGCGGCGCTGGGGAGCGTTGTCTCTCCCTGTTTTCCCGTTTTCGTCTGTCGCCCGTTGGCACGAAACTATTTTCTCTCTTCGTATTTGGATGATTTACGGCCAGGAGTGTGTTGTTTCATAGTTACGCTGTTGACAATAGTAAAATTTATGGTAGCGCGAGGAGCGCACGAAGCCGATGATGTCAGTGCTCCGAGAAAACATGTTCAACCTGTTCATGCAGCATCTTCCCGGGATCTCCTTTATCAAAGACCTTGCCGGACACTACCTCTATGTCAATGACCAGTGGAAGCGGCTTGTGTCGCCGGACCCCGCCGAAGCGCAACCAGGAGGGGCTGACGGGAATGCGTGCGCACGGCAGTTCGAAGAGAACGGCCAACGGGCCATTGCGGAAGCGGCCGGCATCCAGACCGTGGAAACGGTGCAGGCCGAGGACGGTGCTCACCACTGGATCATGAGCGAGTTCCCGATCCGTGACGAGCAGGGCGAGGTCGTTCTGCTGGGCGGGATCGGTTTCGACATTACGCGTCGTTTGCGTCTAGAGGAAGAGCTGAATATCTACCGGGAGCAGCTAGCGTCCCTTGCGGTGGAGCTTGCCGTTGCCGAGGACCGGGAGCGCAGCCGCATCGCGGGCGAACTTCATGACCAAGTGGGCCAGAATCTCTTCCTGGCGGGGCTCAAGCTCGGTTCGTTGAGGAGCGCCTCTCTTGCCGAGGATGACCGCCGCGTGCTGGAAGAGATCAGGCAACTCGTCAGCGGCGCCCTGCAGGATATCCGCTCGCTGACCTGCCAGCTCCGGCCGCCGCTCCTTGCCCATGGGGGGCTGGTTGCTGCCCTTTGCTGGCTGGGGGAACAGTTTCGGGAGGATTTCGGGCTGCAGGTGGAGGTATTCGATGACCAGCAAGAGAAGCCACTCTCCCATGAGGTCAGTTCCACGGTCTTCCAGGTCGTCAGGGAGTTGCTGCTGAACATTGCAAAGCATGCTTCGGCCCCGCGGGCGGCCATATCCGTCACGACGGAGAGCGGTGCCATCACCATAACCGTTGAAGACGGGGGCGTAGGGTTCGACGTTTCCTCCGTGAGCCGTAACTGCGGCAAGAGCGGCGGCTTCGGCCTCTTCAACGCCCGGCAGAAGATCGAATACCTGGGCGGGGTGCTGACGGTGCAATCGGAACCGGGCCGTGGCACCCGTACCGTCATCCGTCTGCCGCTGAGGGGAGAGGGTGGCAGCACCACGCTGGGCGCCCAGAGAGGGGCACCGTGATGCTGCGGGTACTGTTGGTCGATGATCACCGGATCGTGCTGGAGGGGCTGCGGGCTCTCGTGAGCGAGCATTCCGATCTGGAGGTCGTCGGGGTTGCGTGCGACGGGGCAACGGCCATCGAGCTCACCCGGAAACTTCGGCCTGACGTGGTGGTGATGGACATAGCGATGCCCGGCATGAACGGTATCGAGGCCACCCGCCGTATCGTGGCGGAATTCTCCCGCACCCGGGTTCTTGTCCTGTCCATGGAGTCGGAGCGGCGGTTTGTCCTGGATGTTCTCAGGGCCGGCGCCCAAGGCTATCTGCTCAAGGACTGCAGCCAGGACGAACTGGTTTCGGCCATCCGCCACGTGGCCGCGGGCGAGCCCTACCTTGGGCCCCGGATCACCGAGATGATCATACGGGCCTACATGGAACGGATTCCCGATGATTCCCTCCTGACCCATACCCTTCTATCCCTCCGCGAGCGGGAGGTGCTGCAACTGATTGCCGCCGGCAAAAGCACAAAAGAGATCGCCTTTGCCTTCGGGGTGAGTCTCAAGACCATCGAGACCCAGCGCCATAGCATCATGAAAAAGCTCAATCTTTACAGTGTCGCGGAACTGACCAAGTACGCCATTCGCGAAGGGCTCACCCCGCTCCGCTGACCAGAGCCGCACCGTTCCCATCCCTGCTTTGGGGTTTTTCGAAATCCCACCTCGCAATCCGCTGATAGAGAAATCATCCCTCCAATCCGAATACAACATACAGAGAATGTGCGACGCCCCGGCCGACACGGGGCATTCCCATGATGTGACCACGTGTGGCTTGCCAAGCCTGCCCATGGTCCGGCCCCGGCACCCGCTCATCTTCTTCGCTCCCCCATTCCGGAGGGGAGATGGTGTGACGGCGTGTGCACCCGGCGCCATCGGGAACAACGCGGATCCCGCAACAACACCCAACAAGGAGGCAGCGCATGAAGTGGTTCGAGGACCTCAAGGTTTCAAGCAAACTGGCCGTATCATTCATGGTGGTCGTACTCCTGGCGGCTTTTCTTGGAATCTTTTCCATATTCGAGCTGTCACGAGTCAATGAGACGGGAACTGACATGGCTGAGAACTGGATCCCCAGCCTTAACGCAATATCGGCCATGCAGTTGGATTTCGCCAGCTACCGCCGTCTTGAGCTGCAGCACATCGTTGAGATGGAGAGTGCCGGGCAGAAAGCGTACGAAGAGAGAATGGCAGGGCTCGTCAAGAGTATTGCCGAGCACCAGAAGGAATACGAACCATTGCTGGCAACGCCGGAAGAGAAGCAAATGCTTCAGGAGTTCAGCACAAAATGGCAGGAATACCTGAATGAAGGCAAACCGATCATCGAACTGTCCCGGCAGAATAAAGCCCAGGAAGCAGCCGCCCTCCTGAATGCAAACTCGCGCAAACTGTACAACGAAGCCGGAGCCCTGATCGACAAGCTCAAGACGCTGAATACGCAGGAGGCCAAAGATGCCAGCGCGCGTGGCGATAAACTCTATGCTTCGGCGCGCATCATGATCGCCGGCGCTCTGATTGCCTGTATCGTCCTTGCGGTAGTCATGGGGCTGGTCATTACGCGGGTGCTCCTCAGGCAGCTTGGCGGTGAGCCGACGGCGATTTCCGATATTGCCAACCGGCTTGCGGATGGCGATTTGCGCATCGCTTTCGATACCACCGGCAAGGCGGAAACAGGCGTGTATGCGGCCATGCACAACATGGTCGAGAAGCTGAAGGGAGTGGTAGCTGACGTGAAGAGCGCAGCGGACAACGTGGCCGCCGGCAGCCAGGAGCTCTCCTCCAGCTCCGAGGAAATGAGCCAGGGTGCCACCGAGCAGGCTGCTGCTGCCGAAGAAGCCTCCAGCTCCATGGAACAGATGAGCTCCAACATCCGGCAGAACGCCGACAACGCCACCCAGACCGAAAAGATCGCCCTCAAGAGCGCCGCCGACGCCAAACAGGGTGGCACGGCCGTGGCCGAAACCGTCGTGGCCATGAAGGAAATCGCCTCCAAGATCTCGATCATCGAAGAGATCGCCCGCCAGACGAACCTGCTGGCCCTGAACGCGGCCATCGAAGCGGCCCGTGCCGGCGAACACGGCAAAGGGTTCGCCGTGGTAGCGGCCGAAGTCAGAAAGCTTGCCGAGCGGAGCCAGAAGGCGGCGGGCGAGATCAGCGAGCTGTCTGCCTCAAGCGTTCAGGTAGCGGAAGAAGCCGGCGAGATGCTGACGCGGATCGTGCCGGACATCCAGCGGACCGCGGAACTGGTGCAGGAGATCAGCGCCGCGTGCAAAGAGCAGGACACGGGCGCTGAGCAGATCAACAAAGCGATCCAGCAGCTTGACCAGGTGATCCAGCAGAACGCCAGCGCCAGCGAAGAGATGGCCTCCACCAGCGAAGAACTGGCCAGCCAGGCCGAACAACTGCAGGCAACCATTTCATTCTTCCGGACCGATGATCGTGGCGCGTCGAGCCGGAGTGCGGCCCGTCGGCCCGTTGCCAAGAAAAAGGCAGCAATCCCTCATCTGGGTCACGGCACATCCAACGGCTACCATGCCGAGCCAGCGCCGCCGCGAAAAGTAGCGGTAGGCGGCGGGGTGGATCTGAACCTGGACACCGATCACCTGGACGACCAGTTCGAGAAATTCTAGGAGAGAGCGATGGCACACGCAGACACAACAGAAACGCAGCAGTACCTGACCTTCACCCTTGCCGGGGAAGTATTTGCGGTGGACGTGGCCAAGGTACGGGAGATACTGGAATGGAGCAGCATCACCAAGGTTCCGCAGACGCCCGGATTCATGCGCGGGGTGATCAACCTGCGCGGGAGCGTAGTGCCGGTAATCGACTTGCGGCAGAAGTTCGGGATGCCCGAAACCGAGCGCAGCATCGACACGTGCATCATCGTAGTCGAGGTGGAGACGGCAATGGAGACGCTGGTACTGGGGATGCTTGCCGACTCGGTGCAGGAGGTGTTCGAACTGGAGGGAGGGAACATCGAGCCTGCGCCCCGTATCGGGACGAAGCTTGACACCTCGTTCCTGAAGGGCATGGGGAAACACGGCGATGCGTTTCTCATGATCCTGGACATCGACCGGGTGTTCGGGGAGGACGATCTGGCCGGGCTGGCCGCGGCAGGGGAGGCGGCTGCCTGAAAGACATCGGGACGCCACGACTGCCGAGCAGGCTGTGTTGATGGGCAACGTCAAAGCCGGCACCGCTTCGAACGGTGCCGGCTTTGACGTTGGTGTGGCAATGATCTCTGGGAATCTTCATCGGCCTTTGGCCGGCCGGATTCACGTCATGTTCCAGATCGTCATTTCCAGAATATCCTTCCAGCTCTTGCCGATTTCCGAGACCACCGTCGGCTCGAAGCCGCAGTGCATCATGCACTGGGCGCAGCGGGGATCCTTGCCCACGCCGTAGCGGTCCCACTCGGTCTTTTCCATCATCTCCCGGAAGGTGGGGTGATGGGTGTCGGTGATGAGGTAGCAGGGCGCCTTCCACCCCAGGGGGTTGCGCGTGGGATTGCCCCAGGGGGTGCACTCAAGCTGTTTCTCCCCCTTGAGGAAGCGCAGGTACATGGGGGTCGACCAGAAGCGAAACCGCTTGCTCATCCGGTAGACTTCCTCGAACTTCTTCTGGATCTCGCGCCGCTGGAGGAAGAGGTCTTCACCCACGGCCTCGTAGTCGAAGCCCGGCGCCACGAGGATGCCGTCCACCCCTAGTTCGGTCAGGAGCGAGAAGAGCATTTCGATCTCCACCAGGTCCGTGTCCTTGAAGATGGTGGTGTTGGTGCAGACCCGGAACCCCATGGCCTTTGCCTTTCGAATCCCCTCGATGGCCACCTTGAAGGTCCCCTTGCGTTCCAGGATCCGGTCGTGGGTCTCTTCCAGGCCGTCCATGTGGACGTTCAGGTAGAAGTTGGGGTGAACCTTGATGTTTTCCAGGGCCTTTTCCAGCAGCAGGCCGTTGGTGCAGAGGTAGACGTGCTTGCCCCGGTCGAGCACCTCCGGGATCAGTTCGTAGATGTGGGTGTAGAGGAACGGTTCGCCCCCGGTGATGGTGACCACGGGGGCCGGGCATTCGTCCACGGAGCGGAGGCATTCCTCCAGGCTCATCATCTGCTGGATGGTGTCGGCATACTCGCGGATGCGGCCGCAGCCGGAGCAGGCCAGGTTGCAGAGGTGGGTCGGCTCCAGCATGAGGACCAGGGGAAACTTCTCCACCTTGTTGAGCTTGTTGCTGATGATGTATCGGGTCAGGTCGTAGTTGAGTCGCCAGGGAAAGCGCATTGAACGGCAATTCCTTTCACATGTATGTCTGTTTCGTCATGGTCGGGGCAGGCTGGAGGCCAGGGGCCTCGTGAAAAGCCGGATCATTTGACCATCGAGAGAGCGGGCGCCGAGGCCCCCTTTGCCGCCAGGAATGCCTCGGTCGCAGCGGCGATGCCGGCGGCGTCGATGCCCAAGTCGGCACGGAGCTGCGGCTGGGGACCCTGCTCCACGAACCGGTCGGGGATGCCGAGCCGCTTCACCCGCACGCCGGTCATCCCCTCGTCGGCGAGGAGTTCGAGCACTGCGCTGCCGAAGCCTCCCTGCAGGGCGTTTTCCTCAGCGGTGATGATGCAGCCGGTCCGGCGGGCCGCCCGGAGGATCAGGTCCCGGTCCAGGGGCTTGACGAAGCGGGCGTTGATCACCATGGCCCGGATTCCTTTCTCCGCCAGGGTCCGTGCCGCCTCAAGGGCGGGCAGGACCGTGATGCCAATGGCAATGATGGCGACGTCGTCTCCTTCCGCCAGGGTTTCGCCTGTGCCGATGGGAATCTCCCGGAGCTCCTGGTCCAGGGGGATGCCATAGCCGGCACCGCGGGGGTAGCGCAGGGCGATGGGGCCGTCGTGGGACACGGCGGTCTTGAGCATGTGGCGCAGTTCGTTCTCGTCTTTGGGCGCCATCAGGGTCATGCCGGGCAGGTGCCGCAGGTACGACAGGTCGAAGACCCCGTGGTGGGTGGGGCCGTCGTCGCCCACGACCCCCCCCCGGTCCAGGGCGAAGACGACCGGCAGGTTCTGGAGGCAGACGTCGTGGAACACCTGGTCGTAGGCCCGCTGGAGGAAGGTGGAGTAGATGGCGGTCACGGGACGGAAGCCTTCGGCCGCCAGCCCCGCCGCAAAGGTGACGGCGTGCTGCTCCGCGATCCCCACGTCGAAGAAGCGCTCGGGGAACTCTTTCGCGAAGCCCGTAAGGCCGGTGCCGTCGGGCATGGCCGCGGTGATGGCGACGATTTTTCCGTTTTCCCGGGCCAGTTGCGCCAGGGTATCCCCGAAGATGCCGGTATAGGAGGCTGCCCCCGGTTTGCCGCCGGTGGTTTTGCCGGTGGCCACGTCAAAGGGGCCGACCCCGTGGAATGCGGACGGGTTCGTCTCCGCCGGGGCATACCCCTTGCCTTTGGTGGTCATGACGTGGACCACCACCGGGCCATCCAGTCCCCGGGCATTCTCGAACACCTCCAGAAGCTGGGGCAGGTTGTGGCCCTGGATGGGGCCGATGTAGTCGAAGCCCAGGGCCTCGAAGAGCATCCCCGGGGTCAGGAACCCCTTGAGGGAGTTCTCGGCCCGGCGGGCGAACTGGAGGATGTCCTTGCCGATGGCCGGGATGTTCTGCAGCAGCCCCTGGACCTCCTTCTTCAACTCGCGGAAGTAGCTGCCCGTGAGCTTGCGGGAGACAAAGGAGGAAAAGGCCCCCACGTTGGGGGAGATGGACATCTCGTTGTCGTTGAGCACGACGATGAGGTTTTTCTTCAGGTGCCCCGCCTGGTTGAGGGCCTCGAAGGCGATGCCGCCGGTCATGGAGCCATCGCCGATGACGGCTACCACCTTGTTGCTTCCACCCCGCAGCTCCCGGGCCATGGCCATGCCGAGCCCCGCCGAGATGGAGGTGGAGGAGTGCCCGGTGTCAAAGGCATCGTGGGACGATTCACTCCGCTTGGGGAAGCCGCTGATGCCGTGGTACTGGCGCTGGGTGTGGAAGCGGTCGCGGCGGCCGGTGAGGATCTTGTGGGTGTAGGCCTGGTGTCCCACGTCCCAGACGAACCGGTCCGTTGGCGAGTCGAAACAGTAGTGGAGGGCAATGGAGAGTTCGACCACCCCCAGGTTCGAGGCCAGGTGGCCACCGGTGCGGGATACGGTTTCCAGAAGAAAGGCGCGGATCTCCTCGGCCAGAGCCGGGAGTTGGTCCCGCGGGATCTTTTTCAGATCGGCGGGGCAGGTGATTGTGTCGAGCAGCGTGGACATGCGTTACCTCCCGGCCGAGGGCAAAGGGAATCCTTCGCCTTCGGCCTCAGTTCACCGGGCATACCCGTTGGCGCGGAACCACTCCACGGCCCTGCGCAGGCATCCACGGCGGGACGGCGTTGGAGCCCCAGCTCCTCCGTCGCCTTGGACGATTCGAAGAACATGAATTTTTTGGCCATCTGCACCCCTGCCAGCGGGATGAGCGGCTCTTTACCCGTGAGCCTGGCCAGGGCCTCGTTCACGTAAGCGGCCATGAGGATCGGGGCGTGGGGGAGACGCACCCTGGGCGCCGGAATCCCCGTGAGCGTGGCCAGCAGGGCGAAGATCTCCCGCAGGGTCAGGTTCTCGTGCCCCAGGATGTACTTTTCGCCGACCCGGCCGTGCCGCGCCGCCAGCAGGTGTCCCCGGGCACAGTCCTCCACGTCGATGATATTGAGGCCGGTGTCCAGGTAGGCGGGCATCTTCCGGTTCAGGAAGTCGACGATGATCTTGCCCGTGGGGGTCGGTTTCACGTCGTGGGGGCCCACCGGCGTGGAGGGATTCACGATCACCAGCGGGAGGCCCCGGGCGATGAACGCCTCCGCTTCCCGCTCGGCCAGGAACTTGCTCTTTTTATAGTGGCCGACCATGTCGGCGAAGGTGACCGGCGTCGTCTCGGTGCCGGGGGTGCCGTTGCCGGGGTTGCCGAGGGTCCCCACGCTGCTGGTGTAGACCACCCTGGCGATGCCGCGCCGCAGGGCCGCCTCCAGGATGTTGCGGGTGCCGTCCACGTTGGCCGCATACATGGCTGCCGGCGTGCGGGTCCAGAGCCGGTAGTCGGCGGCGGCGTGATAGAGAACCTCGCAGCCGGCAAGACCGTGTTCCAGCGCCTGCCGGTCCCGGAGATCCCCTTCGCAGATCTCCACGTCGAGCCCCGCGAGGTTTCGGCGGTCGGAACCCGGGCGGGCAAGCACCCGCACGTGGCAGCCGTCCTTCAGCAATTCCCGGACGATGCTCGCCCCTATGAAACCGGTCGCGCCGGTGACGAAAACCTTCATAGTGCCTTCAAAACTGATGTAGGGGCGGTTGGTGAACCGCCCCTACGCGTAATCCACTTACTTGTCGAGGCTGTCAGAGCCCTTTGTCCGCAAGCGCCCGGTAGCGTCCCAGCGCCATGAGCGGGAAACAGTTCCGGTAGATGTGGTACTTGATCATAAAAAACTTCGGGAAGCCCGTGCCGGTGAAGGCGTCCTCGTCCCAGGTCCCGTCGGGCTTCTGGGTGTCGAGGAGGTACTGGACGCCCCGCACCACGGACGAGCTTGCCACCTCGCCTGCGGCAAGGAGCGTGAGAAGGCCCATCCGGTCTGTGACGCCGTGCTGGGGCCGGTGCCGGCCAACCGGGGATCGATGTACGACTCGCAGCATTCGCCCCAGCCGCCGTCCTCGTTCTGGTGCGACATGAGCCATTCCACTGCCTTGCGGATCCAGGGCTGGCTCATGTCTTCGCCAAAGGCGGCAAGGCCGGACATGACCGACCAGGTCCCGTAGATGTAGTTGACCCCCCAGCGTCCCCACCAGGGGCCCTCCGGTTCCTGGGTCTCGCGGATGAACTTCAGCGCCCTGACCCCTGCGGGGTGGTCCTTGGGGTAGCCGTAGGTCCCCATGAGCTCCAGCATGCGGCCGGTCAGGTCTGCCGTGGGGGGGTCGATGAGGGCCTCCAGGTCGGCAAAGGGGATCTTGTTGAGGATGTGCTTGGTGTTGTCCTTGTCAAAGGCCCCCCAGCCGCCGTTCTTGCTCTGCATGCCCAGGCACCAGGCAATGCCGCGGGTGATGGTATCCTCCTTGGCCCGCTGGTCCTTTACCTTCACGTTTTTGATGGCCATCATGACGATGCCCGAGTCGTCCACGTCCGGGTACCAGTCGTTCATGAACTCGAAGGCCCAGCCGCCCGGCTCCAGATCGGGGCTCTTGATCTTCCAGTCGCCCGGCCTGCGGACTTCGCGGTCCAGAAGCCACTGGGCCGCCTTGGAGAGGGAGGGGTGATCGGTGGGAACTCCCGAGTCGACCATGGCCATGAGGCCCAGGGCCGTATCCCATACCGGCGAGACGCAGGACTGGAGGACCAGTTCGTCGTCACCCTCGATGCAGAAGTTGGCCAGGGCCTGAAGCCTCTGGCCACGGCCGGATGGTCGTTGGCGTAGCCGAGCACGTGGAGCGCCAGCACCGAGTTGAGCATGGCGGGCTGGATGCCCCCCCAGTCGCCGGTGGGCTCCTGGTGCTCCAGCACCCACTTCTCGGCGATGGCCATGGCCTTTTTCCGGCCCGGTCGGATGGGGCTCGCCTCGTATACCTTCAGCACGTGGTCGATGCCGATGAAGATGTTCTTCCAGGTGAGGATGCCGTCTTCCTTGGTAAAGGTATAGTCCGTGGGCCGCGGGGGGCGCACGTAGAGCTCCTGCACCCGGGCCCAGGGGGGCAGTTTGCGCACCGGCCGCTCCGCCATGACGATGGCGAGGGGGATGATGGTTGCCCGCGACCAACTGGAAAACTCGTACATGTTGAAGGTGAAGCCGGTGGGGAGCAGCATCATCTCGATGGGCATGGAGGGAACCCCCAGCCAGGAGAACTCGCCGAACAGGGCAAGGAATATCTTGGTGAAGACCCGCGCCTTGAGGATGCCGCCATGCTCCAGGATGAACGCCCGGGCCTTGCTCATGGCCGGATGGTCGGCCGGGTAGCCGGCGAGCTTCAGGGCGAAGTAGGCCTCGATGGTGGTGGAAAGGTCGCCGGGGCCGCCGTGCCACAGGGTCCAGTAGCCCGCCGTGGTCTGCTGGCGGAGAAGGTAGTTGGCCATCTTCCGCTCTTTTTCACGGTTCACCAGCCCCATGAAGTGGAACAGCATGATGTATTCGGCGGTTATGGTGACGTTGGACTCCAGCTCGGCCCACCAGTAGCCGGCAGGGAGCTGCTCGCGGAAGAAGAATTCCTGGGTCCGCTCGATGGCGATATCGAGGGGGCTCGATACCGTTGATTCCTTTTTTTTCCAAATGGTAGCGGGGAGGTGATGTATTTTCCCCGACTTGCGTGCGGCGATAGTGCCGACTGTTTCCCGTGCTGCATCATTGAACGACGTGAGTGCATGCGAAATGGGATTTTTTGAAATTTTCATCCCGGCTCTGCTCCTTGGGCAATGCATCTGGATATCGGCCCGCCAACCGTGGGCAGCCAACAACAATCGGTGTTTAATATCACAGATTTAACATAAAATACACCGTTTTCAATGCTTACTGGCCTCCGTGCTGGCGAGGCTGCCGCCCCGGGCCCTACGGCACGAGACGATTGCGCCCGTCGGGTGGGCTATGGTATCGTGCCGAGGTTTTGGCATGTGGGGAGGAGTTCATGCAGCACACAAACGACAGAAAACGTTTTACAGGGCTTTTTGGCTTCGTCGCACGCCATCCGCGCCTCGTTCTCGGGGTGTCGCTCCTGCTGGCGGCGCTCTCGGTGCTCTACACCTGGCAGGAGATGCGCTTCCTGACCGGCCGCGACGACCTGATGCCGAAGAACGCGCCGTTCCAGCAGGATTACCGCGCCAACCGGGCGGAATTCGGCGACCGGGAAGAGATCGTCGTGGTCATCGAGAGTGACGATCAGGCCGGGGCCTCGGCCTTTGCCGAACGCTTGGCCGCAGACCTCTCGGCCGACCGGACGCGCTTCCGTGACGTCTTTCACCCCAACGGCCTCCCCTTTTTCCGGGAGCACGGCCTGCTGCTCCTTCCCCTGAACGAGCTGCGGTCGCTCCGCGAAAACCTCGCCCTGGCCGAGCCGGTGCTGAAGGACCTCGCCGCGGCGCCGTCGGTCCAGACCCTCTTTACCCATCTTACCACACGCATGGACGTTTACACGGCGGCGGCCGATTCTTCCGCCGGCCACGACCGGGAACGGGCGGGACTCGTCTTCATGCTCGACAAGCTGGGAGGCGGCATTGCCTCCTTTGGCGGCGGCAAAGGCTCTTTTTCCCTTGAAGAGGTCTTCCTCGGGGGAGACTCGGCACTGGCCCGGGCCCAGCGGATGCAGATCGTGACGGTCAGGCCGGTGCGGGATGTCGCAAGCTTCGTTCCGGCCGAAGAGGCGATCCGCGTGGTCCGCGCCCGGGTGGCGGAACTCAAGGCCCTCCCCGAGTTCGCCGGCGTGACCGTGGGGCTCACCGGCACGCCGGTCCTGGAGTACGAGGAGATGGCCACCAGCGAGCGGGACATCACTCTGGCAACGGGTCTCTCACTGGCCCTGACCGTGGTCCTCCTGCTGGCGGCTTTCCGGGGGGTGTTGAACGTGGCGGCCGCCATGGTTTCCCTGGTGGTGGCCATCTGCGTCTCCTTCGGCGTGGCGACCCTGGTGGTCGGGCACCTGAACATCCTTTCCATGGTCTTTGCGATCATGCTGATCGGCATCGGCATCGAGTACGGCATCCAGGTAGTGCTCCGCTACCAGGAAGAGCTGGGGCTCGGCGCCGCTGAACTGGATGCCGTGAACACGGGGCTCGGCCGGAACATGCTCGCCATTGTCATGGCCGCCGCCACCACGGCCGCGGCGTTTTTCACCTTTACCTTCACCGATTTCCGGGGAATTGCGGAGCTGGGGATCATCGCCTCCCTCGGCATTGCGGTCTGCGTGGCCGTCACCTTCACCACCCTGCCCGCGGCCCTGGTCCTTCTCGTGCCGCTGCGCAAAACGAGGGAGGCCGAGCGGGAGATGCGCGCCGCCAGCCTGCTGAGGCGCTCGCCCCGGTTCGCGCGGCTGGAGGCGTTTCTCTTCGGCCATCCGCGGATCATCGTGGGGATCACCGTTTTGCTCTGCCTCGCTTCGCTCTATCCGCTGGCCGATACCCGCTTCGACTACAACCTCCTTAACCTGCAGGCCCGGGGGCTCGAGTCGGTGGAGTATGCCTACAAGCTTATGAGGAGCAGGGAGAACGCGGGCTACTTCGCCGAAGTGACCGCTGCGACGCCGGCCGAGGCCAGGATGCTCACGGCCCGCCTGGAGCAGTTGCCGACGGTCGACCACGTGGTGAGCCTCCTTACGTTCGTTCCCGACGATCAGGATGCCAAGCTCCGGGAACTGGCCGCGCTGCGGGAAGAACTGGCCGATGTGAAACCGGTTCCCTACGAGGAGGATCTGCGGGTCATGGAACTCCCCACGGTGTTCGAGAAGTTCCGCACATCCGTGGAGCGGTTCAAGGGACGGCTCGACGCGGAAAAGAGACCCGAGGCCGCCCGGGTGGGGGCCTTCCTCGCCACCCTTGACCGGTTCTTTGCCACCCTTGAGAAGGAAAAGGACCGCAATGCCCTCGGCATGCTCCGGGATTTCCAGGGGGGGATGCTCGCCTCGTTCCCGGAACAGATCCAGCAGCTCACGGCAAGCCTCGCCGCCCGGCCGGTAACCGAGGCAGACGTGCCTCCGCAACTCAGGGAACGCTTCGTGGGGAAAAACGGCACCTATCTGCTCCAGGTGGCGCCCCGGCAGGAGATTTTCGAGCGCGAGCCCCTGAAGCGGTTCCTGGACCAGGTGCGCAGCGTGGCTCCCCGGGCCAACGGCGAGCCGGTCATGGTCTACGAATCCATGACCATCATGCGCGACGCCTACCTGCGGGCGTTCGTCTATGCCTTCGGCGCAATCGTACTGATCCTGTTCATTACCTTCCGCAGCCTGGTCTATACCCTGGTGGGGCTCGTGCCGCTGGTGGTGGGGATGCTCCTCATGGTGGGGGGCATGTGGCTGGCCGGCATTCCCTTCAACTCTGCCAACATCATCGTGCTGCCGCTCATCCTCGGCATTGCCGTGGACTCGGGGATATACATCATCAACCGCTTCCGCCGGGAAGAGGGGGACGCCGCCTCGGTCATCATGAGCAGCACCGGCCTGGGCGTCATCTACAATACACTCACCATCATGGCGAGCTTCGGCGCGCTCATGGTGGCCCGCCACCAGGGGGTCTTCAGCATCGGGGCAGTCATGAGCCTGGGCATGGTGGCCTGCCAGACCGCGTTCATCCTGGTGTTGCCGGCGGTGCTGACTCTGGTGGGGAAGCGTAGTGGCTAGGGGGCTCAGCGGTGCGGTCCCGCTGGCGCACTTCTTCCTGCGCGAGCGGGTGAAGCCGGGGGACCGGGTGGTCGACGCAACCTGCGGCAACGGCCATGATACCCTCTTTCTCGCTGCGCTGGTGGGGCCGGTGGGGCGGGTCTGGGCGTTGGATATCCAGGACGCGGCCCTGGCCGCCACGGCGCAGCGGCTGGAAGCGGCCGGATGCGGGGCGCGGGTGGAGCTGGTCAACGGCGGTCACGAGCGGCTGGCGGAACTGGTGCCCGGCCCGGTGACCGCCGTGGTGTTCAACCTGGGATTTCTGCCCGGCGCGGAGAACGGCACGATCACCACCCCGGCGACCACCGGGGCGGCCCTGGGCCAGGCGGCGGAGTTGCTCCTGCCCGGCGGCATCGTTACGGTGGCGGTCTATACCGGTCATCCCGGCGGGCCGGAAGAGGAGGCGGTCGTGGACGCCTGGGCCGCATCCCTGCCGCCGGCGTGCTTCAATGTCTGGCGTTGCCGCCAGGGCAACCGTTCGTCAGCCGCACCCTATCTGGTGGTGGCGGAACGCCGCGCCTGAGCGGCCGTCCCTTCATCCTCCCGCCCGCTTGACGGTGAACCCCCGCCGCGTGAGCTCGGCTACCAGGAGGTCGGCATGATCGCCCTGGATCTCCATGCCCCCCTCCTTCACGGTGCCGCCGGTGCCGCAGCGGCGCTTGAGCTCACCGGCAAGCTCCCTGACCCCCGCCTCGTCCAGGGGAACTCCCGTGATCACGGTTACCGTCTTGCCGCCCCGCCCCTTTGTTTCGCGTCTGACCCGCACAATGCCGTCTCCGGCCGGTGCCGCGCCCTTTTTCCGGCAGGAGCAGGCTGCAACCGGCTTGCCGCAGCCCGGACAGATCCGGCCATGCTCAGACGACCAGACAAGGGTGGCGCCGGACGAGCTTTTCCCTTTCATTGTCCCCTCCTCCCCGAAACACGCCGGCCCAGGTCCCGGCCAGCCTTGAAGCCCAGCAGCGCCAGGGGCCAGGCATGCCAGAACAGATCGAAGATGTCGATGGGACGCGACAGGGTCCCGGCCGACAGCATCCGGATCTTCTCGACCAGGTGCGGCTCCGGCAGGAAGGGGGCCATGCCCAGGATCAGGGCGAGAGGGATCAGGACAGGGTACGTCATGAGGTGTTTCATGGATTGACCTCGTTCATGTGGTGTTGTGTCCCGCTTCAGGCAGACGGCACGGAAATGCCCCGGTCGGCGAGGAACCGACTAACCTCGTCCAGCCGGGGCGCTCCCCGCTGGGCACCCAGGTGAAGGCATGAAAGGGCAGCGGCGGCCGATGCGAAGACCACCGTCTCCCGCAACGGCCATCCCTTGATGAGCCCGAACAGGTAGCCTCCGTGAAAGACATCGCCAGCACCCGTGGTGTCCAGGGCTGCAACGGGAAACGCCGGCACGTGGCAGGTCGTCCCGCCGTGCCGGGTGAGGCTTCCCCGGTCGCCCCGGGTGACGGTGACCGCCGGCGGGCCGAGGCCGTCGGCCAGCCGCGCGAAGTGCTCCTCAGACCCGTTCCAGCCCAGGTCGAGAAAGAACTGTTCCGCTGCCACCAGGTAATCGCAGAGTCCCGCCAGCTCCCGCATCCCCGGGCGCATCCGGCCCGCGTCCACCATGATCGGAATTCCCCGGCGCCGGGCCTCCCGGGCCCCATGGAGGGACGCCTCTTCCATGAGCCCGTCCAGGTGGAGGAAGGCGCTGCCGGACCAGAACTGCTCCTCAAGTTCCGCAGGGGACAGGGGAGCGCCGGTGGGGCGCTGCCAGACGATGGTCCGCCGCCCGCCGGTCCGTTCGACCATGATGAAGGCCCGCTGGGAGGCGGCTCCCGGCCGGGTCAGCAGGCCGGACACATCGATTCCTTCCTGGCTGAGTCCGTTGCGGATCAGCGTACCCGCGGCATCGTCCCCCACCACCCCGGCAAAGCGGCACCGCAGGCCCAGCCGGGCCAAGGCCACCAGGGCCGTGGCCGCCGGTCCACCCCCCTGTTCCTCCCACCGGAGGGTCTCCGTCTTGCTGTCGGGCAGGGGGAACTCCCCCACCTCGGTCAGCGTGTCCCAGCAGCATTGTCCCAGTCCTGTCACCACCATTTTGCCGCTCCGTGAGTAGGCGTCCATTGGATAGAAGAAAATAACCCTTAAAGATTAAAACTGTTTACAGCCTTGTCGCGAATAATTTACAGTTGCAAACTTATGCTATTTAGACGTGGTAAAACCTCTTTTTTCGGAGCACGGAATGAATTGCGAACGCCTTGCCCTGATCCTTGAAACCGCCACCGACGGTTTCTGGGATTGGGACCTGCGCGCGGACCGGCTGGAGCTGAGTGAGGGATACCGCACCCTTATCGGCTACCCTTCGGGCCATACCGTTTTCAACAGCGCATTTATCGAATCGATCGTTCATCCTGACGATCGGCCCGCATGTGTGCCGGTCATCAGGGAGCTCATGGATGGGAGCCGCATCTCGGCCACCCTGGAATACCGCATCCTGCGGGGTGACGGCGCCACCGTGTGGGTCCAGGCGAGGGGGACCGCCGTGGACCACGATGACGCCGGCCGCCCGGCCCGGATGGTGGGGACCATCTTCGACATTACCGCCCGCAAGCGGAGTGAGGAACAGCTCGTCCTGATGGGGGCGGTGGTTGATGATGCCACCGACGAAATTTTCTGGGTGGACCGCCAGGGGCGCCTGGTGTACGCCAACCGGGCCGCATGCGGGAATCTCGGCTATTCCCGGGAGGAACTCCTTGCCATGAGCATCAGCGACGTGGACCCCCTGGTCCCTCCCGGCCGCTGGCCCACCATGTGGGAGACGGTGAGGCTCCAGGGCGGGTTCGTCATGGATTCGTTCCACCGGACACGGGACGGCCGCGACATTCCCAAGGAGGTGTCCGTCAAATACGCGAACGTCAGCGGCCGCGAGATCGTCTACGGCTTTGCCCGGGACATCAGCGAGCGGAAACGGGTGGAAAAGGCCCTGCGCACCAGCGAGCACCGGCTACGGATCATGGTGGAGCACCTGCCGGCCGGTGCTGCCCACCGGGAGGAGAACCGGCTCCTGGTCAACCGGGCCGTGGAAGAGATAACCGGCTACCGCCGCCATGAACTTGACACTCTGGACAAGTGGTTCACGACCCTCCACGGCGAGCAGGCCGCAGAGGTCCGCGCCGTCTATGAGGCGGACCGCGCGGCGGGCATGCGCTTCCCCCGCATCATGCCGCTCAGGCGCAAGGACGGCACGATCCGCCACATTGAATTTTTCGGCTACCAGTACGAATCGGGCGAGGTCTGGCTCCTGCACGACGTCACCGACCGCCGGGCCGCCGAGGAGGAAATCCGCCGCTTAACGCCGACCTGGAAGCGCGGGTCCGGGAGCGCACCGCCGACCTGGAGTCGTTCTGCCACTCGGTCTCCCACGATCTGCGGGCGCCGTTGCGGCATATCGCCGGTTACGTGCGGATTCTCCAGGACGACTACCGGGACCGCCTCGACGACACCGGCCGCCACTGCCTGGCGCGCATCGGTCGGGCCGCGGTGAACATGGGTGAACTGGTGGATGGGCTCCTGAGTCTCTCCCACGTCTCGCGGGAGGACATCCAGCGGCGCAGCATCAGCCTGAGCGCGCTGGCACGCGCGGTGGCGCGCGATCTGGCCGAGCGGGAGCCGGACCGGAAGGTGGACCTTGCGGTTGCCGACGGGATCAATGGTTCCGGCGATCCGCGCCTGCTCAGGGTTCTGCTCGAAAATCTCCTGGGCAATGCCTGGAAGTTCACGGCGCGGGTCGAACGGCCCAGGATCGAGTTCGGTGCGGAGTCACGCAACGGGCAGAACGTCTATTTTGTCCGCGATAACGGTGCCGGCTTCGATATGCGCTATGTTCACAGGCTGTTCGGCTCCTTCGAGCGGCTCCACGGCCCCGATGAGTTCTCCGGCACCGGCATGGGGCTGGCCATCGTCCGCCGGATCGTGGAGCGCCACGGCGGCATGGTCTGGGCCGAGAGCGAGATCGGCCGGGGGGCCACCTTCTCGTTCACCCTCGGCTGACGCCCCGTTCCACCAGTTCGGCCAGTTCTTCCAGGCTTGCCACTGCCAGGTCGGTGAACTGGGGCCAGTGGAACGCGCGCGTCCGGTCCACGTGCACCGTGAGCGCCCCCGCCGACCGGCCGCACTGGAGGTCGAAGAGGTAATCCCCCACCATAACCGCGGACCGCCCGGTGGTCCCCCAGGAGTCTGTCAGGCGGAGGATGCCGTCCGGTTCGGGTTTGGGAAGGGCGTCATGGCGTCCAAGGATCCGGTCGGCGGGAAAGTACCCCCCCACGCCGATGCTTTCCAGCACCCGCAGTGCCACCTGCCGCGTATTACGGGTTACGATCCCCATGCGCACACCGCGCCGGTCCAGGGCCTCCACCAGGCGCCGGGCCCCGGCGGACGCCTCGGCCCGGCCCGCCAACTCGATCTCGATTTCGTCCAGAGCTCTGTGGAGGCGCCGCGACTCCTCCTCGGGCAGAGCATCAAGGTGGCCGAGGATGTCGCATCCCTCCGGCACCCCCAGGGCGGCCCGGATGGCGGCAAAGTCGTGCACCGGCTCCGTCAGGGTGCCGTCCATGTCGAATATCCAGTAGGGGCGCGCCAGAAGGTCCGGCACGACCTGCTCGGATCGCCGCTCGTCAGTCATCGCCCATCCCCCGGCTGCTGAACCCGGTCAAGCACTGCCTCCAGCAGGGCCGCGCTCTGGGCGAGCTGGCCATAGGCCTCCTCCGGGGTCATGTCTCGGTTCTCCCGCCGCATCCGTTCCGCCAGCCGGCGGGAGCCTTCGGCGACCCGCGCAATCTCCCGGGCCAGGTCCGCTTCGAAACTCTCCCTGCCCAAGGCCACCGGCGCCATGAGCCGCTGGATGCGCCCCACGTTCCGGAGCGCGGTTTTCTCCACGATGCCGTCGTTTCGTTCGTGGCGCTTCCGGTTGAAGTCGTCGTAGGGGGTGTTGTGGAGGGGCATGGAAAGGTCCGCCAGGTAGTGGGCCGCGTAGGCCAGGTGGTATTCGGCGTATTTCCCCTCGCGGCTGGCGCGCTCGTATCCCCGGAGCGCGGCGATGATGGCGCCGTAGAGATGGCCCTCTTCATCGGAGGGATCGTTGTAGCGGGCAATCTGGCCGAGGACCGTCCCGGCGGTCACCGTCTCGCCCCGGTTGCAGTAGTGGTTGCGCTGCTCGATGTTTCCCCCCTTCTGCTTGGCGATATCCGGCCCGGCCGCGTTGTACCACTTGTGGTAGCCGGCCGCCCGGGCGACTGCCAGGTGGGTTTCGTCGTGCCAGGCATGGGCCGCGCCCGCGGCGGCGGCCAGATGCCCGGCAAGCGCCGCGGCGATGATGCAATGATGACGTCCCATTATTCTTCCTCCGGCGGCATCCGGTCCGCCGCCCGGTCAATGGTAGCAGAAGATCGGGGAAAAACAGAGGGCCAAAATGGGGTACACTTGTCAGGCGATGGAACGTGGATACCAGTGCGAGGAGGTTGTCATGCCGCTCAGGGGAAAGGTTGCCGTGGTCACCGGGGGAGCCCAGGGTATCGGCAAGGCGGTCGTGAAGACACTGATGGACAAGGGGTGTGCCGTGATCATGGCCGACACCGATTGGGAGGCCGGGGAGGAAACGGCCGCCGGGTTCGCCGGGCTCGGCCGGGTGCTGTTCGTTCCCGCGGACGTGGCCCGGGAGGATGATGTGCGCATGCTCGTGGAACGGGCGGCGTCGCGCTTCGGCAGGCTGGACATCCTGGTCTGCAATGCCGGCGTCTTCCGGAGCGTTCCCCTGGAGCACTGCTCTCTGGACGAATGGCAGCGGGTGATCGCCACCAACCTGACCGGCGCCTTTCTCTGCGCGAAACATGCCGCCCCGCACCTGGCCTGCCACGGCGGCAGCATCGTCACCATTGCCTCCACCAGGGCGCTCATGTCCGAGCCCGACACCGAGGCCTACGCCGCCTCCAAGGGGGGGCTGGTGGCGCTCACCCATGCCCTGGCCGTCTCCCTCGGCCCCGGCGTGCGGGTGAACTGCATCTCTCCCGGCTGGATCGAGACCTGCGAATGGCAGAAGGCGAGCCGTCGCCGGCCCGCGGCACATTCGGAGGAGGATCGGAGCCAGCACCCCGCCGGCCGGGTCGGCACGCCGGAGGACGTGGCATCCCTGGCGGCATGGCTGGTCTCGCCCGAGGCGGGATTCGTCACCGGCGCCAATTTCGTGGTGGACGGGGGCATGACGCGGAAGATGGTGTACGTGTAGGTCTCAGCCGATCTCCACGATCTTCCCCCCGGGCAGGAGCCGGAAGAGGTGACCGCGCCAGCGGACCCGGTTGCCGGCGAAGGAGAGGGCCCAGGTGGCGAAGGAGAGGACGTCGCGCAGGGGGAGGAGCCAGAGCCAGCGGGGGAAGATGCCGTCCCGCAGGTACCGGCGGCTGAAGGCGAGGGCTACCAGGGCGCGGGTCAGGTAGAGGAGGAGCACCGCCCCCCAGCCGGTGGCGGAACAGCCCGACACCAGGAGCGCCAGGCAGGCCAGGGGGACGGGCTGGGTGATGCCCGAGCCCAGGTAGCCGCCGGGGCGCGAGACCCGCATGGTGCGGCACCAGCGGAGCTGGCGGGAGAGGATCGTGGACAGGTCCTCCCGGTGCATGACGCTCTCCACGAAACAGTCCGACAACTCCAGCCGCCAGCCGGCCCGGTGGATCTTGTTGCCCAACTGGTAGTCGTCGGCCAGGTAGTGGACCAGGGCCGGGAATCCGCCGATGGACTCCAGGGCCGCCCGCCGCACCGCCATGGAGGCGCCCAGGGCGAAGGAGAGTCCTTCCAGCCGCTGGGCGACCATGACGTTCGGCACCATCTCCACCGTGAACCCCATGGCCTCCAGGGCCGTGGCGGCGCCCCGCACGCCGGGGCTCCGGTACAGGGAGGTGACGAGCCCCACCGCCGGGTCGGCGAACGGCGCGATCACCTCCCCCAGGTAGGCGGGGGAGACGCGGATGTCGCTGTCGCAGACGATGAGGATGTCGTGCCTTGCCCGGGGGAAGGCGTTGATCAGGTTGGAGACCTTGTAGTTGGGGCCATGGATGGTGCCGTCCACCACCAGATCGATGTCACGGTCCGGAAACTCGGCCATGAGGCGACGGATCACCGGAATGACCGGGTCGTCGGCCGAGGCGCAGGCAAAGAGCATCTGCCACTGCCCGCCGTACTCCTGGCGGCAGAAGGAGGCGAAGTTCTCGAAGCTCTCCGCGTCCGTCCCCTTCACCGGCTTGAGGATGGTCACCGGCGGGGTGTGCCCCGGCCGGGGACGCTGCCGGCCGAACCAGACCCGGGCGCAGGCGAGGGCCAGGAGCCCGTAGGCCAGGGGCGGGAGAACGGCGAGGAGGGGAAGCAGGGTGTCGGGCGTCACGGGAACCTCTCTGCTGCGCGCCAGTAGCGTCCGGCGCGGCAGGGCTATTCTCTCCATCTGGGCCGATTATGCAACCCCTTTTTCCCCTGCGGAGCGGTTTCGACGGCATACGTTGCACGGTATGCCGTTTTCGTTTACGATGCACCGGCAATGAGCCGGACCCGGCAGTCGCGGGAACGGTGTCACGGGAGCGGTCACGGTTGACTGATACGAACTCAGACATACGCATTGCCGGCATCGAGCCGGGTATCCTCTCCTCGTTCATCATCGAGCTGAATATCCTGAGGCGGGCGGTCTCGGCCTACCCGAAGGGGCATCCGGCCATCCGCTCCGCGGCGGAGAAGGTCGCCGGCCAGACGGATCTGCTCCTCGCCGGCGAGGAACGCGCCACCGTGGGCATCGCGCGCGACACCATCCTCTTCGCTGGCCACCCCCTGGATCGCCGGAACCTCGTGTTCCGCGACCTGGCCCGGTTTCTCTCCGAGCGGGGGCTCACCCTGCTTACGGTGAAACGGGGCGTCTCCGCCGACGAGTTGATCCGGTTCTGCACACTGCTCGGTCTCCGGCGCGACGAGATCCGCCAGCGGGGCGGCCTGGGGCGGCTGATGAGCGAGGATGCCATCCTGGGGCTCGAGGTGACGGGGCTCGATTACGGCCTGTTCCACGTGACCGAGGACGAGCGTATTGCGGCCCCCGCGGCCGATCAGGACGACCTCTCGCTCTGGGAGCGGTACGTGCGGGGGATGCTCGACGGCACCCTCGACCCCTTCGGCACGGTGACCGGGCATCACGGCACCCTGGCGCCTGAGGAACTGGCCCGGCTCATGAACGGCTGTCTCGGCGGCGCAGCGGAGAGCCGGCAGAAGAGCTACGATGCGGTCATTACCGCGTTTCTCCGCAACGTGCGGGAGGCCGAGCAGGGGCCGGGATGCGACGAGAGCCAGACGGCCCGCCTGGCCGAACTGGCCGAGTTGCTCACCCCCGAGTTGCGCCGCCAGTTCCTGGGCAGTGCCTTTGCGGCCCTGGCGCGCCATCCCGCCATGGCGGAACGGGTTGCCGCGGCCCTGTCCGACGGGGCGGTCATGGAGGCCTTCACGGGCCTGACCGAGCGCGGCTCATCCATCCCTCCCGTACTGCTCGATCTCTTTCAGCGTTTCGGCCTGGCCGATCCCTCTCCGGCCGCCGGCGCGGCCCCGCCGTCCCACCCGGCCGGGGCGACGGAGATGGCGCGCCGGCTGGAAACCGTTCTGCGGGAAGGGGACAGCCGGTCCTTCGTTCCCCAGCCCTATGAGGACGACCTCTCCCGCTTGACGCGGGCAGGGGCGCAACGGGTTGTGCTCCCCGAACTGGAGCCCCTGCGGCTGGAGCTGGAATCGGAAAACGCGGCGGTCAAGACGGGAGAAGTCATCATGGAAATCATCCGCCTGGAGCCCGGCGGAGCCGACCCCTTTGCGTCGAACCTGGCAGAGCTTGCCGAGTACTACCTGGCCACCGGAGACTTCGGTTCCCTGGGGGGGCTGTTCCTGCGCATCCACGTTCTGGAAAAGGCCGGTGCAGGCGCTGCCCTGCGGGAGGCGATCGGCGCTCCCGCCTTTGTGGCGGCCCTGATCGACGCGCCCGCCATCTGGGGGAAAGTGCGCCACGGCGAGATCCGGCAGATCATCTCGCAGATCGGTCCGCCCTGCGTGACGCCTCTGCTGGACCGGCTGGCGGTGGAGGAGTCCATAACGCTCCGGCGCTGGTACATGGACTGCCTGGTGGGGCTCGGCGCCGCGGCCGGCGCTGCCGCCGTCGCCCTCCTGGAAGACGGCCGGTGGTACTTCGTGCGAAACCTCCTGGTACTTCTCCGGCAGCTCGATTACTCGGCCGGCGCGGCATCCGCCAGAAAACTGCTTGCGCATCCCCATCCCAAGGTGCGCCAGGAGGCGGCCCGCACCCTGCTCGGATTCCGCGATCCCCAGGCGGAGCAGTGGCTTCTCCGCGGGCTGGAAAGCTCCGACCGCGGGACCCTGCTCATGGCGGTGCCGTTGGTGGACGGTAATGCGAGCCGGCGGGTCCGGGCACAGGTGATCGAACTCCTGCGGCGCGGCGGCGCTGCCGCCGATCCAGAGGTGCGCTGCGCCACGGTCCGGGCACTGGCCGAGACGGGGGATCCCGCAGCCCTGCCGGAGCTGGCGCGCATTCTGGGCAGCAGGAGCCTGCTGCGCGCCGCGGCCCTCAATCAGGTGAAGCTGGAGGTGGTCCGCTCGCTCCCCCGTTTCCCGGGCCAGGAGCCCCTGCGCCTGCTGCGCGAGGCTGCGGCTGCGGTCGGGGGCGAGATCGCCGGTGCAGCGCGGGCCGCGCTCAGGCTCGCCGAAGCGAGGGACCGATGAACGAAGCGACGCGCCAACGACTGCTCGGGGCACTCAGGTCGCTGGTTACGGCCATTTCCGGCGCCGCCCTCTACGCGGCGCAGCATCCCCGCGTCACCCTTCTGCGCTCCGAGGCGTTCGCAGAACTGTCAGCGGCCCTCGAAGCGGAGGAGTCCCTGTCGCTGGTGGTCATTGACGGCGAGATCCTGATGGAGGGAACGCCCCTCGATGGGGGGCTGTTTCTGCAGCGCCTCGCAGGGATGCTCACGTCCCGGGGGATCGGGCACCTCAAGTTCCTGCGCGGCGTGACTGAAGAGGAACTGGCGGTCCTGGCAGCGGTTCTCGCCGGGGCGGGGGCTGCGGGCGGCGAACTCCGTTCGTCCCCCCACGTGCGGTTCGGCCGGGTCGAGGTCCGTTATTCCGGGGGCACGGACGGCGACGGCTCCGTCTCGGGCCTGCCCGCCTTGGAGATCGGCCGTTTCATGGAACTGTACGAAGGGGTCGTCCGCCACCGGCGCAGTCATGTGGCCGGCCTGGCCGACCTGGTGGCGGGCTTCATCACCGCCCTGCGCGAGCAGGCCAGCCCCCTGGCGGCCCTGGCCCCTTTGCGGGACGTTGACGAATATACCTTCACCCACTCGGTGAACGTCTGCGTCCTCAACCTGGCTCAGGCCATGGCCCTGGGCATCGAGGGGCCGCTTCTGCAGGAAATCGGCATTGCCGGCCTGCTCCACGACATCGGCAAGATGTTCGTCCCCCCCGAGATACTCACCAAGCCGGGACAACTGGATGATGACGAGTGGGCCGTCATGCGCCGCCATCCCCTCATGGGGGCCCGCTGTCTGGCTGAAACACCCGGCGTGCCGCGGCTTGCGGTGGTTGCCACCTTCGAGCACCACCTGAAGCACGACCTCTCCGGCTATCCGTCCGTTGCAGACGGCTGGCGCCAGAGCCTCTGCAGCGAGATGACGACCCTTTCGGACTTTTTCGATGCCCTGCGCACCCGCCGCGCCTACCGCGATTCCATGGAACTCCGTCAGATAGCCGGCCTCCTGCTGGAGAAGCGGGGCCGGGAGTTCCATCCCCTCCTCACCCGCAACTTTCTGCTGGTCCTGAGCCGGCTTGCCGGCTAATCCCCCACCTTCAGCAGCGCCATGCAGATGTCGTCGCCGGACGGCACCCCCCCCGTGAACATCCGCAGCCGTGCCAGGATGGCGTCGAGGAACTCCTCCGGCTCGCGTTCGCGTTCCTCCTCCACTGCCCGGGCGAGTCTGGCCGTGCCGAATAATTCCCCGCCCGGACCGGTCGCCTCGGTGATGCCGTCGGTGTAGAGCAGCAGGATGTCTCCGGCGGCCATGGGGACTTCCTGCTGCTCGTACTCCACAAGGGGGTGGACGCCGAGGATCAGACCCTCCGCGTCGATCTGGCGGCATTCCCCCCGGCGGCGGCAGACCAGGGGAGGGCTGTGGCCGGCGCTGGCAAAGGCGAGGGTGCGGGTGGCGGGGGAGTAGGAGGCATAGAAGAGGGTGATGATGAGCTCTGCCCGGGACAGGTCTTCATGGAGCAGCGCGTTGAGCGAGCCGACGATCCGGGCGGGTGTTCCCCCCGCATGGACCAGGGAGCGGATGACGCTCCGCAGTTCGGTCATGATGAGGGCCGCGCCGACGCTGTGGCCGGACACGTCGGCGATGACCAGGTCGAGGGAGCCGTCCTCCCGGGGAAAGAAGTCGTAGTAGTCGCCCCCCACGTGGGCTGCCGGCACCCAGCGCCCCGCGCACCGGCAGCCCGGCACGGGCGGCGGTATCTCCGGCAGCAGCGACCGCTGGATCTGGCGGGCCAACTGCATGTCGCAGGCGAGGCGGGCGTTCTCCAGCAGCGCCTCCTGGGCCTGTTTCCGCTCGGCAATGTCCTGCTTGATGGCAATGAAGCAGCGGATGGCTCCCCGCTCGTCCCGCACCGGCGTGATGGTCTGTTCTTCCGGGTAGAGGGAGCCGTCCCGGCGCCGGTTGATCATCTCGCCGTGCCAGACCGTGCCCGCGCGGATGGTGTGCCACAGGTCGCGGTAGAACTCCTCGCCGTGCACGCCGGAGTTGAGGATGCCGATGCCGCGGCCCGCCACCTCGTCCAGAAGGTAGCCGGTCAGGCGGGTAAAGGCGGGGTTGGCCCAGATGATCCTCCCTCCGGGTCGCAGATGACGATGGCATTGGCAGCCGCCTTCAGGGCCACGGTCTGGATCTGGCGGGTCAGTTCCCCTTCCTTGCGCTCGGTTATGTCGGCGATGAGTCCGTCGTAAGCCGTGAGCCGGCCCGCGTCGTCCCAGGTGGGGACGATGGTGTTGCGCACCCAGCGGACTTCGCCGTCTTTGCGGACGATCCGGTGCTCGAGGGTCACCACTCCCTTCCTGGCCTCCAGTCGGGCGATGCTGGCCAGCACCCGGTCCCGGTCCTCATCGTGGATCATCTCGTACCAGAGGGTGGGGCGGGTATCGTATTCGTCGCACGTGTAGCCGGTCACGGGCAGGCATCCCTGGCCGTGGGAGGTGCGGGTCACGTGCCCCTCCGCCAGTTCCACGGTGTAGGTGTAGTTGGACACGGCAGCCACCAGCCGCCGGTAGCGCTCCTCGCTCCGGGCCAGGGCCTGTTCGGCCTCCCGGCGTTTGCGGCGCACTTCCGCCTCCTGCAGCTCGCGGGCGATGGCCGGCACCAGCCGGGAGGTGCTTCCCTTGATGAGATAGTCGTTGGCCCCCGCCTTCATGGCGGCCACCGCCGTTTCCTCGCCGATCTTGCCCGACACCACGATGAACGGCAGATCCTCCTCCCGCTCGCGCCAGAGCCGCAGCGCGTCCATGCCGCTGAAGCGGGGGAGGACGTAGTCCGAGAGGGCCAGATCCCAGTCCCGCGCCGCCATGGCCGCAACCATCTCGGCGGCGGTCTCCACCCGCACATGATCGGGCTCGTATCCCCCCTTGCGGAGTTCCCGCAGCACCAACAGCATGTCGTCTTCGGAGTCTTCGATGATCAGAACGCGGAGTGGAATGCCCATGGCGCGCCTCCTGGTGCCCTGTCCCGGAGATAAGGTCCCGGTTTCATAGTGTACTACGGGTTGCAGGGGGGGCAAGGGGGCGTCGACGGGCAAAAATAATCAGTGCCACCACAAATGCGTTCAAGAAAATTTCCGTTGTGCCGAAAAGAGTTACATGAGTTGAGACTATGTTATCGGCATTGGAGAACATCATGAAATCATTGCAGGCGGGGTGTGTATCTGCGGTACTGGCAGCCATCTGCATTGCGACGCCGGCCGGAGCCTTCCATTCGGGCGGTGCGGCCCAGTGCGAGGGGTGCCACACCATGCACAACACGAGCGAAGGCGCCGCCATGACCGGTTCGAGCGCCCGCTTTCAGAGCGGCCCGTTCCTTCTCAGGGGATCGGACCAGAGCTCTGCCTGCCTCAACTGCCATCAGCAGGCCGGAGACACCGGTCCCACCTCCTATCACGTCTCCACTGCCGAGAACGACATGCCCGTGGGGTCGCCGCCGCTGCAGCTCACCCCGGGTGGCGATTTCGGCTGGCTGAAAAAATCCTATTCCTGGGCTCCCGCGCCGGGCTCAGCCTCGGTGGGGATTCGCGGCGAACAGCATGGCCACAACATTGTCGCCCTCGACTTCAACTATGTGGCAGACACCACCAATATCAACGCTCCGGGAAGCTCCACCCCCTATCCGTCCGACAGCCTCCACTGTTCCAGTTGCCACGATCCGCACGGTACGTACCGCATAGTGGAGAACGGGGTCCAGGCCACGAGCGGCAAGCCGATCAGGGGGTCCGGCTCCTACGGTTCCCTCCCCGACGCGGGGTCCGCCGTGGGTACCTACCGGCTCCTGGCGGGGGTCGGCTACAAACCCAAATCCCTGGCCGGCGGCCCGGCCTTTGCCCACGCAGCGCCTTTTGCGGTGGCGCCCGTCGATTACAACCGGTCCGAAGAATCCAGCGACACCCGCGTTTCCTACGGCAAGGGGACCTCTGCCTGGTGCACCAACTGCCATGCCCTCATGCATTCTGCCCCCGGTTCTTCGCTTCACCCGGCCGACAAGCAGCTCGGCGACGTGGCCCAGACCTACAACGCCTACCGCAAGACGGGCAGTCTGGACGGCACCGTTGCCACGGCCTATCTCTCCCTCGTCCCGTTCGAGCTGGGGGATGTGACCGACCTCACGGCCCTCAAGGAGGCAACCGCCACCACCGCCGGCCCGGCCGCCACGGACAAGGTGTCGTGTCTTTCCTGCCACCGTGCCCATGCCTCCGGCTTCAGCCATATGACGCGGTTCGCCATCGACTCCAACCACATCACCGTGGCCGATGCCTCCGGCAATGCCATCTGGCCCGATCCGGTCATGAACCCCTCCCAGGCCCAGGGCCGGACCGTGGCCGAGACCCGGCAGGCATACTACGGGAGGCATCCGCAGGCGTTCTCCCCCTACCAGCGTGTGCTCTGCAACAAGTGCCACGCCAGGGACTGATATTGAGTGTCCGCACCACACTGGAAAACGCGAAAGCGGTTGAGTCAAGGGGCTGGCCAGTAATGGCCGGCCCCTTTTTCTGTCGCTGGCGCACCTCCGGAAGGTGGCCTTTCCCTCCTGTCCGACCCTCCTTCTGAACCCTCCGTTCCCCCGTATCTGTTTAACGTGCAAGGAAAATAAACAAAGCCAGTGCAATTGAAGCGAGATGGATATTAAACTACAGTGTTTGCGGTTATTTGGTTATTATTAAATTTTTATCACATGTTGGTATCCAATTTGCTATTTTATGAATGACCTTACTGCGTGCGTGGGGTGTTGGCAAAGGGGGTGTCGTGTAACGCATTGATTTTGCTCAAGTCCCTGCGTTTGAAAGTTATTGTCAATCGGTATGTTGTCGTAATTTTGACTTTCCGTGCAGTAGGTGTCAGTTATTTAGCGTAGCGTTCACATAGTATTACGGTAGTTGTGGGTAGTGAGGTTACTGTGAATACGCGATCTTGGAAAATAGCGATGATGTGGTGCTCGGTGGTGTTTGCGGGTATTTCACCGGTCCTGACCGGCGTGGGCGAAGTCCGGGCCGCCATCCAATGCTACCAGTGCCACGGAACTGCGGCAACCAGTGACTATCGCCCGGAAGACAGCGCGTTCCGGACTATCTCCACCGGAGGATTCAAGGGAAATCACCGGACTCACATGGCAAGCAGCGCCACGGCAGACAGTTGCACGGTCTGCCACGGCACGAGCGGCTACCAGGCAAGCCATCGCGACGGTACCATTGCCATCGCTTCCAACATTAATGCGTCACCGGCCGTCGGCACCTACAGCCGCGGCACGTCCTTCGCCCAGAGCGCCTCGGCGGTGCCGGGCACCTGCAGCAACGTCAACTGCCATTTTGAAACCGTAACGCCGGTCTGGGGCAGCCCGCCCCTTGCCTCCACCGCCGATTGCGGCACGTGCCACGGAAGTGCGCCGGCCACCGGCAGCCATCCCGTCGGGGGGAGCAGGCACGGGGCCTATTACGGTACCGGTACCTCTTCATGTGGTAAATGCCATCCCGACCATGGGGCCAAGGAGGGGGCGGCCCGTTTTGCCCATGCCACCAGCGCCGGCCGGGACCTGCAGGTCAGCTTCGCTGCCGCGCCGAACAATGGCAGCGGCAGCTATTCCGGGCCGGTAAACGATTACCTGCCGAGTCAGAGCACTGTCTTCGGCACCTGCTCCGGCACATACTGTCACAGCCCCGGCACCAAGTCGTCGGCATTCGACGCCCCGAACCAGGCCGCAGCCTGGGGGGGAAACCTTGCCTGCAACGGATGCCACAAGTCCGACCGCTCTTCGGGCTCGGCCATGGCCAGCGGCAGCCACCGGGCCCATGTGGACGGCTTCGGGCTGGGCTATACCACGGTCAGGTGCGTCAGGTGTCACGCTGCCACCGTCACCCCGGCCATGGCCATCGGCACCTACGGCAATCATGTGAACAAGCTGGTCAACGTGGCGTTCGACAGCACCACAACGGCGGTGAACGGCACCTACGGCGGGGTGCCGTCTCCCATGGCCAAGGCCCCGGGCAGCGCCTACGGCAGTTGCACCAACGTCTACTGCCACTCCAGCGGCCAGGGAAACAGCGGCACCTGGCCGCCGACCTATACGACTCCCACCTGGGGATCCGCCGCAACGGGGCAGTGCGGCACCTGTCACGGCATCAACGGCGCAACCCACAGCGGTTACGGCACGCCGACCATCATGAACTCGGGCAGCCACAGCAGGCACCTGGCCTATACCTTTGGCATTGCCAGCAGCGAAACCCGCTGCGCGGCCTGTCACGCCACCACCCTGACCGGATTCAACCCCACGGCCTGCAGTTCAGCGGTCTGCCACAACCGGATCAGCCAGAAACACGCCAATTATGAAGTCAATGTGGGATTCCCCGACTACTACGGCGCCACCGCTGCCTACGGCGGCACACCGAAGCCGGGTGACGGCTACGGCTCGTGCACGAATATCTACTGTCACAGCGATGGCCGGGACACCCCCCACTACGCCCAGACCCCCCTGGCCTGGGGCGGCGCGTCCCTGGGCTGCACCGGCTGCCACGGAAGCGCCACGGCACCCCAGGACGGCAGCGGCGGCACCACCCTGTCGGGCAAGCATGCCGCCCACGTGAACAATGCGGCGATCTTTGGCACCAATAACAGCCTGGGGTGCGTCAAGTGCCACAACAGGACCGTCAGCGGCAACAGCACGCTCCATGGGACCACCGGCACCCAGTACCATGTCAACAAGACCCGCGACTACTATGGGACCATGGCCGGCAGCTACAACTCCGGCACAAAGGTCTGCAGTAACGTGTACTGCCACAGTTCGGGCCAGGCCACACCGGTCTACCGGGCCGTGGCCGCCTGGACCAGCGCCACCGGCTACGGCTGCAACGGCTGCCACGGAGCCGACAGCGCCTTCGCGGCAGCGGCAGGCGAGCCCAACTACGCCAACGGCGGCGCCGGAACGGCCACGGCCAACAGCCACCAGCGCCACGTGGCAAGCCTCGGCATTACCGCCACCACGGGCTGCGCCGCCTGCCACTGCCGGACCGTGGACGCAGCCGTTGCCAACAAGCTGCGCAACTACTCGACCCTGCACCTGAACCAGGCGCGCAACGTGGCCATGAAGGCCATCAACGGCAAGTCCGGCACCTATGACAGCACCGCCAAGACCTGTTCGGCCACCTACTGCCACGGTACCTCCCCGTCGCCGGCCTGGGGGGGATCCACCGCCTGCAATTCCTGCCACAGCGCCCGGGCCACCGATGCCCACTGGGCAGCCAATTCCGCCCACAAGATCCACTGGGAGGGGGCCAATCTGCCCTCTTCCTATGCCATGGCGCCCGGCAACGGCACCGGCGACGCGGCCACCTACCGGTTTGCCTGCTCGTCCTGCCATTCCCCCGCCGGCGGCTCGGCCCATGCAGGCGGCGCTCTGGCGGCAAGCCAGGCGGCCCAGGTCTATTTCGGCTATTCCGCGGCAGGCGTGCGCGGCAGCTACTCGGGAACCGGCACGGTCTACAGCAATGACAACGGGTTCAACTGGACCGCCGGTTCCTCCGGCTGCACCGCCACCTACTGTCACTCCGGCGGCGCCGGCCAGGCCGGCCGTTCGGCAGTTGCCTGGAGCACCGCCAACAAGAGTTCCTACAGTTGCAACCTGTGCCACGGCAATGCCGCTGCGCCCGCCAATGACTGGCGGCGCGGCGCCCCCCTCTATGCCTCCGGCTCCATCACCTACAGGGGACAGGCAAAGGGGAACGCCCATGGCGTCCACATCACCGCAAAGACCAGCCTCCCTGCCGTCTCCATGCAGTGCGCCAACTGCCACGCGGCCACGACCGCCTCCAGTACCTCGATCTCCGACAAGCGCAAACACCTGAACAAATCCTACGATGTGTCTCCCGGCGGCACCTTCCGGGACGGTGACAACACCGCCAACTCGACAGTGGTCACTGTCGCCTACAGTTACAACGCCGCGGGGAGCAGATGCTCCAACGTCTCCTGCCATCCGGTGGGACTCGACGTGACCACCACGCCGTCCACGCCGCTGGAGCGGGCCACCAGCACGGTCACGTGGAACACTTCCTACAAATGCACCGACTGCCACAACATCCCCATGCAGGATACCGATACCTACCATCATGCCATGTATGATTACGGCCGGACCTATCCGACCACCATCCCCGACGGCAGCGCCACCGGCGGCACCAACTACACCAGCCGGACCTGCACCATGTGCCATGTGGATCACACGATCTTCAGCCCCGATCTCAACACCAACAGTGCCGGCCGGTCCTACAACCTGAGGACCGCCATCGGCTCAACGCCCACCACGACGGCAAACTTCACCAATTCCGACTACAGCGCCTCCGGCGGCGGTATCTGCATCAGTTGCCATGCCACGGAGCGAACCAAGTCCACGGTACGGCGCAAGCAGGAAACCAATGCCACCAGAACGCCGCCCGTCACCCTGGCCAACTACTCCGGGTCAGCCCACCAGTACAACGTACCGGCCAGCTTTTTCAGCGACGGCAGCCGGTTCCAGGGCAACTGCTCCAAGTGCCACAACGCCCTGGTCAACGAGACGTCGGTATTCATGAGCTATACCGGCTCCGGCGATTCCTTCGGCAATCACAACAGCGGCATCCGGCGGCTCCAGGGCTCCCTCGGCGCAACAGGGGGCGAGGTGGCCGAAGAGCAGATCTGCTACCGCTGCCACAGCCTGTCCGGCGATGCCGACCCGGGGGGTGGTCCTCCCAAGGCGGTTGCCGACAAGGACTACTACGGGGTGGCGTCCATGAGCCTGGCGTCCCAGGACATCTTTGCCGCCAACCGCGATTTCCGGGCCGCGAACCCGACCTACAGCCTCACCAGCAAGCTGTACTTCAAGCCGGCCGCGGCCGAGACGCCTGCTGAGGCCATGCCGAATCAGCACAATACCGGCGATTCCTTCAGCGGAGGCACCTGGATCGGCCGCGCCATGTCCCCCTGGGAAACCACGGTCGCCTACGAAACCAAGGACCAGGGCACCACCCTGGAGGGCACCAGCTACTGGCGCATGGTCACCTTTACCTCGCCCGCGGTCTACAGCACCACCACCGTCCCCGCCGGCACCTGGATCATCAACCTCTACTGCCGCGAGTCATCAACGGCCCAGAACGCCAGGATCAGGTACATGGTCTACAAGTGGAACAACCCTGCCGATACCATGGGAGCCACCATCATCGCCAGGGGGACCTATGCCACCGAGCTTTCCACTGCCAGAGCCCCCGGCACCGTGCGCCAGATACCGGTGAACGTGGGCGCCCTCACCCTCAACGCAGGGGAGAAGATCGTGGTCGATCTTTCGTTGGAGACGACAACCACGAGCACCAACGGCTACACCGCCTCATTTTACTTCGGCAGTCACGCGCCCAGCGAGCTGACGCTGCCCGGCAGCGTGGCCTGGAGCTACGCCGACCCCGGCGCCCCTGGCTACGGCCACGCGACCCAGCACTATTCCGGCATCCATCTCCCCTCGCGCCAGAATGAAACCCTGGCCTACATCGCCCGGAACAGGCACATCGAGTGCGTGGACTGCCACAATCCCCACGCGACCCGCAACGGGCTCCACGGCGATTACGGCATTGCCACGGGCGGAAGTTCCACTACCCTGGTCAACAGCGACAAGAACTGGGTGCCCAACCAGTGGGTCGATGCCTACATCAATATCATCTCGGGCTCCGGCGCCGGCCAGACGGTCACCATCAGCGGCAATACCGCCACCACCATCACCGTGTCCGGGTGGACCGCGCCGGCCAGCGGCAGCGTCTACCGGATCATCACCAACAACAATGCCGTGTCCCGGAGCCAGCGCGGCGTGTCCGGCGCCAGTGTCAGCTATTCCGGGAGCTGGACCAACGGCACCTATACCATGGTGAGCGAGGCCGCCTACGAGTACCAGATCTGCTTCAAGTGCCACGCCGCCACCGATCCGGCCACCAATACCCTGCGCTACTGGAACGTGACGTCGCCGTCGCTGGGGGCGGCCCGCTGGACCAACATCGGCCTGGAGTTCAATCCCAACAACGCCTCGTACCATCCGGTGATCCAGCCATTGCCGTCCACCGGCAACCGGCGGCTGACGACGGCAGCCCTGACCGGCGGCTGGCAGCCGGGCGAGGTGATGACCTGCTCCGACTGCCACGGCAGGGATACCAGCACCTCGGCCACGGCCCAGGCCCCCACGGTTCGACCGTCAAGTGGCTGTTGACGGGCATGTACCAGAACTGGCCCTTCACGTCTGCGGCGGCCAACGGCACCTCCTCCGGCGGGACCCTGCTGGCCGGAACGGGCACGGCCACGCCACCGGCCAACAACTTCTGCTTCAACTGCCACACCTGGGCCGCGGGCGGCTACGGTCACACCAAGTCGTTGGGCGGACACAGCAGGCCCTGCGTCAACTGCCACATCAGGGTCCCCCACGGGGGCAAGGTGCCGCGTCTCCTGACCGGGGGCAACGCTCCCTCGCGGTACAAGCCCGACGGCAACGGCGGCGCCTTCTCCGGCTCCTACCTGACCAGCGCCGTCCTGCCGGCCAGTGGTTATATGGGGGCCAACAATGTCAGCTGTTCCTCCATCTGCGGGGGCAAGCACACCGACAACAGCACAAAGGCCTATTCCTGGTGATGGGGAGTGGGTTCGGCGGATACCCCGGCGGGGCAACGTCCGGGGCGCGCGGCAGGAGCGCCGCCAGCTCCGGGCGGGTGCGTCCCGGCATGGTCCTGCTGGCGGTTGTGCTGGCAGTTTGCTCTGCCTGCACCATGGGCGATACCGGCGAGATCGAGGCGGCCATCCGCCGCTACAATGACCTGCTGGTCCAGGGCTACCGGACCCAGAACATGAATCTCCTCATGGAAGTCACCACCCACGAGCACGCGCTGAAGCTCTATCACCACATGGCCGCCCTCGGCGAGGGCCAGTTGCGGATGGAGTCGAAGCTCAAGAGAATCAGGTTCCTGAATGTCGAACGGCGCGGCAGTTCCGAGACAATGGTGGAAACGGAGGAAACCTGGGACTTCACCCATTACCGGATGGCCACCAACGAAAAATACGCCGAGGAAAAGGATTTCATCTACCGCATGGGATATGTCCTGAACAAAGAGAACGGCCGCTGGCTCATCACCGGGGTGAACACCATCAGCGGCACCAGCACCAATAATGTGGTCCCCTGGCCGGTGCTGGACCGCAAGGGGAGGGTCGTCAATCAGGCGCCCGGCGGCGCCCAGGGACGGCACCCCTGACCATGGAGCGGATCGAGCGGTTTTTCCTGGCACGCGGCACCGTCATCAGCCTCATTCTCCTGGCGCTCTGCGCCATTGCCCTGGCAGCGTTCATTCCTCAGCGCTTTCTGACCCCGCCCGAAGAAATGCAGGCGTGGCAGTCGGCCCACCCGCTGCTCTGCCGTTGGAGCAACCTGCTGGGCCTGCACCGCATCTACACGCATCCCGGCTTCGCCTTATCCTTGCCGGCGGAACGATCTCCCTTGCCCTGTCCACCCGGCATCAGGCGCTCGCCGCATGGCAGCGCACCGTGCTTCCCGCCGGCGGCATGGCCGGGGACCGGCGCTTTTCCGTTGCCCGTACGCCGGAGGAGGTTTCCCGCCTCCTCATGGCCAACGGGTTCATCGGCCAGGGCACATTCGATGGGGAAATCCGGCTGGTGCGCCATCCCTGGGGGTACTGGGGCAATACCCTGCTCCATTTCGGCATGGTGCTCACCATTGTCGCTTCGCTGTGCATCGCCCTGACCCAGCAGCAGGGAGTGATACATCTGGCCGAGGGAGCCATCCACTACCCGTCCCAGCCCCTGCTGCGAGAGGAGCATGGGCTCCTGGCCGGTCCGCTGCACCTGCCGGACGCCGTGCGGCTCGACCGGGTCGCGTACCGCTTCGGCCCGGACCTCGCCGTACGGGAGCTGGCCTCGACCCTGACCTTTCTGTCCGATAACGGCGTTGCCGAAACAGAGACCGTTGCCATCAACCGTATTCTCAACCACCGGGGCATCCGCTTCTATCAAGGGGTGGAGTTCGGCCATGCCTTTTTCGTGGAGGTGACCGGGCCGACAGGAGAGCAGAAGGTGTTCCAGCTCCAGTTCATGCATCCCGACACGCCTGACCTGCCGAGCTATAACGATTTCCGGAACCTGCTGGGCGACGGTTTCCTGGTGCGGGCCAAGTACCTGGTGGATGGGGAGGGAAAGGGCTTCGACCGGGTCAGCCCCCTGCTCACCCTGCGCCTGGACCGGGACGGACGGGAGGTGGGCCGGCTTCCCCTGCAGCCGGGCGGTGAGGGGGCCATCGGGCAGTATCGCTTCCGGTTGCTGGGCTTCGCCCCCTGGTCGCGGCTGATCATGGTGAACGTAACCGGAATGCCCCTGATATTTGCGGGTTTCTTTGTCATCTGTCTGGGCGGTGTCCTCCACTATTTCACCCCGCCCCGCCAGGTATCGCTTGCAGGAGGGGCCGCCGGCGGCACGGCGGTGTCCTGGCGGGCGGCGAGATTTTCCGGATTCTACCGGGATGAACCGGATTCGTTGAAACGGATGGTGAACGGCGGGGGAGCGCATGGCTGACCAGGCATCGGTATACGTGGCAATGAACTGGCTGGCGGTCTGCTGCTACGTGGCGGCGACCGTCCTCAATGCAAGCGGCATCATCTTCCGGAAGGCCGTGGTGGAGCGCCGCAGCTACTGGCCCCTGTGGCTGGGGCTGGCCCTGCATTCGGCCTCACTGGTCTACTGGTGGCGGGTTGTCGGTCACGGCCCCTACATGGCCCCCAGCGAGGTGCTGCTGTCGGACGCATGGATCGCCATGGTGCTGTTCCTGGGCTTCCAGCGGGCTTTCCCGCGCATCCGGCCGGCCAGCCTCATTGTCGTGCCGCTGGTGTTCCTGATGGTGGCGTTGGCCAATTTCTACAACCCCGGCATCCGCTCGCTGCCGCCCACCTTCAGCAGCATCTGGCTCGTACTGCACATCTCGTTCTACAAAATCGCCCTCGGCGCCCTGATCATCGCCCTGGCCTTTTCCATTTTCTACCTGCTCAAGGCCCGGCCCACCCCTCCGGACTGGCTCAAGCGCCTGCCGGACCTGGAGGATCTCGACCTCCACGCCTACCGCTTTGCCGGCTTCGGCTTCATCTTCTGGGCGATCGGCATGCTGGCCGGGTCCATCTGGGCCTACCGGTCGTGGGGGCGGTACTGGGGGTGGGATCCGGTGGAGACGTGGTCACTCATGACCTGGCTGATCTTCGGGACCTATCTGCACCTGCGTCGGTTTTTCCGCATGAGCGGCCGGATGGCGGCCTGGTTTTTCATCTTCGGTTTTGCCGTGGCCGTGGTCGCCCAGTTCGCCTCGTCCCACATGGGGACCTCCATCCATTCCGAGTATTTTCAGTAGGGGAGCAACGGTTGGCTGGGGGGCCGCCGCCGCGGGCATCCTCAGGCCGGCGAAGAGAGCTTGAGCCCGATGATGCCGGCGACGATCAGTGCAACACTGATCAATCGGGCCGGGTTGGCCGGTTCCCCGAACAGCACGATCCCCAGGAGCACGGTGCCAACGGCGCCCACCCCCACCCAGACGCTGTACGCCGTGCCCACCGGTAGCGTCCTCATGGCGATTTCCAGCAGCCAGAAACTGGCGACCATTGCCAGCACCGTCAGCACCGTCGGCCAGAGCCGGGTGAACCCCTCCGTGAATTTCAGCCCGATGGCCCAGCCCACCTCCAGCAGCCCAGCGAGAACAAGGATTACCCACGTCATGATGTCGTCCTTTCCGATTCGTGGGGTCGTCCCCGTGGATGTTCGGGCGGCGGGGCCGTCCCCGCCGCCGGTCAGTCAGTGCGTCGCCGATGTGGAGCAGAGATTGAGGACCAGCACGCCGGCAATGATCAGCAGAATGCCGAAGACCGCCGGCAGATCGAGCCGCTGCCCCATGAAAGCCCAGGCAACCACAGCGACCAGCGCCGTTCCCAGGCCGGACCAGATCGCATAGGCAATGCCGACCGGGATTGATTTCAGCGTGAGCGACAGGAAGTAGAAGGCAGAGGCATATCCCGCGACAACCACGCACGACGGCCAGAGCCTGGTGAACCCTTCGGCCGACTTGAGCGCGGATGTCCCGGCAACCTCACTGATGATCGCCACCAGCAGATACAGCCATTTGTGCATGGGGTCGAGACCTCTTTCTCATGGTTCAGGGAAGGACTGGCGGGGCCATGGCGGGCCTCCCGGAGTGCGCTAGTGCTTCCTGCGGCCACCTGCCATGTCGATAGAAATATGAGCCGCCGGCCCTCTCACGCTGAACACCTTGTAGCACACCCTCCGGCGTGCCGCAAGGCTCCGGTCCCCCGGCGGCGGGAAGGGCTTGTTGTGCTGCCTGTCACGGCTTTTTTCAGTGGGGGCGCGCGGTGAAGGAGTAGCGCCGGGCCACGGAGGCGGTGTTGTGGAGGGTGGCCAGGAGCGCGGGGTCGTTGCCGAGCCCCTGGGGTGCGACGCTGTCGCGCAGGATCTGGAGCGCACCCAGGAGCGGGGCGGCTTCGGTGCTGGCAGTCACGCGGTCGTCTTCGCCCAGGGCGGCGATCAGGTCGGCCAGTCCCTTGTACTCCCTGGCTTCGGCGAGGTTGCCAGCGGCCAGGGCGGCCAGGTGGTCGAAGTAGACGGGGGCGATGGCCGGTGCGCCCGTGACGATGGCCAACTGGGTCAGGAGGGCCCGGTAGGCGGTCTGTTCCCCCTCTCCGCCCACCAGGGTCTCGTGCTCGTGGAGCGGCAGGCTGGTGCGGATGAGGCGGTAGACGTTGACGAAGCGCAGCCCCCGGCGCGGGGTGGCGCCGGCATGGGGGGCCAGTTCGGCCATGAAGGCGGTTTCGTGGGAGGTGAGGGCCATGGTGCGGGCCTCGTGCTCGTGGAAGGACTCCTCGCCGGTGTCGGGCTGCAATGTCGCTTCGGGGAGCGGAGTTTCCACCGGTGCCGCGGTGGTGGTTGCTTCAGTCACGGCGGGCGTCTGCTCTGTCGATGGTTGGGGCGAAGACGCCGGCGGGGCGGCGTCCGGGGCCGGTTCGGGCGGCACGGCTGCCCGGTCGGCCTGGGCTGCGGACTCGGCCGCCACGATCCCCTTGATATAGTTCCGGCAGGCGTCGGCATCCATGGCGCGCACCCAGTAGGGGAGCTGGAAGATCTTTTCCAGGTAATCCTGGGACGAGGCGGCCCGTTCCCGGTCGGAGTTGTTGGGGGCGGTGCGCCGGTCGGCGGTGTCGTGCCGCGCCTCGCCGGCGGGAGCGCCGGCACGGACGGGGGCCGTGGCGCCGGTGCCGGGGATGATGACGGTTTCGGCCAGGAGCTCCGGGTAGACCTCCTTGAGGGAGCGGGAGACCCAGCGGGCATCCACGGCCACGACCACCACGAAGAGGGGGAAGCAGAGGAGCAGGTGGATGGCCTGGAGAACCTCCACGACCTTTTCGGGGGGGCAGCGGTCCAGGTCGTCGATGTAGAGGATGATCCGCTCGAACAGGCGCAGGGATCGACGTCGAAGGTGGTGGAGGCCCGGAGGCAGCGGTTTCCTCATCGGTCAGCACGTCGCCGGAGCGGGCGATGAGTTCTTCCACCCTGCGGACGTAGTCGAGCCGGGCGCGCTCGTATTCCTCGGCCAGCTCCCGGTCGTGCTCGGCGTCGGCCATGAGCTGGGCCAGTTGGCCGAAGTCCTTGCGGATGGTGGCGATGATCCCCAGGTGCTTGGCGTAGTCCCCGCTGACGACCTTGTCGCGGATAAAGGCATTGAGCCGCCCCCGGGCCGTGGCCCCCTGGAAGTCGCGGGCCGCGTCGGCGGCGCGGCGGTCGGCCTCGGCCAGACGGCGCTCGGCCTGCTCCACATCGCTCCTGAGCCGGGCTGCCTCGCGCTCGGCATCGGTGAGCAGGGCCGCTTCATTGCTGTTCTTCCTGAATTCCTCGGTCCGTTCGGCAATGGCCGTTTCCAGGTTGGCGCGGAAGCCTTCAAGGGTGTCCAGGGCGGTGGCGGTCCGTTTGAGGGCCGTGCCCGCGAACCCGGCCACGGAGGCCATGACCGAGGAGAGTCCCAGAACGGCGCTGTTCACCTCTTTCAGCCAGGAGAGCACCTCTGTCCGCCCCAGGATGTCCCGGAACCAGACCACGCTGACCGGCGCCGCAACGAGGACCAGGGCCAGGGCCGCCAGCCACCGGGGACGGCCGAGCATGGCCACGGCGTTCCGCCCCAGGGTCCGGGCCCGTCCGGCCTGGGTGGCGGTTTCCTGGAGCACTTCGCTCAACTGCCGGGCCGAAGCGGAGAGTTCCGGCACTCCCAGGGCCTTGCCGGCGCGGTCGATGGTCTCGCGCGTCTCCGGGTCCCTGCCCAGGGTCGCGCCCACGGCGGTCCAGAATTCGCCTGTCGTTGCCACGGCCTGGCGGGCCAGGGCCGTCTCGAATCGGGCCCGGACGGTTTTAAGGTTTTCTTCGGCCTCCTGGCGCTGGCGGCGGCGGAGCACCAGTTCGTCCATGGCCTCCAGCCTGAGGGTGCGGGAGGTGGAGAGGTGGTCGAAGAGGAGGTCCACGGTCTCGTTGGGGTTTTCGGGGCGTTCCTTGAGCCAGCGATCCAGTTCGGTGAAGATGTAGTCCACCAGGCTGGCCCACAGGTTGGATTCCACGTAGTGCCAGGCATTGAAGCGGATCTGGACGATGTTGCCGTGGAAAGGTCCGTCGCTGTCCGCGTCCCGGGAAATCCGGGCCACGTGCTCGTGCATCAGCTTCATGAAGAAGGTTTTGCCCGAGCCCCATTCGCCGAATACCCCGATGGAGAGGGGCGGGCGGATGGCGCGGCCCGCGGCGAGGCGGGCAAAGGCCCGGGCCTCCTGCCGCACGTCCATGAGGTCCGTGGCCGAGGTGGGGTCGTCGGCAGTGAACCGGGCGATGAGGACGTCGGGTCCGGCGCTGACGGGCGGGACGGGGGCCGCGGCGGCAAAGCTCTTGAAGGTGGTGCCGGCGAGGGGCGGCTCCGAGGAAGGCGCCTCCGTTGCCTGTTCCAGGGCCAGGGAGACCCAGGTGGAATCTTCGGACGGGAAGGTCCGCTGGAGGAAGTCGAGGGTGCTGCGCTGCCAGGCGGCGATGTCGGCTCCCCAGCCGATGAGCTGCTTTCTGTGGTCGTCGGAGAGGCGGAAGGCGAGGGCCGCCAGCAGGTGGCGCGTACCCATCCGGCGGGGCTCGGCGCCGTCGCGGGTGGCGATGCCCAGCGCCGACGCGAGGATGTCGCGCACCGACGAGGAGTAGAACTCCCTTGCTTCGGGCAGGGTGCCGGTGGCTGCCTGCTCCTCAATCTTGGGGCGCACCTCCTCGGCGGTGCGTACCAGGTCGGCGATGGCCTCGGCCCGTTCCCCCGTCTCCCGGGCGTAGCGCGAGAACCAGGCGCCGGTTTCGTCCTCCACCAGGATGGCCCCCACGAGGATGGACGTGAAGTTCACCGGCGTGCCGTCCCCCCTGATGGCGCCGGCCCATGCGGCAAGGCGCATGAGCCGGTCAAGGGACGGTTCGTAGGTCGCACTGGGAGGGAACGGCGTCAGAGAGGCTGATTCGGGCCTGTCCATGGGACGCTTTAGCGGTGCCGGTCGAGGTCAGCGATTCCTGCCGCCGCCGGCTCCCATCCCCTTGCCGGCAGGTCCCATGCCCGCCGGGCCCATGCCTCCGCCCGGCACCGGCGGCTCGTCGGGAAGGGTCAGTCCCCGCTCCCTGGCCCGCTCTTTCATCCGCTCATGGTGCTCTTTCCGGATCTTGTCGCGCTCCTCCGCGGTCTTTGCGGCGTGCACCCGGGCCCGGTACTCGGCCCGTTCCTTCTTGGTCATGAGCTGGCTGCCGTAAATCCGTTCCTGCTCCTTTGCCTCGGTCCGGACGTTCTCCTTGATCCGCTCCCGGACGCGCTCCTGGTCCGTTGCCGGCGCCACACCGGCGGAAAGCGACAGTGCCCCCCCCACAACGGCTACGATCAGAGATTGTTTGTTCATGGCTGACTCCTTTCCTTCAGTGCTTTGGCTCAGCGGAAACCAGGAGCGGAATCGCCCCAACCACAAGGCCGACGCTCTTCAGTACTTCAAGAATGGCGGTCAGGTCGACCCGTGGGGAAGTTTGGTCTGACTGTTGCGTCTTTCAGTGCATGGGCATGCTCGTATTGCACCGGAATGCCGGGCGCCCCCACTAAGTTGCCGGAGGGGCGCCCGGCGGTTCAAGCCGGCTTCAGGTCGTTGCATATCCTCACCGGCCACAGGGCTTCGCGCCAGTGGGGGCCGCCCGGCGTGTAGGTCCTGTCCTGGACGCGGAGCTTGAAGACGTACACGCAGCACTCGCCCCGGGGCAGGAGCAGGTCGGCCGGGACCGGGTAGCCCACCGATGCGCTGCAGAGCGGATCGATTGCCCGCAGGTCGAACTGGGCCAGGGTGCCGAAGACCGCAGCGGGGAGCGGGTTGGCAGGGTCGCAGGGGGTGCAGGAGGTGCCCGGATCGCCTACGCGGTTCGTGCCGAAGAAGCAGGGGCTTCCCATGCTCCAGGAAACGGGGATCTGGACTTCGGTTCCCCCCTGCTTGCTCACCTTGACCCAGTAGAAGTCGAAGTTGTCGTTGGGCCGGGTGAGGGGGAGGGCAGGGTCAATGTACTCGTCCCATGCGATGCCCGAGAGCGGCAGGTTCCAGGGGACTCCGCAGTCGGGCGGGGTGGCGAAGCTGCTGACGCGGATATCGGCGCAGCGGGGCACCGCGTCGATCCGGATCATGGCGCAGATGGGCTTGTTGTCGATCCAGACCTTCTGGGTGTCGTAGTAGAGGGTGCCCCCCGTGTCCTCCACCACAAGGCGCAGGGTGACCAGCCCGCTCAGGCCGCAGGTGGAGACGTGGGTCTGCCAGCAGGAGGGTGCGAGCCGTGCCTCGGGGACGTTCATCAGGCAGTAGGGGGGGAAGGGGACCGGCACCACGCAGTCGGTGACCCAGGAGGCGGTCAGCACCGAGGTGTCCTTGCGCATGTTCATGTCCCGGTACTGCCAGACCGTGTTGTACTCCACCTTCCAGATGTTGATCCAGCCGCCGGTGGTGGGGTCGGTCTCGAAGCCGGGCTTGTAGTCGATGAGGTAGCGCTTGATCTTCCGCCCTTCGCACCCGCCCACGAAGGCGCTTCCCCAGATGGAGAGGCATTCGCCGAAGGATATCTCGTGGACCCCCGAGGGGCGCGTGCAGAGAGCCGGCACGGTTTCCACGAACATGGCCGCGGGGTCGTAGGCTGTGGTGTCAAGGGTGAAGGCTCCGTCAAAGCCCAGGATGCGGACATCCTGCTTGAACAGGGAGAAGGTGATGGTCCTGACGCAGGTGGTTCCCTGGACCCCGTACACGGTGAGGCGGATGGTGTAGACCCCCTCGTCCCGTGCCGTGGTGTCGAAATAGGCCAGGAGCCCGCCCGCCACGGGGGAGTTCCCCTGGGTGCCGCCGCCCGGGGGGATCGGGGGATAGTGGAAGTCCGAAGCGTGCCAGGCAATGCCGTCGCGGGACCACTCCAGCACGTAGCGCAGGAACCCGCCCCCCGTGGCCGTCCCCTTCACGGCCACCACCAGAGCCTTCAGGTCCGCGTTGACCTCTTCGGCCACGCAGCCGGCGGGGTCGGTCAGCTCGCAGACCAGGGGCTGGAAGCAGCGGCGTAGGCAGCGGAAGTAGGCCACCAGGCAGCGGACCAGGTCGATGAGCGAACGGGAGCGCCCCAGGCACCAGCCGAAGCGGAAGGCGCAGATGCACCAGCAGCGGCAGAGCCAGAAGCGCGGGTCTTTGCTCAATTTCTCGAAGAGTTCGGCCCCCATGAGGAGCCGGGCGTTGTCCACCGTGAGGAACTTCTCGAACAGGGCCTCGGCCGCGTCGCCCCCCGAGTGGCAGTCAACCTGGCCCGACACGGCCCCGTCGGCCAGTTCCATGGAGTGATCCATGGCCTTGGCCTCCTGCTCCAGCCAGGGCCTGAAGACCTCGGCAAAGCCTGCCGTGAGCTTGCGGAAGTCGGCCCGCTCCTCCGGCGTGGGCTGGCGGCCGGTGGGATCGTTCTGGAAGAGGCGGCGGATGCAGAGCCAGTAACGGTAGAGGTAATAGACCGACACCGGGAAGGTGCGGGAGCGGGAGAGAAGCCAGCCGAAGCGGAGGCAGCAGAGGATCTTGCGCAGGCACCACTGCCACTGGTCGATGGGTCCCAGGGCCTCCCGGGCCTGGGGGGTGAGGGTGCGCAGGGCCACGTCGGCGGTGGCCAGGGGGGCGAAAAGCCGGTCGGCGAGAAGCTGCTCGTCCTCGCAGCTGTGGGGTTGCTTTTCCGCCACGGCCACGAGCCGCTCGGCGGATTCGCTCAGTTTGAGTTCTTCTTCGAGAATGGGACGCCAGGCGTCCAGGAGTTGTTGGAGGACGAACTGGAAGTCCTCCCGGTTAATGTCCCCGTTCAGGAGCGCCTTGACGGTCTCCGCCGTCAGTTTCGTGTCCTTTTCCATCCGTGGACTCTCCTTCCATCCGCATCCGTGCGGACATACGCGCATCCGGCGCGTCAGGCGTACCGCAGGTACCGCTCTGCCACCCACTGCTGCTCGGCGGGGTGGATACGGACCCAGCCGTCAGCCGTTTCGAATACGTTGACCCGTACCCCCCGCTTAAGCCCCTTGACCACGGGGAACTCCGTCCCCCTGCCGGCCCGGACGTTGAGGCTCGAGGCCACAACCTCGCCGCTCTTGAGCGGAACCGGCGCACTGGGCGCGGTCCCCCCCGTGAGCTGGGCCAGGGTCTGGGCCACCAGGGGGATGAAGCCGGCCGTGGCCGCATCCATGGAGTTGCCGCCGAAGAAGGCGGTGCCCGGGCAGGTCTTTGTGGTGCCGGATCCGCCCGTGCGCTTGCCGGAGTTCAGATCATACCAGTGGTGATACACGATGGAGTCGGTGTCGGGCGTCAGGTTGAACTCCCTGCAGAGCAGGGCGTTGATCTTCACGATGGCGTCCCGGTGGGCCGGGGTCATGGCGTCTCCGCCCGCATCGAAGTTGCCCAGGTTCTCCAGGCAGATCCCCTCCTGGTTTGCCCCCTTGACGCCGCAGGGGACCTTGTCGATGGAGCGGCAGGCCGCCACGGTGCCGTCGGGGAACGAGGTCAGGTTCTGGGCAATCTCCGAGAATCCCCGTTCGGCCATGTGGAAATGCTCCATCCCTTCCAGCAGGCCGAAGTGGTTGCCCCCCGTGAACTGGGCGTAGCCGGGCAGGTAGGTGTGGTGGTTCTGGACAAGCTTGACGGAGCGGCTGAACCGGGTCTCCAACAGCCACTGGTCGAACTCGTCCATGGTGAAGAGGAGGAACTTGCCCTTCTTCTTCATGGGGTCTCCTCCCTCAGATGGTGAACGGCCGCTGCTTGAGAAACGCCGGATCGGGCGTCCCCGCGGTGAAGAAGTTGGGGGTCTGGTCCGGCGGCATCCGCTTGACGATTGCCTTGTGGAAGGAGCGGTAGCTCCCCTTGTAGAGGCCGTTTTTCCAGACCCGGAGCAGTTGGCCCGTGAAGGCGCCGTTGAAGGCCCCGTCCTGGGAGAGCTGGTTGTCCTGGCAGCCGGAGATGAGCAGGATGGACGCTTTCACGTCGGCCAGATCCACCTGTTTCGTCTCCTTTTGGATCCTGTCGTAGAACTCCCTGTTGGCCCGGTAGGTCCGCATGGCTACGCTCTGGGGCATGGCCCGGTAGCGGATTTCTCCCTCGTCCGGACCGATGGAACGGGCTGCGGTGGTACCGTTGTAGTAGGCCATCTTGACCACGGTTCCGCTGTGGCAACTGTCGGAAAAGACCAGGACCCTGACCCCGGCGGTGAACGTGCCGAGCAGGGCGTAGAGCTCGTCGTCGATCAGTTCGCCGTCGAAGAGGCACCAGGTTTCGTCGACGCCGTCCGGCTCGTCGTTGGACGTGTCCGGCACCTGCCCCCCGTGGCCCGAGTAGCTGAGCATGAATATGTCGCCCTTGCCGAGCGCCTTGGCGGCTTTGCCGATGGCTTCGATGACCTTGGCCCGGGTGGCTGCCTTGGTCATGAGGGGCGTGACGGCAAAGCCCTTGTCCGCAGCGACGGCCGCCATGTCCTCGGCGTCGGCCTCGCAGGCGTTGAGCTTGCCGGACCAGCCGCCGTAGTGTTTCGGGTCAACGGCGTTGAGTCCAATGGCGAGTGCTATTCCCTTTGGCATGGGTGATGATCTCCTTTTTAGTGAAGTGTCAGCGTTTTTTCGCATACCAGCCGAACGGTATCTTGGACCACCAGGTGTAGCCGCCCATGACGTTGCGGGTCCAGGTGGTGACATAGCCGGTGAACTGCTGGCTGTTCCCCGGGAAGGCGATGGTGAAGCTCACCCTGTGGTCCGAGCGCTTGCAGCCGGGGTTGCCGTTGTTGGCATCCTGGCCGCCGATGGTTCCGGTCATGGCGTAGGCCTTGCCGTCCTGGCCGGTGTAGGTGCCGGAGATGCTCCAGACCGGGTAGCCGCAGGAGCCGATCTTGACGACCCGCGACTGCCAGATCCGGTTGATGACCAGAGTCCCCTTCCAACCGTCGTGGTCCATGTCCCAGGTGCCGCGCAGGAATTCCGCGGTGCTCGCCACCCTGGCGGTGGGGTCGCCGAAGAGCATGTACATGACCACGTCCTGCTGGTGGGAGGTGGAGGTGCCGTGGTTCTGAACCATGAGGGCCTTGGCCCGCTGGAAGATGCCGCCGGGGGTCACCTCGCCGTGGTCAATGATCGCCCTCCAGAGGTATTTGTCGAAGTCGTTGTTGGCGTAGGTGGGGGAGTTGCGCGATGCACCCAGGACCGCCACGCACTTGCCGTCGCGCAGGAAGGCCTCCACCACCGTTTCGGTGGCCTGATCGTCGATCCAGGCGTTCTGACAGCAGATGCAGAAGACCAGTGGCGGCATGGCTCCGTTATTGAGGGCCTTGATCTCGGCCACGCGCAGTCCGTTGGCCGATGACCAGGCAGTCTTGGAGCCGTGGCCCCGATAGTTGGCGACCAGTACTCCGGCGTTCATCTTGTTCACCACCTGCTGGCGGGTGCTGCTGTCGCCGTAGAGCTTGGCAACGGTGAAGCGGGGAGCGATCATGGTGGCGATCTCGTCGGAGCAGGTCTTGTAGACCCCGTCCTCGTAGGCCACCAGCGCCACCTGATTGGGCCAGCCTCCCCAGTCGGGACCCCGGCGGACAGCATAGGCGGCCAGGTTCTGGCAGATCTGCTGCATCTTGACGGCGTCGGAAGTAGGGAGGCGGGAAACCACGATCTCGGGGCTCAGGTTGCCGCGGATGTCGGCGTAGTAGTGGTCGGAGGCGTAGGTGCCGCCGCCGATGGTCCAGGAGTGTGTGGGGATGGCGTCCACGTCGCCCGCCAGGACCACGAAGCGGGGCGGGCAGCTCCAGTTGTCCCAGGCCCAGGAGAGGCAGGCCCGGATCGATTCCTTGATGTCGGCGGCAGGGAATTCTGCGGTGATGGTCTGGGTGGTGGCCACCCGGGCGTAGTGGGGCCAGCCGGTCTTGGCGGCGAGCAGGGGCTGCACTGCCGTGGAAAGGGCCTGAGTGGTGATGATGAGGTACTCGCAGACGATGCCGGTCTGCTTCAGCACCGGACCGGCATCGGTGGGGCCCCGGCTCCCCATGGCAGGCTCGGGGGTGAGACCGCCGACGATTCCGCCCGGCTCCGGCGGTTCCTCGCGGAAGACCGAGGCGTTCAGTCCCCGAAACTCTCCTCCCACGTTCTCGATATCAAGGATCATGTCCGAGAGCAGGGGGGTGACGGCCCGGGAGCGGGGGACCGCGTCGCGGGTGGCGGGGATGTCGTAGCTCACCTCTATGGTCATGCTCTTCACGAGGGATATCCTGCCCGATTTTGGCTTGTACTGGGCCAGGTAGACCAGCACGTGGGCCACCGGCACCCCCTCGACGCTCCTGAGTCCCAAAAACTCAACGTCTTTGCCCGGAAACTCCTTGTCCGAGCCGTAGACCTCAGCCTTCGGCTTGAACTCGTCCTTGCCCGCCAGGTGCTCTTCCTCTGTCACTGGCTTGGGCGCTGGCCGCAGATTCCAGGTGCCCGGGACCTCCTGCATGGTCTTTTTGACCACGGTCACCGTGATGTTTTTCGCCCCCAGGGGGACCGCCACGAAGATCCCCTCCTGGGGTATTTCGGGGTATCCCTCCTGGGCCGCGCTGCCGGCACCCGGCACGTACAGGGTGTCGTATTGTTTCGATCCCGCCGCAAAGGTCCCTTTCCACGCCCCGCCCAACTCGTACACCACCTTCGTCGAGCCACGCCGCGCCCGGGCCACCGTCCGGTCCCGCACCGCCGCGATGCCCGACTTCTGGACCTTCTTGGCTGAGGGGGCATCTTCCTTTGCTCCTTTTCTCACGGATATCCACTGCTGGTCTGCCATGTTTCTTCCTCCTGAACATGTGGTTTAAGCAACCGTCTAAACGTTCCTGACCCGCGGAACCATCGGTCGCGCCGTTTTCCGGGAGCATCTCCTCTTCTGGCGGGTCATCCCCCCGGCCATCATTCGTTTCTTGAAAGTGAATAGGGGCGGATGACGGGCCGGTGTCCGGCCTGTTCCAGAGACGGAGCCATGGAGCGGCCCCCGGGGGTTTTCTCCAACTCCGCACCGACGCGCGCGGCGATCATGGGCATTGCTTCCAGCGGGGACGCTGGTTGGTGCGGAATGCGGGGCGCGGTCGTTTACGGTATGGGAATGGGGCGTGGCATGACAGTGCTGCCGGCGCTGTCGGGGGACATTGTGCCGTGGAGGGGGTGTTTCCGGAAGATATGCGGATACTGGAGACGGAGACATGGAGCCCTCCCTGGCTCGCGTGGCGCGTCCCTGCGCGGCTTTCTCCCCAAGAGGGTGCCGCTGTGGTGTTCATAATGCCGTTTGCCCGTGGGCAGGTCCTGCCCGGGCAGTCGGAACTCATGACACCAGTGATCGATTTCCACCAAGTATATCCCGATAGTTACCGTATGCAAGCCGTTATGAAAAAAATCACATCGTGCAACAGTCCGTAATGACTAGTGTTATGTCTCTGCGGGCATGTGCCAGGTCCTGCTTGTCGGCCAGCGGATTTGTCCCGGGTGAGACAGTCCCCGTTTCTGGTATACTCATCAGGACGCCGGGATGGTACCCCCGCGAAAGGAGTCTGCCGATGATGAAGCCGGTCTACCTCTTTTTTCTCCTGGTGTTCGTCGTGCCTGGGGTAACGGGGGGGATTCTGGCCGCGAACCGGGCGAGAAGCGTCATTGTGTGGAGCCTGCTGAGCGCCGTCTTCCCCATCTTCCTGCTGGTCATTTACTTCCACAAGCCCCTGCGGGAGGTTGAGGGCAAATTCCGCCGCTGCGGCGGTTGCGGCGAGTTCATCCCCTGGCGCGAGACGGCCTGCAGATACTGCGGGCAGGAGCAGCCGGCGCACCGCTGACACCCAGTGCGCTGAAGCGCGCCTGTTCCCGCCATAAATTCCGATTTCATCCGAGGAGGCACGGAACGTGAAGATTCTTCTTGCCGAGGACGACCCCATTACCCGCAAGTTCATGGAGATCATGCTGGAGCGGCGCAACTTCGAATTCGTATCCGCGAGCGACGGCCATGACGCGGTTGAAAAGTGGGAAGCGGGGGAGTTCGACGTGGTGCTCATGGATGTGCAGATGCCCCGTCTCGACGGCTACGAGGCCACGGGCCTGATCCGCGAGAGGGAGCGCGACCGGGGGCGGCGCACTCCCATCATCGCCCTCACCGCCCATGCCCTGCGCAAGGATGAGGACCGATGTCTCGCCGCCGGTATGGATGGTTATCTTTCCAAGCCCATTGACTTCACTAAGCTCATGGAGTGCCTCGGCGAGATTCAGGCCCGGCAGGGGCGGGAGTAGTGTCCGTCTCTCAGGTCCGGTCCCGCTCCTGCAGGATCGCCGACACCGCCTGCCAGAGCCGGAAGGCGTCCGACAGCTTCGGCTTCAGCTCCACGTGCATGAGGTCGTCCAGAACGAAGAGCCGTCGCCGGTCGCGGGGCACAGCCCGGGCCAGGGCCTCGCTCTCGGCGGCGGGGATGATGTCGTCATCCCGGCCGTGGATGATGATCAGCCGGGTCGCGAGTCCGCGCAGATCATGACGTGAGGGATCAAGGTCCGCCATGTCCCGGCGGATCGGCTCCGGCAGCCTCGCCATGAGTGCCGGCACCTGCCGGGGATCGGTGTTGGCGAAGAAATCGTAGAGGCTTTTCCCCTCGGGGCCGAGCCCCCGGGCCAGATCGTCGGTCCGGGCCGCAGGGTCGTCCATCTTGCGACGCGCCAGTTTTTCAAGGGCCGCCCGGTCCCGGGCGTTTTCGATCCGGCCCGCGTTGGCCAGGACGAACACCCATTTGCCGTAGTCGTTGGGCGTGCCCCGCCGCCACCGCTCCCCGTCCCGGTACCAGCCGGTGGTGAAAAAAGTCAGGACGTTCCGCAGATCGTAGTATCCCCCCACCGTAACCAGGAACCGGACCCGCTGCCCGGCCCGCGGCTCCAGCGCCGCCAGCAGCGCCGGGCCGGCGGCGTAGCTCAGGGCTGCCACGCCGCATTTCCCGCCGGGCGAAAGTTCGGGGCGGGAAGAAAGCCAGACGATGGCATCGGCGGTTTCACCGATGTCGCGACTCCCCGCCCGCAGGCTCCGGAAACCCGCCAGGTCGGGGACGAGGACGGCGAAGCGTGCCCGGGCCAGGGTGGCGGCGAAGGCCTGCAACCGCGGATCGTCAGTGCCCTCCCCGGCTGCTCCGGGCAGGAGCACGAGCCCCGCCCTGATCCGTTCGCCGGGCAGATAGAGATCGCCCCGGTAGTTCCGCCCCTCCACCGCATAGGGAACCATCAGCCGTCGGGGAGGCGGGGTCTGCTCCGTGAGGCCGGATGGGCCCCGGCCCGCCGTCAGGTCGGTCAGGATCAGGACCGCTTCCCAGCCGCGCGGCATCGAGCATCCCCACAGGCAGAGGATGAGGGCCGGCAGCACCGCCATCCGCGCCATGGGGCCGCACCTCAGCCGGTCACGGCGATGTCGATGCTTCCCTCCCAGTAACCATGAAGATTGCACCGTTCATTGACCACCAGGGTGATTTTCCCCTCCGGCGCCGCCTCCTTGGGGATGGTCACGGTGAAGGTCGCCTTGGGCGACAGGAACCCGCGCGGCTGCATATCCACCCTGCCTGCCGGCTCGTTGCCCACGTTGAGTTCGATGACCTGAATCCAGTGGGTAGGTCCCATGGGGTGGATCACCTCGCCCACCGCCACCTCCACGGTGAACGGTTCGCCCGCCTTGACCGTTTTGGGGGCAGTGATGACCGGAACGTGCTTCTGCTCCAGGGGGCTCTTCTTGGCCGGATCCTTGGCGCGGTTAATGGTCTCGAACAGGGATTGGTCCGCCTTGACCGGGTAGTATCTGCCGGCCGCGACCGCCTCGCGGGCGATGCCGGCCGCCACGGCGCCAAGTGCGGCGGTCTTCAGAAAGGTTCTTCGATCCATGGCCCCTCCTGTGGTACCATAGCTCCGTTCCTGGGGACCGGAGCGGGTGAGAGAAACGCGTGCTCTCAAGTGTAAAGCCGGTGCCGTGAATGTCAACGCGACCAACGGAACCATCCTCTGTCAACCGGGAAGCGGCCCGGACGTTATAAAGAACAAATGTCGCGGGCAAGGAGAAGTGACGCTGGATACAACAGACGCATTGAACCGATTCCTGGCCGGCGTAGAGCGCAGGGCGTTCCGCATGGCGCGGCTCGCCACCTCCGACGATGACGAGGCCCTGGACGTGGTCCAGGACGCCATGCTCGGCTTTGTCAGAAACTATGCGCGGAAGCCCGAGGCGGAGTGGCCGCCGCTGTTCCACCGGACGCTCCAGAGCCGGATTGTGGACTGGCACCGGCGCTCGACCCTGCGGAGTCGGTTCCGGGCCTGGCTCGGCAGAAACGATGACAAAGACGGCGGCGATCCCCTGGACGAGATCGCGGACGTGAATTCGCCCGATCCGGCACGGCAGTTGTTGCGCCGGGACCTGGGGAGCGCCATTGAAACGGCCCTGCGCAAGCTGCCGACGCGACAGCGGCAGGCGTTCCTCCTGCGCAACTGGGAAGGGCTCGATACGGCGGAAACCGCCTTTGCCATGGGATGCTCCGAGGGGAGCGTCAAGACCCATCTTTCGCGGGCGGTGCATGCGCTTCGCGGCATGCTTGAGGAGTACGGACCATGAGACAGGACGAGCGTGACGAGCGGATGATTCAATCGGTCAGGCGCGAACTCGACCGGAGCACCGGCGACCTGGATGGCGCCATTGCGGGCCGGCTGGCGGAGATCCGGGGCAGGGCCGTGGCGGAGGCGGGACGCCGGCACTTCCCGTTCATCCCCCGTTGGATGACGGTCGGCGGCATCGCCACCCTGGCTGCGGCGGCGGTGGCCGGCATCATCTGGTTTGCACCGCCTTCGGTCGAACCGGTGCCCGTGGCCGTCCAGGACGACCCGGAACAGATGGAGATGATTGCCGCCAATGACCATATCCAACTGTACGAGGATATCGAATTCTATCATTGGTTGGCAGCCCAGGAGAAACAGTGACGTCAGACGGTCAGGGCCGAATATGGGGGAGCGTGATGGGTAGCTGGCGAGTGGTGGTGGTCTGCATGGTGCTGGGCATGGCGGGCACGCCCGCATGGGGCGAGGGAGACGGGGTGCCGTGGGAAAGGTTGACCCCCGAGCAGCGCGAGGTCCTCCACTCCTTTGCCGAGCGCTGGAACTCCTTTCCCTCGGACCGCCAGGAACGCCTGCTGCAAAGCGCCGAACGGTGGCGCGCCATGGCTCCTGACGAGCGCCGGGTCGCCCGTGAGCGTTACCGTCACTGGCGTGACTTGGCCCCGGAGCAGCGCGAACAGATCCTCAGGCGGATCAGGGAGTTTCACAGCCTTGACCCCGCCGAACAGGAGCGCATCCGGCGGACGTTCAACCGGTTCCAGAACCTCCCTCCCCAGGAGCGCGAAGCCATCAAGGGGAAGTGGCGTTCGCTGCCGCCGGAGGAGAGGCGGCAGCTCAAGGAGCGGTGGCGCACCATGACTGACGAGCAGCGGCAGGAGTTTTTGCGGGAGAGGGCAACCGGCGATGCCGCCACGCGTTAACCCATCCAAGAATGCAGCCATATCAAAAGCGCTGGAGGTTGTGAGGTAAACCAAATGGTTCCGCGGATGGTGCTGGCCCTGGGGAGCTCGACCGGCTCCACCGCCTGCAGGGCAATGCCGGCCGCGATACCTATCGCAGCACAACCGGCGCGTGCGGTGGCACTGCCGTCCCCCCCTTGCCGACCAGAGCCCCGGAGTGTTCCTCCGGGGTTGTCGTTTCTCGCCCCCTTCTGGGACAGTCACGTCTGCGCCACATGAATGGCAGGAAGCCGCCAGCGGATTCTCCGGCTCCGTGACCCCGTGCGCCCGAAAAAAATCTGCCCCGGTGAGCACGACGAGGGGGAAAGCTTCAGGATTCCGGGAGGGTGATCAATCTGCCAGCCAGGAATTCGTCAGCGAGCCGCGGCTCGTTCAGGAAACGGGCAACCGTGCCCACCAGCTCACGTCCCGCCGAGTCCATCCCCCGCCGTTCAAGGGCGGCGGCGACGGCCCGGTAGGCCTGTTCCATGAGGTACTTCTGGAACAGGTTGCACTCCAGCGCCACGTCTTCGTCCGAGGTGCGCGACTCCAGGGCACGGCGGCACTGGGCCGCGTCTATGGAGGTGAGGGCGCGGCACATGAGGGGCCGGACCGGATGGATGGAGCACCAGCCCCGCCCGTCGAGGAAGGGGCACGTCACTGCGCCCCTGATCCGGTCGGCATCGTCGAGCCAGCGGATGGCGCGTGCCGCAGCAGCGAGCCGCTCCGCCAGGCGGTCCGCCTCCCCGGTGCCGAGGCGCTGCCGAAGCCAGGCGGCGATGGTCCATGCCTCGGGCACGAGAACCGACACGTTTACGATGCAGCAGGTCATGCAGCCGGGGCCGCAGGCGATCCGGACGTCGTGGCCCCTGTTAGGCCGTGCCGAGAGGAGTGCTTCGGCGCGGGCCACGATGCGGGTTGTGGCCGGGGCGATGCCGGCCGGGTCCGTGACCCCGTCGAACTGGACGGCTGCCAGGTCAGCCAGCTCTTCACCCATGCGCAGGATTGCCAGAACGTTGTCCACCATGGTCCGAAGCCTCCGGCTCAATCACGGCAGGGCGCCTGCCTCAGGCTCTAATTTTAAACGAGAACAAAAAGGTGTCAAAGGGCGGACGTCGGGCGGGGCGCGTGGACAAAGGGGGCACGCAACCCGTGACATGGAAAGGAGTCTCCACCGGCCTGCGCGTTGGCACGGGACATGAGGCCGCAGGGGCAGAGAGACATCAACGGGAGGTCATGCCATGAAAGCGAATGGCATGGCGCTGATTCACGATGCGGCCCGCGGACTCGGCACCGCCCGTCTGTGCCTTCTGCTGCCGGCTACGCAGGAAATCTTGGCCTGAGCACAGGTTGCGGGCATACGGGATACACCTATTCTGCTATACTGTAACAATGCGTCATCAACGCCTTGAAGGCCGTCACATTGTCCGCATCGCTCCCGGCGAATATCACGTCACCACAGGCGGGGGAGTCATTTCGACGCTCCTCGGTTCGTGCGTGGCCGCCTGCCTGTTCGACCCGGAAAACGGCGTGGCAGGGATGAACCATTTTCTGCTCAGCAATCGCCGCTACTCCCGCACCATGCCGTTCTGCTTCACCGAGGCGGGGCGCTACGGCATCCACTCCATGGAGTTACTCATCAACTCCCTCATGCGCCACGGCGCACGGCGGGAGAACCTCCGCGCCAAGGCCTTCGGCGGTGCCTCAATTCTGGTCAATCGCGCCGAGGTTGGCAACTTTTCCTGCGTCGGCAGCGTCAATGCCCGGTTCGTCCGGGAGTTTCTCGCCAATGAGGGGATTCCGCTCCTCTCGGCCGACTTGGAAGGGGAGCGGGGCCGTGTGATCTATTTCGATACAGCGGATTTTTCCGTGTTCGTCCGCAAGATCCGGTTCCAGCGGAGTCTCGTGGTGGCCAAGCGCGACCGGAGCGTGTGGGAGCACGGGGTCCGTGCCCATGATGAGGAACCGGCCTCGGTCGACCTCTGGCTGCCGGGGTAGGTCGAGGCCTCACCATGCCGGGAACGTGCCGTAGACCGGGTTCGACAGGTTGCCGTAACGGTCGGTGAGATAGATGGTAAAGGTGTAGGTCCCTGGCGGATAGGTGAGGTAGTCGATCGAGAACGAAACCGTGCCGCCGGTGTAGCCCACGTAGTCATCCAGGCCGGCAACCGTCCGCGCCACGACCCGACCGAGGCTGTCGCTCACGACGATGGTCATGGTACCGGTGTCCGCGTCCGGGTCGGTGAAGTCGATGGACCCCAGCACGAAGTAGCGGTCCGCATCCTTCCAGAAACTGAGCCAGGTGATGGAAGGGGCGTAGTCGACCGGGTACGCCACGGGGATTTCCGCCGAGATGCGGACCTCCCCCCCGCCACATCCCCCGAGCAGCAGTGCCAGACCCAGAAGCAGAGCTCCCGCCGTCCGTTTCATCCGTTCCATGGTTCCCTCCCGTTGCATCCCGAAATGTTCCGCATGTCTCCACTCTAGGGGGAACCGGGCCGCGAAGCCATCGACATCGCAGGGCATGCGACCCGATGTCGGGTCGTTTCCGGGGCGCAGGGGGGGCGTTGTCCCGGGGAGCAGACCCGGCGAGGCTACCGTTCCGGTCCCGTCTTTCCTGTGGTATCCTTTTTTCCGGATGTACACCCGACAGGGGAGGGCGCAATGTTCGAATCGGCCGAACTGGACCATGCCATGGACAAGAAAACCTGGAGGGCCCGGGTTCCTCCCCTGCGGGAGGCCCTGCTCGATGCCCAGTACGATCTGCTCGAAGCCCGCGGTTTTCCGGTCGTGATCCTCATCAGCGGCGTGGACGGCGCCGGCAAGGGGGAGACGGTCAACATCCTGAACGAGTGGCTCGATCCGCGCCATGTGGAAACCAACGCGCCTGGCGACGCCTCTGACGAGGAGCGGGAGCGTCCCCCCATGTGGCGGTTCTGGCGCTCCCTCCCGCCGCGGGGGAAGATCGGCATCTTTTTCGGGTCCTGGTACAGCGGGGCGCTTTCGGCCCACATGGAGGGACGGAGCAAACAGGCGAAGCTCGACCAGGCCCTGGAGCGGGTCAGGCGCTTCGAGCGGATGCTGGCGGACGAGGGGGCCCTGGTTCTCAAGTTCTGGCTCCATCTGTCCCGGGACCAGCAGGAGCGGCGTCTCAAGGCCCTGGAGAAAAACCCCCGGACCCGCTGGCGGGTCACGGCCCGGGACTGGAAGAATTTCAAGGTGTACGAGCGGTTCCGCGACCTCGCCACCCATGTCCTGAGGGCAACGAGCACTGCCGAGGCTCCCTGGACCGTGGTGTCGGGCGTCGATCCCCGCTACCGCTCCCTGACGGTGGGGAGCGCGATTCTCTCCGCCCTGCGCGCCCGGCTCGACACCCCCGAAACGCCCCATCAGCCCCGCACGGCGCTCCCCGCCTCCCCCGCAACGGACGCGGTAATGCTGCTCCGCTCCCTGGACCTCTCCCGCACGATAACGAAGAAGCGCTACGAAGAAGAGCTGGAGGAGCTCCAGGGGCGGCTCAGCCTGCTGACCCGCGAGCCCAAGTTCAGCAAGCGGGCGGTGGTGGCGGTGTTCGAGGGGAGCGACGCGGCCGGCAAGGGGGGCGCCATCCGGCGGATCACCCAGGCCCTCGACGCCAAGATTTACCGGGTGGTGCCCATTGCCGCCCCCTCGGAGGACGAACTGGCCCAGCCCTACCTGTGGCGCTTCTGGCGTAATGTCCCACGCCTGGGGCGTTTCGCGATCTTCGATCGTTCCTGGTACGGCCGGGTGCTGGTGGAGCGGGTGGAGGGCCTCTGCTCCAGTGGGGACTGGATGCGGGCCTACAGCGAGATCAATGATTTCGAGGAGCAACTGGTGGAGAGCAGGATCGTGGTGGCCAAGTTCTGGCTGGCCATCAGCCCGGAGGAACAGTTGCGGCGCTTCAGGGAACGGGAGGAGACCGGGTTCAAGCGCTTCAAGCTAACGGAGGACGATTGGCGCAACCGGGAAAAATGGGGCGAGTACGAGGCGGCCGCCTGCGACATGATCGACCGCACGAGCACGGAAATCGCGCCCTGGACCCTTGTGGAGGCCGAGAACAAGCTGTATGCCCGGATCAAGGTGCTGCGGACGCTCTGCGAGCGGATCGAGGCGGTTTTATAGCGGCCATCCCCTTTTCAGGACGGCCAGTCGAGGGCGTTTTGGGGACAGGCGTCCACGCAGGAAGAGCACTTGAGACAGTCCCGGTGGGGGAGAGTCCCCTCCTGCCGGTGGGCCGCGATGGTCAGCCCCATGGGACAGTGACGCTCACAGGAGCCGCAGCCGACGCACGATTCCGCGATGGTCATCTGCCAGTTTCCGCCGCCGATGGCGTTCGCCATGGTACCCACCGGGCAGACCAGGCACCAGGTGCGGGCCCGGAAGGCGAGGCCCAGGACGATGCCGATGCCGGTGGTCAGGGCACAGGCCATCCAGAAAACGAAGCCCCAGTGGGCCGGGTCGGCGGGGTTGCGGGAGATCTGCCACCCAAGGAATCCCATGAGGAGCGCGAGAAAGGCCCAGCGGAAGGCTGAGCCGCGCAGGAGCGCCGGGACGTCGCGGGGCCCCCACCAGCCGGAACAGGGTGTCGAAGAAACTGCCCCGCGGGCAGAAATTGCCGCACACGTACCGCCCCCTGAAGAAGCTGCCGGCGATGGAGGCCGCCATGGCAGCGGGAACGACGAATCCCACGAGGGGATAGCGCCAGCCGACGGCGATGGTGAGGACCATGATCAGGGCCAGCACCCAGCGATGGGTGGCTGCAACCGGTTTCTGAAAGGGAAGGGAGATGGCGCCGTTCATGTGCTCCATGGGATTGTCGTCCTCCGTGCCTGCGTCAGAATTCATTGTCATCATAGTGCCGCCCGCGTATTCTGTCAATAATATATATTGAATATATTATATTTTAATATTTAGGTTGTCTTGCGGCACTTCTTTTTTCTTTTTCCGGCGCAGAATTTGTGATACGCACAAGGGACCATGAACAAACGACAAACAACCATCAACCGGATTTTCAAGCTGAGCGGCATCGGTCTCCATACGGGACGGGAAGTAACCCTGGAATTCATTCCCCGCCGGGAGTTCGGCATCGCCTTCGTCTACCAGGGACAACTTATCCCGGCCCGCTACGACATGGTGGCGGATACCCGGCTTTCGACCCAGATCGCGGCGGACGGGAAGTCGGTATCCACCATCGAGCACCTGATGGCGGCCTTCTACTACTCGGGGATCACCAACTGCCTCGTCTACATCGACGGCCCCGAGGTGCCGATCATGGACGGCTCGGCCTGGGAGTTCTACCACGAGATCTGGCGGGCCGGGGTCTACGAGTTTCCGGAAACGGGGGTCTACCTGAAGGTGCTCCGCCCCGTGGAGGCGCGCCATAACGACGCCTGGGTGCGGGTGAAACCCCTCAACACCCTCGACATCACCATGACCATCGAGTTCCGCCCGCCGGTGGGGAAGCAGCGGAAGCGGCTCATGGACGTGGAGAACGCCGTCTCCATCATCAACTCGCGCACCTTTGTCCTCCACGAGGAGATCGAGGCGATCCGCAAGGCGGGCCTTGCCAAGGGGGGGTCCCTGGACAACGCCGTGGTCATCGGCGGCGACGAGATCCTGAACCCCAACGGTCTCCGCTACAAGAAGGAGCTGGTGAACCACAAGATACTCGACCTCATCGGCGACCTGTTTACCTGCGGCTACCGCATGCTGGGCAAGGTGGAGGCAAACAAGACCGGCCACTACCTGAACAACCGGCTGCTGCGCGAGATTTTCGCCGACCCCGACAATTACGCCATTTACTGACGGCGCCGGTTTGACCGGCCCGGAAAACGAAAAAGCCCGCCAAGAGCGGGCTTTTTCGTTTCGGAAACCAGGCGTGCCGGTTAGCGATGAAAATCCCCCGCCGCTTCCGGCTGGTAGAGAATCTTGGTGATCTTGATCTTTCTGGTGCCCCCCGGAACTTTCCAGGAGATGGTGTCCCCGGCCCGGTACCCGAGCAGGGCAGTGCCGACAGGGGCCAGGATGGATATCCTGTTCTCTTCCAGCCGCGCATCGGAGGGAAAGACGAGCTCGTACACCATCTCCTCTCCCGTGGCCAGGTCCTTCAGGGCAATCCGCGAATTCATGGTGACCACGTCGGCCGGAATCTGCCGCGGGTCCACCACCTCGGCGCGCAACAGCTCGTCCTCCAGCTCCTGCAGGTGCCTGCTGTCCCGCGAACTCTCCGTGTCGATTTTGTCCAGCAGCTCTTCAAGCCTGGTCAAATCGAATTCGGTGATATAGATCGATCGCTCTTCCGCTTTCTTTTTCATGATGTCACTCCCGGTCGGTAAGAGGGGCACGTCCGGTTCCCCTCCGGATAAATGCTTTCAATAATACACATCGCTGGCAAGTATTCAATGGTTACGGTTTAACCGCACGTAATGTTGTATAAAAAAACGTTTCGTGTACACTGGCTGCCAGTGATCCGCGGCTCGATTCAAGGGGCCCGGCGTTCCGACCGGGGGGAGAGGATGGCATCGTTGAGAGAGGATATATTCGGGCAGGCGTCCGGAGACTTTGCCGTTGACCTGGGAACGACCACCACCAGGGTTTACCGGAGGGGGGCGGGCATTGTGCTGTCCCAGCCTTCCATGGTGGCGTTCCGGCGCGGTGACGGCGGCATGGCGCGGTTGCTGGACGCGGGGAGCGGCGCCCACCGGATGTTCGGCCGGACCCCGGCGGGCATCGACGTGATCAGGCCCCTGCGCGAGGGGGTGGTCGTGGACCTGGCAGCCGGGGCGCGCATGCTGCGCTCGTTTTTCGACAGCATTTCCCGCTCCGCCCATGGCCCCCTGCGGATCATCATGGGGGTGCCGGCGGGGGGGAGCGTCCGTGACCGGGACAACGCCCGTGCCGTGGCCCGCATGGCCGGGGCCGACGAGGTTTACCTGATGGAAGAGCCCCTGGCCCTGGCCATCGGTGCCGGTGCCGATGCGGCAGACCTGTGGGGAACCCTCGTGGTGGATGTGGGGGGCGGTACTACCGAAGTGGCCCTGGTGGCGTCCGGGGGCATCCAGTGCCTCCGGACGGTGCCCGTGGGGGGGGATGCCATGGATGCGGCCATTGCCGGTTATCTGGAGCGGGAGCGGGGGGTGCTCGTGGGGGAGCGGACAGCCGAGGATCTCAAGATCCGGCTCGGCGCGGCCGCGGACGACGGCCCTCCCGAACGGGCCCGGGTGCGCGGGCGCGGCGTGGCGCGGGGGCTACCGATGGAGATTTCGGTGAGCAGCAGGGAGGTGTGCGCCGCCCTGCGGGAGCCGGTGGCCGCCATTGCGGCGGCGGTGCGATCATGCCTCGACGGGATTCCATCGACCGTGTCCCTGGATCTCCTGGACCGGGGCATCCTGATGGGCGGCGGCGGGTCCCTGCTGCGCGGCATGGACCGGGTCCTGGAGCGGGAGGTGCTGCTGCCGGTCACGCGGGTGCGCGACCCCCTTTCCTGCGTGGCCCGGGGCTCGGCCGCAGGACTCGATTATCTGGGGGTGCTCCGGAAAGTCGAACGGGGATAGCCGGGCGGTCACATGCCGAACAGCAGGAGCGTCACCAGGGTGATCAGGGTGTAGAGGATGTAAAGGTGCAACCGGCCGTGCTGGAGCCTCCGGATCGGGGCGAGCCTGCCGTTCGCCCACGTGATGAACGGGAGGTAGAGGTGTTCGAGCACCGTTTCGGGGACATGGGTGTGAAACTCCGCCGGCGCCGGCGCACAGGAGCGGATGCCGGGCCGGGTGCCGTGGGGGCGGAGGATGCCGCCGAAGAGCCGGACCAACATGTCGGCAAAGGATGACGCGGTGTACTGCATCCGGGGGGTGGGGGCCAGGTAGCCGCAGCCCCAGGTGGGCGAGGCGCCCCGGGGCGCGGCGGCCAACCGCCGGGCGTAGAGGAGGGCGATGACGGCCACGGTCGCGAGGGCTCCGGCGGCAACGGCCATGAGCCATCCCAGGGGCACCAGGTCGGCCAGGGCCGGGGCCGTGAGGGCCAGTTCCGGGCGCCAGGCGTGCACCGCGGCGTCAAGCAGCGGCGCTACGGCCGCCGGTGCCAGGCCGACCACGACGCAGACCGCGCCCAGCACGGCCATGGGCGCGAGCATGGGGCGTCCTGCCTCGTGGGCGCGGGCAGCCTCTTCGCTCCGGGGGAGCCCCAGGAAGACCACGCCGAAGACCTTGACGAAGCAGGCAACCGCCAGCCCCCCCACCAGGGCCAGGGCCGGCGCGGCCAGTGATGTGACGGCCGCGGCCGCGCCGGTGCCGTGGACCGCCTCCCGGAAGACCCCCAGGTAGATGAGGAACTCGCTCACGAAGCCGTTCAGGGGCGGCAGCCCGCAGATTGCCACGGCCCCGGTCAGGAAGAGGAGGGCGGTCCGGGGCATGGCGCGGGCAATGCCTCCCATCCGGTCGATCTCCCGGGTGCCCACCGCATGGATCACCGTGCCGGCGCCGAGAAAGAGGAGCGCCTTGAAGGTGGCGTGGTTCAGCACGTGGAGCAGCGCCCCTGCCATGCCGAGGAGTGCCAGGGAGGGAACCCCCATGGCCGCGCCCACCAGGGCCGTGCCGAGCCCCATGGCGATGATGCCGATGTTTTCGATGCTGTGGTAGGCCAGGAGCCGCTTGAGGTCATGCTGGCCCAGGGCGAAGGCTACCCCGGCGATCCCCGACGCCATTCCCGCCACCAGCAGGACGATCCCCCACCAGAGCGGAATCTGGGCAAAGAAGGAAACCGTCCGGACCATGCCGTAGATGCCGAGCTTCAGGATTACCCCGGACATGATGGCTGAGATGTGGCTCGGGGCGTTGGCGTGGGCCGACGGGAGCCAGACGTGGAGCGGCATGAGCCCGGCCTTGAGGCCGAAGCCCAGGAGCGCGGTCAGGAAGATGCCGGCGCCGACCCCTCCGCCGGTTGCCAGCGAAGCCGGTGCCGGGAAGAGGTATGACCCCGCCGTCCCCTTGAGGAGCGAGAACAGGGCGAACAGGGCCAGGGTGCCGATGTGGGTGGTGATCAGGTAGAGGGTGCCGGCATCCCGCACCTCGGGCTTCCCGTGGTCGGCGGTGAGGACGAAATAGGCGGAGAGGGCCATGATCTCCCACGCCACGAGGAAGAGGACCCCGTTGCGCGCCACGATCACCCCGATCAGGGCGGCTACGAGGAGGCCGAAGAAGAAGGTCAGGCGTCGTACCGTGCGAGGATTGTTCCGTGCCGGCCAGTAGCCGAGGCCATAGACCGAACAACAGGCGGCAACGAGGAGGATCGGCAGGGCGAAAAAGGCGGAGAGGGGGTCCACGGCCATTTCGGCGGGGCCGAAGGGGAGTCCCCAGGAGAGGAGAAAGGTATCGGTCCGGCCGGCGACGAGGGTGGTGGCGGCGCCGCCCAGGCCGGTCGCGGCGGCCAGGAGCATGAGCGCCGTGGCCATCTTCTGGCCGGCGGCAGGGGAAAGGCTTCTGACGAGCAGCGGCACCCCCGACAGGGCGGCAAGGGCCGAGGCGCAGAGCAGGAGCATGCCGGGCGAGACCATTCCCCCTCCATCAGTCATCGGCTCATCCTCCCAGGGATCGTTCGATTTCGGCCACGGCGGCCAGGATGCCCGCCGGGTCGCAGGGACGTTTCAGGGCCTCCCGCAGCCGCGGGTCGCGCAGGGCATGGGCCAGCCTCGACAGCAGGTGAAGGTGGGCCTTCACGGTGGGACTGGTGAGGGTGAAGAGGATCTGCACCGGCTTGCCGTCCAGGGCGCCAAAGTCCACGGGCGCAGCCAGGTGGCAGAGCGTGATGCTCGAGCCGGCCACCTGGAGCAGGATCGGGTTGCGCACATGGGGGATGGCGATGCCGTCGCCGATGGCGGTGGTGCCCAGGGCTTCCCGGGCCAGGAGCACCTGGAGCACGAATTCGGGGTCCACCTGCGGGGGGAGGGGAAGGAGGTCCACCACGTTGCGCAGGACGGTCAGCTTGTCGTCCCCCGGCACGTTGCAATGGATGCCCCCTGCCTGCAGGGCCGAGGAGAGGGACGGGAAGAGCCCCGGCTCGTCTCCGGCGCCGGCATAGGCCTCGGGCAGGACCTTGATTCCCCGCTCCGTGGCCCACTCCAGCAGGTCGATACGGTTGATCCGGGGCTCGCCGTCCACCGGCGTGGCCGGGAGCCCGTCCCGCCTGATCCAGCGCTTGACGGTCTTTTCGTCGGTTGAAAGAAGTCGGGCCGCTTCCGCAGCGTTCAACAACATGGATTCACCTCGTGGGCGTTCAGTTCCTTCGATCGTTCCGCCGGGTGGTTTCTTGCGGGATATGTTCTCCGCGGAATCCCCGTCCTGCTAGAGCTCCAACTGAAACCGGAGCGCCTTCTCCACCTGCTCCATGAGCGTCTTGCTCAGGAACCCCAATCGTTCCCCCACCACCTTGGCCTTGTCGATGGTGATGATAATGTGGGAGCTGAGCTTGGCGTCGGCGGCCAGACCGGTCTTGGCGGCCGGCAGAAACGTCTCGAATTCGTAGATCTTCTCCAGGTTCCGGAAGGAGAGGGGGATGATGGTGACCACCGGCGAAAATTCGTTGCTGATGTTGTTGCTCACCACTACGCAGGGACAGGTTTCCGGCGTGCCGTTCCCCTCCGGGGCCAGGTTGACCGAATAGATCCCCCCCCGCTTAAACATCCCGCTCCTCCGTCACTGCCGCTTCGAGTTTTTTCAGGACCTCCACCGTCTCGTCCGCGGTTGAGCGGTACCCCTCAATGAGTCCCTTGAAGGCCTCCCGCTTCACGGCGGCCAGCTTCTCCTGGGCCGCCTCCTCCAGGAACTGGCTCAGCCCCCGGGGGCCGTAGAGCGCCTTGATGTCGTCCACGATGTGGGTCGGCAGCGAGATGTTCAGTCGGGTGTTCGGCATCTTCGTCTCCTTAGAAGTCTTTCGACCTCTATACGTCATAAAATGTTATTGACGCATAAAAAATAGTACCATATAGTTTTGTAAGGTGTTAGCGTTTTTTGTGTGTTTTGCTGTTTCTATGTGTCGTTAGTGGGTGGAGAACCATGGAATCCGCGTTAGAAGGGGCGGACCCCGCCTCTCAGATCCTCGTCGCCATAGTCCTGGCGGCCCTTTCCGGCGTTCCGGGCGTGCTGGCGCGCAAATTCGTGCCGGGTCAGATTCTGGCCGCCGTCATGGCTGCGGCCGCGTCTCTCCTGGGCTTGACCGGTGCGGTGCGGACGCTGCTGGAACACCGGACAACGGCCTTCAGCCTTGCCTGGACCCTCCCCTTCGGCCCGGCCGACCTGGCCGTCGACCCCCTGTCGGCCCTCTTCCTGATCCCCGTCTTCCTCGTCTTCGGCTGCGGCTCCCTCTACGCTCTCGGCTACTGGCCCGCCGCCGAGAACCGTTCCACCGAGCCGGCCCTTACGTTCTTCTACGGGATTCTGGCCGCGGCCATGGCGGGCCTGGTGGTGGCCCGCAACGGCGTCCTCTTCCTCATGGCGTGGGAGGCCATGGCCCTGTCGGCCTGGTTCCTCCTCGCCACCGAGCACCGTGACCCGGCCGTGCGCCAGGCGGGGATCGTCTATCTGGCGGCGACCCATGCCGGCACGGCGGCGCTCTTCGTTCTCTTCTGCATCCTGCGGGGCGCCACCGGCTCCTTCGTGTTTCCGGCGCCCCACAGCCTCGACCCGGCCCTGGTGCCGGCCACGGTCCTGTTCCTGGCCGCCCTTGCGGGGTTCGGCGCCAAGGCCGGGATCATGCCGCTCCACATCTGGCTGCCCGCGGCCCATGCCAGCGCGCCGAGCCACGTCTCCGCCCTCATGTCGGGCGTCATGTTGAAGATGGGTATCTACGGGCTGGTGCGGACCATCTCGTTCTTCGCGCCGGTGCCCCTCTGGTGGGGCGGCCTCATCCTGGTGCTCGGGGTGGTCTCGGCCCTGGCCGGCATCGTCCTGGCGGCATCCCAGCGCGACCTGAAACGGCTGCTGGCCTGCAGCAGCATCGAGAACATCGGCATCATCGCCCTGGGCATCGGCACGGCCCTGGTGGGGGAGGCCACCGGCAACGTCCCCCTCTACACCCTCGGCATGACCGGGGCGCTGCTCCACCTGCTCAACCACAGCCTGTTCAAGCCGCTCCTCTTTTTCGGGGCCGGCGCGGTGATCCATGCCACCGGCACCCGGGAGATGGACCGGATGGGGGGGCTCGCCCGCCTCATGCCCCGGAGCGCGCTCTTCTTCCTGGTGGGGGCCCTGGCCATTTGCGGCCTGCCGCCCCTGAACGGCTTCGTGGGGGAATTCCTGCTCTATGCCGCTTCTTCGGCGAGGCCGTGGCTGACCCGGTGCCGCTCCTGGCCCTGCCGGCGCCGCTCCTGGCCGTGGTGGGGGGGATTGCGGTGGTCTCCTTCGTGAAGCTCTACGGCGTGGTCTTCCTGGGGGTTCCCCGGTGCGGCGCGCATCATCATCCCCACCTGCCCGACTGGCGGATGGGCGTGCCCATGGGGCTGCTGGCCCTGCTCTGCCTGGCGGCGGGGATCGCGCCCGGACCGGTGCTCTGCCTGGTGGAACCGGCCGTGGCGGCCTTCGGCATGGTTCCCCCGGCAGCCCTCGAAACCCTCGTTCCTCTGGGGTGGCTCACCCTGGGGGCGGGCATGCTGGGCGCTGCGGTGATCCTTGCGGGGCTGCTCCTGATGTACCGGCTGAAGCGGACCCCGGCCGTGCGGGGCACTACCTGGGGGTGCGGCTATCCGGTCCCGTCGCCGCGGATGCAATACACGGGAGTCTCCTTTGCCGGTTCCCTGGTGAGGCAGTTCGAGGGGGTCGTCGCCCCCCGCCGGGAAGGTCCGGCCGTGGCGGGATTCTTCCCGGCACCGGCGCTGTTCCGGTTCGTGCCCACCGAAACGATCCTGGAGCGGGTGATCATGCCGCTGTTCCGGGCCGCGGGCTTTTCCTTCGCCTTCCTGCGGCGGCTGCAGCACGGCCGGCTGCACCTCTACATGCTCTACATCCTGACCACGCTCTTTCTGTTGATGGTCTGGGCCCACTGACGGGGAGGGCGCGCCGTGCTCGACATCATCATCCATCTGCTGCTGGCGATCCTGATGCCCCCCCTGCTCCTGGGGGTGATCGTCAAGACCAAGGCCGCCTTTGCCGGCCGGGTCGGGGCGCCGTTTCTGCAACCATACTATGACATCGGTCGACTGCTGCGCAAGGGGAGCGTGTTCAGCGATACCACCACCTGGGTGTTCCGCGCCGGGCCGGTGGTGACCCTGGCCGCCACCGCCGTGGCGGCGCTGCTGGTTCCCCTGGGCAACCACCCGGCGCCGGTCTCCTTTGCCGGGGACATGATCCTCTTTGCCTACCTCTTCGGCCTGGCCCGGTTCTTCACCGCCGCGGCCGCCTTGGACACCGGTTCCAGCTTCGAGGGGATGGGGGCGGCCCGGGAGGTGACCTTCTCCTGTCTGGCCGAGCCGACCCTCTTCTTTGCCCTGATCACCCTGGCCCGCATGAGCGGCAGCCTGTCCCTCACCCCCATGCTCACCCACGCCACCGTGGGGGACTGGCTCACCGCCGGTGCCTCCCTGCTGCTCCTGGTGGGGGCGCTGTTCCTGGTGCTCCTGGTGGAGAACTGCCGCATCCCCTTCGACGATCCCACCACCCACCTGGAACTGACCATGATCCACGAGGTGATGGTGCTGGACCACAGCGGCCCGGCCTTCGGCCTGATCCTCTACGGCGCCGCCCTCAAGCTCTTCGTGCTCGGGGCCTTATTCATGAACGTGGCCCTTCCCGTGCGGACCGGCAACGCCCTGGCCGACTGGGGGATCTTCGTGGCATCCATGCTGGTGCTGGCGGTGGCCGTGGGGGTGGTGGAATCGGTCATGGCCCGGCTGCGCCTGATCCGTATCCCGCAACTGCTGGTGGCGGCGACGATTCTCTCCGCCTTTGCCATGCTCCTGATCCTGAGGTAACCCATGGTTTCCCTTGCCGACCAACTGCTGGTGCTGGTCATGCTGATCAACTTCGTCGTCCTGGGGTCGAGCCGGATGGCCTTCTGCATCCGGGCCGCCGCCGTGCAGGGGGTGATCCTGGGGGTGCTCCCCGGCATCATCCACTCCTTCTCCTGGCACCTGGTGGCCATCTCCGGCGGGATCATCCTGGCCAAGGGACTGGTGATCCCCTGGCTGATCAGCGATGCCGTGCGCAAGGCCCGGATCAAGCGGGAGGTGGAGCCCTTCATCGGCTACGTGCCGACCCTGATCCTGGGCGCCGTGGCCACGGCCCTGGCCTTTGTCTTCTCGGAGCGGCTCCCCCTGGCCCCGGAGCACCAGGACCTGCTCTTCGTGCCCGCGGCCATCGCCACCCTGATGACCGGCTTCCTGGTCCTGACCACCCGGCGCAAGGCCATCTCCCAGGTGATCGGCTACCTGGTTCTGGAAAACGGCATCTTCATCTTCAGCCTGCTGCTGACTACCGCCATGCCGGTCATGGTGGAGGCCGGCGTGCTCCTGGACCTCCTGGTGGGGATCTTTGTCATGGGAATCGTCATCAACCACATCAGCCGCGAGTTCTCCTCCGTCGACACCTCGCGCCTGAGCGCCCTGAAGGAGGAATAGGCCCATGCTGACCGCCGCCGTTCTCCTGCCGCTCGCGGGCGCCCTCGCGGCCTGGATCGTCCCGGACAACCGGCTTCGCCCCCTGGTGCTGCCGGCCGTGGCCGTCCCGCATTTCCTCCTGACCCTGGCGCTCATGGTGTGGACCCCGCCGCCGTCACCCCAGGGGTGGATCTTCCTGGACCCCCTCGGAAAGATCGTGCTCCTCTGCATCAGCACCCTGTTCCTGGTCTGCGCCGTCTACGCGGTGGGCTACCTGGCCTACCGCCGGGACCGCTCAAACCGGGTCCTCTGCATGGGGCTGCTGGCGTGCCTCTCGGCCATGACCCTGGTGACCTCCTCCCAGCACCTGGGGCTCCTCTGGGTGGCGGTGGAGACCACCACCGTGACCATGGCGCCCCTGATCTACTTCAACCGCAACGCCCGCTCCATCGAGGCCACCTGGAAGTACCTCCTGATTTGCTCCGTGGGGATCGCCCTGGCGCTATTGGGGCTTTTCTTCCTGGCCTACGCGACGCTTGTCGCCCACCGGGACGCCACCCTGCTCCTGGGGCCGATCCTTGCCTCGGCCCGGGAGCTGAACCCGGGCTGGCTCCACGCCTCCTTCATCTTCATGCTGGTGGGATTCGGCTCCAAGATGGGGATCGCCCCGCTCCACTCCTGGAAGCCCGATGCCTACGGCGAGGCTCCGGGGCTCGTGGGGGCGCTCCTGGCCGGGGGGCTGGTCAACTGCGCGTTTCTGGCCATCCTGCGGGTCTATCAGATCAGCCTTGCCTCGGGCGGGGAATACCTCTTCTTCCAGAAGGCACTCCTGACCATGGGGCTCATCTCCATGGGGCTGGCAGCGGTCTTCATGGCGCGCCAGGCCGATTTCAAGCGGATGCTGGCCTATTCAAGCGTGGAGCACGTGGGCATCCTGGCGGTGGCCCTGGGGCTCGGCAAGGGGGCCCTGTTCGGGGCGCTCTTCCACCTGCTGAACAACGGCCTCACCAAGGGGGTTCTCTTCCTCTCCTCGGGCAACATCCACCGCAGCTTCAACAGCAAGAGCACCGAGGTGGTGCGCGGCGCCCTGGCCCGGCTCCCCTGGTCCGCCGGCCTCTTCCTGGCCGGGTTCATCGCCATAACCGGCTCGCCGCCGTTCTCCCCCTTCGTGAGCGAGTTCTCCATCGTGAGCAGCGCCTTCGTGGAGGGGCGCTACCTGGTGGGGGGCCTGTTCCTTTTCTTCCTGGCCGTGATCTTCATCGGCATGGCCCTCACGGTGCTGCCCCTGGTCATGGGCGAGCCCCCGGCCGACGCGGAGCGGACCGACTACCGGGACCGGCTCCTGACCGTGGGGCCGCCCCTGGCCCTGCTGGGGATGATCCTGATGCTGGGGGTCTGGCTGCCGGAACCGCTCCTGCGGCTTCTGGGCGAAGGGGCCGCCCTGCTGGAGGCAACGCCATGAGCGCCCGGTTCCTCATCCTGCACAACGGTTCAGCCGTCCCCTTCCACGAGGTGCCGCGCCTGGAGTTGACCGCCTTCCTCCAGCAGATGATCGACGCCGTGGACCGGGGCTGGCGCGTCTCCTCCTACTTCGGCATCCCCACGGAGGCCGGAGCCACCCTCTGCTGCGCCCTTACCTCCGCGTCCGACGGCAGCATCGCCCTGGCAACGGCAGACGCGGCCGGTTCGTTCCCGTCCATCGCCCGTTTCTGTCCCCAGGTGCAGCTCTTCGAGCGGGAGATCGCCGAGCAGTGCGGCCTTCCCGCCGAGGATCACCCCTGGTTCAAGCCGGTCCGGTTCCACCGCTCCTTCGTTCCCGGCCGGGACGCCTGGGGGCGCGCCGTTGGCGAGCCCATCCCCGTGGGGGTCATGGAGTACTACCGGGTGGAAGGGGACGAGGTCCACGAGGTGGCGGTGGGCCCGGTCCACGCCGGGATCATCGAGCCGGGCCACTTCCGGTTCCAGTGCCACGGGGAAGAGGTCTTCCACCTGGAGATATCCCTGGGCTACCAGCACCGGGGAATCGAGCCGGGGCTCATGGGCGGTCCCGACCCCCGCGCCCCCTTCCGCATGGAAGCCATTGCCGGCGACACCACCATCGGCCACATGCAGGCATACTGCATGGCTCTGGAGGCCCTGGCGGCCACCCGGGTCCCGGCCCGGGCCGAGGCCCTGCGCGGCATCGCCCTGGAGCTGGAGCGGCTGGCGAACCACACCGGCGACCTGGGGGCCATTGCCGGCGACGTGGGCTACCTCCCCACCGCCTCCTTCTGCGGCCGGATCAGGGGCGATTTCCTCAACATGAGCGCGGTCCTCTGCGGCAGCCGCTTCGGCCGGGGGCTGGTGCGTCCCGGCGGGGTCCTCTTCGACCTGGGGCCGGCCGAACGCGACGACCTCCTGGCCCGCCTCGACGCCGCCCAGTCGGACCTGCAGGGTGCCGTGGAAATCCTCTGGGACGCGCCGTCGGTCATGAGCAGGCTGGAGAACACCGGCACCGTGCCGGCCGACACCGCCCGGGAGCTGGGCCTGGTGGGACCTGCGGCAAGGGCCTGCGGCCTCAACCGCGACGTGCGGCGCGACCACCCCTACGGCATCTACCGCATGGCCCAGATCCCGGTGGTCACCGCCCACCATGCGACGTCTGCGCCCGGTCCACGGTGCGCTGGCTGGAGGCGGGGAAATCCCTCGACTTCATCCGGGAGCAGCTCAAGCAACTCCCCGGAGGCGGCTGCCGGAACGAGGCGGGCCCCCTGCAGCCGGACCGGATCGCCGTGGCTCTCACCGAAGGATGGCGGGGCGAGGTCTGCCACGTGGCGATTACCGGCGCTGACGGTCGCTTCCTGCGCTACAAGGTGACCGACCCCTCCTTCCACAACTGGCCGGGGCTCGCCATGGCACTGCGGGGAGAGCAGATCTCCGACTTCCCCCTCTGCAACAAGAGTTTCAACCTGTCGTACTGCGGGTTCGATCTGTAGGCGTTCGAAAGGGATTCGATGTGTTGAGAGAGATCATCGCACGGCTGAAGCAGGGACACCGGACCATGGCCTATCCGAAGGAGCCGGTGAGCCTTCCCCAACGGTTCCGTGGCTACCCGGCGTTTCCCGCCACGGTGGGGCGCGCCGACGCCGAGGCCTGCGCCGCAGCCTGCCCCCACGGCGCCATCGTCTGCGACAACGGCATGGCCCTGGACACCGGCCGCTGCCTCTTCTGCCCCGAGTGCGCCGCCGGCGGGCTCGTCAGCTTCACCACCGACCACCGGCTGGCCGCCACGAAACGCGAGCACCTGATCGTCCGCCCCGGCGGCGAGCACCACCTGGCCCGGCCCCTGGAGCCGTCGCTCCGCTCCCTGCTGGGCCGCTCCCTCAAGTTCCGCGAGGTGAGCGCCGGCGGCTGCAACGCCTGCGAGGCCGACACCAACGTCCTCTCCACCATCGGCTGGGACCTGGGGCGCTTCGGCATCCAGTTCGTCGCCTCCCCCCGCCACGCCGACGGCCTCTGGGTCACCGGCCCGGTCACGGAAAACATGCGCGAGGCCCTGCTCATGACCTGGGAGGCGATCCCCGCGCCCAAGATCGTCGTGGCCTGCGGCGCCTGCGCCATCGGCGGCGGCCCGTTCGCCGGCTCGCCCGAGGCCCACAACGGCGTGGCCGACATCCTGCCGGTGGACCTCTTCATCCCCGGCTGCCCGCCCCATCCGGCCACCATCCTGGACGGACTGCTGCGGCTGATCGGCAGGATCGAGGGGGCGTAACGGCACTAGTTCGAAACAAGAGGGAAGAGAGACGGGGGGGCCGCTGCGGCGGCTCCCCCGTCGTGCGTTCAGGGGATGGTGGCCAGGTGGGTGAAGACGAAGTCGTTGTCTTTCACGGGGGTGTGGCAGCCGAAGCACTCCTGGACAAAGGAGGCATCCTTGCCGTAGGGTTTCAGCTCCTGCCCCACGAAACGGGCAAAGCCCCAGCCGCCGGTGGGCTTGAACTTTTCCCCGTCCTTTACCATGAATTCAACCTGCGCGAAGGCGTCCGGCACCGTGGCAAGCGGGAACTTCGGGTGTTTTTTCGCGCTCCAGGCCAGCTTGGCAAAGGTCGAGCCGTCCGGAAAGGGGCGGGTTCCGCTCCGCAGGGCCTTCATGGCCGTGGGGTTGCCGAGGATCACCCGGATCTGTCCCCGGTCGTCGCGCCAGGACGGGGCCACCGCTTCCCAGGCGCGGTAGTCGGTGAGACAGGCGATCCCGTTGGGCGCCACCGGAAGCTCCCCGGCGCCGCTTACGGCCGCGCCGGCCAGGGTCAGGGCAAGGGCTGCGAACATCTGTTTCATGGGGTACCTCCTTTGTGGGGCTGCCATACCTGATCAATTGTACCGCAGAGCCCCGGCGTGCAAAGGGTAACCGTGGCCCATCGAAGCAGGGCGCTGAGTCAAGTGGTCAGTTTTCCACGAGACATGAATGTGAATCCCCCGCCCGCAAGCATCATGTGGGGTGCATGTCATCTGTGCCACCCGGCAGGCGGGCACAGCTACATGTCAGCGCCAGCATCCCGGTGTTGGCTCAGCAGCAAGCAAAACTCCTGCAACAACCTCGTCTTGTATCCACATGTCCTTGTCTGGATTGAAAGGGTCCTTCTCAGGTCCAGTGGACATTCGATCTCTACCAGCCAGCCATGTTCCAGTTCTCTCCCGACGGCGATTCTCGAAAGGCATCCCACTCCCAACCCTGCTTCAGTCGCTTTTTTAATGGCTTCAGAGTGTCCCAGTTCCAAAGAAATTGAGAACTCGATGTTTCTGCTGGCCATTGCGGCCTCAAACACTTCCCTCGTTCCGGATCCCTTTTCCCGCATGATCCATGGGGCTGTTCTCAGCATCTCCACGGACGCGGACCTATCACATGCCCATGGATGTCCTTTGCCGACCACGACGACAAGCTCATCGTGTTTCCAGGCAGTTGTATCGAGAACGCCGGAGTGCGGAATCCCTTCAATCAACCCAAGGTCGAGGTCGCCATTTTCCAGGGCGTTCTCTATCTGCCGGGCATTCCCGATGGTCAACAATACCTTTGCCTTGGGATATTCCCGCGAAAATTCTGCAACGATGCCAGGCAGGATATAGTTTCCAATGGTGGTACTTGCCCCGACATTAAGAGTTCCCCTCGGCTCACCGACAGAATCATTCAAAAACTGCTCTATCTCTCCGGTTTTCCTGATCACCTCTTCTGCTCCCGGCAGTATTTTCCGCCCCCGATCATTCAGGATCAGACGCTTTCCGTGCCGTTCAAAGAGGGGGGCCCCTGCCAATCGCTCCAGCTCGGCAATAGCCATACTTACTGCTGACTGCGTTATAAAGAGCTGCTTGCTTGCCTGGGTCACGTGTCCGCATTTTGCTACTTTCTCAAAGATTTCCAGTTGCCTCAGGGTTATCGCCATTGTGTCAGTCCTTATAACGTGTATTGAACAAAATAATGCATATTACTCATTTTTTATTATATACAAGGTGGCGTATGATGCAATTGACTATGTAGATGAGGCTCTTGAAAAACGTTATGGGGAGGCCGGGGTGCCGGGCGCAAGCGAGCGAGGACGCGAAGCGTAGCCGTCGGTACGGTGGGCTTTCGAGTGACCGGCCCCACCGGAGACCGGCCCCGCAGTAGTTTTGCAAGAGCCTCTGATCACAGGAGTATGCCATGGACATCGATCGGTTACGCAAGACGCTATTCGTCATCCTGCTGGTACTGTGTGCAACCCCTTGGGTTGGTACTGCCCCGGCTCTGGCCATGGGGGTGCTTTTCAGCCTGTCAGTGGGGAACCCGTGGCCGCAACAGACCGCACATTATAGTAAAATGCTTCTGCAGATTTCAGTCGTCGGACTTGGGTTCGGGCTAGGCCTGGGTGAGGTGATACAAACCGGGAAGGACTCCATTTGGTACAGCGCGGTTGGCATCGTTTGCACCCTGCTCCTCGGGAGCGTCCTTGGTAAGCTGTTCCGGACAGACAAAAACACATCCGCCCTTATCTCGTTCGGCACCGCAATCTGCGGCGGCAGCGCAATCGCAGCCATGGCACCGGTCCTGAAAGCAAAGGATGACGAAATTGCGGTAGCTTGGCAACGGTCTTTACCCTTAACTCCGTGGCTCTCCTGCTGTTCCCGCTGATCGGGCGCTGGCTGCAACTTGACCAGAACATGTTCGGCGTCTGGTCGGGGCTTGCCATTCACGACACCAGCAGCGTCGTTGGCGCTACATCGGCATATGGCGCCCTGGCATTGACTGTCGGAACTACCGTCAAGCTTACCAGGGCCGTCTGGATCGCACCGGTCGTAATGGTAGTGTCTCTGATCAAGGGCGGGGAGCAAAAAGTCAGCATTCCCCTGTTCATTGTCGGGTTTATGGCGGCGGCAACACTCAGGACACTGTTGCCGATGTATGAGCATTACTGGGGAGAGTTGGCTGCCATCGCAAGGCAATGCCTTGTCATGACCCTTTTTATGGTTGGCGCGGGACTGAGCAGGGAGGTGTTGAGAACAGTCGGAATAAGACCTCTGGTTCAGGCGGCTATCCTGTGGGTGCTGGTGAGCGCACTGACTCTCGCTGCCTTGAAAGAGCTGGGGGTGGCGTGAACCTGAAGCGCGGGTTGCCAGTCCGTGCGGACAGTACGTGCCTCTAGGCATAATGCCTGTCAGTGGAAAGTAAACGGCCTGCCCCTTGCAAGCGCGGGTTATGTGAAACAGGCCGGCAACGGCTGCGGTAGCAGAAAAACCAGATGCTTCCATGGGGGCAATATTTTGTGATAGCGGGATCACTTGCTGAAAAAGCGTTTTGCCGGCAAGCGGGCGTGTGCTAAGTTTTTTTGTGTTGCCCTTGCCGTGCTGGGAAGAGTGCCCCGGACGCCCAGTCGGCTACCCGGCGGACCAGGGCGGTAACGAGTCCGACGGCACGTGCGCCACCGGGGCAGAGCCGGCCGATGGCCCGCGAATGCCGATGCCGTGGCGATCGCTACATCTACATGCCCGCGCCAGCGTGACAGTGGGCGGTACGGGCAAAGGAAGGATACATGAAGCGCATTTGCGTGTTTTGCGGTTCCAGTCCGGGCGCGCGGCCGGCTTATGCCGAGGCGGCGCGGGAGCTCGGGCGACTGCTGGCGGCAACGGGGACCGAGCTGGTCTACGGCGGGGCAAGCATCGGCCTCATGGGGGTCCTGGCCCGGACCGTGCTGGAGGGCGGCGGCCGGGTCACCGGCGTCATCCCCCGGCTGCTGGTGGACAAAGAGGTTGCCCTGACCAGCCTGAGCGACCTGCACGTGGTGGAAACCATGCATGAGCGCAAGGCTCTCATGGCGGAGCTGTCGGACGGCTTCATGGCCCTGCCCGGCGGGATCGGCACCATTGAGGAGTTCGTGGAGGTGCTCTCCTGGTCGCAATTGGGCATTCACGCCAAACCCTGCGGCCTGCTGAACAGTGCCGGCTACTATGACCGGTTGCTGGATTTTTTCGATCGCATGGCCGAAGAAGGGTTTGTCCGGTCGCGCTGCCGCGAGGCACTGCTGGTGGACCGGGACCCGGCCGGACTGCTGGAGACGATGCGCCTCTGCCGTCCACCCGCTCCGGACAAGGCAGAATGGGCATTGAAGCTGAACAATGTGTGAGCCGCAAGAGGCCTGCTGCCGCGGATCCCGTGTGGCTGGCCCATGGGCGGACCGGCGGCTTCTCCCGGTGGTCGCCGCGGGCATGGGGCGGCACGGACCCAATGAAATGGGGCAGGCCGTGCGCCAGAACTTTGCGGAAGACGATGAGTTCCTCAAAACCGCTGCGGCCAATCGCGGGTTTGAGCTCCGTGCGTTCGACTCGATCGACAAGGCCGTCGCATGGCTTGCGAGAGGTACCTGAGAACCGTTATCCCCGCCCAAGGAGGTCCCCATGCACCGCCCCGTTTTCCCGGCACCCTATCGGCACGAGCACGCGCCGGTAAAGAACGTCAATGAAGTCGTCCGGGAGCAGTTGACGGCAGGGCAGAGGGCGGCCGACTGGATCGCATCCAGGGTCGGCTCCTGGCAGTTCATCATCGGTCAGTCGGTGCTTCTCACCCTGTGGGTGATCCTGAACATCACCGCGTGGATCAGGCACTGGGACCCGTACCCCTTCATCCTGATGAACCTCGTCCTGTCCCTGCAGGCGGCCTACACCGCGCCCATGATCATGATGAGCCAGAACCGGCAGGCCGCCCGCGACCGGATCGAGGCCCACAACGATTATGAAGTCAACCAGAAGGCCGAGGCGGAAATCAGGGCCATTCTCGACAACCTCGCCGCCCAGAACGCCGCGATCGCCGAGGTGCACGCCATGCTCGAAGAGCTGCGCGGGCGGCTGGCGGACAGGGGGCAGCCCAACGCCTGAGACGGCGCCCCCGCCTCATTCATCCGGCAAAGGAGCCCTGCCATGAGCTTCATCCTTGCGCTCGACCAGGGGACGACCAGTTCCCGCGCCCTGGTGTTCGACCATGACGGGAACGTGCTCGGGCTCGCCCAAAAGGAGTTCCGCCAGATATTTCCCCAGCCCGGCTGGTGGAGCACGATGCCGAGGAGATCTGGGCCTCCCAGTTGGGGGTGGTGGTCGAGGCCATTGCCCGGGCCGGGATTACCGCTGCGGACATTGCCGCCATCGGCATCACCAATCAGCGGGAGACCACGGTGGTCTGGGACCGCCGTACCGGTCGGCCGATCCACCACGCCATCGTCTGGCAGGACCGGCGCACGGCCGGCGAGTGCGACCGGCTCAGGGCCAAGGGGCTGGAGCCGACCTTCCGCACCAGGACCGGGTTGGTGCTGGACCCTTATTTCTCAGGCACCAAGCTGGCCTGGCTGCTCGATAACGTGCCCGGGGCCCGGGCCAGGGCCGAGGCGGGTGAACTGGCCTTCGGCACGGTCGATTCCTGGCTGGTCTGGAACCTGACCGGCGGTGAGCGGCACCTGACCGATGCCAGCAACTCCTCCCGGACGCTCCTGTTCAACATCCACGACGGCGCCTGGGACCCGGAACTGCTGGAGTTGCTCCGGATCCCGCCCGCGATCCTGCCCGAAGTGGTGGCCTCCAGCGAGGTCTACGGCGAGACTGCCGCCCGCTTCCTGGCGGCGCGCATCCCCATCTGCGGCATCGCGGGGGACCAGCAGGCCGCGCTGTTCGGCCAGCTCTGCGACCGGCCCGGGATGGTGAAAAACACGTACGGCACCGGCTGCTTCATGCTGATGCAGACCGGCGAGCGGCCGGTGCTCTCGGGGCGGAACCTCCTGACCACCGTGGCCTGCCGCCTGGGCAGCCGCACGGAGTACGCCCTGGAGGGGAGCGTGTTCGTGGCCGGCGCGGCGGTGCAGTGGCTGCGGGACGGGCTCGGCATCATCCGTTCCTCGGCGGAGGTGGAGACCCTGGCCGCCTCGGTCCCGGACAATGGCGGGGTCTACCTGGTGCCGGCCTTTGCGGGGCTGGGCGCTCCCCATTGGGATCCCTACGCCCGGGGCGCCCTGCTGGGCATCACCCGCGGCACCACCGCCGGTCACATCGCCCGGGCCACCCTGGAGAGCATCGCCTTCCAGACGGCCGATCTGCTGGAGGCCATGGAGGCCGATGCGGCTACCCCCCTGGCCGAGCTGCGGGTGGACGGCGGCGCCACGGCCAACAACATGCTGATGCAGTTCCAGGCCGACCTCCTTGGCGTGCCGGTGGTGCGGCCCCGGGTGCGCGAAACCACGGCCCTGGGGGCGGCCTACCTGGCCGGGCTGGCGGCGGGCTACTGGCGGGACCGGGCCGAGATCGGCCGGCTCTGGCAGGCGGAGCACACCTTTGAGCCGGCCATGGATCGGGGCCGGGCGGCTGAGCTGCGCTCCACCTGGAGCAGGGCCCTGGAGCGGTCCCAAGGGTGGGTTCAGCCATGAAGCGCGAGGATCTGCTGCGATACCTGACCGAGACCGAGGTCTGGGACATGATCGTGATCGGCGGGGGCGCCACGGGCCTCGGCACGGCGGTGGAGGCGGCCGGCCGCGGCTACCGGACCCTTCTTCTGGAGCAGGGGGATTTTGCCCAGGGGACCTCCAGCCGGAGCACCAAGCTGATCCACGGCGGGGTTCGCTACCTGCAGCAGGGGAACCTTTCGCTGGTGCTGGAGGCACTGCGGGAGCGGGGTCTGCTCATCCGCAACGCCCCGCATCTGGTGCACAACCTCTCCTTTGTGGTGCCGCTCTACGACTGGTGGGAGGGGCCCTTCTACGGGATCGGGCTCAAGCTGTACGACGTCCTGGCCGGCACGCTGGGGCTGGGGCCGTCCCGCCTGCTGTCCCGGGAAGAGACCCTGGATCACATCCCCACCGTGGAGCCCCGTGGCCTGCGCGGCGGGGTGATTTACCACGACGGCCAGTTCGACGACGCGCGCCTCGCGATCAGCCTGGCCCTGACCCTGGCCGACCTGGGCGGGGTGGCGCTCAATCACTTCCCGGTGACCGGCATCATCAGCCATGACGGTCTCGTGGCCGGGGTGGAGGCGCGGGACCGGGAGACCGGCCGCGCCTTCAGGATCATGGGGCGGGCGGTGATCAATGCCGCCGGTCCGTTCGTGGACGGGGTGCGGCGGCTTGCCGACCCGGCGGCCCGGGACCTCATTGCCCCGAGCCAGGGGGTGCACCTGGTGCTGGACGGCTCGTTCCTGCCCGGCGACAGCGCGATCATGGTTCCCCACACCGATGACGGGCGCGTCCTGTTCGCGGTCCCCTGGCACGGCCGGACCGTGGTGGGCACCACCGATACACCCATCCCGGCGGCCGGGCTGGAGCCGCGCCCCCTGCCGGAAGAGATCGACTTTCTCCTGTCCCATGCGGCCCGCTACCTGACCCGCCATCCCGAGCGTCGGGACGTGCTGAGCACCTTCGCCGGCATCCGGCCCCTGGTCCGTAGCGACGGCGGCGGCACCACCGCCTCCCTTTCCCGGGACCACACCCTGCTGGTGGAGGGAAGCGGCCTGGTCACCATTGCCGGCGGCAAGTGGACCACCTACCGGAAGATGGGGGAGGACACGGTTACCGCCGCTGCCCAGGTGGCCGGCCTGGATCATCGGCCGTCGGTCACGGAGACGCTGCGGATTCATGGCTGGCAGGAGGGTACGGCGGACGGGCCGTTGCAGGTCTACGGCTGCGATGCCGCAGCCCTGGAGCAACTCCTGGCTGAAAACTCCGCCTGGCGTGAGCCCCTGCATCCGGCGCTCCCCTACCGAGCCGGGGAGGTCGTCTGGGGGGTGCGCCACGAGTGGGCCCGCACGGTGGAGGATGTCCTGGCCCGCCGCACCAGGGCGCTGCTGCTGGATGCCCGCGCCGCCGTGGCCGCGGCCCCGCGGGTGGCGGAGCTGATGGCCCGCGAGCTGGGGCGGGACAGCGCCTGGCAGGCGGCGCAGGTTGCCGCGTTCACCACGTTGGCCGGGGGCTACCTGCCGGAGTGAGGCCCCTTTTGCCCGAACCGGGAACGGAGCTTTCGCGCCGGCGCGGTACCCCGTAGCCTGAACCCGTGCCGGCTGGGGTTCAAGGTTTTCTACGGGGACGCGACCGGGCTCCAGGAGCAGTTGCTGGCCGGCGACCGCACCGCCAACCATGCGCATCATGACCACGCCTGGGGCACGCGCACGCCGGTCACGGCGGCAGAAGGGGAGGCACCGTCCTGACACCGTCGCGTCGGTATTCGGTGTCCCCATCGTTTCCATCGCGTTGCACCCGTTTGCCTGTTATACTCTCTCCCCATGGCCCACGAATCGATCTCCATCCGCAACGCCCGCCAGAATAACCTGAAGAATCTCGATCTCGACCTTCCCCTGGGCGAGTTGATTGTCGTCACCGGCGTTTCCGGTTCGGGGAAGTCGTCGCTCGCCTTCGATACGGTCTACGCCGAGGGGCAGCGCCGCTACGTGGAGACCTTTTCCCCCTATGCCCGTCAGTTCCTGGAGCGGATGGACCGCCCGGCCGTGGACCGGATCGACGGGATTCCTCCGGCCATCGCCATCGACCAGACCAACCCGGTGCGCACCTCCCGCTCCACCGTGGGGACCATGACGGAGCTGAACGACCACCTGAAGCTCCTGTTCGCCCGGGCCGCGCGGCTCTTCTGCCGCGGCTGCGGCCGGTCGGTGCGGCGGGACACGCCCGAGAGCATCGCGGATGAGCTGCTGGCGCGGGATGCCGGCGCCGGGACCGCCGTGCTGGTTACCTTCCCGGTGCCGGTGCCGGCCAATTTTTCCACCGACGAGGTGAAGGGGTTTCTGGCCGGTCAGGGATACACCCGCATCCACCGGGAGGAGGAAGGCATCCTGGAGGTGATCCAGGACCGCACCCGCCTGGCACCGGCGAACCGTTCCCGCCTGGTGGAGGGGATGGAGGCGGCGCTGCGCGTCGGGCACGGGCGGGTGTTCGTCCGTCCCGCCGGCGAAGGTTCCGTGGCGGAACCGTGGCGCTTTTCCAGCGACCTCCACTGCCCGGACTGCGACATCTCCTACCAGGACCCGGCGCCCCACCTCTTCTCCTTCAACTCGCCGGTGGGGGCCTGCGCCACCTGCCGGGGGTTCGGCCGGGTGATCGGCATCGACCCGGGTCTGGTGATTCCGGACGAATCCAGGTCCCTGGCGGACGGGGCCGTGAAGCCGTGGCAGACCGAGAGCTACCGGGAATGCCGGGACGACCTGATCTCCTTTGCCGCTCAACGGGGGATTCCCGTGAACGTGCCCTGGCGGGAGCTGACAGCGGAGCAGCGCCAGTGGGTGATCGAGGGGGAGGGCTCCTGGGAGGACGGGCTCTGGTACGGTGTGCGACGCTTTTTCGACTGGCTCGAAACCAAGAGCTACAAGATGCACATCCGGGTCCTCCTCTCCAAGTACCGGGCCTACACCCTCTGCCCCGCCTGCGGGGGGGCGCGGCTCTCCCCCGATGCGCTCCTGTGGCGGCTCGGGACAAAGGATGAGGCCGACCGGGTCCTGCCGCCGGAAGCGCGGTTCCGCCCCCGGGGGCTGGCGTTGCCCGATGAGGTTCTACGCCACCTCCCCGGCCTCACCATCCACGATGTCATGCTCCTGCCCCTGGAACGCTGCTCGTCGTTTTTCGGCGGCCTGGCGCTGCCGGCCCCCCTGGACGAGGCGGCGGAGCTCCTTCTGCGGGAGATTCGCGCCCGCCTCGGCTACCTGGGGGAGGTGGGGCTCGGCTACCTCACCCTGGACCGCCAGTCGCGTACCCTGTCCGGGGGCGAGGTTCAGCGGATCAACCTGACCACGGCCCTGGGGACCTCCCTCGTCAATACCCTCTTCGTGCTGGATGAACCCTCCATCGGCCTCCACCCCCGGGACATGGGGCGGGTGATCGGCGTGCTGCGGCAGTTGCGGGACGCGGGCAACACGCTCCTGGTGGTGGAGCACGACCCCCAGGTGATGCTTGCGGCCGACCGGCTGCTGGACATGGGTCCGGGGCCGGGGGAGCGGGGGGGAGAGGTGGTTTTCTTTGGGACGCCGGGGGCGATCCTGGGGGAGAAGCGGTCGCTGACCGGCCAGTATCTGGCGGGGGAGCGACGGGTTGCAGAAAGTCCCCCTTTGCGAACGGCGGATTCAGGGGGATTTGAAGTGGGAACGAAATCCCCCCCGGCTCCCCTTTCGCAAAGGGGGGAGTCGACCGGCCACTCCGCCCTCGAAGTCCTCGGCGCCGCCGCTCACAACCTCACGGGGATCGACGTCCGCATTCCCCTGAACCGTCTCGTCTGCATCACCGGCGTTTCCGGCTCGGGCAAGTCGACCCTGGTGCAGGATGTGCTCCACCGGGGGCTTCTGAAGCTGAAAGGGAAACCGACCGAGCCGCCGGGGGCGCACACTGCCATCCGTGGTGCGGAGCTGATCGGCGACGTCGTATTGGTCGACCAGTCCCCCATCGGCAAAACGACGCGATCGAATCCGGCCAGCTACGTGGGGGCCTTCGACGCCATCCGCAAGCTCTTCGCCGCCGAGCCCCTGGCCAAGGAGCGGGGCTATACCACCGGCACGTTCAGCTTCAACGCCGGCACCGGCCGCTGCCCTTCCTGCGGCGGCAACGGCTTCGAGCACGTGGAGATGCAGTTCCTCTCCGACGTCTACCTGCGCTGCCCCGACTGCGACGGCCGTCGCTACCGGCCCGAGGTGCTGGAGGTGCGGCTCGTGCCGGGAGGGGGCGGGCGCCCCCTGTCCATCGCGGATGTGCTGGAGATGACCGTGACCGAGGCGGTGGCCTTCTTCGCCGATCAGCGGGAGGTACTCCGGCGCCTGGAGCCCCTGGAGGCCGTGGGGCTCGGCTACCTCCGCCTGGGCCAGCCGGTGCCGACCCTTTCCGGCGGTGAGGCCCAGCGCCTGAAGCTCGCCGGCCACCTGGCCGAAGTGGGGGGACGGAAACGCACGGGGGCGGGGAACCTCTTCCTGTTCGACGAGCCCACCACCGGCCTCCATTTCGAGGACATCGCCCGGCTCCTGGCCGCCTTTCGCCGGCTGCTGGAGGCCGGGGACTCCCTGGTGGTGATCGAGCACAACCTGGACGTGATCAGCGCCGCGGACTGGCTGATCGACCTGGGCCCCGAGGGGGGCGATGCCGGGGGGCGGGTGGTCTGCGCCGGGACACCGGCCCAGGTGATGGCGTGCCCGGAAAGCCATACCGGTCGAGCCTGCAGGAGTACGGGGAGGAACTGGCCGCCCTGGTGCGGGTATCGACGCAGCCGACGGCGGAGGCGCTCCCCGCCGTGGTGCCGGACCGGTCCATCCGCATCGTCCATGCCCGGGAGCACAACCTGAAGAATGTCACCATCGCCGTGCCCCGTGACCGCTTCACGGTCATCACCGGCATCTCGGGGAGCGGCAAGTCCACTGTGGCCTTCGACATCCTCTTTGCCGAGGGGCAGCGGCGCTACCTGGAATCCCTCAACGCCTACGCCCGCCAGTTCGTCCAGCCCGCTGCCCGCCCCGACGTGGACGCGGTCCTCGGCATCCCGCCCACGGTGGCCATCGAGCAGCGGACGAGCCGGGGCGGGCGCAAGAGCACCGTGGCAACCATGACGGAGATCTACCACTTCCTCCGGCTCCTCTTTGTGAAGCTCGGGGTCCAGCACTGCCCCGACTGCGGCATTCCCATCACCCCCCAGACCCCGGACGCCATCGCGGCCCGGCTCCTGCGGGAGTTCAGGGGGAAGCGGGTGGCGCTCCTGGCAACGCTGGTAACGGCCCGGAAGGGGTACTACACCGACCTGGCCACGTGGGCCGCGGGCAAGGGCTTCACGCACCTGCGGGTGGATGGCGTCATGACCCCGGTGGAGCCCTGGCCACGCCTCGACCGGTTCCGGGAGCACGACATCGACCTGCCGGTGGGGGAGATCACCGTGTCGGCCAAAGGGGAGGGGGAACTGCGGCAGCTTCTCGACCGGGCCCTGGCCTTCGGCAAGGGGGTGGTGCGGGTGGCGGTGGCGCACGCCGACGCCGGCAGCCAATCGAAAGCGGAGTTACTCTTTTCGACGCTCAGGGCCTGCACCTCCTGCGGCCAGAGCTTCCCCGAGCCCGACCCGCGCCTCTTCTCCTACAACTCCCGCCACGGCTGGTGCCCCCGTTGCTTCGGCACGGGGCTGGAGATTCCCGGCTTCGACGCGGAGCAGACCGGCGAGGAGATCTGGTGGAACGAGTGGTTCGAGGGGGAGGAGCGGACCTGCTCCGCCTGCCGCGGCGCCCGGCTCAACCCCGAGGCCCTGTCGGTCCGTTTCCGAGACCGGAATATTGCCGAGCTGACGGCCCTCACCGTGATCCAGGCTGCCACCTTTATCGCCGAACTGGGTCTTGAGGGGCGGGAGGCGGCCATCGCCCGCGATATCGTGGCCGAGATCACGACGCGGCTTGCCTTCCTGGGCGAGGTGGGGCTCGGGTACCTGTCGCTCGATCGGGCGGCCCCGACCCTTTCCGGCGGCGAGGCCCAGCGGATCAGGCTGGCGGCCCAGCTGGGCTCGAACCTGCGGGGGGTCTGCTACATCCTGGACGAGCCCACCATCGGCCTCCACCCCCGGGACAACCGGATGCTGCTGGACACCCTGAGGAAGCTGGAGGGGAAGGGGAACACCATCGTGGTGGTGGAGCATGACGAGGAAACCATCCGCCGGGCCGAGCACGTCATCGACCTGGGCCCCGGCGCCGGCGTCAACGGCGGCCTGGTGGTGGCCGAAGGGACCCTGGACCAGATCATGGCGGCCCCGGACTCCCTCACGGGGCGCTACCTGGCCGAACCCCTGCGCCATCCCCTGGTGGAGCGGCGACCTGCGCCGCCGCCGGAGGAACCGGCCATCCAGGTGCTGGGGGCCACCCTTCACAACCTGCGGGAGATCGACGTGTCCTTCCCGCTCCGGCGTCTGGTCTGCGTGACCGGCGTCTCGGGGAGCGGCAAGAGCACCCTGGTGCGCAACGTTCTCCACGCCGGGCTCCAGGGGCTTCTGGCCCACGGCAGGGGAGCCCATGCCGCCGCGGGGTGCCGGGAGATCCGGGGCTGGGACCAGCTCAGCCGCGTGCTGGAGGTGGACCAGACCCCCATCGGCAAGACGCCCCGCTCCTGCCCCGCCACCTACGTGGGGTTCTGGGACGCCATCCGGAAACTCTACGCCGGCACCACCGAGGCGCGGCTGCGGGGGTACGGCCCCTCCCGCTTTTCCTTCAACGTGAAGGGGGGGCGGTGCGACGAGTGCGAAGGGCAGGGGGTGAAGACCATCGAGATGAGCTTCCTCCCCGACGTGAAGGTGGCGTGCGAGGTGTGCGGGGGGCTGCGCTTCACCCCCGAGACCCTCATGGTCCGCCACCGGGGTAAATCCATTGGCGACCTCCTGGCCATGAGCGTGGACGAGGCAGTGGAATTCTTCGCCGCCCACCGGTCGATCCTCCACCCGCTCCAGCTCCTGCAGGACGTGGGGCTCGGCTACCTGACCCTGGGCCAGCAGAGCCCGACCCTTTCCGGCGGCGAGGCCCAGCGGATCAAGCTCGTTACCGAGCTGGCCAAGGCAAAGCCGGTGAAGGATGCGCTCCGGGCGCCCCGCACCGCCCCCCACTCCCTCTACATCCTGGACGAACCCACCATCGGCCTCCACATGGCCGACGTGGAGAAGCTGGTCCGGGTCCTGCACCGGCTGGTGGAGGCGGGGAACTCGGTCATTGTCATCGAGCACAACCTGGACGTGATCGCCGAGGCCGACTGGCTCATGGACCTGGGGCCCGAGGGGGGTGACGGCGGCGGGAGGATCGTGGCCCGGGGAACGCCGGAGGAAGTGGCCCGCATGGGGGATGTGTCCCATACGGGGAGGATTCTCGGGGAGTTTTTGCGGGAGCGGCGGCGCGCCGGTCCATCAGCGTAGCGGTAATGTCATGGGGAGGCCGGGCCGTCCGGCGGTTCCGCCCCCCTGTTTTTTCATGGTCAGGGAGGTGTGCGATGGATGTTCGGGTGATGCTGGTGGACGACGAGGCAATGGTCAGGGCCGCCGTGGAAGACATGTTCCGGGTGAAGGGGGGCGCCATCACGACCGCTGCCGGCGGCGAAGATTGCCTCGCCCAGCTTGAGGCGGGATTCCGGGGGGTCATCCTGATGGATGTGATGATGCCGCGCATGAATGGCTGGGCCACGATCCGCGAGATCGTGCGGCGGGGGCTCTACGAGGGGAACGTCATCATCATGCTCACGGGCATCGGGGAGCCGGACAGCCAGATGGAGGGGCTCCAGGAATATGTCAGCGATTTCCTGGCCAAACCCATCGACCCCCGGCATCTGTACGAGGCCGTCCAGCACTACCGCCTGCTCCTGGCGGAGGAAGCCGCTCCCCATGTTTAACGGCAATATCGTTGTCATCGGAGTTTCCACAGGCGGCCCCATCACCCTCAAGACGCTGTTTTCCACGCTGCCCCGGCTGGAAGCCGCCGTTATCGTGGTTCTTCACATCCAGCCCGGCATGGACGAGCGGGTGGCCCTGAGCCTGGCCAAGGTGTCCGTCATGCCGGTCAGCCTGGCCAAAGACGGTGAATACCTCCGGACGGGCCATGTCTACCTGGCCCCGGGCGGATGCCATCTGGCCCTGGAGGGAAACCGCCGGATCATGCTGGTCAGCGGCCCACGGGTGAACTATGTCCAGCCGTCCGCCGACGTGACCATGAAATCGCTGCAGCGGTCCCGCAGCAACGTGTTCGTGGGGATCGTGCTCACCGGCATGGGGAACGACGGGGCCGAGGGGATCCGTCACATCAAGTCGATCGGGGGGATCACCATCGCCCAGGACCGGGAAACGGCGTCGGTGTACGGGATGCCCCGCTCCGCCATCGCCACCGGGGCGGTGGATTACGTGCTCCCCGACGTGAAGATGGGCAAGCTGATCGAACGTCTGGTGAACGGGGAGTAGCGGTCAGGGCCGCTTGAGCGAGGGGCTTGCCGGCCTCGGGGAGGCAGGCCGGTGTCGGTCATGGGGTTCCCGCCTCCTCATCGCCCATCTCCTCTTCCAGGGTCTCCGGGTCTTCGTCCGCCTCCAGGCGCCCCATGGCCTCATCGAATGCCGGGCCCAGGTTCATGCCCGTGGCCTCCTGGAATTTCCGCATGAAGCGGGCCATCTGGCGCGGATCATCCTCGTTCAGTCCCTCCATTTCGTCGGCAAGGCTCCTCATGGCCCGTTCCAACTGTTCCTCGTCCAGGTCGGGCATCCCGTCCAGGGGCTCGTCCGGCCGGTTCCGGGATATGGCGAAGCGCGATACCCGCCGGTCGAGCCCCGGTCGGCCGCACCGGGGGCAGGCCGGGCTCGCCGTGGTGTCCACCCGCCGGGCAAGGAAGTTGAAAACGGTATGGCAGTCGGCACAGTAGAATTCGTAGACCGGCATGACGGGCCTCCTGGTTGCGGGCTCCATGATCGCCCAGCACGAACGCTAATGATTTCCGGCCGCCAGATCAAGGGGGCATGAATGGCCAATCCGGTGGTATACTTAACGAAGAGGACGATGCCTGGAAGGGAGGTTTGCCATGACCATCGAGACGATCAAAGCATGGTGCACGGTGGAAGAGGCCGTAGCGAAGTTCGGCGTGGAGCGGGCGAAGCTCCTGGGATGGGTGGAGGACGGGCTCGTCCGGGCCGAGGAGGAAAAGGGCAAGGTGGTCCGGCTCAACATGGACGATGTGGAGCTGAAGGTTGAGGAGATGACCGGCCTCTGAAGCCGGTGGTCCGGTCCGGCAGCATAGAGAAGGGGCGCCGTCCTCCCGGGAGCGGCGCCCCTCGTGCGTTGGGCCGGAGCAGGCTACACCGCCAGGTCGATCTGCTGCACGGTGCCGACAAATCCCTTCCCGCCCACGAAGATGCCGGTGCTTCGCACCGAGCCGAGGAGTTGGTTGTCGCCGTCTTTCAGGTCGAAGGGGGTCGATTGGTTGCCGAGATAGATGGCCCCGATCCCGGCCCGGGCCAGGCCGGTCAGGGTGCCGGCCGAGGTGGCGGATGCGCCGGTCCATACCGTGAGCTGGCTGAAGACGGCGTCCCGCTCGTCGATCCAGCCATTGCCGTCATCGTCGTAGGCGGCCAGTTCGGCGAATCCCTCGCCGGTGGTGGGGCCGAAGAGTTCGCTCCCGTTGTTCACGACGCCGTCGCCGTTGCGGTCCAGGGCCAGGTAGCCGCTGCCGGAGCCCAGGGAGGCGATCCGGTCCGCGGTGCCGTCCGCATCCAGGTCGAAGGAGAAACGGAGATCAGTCAGTTCCGCTGCCGTGCCGTTGAAATTGATGACCAGGGGGTCCTTTTTCACCGCATCGCCCGCTCTCAGGCTCACGCTTGTTTCGCTGAAGTGCTCGCGCTCCATGAGCATTCCCAGGTCGAAGCGGATTTCCTGGCCGTCGGCGGTCCGGATCACTCCCGACGCGGCAAAGGCGGTGCTTTCGAATTCGTAGCGCGATTCGTAGAAATCGTACTCGATGCCGAAGCCGGCTCGCCCGTCATCCCCGGTGCCGGCCGGGGCGGTTCCTTTTCCGTCAGTCGCGTTGGCGGCCTTTTTCGCCTCTTCCATGTCGAAGACCCTGATCGAGCGGCCGGTCAATTGTTCGATCAGGTCTTTCAGCAGTCGCAGGCGGGGCTCCAGGGTGTCCTCGGCGCAGCCGCACCCCGTTTCTTCGGTATCTTCCGCGGCCTGCTTCTTCTCCGCGTTGCGGGCATGCGCCTCCGCCGCCCTGCTTCGCTCCGAGAGATCGACTCGGTCCGGGCCGAGGCCGATCCCCCGCCCTTCTCCTTCGAAATCCGGCCGCTCGTCGCCGACCCACATCTTCAGCGACTCCTTCCGCTCGTACCGTTCGATGGATACGCGGCTGCTGCCCATGGTGACGTCCGATCCCGCAATGACCATCCCTGCCTCCTTTCGTCCCTGGGGCGCGGCTGCCTGCCGCGCCGTTCCGTTCCCGCCGCCCGTCCGGGCCTGCCGAAACCCTGTCCCGCTCCCTGGCATACTGCCTCGCATTGAACGTATCGGACAAATGCCGCCGGACTTGAGAAATCATTTACGGGGCGGTATGGTACGGTACACTTGAATGGCCGCTGCCGTCCTGACGCGCACGGCTGCGGGGAGGGCACATGGAACAGTTGAGCGTACAGGGGCTCGTGCGGCTCATGGGGGCAGGGGCAAATCTGGTGTGCGTGGTGACCGACAACGAGCGGCGCACCGAGGCCATCGTGGGGCAGGCGACGGCCCGGCTCAAGGGGGCGGGTTCACCGCTGGTCTGGACCTGCACCGACGGCTTCACCCGCGACGGCACGGTGGTGCCCGGCACCGTGGACCCCGTGGCGGCCCTGGATCATGCCTTGGCTCACCCGGCACCGCTGATGATCCTGTTCAAGGACCTTTCCTGGTTCTGGAGCGACAATCCCTACGTCATCCGCAAGCTGAAGGAATTCGCCGTCCGTGCCCGGGGGAAGGCGGCCGTGGTCCTGGCCAGGGATGAGTCGGTGCCGGCGGAGCTGCGGGAGGATATCGTCGTGCTCGGCCAGGGCCTGCCGGGGATCGGGGAGATCACCGCGTTCCTGGAGCAGCTCAAGGGACGCGAGCAGGTGCTGGCCGCGGCTTGCTCCGGCCATCCCGGGCTTATGGATCACCTGGTGGTGGCGGCCCAGGGGCTCGACCTCGTCGACATCGAGCGGGGCGTGCGGGCCCTGCGGAACGTCCCCGATGCTGCCGGTCACGAGATGGTGCGCTCCCTGTTCGAGACCAAGCAGGCCGTGATCCGCCGTAGCGGCATCATGGAGTTCGTGGCCAACGATACCGCGCCGGAGCAGGTGGGGGGGATGGAGAACCTGAAGGCCTGGATGGAGCGGCGCGAGCGGGCCTTCGGCCTGGAGAGCATCGCCTCGGGCGCGGCCCTGCCCAAGGGAATCCTCATGATGGGGATTGCCGGCTGCGGCAAGTCCCTGTTCGTGAAGGCCATTGCGGCCCGGTGGCGGCTGCCGCTCATCAGGCTCGACATGGCCGCGGTCTACGACGGCAGTTTCGGCACCCCTGAATCGAGCCTGCGCAAGGCATTCCGCACCGCCGAGGCCGTTGCCCCCTGCGTGCTCTGGATCGACGAGATCGAATCGGGGATCTCCGTGCAGGGGTTCAAGGCCGAGGGCGGGCCGGCATCGCGGCTGCTGGGGTCATTCCTCACCTGGATGCAGGAGAAGAGGGCGCCCGTCTTCGTGGCGGCCACGGCCAATGCCATCGAAATGCTGCCGGCCGAGATCATCCGCAAGGGGCGCTTCGACGAGATCTTCTACGTGGGGCTCCCGGACGCCGGCGCCCGGGAGGATATCTTCCGCATTCACCTGGCACGGCAGAAGGCGGATAGTGCGCGGTTCGACGTGCCGCTCCTGGCCGGCTCCACCAAGGGGTTCTCCGGCGCCGAGATCGAACAGGCGGTGCTCTCCGCCGCCTTCGAGGCCCGGGCGGACCGGCGCACCCTGACCCAGCAGGACGTCATCGTTACCGTGAGCCGCACCGTGCCGCTCTCGGTCACCATGGCCGAGCAGATCAAGAAGATCGAGGCGTGGGCCTTCAAGCGGGCCGTGCCGGCGGCGGGCAAGTTCTAATCTTCAATTTCGGGGCGTTTCATGCTTTCAGGCATCTCCGGCAACGTGCTCATCCTGGGGATGGTCAGCTTTCTGACCGACGTCTCCAGTGAGATGATCTATCCGCTGCTCCCCCTCTTCCTGACCACCGTGCTCGGGGCAGGCCCTGCGTTTCTCGGGGTGATCGAAGGGGTGGCCGAATCGACCGCGGCGCTGCTGAAGCTCGTCTCCGGCATCGTGTCCGACCGGACCAGAAGCCGCAAGGGGCTGGTCCTGGCCGGGTACGCCCTGTCGAGCCTGGCACGTCCCCTGGTGGCCGCGGCCACGGGGCCGGCCGCGGTGCTGGCCGTCCGTTTCGCCGACCGGGTGGGGAAGGGGGTGCGGACCTCGCCCCGGGATGCCCTCATCGCCGATTCATCCGATTCCACGGTCCGGGGGAAGGCCTACGGCTTTCACCGGGCCATGGACCATGCCGGAGCCCTCGTGGGGCCCCTGCTCGCCACCCTGCTCCTGGCCGGCGCCGCCCTGGACCTGCGGACCGTGTTCTGGCTCTCGGCCGTGCCGGGGCTCCTGGCCGTGCTCCTCATCATCCTGCGGGTCCGCGACGTGGAGCGGAAACGGACCAGCGACGGAAGCATTCTGGGGGCGGTGCCCCGGGGCGGGCTCCGCCGGTACCTGGCCGTCCTCGTCCTGTTCACGCTGGGCAATTCCTCCGATGCCTTCCTGCTGCTGCGGGCGGGCCAGTTGGGGGTTCCACCGGCGCGCATCCCGCTGCTGTGGGCCTTCTTCCACCTGGTGAAGATGCTGGCGTCCACCCCCTTCGGCGCCCTGTCGGACCGGATCGGCCGCAGGCGGGTCATCGTTGCCGGCTGGGCAGTCTACGCCCTCTCCTACCTGGGGTTTGCCGCAGCCGCATCCGAGCCGGCCTGCTGGCTGCTCTTCGCCGTCTACGGCACCTTCTACGGCATGACCGAAGGGACCGAAAAGGCGTTCGTGGCCGATCTCGTCCCCGCCGAGGCCCGGGGCGGCGCCTTCGGCTGGTACCATTTCGCCGTGGGCGTGGGGGCGCTGCCGGCCAGCGTGCTCTTCGGCCTGATCTGGGAGAGGGCCGGGCAGGGGGCGGCATTCCTTTTTGGCGCGGGGCTGGCTGCCCTGGCGGCGGTCCTGCTGCTCGCCCTGGTGAGGGAGGCTCTGCCTGAGGAGCGGAATTCGCGGGCCTTCTGACCGCGCACCCCGCTTGACAACGGGCGCGGGCAATCTATCATGTTCAAATATTCAGATGCACTTCCCGCATGGCATCGCGGAAGGCACAATTCAACTGGAAACGAGGTCCCGACATGAAACATTCGATCGCAGTAGTCGCCGCCGTGGTGGCGGTTGGTCTGTCGTTCGGCGTGGCGTCCGCAAAGGGTAAAGGCGACAAGGACCTGAAGCGCGGCGAAGAACTGTTCAAGCAGCACTGTGCCGTGTGCCATCCGAGGGGGGCAATATCGTGAATCCCCAGAAGCCCCTTGGCAAAGAGGCCCTGAAGGCCAACAAGATCACGTCCTGGAAGGATATCGTCAAGACCATGAGGAATCCGGGGCCGGGCATGAGCGCCTTCGATGCCAAGGCGATCCCTGACAAGGATGCCAAGCTCGTGGCCGAGTATATCCTCAAGACCTTCAAGTAACCGGGAAGCCAGGGAAAGGATACTGACATGACGATCACCGGACGTCTGCTGTCAGCCGTCGCTGCCCTTGCGTTGACGGCGGGAAGCGTGCTGGCCGCCGAGTGGGTGGTGCTCGACGAAGACCCCATGCTCTCCACCTTCTACTATGACTCGTCCTCTGTGAGCCGGGACAAGGAGGGGATGGTGTCCGTCTGGACCAGGGCCATCTATTCCGAGGAGGGCAAGGCCGACGCCCTCGACACCATGGGCAATCCTCCGGCGTTCAAGGACCTGAGCCATACCCACTTCCTCTACACCATCGACTGCCAGGCAGCGAAATCCCGCCTGGAAAAGGTCATGCACTTCGACGACAAGGCTGAACCCATCAAAGAGTACAACCTCTCGGGCAAGACCGACTGGGAGGCGATCGATGAATTCACCCGCCTGGGGCTTCTACAGGAAGCCGTCTGCCGATAGCTGACAACGGAAGCGGAGCCGGCCTGTCCGGGCCGGCTCCGCTTCGCGCCTCTTCCGTAGCTTCCCCCCTCACTTCGTGGTCCGCTTTCGTGTTGCCAGTTTTTGGCACCACTCTCGCCAATTCGCCATTTGACGATATCCTGGGCCAATATTTTGACTTTGTCGTTTTTCGGCAGTACGGGGTGACGTTGTTCTGTGACGGTTTGCCGCTGGTTGTGACCATTCTTTGTTTCTTCGCAGTTTCAGCGCGTTATTTCCCTGGTGTAAAAATATCTAAAGTTGTCACCATGCCCGCCGATATCAACTTCTAGTAGTTGATTGTCCCGGTATGGAATTGGCCCGTCTTTTGCTCCTTAGGGCTGAAACCTTGTATATGAAGTTTTTTTTTGACCCGAAAATGTAAGCAAGCGCTTACATAATCAGCCCACCGGGAGGGGCAATGGGAGTTGTCAAAGGCGGCAAGCCGTTTGATTCGTGCAATGCGACCCATGAGCGGATTCTCGAAACGGCCCTTGGTCTGTTTTCGACCAGGGGGTACCTGGGCGCCACGACCCGCGAGATCGCCCGTCAGGCGGGCATCGCGGAGGTGACGCTGTTCCGCCATTTTCCCTCCAAAGTAAAGCTTCTCGAAGAAGCGATCACCCGTTACTCCATGTTGCCGTCGCTGCGCGCATTCGTACCCAAAGCGCTCGCCATGCCCTACGAAGAGGCGCTGACCGCCATGGCAGAGATCCTTCTGGACACTCTGGTTCAGTTGAAGGACTGGCTGCGGATCATGCACGCCGAGGTGCAGCGTTCGCCGGAGAAACTGCTGGGCATCTACCACACGTTTTTGGACGAGCTGTTCGAAGTGATCGCGTCCTACTTCCGTGAGCTGCAGAAGACGGGCTCCATCGGCAGCTTCGACCCGGAGCTTGGTGCGCGGGTTTTTCACGCCATGTTCTACTGTTTTTTCAATATCGAAGAGGTACTGCTGCGCAAGCAGTACCGGCCCACGGACCGAGAGAAGGCCGTGCGGGAATTCGTACGGATGTTCGTCCACGGCACGGGCGGTATCGGCCGTACGGACTATGCCAGGGCATCGTAACCGCGCTGATCAGACGCGCCAAAAGTGATCAACGGTTGTGATAGGGACAGGAGACGGCCGAAGGAGGTGACGCCAGCAGCCGCCGTGATCCTGCCGGAACAAAGCTTCGAGTTGCAGATAGAATGGAGAAAGGAGGTCCACTTAATGGGAATCAAAGGGTTCACTCGACTGCTCCTGCTCGGTTCCGTGCTGACCGCGTCCACGGCCTGGTCCGCAGAGATCCACGGCAGGAGCTCGACCCAGTTGCTCTGGTTCAACAACTACTTCACCGACCAGAGACAGGTAGAACTGGGTGAGTACCTGCGGCTGTCGGTCACGAACCTGGACAAGGCGGGCAAGGCCTCTTTGTTCGGCTACGGTCGGATGACGCAGGACCTGAACAACGGAGAAGGGTTCAACAGCAGGCTCTACTACCTGTACGGCGAGTACCGGGGACTGTTCGACAAACTGGACATCCGCCTGGGCCGTCAGTTCGTCAACCTTTCTGCAGGCACGGCCATCATCGACGGCGGCCAGGTTGACCTGAACAACGCCGGCCCTGTCGGGCTGACGGTCTTCGGGGGCCGGAACGTTATTTTCTCCCTGGATGAGGAAAACGGCCATGGCGGCGACCTTGCCCTGGGGGTATCGGCCTACCTGAACGGGTTCAAGTCAACGGACCTGGAAGTAAGCTGGTTCCGCAAATGGGACGACTGGAACATCGCCCGTGACACCTTGGGTGCCAGCTTCAAGCAGTACCTGTTCAACAACCTGCGGGTTTACGGCAACACGCGTTACGACGTGATATCCGAGACCTTCAGCGAAGTGTTGGCCGGAGCCAAGTACTACCCCACCTCGAACCTGATTCTGACGGGAGAATGGTACCAGAGCTACCCGGTATTCGACGCCACCTCGATCTACTCCGTGTTCGCGGTAGACCGGTACCAGGAAGCCGTATTCCGGGCCGACTACACCATCACCGACCAGATCGCGGTGCACGGCGGCTACACCCGCCAGTGGTTCGAAGGGGGCGCCAACGGCAACATCTACCAGGCAGGGCTGAGCGTGCGTCCGGTAGAGCCCCTGCAGCTCAACTTCGAGTACGACAACAACCAGGGCTACAACGGCAAGACCCACGGCTTCATTGCCGATGCGTACTATGACGTGACCAAGAACCTGCAACTGTCCGGCGGCATCGCCTACGACACCTACCAGCGCGACGTGATGTCCGACGACGAAATAGCGCGCCTGTACTGGGGCGGCTGCAAATACCGGCTGGCAAAGAACATGTCGGCGTCCCTGCGCGTCGAAAACAACGTCAACGCCGCCTATGACAACGACGTACAAGGTCGTTTCGTCTTTGACTACGACTTCTAGAAAGGGGGGGAATCCGTGAAGAAATGGTTTATCGCACTCTTGCTCCTGACGGTGTCGGCCTTTACGGTCCAGATGGCACTGGCCGACAAGATGTCGCACAAGGAGTACGCCACCACCCCCATCGGCGAATGCAACGCATGCCACAAGGGTGAAGGCATCGCCCCCAACCATGACGCCGACTGGGTTCGTGGTCACCGGGTAGTTGCCAGCCGTGCGGGAAAGAACTGCGCCGACTGCCACGTCCAGCAATTCTGCCTCGACTGTCACCAGGGGGGCGGGATCGAAGCCGACCTGTCGACGCGGACCTTCATGAGGGACTACGTACCGAAGAGCCACCGGAGCAACTTCCTGAGCATTCACCCGACCAAGGCCCTGGACAACCCTCAGAGCTGCACGCGTTGCCACGACCAGTCTTACTGCAACGAGTGCCACGCCCGGTACCCGAAGGGGTCCCTGCGGATCAAGTCACACCTGATGCTGGGACCGAACGGTCAGAAGTACAGCCCCGGGCTGGGCGAGCACGCCATCGAAGCACGCCGCAACCTGCAGTCGTGCCAGACCTGTCACCCTGAAGGGGATGTGTGCATCCAGTGCCACTCCAGCGGGAAGACGAACCCGCACCCCAGGGGTTGGAACAGCATCAAGAACAACTACAAAGACCGGGCCGGCAGCAGAACGTGCACCAAGTGCCACCTGCCGGGCACGTACTAATTGAGAGCACCACACACCACAAGGAGGAAATGGCATGAGTAGAAAAGCAACAAGGTATTCTGCTGTGCTTGCGGCTTCGTTGTTCGCAGCGGCGCTTGCCGGCTGCGGCTCCGAAAACAAGGAGGGTTCGATCGGAACCGGCCCCGGCGGCGTGGCAACCGTGGGCGACACCGCCTGCGTCCAGTGTCACAGCGCCGTAACCGAAGCACTGACCGGCGAGAGCATCATTACGCAATATCAGAAGAGCTCCCCCCACAACAGGGCAGACCTGGGCTGCGAAAGCTGTCACGGCGGCGGTGCCCAGCATAACGGCGTAGGTCCGATTCCGTTCGCCCATCCCGACGCCAACCGTTGCGCCGACTGCCACGACGGCACCACTGCCGTGGCCACCAACTCGAACACCGCATTCGCCGGGTCGCGGCACAACACCCAGTCTGTCCGGGACAGTGCGAACTGCAAGCGCTGCCACTCCCACGAAGGTGCGATCCTGTCCAACATCTATGGCCTGACCGGCGACAACGCCACCATTACGAATGTGGACTACATAAACAGGGTGCCCCTGGCGTCCAACTACACCCAGATTTCCTGCGCCACCTGCCACGAGCACGGCGGCGGCCTGCGCACCATCAAGGCAATCGACGGGTCAGGCAACCTTGTGAACTGGGACCCCAACAACAACCGCCGGATTGACCAGTTCGACCTGTGCACCAGTTGCCACACCCTGTACAACTACAACGGCACGCAACTCCTGGCCGGCGGTAATCCCCTCAACGGCGTTGCAACGGGAGTCAGCCTGCATGCCGCCACCAGCGCCAGGTGGTACGGAGTTCTTGCCACGACCCACTTCGACAACTATTCGACCGGTCCCCAGGCCGGTGCCGGCGCCAGTGGCACCAACACCAAGGTTGAAGGTTACGTCCTCCGTCGCACCGGCGCCAACCCCTGCTTCGACTGCCACGGTCACGAATCGAAGACCAACACCAGAAACGAAGCGTCCCGCGGTCCGACGATCCATACCGACTGGGCCCAGTCTGGCCACGGCGGCGGCCTGCTGACCGCCAAGTACGCCGCAGTCGCCGGCAAGAGCGGCACCGCAGCCGTCACCGCCGCCTTGAACGCCTATGTGGACGACGCCACCGCCGTCGCCTGGACCCACTACAACTGGGATGCGAGCAGCCGCGGTTCCTGCCAGCGCTGCCACACCGCCACCGGCGCAGCCAACTTCATGAGCAATCCGGCCACCTACAAAGCGGACGGCTCCGGCAACAACTTCTCGCACCTGCAGGGCTGGAACGCCACCAACGGCTCCAAGCAGAACGAGCTGCTCTACTGCTGGGGCTGCCACACCAACGCCGGCACCGGCGAGCTGCGTAACCCGGGTGCCATCACCGAGACCTATTCCCCGGGTACTCCTGGCGACCCGGCAACGGTGGTTGCCTACCCGAACATCGGCAAATCAAATACCTGCATGACCTGCCACCTCGGCCGCGAAGTCGGCGACGTCATCAAGAACGACCAGGATGCCGACGGCGTCCGCGGCTTCATCAACTCCCACTACCTGGCAGCCGGCGGCACAGTGTTCGGCAAAACCGGCTACACCTTTGGGAACAGGGATTATGATTCAACCCCCAAAGGCTTTGTGCACGATAAGCTCGGCGTTTCCGCAACCGGTAACGCAGCCGCGGATGCCTATATCGCCCAGAACGGACTCAGCACCAGTGGTCCTTGTGCGGCCTGCCACCTGGGCAGTGAGAAGCTTGGCGCAAAGACTTCTCACACCTACAGCCCGTTCAGTGAGTATGCGGCCGGCGACGTCGCGCTCAATCCGCTTTGCGTAACCTGCCACACCAGCCGCGGCGCCGGCAGCAATGCCAAGTCCGCATGGTTCGAGGCCACCTGGAAGACTCGCTCCGATGCAGCCCTCGAAGCCCTGAGAGCTCAGTTGGACAATCGGGGAATGTACTTCTTCAATGCCCATCCGTACTTCTATCAGGGAGCCGGCGGTTCCGGCGGCGCCTTCACCAACTGGGCCGGCGTGTTCGGGTTTGCCGAATGGAAAGATGCCATGGGCACCGCCTTCAACTACAACCTGCTGGCTCACGATCCGGGCGCCGTTGCCCACAACCGCTACTATGTAAGACGGCTTGTATACGATTCGATCGACAAGCTCGACGACGGCATTCTGAACTACAGTGTCTCGGCAACACTCAATGCTCTTGATGGAGCGGTAGCAACGTACAAAAACGACGCTATTGCTTTCCTCATTAACAGCGCGGGTACTGCTGGCACTGCCTCCGAGCGCTATTGATCGGAAGGCAGGGATAGCATTGTAGCGGTAGCACAGGAAGGCCCCGGCGACGTACTGCCGGGGCCTTTTCTTATGTGGCCACAACCGCGCCTACAGCAAACGGCTGATCTGGGCTGCATCGACTTTCCCCTCGATATATCAGGATGAGCACATTGGATAAGAAACTGTCCGACTGAGAACAGTTGTCGGCCGTTTTTCTCATTATCGTATTCTCATGCAGTTTTTTTAGACTAATTTACTGTGAAAATTTGACAAAATGGCAACCCGCTTTAAACTCATTCCCATTAGCTCATGAGTTGCTCCGGCTGACTGCCTTTACCGCCTGTTCCGGCTTCCAGCCGCAGGAGCCTTGCTAGCTTCCCCCTCTTCCGAGTGTTTAGTGCATTATGGAGACGCGGCCTTCCATGAGTGAAGGTTGTGCGCAGGTCCCACAGATGGGACGACGGACAAGGAGGTTGCCTTGCCGTGCTCGGTTGCCAAAGGTGAAGGTCCATTCGATCCGTTTACCGCGACCCATGAGCGGATCCTCGAAACGGCCCTTGGTCTGTTTTCGACCAGGGGGTACCTGGGCGCCACGACCCGCGAGATCGCCCGTCAGGCGGGCATCGCGGAGGTGACGCTGTTCCGCCATTTTCCCTCCAAAGTAAAGCTTCTCGAAGAAGCGATCACCCGTTACTCCATGTTGCCGTCGCTGCGCGCATTCGTACCCAAAGCGCTCGCCATGCCCTACGAAGAGGCGCTGACCGCCATGGCAGAGATCCTTCTGGACACTCTGGTTCAGTTGAAGGACTGGCTGCGGATCATGCACGCCGAGGTGCAGCGTTCGCCGGAGAAACTGCTGGGCATCTACCACACGTTTTTGGACGAGCTGTTCGAAGTGATCGCGTCCTACTTCCGTGAGCTGCAGAAGACGGGCTCCATCGGCAGCTTCGACCCGGAGCTTGGTGCGCGGGTTTTTCACGCCATGTTCTACTGTTTTTTCAATATCGAAGAGGTACTGCTGCGCAAGCAGTACCGGCCCACGGACCGAGAGAAGGCCGTGCGGGAATTCGTACGGATGTTCGTCCACGGCACGGGCGGTATCGGCCGTACGGACTATGCCAGGGCATCGTAACCGCGCTGATCAGACGCGCCAAAAGTGATCAACGGTTGTGATAGGGACAGGAGACGGCCGAAGGAGGTGACGCCAGCAGCCGCCGTGATCCTGCCGGAACAAAGCTTCGAGTTGCAGATAGAATGGAGAAAGGAGGTCCACTTAATGGGAATCAAAGGGTTCACTCGACTGCTCCTGCTCGGTTCCGTGCTGACCGCGTCCACGGCCTGGTCCGCAGAGATCCACGGCAGGAGCTCGACCCAGTTGCTCTGGTTCAACAACTACTTCACCGACCAGAGACAGGTAGAACTGGGTGAGTACCTGCGGCTGTCGGTCACGAACCTGGACAAGGCGGGCAAGGCCTCTTTGTTCGGCTACGGTCGGATGACGCAGGACCTGAACAACGGAGAAGGGTTCAACAGCAGGCTCTACTACCTGTACGGCGAGTACCGGGGACTGTTCGACAAACTGGACATCCGCCTGGGCCGTCAGTTCGTCAACCTTTCTGCAGGCACGGCCATCATCGACGGCGGCCAGGTTGACCTGAACAACGCCGGCCCTGTCGGGCTGACGGTCTTCGGGGGCCGGAACGTTATTTTCTCCCTGGATGAGGAAAACGGCCATGGCGGCGACCTTGCCCTGGGGGTATCGGCCTACCTGAACGGGTTCAAGTCAACGGACCTGGAAGTAAGCTGGTTCCGCAAATGGGACGACTGGAACATCGCCCGTGACACCTTGGGTGCCAGCTTCAAGCAGTACCTGTTCAACAACCTGCGGGTTTACGGCAACACGCGTTACGACGTGATATCCGAGACCTTCAGCGAAGTGTTGGCCGGAGCCAAGTACTACCCCACCTCGAACCTGATTCTGACGGGAGAATGGTACCAGAGCTACCCGGTATTCGACGCCACCTCGATCTACTCCGTGTTCGCGGTAGACCGGTACCAGGAAGCCGTATTCCGGGCCGACTACACCATCACCGACCAGATCGCGGTGCACGGCGGCTACACCCGCCAGTGGTTCGAAGGGGGCGCCAACGGCAACATCTACCAGGCAGGGCTGAGCGTGCGTCCGGTAGAGCCCCTGCAGCTCAACTTCGAGTACGACAACAACCAGGGCTACAACGGCAAGACCCACGGCTTCATTGCCGATGCGTACTATGACGTGACCAAGAACCTGCAACTGTCCGGCGGCATCGCCTACGACACCTACCAGCGCGACGTGATGTCCGACGACGAAATAGCGCGCCTGTACTGGGGCGGCTGCAAATACCGGCTGGCAAAGAACATGTCGGCGTCCCTGCGCGTCGAAAACAACGTCAACGCCGCCTATGACAACGACGTACAAGGTCGTTTCGTCTTTGACTACGACTTCTAGAAAGGGGGGGAATCCGTGAAGAAATGGTTTATCGCACTCTTGCTCCTGACGGTGTCGGCCTTTACGGTCCAGATGGCACTGGCCGACAAGATGTCGCACAAGGAGTACGCCACCACCCCCATCGGCGAATGCAACGCATGCCACAAGGGTGAAGGCATCGCCCCCAACCATGACGCCGACTGGGTTCGTGGTCACCGGGTAGTTGCCAGCCGTGCGGGAAAGAACTGCGCCGACTGCCACGTCCAGCAATTCTGCCTCGACTGTCACCAGGGGGGCGGGATCGAAGCCGACCTGTCGACGCGGACCTTCATGAGGGACTACGTACCGAAGAGCCACCGGAGCAACTTCCTGAGCATTCACCCGACCAAGGCCCTGGACAACCCTCAGAGCTGCACGCGTTGCCACGACCAGTCTTACTGCAACGAGTGCCACGCCCGGTACCCGAAGGGGTCCCTGCGGATCAAGTCACACCTGATGCTGGGACCGAACGGTCAGAAGTACAGCCCCGGGCTGGGCGAGCACGCCATCGAAGCACGCCGCAACCTGCAGTCGTGCCAGACCTGTCACCCTGAAGGGGATGTGTGCATCCAGTGCCACTCCAGCGGGAAGACGAACCCGCACCCCAGGGGTTGGAACAGCATCAAGAACAACTACAAAGACCGGGCCGGCAGCAGAACGTGCACCAAGTGCCACCTGCCGGGCACGTACTAATTGAGAGCACCACACACCACAAGGAGGAAATGGCATGAGTAGAAAAGCAACAAGGTATTCTGCTGTGCTTGCGGCTTCGTTGTTCGCAGCGGCGCTTGCCGGCTGCGGCTCCGAAAACAAGGAGGGTTCGATCGGAACCGGCCCCGGCGGCGTGGCAACCGTGGGCGACACCGCCTGCGTCCAGTGTCACAGCGCCGTAACCGAAGCACTGACCGGCGAGAGCATCATTACGCAATATCAGAAGAGCTCCCCCCACAACAGGGCAGACCTGGGCTGCGAAAGCTGTCACGGCGGCGGTGCCCAGCATAACGGCGTAGGTCCGATTCCGTTCGCCCATCCCGACGCCAACCGTTGCGCCGACTGCCACGACGGCACCACTGCCGTGGCCACCAACTCGAACACCGCATTCGCCGGGTCGCGGCACAACACCCAGTCTGTCCGGGACAGTGCGAACTGCAAGCGCTGCCACTCCCACGAAGGTGCGATCCTGTCCAACATCTATGGCCTGACCGGCGACAACGCCACCATTACGAATGTGGACTACATAAACAGGGTGCCCCTGGCGTCCAACTACACCCAGATTTCCTGCGCCACCTGCCACGAGCACGGCGGCGGCCTGCGCACCATCAAGGCAATCGACGGGTCAGGCAACCTTGTGAACTGGGACCCCAACAACAACCGCCGGATTGACCAGTTCGACCTGTGCACCAGTTGCCACACCCTGTACAACTACAACGGCACGCAACTCCTGGCCGGCGGTAATCCCCTCAACGGCGTTGCAACGGGAGTCAGCCTGCATGCCGCCACCAGCGCCAGGTGGTACGGAGTTCTTGCCACGACCCACTTCGACAACTATTCGACCGGTCCCCAGGCCGGTGCCGGCGCCAGTGGCACCAACACCAAGGTTGAAGGTTACGTCCTCCGTCGCACCGGCGCCAACCCCTGCTTCGACTGCCACGGTCACGAATCGAAGACCAACACCAGAAACGAAGCGTCCCGCGGTCCGACGATCCATACCGACTGGGCCCAGTCTGGCCACGGCGGCGGCCTGCTGACCGCCAAGTACGCCGCAGTCGCCGGCAAGAGCGGCACCGCAGCCGTCACCGCCGCCTTGAACGCCTATGTGGACGACGCCACCGCCGTCGCCTGGACCCACTACAACTGGGATGCGAGCAGCCGCGGTTCCTGCCAGCGCTGCCACACCGCCACCGGCGCAGCCAACTTCATGAGCAATCCGGCCACCTACAAAGCGGACGGCTCCGGCAACAACTTCTCGCACCTGCAGGGCTGGAACGCCACCAACGGCTCCAAGCAGAACGAACTGCTCTACTGCTGGGGCTGCCACACCAACGCCGGCACCGGCGAACTGCGTAACCCGGGTGCCATCACAGAAAACTACGCAGGTGTTAACAATGCTGGCACTGGAACTACAGGTACATCTGTGACCGTGTCTTATCCGGATATAGCCGGTTCCAACGTCTGCATGACCTGCCACCTCGGCCGCCAAATCGGTGAAAACATCAAGACCATTACTGATGCTGACGGTGTTCTTGGCTTCGTGAACTCCCATTACCTAGCAGCCGGCGGCCAGCTTTTCGGCAAAACCGGCTACGAGTACGCAACCCGCAGCTACGCCAATCCGGCCTTCTTCGCCCATGACAAGATCGGCACAGCCGCTGCCCCCGGCACCGGCTCCAACGGCCCCTGCGCCGGCTGCCACATGAGCACCCCGAATTCGCACTCCTTCCTGCCGGTAACCAAGGACAGCGCGGGCGCCGTCACCGCCATCACCAGCACCGCCTGCGCCACCTGCCATTCCGGCACCTTTGCGCTCACCCCCGAAGGCCTGACCGCCGAGGAAGAAGAGTACGTGGCATCCCTTGAAGCCCTCAAAGCGGCCCTGGCCGGCAAGGGTATCCTCTTCTTCAACGCCCATCCGTATTTCTACATAGATACGAATTCCAACGGCATTGCCGATCCTGGGGAGATTGTTTCCTCTAACGCCTTCACCAACTGGGCCGGCGTGTACGGGCTTGCCCTCTGGAAAGATGTCATGGGCGCGGCATTCAACGCCAACCTGCTGATCCACGATCCGGGCGGGTATGCCCACAACCGGTTCTACAGCAAGCGGCTGATCTGGGATTCCATCGACTTCATCTATGACGGCGTGCTGAACAACGACGTCGCTGCCGCGATCGATGCCCAGGTAACGGCGACTCGACTGGACAGCGCCACGGCAACGGCCGCCAAGGCCTACCTCGGTACGACCCGTCCGTAATCGCGGACGCGGCGTTCCGGCGCGTCATCCGATGCACAATCGCAAGGCCGGTCTCTCTCTTGGGGCCGGCCTTGCCTTTTACCTGGCTATGTGCACTTCCGATGATACGCGAGCACACGTGCCGGTGGATGGCGGTGGCGCCTGCAATCCCGTCGCGATCCGGAAAAAGTATCTTGCCGGAGCGACCTGAAAAGGAGAAAATACGCCATGCAACGATTCCTTGCAGTACTATTTGCGATGATCTTCATCTGTTCGGCGGCAGTGGCCGCCGGCGGTCTCGACGGTTTCCTGGGCAACCTCAATGTTGAGGCGAGGGCCGATCCGACCGGCTTTGCCGGCAGACTGAGCACCCAGTTCGGCGTGCCCGGCGCACAGGTAAGCGTCGTGCTGGGGTCTGTCCGGGAGCCTGCGGACGCCTTTATGGTCTACCAATTGGGGCAGATGACCCACAAGCCGTACGAAACGGTGCTCCAGAGCTATCAGGCCAATCAGGGCAAGGGATGGGGGGTGATTGCCAAGCGTCTCGGCATCAAGCCCGGCTCCACCGAGTTCCATGCCCTCAAGCGGGGTGACTTTGCCCTTACCGGAAAGCCGTCCCACGCGTCGCATGATGATCATCATCACGGCAGGGAAAAAGCCAAAGGAAAAGGCAAGGGGAAGGGATACTAAGTAACGGTCGAGTCAGCGGAGTTGCGCCGGATCGCGCCGGGCTTCATGGCATCGGGCAGGGCAGGACTGCGTCGAGGATGACGTGCGATTGACGGCCGGTCAGCGAGGCGTGACGTCGGCATGCGGGGCAGGGATGCCCGGTTGCCGACAGGATTTATAGATGCGGCGCAGAGGGGGCGCTTCGGTGCCCCCCCTCTGCGCTTCGGACCATACATGGATTTGCCGGTTACATCATATCGATTCGCTGTGTTTGTCGTGCTCTCCGGACTGGTGCACGTGGCGGGGCTGTGCGTTCTCACGAGCGGCGGCATTCTCGACCTGGGTGCACCGGTTCTGCCCATGGCAGCCGTCAGCATTTCGCTCCGGGATCCGGAGACGTCTGTTCCGTCCCTCCCTGAAGGGCAGTCGTCGCGTGAGAGTGTCGGCGCAGGGGAACAGGAACGGCCTGGCGAGCGGAGCGTCGTTGCTGCTCCGGAGCGCGCGGACCAGCCGACCGCCCTACCAGTCGTCCGCGAAGCCACGCCGGCCACTGAGCCGCTGCCGCCGGAGGCAGTGGCGGTAGCTGCCCCCGTGCCCGCCGCATCTACGGAGGTCGTGGCTGAGGCAGACCCTGCCGCCCGGTCGCCGCACCCGGAGGTCATGCCGCCGTTACGCAAGGCGGATGAGTTTCTCGCGGCGGGCCGGGAGAAACTCTCCTACCGGATCAGCATGTTCGGTATCCCCGTGGGCGAGGCAATGATCGAGGCGGTTCGGGAACGGGAGCGCGAGGAAGTAACCATCACCACGCGCGTCAGGTCGTATCCGGTCATCTCGGCGGTATACCCGGTGGACGATGTGATAGAAACCCGGCTCGTTGCCGGCAACTACCTGATCACCAGGATCAGGCAGCGGGAAGGAACCTTTACGGGGGACAGCGGTTTTACCCTGATGATGCGCGAGAAAAAGGCCTTCTGGGCCGACCGCCTGCGGAACCGGTACGCTACCCATTCCCTGCCGCGGGAGGATGTGACCGATATCGTCTCGGGGTTCTATTTTCTCAGAAACAAGCGGCTTGAGGTGGGGCAGCCGGTGGTGCTCCACCTGTTCGACAGCAACGAGTACGCTCCCACCACCGTCGAGGTGCTGCGGCGGGAGGGGGTAACGCTGCCGGGGGGACGGACCGTTGATACGCTGGTTGTCCATCCGCTTCTGAAGACCGCCGGTATCTTCAGGAGGACCGGCGACATGATGATCTGGGTCACCGACGACGCATACAAGGTTCCCGTGAGGATGGAAACGGCCATTTCCCTCGGTCGGGTGCGGGCGGAACTGGTTGCTGCGGAGTCGGAACAGTGAAAGGGGCCGTCTTCTCATGATGAGTCCCCATGGTTAAAGGCTGCTCGTCCGGAGCGAAGAGATTGAGCACGCGCGCAGCTTTGAACTCATAAGGCTTCACACATATTCCACGGTCTGCTAAAATGCACGATCATCATCGCCCATTGCCCCGTTGCGGCAGAGGAGAACAGCGTGAACCCCACGGATAACTCGCCAGGGAAGGGCACGCCCGACGGGCTTGCCGCCGATCCGCGCTTCAAGGTGGTCGAGCGGACCCTTAAACAGTATCAGTACCGGGCCGATGCTCTCCTGGAGGTTCTTCACGTGGCCCAGGAGACCTTCGGCTGTCTCAGCGACGAGCTGATGAACCACGTGGCCCGGCAACTCCGTGTCCCACCAAGCCGCGTCTACGGCGTCGCCACTTTTTATCACTTCTTTACCCTTGAGGCCCGGGGCGAGCACTCCTGCGTGGTCTGCACCGGCACTGCCTGTTACGTGAAACGCTCGGCCGAGATCGTGGCGCGCCTCGAAAACGAGTTCGGCGTGAAGGCCGGCAAAACCACGGCCGACGGCAAGCTCACCCTGTCGACGGTCCGCTGCCTCGGCAGTTGCGGGCTGGCCCCCATCGTGGTGCTCGACGGGGAAACCATGGGACGCTGTACCCCTGATTCGGCCGCCACCGCCGTCCGGGTCATGCTGACGGAAAAGGGGCCGGCGCGTGAGGAAGCGGCCCGGACGGGCCACCGCCGCAAGGGGGAAGAGCCATGAATCCCGCCGATCTCCATGCAATGGCCCGGGAAGAGCGTGCCCGCCAGGAGGCGCTGCGGTGCCGCATCATGGTCTGTGCCGGCACCCCATGCCTGTCCGCAGGCGCGCTGGCGGTGCTGGACGCACTGCGCCAGGCAGTGGCGGAAAGCCGGCTCGACGCGGAGATCGAGGCCACCGGCACCGGCTGCATGGGGCCGTGCAGCCGCGGCCCCCTCGTCAAAGTGGCTGTCCAGGGTAAACCCGAGACCGTCTACGAGCGCGTTACACCTGAACTGGGCCGCCAGATCCTCTACTCGGTGGTGAAGGGGCGCCGGCCGCCCACGGCCTCGCCGCTGCCGCCGGATCATCCCTACTTTACCCGCCAGATGAAGATCGTCCTGGCCAACTGCGGCTCCATCGATCCCGAGCGGATCGAAGGGTATGTGGCAGCGGGGGGCTACGATGCCCTGGCCCATGCCCTGCACGAGATGACCCCCGAGGATGTCTGCCGCGAGATATCCACGTCGGGACTGCGGGGGCGGGGCGGCGCCGGCTATCCGGCCGGCGTCAAGTGGAACCTGGCCCGCAAGGCGCCGGGCGAGCGGAAATACGTGGTGGCCAACGGCGACGAGGGGGATCCGGGTGCCTACATGGACCGCTCCGTCATGGAGTCGGACCCCCACCGCATCCTGGAAGGGATGGCCATTGCCGGCTATGCCGTCGGCGCAGATCAGGGCTACATTTACGTCCGGGGCGAGTACTACCTGGCCGGAAGGCGGCTCGAGGCCGCCATCCGCGACGCCGAGCGCAAGGGACTCCTGGGAAGCCGGGTGCTCGGCAGCAACTTCAGCTTCCGCATCGACATCCGGACCGGGGCCGGCGCCTTTGTCTGCGGCGAGGAAACGTCGCTCATGGCCTCCATCATGGGGCGGCGCGGACAACCCTGGCACCGGCCCCCCTATCCGGCCCAGCGAGGGCTCTGGGGGTGTCCGACCCTCATCAACAACGTTGAGACTCTTGCCACCGTTCCGGCCATAATCGGGCGCGGGGCCGCCTGGTATGCCGGCATCGGCGCGGCCCGGAGCCCGGGGACCAAGGTCTATGCCCTGGCCGGCCAGGTGGAGACCGCCGGCCTGATCGAAGTCCCCATGGGCACTACGTTGCGGGAGGTGGTGTTCGACATCGGCGGCGGCATCCCCGGCGGCAAGCGCTTCAAGGCTGCCCAGTCGGGCGGCCCCTCGGGCGGCTGCATCCCTGCCGAGCATCTGGACACTCCCCTCGATTACGAAAGCATGGAGCGGATCGGCACCATCATGGGTTCCGGCGGGCTCATCATCATGGACGAGACGAGTTGCATGCCCGATGTGGCTTCCTTTTTCCTCGACTTCTGCCGGGACGAGAGCTGCGGCAAGTGCATTCCGTGCCGCGTGGGGAGCATGGAGATGCACCGTCTGCTGCAGCGCATAACCTCCGGCACCGCCCTGCCCGACGATCTGCGCCGACTGGAGGAACTCTGCGATCTGGTGGGCACCACGAGCCTCTGCGGCCTCGGCCAGACCGCGCCCAATCCGGTGGTGAGCACCCTGCGCTACTTCCGGCACGAATACGAGGCCCACATCCGTGAACGCCGCTGTCCGGCGGACCGCTGCACCATGGCCGTCGAACAGGAGCCCGGACCCGACGGCGAGGCCCTCATGCACGCCCTCGGCGCCCCGGGGGAGGTCCGCTGATGCCGGTCATCACCCTGACCATTGACAACGAACTGATCAGCGGACGCGAGGGGGAAACCCTGCTTACGGTGATCAAGGAACACGGCATATCGCTCCCCACCCTCTGCCACATGGAAGGGCTCTCCGAGCGAGGCGGCTGCCGGCTCTGCATCGTGGAGGTGGAGGGCAGCTCCCGACCCCTCCCCGCCTGCACCACGCCGGCGCGCGAGGGGATGGTGGTGCGGACCCGGAGCGAGCGGCTGGAGAACTACCGGCGGATGCTCGTGGAGCTCATGCTCGCCGAGCGCAACCACTACTGCGCCGTCTGTGTCTCCATCGGCCACTGCGAACTGCAGCGGGTGGCCGCCGAGCTGGGGGTCGACCATGTCCGCTACGAATACCTTTCGCCCAAGCTGACCATGGATCTCTCCCACGAGCGCTTCGGCCTGGACCACAGTCGCTGCATCCTCTGCACCAGATGTGTCCGGGTCTGTGACGAGATCGAAGGGGTGCACACCTGGGACATCTCCGGGCGTGGAGTGAAAAGCCGCATCATTGCCGATCTGAACCGCCCCTGGCGTGACAGTGGCACCTGCACCAGTTGCGGCAAGTGCGTCCAGGTCTGTCCCACCGGCGCCTGTTCCTCAAGGGGGCGGTGGTTGGCGAGATGGTCAAGGACCCGACCATGCTCGCCCGGGTGCTGGAAGGGCGGGAGAAAAAGGAGTGGGAAGGATGACGCCGTCGGCGGGAACAATGCGGGGTGCGCCCGGAGGAGTGGAACTGATCGGCAGCGGCCGGCTCCGGCTCGCCACGGCCTGGCTGGGAGGCTGCTCCGGGTGCCACATGAGCTTCCTCGACCTGGACGAGTATCTCCTGGAGCTGTCCCAGGTGGCCGACCTGGTCTACGGGCCGTTCGTGGATGCCAAGGAATTCCCCACGGGCGTGGATGTGGCGCTGGTGGAGGGAGCGGTAACCAACCGTGCGAACCTGGCCATGGCCGGCATCATCCGGCAACGGAGCCGGACCGTGATCAGTTTCGGCGACTGTGCCATCACCGGCAACGTCACTGCCATGCGCAACCATCTCACGGTGACCGAAACCCTGGATCCCTTCCGCTGCGGCAGCGAGGCCCCTCCTGTCTTCGATTACGCGGCAGTGCCCCAGCTTCTGCCGCGGGCCCTGCCGCTCCACCAGGTGATCCCGGTGGACGGTTACATTCCCGGCTGCCCGCCTGGCCCGGACCGGATCCGGGCAGCCATTGAATGCCTGCTGCGGGGAGAGCCGGTACACGTTTGGATAGGTATCTCCATGTCCCGCACCATAACCATAGATCCCGTCACCCGCATCGAAGGGCACGCGACCATCACCATCCGGCTCGACGATGCCGGTGCCGTGGCCGATGCCAGGTTTCACGTGACCGAATTCCGCGGATTCGAGCGGATATGCATCGGCCGCAGCATCTGGGAGATGCCCGGCATCACCGCCCGCATCTGCGGCATCTGCCCCGTGAGCCACTCCATCTCCGCTGCCCGTGCCGGCGATGCCATCCTCGGCGTGGAGATTCCCCCGGTCGCAGTCCACCTGCGCCGGATCGCCAATCTGGCCTCTCTCATCCAGAGCCATGCCCTGAGCTTCTTCCACCTCTCCGCCGCCGATCTTCTCATGGGGATGGACGAGGAGCCCTCCCGCCGCAACCTCTGGGGCCTGGTGGCGCACCACCCGGAGGTGGCCCGCGGCGGCATCCGTCTCCGTCAGATCGGCCAGAAGATCGTAAGCGCCGTTGCCGGAGAGAGCATCCATCCCTCCTGGGCGGTGCCGGGCGGAGTCCGTGAGCCGCTCTCCCCGGAAGGCCGGGACCGGATCGCCGCGCTTCTGCCCGAGGGGCTCGCCATCGTCCGGGGCGCCCTGGGCATGCTTGACGGTATCTACGCCCGCCACGAAGCCGAGATAACCGCGTATGGGGACTTTCCCTCGCTCTTTGCGGGGTTGACGGCATCTGACGGCGGTCTGGAGCACTACGACGGCTCCCTCCGCTTCACCGATTCGGCAGGCGTCCACGTGGATGAGCTTTCCCCGGAGCACTACGCCCAGGCCATAACCGAGCGGGCCGAGCCCTGGAGCTACATGACCTTCCCCTACTACCAGCCCCATGGTGACCGGGAAGGGGAGGGGATGTTCCGGGTGGGGCCCTGGCCCGTTTGAACATCTGCGACCACGCCGGGACCCCCGAGGCCGACCGCGAACTTGCCGCGTTCCGGCAGGTGCGCGGCGCCGGCGGCATGGTCACCGGCAGTTTCCACTACCACCATGCCCGGCTCATCGAGATCCTCCACGCCCTGGAGCGGATCGGGATGCTCCTGGACGAGCCGGACATCCTGGATCGCCACGTCCGGAGCGAGGCCGGAGTGAACCGGCCGGCCGGCGTCGGCTTCTGCGAAGCGCCCCGCGGCACCCTCTTTCATGACTACGAGGTGGATGACGACGGCATTGTCAGCCGTGTGAACCTGCTTATCGCCACCGGCATGAACAATCTGGCCATGAACCGGACCATCCGGCAGGTGGCGGCGGAGTTCATCAGGGGAGGGGAGTTCACGGAAGGGATTCTCAACCGGATCGAGCACGGCGTGCGGGCCTATGATCCGTGCCTTTCCTGCGCCACCCATGCCTACGGCAGGATGCCGCTGCGGGTGATGCTCCTGGGGCCGGACGGGACGGTGCTGGATGAGGCGAAACGGGGAAGATAGCGAGAGGGGCAGGTCATGGTCCTGCTGATCGGCTACGGCAATCGCCTGCGGCGCGACGATGGAGCCGGGGCGGTCCTTCCTGCGATGGTGGAGGGGGGCTCCCCTCTGGGCAGCGTGCGTTCCGTCGAAGCCCATCAGCTCCTGCCCGAGATGGCCGAGGAGATCGCCGCCCCGGAGGTGACCGGCGTCATCTTTTTTGACGCCTGCCCGGCCGCCGGCGGCATGAGTTCGGTGGCTGCCCTCCCTTTGACGGCCTCATCCGGCGAGGGCGCCCTGGGACATCACCTGGCTCCCGAGCTGCTTCTGGCCTATGCCGGGAAACTCTACGGCCGGACCCCGCCGGCATGGCTCGTGACCGTGCCGGGAGAAGATTTCAGCCACGGGGAAGGGTTCAGCGACAGGGCCCGCGCCAACCTGGCCGAGGCCGGCCGTGTGGCCCGCGACCTGGTGCGGAGGCTGTCCGGAGGGTGAGGGATCATTCCCCGGCAAGCACCGGCAGCCGTTCCGTGAGCCGGATTTCCTCCGGCGTTACGAGCGCCCGGTAGGCCAGGGCTTCTACCCCGGCAGTCACGGCCTGCCGCAGAAGCCGGCCGTACACCGGGTCAATGGCGTCTGCCGGAGCCACGGCAGACCCGTCGCCACGCTGGACCACGAAGAAGATCACTCCCCGGTCCCCCTGCCGCACCACCTCCATCAACTCCCGCAGGTGTTTTTGCCCCCGTTCCGTCACGGCGTCGGGGAAGAGGGCCGTTCCCCCTTCCACGAGGGTCACGTTTTTCACCTCGACCCAGCAGCGGCCCGGCCCTTCCAGCAGCAGGTCCACCCGGCTGTTGGTGCCGTAGCGGACTTCGGGCCGGATGCGCTCATACCCCAGGAGTTCCGCGACGGTGCCGTTTTCAATCCCCTCCCGGACGAGCCGGTTGGGGAGGCCCGTGTTTATCCCCGCCCAGTAGCCGTCAGCCATGACCAGTTCCCAGGTGTAGGCGAGGCGCCGCTTCGGATTGTCGCTGAGAGAAAGGAACACGGCGCTTCCCGGCTGGCTGCATCCTTTCATGCTCCCCGAGTTCGGGCAGTGGGCGGTGACCACCGTCCCGTCGTCGAGGCGTACGTCGGCCAGGAACCGCTGGTAGCGCCGGATCAGGGTGCCGGAGTAAAGGGGGCGTGGCAGAATCATGCCTGACAGATAGCACGGCGGGGCAGCAATGGCAACAGCCTGTCGAGAGGATGCCTCGGGCTTGTGGAAATGATGTCTGGAAAATTAGGACGATCACAGGTAAAATGTCTCCCTGGGTGTCAGCAAACGGAGGGGCAAGATGATTGAACTGATGATTCGGATTGCAGGGTTGCTTGGCCGATGCGCTCGTCTCCTGCCGGCAACTGCCGGCATGGTGCTCGTGCTGCAGGTAGCCGCCGGCGCACAGGTCCTGACCATCAACGGCGGCGCGAAGTTCACCAACTATCCCATGGTGACGCTCGGCATCGATGCCGCCCTGCACGGGGGAACCGTGCAGGCGATGCGTTTCGGTATCGACGGCATTCTCAAAACAGATTGGGAGCCGGTGGCGGCATCACGGCGTTTGACGTTAGCCAAACCATTTGATTATTCCTTTTACGACGTATTCCTCCAGTTCCTGCAAGACGGGATGACGGTCCCCGATCCCCCCTATACCGCTTCGATTGTCTATGATGACCTCATCGATACCGGCTTTTTCGGCGGCCAGGGGGTGGCCCTTTTCGGCGGCACGGGAAACGACCGGGGCAAGGGGATCGCGGTGCAGCCGGACGGCAAGCTGCTGGTGGTCGGCACCGTGGAGCAGTCGGCGGGCAACACCGACATCGTCCTCTGGCGCCTCACGGCGCAGGGTGAGCCGGATACCGGCTTCGGGAACCAGGGTTCAGTCGTGATCGACGTGGGCACGGCTGACCGTGCCGCCGGCGTGGCGTTGCAGAGCGACGGCAAAATTCTCGTTCTCGGCAGCGTGGGGAGTGCCACTACCGCCTGGGAGGTTCGACGCTACGATTCTGCCGGCGTACTTGATACCTCTTTCGGCACGGGCGGGAAGTACCAGGAGGGGGGCTCCGGCGCCAACGAGGCCGGAAATCTGCTGGTTCAGCCCGACGGCAGGATCGTGATTGTCGGCACCAGGGATGTTAGCGGAGCGAAAGAAATCCAGGTGATCCGTCTTACGGCGACCGGAGTGCTCGACAGCGCCTTCAACGGCAACACCGGCTACTACCGGCCCAACCTTCCCGGCAACAGTTTCGGGAATGGACTCGCGCTCCAGGCGGACGGGAAGATCCTGCTCGTCGGCACCTATGCGAACCCGAGCGGCGAAACCGATCTCTTCGTGCAGCGACTCAAAACCGACGGCACCCTCGACAACTTTAATGACGGATTGAATAATTTCTTCGTGGCCGGCGATGCCGGCAACGACGAAGGCCTGGGGATAGCCGTCCAGCCTGACGGCAAAATCGTGGTGGTAGGGGCCTACCAGTGGGGTGCGGGTGACACGGATATCTGGGTGCTCCGCCTCAATGAGAACGGTACGCCGGACAATGGTTTCAATGCCCCGGTCGGGGATTACAAGGACGGCGACGTGTATAACGACAGGGCCGAAGCACTGGTGATCCAGCCTGACGGCAAGATCGTTGTGGTGGGGTCCTTCGGTTACGCGACCGACACCGATATCCTTGTGTTCCGACTCAATGCCGACGGAACTACAGACAACACCATCTACAATTTCTACGGGTTCTATACCATCAATTCGGGCGATGACGAAGGACAGGGCGTAGCGCTCCAACCCGATGGGAACATTGTCCTGGTGAGCACCTTCACCAGGGAGGAAGGCGATACCGACATCCACGTCCACCGGATCTTTGGCCGGAAAGAGACCCTCAGCGTTTCGACCACGGGTGGGGGCAGCGTTGCCGATGATCTGGGCGCCTTTACCTGGGTGGACCTGTCGGGAGAAGGCGACTACATCACGGGCGATTCGGTGACCCTCACCGCCGCTCCTGCAACCGGCTACGTCTTTACGGGGTGGGGCGGCGCCTGCGCCGGCACCTCTCCCGTCTGCACGGTAACCATGGATGGTGCGAAGAACGTGACGGCATCCTTCTCCCTGGATAAGCCGGCTGCGCCGACAGGTCTCTCCGGCGTGCCGGGCAACGGCACGGCAGGCATTTCCTGGACCGCCAGCCAGGAGCCGGGCATTACCGGTTACAAGGTCTACCACGGCAGTACGTCGGGAAATTATGCGACCCCCGACCAGGTCGGCACCACCCCGGCCCATGTGATTTCCGGCCTGATGAACGGCGTTACCTACTACATTGCCGTATCGGCACTCAAAAACGGTGTGGAAGGGCCTAAATCGGCCGAGATCACTGTGACGCCCGGCATCAGCCTCAGTGTGACCGTCATCGGCACGGGGGGGGGGACGGTGTCGAGTTCGCCCTCAGGCATTTCTTGCCTTGACGGTACGGGGTGCAGTGCGATTTTCAGTGCAGTGCCGGTGATCCTTATTGCAACGCCGAGTGCCGGCTGGGTTTTTGATGGCTGGTCGGGTGCCTGTGCCGGTATCGGTGACTGCACGGTCAGCCAGTACGGGCCCGTGGCCGTGACGGCCACGTTCAAGAAAACACTGCCCGTGAAGCTTACAACGGGAACCACGAGCTATTATTCAACAATCGCGGACGCCTATGCCGCGTGCGTCGGGGTCCCCTCGTGCACCATCGAGGCCCAGGCGACCGATTTCACCGGCAACCTGACGTTGGCAAATTCCATCGCCGTGCTCCTCAAGGGAGGGTATGACGCGACCTTCTCGTCCAATCCCGGTCTGACGACGCTTCAGGGCGTTGTCACGGTGGGCAGGGGTTCTCTCACGGCCCAGAATGTGGTTATCCGCTGACCGGGAACCACGGCCAACGAAAAAACCCCGCCGAGCTCCATGTCGGCGGGGTTTTTTGCAAGCGAATACGCTTAGTTCATGTAAATGGCGGGCGATACTGGATTCGAACCAGCGACCTCAGGCTTCGGAGGCCTGCGCTCTATCCAACTGAGCTAACCGCCCGCGAATTTCTATTGATACACCATCATCGATGAATTCTCAAGAGGAAAGTTTGCCCGATGCCGTCACCTGAGTCCAAGCCGCGGTTGTGTTCCAGCATCACCATTTGCTACACTGGTCGAAAATCTCAAGGTTCGAGGGCCATGAAGAACGTACCGGTCATCCTTTTTGTCGTGTTCTGCCTCTTTGTCGGCTTCACCCCGGCCCTGGCCGCCCATTACGAAGTAAAGCAGGTGGAGGAGGGGGTGTACGCGGCCATTGCCCTGCCGGAGGGGAAAGCGGCCAGTAACGCCATGATCGTAGTTACCCCCTATCAGGTGATCCTGGCGGGTGCCCATTTCATTCCCGAAGGGATCCGCGAACTGGTCGACGCCATTGCCGAGATCACCCCCGTTCCCCTGCGCTACGTGATCCTTACTCACCATCATCCCGGTTACAATCATGTGGATTTCGACTTTCCCGCCAACGTGGAGATCATAACCTCGTGGCAGACCTGGCAGGCGCTCAGGGGTGAGTCGCGCCAGCTCCGCAATCATGTGACCTTCTTCGATAAAGGGCTGACGCTCATCCGGGGGAAAACGGTCCTGGTCCTGAACAGTACCGAGTTCGGCCACCGGGAGGGGGACATCATCCTCTACCTGCCGAACGAAGGGGTGCTCTTTACGTCGGATCTCTTTTACAACGACGTGGTGGGGTACATGGGGGAAGGGAAAATGCGGGATTGGGTCGTCACCCTGGAGAGCCTGGAGGCGGTAGGGGCAAAACATGTGCTCCCCGGCCTGGGTGATGTGTCCGACCGTGCGGGGCTCAGGCGGTTCAGGCTCTTCTTCAAGGAGTTCCTCACCGAGGTCCTGCGCCACATCGAAGCAGGCAGGAGTCTTGCCGAGGCCAAGGCCCGGTTCCGGCTGCCGCGCTACGATGCCATGCCCGGCTTCCGCACGTTTTTCGACGTGAACGTGGAACGGGCCTATCTTGATCTCAAGGAAGACCTGGAGGCCGCCGCTACTTCGACACAGAGCCGTACACCGGCACGGTGATTTCGGGTTTGCCTGGCATGTCGGTCTTGATGATGATGAATCCGCTCAGGAACCGATCTTCCGGCCGCGGTGCCACCGATATGGTGATGGGAGTGCTCTCGCCGGGCTTGATGCTCTGTTTGCCGGCTGTCACTTTCACCTGGGGCATGGGGGTGGTGACGGAGAGTATCTTCACGGGCCGGGCCCCCCTGTTGTCCACCGTAACGGTGAATACCCCGCTCGTTCCCGCCTTTATCTGTCCCAGGTTCAGTTGACGGGGCGCCACAACCAGTATTTCGCTGACAATGCCCGTGAGGGTGAGCGTGTAATTAGGGTTTGCCGGGTCATTGGTTTCGACGGTTATGGTCTTGGTGACCTTGCCGCCGAACGTGGTCGAGTCGAACGTTGTCTTAAGCTCGACGTTTCCTCCCGGCTCGATGGTTGTGCGGGGGAGGTTGACCACGGTACAGCCGCAGGACGATTTGGTCCTGTGGATCGACAGGGGGGCGTCCCCCTTGTTCCTCAGCGTAAAGACATGGTCGAGCTTTTTCCCTTGCGGTATGGTCCCGAAATCAAAGAACGGCTTGTCCACTGACAGGGTGGGGGCGGCAAATGCCGCGGCGGCGCACTGGAGGAACAGCACGATGGTCAGTAATGGGGTGAGCAGGTGGCGCATGCGTATTCTCCGATTGCTGAAAGTTTCCCGGGGCCGTGGCGGCTTCCGGTCCAACAGATATACCATAAAGGATGGGCCGGTGGCCATATTGAATTGACACTAAGTGCCTTTATCTGCTATAGAAAAGTCCGAAATGACCGGCTCGGCGCCGTTTTTCGCCAGGCGGCCGTTATCCGCTGCCCCACCTCTCCCCGTGGAGTGACCAATGATCATCCAGTGTGCGCAATGCAGCAGCAAGTTCCGGCTTGACGACTCCAAAGTTACGGCCGCCGGCATCAAGGTCCGTTGCTCCAAGTGCCGGCACATTTTCGTCATAAAAAAAGAGGCCCCGGCGGAAGAGACGGATTTCGACTCGATCCTGCAGGGGCTGGATGCACGTGAGGGCAGGGGCGCTGCCGGTACTGCCGCGGCAGAGGATTCGGTGCCAGAGAAAGAGGTCGAGCCGCCCCAGGCGCCCCAGCAGGAGCCGGCTCCGTCATTTCCTCCCGCAGGCTCTGGTGTCGAGACAACCGCTGACAGCCTGCCGGCACCCTTTGACGTTCCTTCAGGAGCCATTGCCGCTGATGAGGATTTTTCGTTCGGCTTCGGCGGAGGACCGGCGGCAGGCAGTGAAGAACATCCGGCGCAGCCAGTTGCTTCTGAGCCGGAGGCATTCGATTTCGGCGAGCCCGTCGCAGAGGAGCGGCCGCGTCCCGCTGGGCCTCTAGTTGCGCCTGCCGTTGGCGGATTCGGGGACGAGATCGCCTTTGGCGAGGTGAGCCCCGAGGCCTTTGCCGCCGCAACCGGTGCCGGGGAGAGAGAAGGAGGTTCCGCGGGGGGCTTTACCCTTGATTTCGAGGAGGGGGCGGCGAAGGAAGGCGTTTCTCAGGGGGCTGAATCCGGGGAAGAAGCCGAGCCTTTCGATTTCGGTGAACTGGATCTGGGCATCGATGAAACCGTACCGGAGCCCGAGTCCCGAGATCGCATCCGGGCGGCAGCCGATACGGCTCCGGAGCAGCCTGTGGCCGAACCCGCCGAGGCGGCACCACCGCCGTCCCCCCTGTCCGTTCCCTTCGGAGAAGAGGAGGCTCCCCCTCTTGTCATCTCGTCGCGCCGCAAGGGGCGTTCCCTGCTTCCCCTTGTCGCCATTGTGGTGTCGGTCCTGGTGATCGTTGCCCTTGCCGGATTCGGATTCTACTTCTTCAAAGAGGGTCCTGCCGCCTTCAATAAGCTCGGCATCGGTTTTGTGGCTGAATGGCTCGGGTTCGAAGCGCGGGAGGAGGGGGGGGTCGGTCTTGACAAGGTCAGAGGGGGATATCTGGTCAATGCTGAGGTGGGAGAGGTTTTCGTCATTCGAGGTGAAGCCGTCAACAACTACCGCAAGCCCCGGGCGTCCATCCAGGTGAAGGGAGCGCTCGTGGGGCCGGGAGGCCAGACGGTGATGCAGAAAGTTGCCTACTGCGGCAACAGCCTGAGCGACGAACAGATAGCCTCGCTCCCCATGGCAAAGATCGAGGCTGCCATGAATAACCAGTTCGGCGACTCCCTGTCGAATCTGGGAGTCCAGCCGGGCAACCGGATTCCCTTTGTGATCGTTCTGGCCCGGATTCCCGGCGAGGCCACCGATTTCACCGTGGAGGTGACCGGTTCCACTGTTGCGACTCAGTGAGCATTACGCCCGATAACGAGGCCTGAAAACATGAGGCGGGGGAGAGGGACCGGCCCTCCTGCCGCGTGGATTCGGGTGGCAGAGAATACAATGAAACGGGCCGGCAATGGAGCCGGCCCGTTTCATTGTCAGGGCAAAAAAATACCGGCACGACGTACGTCATGCCGGTATTGGCTGGTGCGACCTGTCGGTTAGGCTGCGCTGATGGCGCTTACCGGGCAGGTGTCGACGCAAGCGCCGCAATCGATACAGGTATCTGCATCAATCTTGTGCTTGTCGTCGGCCGGTGCAATAGCGTTGACCGGACAAGAATCGACACAGGCGCCGCAATTGGTGCAGTCGTCGGAAATAACGTGGGCCACGGAATACCTCCTTATAAAATATTTTCTGAAAGCAGCGTAAACATATCACAGGGTTTCTGCAAAGTCTAGAGGAAAGGTTTTGCCGGTCCACCCCCTCCACTTAAAAAAACTTGAATTCAACTTTTCCGTATTGTATATGTAAAAAACAGTTTTATTTTTCGGTCCCCATCTGTATCATCTCTCATAAATCATCTTGAAATTGCTTGTTTTATTCGTGTTGAACAATTTTTATTTTCGCTCAATCAGGAGGAATGATGATCATACTTGCCCTCAATTGCGGCAGCTCATCGGTGAAGTACCAGTTATTCGACTGGGAGAGAAAAGAGGTCGTTGCCAAGGGCATGGTGGAGCGGGTCATCATCGGAGACTCCTTCATCATGCACGAGGTGCCCGGCCGGGAAACCTACCGGAAGGAGTACGAGTGTCCCGACCACCAGGTGGCCATTGACCTGATCATCAGGACCGTGGTGGATGCCGAGCAGGGCGTTCTGGGAGATATCAACGAGATATCAGCGGTCGGTCACCGGGTCGTCCACGGGGGGGAAATGTTCACCCGCTCGGTGCTCATCGACGAAAAGGTGCTGGACGCGGTCAAGGATGTCCAGCATCTGGCCCCCCTGCACAATCCCCCCAACATCGCAGGCATCGAGGCTGCTCAGGCGGTTCTCCCCCACGTTCCCCATGTGGCCATTTTCGATACGGCGTTCCATCAGACCATGCCCGAGCATGCCTACCTCTATCCGCTTCCCTACGAGTGGTACGAGAAGTACGGCGTGCGCCGCTACGGCTTCCACGGTACGTCCCATCTCTACGTATCGAAGCGGGCAGCGGTTCTTATCGGCAAGAAGCTTCCGAGAGCAACATCATCACCATGCATATCGGCAACGGGGTGTCTCACTGTGCCATCAAGGGTGGTGTCTCCGTCGATACGAGCATGGGGCTCACCCCGCTTGAGGGTGCCGTCATGGGGACCCGCTGCGGCGACATCGACCCTGCCATCCCCGCGTTCATGATGCAGAAGGAAAATCTTTCCGCCAAGGAGATCGACAGCATCCTCAACAAGAAGAGCGGGGTGCTCGGCGTGACCGGCCGCTTCACCGACCGCCGCGACGTGATCGAAAACGCGGCCAACGGCGATCACCGTTGCAAGGTTGCCCTCGATATCGAGGCCTACCGCCTGAGAAAATATATCGGCACCTATATGGCCGTGCTCGGCCGTCTTGATGCGGTGGTCTTCACCGCCGGCGTGGGGGAGATGGGGTGGCCCATCCGGGAGAAGACCATCGAAGGGCTTGAGGGAATCGGCATCAAGCTCGACCGTGAGCGGAACAAGGGGGCCATGACCCGCAAGCGGGAGAGCCTCATCACCACCGACGACTCACCTATCAAGGTATTCGTCATCCCCACGGACGAAGAACTCGTCTTTACCGAGGACGTGGTGGCAATCCTCAATGGTACCTACACCGACCACATGAACTTTGACTATTCGTTTGCGCGGCCCGATTTCGTGAGGAAGTAGCGGCCACAAAAAGATCATGACGCACCGAAGGCCGCCGGGAATATCTCTGGCGGCCTTCGTCTTTGCTGATCCCGTGAAGCCGGAGAGCCGGTTGAATCGAATGTGCCTGAAGAGGCAGAATCAAAGTGCTCTGCGCTGAGGGTGGACCTTTGGTTTCAAGGGTTCGGGTTTGGCAAGGAGGGAGGAGTTCGGAGAACAAAAGGCCGCCGGCTGATGCTGGCGGCCTTTTGTCGTGCAGGTGGTTGTGGTTCGTTTATCCCTGGGCCTGAACCGCGGTAATGGCGGCCACGTTGACGATGTCGTCCACGGAGCAGCCCCGGGAGAGGTCATTCACCGGTTTTGCCAGACCCTGGATGATGGGGCCTATGGCCTCTGCGCCGGCGACCCGCTCCACGAGCTTGTAGGCGATATTGCCGGCGTCCAGGTCCGGGAAGACGAGGACGTTGGCCTTGCCGGCCACGGGGCTGCCGGGTGCCTTGCGCTCGCCCACCTTGGGAAGAAGGGCGGCGTCGGCCTGGAGCTCGCCGTCGATATGAAGTGCCGGGTCAATGGCTTTGGCCAGTTCCATTGCCTTGAGGACCTTGTCCACGTCGGCATGGGAAGCGCTTCCCTTGGTGGAGAAGGAGAGCATGGCCACCCGGGCGTCCACGTCGAGGAAGGCCTTGCAGTTGCGGGCGGTGGCCACGGCGATGTCGGCCAGGGCCTGGGCATCGGGGTTGGGGTTTACGGCGCAGTCGGCAAAGAAGATGATGCCGTTTTCGCCGAAGGACGGGGTTTTGGTGACCATGAAGAAAAACGAGGAAACCGTTTTGATCCCCATGGCAGGGCCCACGGTCTGAAAGGCTGCCCGAAGCACGTCGCCGGTGGTGCCGGTGGCGCCGGCCACCTCGCCCCCGGCGTCGCCCTGGCGGACCATCATGCCGGCATAGTAGAGGTTGTCTGACGCGGTAAGGAGCTTCAGGGCCTCATCCTTGGTAAGTCCCTTGCTCTTGCGGAGTTCCGCGAAGGCGTCGGCATATTCGTTGAGCTTGGGAGACGTGGCCGGATCGATCAGCTCGACCCCGGAGATGGCGGCGCCGAGATCGGCCGCTTTCCTGGCGATGGCGTCGGCATTGCCAAGCATGACGACTTTTGCCAAACCCTGTTCCACGATCTGTTGGGCGGCGGCATACATCCGGTCATCATAGCTCTCCGGGAGCACGATTGTTTGCAGGTTGTTCCGGGCTTTAGCTTGATTTGGTCCATCAGACCCATGGTCGATCCTCCTTGGTCTAAAATTAAAACGGAATTCTAGTGTATAGCCCATACCAGGGACCCGGTCAACAAAAAACCCGGCGTGGGCCGGGTTTCGGGATGGTTGGAAGAGCGGTTGTTTCAGTGTGCCGGGGCGCAGTCGCGGGTGTTGCCCTGGATTTTTTCAACGGCGTGCGGCACGGCCGGCCAGACCGCTTCCAGGTTTTCAACGGCGCCACGGGGACTGCCGGGGAGGTTGATGATGAGGGCGGTTCCCCTGATCCCGGCCACGGCCCGGGAGATCATGGCGTTGGGGGTCTTCTGGAGGCTCCTCATCCGCATCACCTCGCCGAAGCCGGGGATGAGGCGATCAAGGATCGTCATGGTGGCATCGGGGGTAACGTCCCGGGGGGAGACTCCGGTGCCGCCCGTGGTGAGGATCAGGTCCGCATCTCCCGCGTCGGCCCATGCGGCGAGGCGGGCGGAGATAAGGTCCGCCTCGTCGGGGATGATCTCCGTGCGCACCGTTTCGACGCCCCGTTCCGCCAGCCATGCGACGAGGGCCGGGCCGCTGGCGTCGGCCCGTTCGCCCCGGGAGCCCTTGTCGCTCAGGGTCAGAATCGCCGCCTTCATTGTGCTTCCTCCCTCTGCCAGGTGCCGCTCTTGCCCCCCTCTTTGAAGAGAAGGCGGATCTGGCTGATGGTGATTCCCTTGTCGGCACCCTTGCACATGTCGTAGATGGTGAGGGCGGCCACGGCCGCCGAGGCCATGGCTTCCATCTCCACACCGGTCCGCTCGAAGGCCCGCACCGTGGCTCTGACGGTGACGGTGCCGCAGGCCTGGTCGGTATCGAAATCGATTGCCGCATGGTGGATGGCCAGCGGGTGGGAGAGGGGGATCAGCTCCGGTGTTTTTTTGGCGGCGGCGATGCCGGCGATCCGTGCCACGCCCAGGACATCGCCCTTGGTGGTCCGGCCGGCCAGCAGGCCGGCCAGGGTGTCCGGCTGCATTGACACCGTGGCGGCGGCCGTAGCGGTGCGCAGGGTCGGCTGCTTGCCACTCACGTCCACCATGATGGCCTGGCCCTGGTCGTCAAAATGGTTGAAAGACATACGTGATTCCCCCTAGCGTTCCAGCATCGTAACGTCATCCCGCAGGATCATCATCTCCACCTCGCTTCCGGCCGGGACGAACGAGGCCTCCCGGGGAAGCAGCACCAGGGCGTTTGCGTTGACCATGGTCCTGAGAATGCCGGTGTGCTGCTCACCGGCGGTGGATGCCACCAGTCGGCCGTCCCGTTCCGTTGCCCGTACCCGGAGGAAGTTTACCTTGCCCGGCTTCTTGCGCGCCTCCTCCAACAGGGTGGCCTTGACAAAGGGGCGCACCACGCGGGAGTGTCCCATCATCCGCAGGAGCGCCGGACGGACGAATATCTCGAAGGTGATCATGGTGGAGACCGGGTTGCCGGGGAGGGAGAAGACCGGTACGGCGCCATGCATGCTGAAGGCGGTGGGACCGCCGGGTTTCATGTCGACCTTCCAGAAGAGCTGCTCGGCCCCCAGTTCGGCCAGGACGTCACGGACCACGTCCCGGTCGCCGGCCGACACGCCTGCCGAGGTGATGAGGGCGTCGGCCCTGAGCCCTTCGGCAAGTTTTTCCCGATGGCTTTCCCGGTTGTCGCGGGCGATGCCGATGATGACCGGTTCGGCGCCGCACTGGCGTACCGCGGCTGCCAGGGACAGGGCATTGGAGTTGATGATCGTGCCCGGCGCGGGGGACTCGCCCAACTCGGCCAGTTCGTCTCCGGTGGACAGGATGGCGACCCGGGCCCTGCGGAATACCGGCACCAGTGCCTTGCCAAAGGAGGCGAGCATGCTGATTTCTGGCGGCTGGAGCAGGGTGCCGCGGGAGACGACGATATCGCCCGTGGCGACATCCTCTCCCTTGAAGCGGATGTGCTGGCGGCGAGCGACCGTGGCCATGATCCGGACCGCACCGCCTTCATTTTCGGTTTCTTCCACCGGCACCACCGCGTCGCAGCCGGGCGGGACCGGTGCGCCGGTCATGATCCTGATGGCGCACCCGGGCTCCACCGGCCGCCGGCGGGGATATAGCCCGTAACCTTCAGGGATGCGGGAATTTCACCACAGTCGTCGGCGCGCACAGCAAAGCCGTCCATGGCGGAGTTGTCGCAGAGGGGCATCTCCCAGGGGGCAATCAGGTCTTCGGCAAGGATCCGGCCGACGGCCTCCAGGATGCCCACCCGTTCGATGCCGAGCGGCGCTACGCGATCGAGAATAATGCTGCGGGCTTCGGTGAAAGACGGCACAATTCGTCTCCTTCGTTGCTGGATAATTTGACCCCCGTCAGCGGGTTGGCCAGTTCGCCCGCCACCAGGTGAATGCGATCTCCGCCCAACCGCTCCGCATGCTCCGGGTCGTGGGTGGTCATGACGACCGTGGTCCCCGCGCCGGGGAGGCCGGCAATGACGGCGGTGAGGAGATCGCTCGTTGTCCGGTCCACGTTGGCAAGCGGCTCGTCCAGGAGCAGGACGCGCGTGTTGAGCGCCAGCGCCCTGGCCAGGGCGATCCGCTGGGCCTCGCCGCCGGAAAGCTCACGGGAGCGGCGATGGCCGAATCCTCCGAGCCCCACGAGGTTGAGGGCACTCTCGACGCGCCGCTTCAACTCATCACCGTGGACGCCGCGAAGTTTCAGTCCGTAGGCCACGTTGGCGAAGACGCTGCCGGTGAAGAGGTACGGAGACTGGTGCACCAGGGTGACCTGGCGCCGCAGGTGCCGGAGTGAGCCGTTGTTCCAGCTCACTGTCCGGTCGCCGAAAATGATTTCACCGCTCGTGGGGGGGGTGAGGAGCGCCAGGTGGGAGAGGAGGGTGCTCTTCCCCGCACCGTTGGCGCCGGTGAGGGTATAGATTCTGCCGCTGTGCAGCGTGAGCCGGTCGATGGCAAGGACGGTCCGGCCGGTGTAGGTAGTGCGTATGTTGGTGAGCCGGATGCATTCGCTCATGGTGCTGTCACCTCTGCTGCAGGGCATTGAGGGCCATGTTGACGATCAGGCGACCGCCATGAGGATGAGTCCCAGGGCAAGTCCCAGCGCGAATTCGCCCTTGCCGGTCTCCATGGCGATGGCGGTGGTCATGGTCCGGGTATGGCCCCGGATGTTGCCGCCGAGCATCATGGCAACCCCCACCTCGGCAATGACCCGGCCAAAGGCGGCGATGAGCGCGGCCATGATGCCGAAGCGCATCTCCAGCACCAGCCGTCGGATGCTTTCGAACGGCCCGGCGCCCAGGGTGAGGGCCGTTGGGACGATGCGGGGATCGGCACCCTTGATGGCGCTCATGGTCAGGTTCGCCACGATGGGGATGGCCAGGAGCGTCTGGCCCGCGACCATGGCCCAGGGTGTGAAGAGAATGCCGAATTCGCCCAGGGGACCCTGGCGGCTGACGAGGCTGTAGACGAAGAGGCCCACAACGACCGTGGGCAGGGCCATGAGGGTGTTGAGCAGCGTCACCACGGCCCGCTTGCCGGGAAATTCCGTCACCGCCACCGCCACTCCCGTCGGCACGCCGGCCAGGGATGCGAACAGGGTCGACCAGAGCGATACGACGATCGACACGGTCACCGCGCTGACCACGTCCGGGTCGCGGGAAGCAATGAGCTGGAGAGCAGTCGTGAGGGATTCGGAATAAAAGTCCATGGCTGCGGATGAGAGCGAGCCGCTGACCGGCAACGGATGCCCCCGGTCAGCGGTTCAATGCTATGATCGATTTCTATTTTTTGTAAATAAAGAAGACCGGCTCGCCGTGGGCCTTGTAGTCGGCGATGATCTTCAGCCCCTCCGGACCGGTGATGTAGTCGATGAGTTTCATGGCCAGGTCATATTTGACGTGGGGGAATTTTTTCGGATTGACGGCCATGATTCCGTAGGGGTTGAAGAGCCCTTTCTCACCCTGGAACAGAATCACAAGGTCGGTTTTGGCGCCCTTGAAGGCGTTGTAGGTCCCCCGGTCGGTCAGGGTGTAGGCGCGCCGCTCGGTGGCCATGGTGATGACGGGTCCCATGCCCTGGCCCGCTTCCACATACCAATTCCCCTTGGGCTCAATGCCGCCGGACTTCCAGAGATCGAGCTCTTTGGTGTGGGTGCCTGACTTGTCGCCCCGGGAAATGAAAGAGGCCTCTTTCGCCGCGATCAGCTTCAGGGCCTCTGCGGCGGTCTTCGCCTTGGCGATGCCGGCCGGGTCGTTCTTCGGTCCGATGATGACAAAGTCGTTGTACATGACGTCCTTGCGGTTCACGCCGAATCCGTCGGCCACGAACTTGTCCTCCAGTTTGCGGGCATGGACGAAGACCACATCAACGTCGCCCGCTTCGCCCAGCTTCAGGGCCTGGCCGGTACCCACGGCGATCACGTCGACCTTGACGTCGTTCCTCTTCTCGAACGGGGGAAGAAGAACTTTGAGCAGTCCCGAGTCCTGGGTGGAGGTTGTGGTGGACATCTTGAGCCGCTCCTCGGCAACGGCAACGGTAACAAGCATGAGGAGCGCAACAAGGGCTGCCGCGAACGAGCGATACATTTTCATGGGCGAGTCTCCTGTGGGTGGATTGGTTCTACTCTGCAAGCGGCTCACGCTTGTGAACGGTAGACATCTTCATGGGCCGGGCGATGACGGCCATGGAAACGCGTCCTCCCTGGATTGATGGGTGCGTAAGACATAAAAACCCCTTTCCTGGCGGAAAGGGGTCCTGGGCGCGTGTGGCCGGGAATCTCCTTTCCAGTGGGGAGGCATTGCCGTTTCCAGCAACACCCGTCGGCCGGCGCCGTGGGAACGTTCCTGGTAGGCGGATGGGCTCGGAGATAACGCATATAAACCACAAGATGATGCATGGCATGCCGGCGTATGTCAATGTATACGTTTGGTCCCCGTGCTGGTGTCGAATAAGCCGTCCGGCAGAAGACCCCGTTGGGGCCTGAGGGCAGTCGTGTCCCGATTGATCAGTTGCTTCCCGTAATGGTGGTCCTTGTGGCCGCTGCCGGCGTTACGGTTCTTGGCTTAGCCGGGCCGGTCCTGCGCCGCCGCGCCTTGGCAGCAGCCACAATGCCTCACAATTACTTCCAAGGACGTACCGAGCGAGGCACTGGGTGGTAGACAAAAAAAGTCTGGACGCCGGGGTTCAAAAAAGATAATTTGGAATGAACGTTCATTCTGTTGACAGGGAAGAGGTATACTATGGCCAAGCCGGAAAAACGAGACGAGATCGTCCGTGCGGCCCTCGAACTCATCGCCGAGCATGGTTTTCATGGCGCCCCCATGGCGCTCATCGCCGAGCGGGCAGGGGTGGGGGCCGGCACGATCTATCGGTATTTCGAGAACAAGGACGTGCTGATCAACGACCTGTATCGCGAGCTGGAAGCCAGGATCTTTCCGGTCATTACGGAAGGGTACGTGGAATTGAAGGCATTTCGGGAACGGTTTCTCCATCTCGGCACGGCGCTGCTCCGGTACTTTATTCACAATCCCCTCGATTTCCGTTATCTGGAGCAGTTTCACAACTCTCCCTACGGGGTGGCGTTCCGTCGGGAACGCCTCCTGAGGGTGCGGGAGGAATGCGATATCTATCACAATCTGTTCGAAGAAGGGATTGCCCAGCAGGTCTTGAAGGATGTTCCGTTGCCCATCCTCTTTGCCCTGTCCTTTGGTCCGCTCCTGGCCGTGGCGCGGGATAACATCCTCGGGTTCATCGAGCTGGACGATGCCCTCATTGCCCGTACCATTGAGGCGTGCTGGGACGCTGTGAGGAGATAGGAATCGCGTCGATCTCCTGCTGTTTGGATAGCCGAGGAATGAATGTTCATTCTTGATGCGGTGGATACTGCCTGGCTGTGGGTGAATCCGCCGAGAGGGAATGGCGCTGATGACACTGTTTATCATGGTAACCATGGCGATCTGGGCGTTGACAGCCATAATCGCCTTGTTCGGGAAGCACAAGTAACTGGCCGTGCGGCCGGCAATTTACAGTATCGAGGTGTGTATGCAACCCATGTACAGAGCACGACTGATTACCGTAGCAGGGCTCCTGGCTGTCGGGATGATAACGGCCGGTTGCGGCAAGAAGAACGCGGCAGCTCCTCCGGCCAGCGGACCGCCTGAAGTGGGGGTTGTCGTTGTCAAGCCGGAGCGCGTTGCTCTGACCACGGAGCTGCCGGGGCGGACGTCGCCCCTTCTGATTGCCGAAGTCCGGCCCCAGGTGAGCGGGATCATCCAGAAGCGCCTGTTCACCGAGGGATCCGACGTGAAGGCGGGGCAGGTCCTCTACCAGATTGACCCGGCAACGTATCAGGCGGCCTTTGCCAGTGCCAAGGCCGCCCTTGCCCGGGCCGAGGCCAATCTCATCCCGGCCCGGCTCAAGGAAGAGCGCTTCCGGGACCTGGTCAAGATCAAGGCCGTGAGCCAGCAGGATTATGACGACGCCACTGCCTCACTCCAGCAGGCCGAGGCCGATGTGGCCTCCGCCAAGGCGGCGGTGGAGACGGCCCGGATCAATCTGGCCTATACGAAGGTAACCGCCCCCATCTCCGGCCGCATCGGCCGTTCCGCCGTAACCGACGGGGCGTTGGTTACGGCCAATCAGCCCGCGGCCCTGGCCACCATTCAGCAGATCAGCCCCATATATGTGGATGTCACCCAGTCCAGCGCGGAGTTGCTGAAGCTGAAGCAGAACCTGGCCAGCGGCATTATGAAGGACAATGCCGCCACCCAGGCCCGGGTCAAGCTTCTGCTGGAAGACGGCAGCCCCTATCCGTTGCCGGGAACTCTTAAGTTCTCGGAAGTGACCGTGGACCAGAGCACCGGCTCCATCACCCTGCGTGCGGTCTTCCCGAATCCGAAGCAGACCCTGCTTCCCGGTATGTTCGTGCGCGCCATTGTGGAGGAAGGGGTGAGCGACCAGGCGATGCTGGTCCCGCAGCGGGGCGTGACCCGCACTCCCCAGGGGGAGGCCATGGTCCTGGTGGTGGGGGCCGAGGAGAAGGTGGAACCGCGGATCATCAAGGTCGTCCGGACCGTGGGGGAACGCTGGCTGGTGAGCGACGGCCTGAAAGCCGGCGATCGGGTCATCCTGGAGGGAATCCAGAAGGCCCGGCCGGGCACGCAGGTGAAAGCCGTGCCCTTCGGGGCCCAGCCGGAAACTGCTGCCACCCCGGCAGCGAATCAGGCGGCGAGTACCAAAAAATAGGCTGAAGAGTTGCGTCCGTAAGGCCCCGCTCCCCTGTCTCCTCGGGGGGAATACGTATTAAGGAGCTCCTTTCATGTCCCGCTTTTTCATAAACAGACCAATTTTTGCCTGGGTAATCGCCATTATGGTCATGCTGGGGGGGCTGCTGGCGATCAAGACCCTGCCGGTCTCCCAGTATCCGCCCATCGCGCCGCCCCAGATCACCATCAACGCCATGTATCCGGGCGCTTCGGCCCAGACCGTGCAGGACACGGTCACCCAGGTCATCGAGCAGAAGCTGAACGGCATCGACAACCTGATCTACATGTCGTCCACCAGCGACTCGGCCGGGGCCGTGGCCATCAACCTGACTTTCAAGGCCGGTACCGATCCCAACATCGCCCAGGTGCAGGTGCAGAACAAGCTGCAACTGGCCACGCCGCTCCTCCCCCAGATCGTTCAGCGGCAGGGGATCCAGGTGGTGAAATCCACCAAGAACTTCCTGTTGATCGTCGGCCTGGTGTCGGAGGACGGGTCCCTGGACCGAAACGCCCTCAACGACTATCTGGTCTCCAACGTTCAGGACATCATCAGCCGCGTGGAAGGGGTAGGGGAGCTGCAACTGTTCGGTTCACAGAACGCCATGCGGATCTGGCTGGATCCTGCCAGGCTGAACAATTTCCACCTGACCACCAATGATGTGATTGCCGCGATCCAGGCGCAGAACGCCCAGGTTTCGGCCGGCCAGTTCGGCGGCAGCCCGGCTGTTCACGGGCAGCAGTTGAACGCGACCATCACTGCCCGCACCCTGCTCCAGACGCCGGAGCAATTCAACAACATCATCCTGCGCACGAACCCCGACGGTTCCACGGTCAAGCTGAAAGACGTGGCAGAGGCCAAGATCGGCACCGAGAACTATGATATCGAGGCCCGCTACAAGGGGAAACCGCTGGGCGGCATGGCGATCAGGCTGGCGGCAGGTGCCAACGCGCTGGATACCGGCGAGCGGGTCAAGGCCAAGATGGAGGAGCTCTCCCGCTACTTCCCGGCTGGCATGGAGGTGGTCTATCCCTACGACACCACCCCCTTTGTGAAGATATCCATCAAAGAGGTGGTCAAGACCCTGATCGAGGCCGTCTGCCTGGTCTTCATCATCATGTTCCTGTTCCTCCAGAACATCCGGGCCACCCTGATCCCGACCATCGCCGTGCCGGTTGTTCTCCTGGGGACCATGGGGGTGCTGTCGGCCGCCGGCTTCTCCATCAACACCCTGACCATGTTCGCCCTGGTCATCGTCATCGGCCTGCTGGTGGACGATGCCATCGTCGTGGTGGAGAACGTGGAGCGGATCATGTCGGAGGAGGGGCTCTCTCCCCATGACGCCACCATCAAGTCCATGGGGCAGATCACCAGCGCCTCTGGGGGATCGCCACCGTGCTGTCGGCCGTATTCCTTCCCATGGCCTTCTTCGGCGGTTCTACCGGCGTCATCTACCGCCAGTTTTCGATCACCATCATCTCGGCCATGATCCTGTCGGTGCTGGTGGCCCAGATCTTGACCCCGGCCCTCTGCTCAACCCTGCTCAAGCCGGTCGAAAAGGGGCACACGGCAGGGGAGTGCGGCTGGTTCTGCCAGTTCTTCCGCCACTTCAACAGGGGGTTCGACTGGGCACGGGAGAAATACGAAGGGCTCGTTGGTCGCTCCTTCGGCAAGCCGGTCCGGTACCTGCTGGTCTACGGCGGCATCGTGGCGGCCATGGTGTTCTTCTTCCTGCGGCTGCCGACGGCCTTCCTGCCGGACGAGGACCAGGGGTTCATCGTCTGCCAGGTCCAGTTGCCCGCCGGAGCCACCAAGGAACGGACCATCAAGGTCATCGAGGAGCTTGAGCACCATTTCCTGGAACAGGAGAAAAAAGCCGTGGAGGCCATCATTACCGTGGCAGGCTTCAGCTTTGCCGGCCGTGGCCAGAACATGGGCCTCGCCTTTGTCAAGCTGAAGGACTGGGATCTGCGCCCGACCCCCGACCTGAAGGCGCCGGCCGTTGCCGGCAGGGCCATGGCGGTCTTTTCTAAGATCAAGGACGGCCTGGCCTTTGCCTTTTCACCGCCGGCAGTGGTGGAACTGGGACAGGCCAACGGCTTTGACTTCATGCTGCAGGACCGCAGCGGCCTTGGTCATGAAAAACTGATGGAGGCGCGCAACCAGTTGCTGGGCATGGCCATGAAGAATCCGAAGCTGATCGCGGTGCGTCCCAACGGCCAGGACGACTCCCCCCAGTTCAAGCTGGATATCGATGACGTGCGAGCCGGGGCACTGGGCGTGTCTCAAACCAGCATCAACGAGGTTCTTTCCACTGCCTGGGGCAGTTCCTACGTGAACGACTTCATCGAGAACGGGCGGGTCAAGAAGGTCTATCTCCAGGCCGATGCCAGGTACCGCATGCTGCCGGAGGATATCGGCACCTGGTATGTGCGCAATAACAACGGGGAGATGGTGCCGTTCTCGGCCTTTGCCACCGCCCACTGGCAGTACGGCTCGCCCCGCCTGGAGCGCTACAACGGCATCTCGTCCGTGGAGATCATGGGGCAGGCTGCGCCGGGGGTGAGCACCGGCGAGGCCATGGCCGAAATGGAGAAGATGGCGGCCCAACTGCCTGCCGGCATCGGCTATGAATGGACAGGCCTCTCCTATGAGGAAAAGCATGCAGGAGCTCAGGCTCCGGCCCTCTATGCCATCTCCCTGCTGGTGGTGTTCCTGGCCGTGGCCGCCCTGTACGAGAGCTGGACGATTCCCTTCGTCAACCTGCTGATGCTTCCCCTCGGCCTGGTGGGCGCGGTGACAGCCGTTACCATGCGGGGACTGCCGAACGACGTCTATCTCCAGATCGGCCTTCTGACCACCGTGGGCCTTTCCACCAAAAACGCCATTCTGATCATCCAGTTCATCAAGGACCAGTTGCATCACGGGCATGATCTGGTGGAGGCTACCCTCCTGGCGGTGAAGATTCGGTTGCGGCCGGTCATCATGACCTCGCTGGCGTTCTTCTTCGGCACCCTGCCGCTGGCCCTCACCAAGGGGGCCGGGGCTGCGGCCCAGAACGCCATCGGTACCGCCGTGACCGGCGGTCTTCTTTCGGCCACCTTTATCGACCTGATTTTCATTCCGTTCTTCTTCGTGATGGTGTCGAAACTGTTCGCCAAAAAACAGACCGCCGTACAGCCGCCCGCTGAAACAGCGTCGGAGGTGAATTGAGATGAGTATGTTCGGAATAACGCAGGGTAACAGAGCAACAGGGAAACAGTCTGATCCCGCTGCCACCGTTTGCCGTGCAGCCAGCAAGCGATCGCAGAGAGTCTCCGGTTTTGCGCCGAAGTCTTTCTCTGTTGTTCAGGTGCTCTGTGTTTCAATTATGACATTGACCCTGGCCGGCTGTGCCACCATGGCCCCCAGATACGAGCGACCCGCTGCCCCCGTTCCGGCCGCGTGGCCCGAGGGCTCGGCCTACCAGGAGGCGGCCACGGCTGAGAAGCCCCTTGCCGACATCCCCTGGCAGGAGTTTTTCGTGGACGAAAAACTGCGGAAGCTGATCGCCCTGGCCCTGGAGAACAACCGGGACCTGAGAGCCGCGGCCCTCTCTATCGAGCGTTCCCGGGCCCAGTACCAGATCCGGCGCGCGGATCTCTTCCCGCAGGTGGATGCCAGCGCCGACGCCATGTTCAAGCGGCAGCCCGAAGGCCTGTCGGCCACGGGCCGGGCCGATACCATCGATCAGTACAGTGTTGGCCTCGGGGTCAGCTCCTACGAGCTGGACCTCTTCGGCCGGGTGCGCAGCCTCAAGGATCAGGCCCTGGAACAGTACCTGGCCACGGAGCAGGCCCGGCGCAGCGTCCAGATCAGCCTCGTGTCGGAGGTGGCCGTCAACTACCTCTCCCTTGCCGCCGATCGCGAACGGTTGAAACTGGCGCAGGAAACCCTGGTGAACCAGCAGCAGTCCTACCAGCTTACCAAGAGCCGCTTCGACGCCGGCGTTTCCTCAGCCCTTGATCTGCATCAGGCCCAGACCAGCGTCGACGCCGCACGGGTCGACATCGCCCGTTTCACCACCCTGGTGGCCCAGGATGCAAACGCCCTGAGCCTGGTGGTGGGATCGCCGGTTCCGGCGGAGCTCCTCCCTGCGGCCCTCTCCGAGAACCTCACCGCCATGAAGGACGTGGCGCCGGGGCTGCCGTCAGACGTGCTGCTGCGGCGTCCCGACATCCTCCAGGCCGAAAGCCTCCTGAAAGGGGCCAACGCCAATATCGGTGCCGCCCGGGCCAATTTCTTCCCCCGCATCACCCTGGTTTCAAACGTGGGCTTCGGCAGCGACGACCTGGCCGGGCTCTTCACGGGGGATGCCTTCACCTGGAGTTTTGCGCCCCGCATCACGCTTCCCGTGTTCACCGCCGGAGCCAACCAGGCCACGCTGGAGGTGGCGGAGAAGGACCGGGACATTGCCGTGGCCCAGTACGAGAAGGCGATCCAGACCGCCTTCCGCGAAGTGGCCGATGCCCTGGCCCAGCGTGGTACCATTGACGACCAGTTGGCGGCCCAGCAGTCCCTCACCGACGCCACGGCCGAGAGTCACAAGCTCTCCCAGGCCCGCTACGAAAGGGGGGTGGACAACTACCTGCAAGTCCTGGATGCCCAGCGGGCTCTCTACAGTGCCCAGCAGAACCTGATCGGCGTCCGCCTTGTCCGGCTGCTCAACCTGACAACCCTTTACCGGGTGCTGGGCGGCGGGAGCGAATAGCCGCGCAGATACCGTGCGGGCAAGAACGGGCATGAGTGGTCTTGAACCGGCAGCACCGCACAAGAACTGCATCCGGACCTTTCCATCTGCTGATCACCTGCGATGGGACGTCAGCTCCCCTTGCCGGGGCTTCAGGTGCCGGCATCTGCCGGATAGCCGGTACACCGGTCGATGCGGGCCGGCTTCTGGCGGGCATCCGGCACTTTTCCCAGGGAAAAGGTCGGCATGCCTCAGCCTGGCCGGCCATATGCCGCTAATGTTTCACTGGATACGTTCCCGCCGAACAAATGCCGAAAACGATGCTATAATTGTTCGGTGAAGTAAGCCCCATTGTATCCAGCATTCATCCTCCGGGCCAGAGGAGGACGTGACCGATGATCCGCTTCTCCAGACTCATGTGGTGGCACCTGACGGTGCCGGTAGCAATGGCGATTCTGCTGACGCCTGCAGCCCTGCCCGCATTTCCGCAGCCCTCGCTCTCAATCGGCTCCGGGAACACCACAGGGTCTTACTATGTGTTTTCCAGTGCCATAGCAAAGATATTCAATCGCCGAAGCGCGGAATACGGAGTGCGGCTCACCACCGTTTCATCACAGGGGGCAGTGGCCAATGTCGAGAGCGTCTTGGAGGGGAAAACGGCCTTTGGGATAGCCCAGGCCGATGTGCTGCGAGATGCGGCGAAGGGAACCGGCAGATGGGCAGGAAAGAGCCAGCCGGGCCTGCGTGCCGTTCTCGGGCTCCCGGTAGAAGCCGTGACCGTTGTCGCAGCCGTTGATGCCGGGATCAGCCGGATGAGCGACCTCAGGGGGAAGCGGGTCAATATCGGCGCCGAAGGATCCTTTGATCATGACTATGCCGTGAGGCTGCTCCGTCTCTCCGGACTACATCCGTCAGACGTGATCATTTCGGCCCATCCTGCCGCCCTCGCCTCCGAACTGCTGCAGAGCAACCATATTGACGCCTACATTTATACGGTGGCGCACCCGAATCTTGCGGTGATGGAGGCCAGCACCGGCCGCCGGAAGGTTCTTCTGGTTCCCCTCGACACACCACTCATCGCACAGGTGACGGCGGAAAACCCGCTCCTGCTCCCTGCGGTGGTTCCCACCAATTTTTACCCGGGGCTGGAGCGTGCCGGAGTGGTGCCTACCATCGGCATCCGGTCGATACTTTTCACCCGGTCCGACATGGCTGAGGAAACCGTCTATCGCCTGGTGCGGGAGGTCATGACCTCCTTCGATCTTTTCAGGCGCCAGCACCCGGTCCTGCAGGTCCTTTCCTCCCGCGAGGCTGCCGATGCCGCGGTCATTCCCCTTCATCCGGGAGCCGACCGCTTTTTCCGGCAGGCCGGCATCGTTCCCTGAACCATGTGTGGTGCGGCCATCAACCGTTTCTTCGGAGGATACAATGAGGCGGTCCATTGTTCTGCTTTGCCTGGCGTGGTGCGTTTCCCTCACTCCTGACGCAACGGCCGCAGTTCAAGCCTATTTTTACCCTTTTGTAAACCCCTACGAGGCAACGATCATGGAGTTGCCGAAACACCTCGAGGTCAGGCTCCCCGAAAAGGTCCCGGCCCGGGAGTTCACCCTGCGGGTGTTCCCTGACCGCGAGATTCCCCCGGTCTTTTGGTATGAGGACGGTCTCGCCTGCACCCTGGCCTATCAGGATCATCGCGCTCCCCTTGTCTTTGTCATTGCCGGAACCGGCGCCGGCCATAACACCCCGCGCATGGTAAAGCTCCGGAACGCCCTGTACCAGGGAGGGTTCCACGTCATCTCCCTGACGTCGCCAAGCCATATGGATTTCGTGGTAAATGCCTCATCGGGTCTTCCCGGGGACCCCTTCGACGATGCCCGTGATCTCTACCGGGTCATGGAGATGGCCTATGATGCGGTGCGGGATACCATAGACGTTTCGGGCTTCGATCTTGCCGGCTACAGCCTTGGCGCGTTCAACGCGGCGTTTGTCGCGCGGCTCGACGAAGAGGAAAAACGATTCAATTTCAGCAAGGTTCTTCTCATCAACCCTCCGGTCAGCCTGTATGAGTCAGTGGCGGCCCTGGATCAACTGCTGGTGGAGAACGTCCCGCAGGGGATGGAGCAGTTCGACGCCTGGTTTCGCAGCGTTTTTGCCGAATTCTCCCACGTCAGCAGGGAGGTGGGGCCGGGAAGTCTCAGCGGGGATTTCATCTACAGCGCCTATAAGCGGTTTCCTCCCAATGAGGAGAATCTCGCCGCACTCATCGGACTTTCTTTCCGCATGAGTGCGGCCAACATGATTTTCACCGCCGACGTCATGAACGGTGGCGGCTATATCGTCCCCAGAAATGCGAGGCTCACCGCCACCTCGTCCCTCACCCGCTACGCCACGGTCTCGTTGCACACGCGCTTCACCGACTATTTCGACGAATGGTTCTTTCCCAACCGCCGGCACCGCGAACCGTCCCTGACCCGTCAGGCCCTGCTGGCGCGCATGAGCCTCCGTTCCCAGGAGGCCTACCTGCGGAACGCGGACAAAGTCGGGCTGATCCATAACGAGGACGATATCATTCTCGCTCCGGGAGACATCGACTACCTCCAGGGAGTCTTTGGCGGACGAGCCCGGTTGTTCCCCACCGGTGGCCACATGGGAAACATGTTCCACCCCGACGTGGTCTCATTCATGATCGATTTTCTGGCCGGGAAGGAGAGGTGAGGCATGGGCACCGTCCTTACGCGAATCAGGCTCCTGCCGTTGGTCCTTGCGGCCCTTCTGCCGGCGGCAGGATGCAGTAGCCTTCCCCAGGCGGTTCCCGCTGACGCCTTGCCCCTGCGTACCTACGAGGATGTGGTCAAGGAGGGGATGCCACCGATGTTTGAAGTGGACGACTCCCTGGAAGGTTTCAACCGGGGTGTATACCGGTTCAACTATTATTTCGACGAGTACCTGTTCCGTCCCGTTGTCCGCACCTACGAAACCATCATGCCCGATTACGCCGAAGACCGGGTTTCCAGTGCCATCGACAACATCGGCGAAGTGGGCAACCTCGCCAATAACCTCATGCAGCTCAAGTTCAAGGCCGCCGGTATCACCGTGAGCCGCTTCGTCATCAACTCCACTGTCGGCGTCGCCGGGCTCTGGGATCCGGCCGGCGCCTGGGGCCTCAGGCGCCAGCCGGAGGATTTCGGCCAAACCCTCGGCCGCTACGGGGTAGGGCACGGCTCATATCTCGTCCTTCCGGTCCTGGGGCCATCCAATGTCCGGGACACAACCGGCCTTGCCGTGGACTCGGCAGCCTTCAATCTGGTTGGTCCCGCGGCCTGGGTCGACAATGCCGCCATTACCACGGCCTACACCGGCACATCCGCCGTGGACAGACGGCACCGGATACCGTTCCGCTATCGCCAGACCGGTTCGCCGTTCGAGTACGAATTGCTCCGGATGCTGTACACCATGAAGCGGGAGGACGACGTGGCCAACTGACGGAGCTGGGGGGAGGCCGTCACCCGTGCCGGCCTGACCCGGCGGATTGCAGCGGGAATCGGAACCGTGGGTGATGCGTGGGGACGTGGCAGCGGCGATTGGAGATGCCCGGTACTACCTGAAGACACGAAAGGAGATGCCGTGAAACCAGCCAGGATAGCCCTCTATGTGCTTGTCGCGCTGCTCGCCATGATGGCGGCCCTGTATGTGTTAACCAGAGAGCCGCACCCGGATTGGCCCATCAACCTGATCCACCTTCTGTTCAAGCACTGAGCCGTCTGTGTTCCGGGAGCAGAGAACGGGGGAGCCATGACCGGTCAATGGAGAAGATTGCTGATTCGGATCGCCGTGGTGCTGGCGCTGGCGGCCCTGGGTTTTGCCGCGTGGCAGAAATTCGGCGGGAGCAACAGGGACAAGGGGCTGGTCGGCGGCAACGGTCGCATCGAGGCGGTGGAGATTGACGTGGCCGCCAAGGCTGCCGGCCGGGTCAGGGAGATACTGGTGCGCGAGGGGGATTTCGTCACCGCCGGCCAAGTGGTGGCGGTCATGGACACGGAAGTCCTTGAAGCCCAGCTCCGGGAGGCCGAGGCATACTACCGCCAGACGCAGACCGCCATCGCCACGGAGCGCAGCCAACTGGCCCAGCGGGAAAGCGAGAAGGCGGCGACGGTGGCGGCGGTCGGGCAGCGGGAGGCAGAGCTCGTCAATGCCCGCAAACGGTGGGAGCGTTCTGCTGAGCTTGCAGCAAAAGGAGCCATGTCCCAACAGGAAACCGATGATGACTATACGGGATTCCAAAGCGCCGCAGCCGCCATAAGTTCGGCCCGGGCCCAGGTTGCCGCCGCCGAGGCTGCCATTGCCACGGCCCGCACCCGGGTGGTGGGGGCGGGGTCCATGGTCGACGCCGCCCGGGCCACCATTGAGCGGATCCAGGCGGATATCAGGGACAGCGCCCTCAAGGCCCCCCGCGATGGCCGGGTCCAGTATAAGGTCGCCCAGGTGGGCGAGGTGGTCGGCGCCGGCGGACGGGTTCTCAGTCTTGTCGATCTGAGCGACGTTTACATGACGTTTTTTCTGCCCACTGCTGCGGCAGGCAAGGTTGCGCTTGGAACCGAGGTGCGGCTGGTACTGGATGCCGCTCCCCGGTACGTGATTCCCGCCAGGGTGTCGTTTGTTTCCGACGTGGCCCAGTTCACCCCCAAGACCGTGGAAACGGCCAGTGAACGGGAGAAGCTGATGTTCCGCGTCCGGGCCCAGATCCCTGTGGAGCTCCTCAAAAAGCACATCACCCGGGTTAAGACCGGCCTCCCCGGCATGGCCTACGTGCGGCTCGACACCGCTACCCCGTGGCCGGAACGCCTGACAACGGGGCTCGTACAATGAACGCGCGGGAACCGGCAGCCGCCGAACCGCCCCCCGTGGTCCGGCTGAAGGGGGTCGGCCTCCGCTACGGCAAGACCCCGGCGCTTGAGAATATCTCCCTTGATCTCCCCGCCGGCTGCATGGTCGGATTCATCGGCCCCGACGGGGTGGGGAAATCGAGCCTCTTCTCGCTCATCGCCGGTTCCCGGGCGGTCCAGTCCGGTGCCGTGGAGGTGCTCGGGGGGAGCATGGCCGACCGCGGCCACCGGCGCACAGTCTGCCCCCGGGTGGCCTTCATGCCCCAGGGGCTCGGCAGGAATCTCTATCCCACCCTGTCGGTCTTCGAGAATGCCGAGTTCTTCGCCCGCCTCTTCGGCCACGGCCGCCGGGAGCGGGAGCGCCGCATCCTTGAGCTGTTGCGGGCAACGGGCCTTGAGCCCTTTTCCGACCGGCCGGCGGGCAAACTGTCCGGTGGCATGAAGCAGAAGCTGGGCCTGTGCTGCGCCCTGATTCACGACCCCGACCTTCTGGTCCTGGACGAGCCCACCACAGGCGTCGATCCCCTGTCGCGCCGCCAATTCTGGGAGCTCATCGACCGCATCCGCGCCAAGCGGCCAGGGATGAGCGTGCTGGTGGCCACCGCCTACATGGAAGAAGCGGCACGTTTCGACTGGCTGGTGGCCATGAACGGGGGGCGAGTCCTGGCCACGGGCTCTCCGGCCGAACTCCTGTCCCAGACCGGCACCGCCGCCCTGGAAGAGGCGTTCATCGCCCTTCTTCCCCCATCCCAGCGGGAAGGTCATCGGCCGGTAGAGGTTTTTCCCCGGGAAACCGACGTTTCCGCCGAGGCAGCCATCGAGGCCCATGGCCTTACCATGCGCTTTGGCGAGTTCACGGCCGTCGACCACGTGAGCTTCCGCATCGGGCGGGGGGAGATCTTCGGCTTCCTGGGTTCCAACGGCTGCGGCAAAACGACCACCATGAAGATGCTGACCGGCCTCCTGCCGGCCAGCGAAGGGGAGGCGTGGCTCTTCGGCCGTCCCGTGGACTCCCAGGACATCGATACCCGCCGTCGGGTCGGCTACATGACCCAGTCTTTCTCCCTTTACGGCGAACTGACGGTGCGGCAGAACCTGGTGCTCCACGCCCGTCTCTTCAGGCTGCCGGAAAAGGGGATTCCGGCCCGGGTGAAGGAGATGGCGGAGCGATTCGGTTTGGTGGAGGTGATGGAGAGCCTCCCCGATGCCCTGCCCCTGGGGCAGCGCCAGCGGCTTTCCCTGGCGGTGGCCATGATCCACGGCCCGGAGATGCTGATTCTGGACGAACCCACCTCGGGGGTCGATCCGGTGGCCCGCGATGCGTTCTGGCAGATCATGATCGGTCTGGCGCGCCGGGACGGGGTCACCATCTTCATCTCAACCCACTTCATGAACGAGGCCGAGCGTTGCGACCGGATCTCGCTGATGCACGCGGGGCGGGTGCTGGTGAGCGACGCGCCAGCGGCCCTGATCGAAAAGCGGGGGGTAGAGACACTGGAGGAGGCGTTCATCGGCTACCTGGAGGAGGCGGCCACGGACTCCGATGCCATGGCGCCGCCTCTGCAAGAGCATGCTCTTTCCCCTCAACCGCGCGCTCCCTCTGACCTCGGTCCGGCCAGGGAGGGAGAACCCGAGGGGGGCGGCTTCTTCAGCCTGCGCCGCCTGTTCAGCTACACCCGGCGCGAGGCATTGGAACTGCGCCGGGATCCGATCCGCCTGACCCTGGCGCTCCTGGGGAGCGTTATCCTCATGCTCGTCATAGGATACGGCATCAACCTGGACGTGGAGAATCTTTCCTTCGCGGTCCTCGACCGGGACCAGACCACCCTCAGCCGCGATTACGCCCTTAATCTCGCCGGTTCCCGTTACTTCAACGAACGTCCTCCCATCATCGACTATGGCGACCTGGACCGGCGCATGCGGGCCGGCGAGATCAGCCTGGCCATCGAGATCCCCCCCGGCTTCGGCCGTGACCTGCGCAGGGGGGCTCCGGTGACGGTGGGGGCCTGGATCGACGGTGCCATGCCCACCCGTGCCGAGACGGTGCGCGGCTACGTGCAGGGGATGCATGCGCAGTGGCTGTCGGTCCTGGCCCGGGAGCATATCACGGCTCTCTCCGGGGCCGGGGCTGCCACCATTGAGACGCGCTTCCGCTACAACCCCGACGTGAAAAGCCTGCCGGCCATGGTGCCGGCGGTCATTCCGCTGCTGCTCATGATGATTCCGGCCATGCTGACCGCTCTGTCCGTGGTGCGGGAAAAGGAGCTGGGCTCCATCGTCAATCTCTACGTCACTCCGGTCACCCGGCTGGAATTCCTCCTCGGCAAGCAGGGGCCATACGTGGCACTGGCCATGCTCAACTTTTTCCTCCTTACCGCCCTGGCCGTCTTCGTGTTTCGGGTTCCCCTGAAGGGGAGCTTCCCAACCCTTGCCGCGGCCGCGTTCCTCTACGTAACCGCCGCCACCGCCCTGGGGCTGGTGATCTCCACCTTCATGCGGAGCCAGATCGCGGCCCTCTTCGGAACGGCGCTCCTGACCCTCCTGCCTGCGGTCCAGTTCTCAGGCATGATCGACCCGGTTTCCTCCCTCGAAGGGGCAGGAGCCATGATCGGCAGGGCGTACCCCACCACCCATTTCCTGACCATCGCCCGGGGCACCTTTTCAAAAGGGCTCGATTTCCACGACCTCCACTCCTCATTCCTTTCCCTGGCACTGGCCGTCCCCATCCTGACCGGCCTCGGGGGAGCACTGCTCAGGAAACAGGAGCACTGACCATGCGGCCTGCAAACATTCTCCATCTCGGCATCAAAGAGCTCCGCAGCCTGCTGCGGGATCCCATCATGCTCGTCCTGATCGTCTATGCCTTTACCTTTGCCATCTACTCCGGTGCCACGGCCATGCCCGAAACCCTCCACAACGCTCCCATCGCCATTGTGGACGAGGACCACTCCCAACTCTCGCGGCGCATCGTCGATGCGTTCTATCCCCCCCAGTTCGTCCCGCCTGTCCTCATCGGCCGAGCCGAGATGGACGCCCGGATGGATGCCGGTATCGATACCTTTGCCGTTGATATTCCACCGGATTTCCAGCGCGACGTGCTGGCCGGCCGCTCCCCCGCGATCCAACTCAACGTGGATGCCACCCGCATGAGCCAGGCCTTTACCGGCAGCGGCCACATTCAGACCATTGTCAACGGCGAGATCGCGAGTTTCCTCCAAAGATACCGCTCGAACCATGCCCCTGTGGTGGATCTGGCACTGCGGGCGCGGTTTAACCCGGAGTTGAACAAATCGTGGTTCGGGGGGGTCATGAAGGTCATCGACAACGTGACCATGCTTTCGATAATTCTCACCGGGGCGGCGCTCCTCCGCGAGCGGGAGCACGGCACGGTCGAGCACCTCCTGGCCATGCCGGTAACTCCCTTCGAGATCATGACGGGCAAGGTGTGGGCCATGGCCCTGGTGGTACTCGCCGCAACGGCCTGTTCACTCCTGTTCGTGGTCCAGGGGCTCCTGAAGGTTCCTGTCGAGGGCTCCATCCTCCTGTTCCTGGCCGGTACGGCCCTGCACCTGTTCGCCACCACTTCCCTGGGGATTTTCCTCGGCACCCTGGCCCGCTCCATGCCCCAGTTCGGGCTCCTGGTGATGCTGATCCTGCTGCCGCTGCAGATCCTTTCGGGTGGGACGACCCCCCGGGAGAGCATGCCCGGCTTTGTTCAGGCCGTGATGCTGGCAGCCCCCAATACCCATTTCGTCATGCTTGCCCAGGCAATCCTCTCCCGGGGTGCCGGGATTTCCGTGGTCTGGCCCCAGTTCGTCTCCCTTGCCCTGATTGGCGCGGTGCTGTTTGCCGTGTCTCTGGCACGCTTCCGCAAGACCATCGGGACGATGGCGTAAGCCTGCCGGGCGCGCCAAGCTGCACGATATGATGTACCATCGAATCATATGTGATGCCGATCCCGGGTGGCGTCCTGGGGAAAGCAACCGGCACATCCACGGATCCCGCCTTGAACGCCGCTACCAGGATGGCCCGTGCGGCAGAGCCGGCGACCCGCCGCACGGGCAGGGCCGTGGCTGCGGCGGCCCTTTCCGCGCCTCTGCTACGGAGTTGTTTCCATGGCGGCGTTTATGTGGCACTCTACCCGATGCCTGACGAGTAAGAAAAAAGGACTTTCACCTAAGTCTTTGGTGGCAAAGCGCCCAGGATTGGTCATATTGGACTACCGTGCATGGGGGCTTGAGGGCGATTGGCGTCACTGGGGAGGGTTTGATCAACTGGCATCATCTGCAACGGGTATGGCAATTAAGGAGTGCGGAAAAGATCATCCGAAACTGCCACCTTCCTATTTATTGAACGATTCTCTGGCGGCCGTATTGGGTACAGCAGGCGTAATGGAGGCGTTGCGCAGAAGAACGATTGATGGCGGCAGCTATCATGTGCATGTCGATCTGGCAAGGATATCCATGTGGACACAGGATATTGGCCTTTATTCTGAGAGTGATATACAGGGCTTACCTTTGCCTCCCAAATCAGTTGATGCTTCTGAGCTTGGGCATCTTGACAGTGATTTTGGCAAAACGGTTTATTTTTCCACCCCCATTCGCTATTCTGCTTTCAAACCAAATCTGAAATATGGGGCTACGCCATTAGGGAAAGAAAACATCGTAACTTGGATTAGGGAAAATTCTTGAAGATCATGAAAAAGCGATTCCCCGTACTGGCTGTTGCCATCTCAATGACAATGGCTTCCCACGTGTTGGCACAGACTGATGCGCCAACTCAAAAAGAGAAACACATGATAGAAGCTTACGACACATTGAACTATATTGGCTTAGACAAAGCCAAAAGTGAAACAGATTCCTTCAAGAAAAAAAGTAAGGTTATCTATGATAACTATCTGTTGAAAAAAAATATTCCGTATGGACTTGGCGTTAGAGAAACATTTGATCATTTTCATAATCCAAAATTCAGTGAAGCAGATACTCAAGGTTTTTTTATTTTCATTCATGGCGGCTACTGGCAAGGGGAAGTCAAAGATTCTTATGCTTTTGTCGGCGAAAAATTGCTTGAGCAGAATATTGACCTGATCTTGATTGAATATGACCTGACCAAAGAAAATACAGTGGATGGTAAAACCATTCCACGCGTTGGCATGACTGCTCTGGTCAACGAAGTTGGCAGGGCATTGGATGCTGTACAAAAATATTTGCAGACTAACGCTGCATCTGAAAAACCTGTCTATTTGGCTGGGCACTCTGCAGGGGGGCATCTTGCGGCAGTCTGGAAAGACCATCCTGTGGTCAATAAGGCAGTTTTCCCTATCAGCGGTCTGTTTGATCTGGCACCTATTGCTCCGACGAAGAAAATTGGCACGGCCTTGCAGTTGAATGCGAACGAAATCATCAATTTAAGCCCTGTCAATAATATTCACACTGCAAACGCTGCCTCGTTGCCGCTTTATCTCTATTACGGCGGTAATGAGCAGCCTGAGCTTAAAGAGCAATCTCAGCATTACAGTGCCAGGCTGCAGGACTGCCACCACAAAGTTTCCATGAAAGAGATTCCGGGTGTCAATCATTTTGAGATTCTCAATGCACTTTTTGCGGACCCAGACAGTGATCTATTACGACGCATCGCAAAGTGATGAAGTGGGCAGAGAAAAATAAAGTCCGATAATATTCTCGTAATTTATTGACCCTGCCTGGTAGATTTAGAGTGTAGCTAGATCATTAAGGCGTCACGATAAGCAGCAGACGCATATTTTCCCGATCCAAATCAATAAAGACATGTTGACCGCTATGCCCAAAAAGACTTTGCTCGAAACAATTTGAGGAGATATTTCTTATGCATGCATCTGTATACCATCAATTCGGTGAGCCTTCTCAGGTTATTAACGTGGAAGAGGCTTCGCTCCCTGTTCCGGATTTTAATCAGGTTCGAGTCAAAACAATTATGTCTCCTATCCACAACCACGATATATGGACAATACGTGGAACTTATGGATACAAGCCAAATTTACCCGCGATTGGGGGGAGTGAGGCGCTGGGTATCGTTGATGCTGTTGGGGAGGGCGTGCAGAATCTGAAGCCAGGCCAGCGTGTAGTAGGTTCTCCAATAATGGGCGTGTGGGCGGAGTATTTCCTGGCTCCGGAGGATATATTGACGGTTGTTCCCGACTCTATTGATGATGAAGTCGGGGCACAGCTGAGTTCCATGCCATTTAGTGCGCTCATGTTACTCGAGTTTTTGGATGCTAAACCAGGACAATGGATCATTCAAAATGCAGCGGGAGGGGCTATTGGAAAAGCCTTATCCGCTCTTGCAAAAGAACATGGAGTCAAAACCATCAGTCTTGTACGCAGTGAAGCATCTGAAAAAGAACTGAAGGCACTCGGAATTGAAAATGTAGTTTCTACTTCCAATCAGAACTGGCCACAATACGTACGTGATTTGACAGGCAAAATCTCCATTAGCTATGCGATTGATTCAATTGGTGGAGCAGCCAGTCAGGCATTGCTCTCTGTATTGGGAGAAAACGGTTTGCTGATTTCCTTTGGATCGATGTCTGGGGAGCCGATGCACATCCCTGCTGGGGATATCGCTTTCAAGCAGATTACAGTAAAGGGTTTTTGGCAAAAGAAAATCAATCAGTCTATGGTCAGAGATAAAAGAGAACATATGATGAAGGAACTAATTAGTTTGGCAGAGGAACAGAAATTGAGGTTACCAGTAGAAGCTATCTATCCAATGACAGAAGTAAAAACAGCTATAGCAGCAAGCCTTCAGTCAGCACGCAAGGGGAAAATTCTGCTTCGCCCGTGAATTAATGTCAATTTGAGCTACACCCTAACCTGATGTCAGGATCGATGATCTCGCAATGTCAGAATGTCTTTCTATGCGGTTATTGAATTCGTTTGGGAATGTTGGAAAAAATCGTTCAATATTGGAATTTCCCAGTAGATTACTGGCCATCTGCGGACCATTGGCCGCCGTGCCCGACAAACCCGTTTCCTGGAGTCGTTCTGATGAAAATAGCCATTGTCGGCGCCGGAGCCTGGGGCTCTACTACGGCGCGCTGCTGCAGCGGGCGGGGGAAGACGTGCATTTCCTTCTCCGCCGCGATTTCGAGGCAATCGTTCGCAACGGCCTCAACGTATTCTCCACTGACGGTGATTTTGCCCTCCCCCGCGTGAAAGGATACCGGACTCCTGATGAGATCGGCCCCGCAGACCTGGTTCTGGTGGGACTCAAGACCTTTGCCAACGACCGGTATGAGGAGTTGATCCGTCCCCTCGTGGGGGCGGAAACCCGGATCCTGACCCTTCAGAACGGGTTGGGGAACGAAGAGGCACTGGCCGCCCTGTTCGGCCCTGAGCGGGTCATCGGCGGGGTGGCCTTTCTCTGTTCCAACCGGGGTGAGCCGGGAGAGGTGCACCACCTTGGTGCGGGCCGGATTACCCTGGGCGACTTTCTTCCCCGCGACCGGGAATGGACCGAGGCGCTGGCCGCCCTGTTCGTGCGGGCAGGAGTGGAGTGCCGTGCAACCGGCGACCTGAAGCGGGCCCGCTGGGAGAAGCTGGTCTGGAACATTCCGTTCAACGGCCTGTGCGCCCTGCTGCAGCAGCCGGTCAACTTGCTCCTGGCGCGGGATGCGAGCCGCACACTAGTGCGGGAGATCATGCATGAGGTGATCGCCGCGGCCAATGCCCAGGGGTTGACCGTGCCCATAGCCCCGGCATACGCGGACAGCATGCTGGAATTCACCGACAGGATGGGCGAATACAAACCCTCCATGCAGATCGACCGGGAAGAGGGGAGGCCCCTGGAGATCGGGGCCATCTTCCGGACGCCCCTTGCCTACGGCAGCCAACGGGGCATCGCCATGCCCCGGGTGGAGATGCTGGCAACGCTGCTGGAGCAGTCTGCCGGCTAGTTTTTCCTGGAGCGCTGCCGTCTCTATGGTATCCTTGGAAAGCGTGAATTCTATGTCAAGCCGGGGAGGAAACCATGGAACGACGCACGTTTCTGAAGCTCGTGGGACTGTCGTCCCTCTTTGCCGAAGGGGCATTCCGGCGGCTGTTCGCGGCGCCGCAGCCGACGGTGGCGGTGGCGCGGGGAAAGGACTATGCCCGCACGACCCGGAGCGCCCTTGCGCTTCTGGGCGGTATGAAGCGGTTCGTGAAACCGGGGGATGTGGTGGTCCTGAAGCCCAACATGGGGTGGGACCGGACCCCTGCCCAGGCAGCCAATACCCACCCGCTGGTGGTGCGCGCCCTGGCCGAGGAGGCCCTGGCCGCCGGAGCGAAGCGGGTCAAGGTCTTTGACCGGACCTGCAACGACGAGCGCCGCTGCTATGTCCAGAGCGGCATCAGCGATGCCTCAAGGGGATGAAGGGGGTGGAGCTGAAATTCATCGAAAACGAGCGGTTCCGGCGGGTCCCCATCAAGGGGGCCGTGCTCCCGGCGTGGGAGCTTTACGACGAAGCGCTCTCGGCCGATGTCTTCATCAACGTGCCGGTGGCCAAGCACCACGGCCTGTCCCGCCTGACCCTGGGGCTCAAGAACGTGATGGGGGTCATGGGGGGAAACCGGGGAAGCATTCATCGCCACCTGGATGATGCCCTGGCCGACATCAACAGCGTGCTCAAAAGCCACCTGACGGTCATCGACGCCACCCGCATCCTGACCGATCACGGACCCCAGGGGGGGAGCCCGGCCGACGTGAAGGTGATGGATACGGTCATCGCCTCCACGGACATCGTGGCCGCCGATGCCTACGCCACCACCCTGTTCGGTCTCAAGCCCGAGGATATTCCGGTCACCGTGGCGGCCCACAAGCGGGGGCTCGGCGAGATGAACCTGAAGCGGGTCCGCATCGTCACGGCCTGAGACATGAGACTCCCATGAAACGGATCACCTCGGCGCGGATCAGCCAGCTCCTGTTTCTGCTCCTCTTCCTGGTCCTCTTCGTCAACACCGAATACCGGGGCAGGGACGAGATCAATGGGGCGGTGAACGCCTTGTTCCGGGCTGACCCGTTGGTGGCGGCAACGTATCTCCTGGCGGCAAAGACATTCACTTGGCTGCTGCTTCCGGCGGTGCTGCTCCTGGTTGCCACGGCGCTTCTGGGGCGCTTTTTCTGCGGCTGGGTCTGTCCCCTCGGCACCATCCTCGATCTCCTCGGCAGCCGGTTCCGCCGGCGGGGCGCGCCTCCCTCCTCACGGGAAATGCCAAATACTGGGTGTTCCTTCCCCTGCTCGGCGCGGCCCTGGCCGGCATCAACCTGGCCGGGTTGCTGGATCCTCTGGCCATCCTCGTGCGGGGTCTCGCATTCTCCCTCCATCCCCTCCTGGGCGATACGACCCGCGGCGCCTGGGTCGGGCTCTACCGGGTGCTGGGGGAAGGGCGAGACCTGCTGGCTCCGGGCTATGCCCTGATCCGCGATCATGTCCTGCCGTTCCGGGAGGCCGCCTATCCCCTGGCCTTCCTTTCCGCCCTCATCCTGGCGGGAGTGATCGGGCTGGAAGCATTCGAGTCCCGCTGCTGGTGCCGCCGTCTCTGCCCCTTGGGCACCCTTCTGGGGCTTAGCGCCCGCTTTTCTCCGTTCAACCGCAGCCCCGAAAAGCTCTGCGCTGATTGCCGCGCCTGCAGTGGGCTCTGTCCCACCTCCTTCGACCGGGAGATCCTCCAGAAGGAAGAGTGCATCCTCTGCATGGAGTGCGCGGTGCGGTGCCCCTCGGCCCGGGTCCGCTTCCTGCCCGGTTCGCCCCTGGCCGGGGAGGGGCCGCTTCTGCCGCAGCGCAGGGTTCTGCTGGGAGGCGTTGTCGGCGGGCTCCTGGCGGCCAGGTTTTTCCGTTTCCGCGATCCCGCGGCACAGGCGCGCATGCTCCGTCCGCCGGGGGTGCGGGACGAGGGGGCATTCCTCGCCGCGTGCGTCCGGTGCGGGGAGTGCATGAAGGTCTGCCTGCGGAGCGCCCTCTATCCGGCGGCACTGCAGGCCGGGGTGGAGGGGGTCTACACGCCGGTACTGATCCCCAGGCTCGGCTACTGCGAATACAACTGCACCCTCTGCGGGCAGGTCTGCCCCACCGGCGCCATCCCGAACCTGCCGGTGCCGGCCAAGAAGCGCGAAGTCATCGGCAAGGCCGTGTTCGACCGCAACCATTGCCTCCCCTTTGCCAAGAAGGTCAACTGCATCGTGTGCGAGGAGCACTGTCCCATTCCCGCCAAGGCGATCCGCTCGCGCCGGGTTCTGGACACGGACGACCAGGGGCGGCAGGTGGAACTGCTGGTTCCCTACGTGGTGGATGACCTGTGCAACGGCTGCGGGATCTGCGAGAACGTCTGTCCGGTGGAGGGGAAGGCCGGAATAGATGTCTTTGCGGTGAAAGACCGGACGCCGCTCAGGGACGTTCAAGGGCCGGCACCGGTGCGGGAGGGTGGCGACCCCTACGGCTAGCGTACCATGCGTTACCTGCGTGCCCGGATTCGCGCCCGCACCAGCACGGCCACCACGATGAGGTTCACGAGGAAGGTGCCGATTTTGACGGCAGAGATGGAGACAACGAGTTCATAGACTTCGAGGGGAAGGTAGATGCCGCCCGAAACGATGCCGAGCCATTCGGCCCAGGGCCGGGCCCGCCAGAGCCCCCAGGCCTCGGTGAAGCGCAGACTGGCATAGCCGAAGGCACCCAGCGCCAGCAGCCGCAGCCGCCCGTCGCTGGCCGCGTCCGCCGCTTCCAGGAAGATGCGCGGGATCCGGCTTGCCGGGTTCAGGTGGAAAAGGGAGACGATCTCCTCGGCCAGGGCCTGGACATCGTGGTGGATCAGGGCGAGCAGACCCAGGCCCGCGGCAATGACAAGGGCTCCCTTGGCCCCCTCGAAGAGGGCGACGGTGCGGATGCCGGCAATGTCGCGGCTGTTCGGTTCCATGGCAGGGACTCCCCGGCCGGGTTTAGCGCCGGAACACCAGCGCCGCGCCGATCAGCAGGAGCACCACGCCGATGCCCCGCTTCAGGTCGAAGGGGGCTCCCTGGTAGCCGAAGAGCCGGTAGTGGTCCAGCAGCAGGCCGGTGGCCAACTGGGCGGCGATGGTGGCCGCCATGGCCGCGGCCGTGCCGATGCGGGGGACCGCGAAAATGATCAGGGTGACGTAGAAGGCTCCGCACAGCCCGCCGGTCAGCTCCCACCAGTTGGCCGAGGCAACGCCGCGCAGGCTCCCCTTTCCCACCATGGTGCTCACGACCAGGAGCGCCAGGGCCCCCACCGCGAAGGAAACGGTGGAGCTCTCGATCACGCCCGTCTTCTGGGCCAGCCGGGCGTTGATGGATGGCTGGACGGCGATGAACACGCCGCCGCACATCATGAGGAGAAAAAGGACGAGGTTCGACATGGATTCCTCCGGGGCGCTGATGGGGTGCGGAGGCATTGTACGGTCACGGGGCGGGGATGGCAAGGAAAGAGACGCGAAAAGGGGAAGCTTCGGGCTTCCCCTTTTCGCTGCGGTGGTGATGCCGGGTGGTCATTCCACGGTGATCTGCCGGACGGTGCTTTCGGTCTTCGGGATGCGGACATCCAGAATTCCGTCCCTGAAACTGGCCCTGATGTGCTCGGTATCGAGGCCATCGGGCAGTCTCAGTGTCCGCGTGAAGGAGCCGTGGTGCCGTTCGAGCCGCAGGTAGTTGCTCCGCTCGACCGTTTCCCCGGACCTCTTTTCGCCCGAAATGATCAGGTTGCCATCCACTATCCGCAGGTTCAGATCATCCCGTGGAATGCCCGGCAGTTCGGCTTTCACCACCAGGTGTTCCCCTTCTTCGAACATGTCCACGGCGGGCATCAGTTCGCCGCTATTCCCCAGGTCGTTGATCAGGTTGCGGAAGGGAACCCAGTTCATGCCGAAGAAGGGGCGGTTCAGGGATTCCTCGAACCACCGCTCCATTTCGCGGAACGGGTTCGTTACGGTTGAGGCCACGGGCATGCTCTCGCGGGGAGCTGCCATCGACATGTTTCTGCCCGTTGAGGAGCCGCTTCTGGTCGATCTTTTCACCGTCTGCATCCTGTCCGTATCACTTCTGTGAACGGTCTTGAGTTCAGTCTGGCGTCTCATGACTCAACACCCCTTTCATGGAGATCAGTGTCTTTGATTCTATTTTATTTAATTGAAATCGAATGTCAATGGCAAAATATAAAGGCAGGGTGAAGAGCCGTGGAGCCCTGTGCTCAAAATTGAGGACAGAACCGCCGCATTCGTGTACTATGCGGCATTTGCGGCCGGCCCCGCGACAGGGGGCGGCCGGGAAAGGAACAGGAACGCATGGCGTTCGAATCGTCGCACACTGCCCGGCAGGACCGCGCCAGGCACGCTCTCGCCGGCCCCCGCCTGGCCGGGGCGGCCTTTGTGGCGGCATCGGCCGTCGGGTTCGGCGCCCTGGGCATCTTCGGCAAGGTGGCGTTTGCCTCGGGCGCCTCCACCGCCGTGGTTCTCTTCCTGCGGTTCCTGGTGGCGGGGGTGCTCATGGCGGCCCTGATGCCCGTCCTGCGCCTGTCCTGGCCCCGGGGCCGCGATTTTTGGATACTGGTCGGCATGGGCGCCATCGGCTACGTGGGCCAGGCTTTCTGTTATTTCACGTCCCTGCGCCATGCATCCGCCGGGCTCACGGCGCTCCTGCTCTACCTCTACCCGGCCCTGGTGACCCTGGCCTCGGCGGCCCTGGGCCGCCAGCGGCTGACGCCCCTCAAGGTTGCGGCCGTGGCGGCCTCCCTCGTCGGCATCCTGCTGACCGTGGCCGACGGCCTGACCGGCAGCCTGTCCGGGATAGTGTTCGGCGCCGGCGCGGCAGTCATCTATACGGGCTACATCCTCGTGGGGGAGCAGGTGTCCCGCCGCACCGGCGCCATTCCGGCGGCAACCGTCATCATGCTTGCGGCGGCCACGGTCTACGGCTGTGCCGTGATCTGGCAGGGGCCCCACTGGCCCACGGGGCTGGCCGGCTGGGGAGCCGTGGCCGGAATAGCCCTTTTTTCCACCGTGGTGGCCATGGTCGGCTTCTTCGCCGGCATGCAGCGCCTGGGGGCCGCCGACGCGGCGACCCTCTCAACGCTTGAGCCGGTGGTGACCCTGGTCCTGGCGGCGCTGATCCTGGGCGAATCCCTGGGGGGCGTGCAACTGGCGGGTGCCGCCCTGGTGCTGGGCGCCGTGGTGGCCCTGGCCAGGGCAAAGTGACGCGGCACAGAGGTATGGCAGCAGACGGGAACAACAGGGAGGCATGGCATGGGCGGTAGCGGCATGGCACAAGCGGGCAGGGGAGGGGCGTGGTTCATCCTGGGGGCGGCGGTCCTGTGGGGGACCACCGGCACATCCCAGGCCCTCGCTCCGGTGGGGGCCAATCCCATGACCATCGGCGCCCTCCGGCTGGCGGTGGGGGGACTGGCACTCCTGCTCCTTGGCCGGTGGCACGAAGGGCATGCGCTGGCCCCTCATCCCCACGCTCTGCGCGGGGGGCTGCATCGCGTCCTACCAGTTGACCTTTTTCGCGGCGGTCAAGACGACAGGGGTGGCGGTGGGTACCATGGTGGGCATCGGCAGCTCGCCGGTCATGGCCGGGATTCTGGCATTCCTGGTGCTCGGCGAGCGGCCTGGGCGGCGCTGGGCCGGTGCCACCGCGCTTGCCGTGGCCGGCTGTTCCCTGCTCCTGGCCACCGGCGGAGAGGTGAGCGTCAATCCGCTGGGCATTGTCCTGGCCCTGGGCGCGGGGCTCTCCTATGCGGCCTATACCCTGGCGATCAAAGCGCTTCTGGCCGGCCGCTCCCCGGACGCGGTCATCGCCGTGGCGTTCTGTCTCGGGGCGCTGTTCCTGGCGCCGCTTCTGGTGGGGGCCGACCTCTCCTGGCTCCCTTCGGTGCGCGGCGCCGTGGTGGTCCTTCACCTGGGGCTCATTGCCACGGCCCTTTCCTACCGCCTTTTCGCCCGGGGGCTCCAAACCGTGCCGGTGGCAAGCGCCGTGACCCTCTCCCTGGCCGAACCGCTCACCGCCACCATCCTCGGCGTGACCGTGGTGGGCGAGCGTCTTACCCTTACCTCGCTCGGTGGCATCCTGCTCATTTTCGGCGGTCTCGCGCTGCTGGCCGTGGGTCCCCGGAACCGGCCCGGCCGCCCGTAAAAACAGCTCGTCCTCCTTGTCACGCTGGAAAAGTGTGGCAGACTTTCATTAGTCAAATAAGGGTGTTCCATTCCCGCCGGTGACAAGGAGGCCGCCATGCCCACGCGAGAAATCCAGGGAAGGATTTTCGACGCCCGCCCCGACCGTGTCGACTACCGTGACCGCCGCTACGCTCCGCCGCTGGTAAGTCTTCCCCCCCAGTACCCCGATCCGTCGTTCATCACCACCTTTCTGGCCGACTACACCAAGATCCACAAGCTGGTCCTCGACCAGGGGGCCGAAGGGGCCTGCACCGGTTTCGGCCTGGCCGCGGTCATCAACTACCTCAACTGGCGCAAGCACCTTGAAGAGGTGAAACAGCGCGGCCGCAAGGGGGGAAAGGTCCCCCGGGTGAGCCCGCGGATGCTCTACCACATGGCCCGGATCTATGACGAGTGGCCCGGTGAGGATTACGAGGGCTCCAGTTGCCGCGGGGCCATGAAGGGGTGGCACCGCCACGGGGTCTGCACCGACCCGCTCTGGCCCTACAGGCAGAAGTTCGTGCCTCCCAAGGAGGGGTGGCAGCAGGACGCGGCCCAGAGGCCCCTGGGCGCCTATTACCGGGTTGACAAGGACTCGGTCTCCGATCTGCAGGCGGCCATCAACGAGGTGGGGGCCGTCTACGTGTCGGCGGCGGTCCACAGGGGGTGGTTCCTGGATGCTTCCGCCACCCTGCCGGTGATCCGGACGCAACCCGGCGAGACCGGCGGCCACGCCTTCGCCCTGGTGGGCTACACCCCGGAGGGGTTCATCGTGCAGAATTCCTGGGGAGCCGACTGGGGCTACCTGGGGTTCGCCATCATGACCTACGAGGACTGGATCCAGCATGGCTCCGACGCCTGGGTGGCGGTCCTGGGCGCCCCCATGCTCGTGAGCGGCGAGGGGCGCACCAAGAGCAGCATGACCCTCCAGGAGGTGGTCAACGGCAAGGCGGCCTGGTACTGGAGTTCGGGCAGCACCTCAAAGCCCTTCACCTACGCGAATCCGGCGGTTGAACCCCTGAGCGAATCCCGGGCCTATGAGCATACCGTCGTGCTCGGCAATGACGGTTGCCCCATCAACCGGTTCCTTGACGTGGCCGATGCCGTCGGCGCCGTGAAGGAGGCCGCCTACCGCCTGCCGCTGGCCTGGCTGTCGGGCAGGAGCGCGCCGAAGCTGGCCATTTATGCCCACGGAGGGCTCAACGACGAGGAGGCTTCCCTCAAGCGGATCAGGGTCATGGCCCCCTATTTCCTGGCCAACGACATCTACCCCCTGTTCGTGACCTGGAAGACCGGCTTCGGCGAGAGCATTGCCGGCATGCTCGAAGATGCGGTGGGGAAATTCTTCAAGCCCTCGGCGCAGGACCGTCGCGGGGGTGGTGGGACGATATCAAGAACCGGCTGGAGGAGGCCCGGGACCGCTCGGTGGAGGTGGCCAGCGAGAACCTGCTCGTGAAGCCGGTCTGGATGCAGATGAAGCAGAATGCAGCGGCCGCGGCGGACCAGGAGGCGGGGCTCACGCTTCTGGCGGGTCACCTGGCCGAGCTCAAGAAACAGATTCCCTCTGTGGAGATCCATCTCGTTGGGCATTCGGCCGGCTCCATCCTCCACGGGCATCTTCTGGACCGGATGGGGCAGAAAAAGATCCCCGCGGCCAGCATTTCCCTCTACGCCCCGGCCTGCACTGTGGGCTTCGCCCTGGCCCACTACGTGCCGGCAGTCAACCGGGGGCTGGTGGATCGGAACCGCCTCTTTTTCGACATCCTGAGCGACGAGCGGGAGCGCGCCGACACCGTGGGCCCCTATGGCAAATCGCTCCTCTACCTGGTGAGCCGGGCCCTGGAGGACTATCACAAGATGCCGATCCTCGGCATGGAGGGGGCGTGGCGCCCGGTGCCCGGCCAGTCCGACCTCTGGAATCAGCGCGCAGCCGGCGAGGTGGACGCGTGGCGGAATTTCATGGGGGGAATGGGGCCCGTGCGGGTCCACGACAAGACGCGGGAAAAGGTCTCGGACGGCCAGGGGCTGATACCCCTTGCCCACGGCTCCTTCGACAATGATGTGGCGGTGGTGACCGCCACCCTGGAGCGGATCCGGGGCGCGGCCCTGGCTGCGCGGGTGGAGAGCCTGCGCGGGTTCTGAGGACGCACCGCACCCCGATGGCAGGGCCCCGCCGGCAACAGTCCGGCGAGGCCCTGTGTCATTCATTCGCCCGGTTTGCGTCGATTCCGGCGGTTTCCGCCTACCGCACGTACCAGAAGCGCCCCCGGGAGGTGCGGGAGATCCTTACCTGCCCAGCAGAATCCATGGAAACCTCTTCCGCAACCGAGGATTTTTCCTCATGCCTGATGTTTTCGGCATAGATGCTCCCCACGATCAGCAGGTCGTAGGAAACGAGGTAGCCATCGGTGCCTTTCCGCTCGATCCTCAAGCCGCTCATGGTGAGCTGAATCTGGTCGAAGACGCTGAACATGTTGCGGAAGTGGTCCTGCAGGTCGGCCAGGGTGGTTCCGTCGCCGGCGGACCAGTCGTCGTCGAGGCAGCCCATGAGCCCTGAATCGTTCTTGCTTTCGTAGGCTGCCTTGAAGGTGCCGTAGAAAGCCTCGATCCGTTCCGTGTCCCGCTGCCGGGGATCGATGGTCATCCCCTGCAATGAAGCAAGTTTTCCCTCGTGGGCGGCCAGTTGTCCGGTGAAAGTCGAATCCTGGGCGAAGGTGTCTCCGTCGTAGCGGCTCCGCAGGTCCCAGTACCGGGAGCTGATCCCGTCGTAGTCGGCTTGTTCCACTGTCTTTTGCGCCAGGTACCGCTCGGTGTCGGCGGCAATGGCATCAAACGTCTTCCGGAATTCCGCAAGACGCTCCCGGCCGCTAGCGACCTGGGTTTCCGCCAGGGACTCCTGCTCGATGAGGCGGCCTTTGCCGATGATCAGCTCCTGCACCATGATGCGCAGTGCCGCAAATTCCTTTCCCAGCTCGAAGTCGAAATGCTGCAGCCCGGCATTTTCCTTGAACCGCCCGATCGTGTGCTGAATTTCTTCGGAACGGCGTGCCTTCCTGTCGGTGGGGAGGGGGGGAAACTCGATGGTGAAGGGAAGCAGTTTCTCCACCAACTCCAGTTGCTTCCGATAGTCGCCGGAATCGGGTTTCAGCGGTTCCAGTATCCGGCGCGCCGTTGCCAGATCGCTCTTCCAGACCGGGGTGTTGCCGATCAGGAAGTTGTCTTCCTTTGCGGGGAGATAAAAGCCCTTGCTGGTGAAGAGGGTTGCCAGCATGGCCTTGGTGGCGGGCATGGAATCCTGGATGAACCGGTGGACCTTGAGCCTTTTTAGATTCTCCTCGGCCTTGGCGAGTTTCGGTTCCCTGGCGAGTTCGTCGGCCAGGGCGAAGTGCGGGTATGGGGTGTTGACGATGGCGTGGCCGGTGACGCGGTCGGGGTAGAGATCGCCGCGGGGGACGTAGTGGCCGGACTGGCTGTCCTGCACGATGACGCTGTCCCGCAACTGTTTCTCGTACCAGGCGGTGAATTCCTGCTCCAGTTCCGTGAGATGGTCGATGTCCCGCTGGCGGTTGGCGAGATCCTGCTCTATTTCCGCAATCAGTTTTCGTCCCCTGGCCTCCATGGCTGCCGGATTCATCCCTTGCAGCCCCTTGATGGAGTCCAGGTGCCTGCGGTAGTCGATTTTCCCCCAGGCGGGGTTGACAACGGAGGGGAACTTGATGTTCTCCACTTCCCTGGTGGTCCACGATTCGCCATCCCAGTTTTTTTCGGTTGTGGTGTAGGTCAGGCTCCGGGGAGGATTCGCCTTGGGATCGGTCCTCCCGGCGAAGGAGGCATCTTCGGCGGCCTGTTCCGACGGATATGCGGCCAGGTCGTTGTAGAGGGCCACGGTCTGGTCGTCAAGGGGCTTGAATCCGTCGGCACGTTTTTGCGCGTTCCGGATCCTCTCCGCCAGGACCGCAAAGGCGTTGATCCCGCTGATATGGCCGTTCAGGAGGTCGATGGGGGCCGCGATCCGGTCACGGCGCTTCCGGATCTGCCAGGCAACGGTGTTGATGGCGACGTCGGCATCATCTATTTTGCCGATGGTGGCATGACGGTTGTCCCGCAGGTATGCCTCGGCTTCGTCGATGGTCGCACCGGGCTCGAAGTCCGCCAGTGAAAAATTATCGAGGATTCTGTTCCGGTAGCTGGCGCCCGGCGACAGGGCGAGGACGTGATCGGCGATCTGGCCCTTGATGGCGCGGATTGCGGCGATGTTTTCGGTTACGGCTGTCCGGATCCGTTTGGTTTCAGTGGCGAAGTATTCAAAGACCTGGGACAGTTCCTGATGGTCCCTGCTGTACGCAAGGGAGGCGGTTCCGAAGGCGATGGTGAAGGCGTCCTCCGCCTTGGCGGCGGCATTGCGCCAGTAGGTGTCCCGCTCCCTGGTGGCATCATGAAGAACCATCTCCCGGATTCCGGGGTTCTGGTCTCCCCTACGCAGATAGCGCTGGTACATCGGTGTTTCCGTCACTGGAGGGGAGTCCCCCTGCGTAATGGCGGCAAAATCCTTGTTGAATGTTGCCTGAACCTTTTCGAAGAGCTTTCCCTGTTCAACCTGCCAGGCAACTATCCTGAGTTCCGCCTCTTCCATATTGTTTTCAGCCAGAAGCGAGCTGATCTCGCTGGGTTCCAGGGGGCGGTAGTCGTCCAGAAAGCTGATCGCATCATCCACAACCGGTTTGAACCGCTTATCCAGCGACGCCTCGTAGGCCCGGTAGTCGTCCCCCGCTCCCTCGGCAAGCGTCAGAGCTTCTTCCGTCGCGGTTTCGCGCTGGACGGACATTTCCCTGTCAATGGCGTCGATCCGCTGCATGACGGCCAAGTGGAGCGCCTCGAATTCCTTCTGAAGCGTAAAATCATTGATGATTAGGCAGAAAACCGCATGGCGGCTAGCCTCGCTCATCACCTGGTGGAGGCCGTTGCGGGCGGCCATCCGCTCGTTGAACTGGGACGGCCTGAGGGGGGCATACTGGGCTTCGAACCTGGTTCTCTTCTCCGCAAGCTCCTTCAGCGTGGCAGGGAAGCCCGCTGCCTGCTTGCGCAGGGCCGCCTGATTTGCGTAGTAGGCAAAGACCTGATCCACGTTGGCAAAGGCCTTTCCCACTTGGTCGGTGAACGCCTTGAACTTCTCCTGCTCCTGGTGGAGTCGGGTGGCGACCCATTCCTTTTTTACCTGCTCGTTCAGATCTTTCAGCAACTGCATGGTCCAGCGGCGCGAGGAGTTTTCGAATTCCTGCAGCAGCCGCACTTCATGCTCGTTTTTCTCCTCGTCCAGGGTGCCCCGGAGCCAGGCCAGGGCGCTGTCGGATGCGGGGAGTTCCGGGAATTCTTCCCCCAGCTTGTTTTTCACGTAGGTCTTGACCAGCCCCCGCGTGCTTTCGTCGGTGATCAGGTATTTGTTGAAAAAATAGGTGACCGTATCGGCGTCGACACTGAAGAGCTTGGGCCCGTCGCTGCCGGCAGTGCCCCGCAGCCGACGGTCGTAGTTGACGATGCCGTAGAGCGTTTCGATTTCCAGGGCGGCCCGGCTGTCCTGGACGAGCCTGTGGGACTGGTAGGCCAGCTTGACCGCCTCCCAGAGGCCGTTTACCATCGGATGGTTCACCATCCCCACCATGACGTCTACGCTCCCCATGAGGGCTTCATCGTAGACCCCCTCGCCCAGTTTGGCGGAAACTTCGGCGACCTTATCCAGCACCAGCTTGATTTTGAGAACATCGTCCTTCAGTTTCGGAAAGGCGTCGGGGTCGCCATTGAGCAGAACCTCTTCCCCCTTTCCCATGATGTCCCAGACCACATCGAAGGTGGCGAGCTTTTCCGCCGCCTGCCTTGCATCCATCATTTCCATGGAGTAGGTGGCCATGTTCATGCCATAGGTGGCGGCCTTGGAGAAATCCTCGCTCTTGGTCAGGAGCGAACCGCCCCAGGCGTCGGCGTGGCAGAGCAGGAAGATGAGAGTAGTCAGACAGCGTTTCATGGGATGTCCCTTGACCCCGGTTGCCTGGGAGCTCCGGGAATGCGGCAATGGCCGGACCGGGAATCCCCCGCGCCGGCCATTGCCATGGTACTGGTGTCCACAGGCCGTTGTCAGAAGTTGGGCAAACCGTTGGGTTGGTATTTGTAGCGGTAGTTCGAACGGGTTATGGCATCACCGAAATCCTGATAGCTCACAATTTCCAGCAGGGCGTATTTCCCGTCCAAAAGCCTGAAGGCGTATACGGAGCCGACTTCCATATCGACACGGATCGTGTCCTCCCATGTACGGGCCGAAACCTTGAAGCCGTCCGTGGTGATGCTGGAGATAGTGTTGATGCCCGTTACATCGAGCTTTTTGTATCCGACCCCACTCTTTATCCACAATTGGTTGATTTCAAGCACGATGTCGTCACTGCGCAGAGCTCTCGCTTCCTGGTCGACAAAGCTGAAGCTGAATGCGCTTCCGGACTCCCGGTCGAAGTTCAGTACAAAACTCCCTGATTCCACCGTATCGGCACTGGCCTGCACCACGCCGCCATTGTCGATGGTCGTGATGGCCTCGGTGAACGGCTGGGTGATGACGTCGCCGTCGCTGGTCACGACGATCACCGGTTCGTTCGTGCCGGTGTTGACCGTGCCCGTGGCCACGTTGGAGGCATCGGAGAGGCCGAAGATCAACGGGTTTTTCATGCTGAACACCAGGGGGCCCTTTTCCCCGAGGCTGAAGATGAACTCGCTGGAGCCCTTGTCGGAGAGGGTCTGGCCGCTCCGGGTGGAGGTCAGTTTGCGGCTGAAGGTGAAGCCGGCGTAGATCTTGCCGCTGGCGGCGGTGACGTTGTTCAGGGTGTAGCGGAGGTCGATGTTGTCGAATGCCGTGAAATCCCGGCGGATGGCCCGGTCGAGCACGGCGGGGTCGGCAACGAAATCCTCGCTGACGAGGGCCATGAACCGGGCCGGATCCTCGGCCATGTAGGCCGCCATCAGTTCATCCATGGCCTGGCGGATGAGGGTGGAGATGTTCTGGTCGGAGATGGTGATCTCCTTGCGGGTGGCATCCACGTCGTTGGTCTTGCCGGTGGTGTCGATGATCTTCACGTAAATGACGTACTTCTTGCCGGTTTCCGGGCGGAAGCCATACTCGAAGCTGCCGTCGGAGGTCTTGCGGGCCTTGTCCCAGCTTTCCCTGTTGGTGGTGCTCACCTGCACCGAGCCCACGGCCGACGAACTGGTGGCGGCCTTGCCCCGCAGGACCACCTGGCCGTTGTCCAGGGTCTCCCGGTAGATGGTGACCTTGTCACCCAGCTCGTCGTAGGAGACGCCGTTCAGATAAAGGTAGCGGGTGGAGATCTCATTCTCCGCCTGCCCGAAGATCCACCATTTGGCATGACCGGTGGCGGGCAGCAGGGCCAGCATGGTCAGGATGACAAAGAATCGTACTGCGTTCATGGATTCCTCCTGAATCGGTAAGGGTATCTGCTCGTTCAGTGCAGCCCGAACAGCGGCGGGACGTTCTGGCTGTAGAGCCTGTAGGTGCCGTTTTCACGGATGAACACCAGGGATGTTTCCCTGGTTTCGTTCATGGTTCTGGCGGTCTTGACGTCAGTCCAGGACCGGGTGAAGGTGATGGCCGCAAAGGCCTTGCCGCCATCGTCGAGGGTAATGTTGTTGACGGTGTAGCGGATCGCCAGGTTGTGGTTGGCGCTGAAGTCTCGCCGGACGGCGGTTTCGAGAATGGCCGCCTCGCCCGTGTATCGTTCGCTCACCAACTCGGAGAAGCCGCGACTGTCTTTTGCCTCATAGGCGGCGATGAGCCGGTCGATGGTCTGCCTCACCTGCGCGTGGCTCGTCATGGCCACCGCAGAGGGCGAATCGCCGCCTCCGCCGATCTGCAGCCCCGCGCAGGCGGGAAGAAGGGCACAGGCGAGCAGCAGGAAGAGTCCGGCGCTATAGGCTTTCATAGTGAACCTCCCGAGGGGCATCTGCTTGGCTGCGTACGGGCGCAGTGCAGTCAAGGATACACCATTTCCGTCAGAACTGGATGCTGATGCCCGCGGTGACGCTGGTCTCCCGGAAGTTCCGGCTGCCGGCGGCCAGGTTGGGATCGTAGCGGAAGTCATTGACGCTCGCCTTGGCGTAGAGCATCCCCTGCGCCTTGGCGAGCATTTCGGGCCGCCAGAAGACGTTCGCGCCGGCGAAGGTCTTTGCCGTATCGGTGCCGGCTTCCTTGAGGAGCCGGTTTTCGCCCACCCTGATGGTGGAGGTTATCTTCAGGTCGGGCACGTCCACGCCCAGGCCGGCTGAGTATTCCACGATCTGGTCGGTGTTCTCGGCCACCTCGTCGTTGTGGGTCCAGCCGCCCAGGTAGATGGAGGGCTTCAGCACGAACCGTCCCAGGGTATGCCTGCTGGAGAGGCTGGTGTTGTAGGTGAATTCCACGTCCTTGCGCTTGGCAGCGCCGTTCTGGTCGTAGACGATGATGCCGAAGGTGGAGTCGCTGTCCAGGACGCCGAAGCGGTCCCGGTATCCCATGGTGATGTAGTGGTCAAGGCTCCGCATCACGGGACTGTAGGCCCGGTCGAGCTTGTAGCTGATGTCGGCCACCGCGTACTGGCGCGCGAACGGTTTTTTCAGGGAGACTGCGATCTCGGGCTTGTAGTGATCGGTGCCGTAGGCCTTCTGCCCGTCCAGGTTGTCATGGTACCAGAGCATGGCGCTGGTGATGCTGAGGTCCTTGCTGTACTTGTAGCGCCACTTGGCTTTCACCTTCTCCCGGTCGGGAGTGGCGGACCCGATGGTGGTTCTGAACTCGGGCGAGACCCGCTCGTATTCGAGTGTTACCCGGCTGGGGCCGCCGTCGCCGATGGCCACCACCTTGTGGGCATGGCCGTGGTAGGCGTCGAAGGGAGCGCCGTCGCTCGGGCTCCTGTCGCCGTTGAGCCACGAGGACTCCCCCTGGATGGTGAGCCCGGGGATCGGGCGGTATTCCCAGTCAACGGTCCAGGTCTGGTGGTTGGTCAGCTCTCCGCCCAGGACCCGCACGTGATCGTCGGTCTGGACCCCGCTCAGGCCGATCCAGAAGTCGGGGCCGATGTTCTGCCTGATCTTGCCGCCCGCCACCTGCCGCTCCACCGCGTCCACCCCCCAGAAGTTGTCCCAGCGGGAGTAGGCGATGCCGTACAGGAGGCTCACCTGGGGAAGATGGGACTGCTCCGGGGTGAACTTGTAGGAACCGCCCTTGACCGCAGTGTTCAGGGAGTACTGGGAGAACGCCTCAAAGGTGTCGCCCAGGGTGATCGTGTGAATCTTGTTGGTGAGCCTGCCCTGGAGGTTGGTGAGTGAGAAGGTCTTCTGGTCGTTGCGCCGGTCGTCCGTGGCCTTGGTTCCCACGGTCCAGTTGTAGTCGAAGTCTCCCGCCCGGCCGTTGCCGAAGAGGTTGAGGATCTCCAGGTACCGCGTTCCCTCGGTGAGGGACGACTGGCTCCCGCCGGCACCCTGCACGTCATTGTAGGTAATGGAAAAGTCGTTGGAGCCGTGAATCTCGTGCCCGGCCGCCAGTGCCGCGGCCGGCGCCAGTGCCGCCACCGCCAGCCACGCCGCGAGCAGCCGCAGCCGTCGTGCCTTTCTCAGTCGCTTCATTGGAAATCCTCCCGATGATGTGGTATGATACGGTTCACTCTGATGGGCTGAATCCGGCAGCGGGCGGCCCTCTCCGCCCGGCCCCCGATTCCGCTGCCGGTCGTTGCGTGTCGTATACGTCAGGGCTGCTCATCCTATCGGTATTCACCATCCGCCCAATAGTCGCCCGACTGTCAACCGGGAAAATTAATGTCGACCAAACTGTCAACCGTGCTATAGTTTCGGTTAATCGCAGTGCGATATCCCAGGTTCGAGCCTGTTCATGATCCTTACAGCATCACTTCCCTTTGTCGCGTTTGTCGTCTGGCTTCTTGCCGTCCCCATGGAGGGATTCCTGCTGACCCGCCTGGGAGCGGACAACGCCATCCTCTTTTTCCTCGTCCCCCACGTCATTACGCTGGCAGTCATCGGGGGGGCCCTTCCGCGGCGGATGCTGCCGCCCCTGGCAGCCGTCGGCGGAGCGGCCGCCGTGGGCTCGACGCTTCTGATCGCGCAGGCTCCCGCCGGCGTCCCCTGGTTCCTGTCCGGGGCCGGCGTGGGGTCAGCCTTTGTCTGCGTCAAGGCGGGCAGCATCCTGAAACGCTCTCCATCGGTTGCGGCATCGGCTGCTGTCGGCCTGGTCGCGGCCAATGCCCTGCTCTTCGTGTTCATGGCTGTCCCCGTGCCCCACAGCGTGAAATTTCCGGCCGCGGCAGCCCTGCTCCTGGTCCCCATCCTTGCGCGCAGCGGAGTCCAGGATGAAGCCGACGGGGAGTCGAATCTGGCTCCCTTTCTCCCCTTCGTGTTCGTGTTCCAGATCGTGAGCGGCCTCATGTACGGGGCCCTGTTCCAGGACTACGCCGCGGCGGCCTTTCTGCCCGGCATCGAGCTCGTCTTTTACGTGGCAGCAGTCATGGCGGGGCTCGTGCTCCTGCACCGCCGGAGAGAGGGGCTGCTGGCCCTGGCGATCGTGATGGCCATGTTCGCCTTTTCCCTGGTTCTGATAGACGGGCCGGCATCGGTCAACGTGGCCCTGTTCGCCATGCAGGCAGCGGCTGGATTCCTCGACCTCTACCTGCTGGCGCTGCTCCTTGCCCAAAGGGACACGTGCCGTGCCTTCGGCATCGGTCTCGCGGTCACCTGTGCCGGCATAGCCGCGGGCAAGACAGCCTCCCTCCTGATCGGCGACGCTCCCATCTGGTCGTGGCCGTGGCGAATCTCGTCCTCACCTCGTCGGTTCTTGTGCTCTATCTGGTCATGCGGAGCGAGCGGCCCCCGGATGCGCCGGCCATCCCGGCCATGGGGGACATGGCAGGGATGGCCGAAACGGGGGCCGGCGAAGGTGGGCCGCCTTTTGAGTTCATGCTTCCGCCGGGCCTGCGCAAGCGTTTCTCCGACCAGGAAAAATCGGTCCTCGCTTGTGTCGTCCGGGGAATGACATTCAAGGAGGCGGCCCGGGAGCTGGATATCTCCGAGTCTTCGGTCAAGACCTACATGAAGCGGATTTACGATAAGATGAGCGTGTCAGGGAAAGAGGAACTGCTGACGAAGCTGGGAACGGAACAACGGGAGTAAGCGCGAAGTGAAGCCGGGGCAGGGAGTGGTGGCTGCACCGGCGTGAAGGGACGGCTGCCGGACCTGCGATGAAGGGGATGGCGGCGGGGCTAGCGCAGGGTGAAATAGAAGGTGGCCCCGTGGCCCACTGCGGCCTCGGCCCAGATCCGGCCGCCGTGGCGGGCGATGATGCGCTTGACCGTGGCAAGGCCCACCCCGGTTCCCTCGAACTGGTCCTCCCGATGGAGGCGCTGGAAGGGGATGAAGAGCTTGTCCGAGTAATCCATGCTGAATCCTGCGCCGTTGTCGCGGATAAAAAACGTCATCTGGTCGTTTTCCCTGACCGCGCTGAACTCTACGATGGCGTGTGCCGTGCCGCTCGTGTATTTCCAGGCATTGCCAAGGAGATTGACGAGCGCCACCCGCAGCAGCAGGGGATCTCCCTGGGCCCACATGCCGCCGCCGATGTGCCATTCAACGTCCCGGACCGGTGACGCCTTGTCCAGTTCAGTCGTAATTTCCCGTGCCATAACGCTCAGATCAACCTTTTGCCGATTCAGGTCGGCACGGGTCACCCGCGACAATTCCAGCAGATCATCGATCAGGCTCTCCATTTTCAGCGTGGCGTGACGTAGCCGCTCCAGATAGAGCTTGTCTTCCTCGCCCAACCGTCCCTGGAGGTCTTCCAGGAGAATCCTGCCGTACCCGTCAATATGGCGCAGGGGTGCCCGGAGATCGTGGGAAACCGAGTAGCAGAAGCTCTCCAGTTCCCGGTTGCTCGCTTCGAGCGCAGCCGTTCTCTCGGCGATCAGCGTTTCAAGATTCTCATTAATTACCCGGGTTTCCTGTTCCGCCCGGATCCGCCTCCTGATCTCCTGCTCGTTCTGCACGGAAAAGACGAAGAACAGGAAGAAGGGAATGAAGATGATTTCCAGGTAGTCTTCGTAGCGGTCAAGGTAGGGGGTGATGCCGGCATGTTCGATGATGTTCGACAGGCCCACCAGCGTGTAGAGGGACGTGCAGATGGCCAGGAAGAGTTTGGGCAATCTGCCGAGCACGTCCGGGTCGATGCGCAGGGTCGCCCATGTGGCGATGGCGAAGCCGGCAGCCGAGATGATGTCCGGCACGACCGTCGAAGTCATGGCGTCCGGTCTCCTGCGGCGTTCCCGTTACTCCGTCGGGAGATGTGCAGGCATCCGTAGGCGAACATGACGCCGGCGGCGGCACCGGCAAGGTGCTCCAGCAGGTTGAAGGCGTCCGGTGCGATGAACCCTTCCACCACCGTAAACAGGTAGCTGAGCAGCAGGCAGCCGTATGCGACGAGCAGGGAACGGGGGATGCTGAGCCGCCGGGTGCCGAAACCGGCAAAGAATATCAGGCTGATGACGCCCAGCACGAGGTTGAAAAGTTCGCTTTCCTGAAACATCGGGGGGTACTCCATCTGTTATCGGTGGTGCGTTCGAAGGAATTCTCGCGTGTCCGCCTGGTGCTTCATGTGGTTTTTGCCCCGTCGGCGTACGTGCTGGCTTGATGCACTGAATGACATCGCACGTGTTCCGGCAGCGTGAAGCGGAAGATCGCCATCCGGCCTGGTTCTCCCTCGGCCCAGACCCGGCCGCCGTGCCGCTCGATGATCCGCTTTACCGTGGCGAGCCCGATGCCGGTTCCCTCGAATTCGTCGTCCCGGTGCAGGCGCCGGAAGGTGCCGAACATCTTGTCCGCATGGGCCATGTCGAAGCCGACGCCGTTGTCCCGCACGAAAAATACCGTCTCCCCACCTGCCGTTTCAGAGCCCACCTCGATCAGGGCGTCCGGGTTCCCTGCCGTGAATTTCCAGGCGTTTTCCAGCAGATTCTGCACGGCCACCCGGACCAGGACCGGATCGCCGTGGGCCGCGAGTCCCTCGGCGACGGTGCTGGCAACGCGTCGCCCGGGCGAGGCAATGCGCAGGTCGGTGAGGATCTGCTGCGCTATGCTGCTGAGGTTGATCTCCCCGGGGGAGGGCGCGCGGCGGGCAACCCGCGCCAATTCCAGCAGGGCGTCGATGAGCTCCCCCATCCTGACCGCTGCCCGCTCGATGCGGGCCAGATGGTGCTGGCAGGACGCGGTGATCGCGGTGCAGTCCTCGCGGATGATCGAACTGTGGCCGGCAATGGCCCGCAGGGGGGTTCGCAGGTCATGGGAAACCGAGTAGCAGAATCCTTCCAGTTCCTTTGTCGATGCGGCCAGTTCTGCTGTCCGCGCGCTTACCCGCTGTTCCAGTTCGGCGTTGAGCCGCCGGATCTCCTCCTCCACCCGCATGCGTTCGGTGATGTCCTCGCCGATGGCCGTTCCTCCCACAACCCGTCCCCTTGCGTCGCACATGGTGGTGCCGTGCCACGCGATGATGAGCCGTTCCCCGCTTTTCGTCATGATCTCGTACTGGTAGTAGGCGGGGAAATTGCCCCGGGACACGTGATGCCGGTAGAGTTCCGCCAGTTGCTTGCGCTGATCGGTTGGAATGAAGGTCTCGAACCAGTTGCCGCCGACCACCTCCTCACGGCTCCAGCCGGTCAGGTCGAGCAGGTGACGGTTGCAGAACGTTATGGCGCCCCGCTCGTCGAGCATGACGGCGATCAGGCCGCTGTTGTCGAGCATTCCCCTGAGGCGCTGCTCGGATTCACGCCAGAAATACTCGGACTTCCTGATCCGTCCGAGCAGGGGCGAGAGACCGGCGACGGCCGCCACGAACAGCAGCGATATCAAAAGGCCGATTACTTCGTTGAGCAGCAGCGGCGGAGGAGTTGAGGGCGTTCCGTACCAGTGGTAGAGCGCCAACGAACGCCGACCCACCATGAGAAGCGACGCCATGGCCAGAAGCGCCCATGCGAGAGCCCCGCCGGTTACCTTGATCAGCCGGAGGGCGAGAATGGCAGCGACAAGCTGGAGGATAAACGAAAGCGCAATGATGCCGAGAATCATGGGCGCCCCGGAGCGTTGGCAGAAGTTTGATTGTGCCAGGGGCAAGTATATCCCAATCGCACTGGTACTGCCATAGTGAACTTCGTGGCCGTCTCGCCTTGGCACGGTCCGTGGGAACAGGGAGGCGTGCCCGGTGGTTGCCTGCCGGCAGATAGATTGTTCTTGACAGAGATTGGCCGTTCGTGTACCTACCGGTAGGTAGTATTCGGAGTCCGGGAGGAAATGTTCAATGGTGAAGCGGGACAAGAGGCGGGCCGACCATGGTGATTCAGTTGTGCGGGGACGTTTGCTGGCGGCGGCGACGGAGCTTTTTACCATAAAAGGGTACGCGGCCACGTCGGTGCGGGAGATCGTTGAGGCGGCAGGCGTTTCCAAGCCGGTCCTCTATTACTGGTTCGGCAACAAGGAAGGCATCTATCTGGAGCTGATGACCGAGCCGTTCGGCCGCTTTACCGCGCTGCTGGAAGAGTGTCTGGGCACTGCCGGGAGCCCGTGCGGCCGGCTCGTGGATCTGCTCGACCGTACGCTGATGCTCGTCCGGGAGAATCTGGGCGGCACGAGGCTCATGTACTCCATCTATTACGGGCCGCCCCAGGGCGCTCCCTTTGTCGACTTCGAGGGCTATCACCGCCATTTCCAGGACGCCATTCGGGAACTGGTTTCCGGCGGCATCGAGGCGGGCGAGCTGCGTTCGGAAAAGGTGGACGATATGATGTGGATTCTGCTCGGGGTCTTCAATGTTGCCCTGGAGGAGCAGTTGTGCGGGCGTCCGGACCGTCCGCCCGGCATTGACCGGGAAGGGTTGCGGCGCATGTTGACTCTTGTCCTGAACGGATTTGCGGCCCGGACGGCCGACGAGGTGGAACGATGACTTTCAGATGGATACTGTGCGTGCTTGGCGGGATGTTCTTTGTGGGGAGTCTTGCGGGATGTTCGAAGGATGGCGAGGCGCAGAACGCTCGGGTGGAAAAACCGGCGTTGGCGGTGGAAACGGTTCCCGTGACCGCCCGCGACCTGGCTGAGGGAATCGAGGTTACCGGCAGCCTTGAACCCAAATTCTCGGCCGACGTCAAAACCCAGATCCCCGGGCTGGTAAAGCAGGTCTACGTTACGGAGTGGGTACGGGTCCGCAAGGGGACCCCCCTGGCGCGCATCGACACGGCCGAGCCGGAGGCCCTGGCAAAGCGGGCGGAGGCATCGGTGGAATCTGCACGGGCCGCCCTGGCCCAGGCCCAGGTGAGTGCCACCAGGGCCGAGCGGGAGCTTGCGCGGATCATCAAGCTGAAGGAGTCGGGGCTTGCCACCCAGCAGTCGGTGGACGATGCCCGCACTGAATCGGCCGCGGCCCAGGCCAGGATCGATGCCGCCCAGGCCCAGATCCGGGTGGCCCAGGAGGAGCTCCGCCAGGCGCGGGCTCGCCTGGCCAAGGGGCTCGTGGTATCCCCGCTGGACGGAGTGGTGGCCTGCGGGACGTGAACGTGGGGGACCTGGCCGGCGACGCGGCAACGGGCAAGCCGATCTTCCGCATCGTGGACAACAGGGTGCTCAACCTGACCGTTACCATCCCGTCGGCCGACTCGGCGCGGGTCATGGTCGGCCAGCCCCTGGAGTTTTCCGTGGATGCCTGCCGGGGAGAACATTCACCGGCACGGTGATGTTCATCAATCCCGAGCTCTCTGCCGAGGACCGCTCGCTGCGGGTCATCGCGGAGGTCCGCAATGACGGGGAACTCCTCAAGGGGGGGCTCTTCGCTAAGGGAAGAATCCTTGTGGGCCGGCGGCCGGCGGTCGTTCAGGTGCCGAGGGATGCCCTGGCAGCCTGGGATACCGCGTCGAAAAAGGCGAGCGTCTTCGTCGTTGCCGGCAACGTGGCGAAGGTGAAGCAGGTGGAAACCGGAGTGGTGATCGGGGATGAAGTGGAGATCGTCAGGGGAGTCGGCCCCGGTGAGCAGCTCGTGACCAGGGGGGGCTTCAACCTGAAGGACGGCGACGTCGTGACCGTTGTCGGGAAGGGCGCTGCGCAATGATCCTGTCCGACCTGTCCATCAAGCGTCCTGTCTTCGCCACGGTGATGATGCTCGTGCTCGTCACGCTGGGGGCGTTTTCCTATCGGCTGTTGTCGGTGGAGATGTACCCCAACGTGGAGATGCCGGTCATCTCCATTGTCACCAAATACCCCGGCGCCTCGCCGGAGACCGTGGAGCGGGAAGTCTCCAAGCGTATCGAGGAAGCGGTCAACCAGATCGCCGGGGTGAAGCATGTGGTTTCCACGTCCCGCGAGAGTGTTTCCACCGTGGTCGTCGAGTTCCGCCTGGAAGAGCGGACCAACGAGGTGGCCCAGGAAGCCTGGGCCAAGGTGAACTCGGTCCGGGGACAGCTTCCCGCCGGGATCGAGGACCCCATCATCCAGAAGCTCGACTTCAATGCCTTGCCGGTGGCGGCCCTGGCGATCCAATCCAAGACCCTGTCGCAGCGTGAGCTGACGACCCTGGTGGACAAGCGGATCAGGAAGCGCTTCGAGAGCGTGGCGGGTGTCGGCAAGGTTGAAATGGTCGGCGGCGCCAAGCGGGAAGTCAACGTTCAGGTTGATCCGGTGCGGCTGGAATCCCTCGGCCTCGGGGCGAACGACGTGGTGCGGGGGCTCCAGAACGAAAACGTGAACACTCCCCTGGGCCGCATCACGCGCGAGGGGGCGGAATACCCCCTGCGGATCGACGGCAAGCCCGATCTGGTGGGGGACTACCGCTCCATGGTCGTCGCCCAGAAGGGGGGGCGCCCCATTACCCTCGGTGAAGTGGCCGCCATTTCCGACGGGGTGGAGGAGCGGCGCACCCTGGCGCTCGTCAACGGCGTGCCAGCCATCGGCATCGATATCTACAAGCAGTCCGGGGCCAACCAGGTCCAGGTGGTGGACAACGTCAGGAAGGTCATGGAGAAAATCCGCAAGGAACTGCCTCCCGAGGTGTCGCTGACCCTGGTGCGCGACTCATCGATCATGACCCGCCAGTCCCTGGCCGACGTGGAGGAGACGCTCATCATCGGCGGCATCCTCACCGTCATCATCGTGTTCCTGTTCATTAACTCCTGGCGCTCCACGGTCATCACCGGGGTGACGCTCCCCATCTCGGTCATCTCGTCCTTCATCATCATGAACGCCATGGGCATGACCCTCAACGTGATGACCCTCATGGCCCTTTCCCTCTCCATCGGGCTGCTCATCGACGACGCAATCGTGGTGCGGGAGAATATCGTCCGGCACCTGGAGATGGGCAAGGACCACATGGAGGCGTCCCGCTTCGGGACCAGCGAGATCGGTCTGGCGGTGTTCGCCACGACCCTGTCGATTCTGGCGGTGTTCGTGCCCGTGGCATTCATGCGGGGCATCGTGGGACGCTTCTTCTTCCCCTTCGGCATCACGGTTTCGTTTGCCGTGCTGGTGTCGCTCTTCGTCTCCTTCACCCTCGACCCGATGCTTTCCTCCCGCTGGCACGACCCGGCCGTTCACGCCCACGGCAAGCGCAGGGGCCTGGCTCGCTGGCTCGAATCCTTCAACGACTGGTTCGACCGTGCCGCCGACCGTTACCGCCTGGCAATAGCCTGGGCGCTCGACCATCGCCGGACGGTCATCGCCACGGCGGCCCTGACATTTTTCCTGGGCATCGCCGTCATGGGAACCCTGGAATCATCCTTCATGTCCGAAGAGGATACGAGCGAATTCCAGGTGTCCTTCACTGCCGCGCCGAACGCCAGCATCACCGAGAGCGAGGGCCGGCTGAAGGCCATGCTGGCTGCCATCGGAGACATTCCCGAAATCAGCCATACCTATTCGACCATCGGCGCCGGCGACGGGGGTACGGTGCGCGACGGCCTTCTCTACGTGAAGCTCAGGGAGAAGAAGGAGCGCGAGCGGGGGCAGTTCGAGGTCGAGCGGGTGGTCAGGCAGCGGCTGCAGCGGATCGCCGGCATTACCTTCTCCATCGAGAAGGTGGGTAATGTGGGCGGGGCGGCCAAGCCCCTCAACGTGAACCTGAAAGGCGACGACATCGGACTTCTGAAGTCGTACGCGGCCCAGCTCAAGGAAAAGATGTACACGATTCCGGGGATTGTGGACGTTTCCGCGACCCTGGAGCACGACACGCCGGAATACCGGCTGCGGGTGGACCGGGAAAAGGCCCTCTCCGCCGGCGTCACCAGCAACGACGTGGTCACGGCCCTTTCGAGGCTGGTGGGGGGCGAGGCCGTGACCACCTATGAGGACGAGGATGGCGATGCCGTGGACGTGCGGGTGAGGCTGCCCGAGGCGCTGCGCCAGGATCCGGCCCAGGTGCGCGACCTGAAGATCTCGGTGCCGGACAGTGCCGGCGGCACCAAGCTGATTCCCCTGGCCAGCGTCAGCACCGAGTCCGTGGCGGCCACCCCCTCCGAGGTAAACCGTCGCGACCTGTCCCGGCTGGTGACGGTTTCGGCCAACCTGGACGGGCTTCCCATCGGCACGGCGGTCAAGAAGGTGGAGGAGGTCTCCAAAACCATAGCCATGGCGCCGGGGTACAGCATCGGTTTTTCGGGCGAGGCGGAAGACATGGCCGAATCGTTCGGCTACATGGGGGAATCGCTCCTGCTGGCCGTTGTCTTTGTCTTTCTGATCCTGGCCGCCCAGTTCGAATCGTTTTTCGAGCCCCTGGCAATCATGCTGTCGCTGCCGCTTTCCATTGTCGGCATGGCCGGGATGCTGAAACTGACCGGCGACACTATCAATATCATGTCGCTCATCGGCCTCATCATGCTCATGGGGCTCGTCACCAAAAACGCCATCCTGCTGGTGGACTACGCCAAGGTCCTCCGGCGACGGGACGGTCTGCCGCGCCGCGAGGCGGTGATCGAGGCAGGCCGGACCAGGCTCCGTCCCATCGCCATGACGACTCTGGCCATGATCTTCGGCATGCTGCCGTTATTCCTCGGCATCGGCGCCGGCGGCGAGGGGCGGGCTCCCATGGCCCGCGCCGTGGTGGGCGGGCTCATCACGTCATCGCTCCTCACCCTGATCGTGGTTCCGGTCATGTACACCTACACGGACGACCTGGCCGTCCGGCTCAGGCGCTGGTGGCGGGGCAACGGGGAGGGGGAGCTTGCTACCGGTCCGGCCGGCGGTCCCGCGCCGGGGGGGCTGGTTGCTTCGATCCTGAAAAAGGCGCGCGGGATTTTCCTGAAGAAGTTCTTCGGCGTGTTCGCCTGCCTCATCACCCTCGGCACCGGCGCTTTCTCCGCTGAGGCAGCAGAGATCCGCGTCCTGACCCTCGACCAGGCCCTTGCCATGGCCGACGAGCGCAACCGCGACATTGCGAAGGCCCGGGAGTTCTTCCGGCAGGTGGAGGGGCGGTACGTGGAGGAGCGGAGCGCGGCGCTGCCCCAGTTCACCATCACCGGCTCGGCATCTTGGCTGGATGACCGCAGCCAGAAAGCCCTGGCCGGCGGCTTTATCCCCACGCGGCAGGATGTGCGCGCCGCCGGGGTGGAGCTTTCCCAGGCCCTGTACACCTGGGGCAAGGTGAGCGCCGCCATCCGGGCGGCCGATCTCGGCTTCAGGACCGCGGACGAGCAGCTCCGCGCGGCGCGGCAGGATGCCCGCCGGGATGTGGCGGTCGCGTTTTACGATATTCTGCTGGCTCGCGAACAGCTTGCCATCAGCAGCCAGAACCTGGAGCAAAAAGGGCGGCACCTGGATGAGGCCCAGCGCAAGTACGCCGCCGGCGTGGCCACCGACTACGATGTGCTTGCCGCCGGCGTATCGGTGGAAAACGCGCGGCCGGAGGTCATCCGGGCCGAAAACCTGACGCGGCTGGCCACGGACCGGCTTCGTTATTTTCTGGCGCTCGACCAGGAGATCGACGTGGAAGGGGCGCTGTCGTTCGAGCCTGCGGCGGTTCCTTCCCACGCCGAGGCCCTGGCCGTGGCGCGGCGCCAGCGGCCCGAGCTCGAGGAGCTGCGCCGGCGGATCGACATGGCTGGTGAGCTGGTGGCGGTAGCCGATGCGGAGGACAAGCCGCGCCTGGACCTGAAGGCGGGTTACGGCTGGCGCCAGCTCGAAGCCGGGGATGGCCGCGGCGACGGAGCTGCGTGGAACGTGGGACTGTATCTGAGCTTTCCGGTCTTTGACGGGCTTAAGGCGCGGGGCAAGGTCGCCCAGGCGGAAAGCGAACGGCGCAGCCTCAGGATCGAGGAGGCGAAGCTGATGGACTCCGTTTCCCTCGAAATACGGGATGCCGTCAACAATGTCCGGGAGGCGCGCGAAATCGTCTCGGCCCTCGAAGGGACCGTCGCCCAAGCGGAGCGTCTCCTGGCCATGGCCGAGCAGGGGTTCGAGCTGGGCGTGAAAATCCGCCTGGAGGTTGACGATGCAGAGCTGAATCTCCGACAGGCGCGGGGCAATCTGGCCAAGGCGCGCAGGGACTACCTCGTTGCCCGGGTGAACCTTGAGCGGGTCATGGGTGTCTTGGGCGAAGAGGGCGCGGACAGGAACAAGATGTAATGGATTGTTGCTAAAATGTTATCTTGTTGATGCCTGAGTGATATAATGAAGACAGGAAGGAGAAGGTTCGTTTCCCGGAAAGGAGGCAACGGTCATGAAAGGCGATCGGATGCGTCACATGGTCTGCAATGTGGAAGACAGCCAAACCCTTCACTGCCTGACGGCCAATGCCACCGTATCCTGCGCACGGTGCGGTGCCAAGGCCCATAGTCCGTCCAATGTCTGCGACCCGGTGTCGCTCACCATGGAGGGGGATTGAGGCGGCAGCCAGAGAAAAGCAGATGGAAAAGAAGCGGAAGGCCCGGTAAATCGGGCCTTTTTTCGTTTGGAGTCCGCGTCTGTCAGGCAGCCCGGGTCAGTCCCTCTGCCTCGTACCGTTCCACCACCCTTGCGTAGCGTTCGGTGAAGTCGGCCGGGGTGCGCGCTTCGGCCGACTCGTAGCCCGTCAGGATGCCGCTGCGCACCTCCTCGGGGAGCACCCGTTCGGCCAGGGGATACAGGATGTCGTCTTCCTTGGCGATGTGCTCGCGGAGCATGGTCAGGTAGCCGAGGGCGTTTTCCGCGATGTCCCCGTCACGCCCGGTGCTGCCCGCCAGGGCGGCGGTGGCCGCCTCCTCCATGGCCTTCACGTAGGCCCGGCCCCGGTCGTGCTCCATGAGCATGGCCGCCACCGGGCTGTTCTCGCGGGGCATGCCGTTGTTCACCAGGGCCTCGAAGAGGACGTCTTCCTCCTTGGCGTGGTGGAAGCGGTCGGCATAGTGGCGGATGAAGTCCACCGCGTCGAGATAGAAGCGGTAGTTGGTGTAGAGCCTTCCGCCGTCAGGGAGGCGTTGCGCTCGAGTACGTCGAGCATTCGGAGGATCAGTTTGTGCTCGTCAACCAGGGCCTGGGTGATGTTGCGCTTCATGGTCAGTTCCTCCTTTCGCCGTCGATGCCGATGATGATGGTTTCCAGCGGCACCGGGTCTCCCGCCTTGGCCAGGGCCTGCTTTACCATGATGTCGAGACCGCGGCAGCAGGGGACCTCCATGATGGCCACGGTGACGCTTTTAACATCGTTGTCGCGGAAGATGGTGGCCAGTTTGTCCACGTAGGTGCCGGTCTCGTCCAGTTTGGGGCACGCGATGGCCAGGGCCTTCCCCTTGAGCAGGTCCTGATGGAAGGAGCCCAGGGCAAAGGCGACGCAATCGGCCGAGATCAGGATGTCCGCATTCCTGAAATAGGGGGCCGAGGGGGGGACCAGGTGGAGCTGGACCGGCCACTGGCGAAGTGCCGACGGGGTCCGGGCGGTGTCGTTAGTAGTGGTTTCTTCTCGTTCGATGACGCGAGCCATGCTGCCGGGGCAGCCGCAACCGAGATGTGACATGGTGTGTTCTCCTTTTCGGGTACTGGTGTAATGGTTGATGAGTGGCCTGTGTTACGCCGCTTTGCTGGTCAGGTAGTCGTTTATTTCCGCTTCGATCCCCGCCTCGTCCTCTTTCGAAAGCCCGTGGATGGAGACCACGTCCTTGAGCAGGCAGATGCCCACCTTGCAGGTGACGCAGCCGATGTCGTAACGCTGCAGGATTTCCCCGATTTCGGGATAGGATGCAAGCACGTCCTGGATGGCCTGGCTGCCGAGATCGTTTTTCAGATTCATTGATTGTTCCTCCCTCGCGTTCAGATGATTCCACCTTACGCCCCTGAGAGAGGAATTTTTATGATGTGGGTCAAGAAATGGCGATTGTAAAAGTCCGGACAAACGGATTGATTCGGATCAGATGCTTTCGATGAACAGGAGTGCCGGATCTTCCAGGTAATTGACGACCTTGCGCAGGAACTGGGCCGCGTCGGCCCCGTCGGTGACCCGGTGGTCGAAGGTGAGGGACAGGGGGAGAATCGTGCGGATGGCGATGCGGCCGGCGTGGACCCAGGGACGGTCGGCGATGCGGCCTAAGCCGAGGATGGCCACGTCGGGCCAGTTGATGACGGGGGTGGCGAACACGCCCCCGAAGTGGCCGAAGTTGGTGAGGGTGAAGGTGCTGCCCCTCATTTCGTCCAGGGTAATGGTCCGCTCCCGGGCCTTGCGGCCCAGTTCCTGGAGCTCCGAGGCCAGTTCGATGATGCTCTTGGCGTCCACGTGGCGGATTACCGGCACCATGAGGCCGTCTGGGGTCTCCACGGCAATGCCGAAGTGATAGTGCTTTTTGAGGATGATGTCTCCGGCTGCGTCGTCAATGGCCGCGTTCAGGTAGGGGTGCTCCCGCAGCGCGTGCTGGACCGCCTTGATGAAGAAGGGGAGAACGGTGAGGTGGATGCCCCGCTGTTCCACCGCCTGCTGCTCCCGTTCCCGCAGGTGCCACAGGTCGGTGATGTCTGCCTCTTCCATTCCGGTGACAAAGGCGGTGTTCCGCTGGGAGGTCATGACGTTGCGGGCAATGGACCGCCGTACCCCCCGCAGGGGAATCCGCTCCGACGGCCCGAACTCGCCGGCATCCGGGCGGACCGGGGCGCCCGCGCCCGCCACGTCTTCGGGGGTGATGCTCCCCCGGGGGCCGCTTCCCCGCACGGTTGCCAGGTCGATGCCCCGTTCCCGGGCCAGCTTCCTGACCAGGGGGGTGGCGAGGATGTCCGGCTGCTGCGTCCCGACGGCTTCCTCCGCCTCGGGGAGTTCGCCCACGATCCCCACGGAGGGTTTTCGCACGGGGGGAGTCTCTTCCTCGACAGCGATGGTCAGGAGCGTCTCTCCGACCATGACGGTTTCGCCCTCACGCCGGGCAAGACTCTGGACCCTCCCGGCCCGGGGCGAGGGAACCTCCACCACTGCCTTGTCGGTCTCCACCTCGGCCACCGGCTGGTGCTCGGTCACGGTGTCGCCTTCCTTCACGAGCCAGCGGCGCAGTTCCGCCTCGGTTATGCCCTCGCCCAGATCGGGGAGCTTGAAGTCATACGGCATCGGTTCCTCCCGGAAGAACTCGTTGCTGCACTATGGGGCGTCCGGCGTTGGCGGTGTCGGCGGGGCTCCTGCTCCGAAAACCTCCACGCGTCACCGGCTGAATTTCATGGGAACGCAACCGCTGCTCCCGGCGCTTTCGCTTCGGCTGATCCGTTGGTGGTTGATGCGGGATCGTTTCTCCGCAGGAGTCCCGCCCCCGCCGTGAGACACCTGTGGAGAGGTCACCCGGATCAGTAGGCCAGCACTTCCTCGACGGCCGCCCGGATCCGCTCCGGAGACGGCAGGTACCGGTCCATGAGCCGGGCCAGGGGCACCGGAACGTCCGGAGCCGTAACCCGCAGCACCGGACCCCGCAGGTGGAGGATCGCCTCCTCCGCCACGGTGGCGGCGATTTCGGCCCCCAGGCCGCAGGTCAGCGGCGCCTCGTGGACAATGACGAGCCGGCCGGTCTTCCGCACCGATGCCAGCAGCGTCTCCCAGTCAAAGGGAGCCAGGGTCATGGGGTCGATCACCTCGGCATCGTATCCTTCAACGGCCTGGATGGTCCGCTGGAGCATGCTGCCCCAGGCGGCCACGGTCACCGCGCCTCCCTGCCGGACGATCCGGGCCGTGCCCAGGGGCAGGGTGTAGTCCCCCTCGGGCACTTCCTCCTTCACCAGCCGGTAGAGGCGGGTCGGCTCCAGGAAGAGCACCGGGTCCGGATCGCGGATGGCGGCCAGCAGGAGCCCCTTGGCGCTGTAAGGCCCCGAGGGGACCACCACCTTGAGCCCCGGCACGTGGCAGAACAGGGCCTCGGTGCTCTCCTCGTGGAGTTCCGGCGCCTTGATGCCGCCGCCATAGGGGGTGCGGATAACCAGCGGGCAGGTGAAGCGGCCCCGGGACCGGGTGCGGATGCGTGCCGCGTGGGCCACGAGCTGGTCGAAGGCGGCATAGATGAACCCCATGAACTGGATCTCCGCCACGGGACGCATGCCGCACACGGCCATGCCGATGGCCGCCCCGGCTATGGCCGATTCCGACAGGGGAGTGTCCATGACCCGTTCCCCGCCGAACTGCTCGAACAGCCCCTCCGTCACCCGGAACACGCCGCCGTCTCTGCCCACGTCCTCGCCGAGGACCACCAGCCGGTTGTCCCGGGCCATCTCTTCCCGCAGGGCGAGGTTTATTGCCTGGACCATATTCAGTTGAGGCATGGAGCATCCTCTCCTCTAGCGGATGTTTTCCTGTTGCCGTCTCTGCCGCCGGCTCAACTCCGCGCAGGCGCAGGTGAACATCTCTCCCGGCTCCGGCGGCGGCACCGATTCGTAGCGCCGTACCGCTTCGTCGATCTCTCCCTCGGCCTGTGCCTGCACCTCGGCCCCGTAATCCCCGTTCCAGAGGCCGCGCTTTGCCAGGAACCGCTCGAAGCGGAGCAGGGGGTCCCGGTCGCGCCACGCCTCCACGTCAGCCGGGGGACGATAGCGGCTCGCATCGTCGGCGGTGGTGTGGTCGGCCATGCGGTAGGTGAGGCATTCGATGAAGGTGGGGCCGCCCCCGTTGCGGGCTCTGGCCAGGGCCTCGCCCGTGGCGCGGAATACGGCCAGCACGTCGTTGCCGTCCACCTGAATGCCCTCGAAGCCGTAGGCCAGCGCTTTCTGGGCCAGGGTTTGGGAGGCGGTCTGGGCCGCCAGGGGCACTGAAATGGCCCACTGGTTGTTCTGGCAGATGAAGACCACCGGCAGCTTCAGGGCGCCGGCCAGGTTGAACCCTTCGTGAAAGTCCCCCTTGGAGGTGGCGCCGTCGCCGAAGTAGGCCGCCACGGCCGACCGGTCGCCCCTGGCCCTGGCCGCCAGCGCCGCCCCTGTGGCATGGGGGATGTGGGTCCCCACGGAAACGCAGATGGGAAAGAGGTTCATGCCGTCCGGTGTCCGTAGTCCCCGCTCGTCGCCGCCCCAGTACTGGAAGAGCTGGTGGACCGGGTAGCCGAGGGTGAGGTGGGCGCCCATCTCCCGGAAGGAGGGGAAGACCCAGTCGCTTGGCTGAAGGGCGAAGGCGCTCCCCACCTGGGCCGCCTCCTGGCCCAGCACCGAGGGGTAGGTGCCGATCCTGCCCTCCCGCTGGAGCGCCAGGGCGCGGCGGTCAAAGGTACGGGTCAGGAGCATCAGGTAGTGGAGCCGCCGCAACTGGTCGCCCGAAAGGCCGGGGAGGAGCGCCTCGTCCGCCGTGCCGTCCGCAGCGATGATCTCGATCCGCCGGACGCCGAATGTCTGAATCGTTGTTTCGGGCATGGGATCACTCTCGTTCAGGTTGATGATGCCGCAGGCCCGGGCACTGAGGGTGTCGCGGCCCGGTTGTCATCGCCGTGTTACGAGCAAGGATACCAGAGTGTTCCGGTTTCGCATCACTTGCCGCCGGGCGCAGGCCCCGAAGCGGCCGGCGGCCCGCTGTTGGCTGCCAGGAGGAGATCGGCCTCCGCCTCCAGTTCGCGCATGACGCGGCGGGTGTAGAGTATGGAAACGGCCGCCGCGCTCCAGGTGACGAGCGCGAACCCCCACCAGATGCCGGGCAGTCCCCAGCCGAGCCGCAGGGCCAGAAGCCAGAAGACCGGCACCGGGGCCAGAATCTGGCGGAACAGCCCGATCCAGAGGGCGAAGGCGGGGCGCTGGAGCCCCTGGAGGGCCGAGTTGTTCACGTACAGGATCACATAGGCCCCGAGCACCAGGGCCTCCACCCTCAGGAATCCCGCCCCCCGGGCAACCACTGCGGGGTCGTCGGTGAACAGGCCCACCAGGGGGGCCGCCGTGGCCATCATCAGCACCGTCCCGGCCACCATCATCAGGAGTCCGGCCCGCAGAGCCCGGGACAGGGCCTCCCGCACCCGCGCCAGCTTTCCCGCGCCGAAGTTCTGGGCCACCAGGGACAGGACCGCCACGTTCAGCCCCATGGCCGGCAGGAGCACGATCTGCTCGATGCGGGTGCCGATGCCGTAGGCGGCCACCGCTTCTTTCCCGAACCGTCCCGCGAACCAGGTGATCACGAAGATGCCCAGGGACACGGTCAGCATGTTGAGGCTTGCCGGGAATCCCTGGCCGAAGAGCCGACGGAACGCCTCCCGCCGCGGTGCCATCAGCCGCCACGACCGCCCCGACAGAAGCCCGGTCCGCCGGACCCGGCCCAGGAGGTAGAGGTTGCCCGCGGCCTGGATCATCACCGTGGCCAGGGCGATGCCGCCGATGCCCATGGCCGGGATGCCGAAGCCGCCGTACATGAACCAGGGGTCCAGGGCCAGGTTCAAGAAGAAGCCCGTCACCAGGAAGTTGCGGAAGCTTTTGGTGTCGCCCGCGGCATTGAGCATGGAGTTGAGAATATAGTTGCCCATGAAGAAGATGCTGCCGGCAAAGAGGACGTTCATGTAGCCAGGGCCAGGGCCAGGTAGTCGCCGGAGGCCCCCATGAGCCGGAAGATCGCCGGTGACGCGACGAGCCCGGCGGCCGTGAGGAGCAGGGCGTGGAGCACCCCGAAGGAAACCGCCTGGGCCGCGTAGAGTTCGGCATCCTCGCGATTGCCGCTCCCCAGCGCATGGCCGATGAGGGCCGTGGCGCCCATGGAGGTTCCCGCCCCCAGGGCCAGAACGATGAAAAAGAGGGGAAAGGAAAGGGACAGGGCCGCCAGCGCTTGGTGGAGATGAGGCCGCCGTAGAAGGTGTCCACCACGTTGAACATGGTGTTGAAGAAAAAGCCGGTCCCCACGGGCACGGCGAGCCGGACCAGGAGTTGCGGGATGGGATCGCGGATCAGGTCGACAGAGGATTTCATCCTGCTAATAGTACCATCCTTGATCCGTTTGGGGACCACGCAGCACCGGCGCGCGGAACTCACAGCTTGAATTGGCCGACCAGGCGCTGGAGCTCCTCCGACTGTCTGGAAAGGGTGGCTGCCGCCCCGGCCGTTTCCGTCGCCCCCTGGGCGGTCTGGTCAACCACGGCGGTTATCTGCTGGATGTTGTTGGATATCTCTGCGGTGGTGCTGGTCTGCTGTTCGGCCGCGGTCGCTATCTGGTTGATCTGCTGGGTGACGTCGCTGATCTGCTGGAGGATGTGCTCCAGGGACCTGGCGGATTCGCCCGAGTACTCGGTTCCCTTCTCCACTTCCGCCACGCCTTCGTCGATCGCTGAAATGGCCTCTTTCGTCTCATTCTGAACGGATTTGATCATCTGGCTGATTTCGCGGGTCGCGCGGGTGGTGCGCTCCGCCAGGGCGCGGACTTCGTCGGCCACGACGGCGAAGCCGCGGCCCTGTTCTCCCGCCCGGGCGGCCTCGATGGCGGCATTCAGGGCCAGCAGGTTGGTCTGATCGGCAATGTCCTGGATGGTTTCGATGATCTGGCCGATCTGGTCCGACCGGGAACCCAACCCCTCGACGGTCCTGGCCGCGCCCTTGACCTTGCCGGCGATGCGCTCCATGCAATCCGTTGTCCGGCGAACCACCTCGGAGCCCGAACGGGCGGTAGCGCTGGCGCGGGTGGAGTTGTCCGCCGCGCTCAGGCAATTGTCGGCTATGTCGCTGGAGGTGGCGGCCATCTCTTCGCTGGCAACGGCAACCGTGTTGGCCTGGGATGCCACATTCTCCGTTCCCGAGGCGATCCGGTCGGCGTTGGCCTGAAGCTGCCGCGACGCCAGCGCGACCTCCTCCGATGTCTGCGATATCCGGGAGATGATCTCGCGCATGGTTGACTGGAGGCCGCCGATGGAGCGGATGATGTCGCTGATCTCGTTGTTGCGTTTGGGAGCGATCGTCTCCGTCAGATCACCTCTGGTTATCCCGGCCAGATAGCCCATGATCCGCGCGAGCGCATCATTGACCGTCCAGAAGAGCAGCCAACTGAACAAAGCCCCGAGAAGCACGAATACGGATGTGGACACGATGGCCTGGGACGTCGAGAACACGCGCCCTGCAACGACCGCGACTATGATGCAGAAGCTGTAACAGACGCACAGCAGAATGATCCGCGTTCGGATCTTCAGGTGAAGGTAGAGATTCAGTAAATATGACATGACCGCCCCCCGACAGGCACTGCCCGTTCTGGATTACCATTGTTCTTATCGTCATGCCGCGCTGTTTCTCCAGAGAAATAGTTGGGGCACGGAACAAACGTGAAGATCAGGCATGGCGGGATGCGCCGGAAAACCGGGGGACGGTATCCTGCGTGAGATGGCGCCGTGGCACCGGGCCGTCCGGACGGAGAGGGCCGCCGTGCGCCGCGATCAGTACTTGAGGACCTTTGCCAGGAAGTTCCGCAGCTTGTCGCTCCGGGGATTGACGAACAGCTCCGCCGCGGGCCCCTCGTCGACGGCCATCCCGTCGCAGACGAAGAGGCAGCGGTCCGCCACGCTCCGGGCAAAGCCCATGTGGTGGGTGGCCATGATGATGTCGCGGCCTTCGCTGCGCAGCTCCATGATGATGTCCAGCACCTCGGCGGTCATTTCCGGGTCCAGGGCTGAGGTGGGCTCGTCCAGCAGGAGAAACCGGGGCCGGATGGCCATGGCCCGGGCAATGGCCACCCGCTGCTGCTGGCCGCCCGAGAGCTCGGCCGGCCTCTTGGCCGCATGGGGGGCGAGCTGGAAGCGCTCCAGGAGCGCCAGGGCCTGGTCCCTTGCCTCGGCCGGCGGGATGCCGTGCACCTTTGTCAGGGGGAGGGTGATGTTCTCGAGGGCCGAGAGGTGGGGGAAAAGGTTGTAGGCCTGGAACACCGTGCCGATCCTCCGCCGATGGGCCGGCGGGATGCCGTGCACCTTTGTCAGGGGGAGGGTGATGTTCTCGAGGGCCGAGAGGTGGGGGAAAAGGTTGTAGGCCTGGAACACCGTGCCGATCCTCCGCCGATGGGCCAGGAGGCTCCCCTCGTCGAACCCGATCCGCTCGCCGTCGATCTCCAGTTCTCCCCCGTCCGGGGCGGTGAGCCCGCCGATGACCCGCAGCAGCGTCGTCTTGCCCCCGCCGGAGGGGCCGATCACCGCCAGGGCCTTGAACTCGGCCAGATCCAGCGACAGGCCGGCCAGGGCGGCTTGGCTCCCGAACCGCTTGGTTATCCCCGCCAGCCTAAGTCGCATAGCGGAATTTCTTCTCGAGCCGGCGCGAAAGGAGCGAGATGGGCAGGGTGATGGCCAGGTAGCCGATGGCCAGGGGCAGGTAGCTTTCCAGGGTGCTGTAGGTGAAGGCGTTCACCTCCTGGGCGTTGAGGGTGAATTCGCTCACGGCGATGATTGACAGGAGCGACGAGTCCTTGACGATGGAGGCGAACTGCCCCGCCAGGGGGGGGATGGTCTGGCGGAACGCCTGGGGAAAAACCACGTACCGGTAGATCTGGGCGCGGGTGAGGCCGATGGCCCGGGCCGATTCCATCTGGGAGTCGCCCACGCTTTCGATGCCGGCCCGGATCATCTCCGAGATGTAGGCCCCGGCAAACAGCGACAGGGTGATCACTCCCACCAGGTAGCGGTCGCTTACGCCGAAAGCGTCGGCCACCACATAGAAGAACACCAGGATCTGCACCAGCAGCGGCGTTCCCCGGATCGTCTCCACGTATATCCGGCCCAGGTAGCGCAGCGGCAGCAACCGGCTCCGTTGGGCCAGGGCCGTGCAGAAACCGATCGCGAACGAGAGAAACAGCGCCGCCGCCGAGATGGCGAGGGTCATGAGCCAGCCGTTGATGAATTTCTGCCGGTAGGCGTAGACCGATTCCCACCCCCAGTGGTACTGGAGGGTGTGAAAGGCGTAGGCAAAGATGAGCGTCACCAGGAAAAAGGCGATGAGGATGCCGACGATGCGGGCCGGGAGGGGGACGGCGCCTCCCTCCCGGCAGTCATGGGGTGCGAAGAGAAGATTCATGGCGTCCTAGAGATAGAAGGGATAGCCCAGTTTCCTGAACGCTTCCTTCTGCTCCTTGAGGTACTTGTCGCCAAGCGTCTCGAAACCGCCTTTCTTGCGGAAATCGGCCAGGAAGGCGTTCACTTTCGTCCTCAGGTCATCGTTGCCCTTGCGGATGCCCACTGCCCACGATTCCTTCTGGAACGGCTCCAGGATGGCGCGGGTGGTGGCCCGGTTCTTCTGCCAGTTCTGGTAGGTGGACATCTGGTCGTAGATGAAGGCGTCGGCTTTCCCCTGCACCACTTCGAGGACGGCCGCGGCTTCCTTGTCGAGGACGAGCACCCTGGCCTTTTTCAGGTTCTTGCCGGCCCAGGCGTGGCCCGTGGTCCCCTTTTTGACCGCAACGCTGCGGCCCGGCTGGTCCAGGTCGCCGATGCCCTTTACCGGCGATTCCTTCTTGACCAGGAGGCAGAGCCCCGTGTTCAGGTAGGGGTCGGAGAAGTCGATGGACCTGGCCCGCTCCGCATTGGCGGTCATGGATGAGATGATGAGGTCGATCTTGCCGGTTTTCAGGGCAGGAATCAGACCGTCGAAGGCCATGTTCTGGATCACGATCTTCTTGCCCAGGGCCCGGCCGAGTTCCGTGGCAAGGTCGACGCTCACGCCGGTGGGCTTGCCGGTCGTGTCGGTCATCTCGAACGGCGGATAGGCCAGTTCCATGCCGACGACGAGCGAGTCCCCCGCGGCGCGGGCAAGGGAAGCGTTCAGGAGCAGAACGAAGAAGAGTCCGATAAGCCATCCCGCCGCCCGGAAGCGGAGTGTGCGTGCGATAACCATGGGGTCCTCCAGTGAGTGTGATATGGCGGCCGTGCTGAAAAAAACGGCCCGCGCATCGGTCACGGGCCGTTTTCCATGCCGCAGGGTCTGTGCTGCCGGCTACTTCAACGGCACCGGGTTACATACGTTGTCCGGCGAGTTGGCCAGTGCGCCGCAATTGCCGCATTTAACGGTGGGCGAGGCGGAGAGGCTTGCCACCTCATCGCTGCATCCCTCGGCCTTGAGGGCACACATATGCATTTTGTGGGCTGTGATGTCGCATGCCATTTGACGTTCCTCCTTGCGCGTTGTTCCCGACAGTGGAAGTCTAGCGCGGGACAGCCCCCTGTCAAGGCACGGATGGTGCTGGACGGGAGGGAGGGTTTTAGCTATCATGGCGCCACGCACCGTCCCGCGGAGGCCCCGCCGATCCATGAAAGACCGCCTGATCGAGTCGACCCGTTACATCATCCTCATCGCCGTGATCGGCTCCTTTGCCGCCGCCGTCACCCTCATCGTCTATGGCGGAATCTTCGCATTCCGCACGATCATCGAGACCCTGGCCTCCGGCTACGTGAGCAGCAAGGGGATGAAATCCCTGGTCCTGTCGTTCATCGAGGTGGTCGACACCTTTCTGCTCGGCACGGTCCTCTATATCATTTCCCTTGCCCTCTACGAGCTCTTCGTCGACGACAGCGTGCAGGTTCCCGAATGGCTTTCGATCCACAGCCTGGACGACCTCAAGTACAAACTGGTGGGGGTCGTGGTGGTGGTCATCGGCGTCCTCTTTCTCGGCCAGGTGATGACCTGGGACGGCCAGCGGGATCTCCTCGGCTACGGCGTGGCAGCCTCGCTGGTCATCGCTGCCCTTACGTACTTTCTCAGTCAGAAGGAAAAGTAGGACACAACGCTGCGTGTTGACAGTGTTTACTTCCGGATGGTAATAGGTAGGGTTCGCTGCGGAAGGGGCGTTCAGCCGGTGAACGCAGCACGGGGGGGAGCATGGAACGTTTCTTCATCGTCGGGTGCGGCGATATCGGGAAAAAGGTGGCAAGGACCGCCCTGGCAAGCGGTGCCGGGGTCGCGGCCCTGATCCGGTCTCCGGATAAGGCGGCATCCCTCCGCGAAATGGGGGTGACCGCCCTGGAGGCGAACCTGGATGAACGGGATTCCCTGGCAGGGATGCCCACCCGCGGCGCCGTGGTGTTCTATTTTGCTCCCCCGCCCGGCGGAGGGTTCACCGATCCCCGCGTGCGTGCCTTCTGCGATGCCATTGCTCCGGGCGAGGAGCCGCGGAAGATCGTTTACCTGAGCACCAGTGGCGTGTACGGCGATTGCGGCGGCGAGGTCGTGACCGAAGAGACTCCGCCGAATCCCCAGACCTCGCGGGCACGCCGCCGCTACGATGCGGAAACGGTTTTCCGCCAGTGGGGGGCCGAGCGGGGCGTCCCGGTGGTCATCCTCCGGGTGACCGGAATCTACGGGCCGGGCCGGCTTCCCCTCCAGCAGCTCACCAGCGGCCAGCCGGTGCTTGAGGACAGCCTGGCTCCCGTTACCAACCGCATCCATTCGGACGATCTGGCCCGCATCTGCCTCGCCGCTGCGGAACGCGGCGAAGACGGGGACATCTTCAACGTGAGCGATGGTCACCCCACCACCATGACCGCCTATTTCGACGCGTGCGCCGACGCCTGGGCCTGCCGCGGCCGCGCCGGGTGACCCTTGAGGAAGCCCGTCGGGTCATGACGCCGCTCATGTTTTCGTACGTGACCGAATCGCGGAAAATGGACAATCGCCTGATGCGCGAGAAGCTGCGCGTGACACTGCTCCATCCGGCCATGCAGGAGGGGGTGCGCAGCTCTGTTGAGTAGCCCGGCTGTCTGCGGAAAAAAGAAAACGCCGGACCCTGGGGGCCGGCGTCGGGGATGCGTGAAGAGATGGTGGCGCTCAGACCAGCAGCAGCGGCTTGCGCCTTCTGAGCACCTGGCAGATGAGCATGTCCTGCCGCTTTTTGCGGGGTGCTCTCTTCTTCTCGATGACGTCCCGCACAGAGAGAAGTTCCGTTCGAAGCGCTTCGCCTGCCTTTACCAGCTTGCGCGCCCGCTGGTCGCCCCGCGTATAGGGTGCAAGCAGGGTCAGGGCATCGCTGATTTTCAGGCTGACAAGAATCCGCTCCTTCAGTCCGGCATACCGGCCTTCCTGTAACCGTTCCCTGACGGCGGCGAACTCCTGCTCGAAATAGGCGAGCACCGTGTCATACATGTTTTTGTCTGCGGACATGCGTCACTTCCTGATCTGTTTCGGTGAGTGAGGGTACCGACTTGTTAAGAGTATTATTCGGCCTGGCCGGGAAATTCTTTAAGATTTTATCTAATCATGCAAAAAGTTGAATAATTGTGGGGTGTTTCGAAAAGGCAGCGGCTGCCATTTCATTGCTTGACAGGGCGGCACGTTCAGGGTTATTGGTATACGCTAATTTCTTTCGGCAATTCCTGATGGCGCCGGAAGCCGAACGAAGAAAGGAACGACTCCATGAGATGTGACAGGGGCGGTTTGAGCGGAGTGGCGGCGGTGGCGGTTCTGGTCGGGATGGTTGCCCTGTTCGGATGGATGCCGGCGGGTGACGCGAGTGAAAAGAGCGGGACCGGGAAACTGCCCGCAGGCATGGGTACCCACGCGAGCGGGCCCGTGGCCACGGTCACTATCGAGAAGCAACCGGAGCTCTTCGCGGCCGACCCGCCCCCCCTTACGGTCACCCAGTGCGGCCAGTGCCATCCCTCCGCGTTCCAGGATATCAAGAAGGACGGCGGCCGGCATACCTTCACCTGCCAGGGCTGTCACAAGAGCTTCCACAGCTTCAATCCGCGGAAGAACAACTGGGATGAAATAATGCCCAAGTGCGCCGACTGTCACTCCACGCCGTCGGTCCCCCACGTGCAGGTCTTTACCCAGTGCTCCGAATGTCATACGAATCCGCACTCCATCGCCCGGCTTCCCATGACGAAGAAGCTCACCGACTCCTGTGCCGTCTGCCACGCTGGTCCGCCGGCCGAGTTGAAGCAGTACCCGAGCAAGCACACCAGCCTGGCCTGTGCCGCCTGCCATACGGGGCACGGGGTGATTCCGTCCTGCAACATGTGTCATAAGCCCCATTACGAAGGACAGGAGTTCAAGACCTGCGCCAGCGAATGCCACCCGGTCCACAAGCCGAAGCAGGTCACCTATGCCAAGGACGTGGGCGCGCGGACCTGCGGCGCCTGCCACGGCAAGGTCTACGCCGCCTGGACGGGAACGCCGAGCCGCCACGGTACGGTCAACTGCGCCGCCTGCCACTCCAGGCACGGCTACATTCCCCAGTGCGGCGAATGCCACGGCCTGCCGCACTCCAAGCAGCTCCACGACCGTTTCCCCAAGTGCCTGACCTGCCACCAGGACGCCCACAATCCGCCGGTGCGCCAGCGCTGACAGTCCGTTGTGATGCCCCCCTCCTCCGCCAGGATGGCCGGAGAGGGGGGCCGACATGCCCACGAGGAGGGGGATGCATTGACGCGTTCCTGGTGGATGACCGCACAACTGATACTGTTCGCAGCCGTTCTTGCCGTGCCCGCGGTCTGCCGGGCCGTTGATCTGGGGATCAGTTCCGATACCATCGTCAGGGTCTACGAGCGGGACGACCGCAACGGCAGGGGGCGCTCCCTTCTGCCGGTCTACGAATTCATGCGGATCGATTACGGCAGCGTAACCACGCCGGGGCTCTCGCTCCACGCCTACGGCTGGGGGCGGCTCGACCTGCGGGATTCGCACGAGGATGGCGATGCCGAGGGCGATCTCCTCTATGCCTATCTGGAATACATCGATCCCGACCGCGATCACCAGGTGCGGATCGGCCGCCAGTACCTGTTCGAGGGGGTGATGCGGGAGAGTTTCGATGGCCTCTATGCCAGAACGGAGCTCGTGCCGACGGTGGCCCTCTCGGCATTCGCCGGCATGCCGGTCGGTGCGGGCAGCGCGGCGGGCCGCAGCGGCGACCTGATCTACGGAGCCCGGATCGTCCAGGGACAGCGCGGCCGTTATGACGCGGGGATCTCATACAAGTACGTGGCCAATGACGGCTCCCGGAGCGAGGAGCTCCTGGGCGCCGACCTCTCCCTGATCCTGCCGGCCGGTATCTCGCTGTTCGGCCATTCGACCCTCAACCTCCTGACGGGCGGGTGGGGAGAACATTCCTACGAAGCCCGGATACCGTTTGCCTCCATGGAGTTCCGCCCCTTTTACCAACGGTACCGGTATTCCGACTATCTCAACGACCGCTCCGGGGCCTCACGGCCGTTCCGTTTCCAGACGGCACTCGGCGACCGGGTGGAGATTGCGGGCGCCGAAGGATTCTGGTATCCGGCCGAGAGCGTGGAGTTTGGCGGGAGGTACAAGTACCTCACCTATGACCGCCGGTTCGGCAACGCCCACATGGCCACCGCCCTGGCAACGGTGCGGCGGGGCATTTTTTCGGAAGCAGGCCTGGAATTCGGCCGCGTTCAGGGCGACCTGGCAGAAAACCGCTACTACCTGGGGCGCGGCTATCTCTACGGAGATTTCACCCCCTGGTTCGCCACCGGCGATGTCACCTACGTCCGCTACGACCGGGCCATCTACGGAGAGAACAGTGCGCTCTTCGTTTCCGCCGGCCTGGGGAGAAAGATGCCGGACCCGGCGCTTTCCCTCAAGCTTTCGGTGGACTACAGCAATGATCCCTATTTCCACAAGGATTACCGCGGCACCCTTGCCGTGACCTATGCGTTTCGCAGGTAAGAGCGTAATGGACCGGTCAGCGGAAAAGAAATGGAATCAGGCATATGAATCGTAGAGCCGTTTTCATGGCAGGGGGGTACATGCTCCTCGCCCTTGTTGTTTCCTGCACGCAGCAGGCGCACTACCGGCTGCCCGTCAAGCATCCGCCGATTTTCGAGCTGGGCGAGCGGCGGGAGTTCTGCACCAAGTGCCACGGCTACCGGAAGGAGCCGGTGGACTTTGAGCGCTACAATCACACGCCGTTGTTCACCGATTCGCACCGGATGGTTGCATACCAGAACCAGAACATCTGCGCCCTGTGCCACGAACAGAGCTTCTGCAACGATTGCCATGCGAGCCGGACCGAACTCAAGCCGTCGGAGAAGAACCCGACAGAGACCTTCCGCAGGATGCAGCACCGGGGCGACTATCTTTCCCGCCACCGGATAGACGGGCGGCTCGACCCGTCCTCCTGCTTCCGCTGTCACGGCAACCCCCGCGCAGCCGCCACCTGTCGGCCGTGTCATGGTTGACGGCGATATCACGGATCGGAGCACGCTGGCCATGAAGAGGCTCATCGCACTCGCGGGACTCGTTGCGCTCGCCCTTGCCGGTTGCGGCGGCGGGTCAAATGCCGGCAACGGCATTTCTCCGGCTGCCACGGCGGCCCACACCCCCATCTGGGTGACCTATCACCGCTTCCCGACCACCGAAAGCTTTTCGAGCAGTGGGGCCGAGGCCCTCAACCAGTGCAAGGTCTGCCACGGAGCCAACCTGCTCGGCGCCGCGGACGGGGCGGGCGCGCCGGCATGCCTGAGCTGTCACGTGGTCGACCCGGTACCGTACCCTGAGCGCTGCTATTCATGCCACGGCAGCGACCCGGTCAAGCCCTTCTTTTCCTGGTATTCCACCATGCGCGCCACGCGCAACGGCATGCCGATCGACCCTGCGTTCGTCCAGCGGGTGCGTAACGGCAGCCTCCGCCACCTGAAGCACGACGCCGTCCCTCCCGCCGAAATGGAGAATCCCGACGCGTGTCTGCGGTGCCACGCCCCGCAGACGGAGTTTCCGGACCGTCCCCTGCCCGAAATCCACCACAAGCTGGTATTCACCTTCCGCGACATCAACAATGATGGCATTCCGGAATTCGTGGAGTGCACCTCGTGCCACGTGTACGCCATTGATCCGGAACTGAACATCCCGATCCGGGCGGTACGCGACTGCATCATCTGTCATCCGACAATCATCCGTTAACACCGTCCGCTACGGTGCGGGTCCATCCCTGAGCGCAATCTCCTGCCAGTGCTTTGCATTGGCGAATGCTGCCATATGGCGTTGCGTCTAACCTTAAATTGACACGGTACCCTATGCAGGGCTATCCGTTCATGTCTGGTAGCGGCCTGATTTGTACGCCATGCAGTGCTGGAGGATACCACGTGAAAAGACAGGCATGGAAAATGCTTTAAATTGGTTCGGGTCCAGTGGGTCAGAAAGGAGGAGAAGCGATGGCTGAAGCTCTGCAACGGGAAAATCCGAGTGGTTTCGAAGGGTCCGTCGCCGGTCTCCCCCTGACTGATGTCATTCAGCTCAAGGGGCACAACCGGTTTTCCGGCTGCATTGCCGTGGAGTATCGGGAGCGGCAGGGAATGATCTTTTTCCGCGACGGCGACATCATTCATGCCGAGCAGGGAAAAATGATGGGGGAGATGGCTCTCTACGAGATCATCCGCTGGCCGGAAGGGCGGTTCACTATCCAGCCGAAGGTGACCACCACGAGCCGCACCATCCAGCAGAGCATCAGCTTCCTGCTGCTGGAGGCCCATCGCCTGATGGATGAGGAACAGGCCGCCCTGCGCGCCGATGGGGGGACACGGCGAGAGGATGAGGCGGCTCCGGCTGCCGTGCAAACCCGTATGAGCGCTGTCGCGGAACGCATCGTCAAAATTGCGGGTGTCTCCTATGCTGTTTTGATGAAAAAGGACGGAACTCCCCTTGATGATGACAGTTTCGAGGCCGAGGTTCTCTCCGCCAAGGGCCTGAGCCTCGCGGGCATTGGTTCGCGCCTGGGAGGGCTGTTCGGCCTGGGCGAGGTGAAGTCGGCGGCGGTCCATGCCCGCGGCAAGCAGATCCTTCTGTTCGAAGCAAAAAATCACTACGTCTCCATCGCGGTTCGCGGCGACAGTTCCCTGGCCCACGTGGAAAACGAGATCCGCTCCACGTTTGCCGGTCGCAAGTAGCGTGCCGCGGGCAGACCGGCGGAGGCTGACGGGTGGGAGAGGATATGCGCGAGGTTCTTACTCAGTTGAATGCGGTTCCGGGGGTTGTCGGCAGCCTTGTCTGCGGCAGCGGCGGGGAGCTCATGGTTCACGCCTTTCCCCCGCTGTTTGACGAATCCATTGTCAGACAGGCATCCGCTGCAGTGGCGGATCGCAACAGCGGCGTGCGCACCGCGGTCGGCTCCTTCGACCTGCTCGACTTCCGGTACAATGACGGGCGGATCGTCGTCAAGCCCCTGAGCGAGGCATTTCTGCTCCTGCTCTGCACCAGGGCCATCAACCTGCAGGTGCTCAACATCTCCCTGAACGTGGCCAAGGGAAAGCTTGACGCGCTCATTGCCGCAGCCACAGACCAGGTTTTCGCAAGGCCGGCGGTCGCGCAGGCGCCCGTGGCAGAGGCCGCCGCCGGCATTCTGGTCCTGCCGGCCTGCCACATCGCTGATTCCACCGTGGGGAGCTCCTTCGAGCAGTTGGGCATGGGAGCTCTCAACCAGGTCACGGCCCAGCAGGTCGGCAACTTCTACAAGACCGGAGCGGTCAAGAAACTCAAGCTCACCAGCAGCGCCAACGGCATCTCGGCGATCTTCCCCTTCATGGTGGTCAACGAGAACGATGCGGCCTATGACGGCAAAATCATCCTTTGCAGGGCCATCGAGAAGAAGCTCAAGGTCGGTCCCGGCGATCTCCTGATGGTCGAAATCCCCTGACCGGGAAGTCGTCCTGCCACTGATCCTTTCAGCGCCATCGGGCCGCTCCACTGTTGACCAGTGCGCGGTCCGATGCCGTTTGGCCGTCCCTGCGCCGCTGTTCCCGGCATGCGGACATCCGGTTTGCCTTATGCCCAAAATGGGGTAGAGTGTAGCTCATGTTTGTTCCCGACAGTGCACGAACCGCCATTGAAGCCGACGAGTCAGGGGTCATCGAGATCCACCGCTCGGTGGAACCGGTCACCACCGCATGCGGCGATCGCCCCCCCTCTCCCTGCCTGGCCTTTGTCTGTGTCGTCCGAGAGGGTGAACGGGCCCGGGTTTATGTGGCCCTCGAGCAGACGGACCGCCGCTGTATGGCCTTGTACCGTCCTGACCGCGAGCCGGCCGAGGGGGAATCGCACGATGCCCTCGTGGCTGAAGCCATAGCCTTTGCCGAATCCCTCGGCTTTGTCATGCAGGAGGTCAATCTCCGCTACAGCAAGGCCATGCGCGAGGTGGTCATCCGGGAAATCCGGGTGATTCGCCGTCCTGCGGCTCCTCCCATGACCGGGACGGTGGAGCCGGCGGGAAAACGTCCCGCCGCCAAGCGCCCTGAAAAGGAGGCCACGCCGGCAGAGGCCCCACGACCGCCTGCGGAACCGGCCCCGAAGAAGGCGTCGTCTGCCCCCGATGTGAAGGCCCAGGAGGCGGAGGCGCGCCGAATGGAGGCCGAAAACGCGGCCCAGGAGCGCGAGGGGAACGCCCGGCTGGAGGAGCTCAACGCCCGCATTGCCGAACTGGGCCGCGAACGTGAGGAAATCCGGCGGGCCCTTGCCGGGAAGGAAAAGTCGCTCGAAGCCGAGATCGCACAACTGGAGCGCCGAAAGGCGGAAGACGAACGGGAGCTGACCGCGCGGACCGCCGCCCATGGTGCCGAGGTGGCTCGCCTGAGGGCGGACATCGAGCACCTCGGCGCGGAGCTGGCGCGGCTCGGATCCGGCGAGTCGACCGAGGTGGCGGAACTCACCGCGGAGCTCAGCCGGCTGACGGCGGAGCGGGAACGGGCCGAGTCCTCGGCCGGGAGCGCCGAATCCGAGCTCCGCGACCGGCTGGCGCGTCTGTCGGCCGAGTGGGAAGAGGCCCGGAAGGCTTCTGAAGCGCGCCAGGAGATCCTTGAGCGCGATATCGCCCGCATGGCACGGGAGAAGGAAGAGGCTGAACGGCTCGGGGCCGAGCGGGTCCGGGAGCTGGAACAGGCGGTCCGGCGGGGGGAGGAGGAACGCGAAGCCGCCGGCGCCGTTGCCGCCAGGGATATTGAATCGCTGGAGGAGTCGCTCCGGCAGCAGGCCTCTGAGCGGGAAGCGGAGCGGAACGGGGCTGTTGCGCGCCTGGCCGCGCTGGTCGCCGAAGAGGCGGTGGTTGCGGCCGAGCGGGAAGCGGTCCGCCGGCTGGTGCTCCGCACGGGCGAAGGGGGCGCCGTGGAGGCGCTGGCAGCCGCAGAGGCGGAAGCGGCAGCGCTCCGATCCGAGCTGGAACGGCTTGCAGCCGCCAAGGCGCTGGCCGAGCAGACGGCCGCCGCGAGAATCGCCGCGCTGCAGACGGAGGTGGAGCGCCTGGGCGCGGCGCGGGAACCGGTCCGTCCCGTCCGTCGCGAGACTGCTCCCCGACCGGCGGAGTTGCCGTCGCTGCCGGTTTCACCGCCTCCCGTGCCGTCCGCCGCGTCCTCCGAATCCGGCTGGAGTGCCGGCGTAGCTGCCACGGTCGACGAGCTGCTTTCCGGTGGAGAAAACGCATCAGACGACTTTTCATTCGGGGATGGGGCGAATTCCGGCTTATCCGGCGGCGGGGCCTTCCGTCTCGACCCGTCCCTGTCCTGCGTCGAATACCACGATCCCGCCGATGTGGTGGAACTCCACCTGCCCCTCAACTACGTGAACGTGTCGCCGCCGGGGCATGTGCCCCAGACCTGCGGCGCGTACATCTGCGTCCTGAAACGGCGGGAAGCCGTCCGGGTCTACGTGGCCTGGAGCCTGACCGCCGACCGCAAGACCCTGGTCTACGTCCCCGAGCATCCCTCCTCCGGGGAGGCGGACAGCGCCGGTGTGGTACGTGATGCCTTCGCCTTCGTGGAAACCGTTGGATTCATGATGGACAGGCTGCGGCTCCCCGATGATCCCGCCAAACGGGCCAAGGCGCTGGCCACGGTGCCGGTCCTCTGCCGCAGGGGATAGCGGGCCGTTACCACCGTCCTCTGGCTTCTCGCCGTGGTCCCCGTCCTGATCGGCATTGCCGGAGCGCTGTTGCCGGCCCGGGCCATGGTGGCGTTCTTCGTGGCGGCTACCTTCTTCTGACGGGAAAGCGCCGGAGTCGGGCTCACTCTGGATTTTGTGTTTACAGAACGCTGTTTGTTGGCTAGAGTGTCGGGATTAATTCCGTGACTTTTCCACTCAAGGAGGAACAGCTATGAAAGCAGTACTGCTCGACGGCTTTGGCGGGCTTGATGTTCTCAAGGTAGGGGAGGCGGAGAGGCCGAAACCGGCGGAAGGGCAGGTGCTCGTCAAAGTGGTGGCCACCTCCGTCAATCGTCCCGACCTCGTTCAGCGGGAGGGAAAGTATCCGCCTCCGCCGGGTGATTCGGAAATCCTCGGCCTGGAGGTTTCGGGCACCATCGAGGAGCTGGGCCCGGGCGTCACCGGCTGGCAGGTGGGCGACCGGGTCATGTCCCTGGTCGGAGGGGGCGGCTACGCGGAGTACGCGGTGGCCTACGCGAGCCACCTCATGCGGATTCCCGAAAGCATGAGCTTCGAGGAGGCGGCCTGCGTCTGCGAGTCCTACATTACGGCATTCCTGAACGTCTTCATGATCGGCGGGCTCAAGGACAACAACAGCGTCATCCTCCACGGCGGCGGCGGCGGGGTGAACACTGCCGGCATCCAGCTCTGCAAGGCCCTGGTTCCCAACACGAAGATCGTTGTCACCGCCCATCCGTCAAAGATGGACCGGGTCAAGGCCCTGGGCGCCGACCTGGTCGTCGACTTCACCCAGACCCCTGACTTCTCCGAGGCGGTGAAGGAGTTCACCGGCAAGAAGGGGGTCGACGTGATCCTCGATCACGTGGGCGCCAAGTACCTGGTCCCCAACATGAATTCTCTGGCCTACGCCGGGCGGCTCGTCATCATCGGCGTCATCAGCGGCATCAAGGCTGAGCTCAATCTGGCGCTCATGATGGTGAAGCGGCAACAGATCATCGGCTCCGTGCTCCGCTCCCGTCCCGTGAAGGACAAGGGGGAGATCGTGGCCGAGTTCACAAGGACGGCTCTGCCGAAGTTCGCCGACCGAACCATAGTACCGATCATCGAGAAGGTCTTCCCCATGGACCAGGTGGAAGAAGACAAGCACTTCGGAAGATCGTGCTGAAGATCAGCTAGCGTTCGATTCAGCGGTTGTTTCAGGCCCTCTCCCCTTGCCGGGAGAGGGCTTTTCTCTTTCAGCGGAAAAAGGAGGATCACGCCATGACGGCACCGCAATCGATCAGGGACCTGGATCTGGAACGCCTCTGCAACCGCATCTTTCACCCTTCCCCGTCAGCCTGGGAGGACGAGGTGCTCTACTTCCTGCTGCTCGACCGCTTTTCCGACGGCAACGAAACGGGCTACCGGGACAACCGGGGACGGCGCACGAGCCGGGGGGACACCCCGCCGTACCGCCCGGCCGATGCGGGCAACGCCATCGCCACCGAGCCCGAGGCCGCGGCCTGGCGCGAGGCCGGCACCCGCTGGTGCGGCGGGAATCTGAAGGGCCTCATGGGCAAGATGGGGTATCTCCGGCGATTGGGGGTGACCGCGGTCTGGGTCAGCCCCCTGTTCAAGCAGTGCTCCTTCGTCCCCACCTACCACGGTTACGGTATCCAGAACTTCCTGGACGTGGACCCCCACTTCGGCACTCGCGACGACCTGCGGGAACTGGTCCGCGTGGCCCACGCCAACGGCATTTACGTCATCCTCGACATCATCCTCAATCATGCGGGCAACGTGTTCGCCTACGACCGGGGATACACCCCCTACGACGGCGGCACCTGCTACCCGGTGACGGGATTCCGCACGGCCGACGGCACGCCGTCGCTCCCCTTCGGCCCGTCCCCCGCCGGGGCCTGGCCAGACGGTGCGGTCTGGCCCCGGGAGCTGCAGGCGCCGGAGTGCTTCACGCGCAAGGGATACATCCGGGACTGGGACCGTTACCACGAGTACCTGGATGGTGATTTCTTCGACCTGAAGGACATCCATCTGGGAGACGGGGACGTGGATACGTTCAGTCCGTCCCCGGCGCTCCTGGCGCTCTGCGAGGCGTACAAGTACTGGATCGCCTACGCCGACCTGGACGGCTATCGGATCGACACCGTAAAGCATATGGGGCCCGGGGCCACCCGCTTTTTCGCTTCAGCCATCCACGAATTCGCCCAGAGGATCGGCAAGGAGAATTTCTATCTCATCGGCGAGATCACCGGCGGCCGGGTCAACGCCTTTGACACCCTGGAGACCACCGGCCTCAACGCCGCGCTGGGGGTGGACGACATTCCGCTGCGCCTGGAGGATCTGGTGAAGGGAAAGGCCAATCCGGCCGACTACTTCGATCTCTTCCGCAACTCCCTGCTGGTGCGCAAGGAGTCCCACGCCTGGTTCCGCGACAAGGTGGTGACGGTCATCGACGATCACGACCAGGTCTGCCGCGGCGCCAAGAAAGAGCGGTTCTGTGCCGGCGATCCCTCGTGGCGCCGGCTGGTGCTGAATGCCCTGGCGCTCAATGCCACCACCCTCGGCATCCCCTGCATCTACTACGGTACCGAGCAGGCCTTCGACGGCGAAGGGGGGGACGACCGCTACCTGCGCGAATGCATGTTCGGCGGCCCCTTTGGCGCCTTCCGCAGCCGCGGGGTCCACTTCTTCGACGAGGATAACCCGGTCTACCGGGAGTGTGCCAAGGTCCTCGCCCTGCGGCGGGACATCATCGCCCTGCGCCGGGGGCGCCAGTATCTGCGGGAGATCTCCGGCGACGGGGTGAACTTCGGGCTTCCCTACGCCATCGGTGGCGAGATCCGCTCCGTGGTGGCCTGGTCGCGGATCTTCGACACCGAAGAGATAGTCCTCGCCATCAACACCGATCCTGACCATCCGCGCACCGCCCTGGTGCTCGTGGACGGCTCCCTCCACCGGGCAGGGGACGCTTTCGTCTGCCGCTACTCCACCGATCCGGACCAGGTGCGCCGCAGGGTGGTGGTGCGGGATGCCGGTCCCGCCATTCGGGCCGTAGAGCTCAGGGTGCCGGCAGCCGGTTTCGTCATGTTCCAGAAACGATACTACACTCGGGATGCTGGCCCCGCTTTTGCTTAGAATGACATGGAACTATTCATCTTTCAGGAGGACGGGCCATGTGGACCGATGATTTGACAGTGGGCATCTGGGAAATTGACACCCAGCACCGGGCGCTCTTCGTTCAACTGGAAAAGCTCCTCGACGCCTGCATGGTGGGGCGCGAACTGGACGAGGTCGTGGAAATGATGGTGTTCCTGGACGATTACGTTGATAGCCATTTCGAAGCCGAGGAACGGCTTCAGCGGGAAGCCGGGTATCCCGAGTATGAACGGCATCGGGCCGAGCACCTCATTTTTCGTGCTACCCTGGAGCGGTTGAAGGCCGAGCTGGTGGAGTCGGGAGTCACGCGGGACTTTGTGCTGAGGGTGAACCAGACGCTCATTGACTGGCTCAAGACACACATCCGCAGCGTGGATGCCGCAATGAGCGAGTTTCTGCTCAAGAAAACAGGGCAACCTGCCGATATGAGACTGTAAGGAAACCTGACATACTACACGCTACCGGGGGAAGCAATGCCTGAGTTTTACGATGTGCCCAGCGATATGGACGTCCATGAGTCGATCCTGTCCAAAGAAACCAAAAACGGGTTCCTGGTGGATGTGCGGATGGTGAAGCGCCACCGGCAGTACGAGGCGGCCCTCTTTCTGAACGGCCGCTACAAGCCGGGGCCCCCCCTGCCGCGCCCTCTGGATAACCCGTCGGGCGATACCACCCACTGGATGGGGGTGCGTCCGAGCGTCGGCTTCACCGATGAGGAAGCCCAGACGATCCTTGACGATGTCAAGTCCCAGAACGATCTGCACCACATCACCTTCAGGGACACCTGGGGGCGCGAATACGGCGACTGACCGGCCAGCCGCGTGACGGAGACGAAAAAGCGGGACCCGGCGCCGTCTGCTGCCGGGTCCCGCTTTTTTGCGTGGATGGGGGGAATGCCGCTGGGTCCTACCGCACCGTGAAGGATGTTTCCCGCGTGTCCTTTCCCGAGTCGGTCTTGACGGTGGTGATCACCTTGTAGTTTCCCTTCTTTGCGTCCGCCGGCAGGATGATCGGGATGGTGGAGGTGTAGGTGCCTCCCGTGTGGGCCACGGTGGCTTCGGGATTGCCGACGAGATCGCCGCCGTAGCGGATCTCGACCGACTCGGTCACATTGGTCTGGTCAGAGGCGGAAGGGGTCAGCAGGGCATAGGTGGTCTGGATTTCCACTTTTTCGCCGGCGTTGACGCTCGTGGGCGTGGTGGAGACATTCTCTATCCGCACCATGGTGCCCGAGGCGGGCTGGTAGTTGTACCGGGCCGCGGTCTGCTCCGCGGTGGACTTGCGGTCGATGGTGTAGTTGCCGATGAGTCCCCCGATGAGTGCGCCCGCCAGACCGCCGAAGACCGCCCCCTTGGTGCGCGACCCTTCACCGGCGAGCACTGCGCCTGCGATGGCGCCCGCCGCCGCTCCGTAGCCGGCCCCTTTTGCCGCGCCCTTGTGCTCTTCGGAAACCGTTACGCACCCGGTAAGCGAAGTGATGGTGAATGCCGCCAGGGTGAACGCCGCTATGAATCCGTGTTTCATGGAGTGCCTCCTTGCCGTTTCCGGGCGATGGTGTGGGATGACAAGAAAAAAGTATAGCGGTCGGTCGGAAGAATGCAATCGGAGGAGGAATGGGATGTGCGGGGAGAGGGCACCCCTGCCGGATCAGGTGCTTACCTGGTTGCGGCCGCGCCCCTTGGCGCGGTAGAGGGCGTCGTCCGCCGCCTTGATGACGTCGGCGGGGCGGCGGAGCTCGCCGCTGCTCTCGGCCACGCCGATGCTGATGGTGACCGAGACGCAGCCGCGTCCCTGGGGCATCCCGGAGCGATGCCTCTTTCCCTCCCTGCTGGAGGCGGGCCGGTCCGAGGAGCGCAGGCGCATCCGGTAATCGGCGATGGCCCGCCGCAGCTCTTCCAGACGGCCAAGGACCTCTTCCCTCGTCCGGTTGGGGAAGAGGATGGTGAACTCTTCGCCGCCGTAGCGGTAGGCCTTGCCCCCGCCTCCCACGCCGCGCAGTTTTGCCGCCACCAGCCGGAGCACCTGATCCCCCACGTCGTGTCCGTAGGTGTCGTTGAACTTCTTGAAGTGGTCGACGTCGACCATGGCAACGCTGTAGCGCCGGCCCAGCCAGGTGAGCTGCTCGCTGAGCGCCCGGCGGGACGGGAGTCCCGTCAGCTCGTCCCGGAACGCCATGTTGTAGGAATCCTTGAGCACGCCGAGCGACAGGATGACCGCCGCGGCAGTCATGAAAACAGGCGTGACGTGGGGGTGGGCGATGCCGTTGCCCGCCGCGGCAAAGGCCACCAGCACCCCCAGGAACGCACTGTCCACGGGTGACTGCTTCAGGCCTGCCCGCGCCGCCACCAGCAGCCCCGAAAGGACGATTGCCGGAATGGCCGGTGGAGGAAGAGGAGACCCGGCAACCATGCCGGCGCCGGTAAAATGGCCCGCCAGCAGTTGCTGGCCCGCCACGTGCCCCGGTGTCATGGCCCACCAGACGAGCAGGGCCTGGAACCCCAGGAACGCGAAGCGGACCCGCCCCGCTACCGTGATGATCCCGCGTTCCCGCATGAGCGAGAACAGGGCGATGTTGAGCGGCACGAGCAGGGTGACGGCCTGGAAGAGCACCGTGGCCTCGATCCCCCGGGGGAGTTCCGCCGCATTCCCCTGAAAGCTCCAGTGCGAGACCGCCAGCAGGAAGAAGACGAACAGCGCCCGTCCCCGGTGGAAGTGGATGGAGAGGATGGCGCCAAGGGCAATCGCCGGGTAGGGGAGGTGGGCGAGCAGTTCAAGTCGTGCCGGGGGCAGCTCCGGCACCCGGGGCACGAACCAGAAGGTTGCCGCCAGAAGCGCAGCGGGAATCACGAAGATGGTGAAATGTCTTGCCGTCAGGGTGTTCACCCGGGCGCTGCTCCTTGGACAGGTGGTCAGTGGGATCGGTCTGGATGAGAAATATGCAATCTTTCGGCCGACGCAAGGTCACTCGCCGATAATTTTTACCAGGACACGTTTGCGGCGCTTGCCGTCGAACTCTCCGTAAAAGATCCGTTCCCACGGTCCCAGGTCCAGTTCCCCGGCCGTGACCGCAACTACGACCTCCCGGCCCATGACCGTCCGCTTCAGGTGGGCGTCGGCGTTATCCTCATAACCGTTGTGACGGTAGCGTTCATAGGGTCTTTCAGGGGCAAGCCCCTCAAGCCAGACCTCCAAGTCGTGGTGGAGCCCCGACTCGTCGTCGTTGATGAAGACGCTTGCCGTGATGTGCATGGCATTGCAGAGGAGCAGCCCCTCGCGGATGCCGCTTTCCCGCAGGCATTCCCGCACCGTGGGGGTAATGTTGATGAACTGGCGGCGCTGGCGCGTCTCGAACCAGAGTTCCTTGCGGAAGTGTTTCATCGGTCGATGTTCTCCTGGAAATGGAGCGTCATGCCGTCGAGCTCCAGGGCCGCCAGGGACCCCATGCCCGGCCGCTCCGGGTAGACGCAGCCGTTGTCGAGGACGATCCGGTCCGTGGCCAGCCCCTGTTCGATCTCCTGCCGGGTCATGGGGGTGTGGCCGCCGATGACCCGGCGCCCGCCGAGCCGTTCCCTGCGCACCTCCAGGGAGCGGCTCCAGAGCATCGCCTCCCGGTTGGCGAAGGGGTCGGGGAGCGAGAGGTCGAGGCTTGCGTGGACGAGCACAAAGTCCGGCAGCACCAGGTAGCACGGCATCTGCTCCATGAAGCGGCGATAGTGGGCAGGCACCTCGCAGGCGTCCTCAACGCCGAAGCTTCCGAGGGTGGCGAGGCCGCCGTTCAGGGTCCAGAGCCTGAAGGCGTTCCGGTCCCGGCAGCCGTTCAGGAACATTTCCTCGTGGTTGCCCCGCAGCGCGCGAACCCGGTAGCCCTTGAGCGACAGGGAGATGAGCAGGTCCATGACCTCCCGGCTCCGGGGACCCCGGTCGATGTAGTCCCCCAGCAGGTAGAGATCGTCCCGGCGCGTCAGGCCCAGGACCCGGAACAGCAGCCGGTCGAGGGTCAGGGCGCACCCATGGATGTCGGGGATGACGAAACGGCGGGAATGGGTCGAGTGATGTACCATGGCTCCTGACCGGGAGATAACGGATTTGGTACATTTTTTATACCATGGGGGAATCCGGGGAGTAAAGCCATGACCGTTGTCAACCTCTGTTCTCGGCTTGGTTGACGATCCGGGTGCCACTGTGCTAAAAAATTACTCTTGGGACAGACGCCGGGAGGAGAGCGTGACGCGAAGCATTGCCGGGGAATTGCAGCAACTCAGGGAGCAGGGCCTTCACCGGAGCCTGCGGACCGTGGCGGGGAGCCAAGGGAGCCGGGTGGTGGTGGAGGGGAGGGAGGTAATGCTCCTCTGCTCCAACAACTACCTGGGGCTGGCCGATCACCCCGCCCTCAAACGGGCGGCCGTGGAGGCCGTGGAGCGCTACGGCACGGGCAGCGGCGCCTCGCGGCTCGTCTCCGGCACCATGGAGCTCCACGCGGCTCTGGAGGAGCGGCTCGCCCGGTTCAAGGGAACCGAGGCGGCCCTGGTCTTCAATTCGGGGTACGCGGCCAACAGCGGCATCATCCCCGCCCTGGCCGGCCGGGGCGACGTGGTGTTCTCGGACCGGCTCAACCATGCAAGCATCGTGGACGGCTGCCTGCTCTCCCGGGCCCGGTTCGTCCGCTACCCCCACAACGACATGAACGCCCTGGAGCGCCTCCTGGCCGAGCACCGGGGCGCCGGCCGCATGCTCATCGTCACCGACGGCGTCTTCAGCATGGACGGTGACCTGGCACCGCTCCCCGCCCTGGCGGCCCTCAAGCGGCAGTACGGCGCCCTGCTCATGGTGGACGACGCCCACGGCACCGGGGTGCTGGGGGAGAGCGGGCGGGGAACCGCCGAACAATTCGGGGTGACGGCCGACATCGATCTCCAGATGGGGACCCTCGGCAAGGCCCTTGGCGGCTTCGGCGCCTATGTCGCCGCCTCCGCCGAGGTGGTGGAACTGCTCGTAAACCGGGCCCGCAGCTTCATCTTTTCCACGTCGCTCCCCCCGGCGGTCCTGGCCGCGGCCCGGGCCGCCCTGGACCTGGTCGATTCCCCCGAAGGGACGCGCTACGCCGCCGCCTGGCCCGTTCCGCCGCTCTGTTCCGGGACGCGCTCCAGGGGGCCGGCTTCGACACCATGGGGAGCGAAACCCAGATCGTTCCAGCTCTGGTAGGTGAGGCCGAACCGGTCATGGCCTTTACCCGGCGGCTTCTTGAGGAGGGATATTACGTCCAGGGCATTCGCCCCCCCACGGTGCCGGCCGGTACCTGCCGTCTCCGCTGCACCCTCATGGCCACCCACGACGAGTCCGACCTGGAGCGCGCCGTGGCCGCCATGACGCGGATCGGCAAAGAACTGGGCATCGTGTGAACCGAGGTGTCATGCCGTTTCTCCAAACAGACCACAACCTGACGATCCATTATGACGACCAGGGGGACGGCTTCCCCCTGGTGCTCGTCCACGGCTGGGCCATGGAGGGTGGCGTCTGGGCCTTCCAGCGGCCGCTGGCAGCCTCGTTCCGGCTCATCACCGTGGATCTCAGGGGCCACGGCCGGTCCACGGCGCCGGGTGACGGGTATTGTCTCGCCGATTTCGCGGCAGATATTGTGTCACTGTTTAACGGGCTTGGCCTGGAACGGGCCGCGATCGCCGGCTGGTCCCTCGGTGCCCAGGCGGCCCTGGAGGCGGCACCGCTGCTGGGAGACCGCCTTGCCGCACTCGTGCTCGTGGGGGCGACCCCCCGATTCTCGGCAGCGGATGGTTGGCCCCACGGCCTTCCCGCCACCGAATGCCGGGGGCTGGGGCTGCGCCTGCGGCGCTCGTTCGATGCCGCGCTTGACGGTTTTTTCCACAGCATGTTCGCGGAGGGGGAGCTCTCTGAGGAATCCGTACGGCTCATCGGGCAAGAGATCGCCGCACCGCACCGCCGTCCCGCCGCCACGGCCGCCCAGGCCGCCCTCGTCACCCTGGCGGAAAGCGACCAGCGCCACCTCCTGGCAAAAATACGCGTGCCCGCCCTGGTCATTCACGGCGACCGGGACGCCATCTGTCCCCCCGAGGCCGGCGTCCATTTGGCGGATCATCTTCCCCTGGGCCGGTTCCTGTTGTTCGCCGGAGCCGGTCATGCCCCCTTCCTTTCCCGCCCCCGGGAATTCAACAGCGAAGTGACACGCTTTCTGCGCGAGGTTGCCGGAGATGATTGACCGCCGCAAGGTCCGCAACGCCTTTCACCAAGGGGCCGCCGACTATGATGCCTACGCCGCCGTGCAGAAGCGGGTCATGGAGCGGATGCTTTCCCTCCTTTTTGCCGAGGGGGTCGAACCGGCCCGCATTCTCGACGTGGGAGCCGGCACCGGCGCCCTGGCCCTGCGCCTTGCCGACCGCTACCCGTCGGCCGCCATAACCTGCGTGGACCTGGCCCACGGCATGGCGCGGCAGGCCCGCGACAACCTGGGCCGGACCATGGAGCGCCTGGTCGCCGTAGCCGATGCGGAACATCTTCCCCTTCGCGATGGTGTCTTCGACCTGGTAGTCTCCACCTCCACCTTCCAGTGGCTCACCACGCTCGACCGGGCCTTTGCGGAGGCCCGCAGGGTTCTGGCCGATGACGGGCTGTTCGCCTTTGCCCTGTTTGGCGACGGCACCTTCCGGGAGCTCAAGGCATCCTACCGGGCCGCCCTCCATTCGGTGCCGCGCGGGGGGAGGGACCGGACCCACCGGTTTTTCACGCGGGACGAAGTGCGGACGGCACTGGCGCGGGCGGGATTCAGGTCGGTGGAGGTGTTCGATGAGGACGAGGTGGAATACCACCCGGACGTGCCGGCCTTTCTCCGCTCCGTGAAGCGGATCGGCGCCGGCAACGCCTCGCCGGTTCCCGGGCGGGGCCTCTCGGGGCGGCGGGTCATGGAGGCGATGATGCGGACGTATGCCGAGAGCTTCGGCGGTGCCGATGGAATTCCGGCCACCTATACGGTGGTCTATGGGGTGGGGAAGCGTTAGCTGAGGGCGTGAAGCGACGGAAAACAGGGGACCGTGCGGGCGACTCCCCCGACCGGAGATCAGACTGCCTGGGGCCTGCTCGTTCCGTTCATGCGCGCTCCAAAAAAAACCCCTCGCCGGGAGGGGATTTGGGGTGACGTCAGTACGGTGGGGAGAGACTAGCCGAGCACGTCGATGAGTTTTTTGGCCAAGGGGTGGACCACTGTGTAGTGGACCTCGACGCCCTCGCGCTTGCCTTCGATGATGCCCTTGTTCTTGAGCAGGGCCAGATGCTGGGAAACGGTGGCCTGGGGAAGACCGAGGCACTCCCAGATATGCTTTACGTTACATTCCCTCGTGCAGAGCCCCGCCACGATCTTGAGCCGGACCGGGTGGCCGAGCACCTTGAAGATTTCCGCTTCGTCGGTGAAATTTCTGCTCTTGTCGAATTCTTCCATTTTCATGAAAAATCCTTCCTGTTGCCCGCGGAAGCGTTGCCCCTCCGGAATCGGGAGAATGAGGTGGGGCCTAGGGAATATTTCATATAGTTATATGGTTCTAAACATGCCTTGTCAAGAAAAAGGTGCCGGCATACCAAACAGTTTTTTACTGAGGTGGCACGCTGCTAAGTGGCCGGGTTCCTTCTCTTCTAGGGGGGGGATTTCAGAACGGCAAATCGTTTCGACATAGGGGCATCTCGGATGGAAAGGGCAGGCAGGTGGCGGAGTTATCGGTGAAGGCGGATCGCCTGCCAGGATGATCCGTTTGCGGCTGGATCCCGCCTTTACTCGGGGGACCGCCGACAGGAGCGCCTCGGTGTAGGGGTGCTGAAACCGCGAAAACACCGCATCCCTCGTCCCGATCTCCACGATTTTACCCAGGTACATGACCGCCACCCTGTCGCTCAGATGCCTGACCACTGACAGGTCGTGGGCAATGAAGAGATACGAGAGCCCCAGATCGCGTTTCAGTTGCTGCAGAAGATTGATGATCTGGGCCTGGATGGAGAGGTCCAGGGCGGACACCGGCTCATCGGCCACGATGACGCGGGGCGAGACCGCAATGGCCCGGGCAATGCCGATCCTCTGCCGCTGGCCGCCGGAGAATTCGTGGGGATAGCGGTCCGCATGGCCCGCCTGGAGTCCCACCATGTCCAGCAGTTCCAGGGTCCGGGCCCGGCGTCCCCCGCGCGGGGCAAGGCCGTGGATGTCCAATGCCTCGCCCACGATGTCGGCCACCCGCATGCGCGGATTCAGGGAGGAGAACGGATCCTGGAAGATCATCTGCACATCTTTGCGGAACGACTGGCGCTCGTCGCGGGTCATGTGGGCCACGTCCCGGTCGTTGAAGCGGATGGTGCCGGCGTCGGGAGGGATCAGCCCCATGAGAAGCTTGCCCACCGTGGATTTGCCGCACCCGGACTCGCCGGCGAGTCCCAGGGTCTCGCCCGGAGCGATGCCGAAGGTTACGTCCGAGACGGCCCGCAGCTCCCGTCGGGGGGAAAAGGGGCCGGCACTGACGGAAAACGCCTTGGAAAGGTTCTCCGCGCTGAGGAGATGATCGTCGGTCATAGGGGATTCCAGCACCGGACCCGGTGGCCCGGCGAACGTTCGATGAGGGGAGGCGTTTCCCGGGCGCACTCCCGCACCTTGCGGGGGCAGCGGTTGCAGAAGCCGCAGCCGGTGAGCCCGCCGAGCAGGCTCGGCACCTGCCCGGCAATCGTGCGCAGCGGCTCGCCCGGAACGCTGCGCTGGGGGAGCGACGCCAGAAGCCCCTCGGTATAGGGATGCAGGGGGGTGGTCACCAGTTCGGCGGTGGGCCCCTCTTCCACGATCCGTCCCGCGTACATCACCATGGTCCGGTCGGCCCGCTCGGCAACCACCCCCAGGTCGTGGGTGATGAGGAGAAGGGCCATGCGGTGCTCTTCGCCGAGGCGGTCGAGGAGCTCCAGGATCTGCGCCTGGATGGTGACGTCCAGGGCGGTGGTCGGCTCGTCAGCGATCAGAAGCCGCGGGCCGCAGGCCAGCGCCATGGCGATCATGACGCGTTGCCGCATGCCGCCCGACAACTGGTGGGGATAAGCGTCGAGCCGGGATGCCGGCTCGGGAATCCCCACCAGGGCCAGCAGGCGCTCTGCCTCCTCCCGCGCCTCGCGGCGGCCGAGCCGGCGGTGGAGGATGAGCCCTTCGGCGATTTGGCTGCCGATCCGGAATACCGGGTTCAGGGATGTCATGGGTTCCTGGAAGATCATGCCGATGCGGTTCCCGCGGATGGAGCGCATCTCCGCCTCGCTTGCCGCCAGCAGGTCGACCCCGTCAAAGCGGATTTCACCCCCGGTTATTTCGCCGGGCGGCGGCACCAGCCGCAGGATGGATGCCGCGGTTACGCTTTTTCCGCAGCCGGATTCACCCACCAGGGCCAGGGTTTCTCCGGCGGCAATGGAGAGATCGACGCCGTCCACGGCATGGATGTCCCCTTCGGCAAGATGGAAAACGGTGGTGAGTCGCTTGATGTCGAGCAGATTTGCCACGGACGGTTCCTGTTGGGAAAAAATGGGCGCAGGATGTGATGAGTCAGTGGTGGTTATACCATGATCTCCATCGGCGGGCAAATGTCGGCTGTGTCTCGGGGCTCAGGTGGTGCGGTGGCCGTATTCGCTGATGGCGACCACCTTGCGTTCCGCACGCCGATGATCGCGGGCAGGTGAGAAGTCGTGCGGCTCTTCCCGTTGGAAAGCGATGCCCAGGATGCCCGATTCCAGGAGTTCGATGAACGCAGGCACCAGTTCCGGGTCGAATTGGGTGCCCACGTTGTCGATCAATTCCCGTACCGCCAGTTCCACCGGCAGGGCTTTGCGGTAGGGGCGGTCGGAGGTCATGGCGTCGAAGGCGTCGGCCACGGCGAGGATGCGGGATTCGAGCAACTGCTCCTCCCGGCCGAGGCGGTTCGGGTAGCCGCGACCGTCGTACCGCTCGTGGTGCTGGCCGATGCACTGGCGCACATCCTGGAGAAAATCGATGGGCTCCAGAATCTTCATGCCGATCTCCGGATGCTGCTGAAGGTCGCGGATCTCGTCCGACGAGAGTTTGCCTTCCTTGTGGAGCAGGCTCAGATCGATGCCGATCTTGCCGATGTCGTGCAGGATGGCGGCCCGCTCGATCACCTTGACGCGATCGGCGGGAAGCCGCAGCTTGCGCGCCAGTTCCGTGGAGTAGCGGGTGACCCGCTCCGAGTGGCCGCGGGTATAGCTGTCGCTCGCCTCGATGGCGGAAACCAGGGCCTGGATGGTGTGAAGGTAGGTGGCCTGCTGCTCGTCGTAGAGCTGGGCGTTCTTGATGGCGATGCTCGCCTGGGCGGCGATGGTGGAGAGCAGCTCCAGCTCTTCATTGGTGTAGGTGGAATGGTCGTCCTTGTTCACCACCGTAATGGTGCCGATGATTTCGTCCTTGACCTGGAGCGGGGCGCAGACGAGGGTCCTGCGCTCGTATCCCAGGGAACTGTACCGGTCGAACTGGGGCCATTCGTCCATGTCGGTGATGAGGAGCGGCCGCCGGTTTTCGATGACCCAGGTGGATACGCTCGACTGCTTCATGGGCAGCGTCGTCGACGAGCCTCCGGGATGGTGTGGCCCAGCAGCGTCGTCACCTGCAGGTTCCTTTCCCGGGGCGAATAGAGGATGACATAGCCGATCTGGGCGTGGAGCGTGTCGACCGTGGTCTTGACGATCAGGTTGAAGAGCCGCTCGGGCTCCATGGTCGAGTTGAGGGCGAGCCCCACCTTGTAGAGGGTCGAGAGCCTCGCAACGGCCTGTTCGAGGTTGGTGTTCTTGTCCTCCAGCTCGCTGGCCAGGTCCGCGATTTTGTAGTTCGCCTCCTCGATCTCCTCGATCCGCTCTTCCATGCCGACGTTCAGATTTTCGATCTCCCTGAGCTGTTCCTCCAGTTTCTGGTTCATGAGGTGCATTTCGTGGTGATGGGACAGCTTGGACTGGGCCCGGGCCAGCTCGCGCTCGTGGCTGATGGTGGTTTCCATGTAGTACTTGAGCTTGTTCACCATCATGTTGAAGTTGTCGGACAGCGCCATCATGTCATCGCTGCTGTAAATGTCGCTCCTCACATCGAAGTCGCCGTGCTCCACCCGCTGCATTGACGCGATGATGGCCTTCAGGGGCCGGTTCACGTAGGCGTGGAGAAAGAGCGATACGGTAATGAAGATCAGCAGGACCATGAACAGGGTCGAGGTCAGGGCAAAGCTTTTGCCCTTGTCCAGATCCGCCTGGAGGTAGTCGATGGGGAGCTCGATCTCGAGGGCGCCGAGAATGACTTGGCCGGCGTCATGGCATCCCTGGCAGGCCGGCCTGTTGTAAATGAGGGAGATGCTGTGGAACTGCTGGTGATTTCCCCTGTTGTGCAGGTGGATGGCGTTTCCCTGGCGGTAGGCTTCCAGCTCCTGCACATCCACCTGGCCACCGATCTCGCGCTTGTCGGAGGAGTTGAGGATGCGGCCGTTTTCGTCGAAGATTGTGAGGCTGTTGATGGCTTCGTGCGTCTTGAGGCGCGTCAGGATGCGGGTCACCTCGTCTGATTGCCCGCTCATCATGACGTTTTCGATACTGTTCTGGATGGTGGTGGCGAGGATCTGGGCGTTGCGTGCCGAAATGCGGGTGATGGTACGCTGCTGGTTGCGATATTCCAGATACCCGAACGTCGCAACGATCACCACGACGATCAGGGTTATCATGCCAAGTATTTTTACTCGAAGAGAATTCATGAAGGGATATCCATGTGCCACTATGGGGCGATTGTTCGTCAAATCGCAGAAAATGGCATCGAAGTCAAGTGATATGGCGGCTTCCCATTGTCAAATTGTCAGACGCCGGTGGCACGCGAGTGCTTCGGTCCTGTTTATCCGGCAAGCCGGTTCCCGGACTGCCGGCGGCCTGTGCTGCCGCTGCCCCGAAACGCTTGACAAGGCATCTGACTCCCCCTATGATTACGAACCTGCGTGAGGATTTGACTGCCCGCGCCAGGATTTAAAAGCAATTCATTTGCCAAGTGTCGGCCAATGATTTTTGCACTCCCATTAATCCGGATTTCATCCAGGAAAGCACACGCAGGCGCAGGGGCAATCCCCTCCCTCTTTTTATGCATCGGCCGGTGAAACCAAACTCAGAGCGCACCATAGGCGGACAGCAGTGGTGAGAGCGTTATTCGTCCTTCTGGCCGTTGTCTTTTCCGCAGCGACAGCCGGCGGCGGAGCCGCTCCGTTCCGCCAGGAAACCGTGCGGGTCGCCATCGTCAAGGGTGATGACGAGGTCCGCGTCGACGGCGACGGCCTCCTTGCCACGGACCAGAGCGGAGAGCCGGTGCGATTCGCGCTGCCTGCCCCCGTCCGCCGCGCCGGCGACGCCCTTTCCGTGGGCGGCAGGGTTCTGCGCCGCCTGACCGTTGCCTCCCCTTCGACCGTCACGGTCAATGGCAAGCGGTATCGGGGCGTTATCGAACTGGTCCCGGCGGACAAGGGGGTTCTCGTCATAAACGAACTTCCCCTTGAAGATTACCTGGTGGGACTCATCAACTGCGAGATATCGTCCCAGTGGCCCATGGAGTCGGTCAAGGCCCAGGCCGTGGTAGCCCGCACCTATGCAGTCTACCAGAAGAGGGCCCGTGCCGGCGCAGTTTATCACCTGGAGTCCACGGTCCTCGATCAGGTTTACGGCGGGTGCGAGATCGAAGACAGCCGGGCCGCCCGCGGGGTGCGCGAAACCGCCGGAGAGATTCTCACCTGGGGGGGGCAGCCGATCCAGGCCTTCTATCATTCCAACTGCGGCGGCCGGACCGAGGTGTCGGAGAACGTCTGGGGCTTCAGGCTTCCCTATCTCAAGAGCGTTGACTGCACCTATTGCTCGGATACACCCCCGATCCGCTGGGAACAGACCCTGTCCCTGAAGAAGCTCGAACCGCTCCTCCGGGGGGCAGGGATTGCCGTGTCCGGGCTCAGGGATATCAGGGAGGGCGCGCGTAACAACAGCGGCCGTCTCACCGAGCTGGTCCTGGTGTCGTCCCGGGGGAACACCGCTGTTCCGGCGGTCACGTTCCGCAAGATCGTCGGCTACACCGTTATCAAGAGCACCAATTTCCTGGTCCGGGTACGGGGCGACGAAGCCGTGTTCACGGGCATGGGGTACGGCCACGGGGTCGGCCTCTGCCAGTGGGGAGCCAAGCAGCGGGCCGCGAGCGGATTCAGCTACCGCGAGATCCTGTCCTACTATTTCCCGGAAGCGGTGCTCACGCGCATGGACGATGGACAGGGGAGCGATGCTCGTCACTGAGTTCGACTACCATCTCCCCCCGGAACTGATTGCCCAGGAACCCCTCGGCCAGCGGGACGCCACCCGGCTCATGACCGTTGAGCGGGACGGCGGCCGCATCGGGGAGATCCCGTTCCGCGGCATCGCGGGCCTGTTGCGGCCCGGCGATCTGCTGGTGATCAACGATACGCGCGTCATCCCGGCGCGGCTCCACGGCCGCAAGGAAAGCGGCGGCAAGACGGAGATCTTTCTCGTGCAGCGCCGGCCGGGGGACGACGAGACCTGGCACTGCCTGATCCGCTCCTCAAAACCGCCCCGGCCGGGCGTGACGGTGCTCCTCCCGGAAGGGGTCCGCGCCGTTGTCCGCGAGCCCGGAGAAGGGGAAACCTGGCTCGTGTCCTTCACTCCCGGTGAAGGGTTTCAGGAATGGCTGGATCGCAACGGCGCCATGCCCCTTCCTCCCTACATCAGGCGCGGGGCGGATGCGGCGGACCGGGACCGGTATCAGACGGTATTCGCCCGCAACCGCGGGGCGGTAGCCGCGCCCACGGCCGGCCTCCACATGACCGCCGGGCTTCTGGACGAGATCGCCGGCCGCGGAGTCCGGGTGGTGCCCGTGACGCTGCACGTGGGCCTCGGCACGTTCATGCCGATCCGGGTCGAACGGCTTGAGGACCACCGGATGCACCGGGAGCGGTATCATATTTCCCCGGCCACTGCCGAAGCGGTCAACGGGTGCCGACGGGCCGGGGGCCGGGTCATCGCCCTGGGCACCACCGTCTGCCGGACCCTGGAACAGGCCGCGGCGGCCGACGGGACCATCGCAGCCGGCGAGGGCGAGGCCGACATCTTCATCTATCCGGGCTACCGCTTCAAGGCGGTGGACGCCCTGATAACAAACTTTCACCTGCCCAAGTCGACCCTGCTCATGCTCGTGTCGGCGTTCGCCGGCAGGGACCTTCTCTTCCGGGCCTACGGCGAGGCGGTGGCCGGGCGTTTCCGTTTCTTCAGCTACGGAGACGCGATGTTCATCTTCTGAAAGGCGGGCACGAGGCCGCGCAGGGGCGGACGGGACGATTTCCCGGCCCCGGGCTGCGGTGTCCGGCCCTGCGTGCAGGCATCCTTGGCAGCTATCCAGTTCCGATTACTGAAGCAGGACGGCGCGGCCCGTCTCGGCTCTTTGACAACTCCCCACGGCTCATCGAGACCCCGATCTTCATGCCGGTGGGAACCCAGGCCACGGTCAAGGCCATGACCCCCGAGGAACTCGATGCCATCGGTGCGCGGATCATCCTCGCCAACACCTATCACCTCTATATCCGCCCGGGCCATGAACTGATCCGGCGGCTGGGGGGGCTTCACCGCTTCATGCACTGGGACCGGCCGATTCTCACCGACAGCGGCGGGTTCCAGGTGTTCAGCCTCAACGAGCTCAGAAAGATTACGGAGGAGGGGGTGCGCTTCCAGTCCCACCTGGACGGTTCGTACCACACCATCCGGCCCGAGGACGCCGTGGCCATCCAGGAGGCCCTGGGCAGCGACATCGCCATGTGCTTCGACGAGTGCACCCCCTATCCCGCGACGCACGACTATGCCCGGCGCTCCATGGAATTGACCACCCGCTGGGCCCGCCGCTGCAAGGATGCCCACAGCCGTGGGGATCAGGCCCTGTTCGGCATCGTCCAGGGGGGCATGTACCGGGACCTGCGCGAGCGGAGCGCCGCAGAGCTGGTGGAGATCGGATTCGACGGGTACGCCGTGGGCGGGCTCTCGGTGGGTGAGGAGAAGGAGCACATGTATGGCGTCATGGAGTGGACGGCGCCGCTGCTCCCTGCGGACCAGCCCCGTTACGTTATGGGGATCGGCACCCCGGAGGACCTGGTGGAGGCGGTCTGGCGCGGCTTCGACATGTTCGACTGCGTCATGCCCACCCGCAATGCCCGCAACGGCATGCTCTTCACCTCCTTCGGCCGCCTGAACATCAAGGGGGCCGCCTATGCGGAGGACCAGGGTCCCGTGGACCCCGCATGCGGCTGTTATGTCTGCCGGAACTACAGCAGGGCTTACCTGAGGCACCTCTACCGTTCCGGCGAGATCCTGGCGTCGCGCCTCAATACGTACCACAACCTTGCCTACTACCTGGATCTGATGGCGCAGATCCGGGCAGCCATTGCCGAGGGGAAGTTCGACTCCTTCCGACGGGAGTTTCACGGCCGCCGGGAAACGCAGTAGCAGTCTTTTCGCAGTTGTTTAACCAAGGGCTCTGCCCTACACAATACACGTGGAGGTACACACAATGCTCGGAATCGCGTTTGCAATGGCGGCACCCCCGGGAGGCGCCCAGACCGGCGGTGCCATGGGAGCCTTCCAGGCAATTCTCCCCCTTCTCTTCATGTTCGCCATCTTCTATTTCCTGCTGATCCGCCCCCAGCAGAAGAAGGCCAAGGAGCACCGGGCCCTGCTCGAATCCCTCAAGCGGGGCGATCAGGTGGTCACCGCCGGCGGCATGCACGGCAAGGTGAGCGGCATCGACGGCGATATCGTGAACCTTGAGATCGCACCGGGCGTCGTCATCAGGATCACCAAGGGATACGTCGCCAGCCTGAAGAAGGACTAAGGATCCATCGAAAGGAGCTTCGCTCATGTCCAAAGGGCTTTTCTGGCGTTTCAGCCTCATTGCGTTATTCATTACTCTGTCGCTTCTCTACCTGACCCCGACCCTGGTGTCGCCGCTGCCGTCCTGGTGGAAGGGACTCCTTCCCAAGGACAGGATACACCTGGGGCTCGATCTGCAGGGCGGGACGCATTTGGTCATGGAGGTGGAAACCCAGAAGGCCGTCGAGGGGACCCTGGACCTCATCGCCACCGATCTGGAGGATGCGCTCTCAGCCAAGGCGCTGCGGTACAAGCAGATCGCCCGTCAGGGTGGCGACCGGGTCGCCATGACCTTCTACGACCGCGGCACCGCTGACGAGGCCCAGAAGCTTCTCAAGGGCAAATACCCGACCATGACCCTCGTCCCCCCCTATGACGAAGGGGGCTTCGTGCACCTGCAGCTCCGGGTGAACGAGAAGGAGGCCCAGGAGCGCAAAGACCGGGCCGTGGCCCAGGCCCTGGAGACCATCCGTAACCGGATCGACCAGTTCGGGGTTTCCGAACCGGTCATCGCCCGCGAAGGACTCACCAATATCGTGGTCCAGTTGCCGGGCATCAGCGACCCGAAGCGGGCCATCGAGCTCATCGGCCGCACGGCCCGGCTCGAGTTCAAGCTGGTGGACGAGACGGTCAATCCGGCCATTGCCACGCCGGGTACCGTTCCCGAAGACACGGAAATCCTGGTGGAGAAGCGGACCGATCCCACCACCGGCGCGGTCTCCGAGACTCCCCTGGCGGTGAAGAAGAAGGCGATCATCACCGGTGACCTTCTCACCGACGCCCAGATCAGGATCGACTCCCAGTTCAACCAGCCCTACGTGGCCATCGAGTTCAACTCGACCGGGGCCCGGCTCTTCGACCAGGTGACCGCAGCCAACGTGGGCAAGCGCTTCGCCATCGTCCTCGACAACACCATCTACTCCGCCCCGGTCATCCGCGAGCGGATCTCCGGCGGGAGCGCCCAGATCTCCGGCTCGTTCACCGAGAAGGAAGCGGCCGACCTGGCCATCGTGCTCCGGGCAGGCTCCCTGCCCGCCCCGGTCAAGATCATCCAGAACATGACGGTGGGGCCGTCCCTGGGTGAGGACTCCATCCACAAGGGGCTCATGGCCGGCGCCATCGGCGTCGCGCTCGTGATCATCTTCATGGGGATCTACTACAAGCTGTCGGGCATGGTGGCCAATTTCGGGATGGTTCTCAACGTTCTCTACCTCATGGGGGCGCTGGCCGCCCTGGGGGCGACCCTCACCCTGCCCGGCATCGCCGCCATCGTGCTGCTGATCGGCATGTCGGTGGACGCCAACGTTCTGATCTTCGAACGGATACGGGAGGAACTGCGGCTCGGCAAAACGCCGCGGGCGGCCCTGGACGCAGGCTACGACAAGGCGTTCCTCACCATCATGGACTCCCACGTGACCACCCTCATCACCGCCGCGGTCCTCTTCCAGTTCGGCACCGGCCCGGTCAAGGGATTTGCCGTGTCGCTCAGCCTGGGGGTCATCATCAACCTCTTCACCGCCCTCGTCGGAACCAAGGCGATCTTCGATTTCGCCCTGAACCGTCTGCGGGTGAAGCGTCTGAGCGTCTAGGGGGCCATCATGCAAATAATCGGCAAAACAAATTTCGATTTCATGGGCAAAAAGAAGATCACGTTCGTGATCTCCGCCATTGTCGCGCTGCTCGGCTTCTTGGGCATCGGCCAGATAGCCATGGGAACCGCCAACATGGGGATCGACTTCTCCGGCGGCACCGCGGTCCAGCTCAATTTCAGCCAGCCGGTCCCCATCGACCAGGCCCGGCAGGCCCTGGCCAAGCACGGCTTCAGGGATGCCAACCTCCAGGAGATCACCGGCGGGAACAAGCTCCTCGTCAAGGTCGGCAAGGCCACCCACGTCCAGGGCCCGGTCGCTGACGCGATCCAGGATGCCTTCCACAAAGAGCTTACCGGCAACCGGTTCGTGGTGGAGAGCTCCACGGAGATCGGCCCGGCCATCGGCGACAAGCTCCGCAGGGATACGCTGGTGGCCATCGCCGTCTCCATGGTGGGAATCCTCATCTACATCGCCTGGCGCTTCGACTTCGCCTTCGGCATGGGCGCCCTGGCTGCGACCCTCCACGACGTGCTGGCCATGTTCGCCATCTTCTTCGTCATGCAGAAGGAGATCAACCTGCTCTTCATCACGGCGGTGCTCACCATTGCCGGCTACTCGCTGACCGATACGGTGGTCGTCTTCGATCGGATCAGGGAAAACCTGCACAAGAACGTCAAGGACTCCCTGACGGCCATCTGCAACTTCAGCATCAACGAGGTCCTTTCCCGGACGATCATTACCGCCCTGACCACGTTCCTGGCAACCGCAGCCCTCTTCTTTTTCGGCGGCGACGTGATCCACGACTTCGCCTTTGCGCTGCTGATGGGCATCATCGTAGGCGTGTACTCATCCGTGTTCGTGGCGAGCCCCATTGTCGTGCTCTGGGGGGAGCGGAACAAGGAAACCAAGGCCTAGGGGGAGACAGAACATGAACAAGGAAACCTTGCTTGCCGCAGTTGTGGCTCTCGTCGTGGGACTTCTGGGCGGTTACCTGGTGTTCAGCATCAGCGGGTCCAAGAATCCGGCGCCGGTTGGCGGGATGCCGGGGGGCGGCGCTCCCATGGTGAACTATGATGAGCGGATCGCCCAGGCCCTCAAGGTCGTGGCCCAGGACCCGAAAAATCTCCAGGCCTGGGTCCAGTTGGGCAATGACTACTTTGACACCAATCAGCCCCAGAAATCCATTGAGGCCTACGGCAAGGCCCTGGAGATCAAGCCGAACGACCCCAACATCCTCACCGACCAGGCAATCATGTACCGGGCCGTGGGCTGGTTCGACAAGGCGATCGCCAACCTGGAGGCATCCGTCAAGGTTGATCCGAAGCATGTCCAGAGCCTGTTCAACCTGGGCATCATCTACATGGAAGACCTGAAACAGCCCGCCAAGGCAATCCAGTACTGGACGCGCTACCTTGAGCTGGACCCCGCGAGCCCCAATGCCCAGCGGGTCAGGATGATGCTGGAACAGGCGAAACAGGTCCAGCCCAGTTCTTCGGCGCCGGGTCCCATGTTCCGGTAGGTCGCACACCTCATCCCCGCTCCGGCGGGGATTTTTTTCGCACAGCCGGTCACGAGGAGCCATGCACGCGACCAACGACAAAATCTGGACCATGCGGGAGCCCGGCCAGGAGGTGGTGGCCCGGCTCGTCCGGGATCTCTCCGTTGATCCCCTCCTGGCCCGGCTGCTGGCCAACCGGGGGGTGACCGACGGTGCCGGCGGGCGGCGCTTTGTCGGTGCCACCCTGGCCGACATCCGAGACCCGCTGCTGTTGCGCGGCATGGATGCCGCGGTGGAGCGCCTCTGCACCGCCCTGCGCAACGGTGAGCAGGTCTGCGTGTACGGCGACTACGACGTGGACGGCGTGACCGGCACCGCCCTCCTGGTGAGCTTTTTCCGTGAGGTGGGGTTTTCCTGCGGCTATCACATTCCCAAACGGCTCAGCGACGGCTACGGCCTTTCCGAAGACGGCATCCGCACCATTGCGGACAGGGGGGCGCGGGTGGTCGTCACGGTCGATTGCGGCATCGGCTCCCTGGCGGAGGCCGAGCTGTGCGCCTCCCTCGGCGTGGACCTCATCATCACCGACCACCACACCCCCGGTCCCGAGTTGCCCCGGTCCCTGGCGGTCATCAATCCCCGGCAACCCGGCTGCTCCTACCCCTTCAAGTCCCTGGCCGGCGTCGGCGTTGCCTTCAACCTCCTGATCGCCCTGCGGGGCCGGTTGCGGGAGGAGGGGCGTTTCGCCGGCGGTCCCGGCCCCAATCTCCGCCAGTATCTGGACCTGGTGGCCGTGGTGCCACTGGTGGAAGAGAACCGCATCTTTGTTACCTATGGGTTGAAGGAGATGACCGCCACGGGCCGCGTGGGGCTGAGCGCCTCAAGGAGGTGGCAGGAGTTGCCGGCCGGGTCGGCTGCGGCGCCGTGGGCTTCCGCCTGGCCCCGCGCCTGAACGCTGCCGGCCGCCTGGAGGATGCCTCCCTCGGCGTGGAACTCCTCCTCACCGGTGATCGGAGCAGGGCGGCCGTCCTTGCGGCAGAACTCGACCGGAGCAACGGGGAGCGCCAGGCCCTGGAGCGCTCCATCCTCGACGAGGCGACCGCCATGGTGCGGGCAAACCCCGCCATGCCCCGCAAGAGGAGCATCGTCCTCGCCTCGGACTCCTGGCATCCCGGGGTGGTCGGCATCGTGGCCTCCCGCCTGGTAGACAGGTTCCATCGGCCCACCATCCTCATCGCCCTGCAGGACGGGATGGGGCGGGGCTCCGGGCGGAGCGTGCCCGCGCTCCATCTCCTGGATGCCCTGTCGGCGTGCGGCGAACACCTGGAGAAGTTCGGCGGACACCGGCAGGCGGCGGGCCTCACGATTGACGAGGAAACTCTCCAGATTTTTGTGGAGCGGTTCGAGGACGTCTGTGCCGGGCTGCTGGACCCCGAGGATCTGAAACCGGTGGTGGCCGTTGACGCCGAACTCACCGCCGGCGAGGTGATCCCGGAGCTCGTGGATCTGATCGAGGACCTGGAACCCTTCGGCATGGGGAATCCGGAGCCGCTGTTCCTGCTGCGCGGCGTCACGGTCTGCGGCAGGCGGGTCGCCGGCGGGCATCACCTGCAACTGCGGCTGGACCTGGGAGGACGCCAGGTCGATGCCGTCGGCTTCAATCTCGCCGCCAGGGATGGCGCGCCCGGCGACCGGGTGGACATCCTCTTCTCGGCGGGCTGGAACAACTGGAACGGCCGGCGGAAGTTCCAGCTTACCCTGAAGGATCTGAGACGATCGGGAGACGGCCGTGCTTCGTGAGGAACGGTTCGAGCGGGCGGAACAAGTCATTCACCTGGGATTCTGGGTCAACGCCGTTCTGATGGTCGTGAAACTGGCGGCAGGACACTTCGGCGGCTCGGAAGCGGTCTTTGCCGACGGCGTGGAGAGCGGCTGCGACTTTGTGGCGCTCCTCTTCACCTTGGCGGCGCTGCGGGTGGGGCGCAAGCCCTTCGACGCCAGGCACCCCTACGGCCACGGCAGGGCGGAGAACGTGGCGGCATTCGTCATCGCGCTGGTCATCGTCGGCGCCGGCATGTTCATTCTGGTGCAGTCGGTGCGCACCATCATGTTCCGGGCCTGGCAGACCCCCGATCTCATGGCCGTGGGGGTCGCTTCCTGACCATCATCATCAAGGAAGGGCTCTACCGGTACAGCGCCGCGGCGGGACGGAAGCTCGACAGTCCGGCAGTCCAGGCCGTTGCCATGGACCATCGCAAGGACGCCCTTACCTCCATCGGGACCCTGGTGGGGGTTGCCGGCGCCTATGCCGGGTTCGGGGTCATGGACCCGCTGGCAGCGGGGCTCACGTCCCTCTTCATCTTCCGGATCGGGTACGAGACCTTCCGAACCGCCCTCCACGACCTCATGGACGGTCAGCCGCCCGATAACTTCATCCGGGCGGTCACGGAACTGGCCGAGGGGGTGGAGGGGGTGGAGCACGTCCACGAAATCCGGGGCCGCCGGTCGGGCCAGTACATCATCATTGATCTCAAGCTCGACATGGATCCGGAGATGACGGTCAAGCAGTCCCACGACATCGCCACCCGTGTCAAAAAATTGATTTTCGAGCGGTTCCCCAACGTGGGGGATGTCATGATCCACATCAACCCCCACGACGAGGAGCACGAGGACCTGATACGGCTTTAGCGGAGAGGCGTTCGGGCGCTGATGCACGCGGACCCCATACCACCACAAGGAGGCAGCCATGGCAGAGACCCCCAAGAGTATCGCTGATCTGAAGGAAGCATTCGCCGGTGAGTCCCAGGCGAACCGCAAATACCTCGCCTTTGCGAAGCAGGCGGACAAGGAAGGGTTCGCCCAGGTGGCCAAGCTCTTCCGTGCCGCTGCGGAAGCCGAAACCATCCATGCCCACAACCACCTGCGCGCCCTCGGCGCCATCGGCGGAACCCGGGAGAACCTGGTGGAGGCCGTAGCCGGCGAAACCCACGAGTTCAAGAACATGTATCCCCAGATGATCGCCGACGCGGAACTGGAGGGAGCCACCGAGGCCCGCCGTTCCTTCACCTTTGCCAATGCCGTGGAAAAAGTCCATGCCGCCCTTTACCAGAAGGCCCTCGACACCCTCGGCCAGCCGGCGGAGGAATTCGACTACTACCTCTGCCCCGTCTGCGGCCACACGGTGGAGCGCGAGGCTCCGGAAAAGTGCGAAGTCTGCGGAGCCAAGGGGAGTGTGTTCTTCAAAACAGCCTAGACACATCAATGTCCCGATCGGTTGGTTTTTGCACGTAATTCCCCCAAGGACCAACCAGTCGGGACATCAGCGTTTTCGCGCGGGTTGGCCGAAAAGTGCCGGGCAGCCCGCGCGTTGGCACACCGGCTGTACTCAACGCCTGTTCCCGGCAGATATGAGGTGTGTGGACATTACGAGGATTCTTTTATTGGATGGCCCTTATTTTGCATCCAAAGCGAGATGGCAGAACCATCAGGAAAAAGATTGACATTAAATTCCGCCTCATGTGAGTATCCGGTATCCATGGAACGATTATGAATACCATTCTTTTTATTTCAGACGACTTCAGGACAGGTGAACTGCTCGCTTCCCTTCGCTCCCACTGTAAAGGCAGGGTGAAGCTCGCCCCGGATTTCGACCAGGGGCTCAAGGACGTGTTCGACAACCGTCCCGCGGGCGTGTTCATCCAGAGCGAGATTTCCGGCATCTCGGGAGAAACGGTCGCCCGACACATCAAGACGCTCCTCCGGACCGAGGCACCCCGCATCATTCTCGTCCATACCGCTCCCCTCAAGCCCCAGGGGGGGAAGAAGTGGTTCGACGATTCCCTCGACTTCAACCAGCCGGCCCATGAGCTTGCCCGTGCGCTCAAGGAGTGCGTGCTGGCGATCTCGCCCGATCTCTGGGGCGATGATGCCGCCGAGTCTTCCGCCGTTGCTGCGGCTGTGGTCGGCCATGCTGACGCCGCTGCCTTCGATGCTGAGCAACCGGTCGGGGAAGAGGCTGCGGAGGGACCCGGCGCTTCGGGGGATGCTGCCCCGGAATTCGAGTTCAACAGTTGGGATGTGCCCGCACTGTTGACAGAGATGCCCGCTCCTGCCGGAGGGACCGGCTCCTCTCCGGGAGGCGGCGTGGCTCCGGTGGAGGAGCCGGCGCCCGTTCCCGTGGCTGCCGCACCCGGCGTTGCCGAAGTCGTGCCCGTTGCCGTGGACGTCAGTGCACCCGCTACGGCTGCCCAGGCCAAACCTGCTCCGGCGGCGGAGCCGGCCCCCATGTACCCACGGCCCGCGCCTTCTGTGGCGGATTTCAGCGCCCTGTCCGCAGCCGCGAAGCAGAAGCCGCGGTCAATGGTTTCTCCCCGTGCGGCAGCCGGGCCCTCGCCCGCCACGGCCGCACGGAGATCCCTCTGGTTGCCCCTGCTCGCGGTTCTGCTGGTGATGGCGACTGCGGCGGCAGCCTATGTCCTGCTTCATCAGGGAAAACCGTCCCAACCCGCGGCCGCTGTTGCGCCGTCCGCTCTTCCGGCCGATGCGCCGGCGTCGACTGCCGGCCCGGCCCCGGCGCGGCCCGCTCCAGCGGCGCAACTCCCCCCGTTCATTCCCGCCGGGGAGCGCGACGAGGCGTTTTCCCGCGCCAATCCCGGCTGGGAACGCTATTTGGGCAAGGGCATGGAGTTCAGGCTCTACCGGGAGTCGGGCGCGGTAAAGGCCGTCCAGGTCATCGCGGCAAGGAGGGAGGGCATTGCCGAGTCCTACGTGGCCACGGTCCTGCGTGAGCTGACGGGCAGCGAGGACCGCACCGGCCCTGTGCGCCGGAACAAGGACGGCTACCTGGTCGAGAGCGCCAGGACCTCGGGCAATGGCGAGATTGTCGTGTATCGGGACAAGGGCGGCACGATTCGGGGCATCGTCCTCTCGCTCTCCTGATGCCAGGGACCGGACCGCGGACGAAACATGATGGTTTCATGACGCGGGATATTCATGTAGTGACGGGAGAAGGAATGTCATCATTGGCACCCAGGTTGTGGGTCGGCACCGTGTTCGCAGCCGTGGCGCTTGCCGGCATGTCAGGGGGGGCACATGCCCTTGACCGCCGGTTCGAGCTCTCGCCCAGCCTGCTTTCCCAGGGGGGCGAGGCACCCGCGGCCCCCCGCAGCGAAGGGCGTTCCGTCCGCAAGAGCGAACGGGCCCCGGCAGGCCTCACCGACTATACGGTCCGTCCGGGCGACCACATCTTCAAGATCCTCATGAGGGAATACGGGCTTTCCAACCGGGAGGCCGAGGCGCTCATTCCCGAGGTCCGCCGGATCAACGGCATCGCGACATCCGCCGGCTGCGGGTGGGCCAGACCATTCGCCTCCCCCTGGGCGCTGCCGCCGGCAACGACGACCGGGGCCGCAGCCGCCCCATTGCCCGGGAAGCAACTGTTGCCCCCGGCTCCAGGGGACCCACGGCAAAGGAGACGGGCCACCTGCTCCGGATGACCGGCTACGCCGGCGAGCGCGAGACCCACGATCTCGACGCGGCCCGCCGCCTGTGGGACGGGCTCGTTGCCGCCGAGGTGCGTGATGCGCGTCCCATCAGGATCGAAGACCGGAATTTTTCCCTCTCCCTCGATCCGGAGAACTTTCCCACGTTTCCTGCCGCCGACGGCGGCCGCATCCTGGTCGATGCCGAGGGCAGGATTCCGCCCCTGGTGCGGGCGCTCATCGAGGAGAAGGAACCCTCGGTCAGGATCGTGTCGGAGAATCCCCGCAACCGGAGGCGTTTCCTGTCGTCCCTGCTGGAGGGCGCGGGGTTCTATTCGGTGGAGGAGAACGTCTCCCTGGAGTTCGGCGCCGATCCCAGGCTGACCGTCACAGCCGACTTCAAGGTGGAGAAAAGCCCTGACAGCCTGCTGCGCAACGACGTGATCCTCCTGAACGTGGACGAGTACCGGCGCGGGGTGCCCCCCGCCCTGACCGGCTTCCTGAGGCGCGAGGGATTCCAGTTGGTGGAGCCGTTCCCGGCCCGGGGCGAATCGACTCCTCCCGCGAGCCAGACCCTGTACCAGATTACTGCCAGCGAGCCGCGCGACATTGCCGACTCGATCCTCAGGCGCTCAACCTCCGCTACGACGTGGACCGCAGCGTGGAGCTCTTCGGGTCCGGCGACGGCGGGGTCACGCTGTTCGTCCGGACAGACCGCTATTTCGAGAACGGCGGCGACCGGTTCGTGGTGAGCCATTTTGACGGGGATCCGGTGAGCTACACCCTCACTCGCTTGCTGGAGACCAGGGGCTACCGGGTGATCATGCTCGGCGACCATGACGATTTCCGCGTGGTGGCGGAAAAAATCTTCGGCCGCCTGCGGATGCCGGGGGCCTTTGCCCGGTACGATCTGGTCCCTACCGGGAGGCCCCCTACGGGATCCAGATGTCGGGCTTCCGGGTCCCCCGTTCAGGCAGTGCGACCGGGGGATTTTTCACCAATGCGGCATTGAATCCCCTGTTCCGCGATCTGCTCGATTTCAACGGCTACTCGATCGTTTCCTACTGAACGGCGGCCGTTCCCGAGGTCCGTTGCCCCCATGTCCCAGAAAAAGGTTGGCGAGATACTTATCGAGCACCGGCTGATCTCCGAGGATCAGCTCCGCGAGGCCCTGGAACTGCAGAAGGTCTTCCCCGACCAGCCCGTGGGGCAGTTGCTCTGCAAGCTCGGGTTTCTGAACGAGGGCGAGCTGTCCTACATCCTGGAGCAGACCGGCAAGCGCCAGAAACTGGGCGACCTCCTCATCAGGGAGCGCTTGATCGACGAGGAGCGCCTGGGGCAGGCCCGGGCTGCCGCCAAGCGGGACGGCTCCACCCTGGAGCGCGCCCTCCGCAAACTGCGTCTCGTCGAAGAGGAGCCCCTGGCCAAGACCATTGCCACCCAGTACGACCTCTCCTTCGTCCATATCAACACCCTGGAGATCGACCCCGATCTCGTCCGCTGCATCAACCCCAACTATGCCCAGCGCCAGCGGATCGTCCCCATCTCCCGCATCGGCAACACCATAACCCTGGCCATGGCTTATCCCATCAAGCTCCATGAGCTGAAGGAGCTCGAGCAGAGCATCAAGTCCCGGATCATCCCGGTCATCGCCATGGAGAGCGAGATCATCCAGGCCCAGCAGCGCCTCTACAAGACCGCTGCAGGCTCTGCCCAGGCCTTTTCCCTCGACGAGGCCGATCTGGAGATCGCGCCGGGGAGCATCGTCGACATCCTGAGCTCCGGCGCCGTGGAGGACGAGCCGGACATCGACGACGAGGTGCGCACGATCACCGAGCGCGACAGCGTTATCGTGAAGCTCGTCAACAAGATCATCTTCGACGCCCACCAGAACCGGGCCTCTGACATCCATATCGAGCCCTATCCCGGCAAGAACGACGTGATCGTCAGGATGCGGGTCGACGGCAGTTGCAAGGTGTATCAGAGGATTCCATACAAGTACAAGTACGCCATCCCCTCGCGCCTGAAGATCATGGCCGAGCTGGACATCGCCGAGAAGCGCAAGCCCCAGGACGGCAAGATCAATTTCAAGAAATTCGGCCCCCTGGACCTGGAACTGCGGATCGCCACCATGCCCACGGCCGGCGGGCTTGAGGACGTGGTCATCCGGCTCCTGAACACGGGCCAGGCCTATTCCTTCGACAGTCTCAGCCTCACCGACCGCAACATGCGCATCTTCGGGGAATCCATAGCCAAGCCCTACGGCCTTGTCTTGGTGGTGGGCCCCACCGGAAGCGGCAAGACCACCACCCTCCACGCGGCCATCGCCCGCATCAACCGGCCGGAGGTGAAGATCTGGACCGCCGAGGACCCGGTGGAGATCACCCAGAAGGGGCTCCGGCAGGTTCAGGTCAACCAGCGCATCGGGCTCACCTTTGCCGCGGCCCTGCGCTCGTTCCTGCGGCTCGATCCTGACGTGATCATGGTGGGCGAGATGCGGGACGAGGAAACCGCCTCCATCGCGGTGGAGGCCTCCCTCACCGGGCACCTGGTCCTGTCGACCCTGCACACCAACTCGGCCCCGGAGACGGTCACCCGCCTCCTGGAAATGGGGCTCGACCCCTTCAGCTTCTCCGATTCGCTCATCTGCGTCGTGGCCCAGCGCCTGGCCCGCCGCCTCTGCGAAGATTGCCGGGAGCTCTACCGCCCGGACCGGAAGGAACTCTCCGAGATCATCGAGGAGTACGGCGAGGAGCAGTTCGCCGCCACCGGCCTGCTGGGCAACGAGGTGGTTCTGGGGCGGCCGGTGGGGTGCACCACCTGCAATCAGAGCGGCTACCGGGGGCGCCTCGGCATCCACGAGGTGCTCGAGGGCACCGACACCATGAAGAGCCTCATCAAGAAGAAGTCCGACACCGAGATCATCCGGCGGCAGGCCATGGCCGACGGCATGACCACCCTGCGGCAGGACGGCATCCTCAAGGTCTTCCAGGGGCTCACCGACATCCACGAGGTACGCAAGGTCTGCCTCAAGTAGCGATGGTGTAAACCATAAAATGTTTGCATTTTAGCCCCCTTTGCTATACAGTACCTCCCTCCGCGGAACTGCCGCACCATATTTCTCCCCCCAGGTGACCCCCTTGAGCGCGACACGCAATCTCGACGCACTTCGGCGCGAGATCGACGCCATTGACGATGCCATCCTCGATCTGCTCAACCGCCGTGCCGGACTGGTCATGGAGGTGGGACAGGTCAAGACCGCGGAGAAGCGCGATTTTCACGTGCCCAACCGGGAACGGGAGATTTACGAGCGGCTGCTCGCCCGCAACGCCGGTCCCTTCCCGGCCGAGGCGGTCAAGAGCGTGTTCCGGGAGATCATCTCCGCGTCCCTGGCCCTTGAGGCGCCCATGAAAGTGGCGTTCCTGGGGCCCCGGGCGACCTTCACCCATCTGGCCACCATGCAGCACTTCGGCCTGGCCGCGGAGCTGGTGGCCCAGAAATCGATCCCTGCCGTGTTCGAGGAGGTGGAGAAGGGGCGGGCCCTCTACGGGGTCGTGCCGGTGGAGAATTCCACCGAGGGGATGGTGTCCCACACCCTCGACATGTTCATGGAGAGCGACCTCAAGATCAACGCAGAGATCCTGCTGGAGGTGTCCCACGACCTCCTCTCCCGCACCGGGAGGCTGGACGACGTGAAAAAGGTCTACTCCCATCCCCAGGCCATTGCCCAGTGCCGCAAGTGGCTCGACAACAACCTGCCGGGGGTGCCGGTGGTGGACGTGGCGTCCACCGCCCTGGCCGCCCAGATCGTGAGCGAGGATTACGCAGCCGCGGCCATTGCCAGCGAGTTCGCCGCGGCCCAGTACGACCTGAAGGTGGTGCGCACGAGGATCGAGGACCAGGTCAACAACTTCACCCGCTTCCTCGTTGTCGGCCGAAAGATGGCGGAGCGGAGCGGCGACGACAAGACCTCGCTCATGTTTTCCGTCAAGGACGAGCCGGGCATCCTCTACCGGATGCTGGAGCCCTTCGCCTCCCGCGGCGTCAACCTGTCCAAGATCGAATCCCGCCCCCTCAAGAAGAAGGCGTGGGAATACATCTTTTTTCTGGACTTGGTTGGCCACATCACCGATCCGGTGGTTGCCGAGGCGGTTCAGGACCTGGGGCACTATTGCCAGTTCGTGAAGATTCTCGGCTCCTATCCCAGGGCGAAATGAGCGGTTCCGCCCCCCTTGTCCGGCGACTGGCCGTCATCGGTGTCGGCCTCATCGGCGGTTCCCTGGCGCGGGCCCTGCGGGCGGCAGGTGCCGTGGGCGAGGTCGTGGGTATCGACCTGGACCGGGCCAACCTGCGGCAGGCCGCCGAGCTGGGGGTTGTCGACCGGGCCGCGGCCACGGCTGCCGAAGGGGTTGCCGGCGCGACATGGTTTTCCTTGCCGTGCCGGTCCGCGCCATGGCGGGGGTAGTGAGGGAGATCGGCCCCCATCTGACCGCCGGGTGCATCGTGACCGACGGCGGCAGCGTCAAGGCAGAGGTGGTGGCCGCGTGCGATCCCCTCATGCCGGCTGGCACCTGTTTCGTGGGGGGACACCCCATTGCCGGCACCGAGCATTCGGGGGTCGGGGCGTCCTTCGCCACCCTCTACCAGGGTAAGCGCTGTATCCTGACCCCGGCCGCAACCACTGACCGCGACGCGCTCGCCACGGTGGCCCGCATGTGGGAGGCGGCCGGTTCCGAAGTGGTGCTGATGGCCCCGGAGATGCACGACCGGCTGGTTGCCGCCATCTCCCATCTCCCCCACATGGTCGCCTATGCCCTGGTGAACGCCGTGGAGGGGTACGACCGGTTCGAGGAGAGCATTCTCCGCTACTCGGCCGGCGGCTTCCGGGACTTTACCCGCATTGCCTCGTCTGACCCGGCCATGTGGCGCGACATCGCCCTCATGAACCGGGAGGGGATCCTGGAGGTGATGGATCACTTCGCCGCGTACTTCAGCCGGCTCCGCTCCCTGGTGGCCGCGGGGGACGCGGAAGGTCTCGAACGGTTCTTCCGGGATTCCAAGGAATCCCGTGACGCCATACTCTAGCTGCAAAGGAGTGTCCGTGGTACGCCTGAGTTCACACCCCGCCCGCGCGCTGCGCGGCGAGATCGCGGTACCGGGGGATAAATCCATCTCCCACCGCTCCATCATGCTCGGCTCCATCGCCCGCGGCGTGACCACGGTGAGCGGCTTTCTCCGGGGCGAAGACAATATCGCCACCCTCGACGCCTTCCGGGCCATGGGGGTGCAGATCCACGACGACGGCGAGACCCTGCGCATCGAGGGGAACGGGCTCCACGGCCTGACCGAGGCCGAGGACGTCATCGACTGCGGCAACTCCGGCACGTCCATCCGGCTTTTGACGGGCCTCATGGCTGCCCAGCGCTTCTACACGGTCCTCACCGGCGACCGCTACCTGCGGCGCAGGCCCATGCGGCGGGTGGTGGAGCCCCTTTCACGCATGGGGGCCTGCATCCACGGCCGCGACAACGGCGAAAAGGCGCCCCTGGCCATCGTGGGCCGGCCCCTGACCGGCATTACCCACGATTCGCCGGTGGCCAGCGCCCAGGTGAAGTCGGCCCTCATGCTGGCCGGTCTCTACGCCGACGGTGCCACCCGCATCACCGAGCCCCATCTCTCGCGGGATCACTCGGAGCGGATGTTCCGCCACTTCGGCGCCCGGCTGGAAACCGACGCCGCCGGGGTCACCGTGTACGGCGGTCACGAACTGGACGGCCGCGACATCGTGGTGCCGGGGGACATCTCCTCGGCGGCCTTCTTCCTGGTAGCCGCCCTGATCGTCCCCGGCTCCGAGCTGCTCATCCGGGGGGTGGGCGTAAACCCGACCCGCACGGGCATCCTCGACATCCTCGCCGCCATGGGGGGCTCGATTGAGCTGCTCGACCAGCGCGAGGTTTCCGGCGAGCCGGTGGCCGACCTGCTGGTTCGGTCGTCGGCCCTCAAGGGGATCGAGATCGGGGGCGACGTGGTCCCCCGGGCCATCGACGAATTCCCGGTCATCTGCGTGGCCGCCGCCCTGGCCGAAGGGACCACCGTCATCCGCGACGCCCGGGAACTGCGGGTCAAGGAAACGGACCGCATCGCGGCCATGGCCGCCAACCTGCGCGCAGCCGGGGCCGCTATCACCGAGACGGCGGACGGCATGATCGTCGAGGGGACCGGCCGGCTGAACGGCGTCACCGTGGAGAGCTTCGGCGACCACCGGATCGCCATGTCCATGCTCGTGGCGGGGCTTGCCGCCTCGGGGGCCGTCACCGTCAGCGACACCGAGTGCATCGCCACCTCGTTCCCCACCTTCACTACGCTCCTGGACAGGGTGGCGGTACGGTGAGCGCGGCGGGGCGCAGGGGGCTCATCGTCGCCATCGACGGACCGTCGGGCGCCGGGAAGAGCACCATAACCAAGCTGCTGGCGGACCGGCTCGGCTACATCCACATCGACACCGGCGCCATGTTCCGGACCGTGGCCCTGGCCGCCAGCCGCGCCGGCATCGCGCCCGACAACGATGCCTCCCTGGCCGGGCTCTGCGCCGGCCTGGAGATCGCCTTTGTCAGGACTAACGGCTGCTGTCGGGTGACCGCCAACGGCGAGGACGTGACCGACGCCATCCGGACCCCGGCCATCAGCACCCTCACCTCGGCCATCTCGGCACGCAAGGTGGTGCGCGACGTCCTGTTGCGCCTCCAGCGCCACATGGCCCGGGAAGGGGGGGTCATCCTGGAGGGGCGGGACATCGGCACCGTGGTCTTCCCGGACGCCGACGTGAAGTTTTTCCTCTCCGCGTCAGTGGAGGAGCGGGGCCGTCGGCGCTACCTGGAACTGAAGGCCAAGGGGCAGGAGGTGTCCCTTGAGGAGACCATCGCGGCCGTGGCCCGGCGGGACGAGCAGGACTCGGGCCGGGAGCACGCCCCCCTGCGACGGGCCGATGACGCCGTGGACATCGATTCGACCGGTCTTTCCATCGAGGAAGTCCTGGACCGCATGGAATCCATCGTGCGGGAGCGGGAACGGGCCTTTCCGGGAGGGTAACCCGGGACGGCAACAGAGCAGCAGCATCGGGAGCAACGCAATGGAGATTCTACTGGCAAAGCGGGCCGGCTTCTGCTTCGGCGTGAAGCGGGCAACCCAGATGGCCTTCGAGGCCGCCGAAAAGGACGGGGAAACCTTCACCCTCGGCCCCATCATTCATTCGCCCCAGGTCGTGCAGCGCCTGGAGGGGATGGGGGTGAAGGTGCTGAGCGACCTGGAAGGGATCGGCAACGGCACCGTCATCATCCGGTCCCACGGGGTGACCTCCGCGGAACTGGAAGACGCGGTCCGCCGGCAGTTGGAGGTGGTCGACGCCACCTGCCCCTTTGTCAAGAAGGCCCAGGAGCACGTGAAGCGCCTGTCCCACGACGGCTATACCGTGGTGGTGGTGGGCGATGCCGACCACCCGGAGGTGCAGGGCATCGTATCCTATGCCGAGGGGCCGGTCCACGTGGTCGGTTCCGGCGAGGAGGCCGCCAGGCTTCCCAACATGAAGAAGGTCGGCGTTGTGGCCCAGACCACCCAATCCTTCGAAACCCTCAAGAACGTGGTGAAGGAATGCCTCCTCAAGGGGGGGGAGATCCGGGTCTTCAAGACCATCTGCGACGCCACCGCCGTCCGCCAGGACGAAGCCAAGGCCCTGGCCCGGGAGGTGGACTGCATGATCGTCATCGGCGGCTTCAACAGCGCCAACACCAAGCGGCTCGCCGAGGTCTGCTCCGAGCTGCAGCCGCGCACTCACCACATAGAGACGGCCCAGGAGCTGGATGCATCATGGTTTCAAGGGGTTGAGCGGGTAGGGGTCACTGCGGGCGCATCCACGCCCAAGTGGCTTATCGATAAGGTAATAGAACGGATACAAGAGCTTGACAATAAGAAAAAAGGTTGAGTTTTTCGATAGATATTGCTACGTTTACTCATCCTAATCCACGACGTGTAGGGAGGCCAGCTTTAAATGAGTGATGACAAGGACTACAACAGCCGCACCGCAATGACGATCAAAAGGTTCGCCGATGCGGAGGACGAGGCGGATCAGGGGGGCTCCGGCGAGTTCGCCGAGCTTTTCCAGGAAAGTATCAGGCATCACCATGTGGGGGAAGTCGTCAAGGGCAAGGTGGTGCACATCAGCAACGAATACGTGCTGGTCGATATCGGATACAAGTCCGAGGGGAGCATCCCCGTTGAAGAGTTCCTCGACGAGGCCGGCAACCTGACCGTCCAGGTGGGCGACGAAGTAAAGGCCCTGTTCGAGCGCAAAGAGAACCAGAAGGGGTACGCGGTCCTTTCCAAGCGCAAGGCCGACCGCCTTTCCGCCTGGGATGCCATCGACGCCGCCGGCGGCGAAGGCGGCATCGTCGAGGGCAAGATCACCGGCAAGGTCAAGGGGGGCCTCACCGTCGACATCGGCGTCCAGGCGTTCCTGCCGGCCTCCCAGGTTGACCTCCGCCCCGGCGGCAACCTGGACAAGTACATCGGCGTGACTGACCGCTTCAAGGTGCTCAAGCTCAACAAGAAGCGGGGCAACATCGTTCTGTCCCGTCGCGTCCTGCTGGAAGAGGAGCGGGCCGGCGTCCGCACCGAGACCCTCGCCAACCTGGCCGAGGGCCAGATTCGCGAAGGCGTGGTCAAGAACATCACCGATTACGGCGCATTCGTCGATATCGGCGGCGTCGACGGCCTTCTGCACGTGACCGACATGTCGTGGGGCCGGCTGGGCCACCCCTCCGAGATGCTCAAGCCGGGCGACAAGCTCAGCGTAAAGGTCCTCAAGTACGACCAGGAAAAGGGCAAGATATCCCTGGGCCTCAAGCAGATCACTCCCGATCCCTGGCTCGCGGTGGAGCAGAAGTTCCAGGTGGGCGACCGGGTCAGCGGCCGCGTGGTCAGCATGACCGATTACGGCGCATTCGTGGCCCTCGACGAAGGGATCGAAGGGCTGGTGCACGTCTCCGAGATGTCGTGGACCAAGCGGCTCCGCCATCCGTCCGACCTCCTCACCGTGGGCGACGAGGTGGTGACCGTGGTGCTCGGCATCGACACGGGCAACCGCCGCATCTCCCTTGGCCTCAAGCAGGCCCAGGCCAACCCCTGGACCCAGTTGGATGAGAGATACCCCGTGGGCACCAAGCTGGAGGGGCAGATCAAGAGCATCACCGATTTCGGCGTCTTCATCGGCGTGGAAGAGGGAATCGACGGCCTCGTGCACGTCTCCGACATCTCCTGGACCAAGCGGATCAAGCACCCCGGCGAGGTCTTTGCCAAGGGGCAGACCGTCCAGGCCGTGGTCCTCAACGTGGATGCCGAGAACGAGCGCCTCTCCCTGGGGATCAAGCAGCTCACCCCCGATCCCTGGAGCGTGATCCCCGCCACCTACCGTCCCGGCACCCGCGTGCGGGGCAAGGTGACCTCCGTGACCGACTTCGGCGTCTTCCTTGAGATCGAGGAGGGGATCGAAGGGCTGGTGCACGTCTCCGAGCTTTCCCGCGAGAAGGTTGCCTCGCCCAAGGACTTCGCCTCCGTGGGCGACGAGTTGGAAGCGGTTGTCCTGAGCGTCGACGACGTGGAGAAGAAGATCGCCCTCTCTGTCAAGGCTCTCCAGGCCGCCGCCGAAAAGGCCGAGCTGGAGTCGTACATGCAGGACCGCGGTGAAGCCACATCCAACCTGGGCGCCTGCTCCGGGAAGGGATGCGCAAGAACGGCGACAACAACGACTAACATCCGTCCACCGGACGGCGCCGTCCGGTCCGCCGGGCGGCGCCGGCACCGCGGCAGAGTCAATCAAGCAGCAAGGAGTATTGTGATGACAAAAAGTGAACTGGTAGAAATGCTGGCGGAGAAAAACTCGTGGCTCACCCGCAAGGACTCGGAAATGGTTGTCAACATCGTGTTCGACAGCATCGCCGACGCCCTCAAGAGTGGTGAGAAGGTCGAGATCCGCGGCTTCGGAAGCTTCACCGTCCGTGAGCGCGGCGCCCGCGAGGCCCGCAACCCCAAGAGCGGCGCCATAGTCAAGATTCCCGCCAAGAAGACCCCCTTCTTCAAGACCGGCAAAGAACTCCGCGAACGCGTAAATCGTGAGTACGCCGATTAGACCCGGTACCGCCCGGATGGTGGAACTGGTAGACACAAGGGACTTAAAATCCCTCGGCAGCAATGCTGTGCCGGTTCGAGCCCGGCTCCGGGCACCAAAGACAGCGTGAATTAAATCAGTAGGTTGGTTTGGAGGGGCAGGTGCGATACCTGCCCCTCTTGCCGTTCCAGGCCGGCAGTTGACGCGACAATTGACGCAGCGTTATGGCAAAACAGCTTCCAGGCCGATGGTGTCGGATACAACCTCTTCTCACGTTACTCGTTGACCCACCTTAGGTATGCCGCTGCATCAACCCCGGGGCCCTCCGGCAGAAACTGGTCGTGGGAGCTTTGCAGTGATCTGTATGTTTTGTATATAAAACAAAATCACCTTGATCTCAGGTATTGTATTGCATATAATGCAAGTATGCTATTCGCCATTGGAGAAGAAATACGAAACGGGCGCAAGCGTCGCAAGATTTCCCAGGGGGCAATGGCAAAAGATCTGGGGATGAGCCGCGCTACGATCAGCCAGATCGAGTCGGGAACCGTGCAGGACGTCGGTGTCCGAAAATTGATCCGTATTTTGGATTACCTCGGCCTGGAGCTGCGAGTTCGTCCGGCGGGCCGACCCCCAACGCTTGATGAACTGAGGGAGGAGAACGACACGCCATGAGTTCGTTGGCGGTATGGGCTGCAGAGTCCCGCGCCGGTCTTCTGGATCGCTCAGCGGACCGACGGCAGTACGTCTTTGCCTACGATCCGGCGGCCGAATCGCCCGCAACCCAGGTGTCGCTTACCATGCCGGTGCGCCTGGAGAGTTGGGTGAGCCGGGATCTCCATCCGATCTTCCAGATGAATCTGCCGGAAGGGGCGCTGTTGGAGGCGATTCGTCGAGCCATCTCAAAACTTGCCGGCGAGGATGACCTTACCATCCTCCGGGTGACCGGCGGCAATCAAATCGGTCGCAACCGCTTTTCCCTTCCCGGCGCTTCCCTTCCCGGCATTGCGGAAACACGGGAATCGCTCGATGCGTTGTTGTCATACCCCGATACCGAAGAACTGTTTCACGAGTTGGTGTCGAAGTACGCTCTCCGCTCAGGGATCTCCGGCGTGCAGCCCAAAATAATGCTGGAGGCCTCGGAGCGGGGGACGGCCACGGTGGGACGTTACATCGTGAAATCCTGGGGCACGGAGTATCCGCACCTGGGGGCCAACGAGTTTTTCTGCATGACGGCCGCGCAGCGGGCCGGGTTGACGGTGCCCGAATTCCATCTGTCCGCGAATGGCGGGCTGTTCGTCATGAAGCGCTTTGATCTGGCCGCCGACGGTTCACCGCGGGGCTTCGAGGATATGTGCGCCCTCCAGGCGCTCGGCACGGCGCAGAAGTACGGCAGCAGCTACGAACGGGTGGCGCGCAGCATCAGGGACTTCGTTTCCGGGGAGTTTCTCCAGGCCGCCCGGGAGCAGTTTTTTGCCTCGCTGGTGCTCTCCTGCATGGTGCGCAACGGCGACGCCCACCTGAAGAATTTCGGAATACTCTACGACCGGCCCGGCGCGGCCGTTCACCTGGCGCCGGTCTACGACGTGGTGACGACAGTAGCGTACCTCTCCAGGGATGTGCCTGCCCTGTCACTGGCCGGAACGAAAAAATGGTGGCCGCGCAAGGTGCTGGAAAAGTTTGCCGTGGCATACCTCTCGTTGCCGGTCGGGAAGATCGAGCATATTATTGATCAGGCGGCCGGGGCCGTGACCGATACCCGGGGTGAGCTTTCAGCGTACATGAAGGACCATCCGGCGTTCCGCCCGGTCGGCGAACGAATGCTGACCGCCTGGGACGAGGGAGTTGCCTCGCTCCGAGCCCAGTAACTACACGGGACACTGGCTGAGAACAGTGGTGCCGTCCTTGCCGGGCATGTCCATGTCTTACCCAGGGGAATCGAGATGAGCAAGATCGGGCGGAATGACCCCTGCCCCTGCGGCAGCGGGAAGAAATACAAGCAGTGCTGTTTCCACCGTGCAGCGTCCGCTGCTGCGGCTCCCAATGCCGAGCTGCTCTGGCGCGCCGGCAACGCCCACCTGGCCGGGGGCGCGCTCGACATGGCACTCTCCTGCTACCGGGAGGCCGTGCGGCTCAGGCCCGGCTTCGCCCAGGCCCACTACAACCTGGGGGTCGTCTTTCAGCAGAAAGGGCTGCTCGACGAGGCCGCCGCCAGCTTTCGGAGCGCCATTTCCTTTAATCGCGACTACGCCAAGGCCTACAACAACCTGGGCTATATCCTGGCCACCCAGGGGCGGCTCGACGAGTCGGCCGACTGCTTCAACCGGGCCATCGCAATCGAGCCCGGCTTTGCCGCGGCCTACCACAACCTGGGCACCACCCTGCGCCACCAGGGGCGGGTCGACGAAACCCTGGCCGCCTTCCGCACGGCCCACGCCATCAATCCCCACGATCCCGTCTTCCACAGCGATCTGCTCATGATGCTGCACTACAGCGACATGGACGACGAAGCCCTGTTTCGGGAGCATGTCCGTTGGGGCGAGCAGCATGCCCCGGCCGCCGCGTCCGTCCCCGCCCGCCAGTGCGACCGGGACCCCGGCCGGAAGCTGCGCATCGGCTACGTCTCCGGCGACCTGGGCAAACACCCCGTGGGCTACTTCCTGCTCCCCCTCCTGGAGAGCCACGACCGCTCGCAGTTCGAGATCTGCTGCTACTCCGAGCGGGGCCAGCGCCAGGAGGACGACGTCACCGCCCGGATCAGGGGCCATGCCGATCTCTGGCGCAGAACCATGGGCCTGGGCGACGCCGCCCTGGCCGAGATGATCCGCGCCGACGGCATCGACATCCTCGTGGACCTGGCCGGCCACACGGCCCACAACCGGCTCAAGGTCTTCGCCCTGAAACCCGCGCCGGCGCAGGTGACCTGGCTCGGCTACCCCAACACCACCGGCCTGCGCGCCATGGACTACCGCATCACCGACGCCGTGGCCGACCCCCCCGGCAGTGCCGATGCCCTGCACACCGAGCAGCTGATCCGGCTCGAACAGAGCTTTCTCTGCTATACCCCGCCCGCCGGCGCGCCCCCCGTGGGCGAGGCGCCATGCCTCACGGGCGCCGGGGTCACCTTTGGCTCCTTCAACAACCTGGCAAAGGTGAGCCCGCAGGTGATCGACGCCTGGAGCGCCATCCTGGGCCGCGTGCCCGGCTCGCGTCTCATGCTCAAGTTCAAGGGCTTTGCCGACGAAACCTGCCGCAGGCGGGTCAGCGACGCCTTCGGGGCCCGGGGCGTCTCCCCGGACCGGCTGGAGCTCGTCTCCTTCGTGGAGAACTTCAACGACCACCTGGCGCTCTACAACCGGCTCGATCTGGCCCTGGACACCTTCCCCTACAACGGCACCGCCACCACCTGCGACGCCCTCTGGATGGGGGTGCCGGTGCTCACCTGCTGCGGCACCCGCCATGTCGCCCGGGTCGGGGCCAGCATCCTCACCTGCCTGGGTTTGCCCGAGCTCATCACCCACTCGCCGGAAGAATACATCGCCGCCGCGGCCGCCCTTGCCGCCGACCCCGCCCGGCTGGCCGCCCTGCGCCGGGATATGCGCCCCCGCCTGGCCGGCTCGCCCCTGTGCGACTCCGCCGGATTCGCCCGCCGTATGGAAACGGCCCTGCGGGATATCTGGCGCCGGTGGTGCAGCGCGTAAGGCCCGCCACTCCCGCGCGATTCTCCCCCTAAAATGCGAAAGGCTGTACGGTCACGTGCCGTACAGCCTTTTCTGATTCTGTGCCTGTCCCCGCCCGAGCGGGGATCGACCGGCAGGTTGCCCTGCCTCGGTGCTACTCATTTAGGTTTTCTCCCAGCTGTTACGATATCTCGCCTCCTTTCCGGCCCGCAGGGCCAACGCAATGAAGGTGTGTAATCATACCAACTGCTTCTTCTGACCTGTTGGTATTCTTATCGGCATCCCCGGCCGAAGCTTGAGAACTATTTTTGCGATCAGCGCGGATAGTGGCGCGGCCCGTTGCCGACCGTCGAACAGTGCAATAAATCAGGAATTTCCCTAATTGATTAAATGTTAATTGCATGTTACTAACCTGAATCATTCGTTTACAGCACCAGGGGTTTCCTTATGAAACGTCGTGAAAATGCTGTGTTGCGCCTTTCCGTGCCGTTCCCTCCCCAGCCCTTCGCCAAGTATTCCCCGCGATCAGTGAAATTGATGTCCTGCTCTGGGAGCACCTCGATGCGCCCTATGCCTCCGTGGTGGTGAGCCATGCGGGGCGTGTGGCCACGGGTGTTTGCTGGGGCTTCGCGGACAGAGGGGACATGCGGGCTCCGGGTGGTGCGGGGGTAGGGGGGATGCGGGTGGTGCAGGGGGGTGAGTAGGGCTTTTGATAAGTTTTGTCAAGGGGAAAGCGGAGATTTCCCTTAACTCCCCGAATTGCCGCCGGTAGCCTTGTCTTGCTCAAACGCTTGCGATCATAACTGATGTGAGGCGGGGTATTTGATGACGATCATAACGAGATCGATCGTTGAATTAATTGAAGTGCTGGACGGCTAGCAGAACATTTTTGGAATGAGTCGGATGGGCATGGACCGTTTTCCCTATCTGCTCCAGGGTCAGACGGTTTTCGACCGCCACTGCCATCTCGTGGATCATTTCTGTTGCCCCTTCTCCGATGATGATTGCCCCGGCGATCTGAGAGGTGTCCTCCTCGATAAACAGCTTCACGAAGGCCGGCGCGACTTTGTCCACCACGGCGCGGCCATTGGGGGCCTGTGGCATGGTGAAGGCTTTAATGCCGGCCCTGGCTTCATGTGTTCCTACTGCCGCCACTTCGGGGTGACAGAACACAACTCGCGGCACAGCACGATGGTCGAGGGGGTGGCGACTGCCCTGGATAAGATTCTGGGCAAGCAGGTACCCTTCTTTTTCTGCCGCATGGGCCAGGGTCATGCCACCGATCACGTCGCCCAGCGCGTAGATGTGGGGAACGGTGGTCTGCATCATTTCGTTAACCTTGACAGCGCCCTGTTCGGTCGCTACTCCGGCAGCGTCAAGGTTCAGCCCGGCAATGTTCGCTGTGCGGCCGATGCCGACCAGTACCTTGTCGAATTCTTCGGTTGCGCTGGAGCCGTCATAATGGACATGGACCGTTCCCGCCTCGACTGAAATGCTTTTGATGGCTGCGCCTGTTTTCACCGCGATGCCCTGCTGTTCAAAGGTGGACTGCAGCGTTTTCCCGGCTTCCCTGTCTTCACGTGGCAGCAGGCTATCCATGGCTTCAACCAAGGTAACTCTGCTGCCGAAGGTGTTGTACAGGGTTGCAAACTCGCAGCCTATCGCCCCGCCTCCGATAATCAGCAGCTTGTGCGGGAGCTCCGTGTTTTTCAGAATCTGGTCACTGGAGAGGATGGAGTGCCCATCAAAGGGGGCACAGGGAAGTTCGGCGGGGACCGAACCGGTCGCAATGATGATTTTTTCGCCGCGGATTTGTTCGGAACTGCCATCTGCTTGGCAGATTTCTATCTCATGTTCGGACCGGAAAGAGCCTTTGCCGCGGAAAACGGCAATGCGCGCATCGGTCAGTTTTCCCTGGACCATATGACGCAGCATGTTCAGATCTGCGTCGGCAACGGCGCGCAGGCGTGTTAAATCGACAGGGTTCACGGATAGGTCCAGGCCGTATTTCTCGCTGTTTTGGGCATCGCGATAGACCTTGGCCGCTTTTAGCATGGATTTGGTCGGCATGCAGCCACGGTTGAGGCAGACCCCGCCGAAACTGTCGTGATTTTCCTGGATGATCGCGACCGATTTGCCCGCCTGCTTCAGCATCATCCCTGCGGTCATGCCTCCGGGACCGCCGCCGATAACAACAACATCAAACGTTTGCATTCGGATTCTCCTGTTGATTACTCTGTTTCCGGGTTCTCCAAGGCCTTTGTAGCGACATCGAGCAGTCGGGTGAACGTTGCCAGGTCCTCAGGCGACATGTGCCGCACCATCGCGGCGACAACCTCGTCCCGTTTCTCCTGTAAGGCTTCGACTGTCGGGCGGGTCCGTTCGGTTATATACACCCGTGACTGCCGTTTGTCCGTGTCGCTGGCGATCCGGAAGATCAGACCGTCCCGCTCCATGCGTCGTAACGTATTGGCCATGGTTGGTTGCTCAACCTGAATATTCTTGCACAGTTCGGCTTGAGTCTGTCCTTCCGCGTCATGCAGGCAGCAAAGAACCGGAAGTTGCCCCTGCGTTACTCCGTGCGGTTTGATTTTTTCATTTACTTTGGACAGAATCAGCCGGGCCAGGTAGTTCAGCTTGTAGCACAGGTCATCATTCATTCCGGGCCTCCTGGTGATGTCCTCTTTAGATAGCCGGCTATACTTAAGCATAGTTGGCTATCCATTGTCAAACGGATACGAGACGAATTGGTTGCCGGCACGGTGTGCCGAGGGGATTCACCCGCCTCATGGCTCACACAACGCTGAGGGGCGCTCTTTTCCATGTGGCGCGAATGTTCCGGAGCGCACCCGACCCGGCGACAGGGGAGAACACGCAGTGTCAGTGGGGCCGGGGACGTTCTTGCTTTAGTGCATTAGCCAGAAGAATTGGGGGTGTCACAGTGGGCGTTGTTGAATATTCCATGGCCGCACGATTACTACCTCGTGCTGGATCCCCGGCAGGGTTTCAATCCCCCATCACAACCACCAATAATCCCTGCAATTCCATTGACGACCAAGTTTCAGGTGATAAAGTTCATGCATAGGAAACGTAAATTCCCGTCCCTCTGAATCCCTTTCCCTCCCCTTCCGTTACCTTCCTCTCTCCATCCCTCCCGCAGAAGGAGGTATGAGATATGAAAAAGATAGCGATTTCCTGTCTGGTGCTGGTCCTGTTGTTGGGTGTGGATGGGGCCGGCGTGTGGGCCATTGATGTCGGATGGATGCAGAAAGGGGTGCGTGTCTGGTATTTCGGGGCTGTTGGCAGCACAACGGCGTCGGATGCCGAAGAAGCGTATCTGCTCAGCAACGTCAACGGCACTGATGTGCAGGTGACTAAGCATTCGGGGCTGAATCATTGGGGGACCACCAATCCGGTAGACATCGGCACCTATTCCGCCCTAGACATGGGGCCGTGCTGGATCCACCCCCAGAGGCTCCAGACCCTGCAGAGCGGCGATACCTGGAAAGGCCAGGTGATCGCCACCGTGCTGCGGGAATCCCATACCTACGCTACCTTCAAGGCGCAGTTCTCTTTTCCGTACCTCCTTCTCCCGATAAAGACGCTATTCGATCTCAAAGCCCAACGGGACGTGGTTAAGATCGTCTATTACATCAATCAGTACAGTACCGGCATTGCCTACTTTGACGCCGATACCGGCCTGATGCTGCTCTATGAAACGTCCAACGGGCTGGTGACGGTGTTCTTCCTCCTGAGCGAGATCAACTACGATTTTGCCACGCAGCAAGCCTTTGCCGAGGACAACGGGCCCCATACCGGGTTCAAGTCGTCGGTCCTGGAGCAGCAGATGATGCCCTGGCCCGATACCAGGAGCGGATATCTCTTCTTCCAGTCCTCGGTGGAGTCGCGATACGGTTCGACCGTGCAGATGTGGGTCTCCATGTCTTACAGCGGGAACAAGGGGTCTGCTCTGCCGCCCAATGAAAACTTCTGTTTTTTCGGCAGCGTCCCCATTCTGCGGCACATAGCCATGTCACAGGCAGCCGGTACCCGCCCGACCAGTGGGCACCCTATGGCAGTATCTCTGGTGGTGGGTGCCGGCAGGGGCGTTGCAGGCTACGGCCATAAATGTTTTTGATGTCCCCATGACCCGGACTGCCACGAGTCCCTATACCTTTACGGCCACCCAGCAGCCGGCAAGCCTTTACTTTCCCAAGCTCTGGTTCGACAACAACGGCTACCTGACCCAGTTTTCGGCCATGGATTCCGCCACCGGACTCGATATCGATCCGGAACGAAGTGCGGCCTATTACAATAATTCCACCTCGGTCGACGGGGTAACCTACTATGTGAGCAGCATGGGGATTGCCACGCCGTCTGTCTACCATCTCAGCATGACGGTGGTGAGCGACACGCCGGACAAGGGCGGCGGCTCCGTCCACGGCGACAGCGGCATAGCCTGCGCCGGCCAGGGATCGAACCCCTCCGGAATGAGCGGTGCCTGTCAGGCGGATTTCTCCTCAGGGACCACCGTCACCCTCTACCAGACCCCCGACTCCGACTCCACATGGGCGACATGGACTGCGGCCGGCTGCGGCACAAACCAGAGCTGCCAGGTGGTAATGAGCAGCGACCGGAACCTCACGGTCACGTTCCCCTATTCTCCCATGGCAAAGGTGAATTCCAGCGGTTACCGATGCGACTCGCTGGCCGAGGCGTACGCCGCGGCCGGCCCGATAGACACCATATACGGCAGAGCCGTGACCTTTGCGGAGGACTTCACCCTGGGCGGCAACAAGACGGTTACGCTCCTCGGCGGCCGCGACGCCTGGTATCTGCCCCTGGACGCCTGGACAACCCTGCAGGGGAAACTTTCAATTCTGAGCGGCGCACTGGTCGTGGAGAGACTTGCAATCAAATAGGCGCCGTGAGTTGAGTGCAGAGGGGAGAACAACGAGTTCTCCGTGATGATGCCGGCTGCAACGAACCGGCCGGTATCTTCCCCATCCTCCCGATACCAAACAAAGACAAGGGTTCGCCGGAACGGCCGGGGAACCTTAAGGGGACGTAGTTGATTTGTTGATTAGCGCAGGCATTAGTCAACTAATCAACTACGTCCCCCTAACCGTTCCGAGGTAGACCCTTGCGAAATGATCAAACCAAGAAAAACATCTGCTAATGCCGAACGGAGGATTTATCATGCCAGTTGAGCGCCTGGTCGTAATCGGCGGTGATGCCGCAGGTATGAGTGCCGCTGCAAAGGTACGCCGAACTGATCCGCAGCGAAGCATTACGGTGTTCGAACGCAGCCCCCATACGTCCTATGCTGCCTGCGGCATGCCGTATCTTCTCGGGGGACTGATAGATCACCACGATAAACTGATTGCCCGAACGCCGGAGACGTTTCGCGAAAAATACAATATCGAAGCTCTGACCAGCCATAATGTTCTGGAAATCGACGTGCCCGGTCAGAGTGTCCTGGTGGAAGACCTGAATAAAAAGAAGACGTTCCGGGCATACTATGATCAACTTCTGATCGCCACCGGAGCAGATCCCGTCTTTCCGCAACTGCCCGCCAGTGATGCCAACGGCATATTTGCTCTGTCTACACTTGCGAGTGGTCTTCAGGTACAGCATTTTATGGAACGTAACAACCCTCGCAAGGCGGTTGTGGTGGGGGGAGGGTATATTGGACTCGAAATGGCAGAAGCCCTGATCAGAAATGGGCTTCAGGTTTCCCTGGTCGAACGTGGCGAGCAGGTAATGGGGACGCTTGATCCGGATATGGGAGCAATGGTGTCCGATGCCTTGCGAGATATCGGTGTTACCCTCTATCTACGAGAGTCCCTGATCGGTTACGAGGCTGCAAGTGGAAAGGTGACCGCGGTGGTGACCGACCAGCGCACACTGCCTGCCGACTTGGTGATTGTCGGTCTGGGGACTCGTCCAAGCACCTCCCTGGCAGCATCAGCCGGCATCGCGCTTGGGGTCAAGGGCGCTATCAGCGTTAATCCCCGCATGCAAACTTCTGCGCCTGGAGTATGGGCTGCCGGCGACTGCGCCGAGACGTTCCATCTGGTCGGCTGCAAGCCGATTCATATTGCTCTGGGGACAGTGGCAAACAAGACGGGAACTGTGGCGGGCATTAATCTCTCGGGGGGATATGCCACGTTTCCGGGAGTTGTGGGAACGGCAGTCAGCAAGATATGTAAATACGAAGTTGCCCGCACCGGGCTTACGGAACGGGAATCGGATACGTTGGGACTTTGCTATGTGACTGCGACAATCAAAAGCAGGACCAGGGCTGGCTATTACCCCGGTGCTGGCTGGATAACCGTTAAATTGGCAGCGGAAAAAGTCAGCGGGCGGTTACTGGGAGGGCAGATCATCGGTCTTGAAGGAGCGGCCAAAAGGATCGATGTGCTAGCCACAGCTCTTACCGCTCACATGACGGTACAACAGATTGTAGATCTGGATCTCAGCTATGCACCGCCGTTTTCGCCAGTATGGGACCCGCTACAGACTGCCGCCCGTCAACTATTGGCGCAGTATTGACAACTGGAACAAAAAATGCGGCTGAACAACGTAACCCGCTATAAAGGGGTACAGATGCTGTTTCCATGCCTTCACAACCGGAACCTTCAATCGGCCTTTCCCGATCCAGTGGGAAGACCATCTGCTTAATCGGGCATGAATCGGGTCGGACCAACCCAACCTGCCGATATTTCAACAATATCACCTCAATTGAGGAGGTTTTTTACCCCTAGAAGCACATTTTTAGGGCCATAAGTGAGCACTTGACTGGGATTCAAGCTAGTTAGCTTGCTCCGACTCTCAGGAGGCCGCAGGCAGGATTGTTCTGGGATTTATCGCTTGATGCAGGGGACACCGTAGGCTGCCATGAAAACGTCTATGGCACGATCGGTAACCTGTTTGATTTCCTCCTCACTGACTTCTCCCAGGAGCTGAAACAGAAAACGCTCCATCAGTTCAGACTCAAGCAGGCTGAGCAGATGGCGTGACGCGACAACCGGATCAGCCTGCCGGAGCCTGCCAAGCCCGATTGCCGTTCTGAGGAGGTCTGCAGCAAGGTCCTGCCCGCGCAGTACTCCGCGCTCATACATGAGCCGCCCAAGATCGCTCCGGCCGGACACGGAGATGGCCAAGTGCCGATTTGCCTTAACGTTTGGCGAGTAAAGAAACGTCAGCCAACGCCTGCCGAAATCACGCAGCGATGCGGCAATATCATCCGCGGCAGGGTCTGTCGACCGGAAGACGGCCTCGAATTCGGTGTTGTTGGAGAGCGTCATTACTTCAAAAAACAATTCATCCTTGGACGGAAAATAATTGTAAAGCGTCGCCTTCGAACCGCCCACCCGGGCGCAGATTTCTGACATCGAGGTCCGCTCGAACCCATACTCCTGGAAAACCTGTGCCGCCACCGAGAGAATATGCTGTCGTTTTGTGTCTGATTTTTTTGCCATGCTCGTGTGGTTTCTCCTTGCGTTTTGGGGTGAGCGACACCAGTTCCCATAACTCCGCATCAAAAGTTCATTTTCTGCGGTGCAGAAAACAAATCGCCGCAATTATGGCCCAGCAAATCATCGTTCCGAATACGACAATTTTCAACAGGATTATTGATACCATATGATAAGTCAATGCCGGAACAGCAGATGGATGATATTCGTCGGGAAATCGTGAGATGGTTCGGCAACAAGAATGAAGTAAAAGACGAGCAGGGCGACAAGGGCAATCACGCTGTACAACAATAATCTGGAAGTTTCCATATCAGCACCTCAAGACTGACGAATGCCGAATCACAGGGCACTGGCCGTATCAATTAATATTTCTATGGAGCAAAGCCGTTCAATGGCATTAGATTGGCCGGCTTTTATGATCAGTCATTGTGCAGCCGATTTAGCCTCCAATTTCTCTGCCTCAGAGTTTAAGACTACAATATCAACCCGTCTGTTTTTGGCTCGGCCTTCTGCTGTGTCGTTTGTGTCAATGGAACGGTATTCGCTGTTGCCTACAGTAGATATTCTCTCGGGTTGCAAACCGTACGATTCTGTCATAAGGTGCATTATGTTGTTTGCCCGAGCGCTCGAAAGCTCCCAGTTAGAGCGAAACAGGGAATTTCTAATGGGAACATTGTCGGTATGTCCTTCTATCCTTAATTCATTTGCATAGATGGCAAGCGATCGAGCTATGGTTGCAATGACACTTATTGACGGTTGTTTTACTTTGTCACTACCTGAATCAAAGAAACCGGCCTCTTTCAAGCTTATTACCAAGCCGCGTCTCGTAATGTCTACGATTACCTTGTCTGATTTCCCTTCTTTGATGAGATATGCCTCAATGGATGACTTGATTTGCTTAAACTCGTTTTCTGAGGCCGTAATTTTAATGCCGGCATGATTGCCGGCGCCTTTTTTCTGTTCTGAGGTCGATGAAAGTGATGGCTTTATGTATGGCGGCCCCGGTTTTCTTGGACACGAAAATGAGGTAAATCTACGTGTTCAAGGAGGTCGTCAATGGAAAAGGATGTCAGTGTCTCCGGTGCGGCGGAAGGAGAGCGTAGCTCGACTGGAGCAGCACCGGAAGTCAAACGTTGGAGCGCCAACCGCAAAAAGGAGGTTGTCCTGCGGTTGATGCGCGGTGAACCAATCGATGCCTTGTCCCGTGAGTTGGGCATCGAAATCTATCGCCTGGAAGAGTGGCATCAGAAAGCACTCCAGGGAATAGAATCTGCTCTCAAGGCTCGTGAAGGTGATCCGTTGGCGGCAGAACTCGATGCAGCCTTCAAGCGCATCGGTGAGATCACCATGGAAAACGAGCTCCTCCGGGAGAAAGCGAGGCGTGCCCACCCTTTGGCCCAGAGGAGATCGAAGAAATGAGCGCTACGATCTCCCCTGCCACCGGTAAAGCCTACGGCGTTCAGCGCGTCTGCCGTGCCTGGGAAATGCCCCGCTCGTCGTTCTATAGCCGCCAAGGCAGAAAAACCCTGCCATCGGTATTGCTCAAGCGTGGCCCGAAAACACCGCTCACTGACGACGAGGTACTTGCTCTTATCCGAACCGATCTGGAGACATCCCCCTTTATCGGCGAGGGGCACCGTAAGGTCTGGGGACGCCTACGCTTCGTCAAAGGGATCAAAGTCGGCCGCAAGCGGGTGCTGCGTCTCATGCGGGAGAACAACCTGCTCTCTCCTCACCGGGTTGTTCAGGGACAGACCAAGAAGCACGACGGCAAGATCATCACGGCGGCTCCCAACGTCATGTGGGGTACCGATGGCACCAGGATCTTCACCCTGGAAGAAGGGTGGTGCTGGTTGTTTAGCGCCGTGGAGCACTGGAACGCCGAGTGCGTCGGTTGGCATGTGACCAAGAATGGCGATCGGTTTGCCGCATTGCAGCCGCTCTTCATGGGAATCAAGGCCCGTTTCGGCTCAGTCGGAGCTGCTGCTGCCCGTGGGCTGGTACTGAGGATGGATCACGGCAGCCAATACCTTTCGGAACATTTCCAGAACCAGATCAAGTTCTGGGGAATCGCCCCAAGTTTCTCGTTTGTTGCCGAACCGCAGACCAACGGGGTGACGGAACGGTTCAATCGGACTCTCAAAGAACAGGTCATCTATGGCCGCCACTACCGCACAATTGAAGAAGTAAGGACGGCAGTAGCTGACTTCATGGATCGTTACAACCGGCTGTGGCTGGTTGAAAAACTCGGTTTCAGAAGCCCACGACAAGCTTTCGAGGAGTATCAAGTCAAGAAGGCTGCGTGACTCTTATCTTGTGTCCAGGGTACCGGGCGCGCTACAGTGATGGCTTTATGCTCGGAATGGGATTGATCTGATCTGATGGAATCACATTGGGTTTAGAGCCCGGAGATCCGGCAACTGACATGCCGAAGGCACTTTGTATTGATTGCATCACTTCTTCTGTTTTCTTTTTGTCGGCTTGCGACATGGCATACAAAACAACAAAGACTGCAAACAAAAGGGTTAACAGGTCTCCGTAGGACACGAGCCAGCGTTCGTGGCTAGGCTGTTTTTCCGGTTCCCGCTTTCTTGCCATCGTTCCGCCCGCTCCCTAGAGTGACCTGTCTGACCTGTGCACCAGAACTGGAATTGTCGAGTACGCAAGCACCTTTTGCGTCTCGCTGCCGAGCAAAAATCCGCTGACGCCGCGGCGCCCGTGTGACGCCATGAAAATCAGATCACATTGGTTCCGACTGGCCGCTTCGATGATGGCGTTGTAGGGTTCTTCACTAACCAGTGTCACCTTGCCGTACTCAACTCCCGCCTCCTCGGCGATCTTTCCGGCTGCATCCAGAATGTCATTGGCGGTGCCGAGCATCTTTTCGCGAAACGTGGCGAAGGTATGCGTATCGAAGATGGCGCCCGTACCGTAGTACATCTTGGGAGCCGGTTGTACGGCACAGAAAAAGGTTATGCGCGATCCGATTTCCCTGGCGAATGAGACGGCGCGGTTGACTGCCTCCTGGGAGAGCGGCGAACCGTCGGTTGGAACAAGGATGTGCTTGAACATGGCGATCCTCCTTAATGCCCGCCGGCTGACGGGTCAACCACCCGGCTCGGCTTTGGTGCGATCCAGATAACTGAAGCTGCGATAAAGAAGGCGATGCCGATGGCCCACATCAATTGGTTGGTGGCCAGCATGACGCTTTGGCCGGTTATGATGTAGTCGATAACCTGATTCACCGCATCGCCGGGAGCGCCCGAGTTTTCGAGCATGGTTCTCACGCTTCGGTCACTGTCGGCGAGCCCCACCAGTTCGGCATGGTTGCGCGTAATCTGGTTGGCCCAGGTCGTGGTCACAATGGAGGTGGCAAAGGCACCGGACAGGGTACGCAGGAAGTTCATCAGACCCGCGGCGGAATCCATTTCGCGCTCTTCAACGCTCGCCAGGGCCAATCCGGTCGTCGGGATGAAAAAGAACGGGAGGCCGAATCCCAGAAACACCAGAGGGACGGCAATATTCCAGAAGGTCATGTCGGTAGTGGCCACGGTGCGCCACAGGGTGTCGATACCCAGCCAGATGACGCCGCCGAACACCAGTTTTCGGGCATCGATCCGAGTCGTCAACTGGGCCACCAGCGGAGCAACGAAAAACGCGGCAAGCCCGGTGCCGGCGGTGGCCAGGCCGGCCTGCGTGGCGGTGTACCCCATGAAATTCTGCAGCCAGAGCGGCGTAAGTACGCTGACCCCGAAGAAGGCGGCAAACGCCAGGCTGATGGTCAGCACAGAGGCGGTGAACCCGCGATGGCGGAATACCTTGAGGTCGACGACGGGATGCTCCTCATAAAGCTCCCAGATAATGAAGGCGGCAAAGGCGATGGCCGCAATAATGGCCAGGGCAACGATCTTGCCGGAGGCGAACCAGTCGAGGTTTTTCCCTTCATCAAGTATGAGCTGCAGTGCCGCGACCCAGATGACGAGCAGGACCAGGCCCACCCGGTCGATGGGGTTGCGGATCAGGGGTTCGCTGTAGCGCTTCAGCAATTGCCAGGCGAAGAATCCTCCAAGAAAAGCAATCGGCAGGTTGATGTAGAAAATCCATGACCAACTGTATTCATCGCAGAAATAACCGCCCAGAATAGGGCCGAGCACCGGTGCCACGAGGGTCGTCATCGACCATAACCCCAGGGCAGCGGCTGCTTTTTCCTTGGGGAAGATCCGCATCAGCAGGGTTTGTGACAACGGCATCAGCGGTCCGCCGGAAAAGCCTTGAAAGATGCGGGCGACCACCAGCAACCCCAGCGAGTTGGCCAGACCTGATACCAGGGAGAATATGCCGAAGAAGACCATCGCCCAGACGAAGACCCGTACCGCCCCGTAACGTGCCGACAACCAGCCGGTCAGCGGGACGGTAATGGCCTCGCCTACGGCGTATGAGGTAATGACCCAGGTGCCCTGGCTGACGGTCGCCCCCAGGCTGCCGGCGATGTTCGGCACCGCAACGTTGGCGATCGTCATGTTGAGAACAGCGATGAAGTTTGCTGCCGCGAGGATGATTGCCGCAAGCCAGAGCATGCCCCCGGAAAGCGGGGCATCATTTTCAGCGGCAGTGGTAGATGGTGAGGCTTGACTCATGCTGGCGTTCTCCACTTAGTTCCTGCCGCGGGTATCGATTTCGGCAGTCATGGACAGGCCGACCTTGAGCGGGTTCTTCAGCAGTTCTGCCGGATCGAGCTTGATGCGTACCGGCAGGCGCTGGACAACCTTGATCCAGTTGCCGGTGGCGTTCTGGGCCGGAATGGCGGAGAAGGCAGAGCCTGAGCCGCCCGAAAAGCCTTCGACGGTGCCGTGGTAGGCCACCGACTTGCCGTAAATGTCGGCATGGAGTGTGACCGGTTGGCCGATACGGACCTTTTTGAGCTGCACTTCCTTGAAGTTGGCGTCGACATGCATTTCCTGCACGGGCACCACGGAGAGCAAGGGGGTGCCGGCCTGGACACGTTGGCCGACCTGTACCTGCCGCTTGGCGATGATGCCGCCCAGCGGGGCCCGTATCACGGTCCGCTCCAGATCGACTGCCGCCTGGTCGCGGCGGGCACGGGCCAGTGCACTTCGGGGTTGGTGTCCACGGTCGTGCCGTCAATGAGTACGGCGTTGGCTTCGCGAGCGCTGATGGCGGTGCTGCGGTTTGCCCTGGCCTGGGCAATGGCGGCCCGAATGGCGTCCAGATTGGCCTTGGCAGCGGCAAAGGCATTTTGGGCACGGGTGAGTTCATCTCCGGATACCGAGCCCGATGTCGATAGTGTCGCGCGGCGTTTCAGGTCAATCTGTGCCCGTTCAAAATCCGCTTCAGCCGAACGGAGTTGGGCCGCAGCCCGTTCCTCATCGGCCTCCCGGGCCGTGATCTGGGCATGCAGGCTGCCGTCATTGGCCATAAACCCCTTGACGCGGCGAATCGCTCGCCCCAGGTCGGCGTCTGCCTGGGCAAGGGCGAGCCTGGCGTCGGTCTGGTCGATTCTGACCAGAATGTCACCTTTCCTGACCGTCTGGGTGTCGGTCACCAGCACCTCGCTGATGGTCCCGCCGACCGACGGAGTCACCTGGGCAACCTCGACCGCCGTGTAGGCGTTGTCGGTAGAGACGAAGTGCGAGCCGTACAAAAGCGCGTACGCCGTGGCACTTGCCGCCGAGATGACGACAACCGCGGCTAGGGCGATGAGCAGTTTCTTGCGGCGATTTGTTGCGGATACATCGGTGGGAATCGATTCGGCAGTTTCAGACATGTCGGCATCCTTCGCAGTGTTAGATTTTAGAGTGCTGGTATCCGCCGCCAAGGGCGCGCTGCAAGGCGACATCAAGGGCCAGTGCCCTGGATTTGAGTCCGGCGAGGATCCGTTGGCTGTTCAGCAGGACATCTTCCGCGTACAGGACTTCGATAACGTTGGCGAGTCCTCCCTCGTAGCGATTGCGAGCCACCCGATGTGCCTCGGCCGCTTCCGCCACAGCTTCGTCGCCTTTTTCCAACTGCCCGGCCAGCGCCTGATGCTGAGGGCGGCATTGGCAACGTCCTCCAGGGCGTGGGTCACCGTTGCGTTGTAATTGGCAACCATCTCGTCAGAGCGGCCGGCAGTGAAAATCGGCAGGGATACGGCAGGGCCGATCCCGCCGATATCCGATCCTGCCCTGGTCAGCATGTCCAGCCCCAACGACTGCACACCGATAAAGGCAACCAGGTTTACGTTGGGATAGAACTCGGCTTTCTTCTGATCGATACGGTGCATCTGCGCTTCGGTCACAAGACGCGCCATGGTCACGTCAGGGCGGCGTCCCACGAGGTTTGCCGCAAGTTCTGCCGGTAGTCCGAAACTGCTGTTGAGATTGACCGTTGGCGGGTGTATGGAACGTGCCCGGTCCGGACCGGCACCTGCCAGGGCAGCCAGGCGGTTACAGGTCAGGCCGATCTGCTCGTCAATGGAGAGCAGATCACCCTCTGCTCCGGCCAGCCGGGCTTTGGCCTCACTGACGCTCCCCCGGGTTTCCATGCCGTTGGTGAATCTCTCCGAGAAAAGTTCAACCGTTTTTTTGCGAATCTCCACCGTACGGACGGCGGTATCCCGTAACGCATAGAGCCCCGCCAGTTCGGAGTAATTCATGGCAATGGCCGCCGCGATGTTCAGCCGCACCAGGGCTGTCTCGGCGCGGCTCGCCTCCAGTTGCGATGTGGCCGCCGCCAACCCCGCACGGTTCTTGCCCCAGAAGTCGATCTCCCATTTCAGGTCGATCGTGCCCAGCCCGTAATCCTGCCAGCCGTCGGATGCTGCGGATCGGGGAATCAGGTGGTTGTAGCTGATCTTCTGTTCAGTCACCGACGCATTGGCGCTTACCTGCGGGATCAGGGCGGATCTGGATACCGTGACGTATGCTTCGGCCCGGCGCATGCGTGCCGCTGCTGCGGCCATGTCCGGCGAATCGCGCAGTGCCTCGTCAATCAATGTGACAAGCTGAGAATCGCCATACGACTGCCACCAGCGTTCTGCCGGCCAAGTGCCGGCGGGTGCTGAAAATGATGCTGTGGTCTCATAGTCGGAAGAAGATTTCATGCTGCCGAGCCGGCCGGTTTCCGGAAGCATGGCGCAGCCACAAAGGCTGGTCGCCACGAGGGCAGCGATTGTGATAACCAGCCGTTTTGGAGACGATGTGGACGGTAGGAATTCAGGGGTCATTCAATAAGCCCTCTCATACTCTCGATTATAAACTGTACTGTACGGTACAGTATTTTGGAGGGGAATGTCAAGCGGTGTAAACCTTCAGGCCTTCCCGACGAAATAATGGGGATAGCGAACCGCCTATCCCCATTATTTACGTGTGTCTGGCACCGATCGATCATCGATTCCGTGCCTCGAAAGGACTGCAGATGTCGGGTGCTCATGCGGATGAACCGACCAGTTTGTCATTCGATATGCGTTCGGAACTGATCGGCAGTTATCGCCATGGCCGTCTTCATGGCGGGGTGATTGCCACGGCGCGGATACGGTCGCCGGTTTTGTGCCGGCGGCGATTGCCGAAAAACATCCCCATGAGACGGTGGGGCAGATCGTGACGCGGTTCGGTCGCTTTGACACCATCGATTTGCGGGTGGATTACCTGCGTCAGGGGATCGGTCGCAGCTTCGGTGCCCGCACGACAGTCGGGCGTATCGCCTCGGTACAGATGGAGTTGAAAAACGACGCTGGCCAGTCGATACCCCCCGGCACCGGTTCTTACCTCCTGACCTGAACTGACCTTGACCATGCCGGCCGGGCTGACGGCAACCGGCTGCCGTCTTGTCCCGGGGCGAAAAATTGCCCGCGTCGCTCCCCGAGTCGTTAACCGTATGATATTATTCTAACGCTTGACGAATTCGTGCACCCCCCTGTCCGCATGATCCGCCACCTCCTTCGCACACCCGCCACGAAAGGAGATGCCCATGGAGTTCTTCGTCTGCCCCTGCCCGGAAACCGGCACCGTGATCCTCGACGGCGTAGACCAGGGCCCCAACAAGGACGACGCGGGGGTGCTGCAGGCCAAGCAGTGCAACCCGGGCCGCCACACCGTGACGCTCCGGTGCCCTGCGGGCAAGACCTGTGCCCCGCCCAAGGTGACCGTGGTGATCAGAAACACCGACCCGGTGGCGCCCCTGGAGGTGGCGTTCCAATGCGTGTGACGGGCAGAGGACTGAGGCTGTTCCTGGCCGGCGCGGCGCTCGTGGCGGGGGGCTGCGCCCATTATCCGGAGAATCCCCGGCTGACGACCGTTTCACCGGCAGCGGGCTACCGCTACAGCGTGGTCAGGCCCCAGCCCACGGCGGACAAGCCCTTTGTCCTGCTGGCGTTCTCGGGCGGCGGCACCCGCGCGGCGGCCTTTTCCTTTGGCCTGATGGAGGAGTTGAACAGGGTCGAGTACGCCGGCCGGGACGGGGCCGGGCACCGGCTCCTGGACGACGTGGAGATCATCTCGTCGGTTTCCGGCGGGAGTTTTACCTCGGCCTACTACGCGCTCTACCCGGACCGGTTCTTCGACGATTTTCCGGGTAGATTCCTCTACCGCGACATTCAGGGCGGGCTCGTGCGGCGCCTGTTCAACCCCTACAACTGGTGGCGCCTGGCCTCGCCGGATTTCAGCCGGATCGACATGGCGGAGGAGTATTACAACGACACGGTCTTCGGGGGCAAGACCTTCGCCGACTTGGCCGCCGCGCCCGGGAAGAGGGCGCCCTTCCTGGTACTGAACGCCACGGACATCAGCATCGTCCACCGGTTCGAGTTCACCCAGGACCAGTTCGACCTGCTCTGCTCGGACCTGGCCGGGGTCTCGGTCGCCCGGGCCGTGGCCGCCTCGTCCAATTTCCCGGTGGCCTTTGCCCCGCTCACCCTTACCATCCACAAGGAGCCGTGCGGCCCACTCCCCGAATGGATCGGGCTGGGCCTGGACCGGGAGAGCAACCCGAAGCGCCGCGTGGCCGACGCCATGGCCGCCCGGTCGTACCGCGAGCCCGACCGGCTCTACGCCCACCTCCTGGACGGCGGTCTGTCGGACAACCTGGGGCTCAGGGGGCCGTTCCAGGCGGTCACCACCACGGACAGCGCGTGGAGCATCCTCCGCTACGCCAACCTGAACCGGCTGGGGCGGCTCATGGTGATCGCGGCCAACGCCAAGACGACCAAGCAGCGGAGCTGGGACGCCGAGAGCGCGCCGCCGGGGATCGGCGCCGTCCTCGATGTGGCCCTGAACGGCCCCATGGACGACGTCTCCTTTGACAGCGTGGAGATGGTCGACGGCCATTTTCAGCAGATGCGCCAGCTGGCCCGGACAGTGGATTCCTGCAACCGGCGGCTGGGGCAGGAGTGCCCGTCGGCCCCGCCGATCCCGAACCCGATCGTGACCGAGTTCACCTTTGCCGAGCTGACCTTCGACGATATCCCGGACCCGCGCCTGCGCCTCTGCCTGCAGGCGCTGCCCACGTCGTTCGCACTGCCGGCCAAGACCGTGGACCTGCTCCGCGCCGCGGCCGGGTACCTGCTGATGGGCTCGGCCGAATTCGTCGGCGGCATGCAACGGCTCGATCCCACCTGGCAGCCGCGCCCCGTGGCCATCGACCCGGCGCTGGTGGACGAGGTCTGCGGGCCGGTATCGGGCGGGGGGAGCTGAAAAGGAGCCGGTTCGCCCCCTTTTACCGTGTCTTTCGGCCCCGTTCTGGTACACTCCTCTCCGGGCGCGCCGTTCTCGCTCGCACGGCCTGCGCCGACCGATCCCATCGAACCCTGGAGGCATGCCATGACCACCCCCACCGAAACCTCGCTCAACCGGAAATTGCCGCTGGGCAGCGACCTGAAGCAGCGGCGGCGCTTCATGGTGGTTGACGAGGATATCCCCGGCAACTTCCGTTTCGGCCTCCTGCTGGAAGAACTGGACATCTTTGCCGAACAGACGGCCCTGGCCTATGTCCGGCGCTTCCACCCGGAGGGCCGGGTCGTGACGGCAGCCATCGACAATATCCTGCTGCGCCACGTGGTGGACGTGAACCGCGACATCGTCATGTGCGCGCGGATCAACCACGTGGGGCGCTCCTCCATGGTGGTGGGGATCCGCCTGGAGCACGCGGGCGACCCGGCCACGCACATCGCCTCCTGCTACTTCACCATGGTTGCCCGTGGCGGGGAAGAGGCGGGCGAGAGCATTGCCCTGCCCCCCCTGGAGTACCGCGACGAGCTGGAGCAGCAGCGGGCGGACAAGGCCGTTGCCGGCCGGGAGGAGTACCGCCGGCAGCAGGCGTCGCTGAAAGAGCCCCCCAGCCGGGATGAGTACGAGATGCTGGACCGGCTCCACCGGGCCCAGGAGGAGCCCGGCTTTGGCGGCCACCGGGCCGGCAGTCTGGTGGCGGATGCCTGGGAGCGGATGTATCCCGAGCAGGAGTACGTGCCCCAGCGGATCTTCGGCGGTTACCTGATCCGCCGCGCCTACGAGCTGTCGGGCATCTGCTCCGAGCTGGTGGCGCCGGACCGCTCCATCATCGCGGCCGTGAACCGGATCAACTTCTTCCACCCGGTAAGGATCGGGGACAAGCTCCACTTCACCAGCCGGGTGGTCTTCACCAACGAGAGCTTTGTCTGCGTGGAGGCAAACATCGAGCGGATCAGCCGCGACCGGACCGTCAAGGCCCTCTCCAACTCGTGCCTCTTCACCTTTGTCAACGTGGACCGCGAGTTGAACCACCGCCCGGTGCCCCCCATCTATCCGGCCACCTACCGGGAGGATGCCGGCTATCTGGAGGCCTACCGCAGCTACCAGGCCATTGCCGGCCACTACCGGATGATCTGAGCCACTGTTGGCGGGCCGCCAGCGGTCCTGACCCGGTCGGCCCAGGATTTCCCGCCCCCCCCCCCGCACAAACCCCCGCAACCCTGGTTGCACCCTGCAACCCTGGTTGCGGGGATCCGTTGCGTTCCTCTTCATGTCATGTGCGCGCCGGATGGCTCAGGTGGCATCTCTCCTGTTTTACTCTGCAACAACAGCATGTTATCCGCATTGTCCCCACGTGTTTCCTCCAGGCGTTACAGCCGCTCCCGCCGGTTTCTTTCCGGTAACTACGGCAGAACAGCCTGAAGTCATGGCAACCAGGGTTGCCTGGCTTACGACTCAAAAAAACCATATTTATCAAAAAAATACAATAATACCGATATGTTGCGAGATGCTGTCCCGTTGGTATGCCCATTGCTGAACAGGGAACGCATGATCACTGATTACAGCCGCCTGGCATCGTGAGCCGCGCCCCGGCCCGGCGCCTGCCAGAACTGGAGAAATGGGTCGCACACCGGAAAGGAGGATGGTGGAAAGGGATGTTCCCGGAAGCAGCAGGGGGGCACGATGTCCGCTTCCCCGGGGCAAAGGAGATGCAAGAGAAGCAACCTCAACCACACGAAGAAAAGGAGAACATCATGTCGAGAAGCAAAACTGCAAAGAAGCTGTCCGCACTGCTGGGAGTATCGTTGTCTGTTGCCGCTTCGGCCGCCTGGGCCGGCACCATCACCGGGTGGGACATGAGCAACGTGACGGTGGCGCCTCCCCCTTATACCGAGTATGTGACCTACACCAGCACCCTCTTCACCAGCCCGGCCAAGACCGGCACCAACGGCGTGATCACCTGGAAGGAAACCGACGTCAAGGCGCCCGGCATGAAGGTCGTCAACAAGGATGACGTGACCGGGCTCAAGTGCATCATGACCACCGGCTACAACCCCTACGACTTCTCCGACAAGATGTGCTCGGACCCGCTCCAGTCCAGCAAGCGCTGGAAGGTGAAGGGGACCAACGGCCAGCCCATCGATGTGTATTTCAACGTGGCGACCGACACCAATACCAGCATCTACAACTCCATGCAGAAGCTGACCGACGGCGACGTGAAGAAGTGGAAAGGCTTCCGGGCCGAGCTGGGCTTCATGGTGAACGGCGTGTTCACCAAGTCCAAGTCCGGTGACGGCCTCGGCTTCACTGACAAGAAAGGGAGATTCTTCACCACCACCTCGTCCGCCGTTCAGTCCGCCGAAGTACTGTCGGCCCTCTTTGCCCAGGGGCTTGCCGGCCCCGCCGACAAGAACCACCCGACCACCGGCTACTTTGATCCGAACTACCGCTTCAGCTACCTGCTCAATGCCACGGAAGACGGGCTCGACACCGGCCTGATCTCCTCCAACTACTATGCGCTGTTCGGCGACTGGAACAACCTGTCCGGCGTGCCCTGGGCCTACTACTATGACAATGACGACAACATCAACACCGACAACCTGCTGATGGCCAACTGCGACGGCAACTTCGTGGTGACCGATCCGGTCGCGGAAACGGGCTACTGCGAAGGGACCTGGGTGACCTACCGCAGCCAGGCCGGCCTGGACGCCAACGGCCTCCCCTATCCCTCGGACGGCATCAAGAAGCCGGTTCCGGCCGATGTGCTGGCGTCCTGGCAGTCCAACCGGCTGTACCTGACCGGCCCCATCGAAGACCTGGCCAACCTGGGCGTCAACTACTACATCACGGTCAACAAGCTGAACGCCTCCTGGCCGACCCCGAACCAGTTCGTGCTCCGCTTCTATCCGAAGTACTAAGAGCGGCCTGAACGGCAGGGTGCAGTAACACAACAGCGGGAGGGGCATGGGCTCCTCCCGCTTTGTGCGTTGTCGGCCGCGCAGGCTGCATCACAATTTCCCCCGCTTGTCCGCGTCGATCGCCAGCCCGCAGTGTCTGCAGTGCCTGAGGTAGAGGGGAAATGCAAACTTGATGTGGTAGTAGTTCCGGCAACGGGGGCACCTGGTAAACGCCACCAGGATCACCGTGTTCCAGAGGAACAGGAACCAGACGTAGAAGGTGATGAGCGCGGCCCTGCCGGAATGGGTCCAGGCGAGGGTGACCCATATCTCCGGCACGTAGAGGAGGATGACTGCCCAGAGCAGGCACCGTCGCCTGCGCAGGCTCCTGAGCCCGGAGCCGATGAGGAATGGGTCGGTGACCATCTCTCCGTCCCCCGCGCGCTTCACGCCGTTCACGGGGCGGTGCGGCGTCCTCCGCCTCCGCCGGTGAGCAGCTCCTTGAACCGCTTGAGCCGGTAGTGTGATTCGCGCTCACGCTCGCCGATGTAGTGGCCGATTTCCCGGATCTCCCGGCGCAGGCCGGGGAGGATCCGCTCCTCAAGTACCCTGATCCGCCGCGTAGTGCGGACGATCTCGTCGCCGAGCCGCTTCAGCCTGCTCTCGTAGGCGGCGATCTCCAGCATTTCCCCCAGGATGGTCTCGAACAGGTGCAACGCCTCCTCCAGGTGGGGGGTGGTGAGCCGGTAGTCATAGCCCCGCTCCGAGGGCGACCGGACCGCCTCGCCCCGGAATCCCACGTCCCGGTAGTGAAGCCCCATGACGCTCCGGTCCACGATCTCCACCCCCAGGTCCCGGGGGGCGATCCGTTCGAGGGATTCCGCGAACTCGTCCCCTTCGATGCCGAGGGTCAGGTGCAGTTCCCGCAGCGCCCGGGCATAGGCCGCCCTGACTTCGTCCCGGGAGCGCATGAACGGGAGGGTGGCGGCCAGGAACTCCCGGATGAGCGCCAGGCGCCGCGCCTTGAGGATGCCGATGCTGCCGCTGACGGCGCGCCCCTTGTCCTTGAGCAGGAGCAGGTTGGTGCGGGTCGGGTGGATCATTGGGCCTCCGCCGGAAAGCGCCCGAGAAGGGCGAGCCCCCCGTCCAGGCTGGCGTTGATGTCCCGCCGCACCGCGCCTGGTGGATCAGCTCCCGCTCGAAGGCGTCGGCAAAGTCGAGCATGAGCCGGTCGCTCCCCATCATCCCCTCGCGGCCCACGATGGCCTCCAGGCGGCGCAGGTCGCGCCCCTTGGCGTACTGCTTGTAGAGGAGATCGGCGATGCGGCGGTGGTCCTGCCGGGTGCGGCCGCTGCCGATGCCCCGCTGCATGAGGCGTGACAGGCTGGGGAGGACGTCCACCGGGGGGAAGACCCCCTTCTGATGCAGCTCCCGGGAGAGGACGATCTGCCTTCGGTGATGTAGCCGGTCAGGTCCGGGATCGGGTGGGTGATGTCGTCTTCGGGCATGGTCACCACCGGCAGCATGGTGACCGAGCCGGGCATCCCCCTGATTCGTCCGGCCCGTTCGTAGAGCGAGGCCAGGTCCGAGTACATGTAGCCGGGATAGCCGCGCCGGCCGGGAAGCTCCTCCCGCGCCGTGGAGACTTCGCGCAGGGCGTCGCAGTAGTTGGTCATGTCGGTGATGACCACCAGCACGTCCATGCCGCGGGCAAAGGCCAGGTGTTCGGCCACGGCGAGGCCGAAGCGGGGCGCCAGAAGGCGCTCCATGACCGGCTCGCCGGCCCGGTTGATGAAGGCCGTGAAGTCCCCTTCCATGTCGGCGAGGACCTGCATGTAGAAGGCGTACTCGTGGTGGGGGAGCCCGAGGGCCACGAAGACCACCACAAAGGCGCCTCCCCCGGCGAGGCGCGCGTTGCGCACGATGGCGGCGGTCATCTCCTTGGCCGGCAGGCCGGCGCTGGAGAAGATGGGCAGCTTCTGCCCCTTGACCAGGGTGTTGAGGGCGTCGATGGCGGTGAGGCCGGTCTCGATGAACTCCTCGGGCCGCGCCCGGGCCGTGGGGTTGATGGGGGCGCCGGTGATGGGAGTCCACTGCTCGGGCACGAACATGGGGGCGCCGTCGATGGGGATGAAGGAGCCGTTGAAGACTCTGCCGATCACGTCAGCGGACAGGGGGGCCTGCCGGATCGCGTCGGTGAAGGCAACGTCTGCGTCCAGGCCCAGGCCGCGGGTTTCGCCGAAAACCTGGATCAGCACGGTGTCCCCGTCGATCTTCAGGATCTCCCCTTCGGCCGTTTCGCCGCCGGGGCAGGCGATGCGCACCACCTCGCCCATGCGGGCCGCGAAGACCTGTTCCACGAAGAGGAGCGGCCCCCTGATGGAGGAAATGGTGCGGTAACGATGCTCGGACAGTCGCATGGCGCCTCCTGGCTGCCGTTCCGGGCCGGTGCCGGTTCTATCCCCTGGGGAGCTCGTCCGGGAGCACCCCCTGCTTCAGCTGCTCCCCGGCCCGGTCGTGGAACGCCACGATCTCCGCGATCCGTGCCAGGGTCCGGTCCGGGGCGGAAAAGGCGTCGTCCGTGTAGGCGTTCTGGGAGAGGAACTCGTGCCTGATCCGCTCCGCCACCTTCATCAGCAGACGGTCGGCATCCTGGAGCCCTTCGATGCCGACGATCTCTGCCACCTCGCGCAGGGCCTCCTCCCGCTGGAGGATTTCCCGGCAGCGCCGCCTGACCTCGCTCCAGCGGGGCGAGACCTGGCCGTCGAAGTGGGCCACCATCTCCGGCTCATAGAGGGAGTAGCTCTGGAACCAGTTGATGGCCGGGAAGTGGCGGCGGTGGGCGAGGGCGGTGTCGAGCATGAAGAAGACCCCTGCCGTGCGCAGGCACGCCTGGGTGACCGGCTCGGTGAAATCGCCCCCGGGCGGGGAAACGGAGAGGATCATGGAGAGGGAGCCGACCGTCCCGCCCAGGGTCTCCACCACCCCGGCCCGCTCGAAGAAGGCGGCCAGCCGGGACGAGAGGTAGGTGGGGTAGCCCTCTTCGCCGGGCATCTCCTCCAGGGAGGAGGAAATCTCCCGCAGCGCCTCGGCCCAGCGGGAGATGCTGTCCGCCAGGAGGAGCACGTGGCAGCCCATGTCCCGGTAGTACTCGGCCATGCTCACGGCGGTGTAGATGGATGCCTCGCGGGCCGCCACCGGCATGTTGGAGGTGTTGACCACCACGATGGTCCGCTCCATCAGGGGGCGGCCGCTCCAGGGGTCCGCCAGGGTGACGAATTCCTCCAGCAGTTCCGCCATCTCGTTTCCCCGCTCGCCGCACCCCGCGTAGACCACGATGTCCACGTCGGCGAACTTGGCGATGGACTGCTCCAGGATGGTCTTGCCGGTGCCGAAGCCGCCGGGGAAGATGGCCGTGCCGCCCCGGGCCACGGGGAAGAGGAAGTCGATGGTGCGCTGGCCGGTCACCAGCGGCAGGGAGGGGGAGAGCTTCCTGCGGTAGGGGCGCGGCCGGCGTACGGGCCAGGGGGCGATCGCGAAGATGTCCCGGCCGTCGGCCATCCGGCCGATGGGGTCGGCCAGGCGGAATTCCCCCGCGTGCAGACGTTCGATCCGTCCCCCCCGTGGTGCCGTGACGGGGTGCCGGAATGTTCCTTCGGCCACGTGGCCCAGGAGGTCGCCGGCGGCTACCTCGTCCCCCGCGTTCCCGGCCGGGGTGAAGACCCAGGTCCGCTCCCGGTCCAGGGGGAAGACCTCCCGCCCGGCCGCGACAAAGGGGCCGGCCAGTTCCTCCAGCCGCTGGAGGGGACGCTGGAGGCCGTCGAACATCCCGCCCAGGAGCCCCGGCGCCAGTTGGACCGAGAGGGTTCACGGCCAGCCCCCGGGTGTCCTCGTAGACCTGCACCACGGCGCGCCCCCGCTCCAGGCGCACCACTTCGCCGATGAGCCCGGCGGTCCCCACGCGGACCATGTCGTAGAGCCTGAGCCCGGAGATGTCCACCGTCACCGTCGGTCCCGCTATGCCCAGGATGCGTCCGGTCATGGCATGAGCCTCACATGGTAGCCGATCACCCGGCGAATGAGGCGGGCCGCGTAATCTTCCTCCTCTTTTTTCGCCGCTTCCGGGGCGGGGAGGACGATGAGCACGCCGAACCACCGCCGCTCCATCTCCTGGAAGCGCTCCTCGCCGATGCCGGGCAGGAGCCGCTCGTCGATGACGACCAGACCGCACTCCGGATCGGCCATGGCCTGCCGGACCGCGGCCTCGGCCTCGGCCGGCGCTGCCGTGAGCTGGGTCGCGCCGGCAAGGCTGAAGCCGTGCCGGGCATCGGCCGGGGTAATGAAAACGATCCTCTTCACCGGATCAGCTCCCCGCGGAGTTCGTCCTCCGCCTCCCCGAAGCGGCAGATGAGCCCCAGGTTGCGCGCCTCAACGGCGCAGCGCCAGAGATAGTCGAGGATGGGGCCCGGCCCCAGGGGGTCTCTTCCCAGGGCCCGTATTCTCCCGGTGAGCCAGCGGAGCAGGAGCGGGCCGGGAGTGGCCGTGTCCGCCGGCAGGGGGCCCATGCCCGGCAGGGAGGCCAGCAGGGCGGTGAGCCCGGCGCCGGTTCCCTTGTCGCGCGCCCGCTCAAGGCGCTCCGGCGCGATGGTTCCCCCGCGGATGAAGGACCGGGGCTCCCGCAGGTCCCAGCGGATCTGCTTGGCAAGGGTGACCAAGTTCTGCACGTCGGTCAGGGCGCGGAAGAACGCCGCCACCAGGGGGTGCAGGGGAAGCTCCCCCATCCGCTCCAGAAAGAGGGTGGCCAGCCGTTGTTCGAGCATCCGTCCCCCCTGGTCCCGGTAGAGGGTGCCCAGATCGCGGAGCCGGGCGTCGAGGTCCGTCAGGAGCGCGCCCAGGGCAGCCGCCGCTTCCGGTGGACCCTCCCCTCCGGTCAGGGCCTGCCGCACTGCCGGGGCCAGGAGGCTGGCGGAAAGGGTGGCGTTGGCCCCGTCCCGGTCGCCCCCCCGGCGGAAGCGGAGGCAGGTGAGGATGGTCCCCAGTTCGAACCAGAGGAAGAGGGGGGCAAAGACCGCCCGCATCTCCCGGTTCATCTGGCCATAGGCCCAGCGAAACTCCTGCCGCATCCTCCGCCGGGCCCGGTCCGCCGGCATGGCCGTCTCCGTCCCGGTGCGAAGAGCCCCGGCGGCGAGGCACGCGCGGCGTCCCCTGACCCGCGCCGTCAGGTACTCGGTGGGGTACCCTTCTCCGACAGGCCGGGCAAGTAGTGCGGTCAGGTCAGGCATCGGTCGCCGCCTCCGCCAGGAGGTGGGGGAGGATGTCTGGCCAGCCCCGAGCCAGTCGCTTTTCCAGGGTGTTGACGACCCGCATCCGTCCCCCCTCCGTGATCGCCTCCATGCCACCGCTGATGGCGGGGTCGGTCTCGATGCGCGCGCCGGGAAAGAGGACGACGGCCCGCTCCCCGTCGGCCGGGTTGACCCGCACCGTCTCCCACGCCAGGGGGGGAAGCTCCGCGGCCAGGCGGGCAAAGGCGGCAGGATAGTCCCCGTCCCTGAGCCGGGGCAGAAGGCGCCGCGCCAAGTCATGGAACCGGCTCGCCATCTCTTCTTCCGCGACCAGCCGCACCCGCCGTGCCGCCCGCTCCGCCTCGGCCAGGATGGCCCGTTCCTGCGCCGCAATGAGACGTTCCTGCTCCTGCAGGTGCATTTCGCGCAGGCGGGCCAGCCCCAGGGCGGCCTCCTCCCTGAGCCGGGCCGCCTCTTCCCCGGCCCGGCGCCGGATCGCCTCCTCCTTCCGCTTCCCTTCGCTGCGCAGGGCTGCCAGCAGTTCCGCCGTACCCACCGCCGTCTCCGTCACATGGTCAGGATCGTGATGGCCACCACGAACCCGAGGATCACCATGGTTTCGGGGATGGCCACCAGGATGATGACCGTGCCGCTCAGTTCGGGCTTCTCGGCGAGCGTGCCGGCGCCGGCGCTGCCGATCTTGGACTGGGCCCAGGCCGTGGCCAGGGCGGAGAGCCCCACCGCCAGGGCCGCGGCAAGAGCCAGATAGACCTTTTCCATTGCATCCTCCTTGGCACCGGGCTGCCGGGCAGGGGCGGGTGCCGCGCCTCCCTACCCCTTGCGCAGCGGTTCGAACTTCCTTCCCCCCGGCACCATGAACTTGCTGTAGAACTCCACGTAGTGCAGGCGGAGGGCGTGGATGGTGGGCGAGAAGACGCCGAGCACGATGTTGACGGCATGAAAGATGACCGCCAGCAGCACTCCGGTCACCACGTTGCCGGTCATGCCGGCAAAACGGTTCGCCACCCGGGCCAGGAGCAGGGAGGCGAGCCCGATGGCCATGATCCTGGCGTAGGACACGATATTGCCGATGCTCTTCAGCAGTTCCAGGGGGGCCAGGACCCCCCCCGAGAAGAACAGGAACGGGATGAGAAAGATCAGGATCAGGGCCAGGGGCCTGGTCAGGAGCCGGGGGACGATCTCCATCCGGCTGAGGACCAGCACCACGAGGCAGAGGATGGCGAGGATGTTCACCAGCTTGAACATGGCCTCGCGGCCGGTTTTGCGCCTGAGGGCGGTGATGAACCCCAGCAGCAGGCCGAGCAGGATGTGCGCCAGCCCCACGGACAGGGCGAAGCAGAGCATCGGCACGATGGCCTGCCGCCGCTCCACGATGAACCCTTCCTTCATCCCCAAGAGTCCGGCCCCCACCTCGCCGAAGAATTCGCCGTACAGGATGCCGAACAGGATGGTGTAGCAGGAGGAGAACAGGAGAATTCGGGCGGCGTCCCGCGCCGTTTCCCGTTGCCTGAAGACTCGCCCCAGGATCAGCGCCAGGATCAGGAGCACGAGGCCGTAGCCGGCATCGCCCAGGATCATGCCGAAGAAGAGGGGAAAGCAGACGGCGATGAAGGGGGTCGGGTCGAAGGAGGCGTAGCGGGGCAGAGGGAGGAGCCGGGCAAAGAGCTCGAAGGGGCGGAACAGGGGAGGATTGCGCAGGGTGACCGGTACCAGGTCCAGGTCCTGCTCAAGGATCTGTTTCTCCTCAACGAGCACTGCGCCGCCGAATTTCGTCCGGATCTCGCCGGTGAGGCGCGGCACATCGGCTGCCGGGGTCCAGCCGTGGATGAAGAAGCACATGCCGGTCCGGTGAAGGTGGGCCGTGTTCCCCAGCAGCGCCAGCCGCTCGTCGAGCCAGCTCCTCACCCGCGCGTAGATGGCCCCCCAGCGCCGGGCGAACCGGGCCAGCTCTTCGTCGATGGCCGCGATACCGGCGATGACTTCGGCCGTCCGGGTGCGCAGATGGCGGATCTTCTCCGGGAACGGCATCCGGGCCAGCTCCGGCGGAAAGGTCATCTCCGGCACGTGCTGCTCCCCGAGGATGCCGCGCACCTTGGCGGCCAGGTCCTTTTCCAGGGTGATCAGGCCGATCAGGGTGCCGTCCTCGGCTTTGACCGTGAGCAGTTGGAACCGGCCGCCGGTCAGCCGGGCCAGGGTCCGCATCAGTTCTGCCACGGCCGCAGGCTCCCGAATGGTCACGCCGATGAAGTCGAGGCCGCTGTCCGGCGCGATGGTTGTCACGTGGGGCTCCAGGGCGCCGAGAAAGACGCTGTAGCCGCTCAGTTCCGCCAGTTCGGTCCGGAGCTCCTCCCGCTTCCGGCACCACTCGCGGCAGAGCGCGCTGTGCCGCTGGAGGGTTTCGTTCACCGATTCGAGCACGTCGCCGGGGTCCAGGTAGCTCTGGCGCATTTCCTCCCGCGGCAGGCAGGCAAACAGTTCGTCGATCCGTGCCCGCAGGTCCTCGCAGTAGATCCGTTCGGCCATGGTCTTCTCGTCCAACAGGAGCGGACGCACCTTGTCCCGGTCTTCCGCCGCCACGAAGCCGGTGATGTCCTGCTCGATCTGGAACAGCTCCAGGTCGCGCAGCAGGGACAGGACCTCCAGGAGCAGTTCCGAGGGACCCACGATCTCGATCTTGACCATCCTGGCGATCATGGTTCCGGCTCCGGCACGATCCGGCCAAGGCCGGCGAGGACGCGCCGCTCCAGGGTTGCCTGGTCGAGATTGCTCAGCCGCTCCGTCCGGGCGGCGGCGCGGTGCACCAGCGCTGCGGCCCGGACGCGCGCTTCACCAGAGCTGCGGCCCGCACCCGCGCATCATCCCCGCTGCCGCCACGGCCCGGCCAACCTCCGCCGCCAGCCGCTCCTCTTCCCGCGCCGCCTCGTCGTCAAGCTCGCGCCGCAGCTCTGCCAGCATCTGGGCGGCCCGCCGCTCCTCCCCGGCGATCCGTTCCCGGATCTCCGTTTCGGCGTCGATGATGGTGGCGAGAAGGTCCTGTTCCATGGCGGTCGTTGCCCCTTACCTGCCGAACAGCAGTTTCAGGATGTTCGGCAGTTTCAGTTTCAGCCCCTTGACGGGCCATTGGAGCTCATGCTTCTGGCACAGCAGGTCCATCCGGTTCAACCGGAAGATATCCTCCCGGAGTGACCCGTCGATGACGTCCGCGTTTTCGATGCGCCATTCGAGCGCCACGGCCATCCGGATGTGCGCCCTGATTTCGTCCGCTTCCTCCCCGTCCAGCAGCCCGTGGGCCGCCTTCAGCTCGATGAGGCGCAGGGCGCCGTCGTAGGTGGCCCGGACGATCTCGTCCCGGCTCATCCAGGAGGTCTCGTAGTTCAACCGTTGCTTCCAGGTGGGCATGAGCATGGCCTGCCGGTGTTCCCGGAGGGTTCGGGCGAACAGCCGGTAGCCGAAGCGCTCGGCCTCCTCGAACAGCCGGCAGCCGGGATCGACGAAGGGGGCCAGGGGAGCGATCATGGGGAGCAGCGTGCCGTTTTCCCCGAACCGGCGGAGCAGTTCGCCGCCGTACTCCACCGTGTCCATGACCGAGCGGTAGTCCTGGTACGGCAGCCCCACCATGAAGAACAGGTCGAGACGGCGGCAGGTGCTGTCGATCAGGCCGCGACGGACGCCTCCAGTTCGGCGTTGCCGTAGTTCTTGCCAAAGGCCCTCCTGACCCGCGGGTCGTGGGATTCGGGTGAGATCTCCACGTTGAAGTTGATCAGGGAGTCGGAAACCAGCCGGACGAATTCGGCAGGGGGCGGGTGGAAGAACTCGATGGCGATTTCGTTTTCGATCCGGTACCGCTTCATGGCCCGCAGGAAGCGTTCGGCATAGTCGCGCCCGGCCTGGAGCAGGTCGCCCACCACCATCACGGGTGCCCCGGTGCAGGCGGCTATGGCCCGGATATCCTTTGCCAGCAGCTCCGGGGACCTGAACGCGGGGCGGTCCCGGCCGCACAGCCTGTGGAACGCCGATGCCGAGCCGCCGCAGGAGACGCAGTCGTGGAGGCAGCCACGGCAGGAAAAGACCGCCATGACCGGGTTCGACAGCCAGTTGCGGAAGGGGAGGTAACCGGATGGGTCGTGATATTTGACGGTCATCTTCAGGGGGTGGGAGTAGTCGAAGTGGACATGGTCCAGGTTCGGGGGGCGGTAGGAGATGCCGTTGTCGACCACGCCGCCCCGGCCGTCGCGCCAGACCAGGTTGGGGACGGTGGCGAAGTCGCCGCCGTTTTTGATGGCCTCCATGAGCAGGCGCAGCGGCTCCTCGGTGGAATCCCCGCACAGGATGAAGTCCACGAAGGGATAGTCGGCCATGATCTCCCGGTGGTAGTAGGTGGCGGACAGGCCGCCGAAGATGACCGGCGTGCCGGGATGGTGCTTCTTGACCAGTTCCGCCAGGGTGAGGCTGCCGTCCACGTGGGGGAGCCAGTGGAGGTCGATGCCGAAGGCGACGGGGTCGAGCCTGGCGACGAATGCCTCCGGATCGAAGGATCGGTCCCTGAGCATCTTCAGGGCGAGATTGACCACCCTGACCGAAATGCCGTTGCGGTTCAGGTGCTCGGACAGGGTGATGAAGCCGATGGGATAGTTCTCGAACAGGGAGGATGAGGGTATGACATCGCTGATGGGGCCGTAGAAGATCGGCAGCTCGCGGAAGTTGAAAATGCTCGGCGGATGAAGAAGGATCAGATCGACACGCGTCATGACAGATGCTCCCCGGGTTGGAGACGGTCATCCGTACCCTGTGCCGGACATCAACCCGAATCCGCGGGGGAAGGCACGTCCCGGCGCCGTGCGGCCGGAAGCGGCGTCGGGAGAGGGCGCACCCGCTCCGCCCGGTTCCCCGGCTCCGCGATTCGGTATCAACCATCCTCGAAGCTGGTCCCCCTGCGGCACCAGCGCCCGCCGCTGATGATGGACGAAATGGCCCCCTCGCGCTCCACCGTGTCCGCCCTGATGGCCAGATAGACGTGGATGGGGATGAAGGCCAGGAAGATCCACATCACCAGCAGGTGGGCCAGCCTCACGTACTGGACCCCCACCAGGGTGTCGAGCCGGACCAGATGGCGGAAGAGCCAGTGGTCCGGCGCGTAGAGGGCATAGAGGGCGAAGCCGGTCAGGAGCGCGAGCATGCCCACCCCGTAGATGGCGGTGTATGCCACCTGCTGGAGCGGGTTGTGGCCGATATAGTGGGGCCCCGGTCGAAGCGGCAGAAGAGGTAGTTCCGGCCCACGGTCAGGAGGTTGCGCAGGTCCCGCGGCTTCACCGGGAAGAGGGCGTCCCAGCGCTGATAGCGGTTCGAGGCGAGGAAGAGGCCGGCAATGCGGATGAGGGCCGTGGCGAGGAGGAGCCACCCGGCCGCGAAGTGGATGAACCGCAGGTAGCCGAACAGGAAGGAGCTCTCCCGGGCTCCGGCGTAGGCGGGGCGGCCGCTTCCCATGAGGATGCCGGTGACGCTGAGCACGGCGATCAGGAGCACCGCCAGCCAGTGGAGGGAGCGGAGCTGCCAGTCCCAGACCGGCACGTAGCGGAAGGCGCCGGGCTCCTCGGCCCGCCGGCTTTGCTCGCGGGTGGCCCGCAGCGGCACGAACCCCAGGAAGGTCCACTTCTCACCTCCCTCGGGCAGCGGCTCGCCATGGGCCACGGCCAGGGGCCGGAAGCCGTGGACCATCCGCTCGCCCGCCTCCATCTCGGCCCGGTAGCGGGTCGACTCGTCGGCCCGGCAGAGGTAGAGGATCGAGTTCAGTCCGCCCCGGGCGATCAGCTCCTCCCGGGCGGTGCCGGCACGGCGGACCCGGGCGATGCTGTAGTTCAGCCCCGGGTCCAGGGGGGCATACCCCGTCTGCTCGTAGTGCCGCAGGTCCTCCTTGCGTGAGGCGGCGCCGAGCAGGGCCAGGTCGGCCGGGTCCGTGGTCCCGAAGGGGGCTCCCAGGGCCGCGGCCACCAGGAGTTCGCGCTTCTTCTCCCCGGCAAAGGGTGCCGGGTCTCCCAGCTCTATGCGGATGTCGCCTTCGGGCGTCTCGTGTTCGCTCATGACACGCTCACCGTGCCGATGGTCCCGCCTGCCGGGTCGAGCAGGTGGACCGCGCAGGACTGGCAGGGATCGAAGGAGTGGATCGTTCTCAGCACCTCCAGGGGACGGCCGGGTTCCAGGAGGGGATGGTGCCCCCGGTGGGCCAGGGCGTGCTCGAAGGGGCCGGGCTGGCCGCTCGCGTCGCGGCCCGAGCTGTTCCAGGTGCTTGGCACCACGCACTGGTAGCGGGTGATCCTGCCGTTCTCGATCTCCACCCAGTGGGACAGGGTACCCCGGGCCGCCTCGGTGAAGCCGACCCCCTGGGCGCTCTTCGGCCAGGTGGCCGGGTCCCACTTGTCGGGGTTGAAGGTGGCGGTGTCGCCGGCATGGATTCTCTCCTGGAACTGCCGGAACCATTCATCCATGCGGTTGCAGAGGAGCACCGACTCGACGGCCCGGCAGAGGGTGCGGCCGAGGGTCGAATTGAGGGCCTCCCGGCCGGCTCCCAGCCCGGCCAGGGCGTCGTCCACCAGCCGTGTTGCGTCCTTGTGGCCCTGGGCGCAGGCCACGAGCATCCTGGCATTGGGGCCCACCTGCACTGCCCGGCCATCGTAGCGGGGCGCCTTGACCCAGGTGTACTTGACGTTGTCGGAGATCTGCCCGTAGGGGGGGCGTGGCCCGGTGTAGCGGGGCACGGTCTCTCCGCGCCAGGGATGCCGCCCCGCCTTGTCCCCCTCGGGATAGGCGTACCAGGAAGAGGTGACGAACTCGGCGATCTTGGCCGGTTCGAAGGGGCGGAGCTCCTCGTAGTTGCCGTCCGCCAGGACGCCGGCCCGCACCTCTCCAGCCACCGGGGTGCCCGCGCAGGAAAAGGCGCTCTCGCCCACGGCCATGAGGGTGGGGCTGGAGATGCCGATGGCCGCATACTCCCGGTAGAAGCCGGCAATGGCCAGGACATCCGGGTAGTAGACCTCTTCCACGAAGCGGCGGGCCCGGCCGATGAGCCCGGTCAGTTCGTCGAGCCGCACGGCGTTGATGCCGAGCTGGTTGTCCAGGTTGATGGAGCAGGCCATTCCCCCCACCAGGAAGTTGGGGTGCGGGTTCTTGCCGCCGAAGATGGTGTGGAGGCGGATGACCTCCCGTTGCCACTGGAGCGCCTCCAGATAGTGGGCCAGGGCGAGGAGGTTGGCTTCCGGCGGCAGGCGGTAGGCGGGGTGCCCCCAGTAGCTGCCGGCGAAGATGCCGAGCTGGCCGCCCGACACGGACGCGCCCACCCGTTGCTGCACCTCCCGGAACCAGGCGGCCGAGTTGCTGGGCCAGGGGGAGACCGAGGCGGCCAGGCGGGCCGCGGCCTGGGGATCGGCGGCCAGGGCGCTCTTCACGTCGACCCAGTCGAGGGCGTGAAGGTGGTAGAAGTGCATGACATGGTCCTGCACGATCCCCATGGCCGTGACGAGGCTGCGGATCAGCTCCGCCTGCCTGGGGATGGGGTAGTCCAGGGCATCCTCCACCGCCCGGACGGAGGCGATGGCATGGATGCCCGTGCAGACGCCGCAGATCCGCTGGGCCAGAGCCCAGGCGTCCCGGGGGTCGCGGCCCTTGAGGATGGTCTCGATCCCCCGGAACTGGGTCGCGCTGGCCCAGGCGTCGGTGATCCTGCCGCCGCTCGTTTCCAGTTCTATGCGCAGGTGTCCTTCGATCCTGGTGATGGGGTCAATGACGACTCGCTGGGTAGCCATGATCGCTCCTCATCTCCGGCGGTCCGGTGGCCGGTCCGCCGCTTCACTCAGGGCGGCCGCACCGCTTATCCGCTCTTGTCCCGCTTCTCCGTGGGGCGCTCGGCCCCGGTTTCGCCGAGCACCGCCAGGGGCAGGGATTCGGGCGTGCTCCTCCGTTTGCGCTGCCTGGCAATCACCGTGGCCGCGGCGTGGATCGCAACCCCGCCCGTCGAGGCGGCAACGGCGGCGGCGCCAAGGACGTTGGCCGAGCTCTCAACGCCGATTCCCGGCAGGGGGATGTCCGGCACCCGCTGGTAGAAGGGGGTCATCCTGTCGAAGAACTGCTCTTCGGTGCAGCCGAGGCAGGGGTGGCCCGCCTTGATGGGGAAGCTCTGGCCCAGGTTCCATTCCAGGGTGGGGCAGGGCGCGAAGGTAGCCGGTCCCTTGCACCCGAGCTGGTAGAGGCAGTATCCCTTGCGGGCTCCCTCGTCGTCGAAGCGCTCGGCGAACTGGCCCGCGTCGAAGTTTGCCCGGCGGGGGCACTTGTCGTGGATCCGCTGGCCATAGGCGAAGAGCGGCCGGCCCTCGTCGTCGAGGCGCGGGGTGTGGCCGTAGGCCAGGTAGTAGCCGATGGTGGCGGTGATTACCTCGGCGATGGGGGGGCAGCCGCCGATGTTGACGACCGGCCGGCCGGAGATGACGTCGTCAACTCCCACGCGCCGGTGGGGTTGGGGGAGGCGGCCTGGATCGAGCCGTAGGTGGCGCAGGCCCCCACCGCGATGATGGCCGTGGCGTTCTGCGCCGCCCGCTTCAGGACCGCTTCCGCTGATTCGCCGCCGATGGTGCAGTAGGCGCCGTGGCTCTTGAGGGGCACCGAGCCGTTGACGATGAGGAGGTGGGGCTTCTGCGCCGCCTCGGCCAGGAGGGAGTTCGCCTCGCTGCCGGAGGCGGTCATCAGGAGTTCGTTGTAATCCAGGGAGATGAGCTCGAGCAGGAGTTCGTCGACGGGGGTGCTGCCGGAGCGGAGCGCGCTCTCCAGGCAGCCGGTGCACTCCTGGAGCTGCAGCCACACCACGTTCGGGCGTTGTGCGCTGCCGAGCCTGCGGGCGATCTCCCGCGCGGCCGCTGCGGGAGGACCGGTTGCCGCCAGCCCGGCCCCCACGAGGACTGCAAGCCTGCCGCAGAACCCGAGGAATTCGCGCCGGCTGACGCCGCGCCGCGTCAGGTAGTCGAAAAACGATTCGGTCCCGGTCCAAGGATCATCGAGAAGAGGTGCCATTTCCGTCTCCATCCATGGCTGGCGACCCCCGGGCGCATGCCGGAGGTCCATCCGTCACACCTGTACCCTGATTCCCCCGATTGAATTGTGAACGTCGGTATATCGGCCTGTTAGCTCACAGTGTATCACCGGGTTGGGGCCTGTAAATAAGAGTCGGTTAAAAAATGTTGTCAAAATGTTTTTGCCGGGTTGCCGGTGTGCATAGGGGCTGATACTTGCGCTGTTATCACCTCAAGTCCCGGGGTGAATTGTCCGATATGCTCTATGGTATGTCCATTTTGCCGGAATGAGGATCACCAGCCCATGACCGCTCCGAACATTCTTGCCGTCGACGATGACGGGCTTTCTCTCCTGATGCTGGAGAACCTGCTGGCCGATGGGGGATTCGCCCCCCTGACCGCGGCCAGCGGCGCGCAGGCGCTGGCGCTGCTGGAGCGGGAGCATGTGGACCTGATCATCTCCGACCTGATCATGGAGGGGATGGACGGGCTGGAGCTGCTGGCCCGGGTGAAGGAACGCTACCCGAAGGTGCCGGTCATCGTGGTCACGGCCCGGGGGAGCGTGGAGAGCGCCGTGGAGGCCATGCGACGGGGCGCCTACGACTACCTGGCAAAGCCCTTCAATCCCGAGGTGCTGCGGATCACGCTCCAGCGGGCCCTGGACTATCACCACGTGGTCCGCGAGAACGAGCAGATCACGGGGCTGCTCCGCGAGCGGTTCACCTTCCAGAGCATCGTTACGGTGAATCCGGCCATGAAGAAGCTGCTGGAGCTGGCCGCCAGGGTGGCGGCGGCGCGGCAGACCACGGTGGCCGTCTACGGCGAAAGCGGCTCGGGCAAGGAGGTGCTGGCGCGGGCCATCCACTTTGCCGGCAAGGGGCTGCCCGCCGGGTTCGTGGCGGTCAACTGCGCGGCCGTGCCCGAGCACCTGCTGGAGAGCGAGCTGTTCGGCCACGTGCGGGGGGCCTTCACCGGCGCCGACCGGGACCGGGAGGGGAAGTTCAGCCTGGCCCGCGGCGGCACGCTCCTGCTGGACGAGATCGGCGACATGCCCCTGCCGCTCCAGGCCAAGCTGCTGAGGGTCCTCCAGGAGCGGGTGTTCGAAAAGATCGGCAGCAATACCTCAATCTCAACGGATTGCCGGGTCATCGTGGCCACCAACCGTAACCTGGCCGACATGGTGGCGGCCGGCCGCTTCCGCGAAGACCTCTACCACCGGATCAACGTGTTTCCCCTGGTCATCCCGCCGCTGCGGGAGCGCACGGACGACATCCCGCTCCTGTGCGAGCATGTCCTCGACCAGTTGCGGCAGCACCTGGGCAAGCCGCTGCCCGGCATCTCCCAGAAGGCCATGGACGCCATGCTGGCCCACGGCTGGCCGGGCAATGTGCGGGAGTTGCGCAACTGCCTGGAGCGCGCCGCGATCCTGACCGACGGCGAGCTGATCCGGCCCGAACACCTGGGGTTCGGCACGGCCGGAGCCCCTGCCCGGGAAGCATCTGCCGGCCCGGCGCCCGACACGGTGCAGTACGCCCTGGCGCTGCCCGTTGACCAGTTGTCGCTCCATGCCCTCACCGAGCGGATCATGGCCATCACCCTGGAGCGCTGCGGCGGCAACAAGTCCAGGGCGGCCCAGCTCCTCAGGATCGACCGCAAGGCATTCTACCGGGGCTGATCCCGCGCAGCGCTCCCCCTGCAGCACCCCCTCATCCCCCACTGTTCCATTTTGCCCCACTCTGTCCCCCAGGGGGACGCTTCTTCTGGTGTTGCTCAGTATAACATGTTGAAATTGCATGATTGTCTGAATTGGCATCCTGTCTGCTGAATAACGGGTAACAATTGTTCCACTGTCCCCGTGAGGACAGTACGAGGAGGGTGCCCGTGACGCAAGAGGCAGTTGAAAAATTCCTTGGTCGTCTGTTGACCGACGACGGGTTCCGGCAGCGGGCAATGGTTTCGCTGGCCGATGCCTGCCGGGAAGAAGGATATCGGCTCAGCAGCGAAGAACTCCGGGCCGTGAGCCAGGATTACTTTGATCTGCTCGAACAACTGGCGGGGCAACTCGACAGGAGCATCAAGCGCTTTTCCCCCGCCGAGCCGGACAGTTCCGGTTCTGGATCGAACCAGTAATCAGTATCAAGCGCCAGAACACAAAAAGGAGACATTGTTATGAAATGGTTGGCAAATATGAGGGTAGGAACCAAACTCGTAACCGCGTTCGGCGCCGTTGCCGCGATTGCCGCCGTAGTCGGTTTCATCGGCTCCGTGGAAATCCGCAAAATCCAGAACGACGACCGGAAACTGTATGAAATGATCACCATGCCCATGCACGATCTGACGGAGATGTCGGTGGCCTTCCAGCGGGTCAGGATCAACCTGCGCGACGCGGTCGAGGCAACCGACCCGGCAGCGCGGGCCGATTATCTGGAAACGATCAGGAAATTGCGGGAGGCCATCTCAGTGCATCAGGACGGTTTCGAGAAAACCATCCTGACCGAAGACGGGCGCAAACTGTTCAACGACTACAAGGAGGCCCGCAAGGTCTATGGGGGGTACATCGACAACATCATGGAACTGAACAGCGCGAAGAAGATGACCGAGGCAAAGGCGCTGCTCCACGGTGACGCCAGGAAAGCGGCACTGCATTACCAGGAACTGCTCAGCAAGCTGGTCGACGCCAAGCAGGCGCAGGCAAAGCTGACCGCCGAGAGCAACGAGCACGTTGCCGCGACCGCCTTTACGGTGATGGCGGTGCTGTCGGCGGTGGGTGTGATTCTGGCCATCGGGCTCGGCCTGCTCATTTCCCGGATGATCACCACTCCGCTGAGCCGGGCGGTGGACGTGGCCAACCGCCTGGCGGACGGCGACCTGACGGTTGACGTTGGCGCCACCTCCACGGACGAGACGGGCCGGCTGCTGACGGCCATGCAGCACATGGTGCAGAGCCTGCGGGAGATGGTGACCCAGACCGCAACCATCTCCGCCGGCATTGCGTCCGCCTCGTCCCAGCTCCACGCCACCTCCGAGCAGATCGCCACCGGCACCGAGGAAGTGGCCTCCCAGGCAGGCACCGTGGCCACCGCCAGCGAGGAGATGTCGGCCACCAGCCAGGACATCGCGACCAACTGCCATGCCGCCGCCGGCAGCGCCGAGCAGGTGGCCGCCACCACCCGCCAGGGGTTCGACGTGGTCAGGCACACCGTGGAAGGGATTCGCTCCCGCGGGGAAGGCACGCGCCAGAACGCGCAGCTCGTGGCATCGCTGGGAGAGCGCTCCGAACAGATCGGCGACATCGTGGGCACCATCGAGGACATTGCCGACCAGACCAACCTGCTGGCCCTGAACGCCGCCATCGAGGCGGCCCGGGCCGGCGAACAGGGCCGCGGCTTCGCCGTGGTGGCCGACGAGGTGAGGGCCCTGGCCGAGCGGACCACCCGGGCCACCAAGGAGATCGGCGAGATGATCCGGGCCATCCAGCAGGAAACCAAGACGGCCATCGTCTCCATGGAGGAGGGGGTGCGCGGTACGGAACAGGGCGCCCTGGAGGCGGCCCGATTGGAAACGGCGCTCCGGCAGATACTGGACCAGGTGAACGAGGTGAGCATGCAGGTGGGGCAGATCGCCACGGCCGCCGAGGAGCAGACCGCAACCACCGGCGAGGTGACCGGCAATATCCAGCAGATCACCGAGGTGGTGCACCAGACCGCCCAGGGGGCCGAAGAGACGGCCGATGCCGCCGCACAACTGGCCCGGCAGGCCCAGGACCTGCAAACCCCTATGGGACGCTTCAGGCTGGCCTGAGCGTTCCCGCCGCGAAACGCACGGAGGAAATCATGGCACACGCACTGGCAACGAATATCTCGACCGGCTCGAGAGATGAACTGATCCAGTTGGTCAGCTTCACGGTCGATCGCGAGGAGTATGGAGTGGACGTCCTCAAGGTCCGCGAGATCATCCGGATGAGCAGCATAACCCAGGTGCCCGAGGCCCCGCCTTACGTGGACGGGATCATCAACCTGCGGGGGCGGGTGATCCCGATCATCTCCCTGCGCGACAAGTTCGGCCTGGCGGATGCGGAGAGCGACAACCGGACCCGGATCGTGGTCATGGGAGTGGGGGATGCCCTGCTGGGATTCCGGGTGGATGCCGTGTCGGAAGTGATCCGGATCGCCGGCAGCCGGATTCAGCCGTCGCCCGCGTTGCTCAGCTCAGGCGGCGAGCAGGAGTACATCGTCGGCGTAATCGACCAGGGGGAGAAACTGCTGGTGATGCTGGACCCGGAGAAGATGCTGACGCCCCGCGAGCTGGGGCAGCTCGGCGACACTTCCCGCCTGTGCTGATCAGGCCAAGCCGTGGTATGCTACGGACGGAACGCATCAATTCGCGGGCGCCGGAGAGGGGATGCCGGTGCCGGGGAGCCTGAACCGTGGGAATAGTGCCGACTGACAACCTGGAAGAGGGAATGGTCCTAGCCGCGGACGTCCACGACCGCACCGGGAGGCTGCTGCTGGGGGCGGGGGTGGAGCTGGACCGCAAGCGTATCGTCATCCTGATGACCTGGGGCGTGACCGAAGCCGACATCCTGGGGGGGGAAAGCGACAGCTTGAGCTCCACCCTGCCATCCGAGTTCCCGCCGGCTCTGATGGAGGCCGCCGAGGCAGAGCTCAGGCCCCTGTTCGGGGAAAACGACATGGAGCATCCGGTGATGCGCGAGCTGCTGCGCCTTGCCGCCCTGAGAAAGGTCATCCATGGCAACCCATGACCGCGACATAACCGTGGAGCGGCTGGTGGACCGGACGCGGACGGTCTACTCGCTCCCCTATTTCTACGAGCGGCTCAACGAGACGATCAGCCACCCCCGCAGCTCCATCGACGATGTGGCCCGGATCATCATCGACGATCAGGGGCTGACCGCGCGCATCCTGAAACTCGCCAACAGTCCCATGTTCGGCTTTTTCTCCAAGGTCGACTCCATCTCGAAGGCGGTGACGATCATCGGCACCCAGCAACTGCGGGACCTGGCCCTGGCGGCCTCGGTGATGGACGTCTTCAAGGATATCCCCCGGGAGCTGATGGACATGGTGCTGTTCTGGCGGCACAGCATCGCCTGCGGCATCGTGGCCCGCAACCTGGCGATCTACCTCCGCGAAAGCAACGTGGAGCGGTTCTTCGTGGCGGGCATCCTCCACGACGTGGGCCAGTTGGTCATGTGCACCGCCATCCCCGGGACGGTCAGTGACGTGCTGGCCCGGAACCGGTCCGAGTCCCGGTTCCTGGATGCCACCGAACGGGACGCGCTCGGCTTCGACCACGCCGCCCTGGGCGGTGCGCTGCTGCGCGCGTGGAAGATTCCGGCCACCATCAACGAGCCGGTTTCCTATCACCACGAGCCCCGCAAGGCGGAGCACTTCTCGCTGGAGGTGTCGATCATCCACCTGGCCGACATCATCTGCCAGGCCCTCGGGTACGGGGCCAGCGGCGAGGGGGGGGTGCCTCTCCTGGATCCTTCGGCCTGGGACCGCCTCGGCGTGCCGGTGTCGATCCTGCCGACAATCGTGAAGCAGTCCGAGCCCCAGGTAGAGGAAACGTTCGCCATCCTCGTGGAGGGATAAATGAGATCGAAGGCCGCCGCCCCATCCCGCGCCTTCCTGCTGGAGCGCGTCAATTACCTGGAAGAAGCCAACCATCGCTACTTGTCGATCCTCGACATGCTGGCCTCCAGCAGCATGTTCCACAGCGACCTGGGCCGCGCAAGGGACTCCCAGGAAATCTTCCGGGCCACCCTGACCCAGCTCCGCCGGGTCCTCGACTGCCGCATGACCGGATTTCTCATCTCGGGCGACGACGGCAGCTTCGAGCTTGCCTCCTGGGAGCCGGACGGGGGGCGTGACGAAATCCAGCGCATCATCGACGCCAAGATCGTGGACGGCACCTTTGCCTGGGCCCTGAACCGGAACCAGGCCATCCTCGTCCCCCTGGCCGACGACCGGTCCCTGCTGCTGCACGTGGTCGCCACCCGCTCCCGGATCCGCGGCATGTTCGCAGGCATTCTCCCGGGCAGTTCCCATTCGCCCGATGCGGCAACCCTCAACGCCGTGTCGGTCATCATGCACACCTGCGCCCACTCCCTGGAGAGCACGGAGCTGTATTCCATGGTGCGGGACACCCTGGCCTCGCTGGAGCAGCGGGTGCAGGAGCGGACCCGCGACCTGGCCGCGGCCCGGGAGCAGGCGGAAGGCGCCAGCCGTGCCAAGAGCGATTTCCTCGCCAACATGAGCCACGAGATCAGGACCCCCCTGAACGGCATCATGGGGATGACCGACCTCCTGCTCGGCGGCGGGCTGAGTCCCTCGCAGCAGCACCAGTACCTCGGCGCGATCAAGGGGTCCGCCGACTGCCTCATGGGGGTCATCGGGGATATCCTCGATTTCTCCAAGATAGAGGCGGGGAAGGTGGAACTGGACCCGGCGCCCTTTTACCTGCGCACCGTCATGGGCCAGGCGGTGCGGTCCCTGTCCGCCCGGGCGGCCGAGAAGGGGGTGGAACTCGTCTGCGACCCCCGGGAAGATGTGATTGACCCCCTCATCGGCGATTGCGGGAAGCTGCGCCAGGTCCTGGTGAACCTGGTGGGCAACGCCATCAAGTTCTCCGATGGCGGCGAGGTCGTGGTGGCGGTGGAAACGGCGGCAGCCGAGGGGGACGAAGTGCTCCTCCGGTTTTCGGTTTCGGACCAGGGGTGCGGGATCGCGCCGGAGGCGCTGGACCGGATCTTCAACGTGTTCGAGCAGGCCGATTCATCCACTGCCAAGCGCTTCGGCGGCACCGGCCTCGGCCTGGCCATCTCCCGCAGGATCGTACAGCTCATGGGGGGAGATGTCCGGGTCGAGAGCGCCCCGGGGCAGGGGAGCACGTTTTTCTTCACCTGCCGGTTCCAACTCCGGCCGCCCGAACCGGATCGCCTTGCCGATCAGGGGCTTGCCGGGCGGCCCGTGCTGGTGGTCGAGGCGCCCACGCGCAGCCGCCGGGTACTCCTCTCCTACCTGACCGGCTGGGGCATGGAGCCCCGGGTGGCGGCCACCGTGGACGAGGCCCGGGAGATCGCCGCCGGCATGCCGGCCGCTGCCGGTGAGCCCCTGGTGGCCCTGGTGGACAAGAAGTCCCTGGGCGCCGGCTGGCAGGAGGCGGTCGGTCGCCTGACCGAAGGCGTCGGCACGGAGTTGAGGCTGATTCTGATGACCGAGGTGGGCGACATGGTCGAGAAGGAGAGCCGCCTCTGGCCGGGGAGGGCGAGATGCCTGCTCAAGCCGCTCGTGCACGGCGACGTCGGGGAGGCGGTCGTCTCGGCACTGGCCGGGGAGGAACCGTCCGAGGCGCACGACCCGCCGGCGCAGCCCGGCAGCGGCCCCGGCCTCAGCATCCTGGTGGCCGACGACGTGGAGGTCAACCGGATGCTCGTCAGCGCCATTCTCGGCCGGATGGGGCACCGGGTGACGCAGGCCGCCGACGGCGAGGAGGCCCTGAGGGCCCTTGACGCCTCCCAGTTCGACCTCGTGCTGATGGACGTGCAGATGCCGGTCATGGACGGGTTCGAAACCGTTCGCCGGATTCGGGGCCGGGAGCGGGACACCGGCCGACGGACCCCCATCCTGGCGCTGACCGCCTATGCCGGGCAACAGGACCGGGAGCAGTGCCTGTCCGCCGGCATGGACGGCTATGTGACAAAGCCCTTCACGGCCGAAGAACTGGTCCGGGCGGTTCACTCCTGCTGCGGGGTCGAGGGCGCGTTCGAGACCGCGGGCGAAGGGCAGAGCCCCGCTCCAGAGAAATCCGGGGAGGATGCCACGCCGGTGTTCGACCGGCAGGGTTTGCTGGCGCGGCTCCGGGGCAAGGGCGAGCTGGTCCCGAAATTCGTGGGGATGTTCCGGGAGGGGACGGAAAAGAATCTCGGCAAGCTGCGGGATGCCGTGGAGAAACGGGATGCCGCGGGGGTCCGGCTGGGTGCCCACGCCATTGTCGGAGCTGCCGGCAATATCGGCGCGCAGCGCGTGCTCGCCCTGGCCCGGCTCATTGAGGACGCTGCCATCAACGGACGGCTGGACGAGGCGGTTGCCCTGCTTCAGCCCCTTGCCGTCGAATACGACGCGTTTGTACGCGAAGCGGAGATATAGATCATGCTGGATTCAATCTCGGTCCTTGTGGTAGATGATGAAGAGATAAACCGGGAGATGCTTTCGGTCATGCTCGACGGGCTGGCAACGTCCGTCCCGGCGCGGAACGGCCTGGAAGCTCTCCGGGTGCTGGAGGCGAACTCCGCCATCGACCTCATTCTGCTCGATCTGGAAATGCCCGAGCTGAACGGGTTCGCGACGCTCGCCACCCTCAAGAAGCACCCTCTGTGGTGCGACATCCCCGTCATCGTGCTCACGGCCAGCAAGGACGAAGTGACCCGGACCCTGCGGCTGGGGGCCAACGATTTTCTCGCCAAGCCCTACGACATGGAGGAGTTGCGCCTGCGGGTGATGAACCACGTCCGCACCAAGAAGCTGGTGGACCTGTCCCAGGACGTGAACGGCATCCTGGAGCGGGAGGTGGCCCGCAAGACCGCCGAGGTCAGGAACGCCCTGGCAATGGCCCGGGAGGCAGAGTACGAGATAACGCTGCGCCTCGGCCGGGCCGCCGAATTCCGCGACGTGGAAACCGGCATGCACACGCGCCGGATCAGCGAGATGGCCCGGGAGCTCGGCCGCTTGAGCGGGTTGCCCGCTGACCAGTGCGAGGTGCTCCGCTACGCTGCCCCCCTCCACGACGTGGGCAAGCTCGGCATCCCGGACCGGATCCTCCTCAAGCCCGGCCGGCTCACGGACGAGGAGATGGAGATCATGCGCCTCCACACGGTCATAGGCGGCAAGATCCTTGCCAACGCCGAGCGGTACTCATCCCTGGAGATGGGACGGACCGTGGCCCTCCAGCACCACGAAAAGTGGGACGGCACCGGCTACCCCAGCGGCCTGGCCGGGGAAGATATCCACATCTTCGGCCGCATCGTCATGATCGTCGATGTGTTCGACGCCCTCTGCTCGGAGCGCCCCTACAAGCCGGCACTGCCCTTCGATGAGGTCCTCTCTGTCATGGGGGACGGGCGGGCGTCGTTTTTCGACCCCCGTCTGCTGGACGTCTTCCTGGCCAACGTGGAGGCCTTTGCCGCGATCCGGACCTCGCTCATGGACCGGCCCGTGGAGGAAAAGACGGCCCTGGAGCAGGTGCTGTCCCTGGCATGACCGCGCTCTGAGCGGGAAAGGATGAGAATGGAAGAGCAGCGCCTGTCACTACTGATCCGCCGTTTTACCGCGGCGGCCACCGCCCACGGGGAGGCCCTGGAGGCCATGGACGCGGCGCGGACGGACCGCCACGCGGCGATGCTGGCCCGTCTCTACCGGGAGATTGCCGCCTTCGGCGCGGCGGGGCGCGCCGGGCTGCTGGACGCCGCAGAGCGCGGCACCGGTGCCGCGGCGGGCATGGCCGCGGTCTATTCGCTCTCCCACGATGCACCCCGCTCCCTGGCGATCCTGCGGCGGCTGGCCCGGGAGCCGGGGCTCCTGGGTTTCAGGGCGTCCGTGGCCATTGAGCGCTGGGAAAGGGAGAGTTGACCCTTTCGTGATGGGGAGGAGGAATTCGCTAGAAGTTGACAAAAATTGTAGGGTATGTTACTGGTCAAATATCCGTAATGTAAGGATGCCTGTTGCGCCGTGTCGGGCATCCTTTTTTTCCAATCCGCGTGGGGACCATGATCCCCGGAAGGAACTGCCGATGTTTGCACGACTGCGCGAGGATATTCAATCGGTGCTCGACCGCGACCCTGCCGCCCGCAGCACGCTGGAAGTGCTCTGTTGCTATGCGGGGCTGCACGCCATCTGGTTCCACCGGCTGGCGAACTGGCTCTGGCGGAGCGATTTTCATTTCCTGGGACGCCTCATTTCCCACCTGGGACGGTTTCTCACCGGCATCGAGATTCATCCGGGAGCGACCATCGGCCGGCGCCTCTTCATCGACCACGGCATGGGGGTGGTGATCGGCGAGACAGCCGAGATCGGCGACGACGTGACCATCTATCACGGGGTGACCCTCGGCGGGGTCAGCCTGGAAAAGAAGAAGCGGCACCCCACCGTGGAGAGCAACGCGGTCATCGGTTCCGGCGCCAAGGTCCTGGGTCCGTTCACCGTGGGCGAGGGGGCCAAGATCGGCTCCAATTCGGTGGTGGTGAAGGAGGTCCCGGCCAATGCCACCGTGGTGGGCATCCCCGGCCGGGTGGTCATGGCCGCGGAGAAGCCGAAGGACAAGTCCGATTTCGAGCACGGCAAGCTGCCCGACCCGGAAGCCAAGGCCATTTCCTGTCTTTTCGAACAGATCCGGGAACTGGAGCGCAAGTACGGCGAGCTGGCCGCCGAGCACGAGGCGCTGAAGCGTCGCCTGGATGGGGGGAATTAGTCCATGAGACTGTCGACGCGCGCCCAGTACGCGGTGCGGGCCATGGTCGATCTGTCGCTCCACTCGGAGGGGAAGCCCGTGGCCCTGCGGGATATCGCCCAGCGGGAGGACATTCCGCTCAACTATCTGGAGCAACTCTTCAACCGCCTGCGCCGCGGCAGCATCGTGGAGAGCGTGCGCGGGCCGGCGGGGGCTACCTGCTGGCCCGCGAGAGCTCGGCCATCCTGGTGGGCGAAATCGTGGCCACGGTGGAAGAGCCGCTGACGCCGGTCTCCTGCATGGACAAGGGGAAGGGGCGCTGTACCCGCACTGCGGCATGCACCACCCATTCGGTCTGGGAGATGCTCGGCGAGCGGATCAGGACGTTCCTGGACTCCATCACCCTGGAGGACCTGGTGCGCGACGCCCGCCGGCGATCCGGCGAGAGTGGGGATCAATGAGTGAAGCCCCTGCGGGCAGCGTCCCGCTGATCTATCTGGACCACAACGCCACGACGCCGACGCACCCCTTGGTGGTTGAGGCGTTGTTGCCGTTTCTGGGGGAGCGGTTCGGCAATCCGTCCAGCATCCACTGGGCCGGCCGGGCCGTGAAGGGGGCCGTGGAAGAGGCCCGGGAGGCGGTGGCCGAGCTGGCGGGCTGCGAGCCGGGTGAGGTGGTTTTCACCGGGTCGGGCTCCGAGGCCGACAACATGGCCGTGAAAGGGGTGGCCTCGTCCCTCCGGAAGCGGGGCAACCACATCATCGCCACCCGGGTGGAGCATCCGGCCGTGGCCAATTCCTGCCGCTACCTGGAGCACGACGGATACGAGGTGACCTGGCTCGACGTGGACCGGGACGCCTCCTGGACCCGGCGCGGGTGGAGGAGGCCATCACGGAGCGGACCATTCTCGTCACGGCCATGTACGCCAACAACGAGACCGGCGTACTGCTGCCGGTGGCGGAAATCGGCGAGATCGCCCGGCGGCACCGGATTCCCTTCCACTGCGACGCGGTCCAGGCCGCGGGCAAGGTTCCCCTGGAGTTCCGCACCACGGGCGCGTCGCTCATGGCGCTCTCGGCCCACAAGGTTTACGGCCCCAAGGGGGTGGGGGCGCTGGTGATCCGGCGCGGCACAACCTGCCATCCGCTGGTGCACGGCGGCTCCCAGGAGCGCAATCGCCGCGCCGGCACCGAGAACGTGGCCGGCATCGTGGGCTTTGGCCACGCGTGCCGGCTGGCGCGGAAATCCCTGGCCGACGGGACCGTGCGGGTCCGCCGCCTGCGGGACCGGCTGGAGGAGGGAATCCTCGGCCGGGTGCCCGGCGCGCGGGTGAACGGCCATCGACAGTTCCGGCTGCCCAATACCAGCAACATCACCTTTGAAGGTGTGACCGCGGACACGCTGCTCATGGCCCTGGACCTGGCCGGGATCGCCGTGTCGTCAGGGGCCGCGTGCAGTTCCGGCACCCTGCGGCATTCGCCGGTGCTGGCCGCCATGGGGCTGTCTCCGCAGGAGGCCGGCGGGGCCGTGCGCTTTTCATTGGGGCAGGGAAATACGGACCAGGAGATCGACCGGGTGCTGGCGGTGCTGCCGGAGATCGTCGAACGGGTGAAGCGGGGTGGAGATGGCAGAGAAGCATAGGCAGCGCATCGTCATCGCCATGAGCGGCGGGGTCGACTCGTCGGTGGCGGCGGCGCTTCTGAAGGAAGAGGGGCACGAGGTCATCGGCATCTCCATGCAGGTCTGGGACTATGCGAATTTCACCGCCGCCGAGGGGGAGAAGTTCGACACCTGCTGCTCCCTGGACGACATCCACGACGCCCGCCGGGTGGCGGAGCAGATCGGCATCCCCTTCTATGTGGTGAATTTCGAGGAGGAGTTCCGGCGGCTGGTGATCGACGATTTCGTGGACGAGTATTTCCGGGGGCGGACGCCGAACCCCTGCGTCCGGTGCAACCAGCGGGTCAAGTTCGAGCTCCTGCTCCACAAGGCCCGGGAACTGGACGCCGACTTCCTGGCCACGGGCCACTACGCCCGCCGGGTCCGGGGAGAGGACGGCCTCTACCACCTGTTGCGGGGAGTGGACCCGGCCAAGGACCAGAGCTATTTCCTCTTTACCCTGACCCAGGACCAGCTTGCCCGGACCCTGTTCCCCCTGGGGGAGATGACCAAGGAGCAGGTACGGCGCCTGGCGGCGGAGCGGGGGCTGCGGGTGGCCGAGAAGGGGGAGAGCCAGGAGATCTGCTTCGTCCCGGACGACGACTACGTCCGGTTCCTGGAGGATGAGCGGGGAGCGGGGCTCATGGCCGGCGAGATCGTGGACCGCGACGGGAATGTCCTGGGCCGCCACGGGGGAACCTACCGCTACACGGTGGGGCAGCGCCGGGGGCTGGGCATCGCCCACCCGACTCCCCTCTACGTGGTGGGGGTCGATGCGGAGCGGCGGCAGGTGATCGTCGGCCCGGCCGAAGAGCTTCTGGCCACGGGGCTCACGGCAACCGGGGTGACCTGGGTCGTGCCCCCCCAAGGTCAGACCGTGGAGGCCTCGTGCAAGATCCGCTACCGCCACCAGCCGGTGCCGTGCACGGTTGCCGTGCGTGCCGACGGCAGTGCCGACGTCCGGTTCCGGCAGCCCGAGAAGTCGGTGACCCCGGGACAGGCGGTGGTCTTTTACCTCGACGACGAGGTCCTGGGCGGCGGCTGGATCGAGGGGCGGCTGTGATGCAGCGGGTTGCCATCACCACCCTCGGTTGCAAGATCAACCAGTTCGAATCGGCTGCCATGACCGAAAGCCTCGATCGGGAGGGGTTTCAACTGGTTCCCTTCGAGGACGAGGCGGACATCTACGTCATCAACACCTGCACGGTCACGGCCCGGACCGACGCGGAGTCGCGGCGGCTCATCCGCCGGGCCATGCGCAGGAACCCGGCTGCCCGGGTGGTGGTGACCGGCTGCTATGCCCAGGTGGCGCCCGACGCGGTGGGTGAGCTGCCCGGCGTGTCGCTGGTGGTGGGGAACAGCGAGAAGAAGGGGATCGCCGGGCTGCTGCGGGATGCGGTGCCGGCGGAAAAGATCCTGGTGTCGGACATCTCCCGGCAGCGGACCGCTGAGGCCCTGGGGCTGGAGAGCTTTGCGGAGCATACCCGGGCGTTCCTCCAGGTGCAGAACGGCTGCGACGCCTTCTGCTCCTACTGCATCGTGCCCCATGCCCGGGGGCGGAGCCGCAGCGTCCCCTTCCGGGACGTGCTGGAGGGGATCGGCACCTTTGCCGGCCAGGGATTCCGTGAGGTGGTGCTGACCGGCATCCACCTGGGGGCCTACGGCGCCGACCTGGAGCCCCCCGCGAGCCTTCTCGACCTGCTGGCTGCCGCCGACGCCGAGGCGCTGGTGCCGCGTCTGCGCGTCGGGTCGGTGGAACCCCACGAGATCTCCGACGGTCTCATCGGCCTCATGGCCCGGTCGCCCGTCATCTGCCCCCATCTGCACATTCCGCTCCAGAGCGGCTCTGACAGCGTGCTGGAGCGGATGAACCGCCGCTACACGGCCGCGTTTTTCCGGGAGCGGGTGGAACGGCTGGCTGCGGCGGTGCCGGACATCTGCATTGGCTGCGACGTGATTGCCGGCTTCCCCGGCGAGACGGACGAGGAGTTCGCCGCCACCCTGGCCCTGCTGGAGGGGCTCCCCATCGCCCATCTCCACGTCTTTCCCTTTTCGCGGCGCCAGGGAACACCCGCGGCCCGCATGCCCGGCCAGGTGGACGGCAAAATTGTGCGGGAGCGTGCCGAGGTCCTGCGGGCGCTGTCCGACCGGAAGCGGGAGGCCTTTCACCGGTGCTTCATGGGGCGGGACCTGCCGGTGCTGGTGCTGAACGGCCGGGGGAAAGAGGTGACGGGGCTGTCGCGCAACTACATCACGGTGCGGATCGAGACGGCGACGCCCCCCCCTGCGGGCGAGGTCATGGTGCGGGTGACCGGCGTGGAGGCCGACGGGGTGCGGGGAGTCATCCCAGAACCTGCCCGTAACTGATCGTTCCGGTTTCGCATCCCGCCTTCACGCCGTGTTTGCCGGTCTTCAATCGTACCGTTCTCCACGGAGCCCGGCGCTACCCTCGCCATAACTCCCGATCTGCTGAAACATCAGTTACGGTCAGGTCCCCAAGGTAAAGAAGAAGGTTGCCCCTTCGCCGGGGGTTGCCTCGGCCCACACCCTCCCGCCGTGCCGGTGGACGATCCGCTGGACCGTGGCGAGCCCCACGCCGGTCCCCTCGAATTCCTCTTCCCGGTGCAACCGCTGGAAGGGGGCGAAAAGCCGGTCCGCGTAAGTCATGTCGAACCCGACGCCATTGTCGCGCACGTAGTGGACGGGCCCTTCCTCCTCCCGCCGGGTGCCGACCTCGATCAGGGCCTCATCCCGCCGCGTGCGGCTGTACTTCCAGGCGTTGCCCACCAGATTCTCCATCACCACCCGCACCAGCCGCGCATCCCCCTCAGCCTTCATCGCGTCGTGAATCTTCACCGTCACCCGCCGCTGCGGCTCGGCACCGCGCAACTCGTCCAGGATGTCGCGGGCCATGGCGCCCAGGTCGATCCGCTCCCGCTGTACCTGGCCCCTGCTGAGGCGCGAGAGTTCCAGCATGGCGTCGATCATCTGCGAGAGGCGCCGGCTGGCCCCGTTGATCCGCTCCAGGCAGTGCCGGCCGTTCCCGTCGAGCCGGTCCGCGTAGTCTTCGAGCAGGGCTTCGCTGAATCCCGCCAGATGGCGCAGGGGGGCCCGCAGGTCATGGGAAACCGAATAGCTGAACGATTCCAGTTCCCGGTTCATGACCTCCAGGTCGGCGGTGCGCTGGTGAACCCGCTCTTCCAGGTCGGCGTTGAGGGCCGTGAGGGTCTCTTCGCTGGCCCTCAGCCGCCGGGCCATGGCGTTGAACGATGAGGCGATGGTTTCCAGTTCGTCCCGGGCTGAAAAATGGAGTTTGTAGGTCAGGTTGCCCCGTTCGACCTCGCCCATGGCGGCGACCAGCTCCCGCAGGCTGCCGAGGATGGACCTGACGAGCCTGACGGCCGGAAACATGGCGATGATTCCCGCGATCAGGGCTGCGGACAGGGCCTTGCGGCTCACCAGGAGCGCGAAGCTGCGGGCCTCGGAAAGAGGCATGGAAACCAGGGCGTGCCAGCCGTGGCTTCCCACGTTGGCCACGCTGATGATCCGCTCGATTCCGTCGCTGCCCCGGCAGACCGTGGTGAAGCCGGAGGTGAGCGCCTCCTCGGGGCACTTGAGGGCGGTTTCGGCGATGTTGCGTCCGATCCGCTCCGGTGAGCGGGTGTCTATCAGGATGCCCCCCCTGCGGTCCAGCACCAGGATGTCGCTGTTGTCGGCAAGGCGGCGGGTCGAAGTGCCCAGGTAGGTCGAAATGGCGTTCAGGTCGATGGGGATGCCCACGACCCCCACCTGGCGGGAGCGATCGTCAAAGACGGGACCGGCTATCATCACTGTCGGCCGCTTGAAGAGCTTGGACGTGTGGAGGTCGCCGACGATGTACGCTCCCTCGCGCGCCCGCCGGTACCATTCCTTGTCGTTGTAGCTCAGGGCGTGCACGGTGGGGGAGAAGACAGCCGAGCCCACGTTGTTGCCGGCCATGTCTGCGGCCAGGATGTTGAGCCTCATGGGATAGGAGGGGAGCAGTTCAGCGAAGAGCCGGTCCATGGCCGCCGGCTCGTGGGCGGCGACCACGGGGTGGCGTGAAAGGACCCGCAGGACGCCGGTGGTTTCGGTGATCAGCCGGTCCACTTCCACGGCCACGTGCGTGGCAGCCGAGAAGTTGCGGCCTTTCAGGTCATCGATTTCCCGCTCGAGGATTTCGTAGTGGTTGTAGATGGAGAGGACGGCCATCGGCACCAGGAAGAACCCAATGATGAAGATGAGCTTGATCCTGATGGTGAAGAAGGGAAGGGTCATGGGGGCTGCCTCTCGCCGATGTGTCCTGAAATCCCTAATTCAGTGTGAAGTAAAACGTCGCTCCCGCGCCGGGTGCCGCCTCGGCCCATATTCTGCCGCCGTGGCGCCGGATGATCTGGTGGGCCGTGGCAAGGCCGATGCCCGTCCCTTCGAATTCTTTGCCCTGGTGCATCCGCTGGAAGGGGATGAACAGGCGGTCGGCAAAGGCCATGTCGAAGCCGGCACCATCGTCTTTCACGAAATATACCGTTTTCCCCTCCTGGGCGCAGGCACCGAAGGTGATGTGGGCGGGATCGCGGGCGACCGAGAATTTCCAGGCATTGCGCAGCAGGTTGTCCATCACCGCCCGGAGCATCCGGCGGTCTCCCTGCGCCGTAACCCCGTCCTCGATGGTGAACAGAACGTTGCGCTCGGGGTACAGGTACCTGAGTTCCATCTCGATGGTCCGCACCATCTCGCTCAGGTTGGCGGTATCGGGGCAGAGCGGTTCGCGGGCGATGCGGGAAAGGTTCAGCAGCCCGTTGATGAGGTTGCCCATCCGCTGGCTGGCGATCCGGATCCGCCTGAGATAGTCCTGCCCTTGGGAATCGAGTTGTTCGGCGCAGTCCTCCATGAGTGCCCGGGCAAAGCCGTCGATGATGGTCAGGGGGGCGCGCAGATCGTGGGAGACCGAGTAGCTGAAGGTCTGCAGTTCGCGGTTTGACGCGTCAAGGGCCTCGGTGAGCTCGGCAACCCGGTGCTCCAGTTCCTGCACGCGGCAGCGCAGGTCCTCTTCGCCGGTGTGGCTCGGACCGCTCATGCCGGGTCCCCATGGCGGGCCAGCAGTTCGTCGATCCGGCGGATGTCGTCGACTCCCCGGAATTCCCGGAAGCCGTCGATGCCGTCCGGGTCCAGGGCCCGGTAGAAGCGGGGCGGCGTGGACCGGAGCCCCTCCAGCACCCTGCCGGTGGCGTAATCGCCGACCGCCAGCGACTCGTGGCGCTTGCGCAGCTCCATGACCATGCCGAAGCCGAGCCGGAAGAGGCGGGAGAGGTATTCCCGGCCAATGATCGCGGCGGCCCGCTCCACGTCGCCCTCTGACAGGTATTCCAGGGCGATGGAGAGGTAGCCGTGAACCCGCCGGAAGATCGCCTCCATTCCCTCGCGGGAGCGGAGGGCGGTGCCGTCGGCCACCAGGGCGCTGTTGACGAGGGCGGTGAGCTCCTGGTCCACCGGACTCTCCACCAGGGCCAGGGCGCGGTTGAGGAACGACTCCTCGTATCCCGCCGGCATGGGAAGGCCGGTTATGCCCGGGGCCAGGTCCAGCCGCTTTTCGGCAGAGGGGATGAAATTGTCGGGAGAGAGCCGGGCATAGATGGTAAGGGCATCCTCCAGCTCGGGGAACCCCAGGTCGGCGAGCCGGCCCGAGCGGAAGCGGTAGGCGAGCTCTTCCAGCTCACTCTCCAGCTCCCCCTTGATCCCCTCCATGAGCCCCAGGTAGAGCTCCCGGTCGTTGCGGAAGACGATGTCGATGAAGCTTCCCACGGCGCGGGCCCGTTCGGCGTTGCGGAAGGTTATGAAGTAGACGTTGTCGAAGCTGTGGTCCCAGTCGGCCACCCGTTCTTCGTCGGACACCAGGTCGCCGATGCCGCCGCCGACGATGATCTCCTTCTTGAACATGAGAATGAGGAGTTCCGTGTCCATGTGGGGCAGTTGCTCCAGTACGGCCTCTTCGCCCGCTTCCAGCAGGTGGTTGAGCCACTGGTGCGATTTCTCCTCGGAAAAATTCCACGAGTCCCAGAGCTCCATGTCCAGGATGAACATCCGCTGCTGCGGCGACGCCAGTTCCCAGAACTCCACGGCGTCGGTCATCCCCACCTCGGTCAGTATCCGGTAAAACTGCTGCTCAGGCAACGCGCGCACCACCTCCCGGGCGCGGGGGTCGGCGAGGAGGGCGTTCATCTGCTTCCAGGCGGTGGCACCGCCGGGGACTCCAGGCGTTGCCACCGCATCGGGGCCCGTCGCTTTCCCGGCCATGGCGCGGCGGGTGCGCTCATCCTCCAGACTAACTACCTTGCTGCCGTCACGTCCCATTGCTTGAAAACTCCCTTCCCTGTTCGTTCCAACGTGCGTTGTGCGGGCGCGCCTCCGGCTCAGCCCCTGTTCCCCTTGTTCCGTCCGTTCATTCTGACCTTTGACAGCCGCACCCCCAGCGCCTTGCGGTAGGCGCAGCCGTCATGGAGCCAGGGGAGCGTCCTCACCAGCTCCTCGGTCAGCTTGACGCACTCGGGATTGATGTCGAACCGTTTGTCGTAGATGACGCACTGGCGGGTGGTCACGTCCAGATAGCGGCAAGGGGTTGCGGTGAAGAAGACGGTGCCGTTCTCATCCTCGATTTTTTCGAAGCAGCAGAGACCGCACCGCGCACAGAGGGATTCCCACCCATTGCTGGATTCGTCGCGATTTTCCATGGCATGAGGATACCTATCGGCGCGGAGTGTGTCAATGACCAAGGCTGCCGGTCCGTTGCCCCCGATTGTTACAAGCGCGTAAAATTTTTGCCTGTTCGTTGCTTTGTGCGGAAGTTCTCATTGAAAACGCTGCATGCTGTGCTTTACTCTTTTGCGGAGCCGGACTGCTCGCTGTGCCGGAGGTGATATGAAACTGCTCGTGGTGCGCCATGCCGAGGCCGTGGAACGCGCTCCGGCGATCGCCGAGGAGGACCGCTGGCTCACGCCGCGGGGCCGGGCTTCCTTTGCCGCCAGCGTCCGGGTCATTGCCCGGCGGCGCACGTCTCCCGACCTGATCGTCACCAGTCCCCTGGTCCGTGCCGTGCAGACGGCGGAACTACTCGCCGCCGGCCTGGACTACGGCGGGGAACTGGCGGTTTCCCGGGAGCTCGCCCCCGGTTTCGACCGGGAGGGGCTTGCCCGGCTGCTGGCCGACCGGCCCGGAGCCCGCCATGTGGCCATCGTGGGGCACGAGCCCGACGTGGGCCGGGTGGTGGCCGATTTGCTGGGACAGCCCGAGGCGGTGCCGCTGCGCAAGGGTATGGTCGTGGCCCTGGAACTGGATCCGGCCACGGGGACTGCGCGATTGCGCTGGGTAGTCCACAAGGGAGAGAAGACGCGCACGCTGCCCTGACAGCATGTCTTGAGGAAGGAGAGAGGAATGACGGACATCCAGAAGGAACTGCAGAAAATTCGCGGCATCGGCGAGGTGCTGGCCAAGCGGTTGGCCGAGGCGGGGCATGACACCTTCGAGAAGATCGCCGCGGCCGGCGAGGAGGGGCTCAGGGCCATCAAGGGGATGAATCCCCGTTCGGTCGCCGCCATTGTTGCCCAGGCCGCCGAACTGGCCAAGGGAAGGGCGGAGGACCGGGACCGGCGCGTGGAAGAGCTGAAGGCTGCGGCACTGACCTGCGGGATCAGGTGGAGGGAATCGCCCGCTCGGTGCGGGAGCGCTTTGCCGATGAACTGGAAAAGAAGACGGCCCGCCGGGTGGAAAAGGAGTTCCTCAAGGTGGTGACGACCCTGGAAAAAGTGGAAGGGAAGATCGGTCGCCGGGTGAAGCGGGCCGGCAAGGGGCTCGCCAAGGCCGAAAAACGCCTGGCCGGCCTGGCCGATACGGGGCTCAAAGGGGTCGAGCGGGGGCTGCGGCGGACGCGCAAGGCCCTCAAGCGGGTGCTTGCCTGACGGCGTTGCCGCGCCGTCAGGGCGCCCGAAGGTGAGCGGTCTCATGCGGATCAGCGGTCACACTCCACTCTGGATAGCGGCTCGGGCCCTTCTGGCCGGCCGGGTTGACGATTTCTTCGACCGGTGGCGCAGGGCGGCGGAAACGTTCGACCCGGAGGACATCCATGACCTTCGGGTCTCCTCGCGGCGGCTCCGGGAGGGATTCCTCCTGTTCGCCGCCGCCTACCGCCCCGAATCCGTCCGGCGCGCGGCCCGGGGCGTCAGGAAGGTTACCCGGCTCCTGGGCGCCCTGCGCAACACCGACGAGGCCCTCGTTTTTTTCCGGCGCATGGCGGTGGCGGCTGCCGGGAGCGCCGGCCGCCACCTGGCGCGGATCATCGCGCGGCACGAGGATCTGCGCCGGGAGCAACGGCGGCAGCTCCGGCGGGGACTCCGGGAGTTGGACCCCCGCCGCACCCGCGAGGCCCTGGCCCGTATTGTTGCGAGCCCGGCCCTCTTCTCGCCGCCCCCTTCGGGCATCGACCCCTTCACGACCATTGCCGCTTTTGCCGCCGATCGCCTTCGGGAGCGCCTGGACCACGTGCTTGCCCTGGTGCCCGATGCCTGCCGCGAGGCTGACGTGGAGGCCCAGCACCGCTTGAGGATTGCGGTGAAGCACTACCGCTACCGCCTGGAAATCCTCTCCTTTTTGCCGGGAGACGCTTTCGCCGCCCTCCATGCCGCGATCAAGGCCTACCAGGACGTTCTCGGCACCATGCACGACCTGGACGTCTTTGCCGGCATCGTCCGGCACGAGGGATTGCCATCGGCGGATGAGTGTGTCATCCTGACCCATATCGCGGGGGAACGGCACCGGCAGTTCGCGCTGTTTGCCGGGCTCCTGGCCGAGACCCCCTTCGAAGCCATCGGCGAACAGGTGAGGAGAGCGCTGTGACCCACAACCGGCTGGCCGCCATCGATATCGGGACCAACTCCATCCGCTGCATCGTGGTGGAGGTGACCAGGAACGGAAAATTCCGCGTTCTGGACGACGAGAAAGCCACCGTGCGCCTGGGCGAGGGGATGGCCGCCAGCGGCACCATCTCGCCGGCTGCCTGGGAGCGTGCCGTGACGGCGCTCGGCCGGATGAAGAAGATCGTGGACGGCTACGGGGTCAAGGTGGTGGAGGCGGTTGCCACCAGCGCCGTGCGCCGTGCCGCCAACGGCGAGGAGTTCATCCGGACCGTGGGGGAGGCGGTCGGGGTCAGGGTGGCGGTGATCAGCGGCGAGGAGGAGGCGGAACTGGCCGCCCTCTCGGTGCGGAACCATTTCGATATGGAAGGGGTCCGCTACGCCATGGTGGACATTGGCGGCGGCAGCCTGGAAATCGTCACGGCGCTCGGGACCCACATCGAGGATATCCACTCCCTGGAGCTGGGGGCCGTGGTCCTGACCGAGCGCTTCGTCCGGAGCGATCCCCTGCGCCAGGCTGACCTGGACAGGCTGCGCAAACACGTGCGCGCGGCGCTGAAGGAGTCGCTGGGCGCCGAGCGGGGACACCTCCAGAGCCTGGTGGGCTCCGGCGGCACCATCACGTCCATCGCCGCCATGGTCATGGCCATGCGGGGGGAGGGCTACGGATCGGTCCACCGTTACGAGGTGCTCCGGTCGGAGGTGGTGCACCTGCTGGCCATGCTCTCCCGCAAGGACCTCAAGGCCCGCCGGGAGGTGCCGGGGCTCAACCCTGACCGGGCCGACATCATCACTGCCGGCGTCACGGTGGTGGACGAGCTCATGAGGTTCTTCGACGTGAACCTCTTGCGGGTGAACGAGCGGGGAATCCGGGAGGGGCTCATCATCAGGGCCCTGCGGACCCATGGCCTGATTCCCGGCATGGAAACTACCCTCACCTGGCGCGAGTCGGTGCTGGAGTTCGCCCGCTCCTGCCACACGGACGAAGAGCATGCCCTCCAGGTGGCGCGGCTTTCCCTGGAGATATTCGATTCCCTGGAGCCGGTCTACGGCATGGGCGAGGGGGCCCGCCGGATCCTGGAAGCGGCGGCCATCCTCCACGACGTGGGCTACTTCATCAACTACTCAAGCCACCACAAGCATTCATACCATTTGATCCGCCACGCGGACCTCTTCGGCTTCACCCCCCGGGAGCGGGAACTGATCGCCTCAGCGGCCCGCTACCACCGCAAGGCCCTTCCCAAGAAGAAGCACGAGTCGTACATGCGCCTGGCGGAGCCGGACCGGCTCCTGGTGGCGCGCCTGGGCGGCATCCTGCGGCTCGCCGACGGCCTCGACCGTCGCCGCAACAGCCTGGTCTCCGGCCTTACCTGTTCCCTTTCCGACGGCACCTTCATCCTTACCCTTGCCAGCCGCGAGGAAATCTCCGTGGAGCTCTTCGGCGGCAAGATCAAGGGAGACCTCTTCGAGGAGGCCTTCAGGAAGCGCCTCCTGCTGGTGGCCGAAAGCGCCCTCGCCTGACCCTCTCCCCTCCGTATTTTCGTAATTGTGTGCGCATCGTAACGAAATCGCAGTGTTGAACGTCTATAGTGGGATCATGACACGTCAGGAGGTTCAACGATGAACATTATTCCACTCGGCGATTACTATGCCTGGTACTGCGACTGGTGCGACACCAGGAACCAGACGCTCCAGCAGAAATTCACGACGGGCACCGTCACCTGCGGTGCATGCCACAAGCCGTTTTCCCTGCCGGCCGCGGCCGGGTGCCCGCCGGAGCGGCATGCCCTGTCGGGCGGCTTTTAGCGGGCCAGCTCGAAGAGGTAGATGACGATCTCGATGAAGATCAGGATGATGATGGTCCATTCGAGGCGGGAGGCGCGGCGGGCGTGGGCGAGGCTCGTGAAGACCCCGGTGATGTCCAGGAGCGTTTCTCCCTTGTGCTTGATCTCGTTGTAGCGCTGGTTCAGTTCGAAGACGTTGGCCATGGTCAGGTAGAGGCGGTCCGCCTCGGGGTTCTCCCAGGTGAATTCCGGCTTTTCCAGGACCATGACGTGGGCGATGGACTGGTACTTGTAGGTCAGGACGTTGGCCGCCAGCTTTGCCAGGCGCCGGTCCGAGATTCCCAGCTTGCCCCGGTCGAGCATGCCGATGACGGTTTCCATTTCATCCAGGACCTGGTCGACCCGCTCCTCGATCCGCTCCAGGGCCACAGACTTGGCGATGACGAAGCAGATGGTGTCCACGTAGGCCGGGTCATACACGGGCATGGTCGCCAGGTCGTTGGTCACGGCAGGTCCGCTGCTCTCCCCCAGGGCCAGGGCGTAGTCGTCCCGGTACTTCTCGTCCGGCACGCTCTTGAACGGCTCCGCGTAGTGCGCCATACTCCAGAAAAAGGCCCTTGCCTCCTCCTCCGTGCAGTTGACGAAGACCACCCCGCCGAAGAAATAGAGGTAAACCCTCTTGGTCGTGCCCTGGTCCCCCGACAGGGGCTTGAGGCTCGCCTGGTCGAGCACCATGGGCTCTTCCCACCGGTAGCGCCGGGGGAAGCCCAGGCCGGCGGCCAGCCGGTTCAGGTCCAGTTCGCCCGGCAGCGCGAAGGCGGTAAATGACGTCATGGCTCCCTCCCCAATGCTCCTCTGGTGATCAACGCCGGAAATCACGGTTCTCCGGCCGCCGGCCCCGGTTCGCTCCATTCCTCGCCCTGAACCGCCACCCGCCCGGGACGGCCCGGGATCTCCTCCATGGTGAGCCGGCAGACGGGCACGGTTGCCCGCTTGGCCTCGTCCGCGGCTTCGCCCAGGGTGACGAAGCGGGCGCCGGTTCCCGTGAGCCGGTCCAGCAGCGACGCCAGGTGCGGCGCATAGCGCTTCCCTTCGATTTCGGCCTGCACCGTGTGGACGTTGAGCCCCGGCCCCACCAGGCCCATGAGCCGGTCCACGGCCTCCCGCTCCGCAACGATCCCCCCGCCCAGCAGTTCGTCAAGGGTCGGCAGGGTGGTGGGCACCTGGAGGGTGCCGAACCGCCGTCCGTCAACAACCGGGTAGAAGGGGGTCCGTCCCCGGCAATCGCTGCAGAAGGACAGGAGCATGGAGTCCTGGATTTCAAGGGAGTCGGCGCTCACGGTCCAGCCGGGCGCCGCGGCGGTCCGGGCCCGCCGTCCCATCACCTCCTCGAAGAGGGCGCAGGCGCGGCCCAGTTCCAGGGCGATCATTTTTTTCGGGATCCAGGGAAGAAGGTCGTGCCACTTCACATGGTCCCAGCCGTGGATGCCCACCTCATGGCCGAGGCGGGCAGTGAGCCGGATGGTGTCGGCGAGCCGGTTGCCGATGATGGGGGGCGGGATCAGCAGTCCCGAGAGAAGGGTCCGCGGCCCCAGCAGGGCCGGTGCGTTGAGCCGGAGGCTGGTCCGGAGGAATCCCCGCCGGGTGATGATGCGGCGCACCGCCTTGCCGGTGTTGTCGGGACCCAGGGAAAAGTAGAATGTCGCCTTGACCCCGAAGCGGCCGAGGATGTCGAGGATGCGCGGGATGCCGTCCCGGGTCCCCACGAAGGTGTCGGCATCGACCTTGATGGCGATGGTGGGCCGTTCCATGGCGACCTCAGTCGTCCCGTTCCCGCCGCAGCAGATCCCAGGGGGCGGCCGCACCGGGGAGTGTCGCCCGGATCCGCTGGTTCGGGTGGGCTTCGGCCAGGGGAGCCCCGTTCTGGTCGGTGAAGGTGTCGAGCGTGAAGGTGTCCGAGCGCATGCCCGGCCCCATCAGCTCCATGGTCCAGCCGGGCCGGATGCGGTTGCGGACGGCGAGGACGGCGGTGCCGTCGGTAAGGATCTCGTCCACCACGGCGAGAAAGTCATGGCTGCGCAGGTAGCGGGAGTCGTACTCCAGGTCCGCCGCCTCGGGGCGGCCCAGGAGGAAGCCGGTGGTGTATCCCCGGTGGCTCACCTTGGACAGCTCCTCCAGCCACTCGGGGCGGAACGCGTACCCGGCGGGGTCGGCGGCATAGCGGTCCAGCGCCTCCCGATAGACCCGCACCACCGACGCCACGTAGTGAATTCCCTTCATCCTCCCCTCGATCTTGAGGGAGTCGGCTCCCGCCTCCACCAGCTCGGGAATGTGGCGGATGAGGCAGAGGTCCCGGGAGTTGAAGATGAAGGTGCCGTTTTCATCCTCCGTGACCGGGTAATACTCGCCGGGTCGGCGTTCCTCCACCAGGGCGTAGCTCCAGCGGCAGGGATGGGTGCACTCCCCCCGGTTGGCATGGCGGCCGGTCATGACGGCGGAGAGGAGGCAGCGTCCCGAATAGGCCACGCAGAGGGCGCCGTGGGCAAAGACCTCCAGTTCGGCCGACACGTGGCGGCGGGTTTCGCGGATCGCCTCCAGGGACATCTCCCGGGCCAGGTTGATGCGGCTGATGCCCTGCTGCTGCCAGAAGAGAGCGCTGCGCCAGGTGGTGGTATTGGCCTGGGTCGAGAGATGGATGGTGCATTCCGGGACGATGCGGCGGATGGTGGCGATGACCCCGGGATCGGCGGCGATGAAGGCGTCGAAGGGGATCGGCGCCACCTCTTCCAGGTAGCTGTCCAGCTCCTCCAGTTCGTCGGTGTCGGGATAGCTGTTGACCGTGAGGTAGACCTTCACCCCCCGGTCGTGGGCATAGGCCACGGCCTCGGCCATGGTGGCGGGAGTGAAGTTGTCGGCCTGGCTCCGCAGGCCGAAGCGGGCACCGCCCAGGTAGACGGCGTCGGCGCCGTAGTGGATGGCCACCTTGAGTTTTTCGAGGTTCCCGGCCGGGGCCAGGAGTTCGGGGATCTGCATGACTGCTCCGCGCTGAAGGTTCGTGTGGCCGGGATGATATCACAGTCATCGTCCCCGGCAGAACACTTTGATGGAAGAACGAGAACAAAGAGGGCGGATCAGGGCACCGGTGGCGGGGGAGGCTCCCTTCGGCAGAGATAGGCCGTGTGCTTGCGCTGGACAAAGACCGGCGTGACGGAGCAGGCGTGCTTCAGCCGGAACTGATCCATCTGGCCCTGGTCGGTCACCACGAAGATTTCGCCCCGTGCGGCCAGAAACCGCTCCACGTCGGCATCGGTGGGAAGGTAGATGTCCCGGCGGGAGCCGTCCTCCTCGAAGCGGAGATCCCGGTCGGTCACGAGCCCCATGGCGGCGATCCGGTTCCGGTAGAAGGAGAGCGAGGGGATGAACGTGCCGTACATCAGGATGTCGCGCTTGTGCTCCGGGTCGATGCGGTCGATGGCGGCGACCATGTCGCCGTATCCCTTAAGGTGTGGGCCCAGATGCGTCATGGCGCTGTAGACCGTCACCGACAGGCAGAGGGTATAGAGGGCCGTGTTCCTGACGAACTGGGGCGAGAGGCGGCTCTTCCAGAGGTAGGCGCACAGGACGAGGAGCGCTGCGCCGTACAGGAGGAGCTGGAGCTTCAGGGGGGCGGCCGGCTTGTAGAAAAAGCCGGTCCCGCCGGCCGCAATGGCGGCCAGAGTGAGGATGACCAGGGTGGCGGCGCGCAGCCGGGCCGTCTCGAACCGGGCCAGCGCGTACGCCGTTATGATCGAGGCCGTGCCGTAAAAGGGGAGGATGTAGGCGGACAGCTTGCTCTTGGCCAGGGAGAACACCACCAGCGGCGCCACGATATAGACGAAGAGCGTCCTGATCCGTCCGTCGAGCTGCTTCCATCCGGCGACGCCCCGGGCCAGGAACAGCGTGTAGGGGAAAAAGGTGGCGCTGAAGATGACGAAAAAGTACCAGAACGGCTTGTCCCGGCCGAAGCGGTTGGTGGCCACCCGGTCCACGGTCTGGACTTTGAGGAAGTAGTCGGGAAGCTCCGGATTGCTGATGCTCACCGCCAGATACCAGGGGAGCGCTACCGCTGCAAAGGCGCCGGCTGCCCCGGCCACCTCGCGCCAGGTGAAAACGTTGCGGTGATCGCGGTCAAAGGTCTTGGCCACCAGAAAGGGGAGCAGGGTGAAGAGCAGGATGATCGGCCCCTTGGTGAGGAACCCGAGGCCCAGGAACAGCCCGTACAGGGGGGCGTTCCAGAAGCTGCGCTCGCCGTACATCTGGCGGAAGAGCATGAGTTGGGCCAGGGCCGTGAAGCAGGCCAGGTAGATGTCGGTGGAAACCACCCGCGACGAGGAGAGAAAGAGGAGCGATGTGCCGCAGATGAGCATGGCATTGATCGCCTCGTCCCCGTTGCCGAGGAAGATGCGGGCCGTCCCGAGCAGGGCGGCCAGGGCCGCCGTTGCGGCAACGATGCCGAAGAAGCGGACCCCGAAGCCGTTGATGCCGAAGATCTCCATGCCGGCGGCCATTCCCCACATGGACAGGGGGGGCTTGTGGAAGTGCTTGATGCCGTTCAGGTGCGGCTCGAGCCAGTTCCCGGTCACTACCATCTCCCGGGCGATTTCGCCGTAGCGGGCCTCGGTGGACTCTCTCAGGTGGAGGGCCGACCCGGGGTAGAGGAGGATCAGGAAGTAGATGGCCAGGAAGGGGAGCGCCCTACGACTCAAGCGCATCGATCACGTCCTTCCTCTTGTTCTTGCGGATGAAGTAGAGGTTGCGCAGGTAGATGACCGTGCCGGTGGATTGTCCCACGATGAAGACCGGGTCCTGTTTTATGACGGCGTAGACCAGCAGGAACAACCCGCCGATGATGCTGAAGTACCAGAACGCCTCGGGAATGACGCTTTCCTTCCGGCGTTCGGTATGGATCCACTGGACGAAAAAGCGCATGAAGAACAGGGCCTGTCCGGCGAAACCGATTCCCATGGTAAGCATCGCCGCCTTAGACATGTCTTTCTCCTATGGTTGCCGGTTGATACCGCCGTTGCATCCAGCGCACCGCCAGCAGGTCGAAGAACCCCTCCCTGGCCCGCCGCCAGTTGGTGTAGTTGGACGTGCCGTGGCGCCGGGGGCGGTGGTTCACCTCCATCTCAACGACGCGGGCCCCCTCCAGCCTCATGAGGGTCGGCAGGAAGCGGTGCATCCCCTTGAACATCTTGATCCGCTTCACCATGTCCGCCCGCATGACCTTCAGGGAGCAACCGGTGTCGTGAATGCTCTCCCCGGTGAGGCGATTGCGGATGCCGTTGCCGATCCTGCTCCCCAGCCGTTTGGACAGGGTATCGCGCCTGTTGCGGCGCCAGCCGGTCACCATGTCGCAGCCTTCGCCGTAACGGGCCATCATGGCCGGCACATCGGCCGGGTCGTTCTGCCCGTCGGCGTCCATGGTGATGATGACATCCCCGGCGGCATGGGCGAAGCCCACCCCCAGGGCCGCGGACTGGCCCCGGTTGGCTGCCAGCGATAGGTAGCGGGCGGCCGGGTACTCCCGCGCCAGGGCCTTGAGTACCCCGAGACTGCCGTCGCGGCTGCCGTCGTCGACGAAGATTACCTCGTATTCGTACCGTTCGGCATCTGCCATCCGGGTGATCTCGTCGAAAAGGGGGAGGAGATTGTCCTGCTCGTTATGCACCGGAATGACAAAGGAAATCTTCATGTGCGGTCCTGTGGGCGCTCACTCTGCCGGATGCTGTCTCGCTGATCGATGGTTATAGCACATTCAACGCGAACGTAATCAACAAAATTACGTGAATATATCCATAGGTAACGCATGCGTCCGGTCACGGCTTTGACCTTGACAAACAAGGGGAAATGTCATTAACTCTCCGGAGAGTTCACCGGGGAGAGGGTCCATGAACCTGCTCAGACACGCTGTTGCCGGATTCTGTCTTGTGACGGCCGCCGGTTGCGCCGGCCAGGATGTGATGGTGCGGAAACAGTCGGAGATGGAGACGCGCCTGGAGCACCTGCATCAGGCCAGCACCACCTCCGGCGTGCGCCTCGCCGAACTTTCGGCCGAGGTGACCGCGCTCCGCGAGCGCCTGGCCGCCCAGGGCGCCGAGCTCGAGCAGCTCAGGGCCGGACAGCGGGAACTGCAGGCGAACATCAGCGAGCGCCTCGTCCAGGTCGCCCCCGCGGCCGGTATCCCATCCCGCATCGAGGTGGTGAGCCGCGACGGCGCGCCCCGTGAAAAGGACGGCCCCCCCGAAGCCTACCTGAAGGCCTTCGGCCTCTACAGCGCCAACAATTTCACCGCCGCCGTGGAGGCGTTTCGGGCATTCCTCGCGGAACATCCCGACAGCGAGTACGCGGGCAATGCCCTCTACTGGATCGGCGAATGCCACTATTCGCGCTCCGATCTGCCCCAAGCGCTGGATGCCTTCAGATTGGTGGCCGAACGCTACCCCGCGAGCAACAAGGTTCCCGACGCCCTCCTCAAGAGCGGTTACACGCTCTATGCCCTGAAGGAGCCGGAACGGGCCCGGGAGATCCTCGAATCGCTCGCCGCCAGGTATCCCCGGAGCCCCGCCGCGGCCAAGGCCCGCGAACGGCTTGCTGCTGCGGCTTCGAAAAAACAGTGATTCCGTACCCATGCCGGCGTTCGCCCTGCCGGCGCATCAGGTGCCCCTTCACGGACGGGGCCGCGAGGTGACCATGAAACGGATGCTGGCTGCTTCCCTGCTTCTCGCCCTATCTCTTGTCGCTCCCCTTGGGGTGCTGGCTGCCGCCGAGGAGCCGACGGTCTACGTCATCCAGAAGGGTGACACCCTCTGGGGACTGTCCGAGCGCTTTCTCAAGGACCCCTACTACTGGCCGAACCTCTGGGCCAGGAACCCTGCCATCGGCAACCCCCACTTCATCTATCCGGGCCAGCGGGTCCGGGTCTATCCCGACCGGATCGAGATCGAGCCGCGCATGCCCGCCACGCCCGAGGCGGCGCCGTCGCCCCGCCCCTCCGAGGAGCCGGTGGCGGAGCGGAGCTTCCTGGTGAGCGGCAGCGAAGGCTATCTGGTGGAAAAAGGGTTCAAGCCCGCCGGCAGGATCATCACCACCAGCCAGAACCGCGTGATCGTGGGCGAGGACGACATCGTCTACGTGGACATCGGCGCGGATCAGGGCGCCAGGGTGGGGGACCGGTTTTCCGTCTACAAGAAGCTCGATGCCGTGAGCCACCCGGTCACGAACGTGATCCTGGGTGAGAAGATGATCCCCCTCGGCACCCTCCAGCTCACCGAGGTGGAAGGAAAGGCCTCCAAGGCAATCGTGACCAAGTCCTACCAGGAGATCGGGCCGGGCTCCCTCATCCTCCCCTGGCGGGACAAGCGGCGCCTGGTTCCCCTGAAGGCGGCCCAGCAGGATATGGACGGCTTCATCGTGGACTCCCAGGGGGGCAACAAGGCCATCAGCGAAGGCGATCTCGTCTTCATAGACCTGGGGAAAAGCCAGGGCGCCCAGCCGGGATACCTGTTCTACGTGCTGCGCGACGTGGTGCCCGACCAGCAGTATGCCGACATCTCCGTGAAAAAGCTGCCGCCCGAGGTGATCGGCGCCCTGGTGGTGGTGGCCAGCGGCGAGACCACGTCGACGGCCCTGGTGGTGAAGAGCATCGATACCATTTACCGGGGCGACCGGGTCGAGGTCCGGGCCGCCAGGTAGGCAGCATTGCGGGGACCGGCACGGCCGGTCCCCGTTTCGCATCCCCCGTCTCCGGCATGAAAGGGCCTGCCGCCTTCCCACTCCCATGTATCACTGGTTCGCACTCAGATCGGTCCCCCTGGTGGGGAATGTCCTCTATCGACGGCTGCTGGAGCGGTTCGGCTCTCCCGAGGCGGTTTTCAGGGCCTCCGACGCGGAGCTTGCGTCCGTGCGCGGCGTGAGCCCAGCGGTCGCGGCCTCCATCCGGGGGCATGATCCCCGCTCCTTTGCCGAGTCGGAGTGCGAGCGGGTCAGGCGCGCCGGCGTCCGCATCGTCACCATCCGGGACCCGGACTATCCGCCGCTTCTCCTCCAGATTGCCGACCCGCCCCCCTATCTCTACGTGAAGGGCGACCCGACGGGGCTGGAGCCCGCCGTGGCCGTGGTGGGGTCGCGCCGGGCCACCGTCTACGGTCGGACCGTCACGGCCCGGCTGGCCGAGGACCTTGCCCGCCGCGGGGTGGCGGTGGTTTCGGGCATGGCCCGGGGCATCGATACCGCGGCACACCAGGGCGCCTGGCCGGGGAGGGGAAGACCGTCGGCGTGCTGGGGTGCGGCATCGACTTCGCCCGGGTGGCCGACCGGGGAGCCCTGGTGTCCGAGTTCCCCCTGGGCACGGCCCCCTGGCCGAGAATTTCCCCCGCCGCAACCGGATCATCAGCGGCATGTGCCGCGGTGTCCTGGTGGTGGAGGCGGCCGAGCGGAGCGGTTCGCTCATCACGGCGCAGATGGCCCTGGACCAGGGGCGGGACGTCTTCGCCATTCCGGGGAACATCACGAGCAGCGGCAGCAGCGGCACCAACCGGCTCATCCGGGAAGGTGCCAAGCTCGTGGCCGGGATCGGGGATATCCTGGAAGAGCTTGCCCCCCGCGCTGCGGCCGCGGTCGCGGCTGCGCCGTTCTTGCCGCCGCTTCCCGCCGGCGAGGCTGCCCTGATGGCGATGTTCGGCGCCGATCCCCTCCACATTGACGAGATCATTGCCAAAAGCGCGTTGACAGTGGGGGAGGTTTCGGCTATGTTACTGCGCCTGGAACTGAAGGGAGTCGTAACTCAGCTTCCCGGCAAGTTTTTTCACGCTAACTGACAACGGTACCGTCTATGTCCCAACATCTCGTCATAGTAGAATCTCCTGCCAAGGCTAAGACCATAGAGAAGTTCCTCGGCCCGGATTACAAGGTGCTCGCATCCTACGGCCACGTGCGCGCCCTGCCCAGCAAGCAGGGCTCCGTGGACGTGGAACACGATTTCGAGCCCCGCTACGCCGTCCTGCCCGAGAGCAAGCGGCACATCGACGCCATCAAGAAGGAGTTGAAGGCGAGCGATTCGCTCCTGCTGGCCACTGACCCCGACCGGGAAGGGGAGGCCATCTCCTGGCACCTGCTGGCGGCCCTGGGCGTGAAGCCCGAGAAGCCGCCGGTGCCGGTCAGGCGGGTGGTGTTCCACGAGATCACCAAGGACGCCATCGTCCACGCCGTGGAGAATCCCCGCACCATCTCCCAGGATCTGGTGGACGCCCAGCAGGCCCGCTCCATCCTCGACTATCTCGTGGGCTTCAACCTCTCCCCCTTCCTCTGGAAGAAGATCCGCTACGGCCTTTCCGCCGGCCGGGTCCAGTCGGTGGCCCTGCGGCTCATCTGCGAGCGGGAGAAGGAGATCCAGGCGTTCCAGTCCCGGGAATACTGGACCATCGGCGCGGAGCTGGCCAAGGAAAAGGGGCAGAAGTGCACCGCCAACCTGGTCGAAGCCGAGGGGAAGAAGCTCGACAAGTTCGACATCCCCGACCAGGCGGCCGCCGACCGGCTCGTGACGGCCCTGGAGAACGCCACCTACACCGTGGACAAGGTGACCAAGAGCGAGCGCAAGCGGACGCCGGCGCCGCCGTTCACCACCTCCACCCTCCAGCAGGAGGCGGCCCGCAAGCTGGGGTTCTCGGCCAAGAAGACCATGTCCACGGCCCAGAAGCTCTACGAAGGGGTCGCCATCGACGAGGGGCTCGTGGGTCTCATCACCTACATGCGTACCGACAGCGTGGTGCTGTCGAACCAGGCCCTGCAGGAGGCCCACCAGGTCATCACCTCCCTGTATGGTCCCGAATACGCCCTGGCCAAGCCCCGCTTCTACAAGAACAAGGCGAAGAACGCCCAGGAGGCCCACGAGGCGGTCCGTCCCACCTCCATCGCCCGTACTCCCGCGGAGCTGAAGAAGTACCTCTCCTCGGACCAGTTCAAGCTGTACGACCTGATCTGGAAGCGGACCGTGGCCTGCCAGATGGCCGAGGCGCTCCTGGACCAGACCTCCGTCGATATCGGCGCGGGCAAGGGCTACCGCTTCCGGGCCGCCGGCACGGTGATCCGCTTCCCCGGCTTCATGAAGCTGTACATCGAAGGGGTGGACGATCAGGCCGAAGAGAAGGAGGGGACCCTTCCTCCCCTCACGGAGGGGGAGCTCCTTAAGCTCCTGAAGCTCCTGCCGGAGCAGCACTTCACCCAGCCGCCCCCCCGGTACACCGAGGCGAGCCTGGTGAAGACGCTGGAGGAATACGGCATCGGGCGCCCCTCCACCTACGCCTCCATCATGAACACGCTCCTGGAGCGCAAGTACGCCCGCCTCGACAGCAAGCGCTTCATCCCCGAGGATGTGGGGATGGTGGTTAATGATCTTCTGACCAACCATTTCACCACGTACGTGGACTACAACTTCACCGCCACTCTTGAGGAAGAGCTCGACCAGGTCTCCCGGGGGGAAAAACAGTGGAAGCCGCTGCTGCGCGAGTTCTGGGAGCCCTTCCAGGGGCTGCTCAGGCAGAAGGAGGGCGAGGTCAGCAAGGCGGACCTCACCACCGAGGCCACGGACGAGGCATGCCCCGATTGTGGAAAACCTCTGGTGGTGAAGCTCGGCAAGCGCGGCAAGTTCATCGCCTGCTCCGGCTACAAGGAGGGGTGCACTTATACCCGCAACATCGACCAGGGGGAAGGGAAGGAGAAGGCTGAGCCGGTCCTGTCCGAGGAAACGTGCGACAAGTGCGGCAGCCCCATGCTCATCAAGGACGGGCGCTTCGGCAAGTACCTGGCCTGCTCGGCCTATCCCGCCTGCAAGAACATCCAGCCCCTGGTAAAGCCCAAGGGGACCGGCCTTACCTGCCCCGAGTGCAAGGAAGGGGAGCTGACCGAGAAAAAGTCCCGCTACGGCAAGATGTTCTACTCCTGCAACCGCTACCCCCAGTGCAAGTTCGCCCTCTGGGATCCGCCCCAGCCGGGGCCGTGCCCCACGTGCGGCTTCCCGCTGCTGGTGAAGAAGGTCTACAAGCGGGAAGGGGAGTTCCTCAAGTGTCCCAAGGAAGGATGCGACTACCGGACCGAAGGGAAAAAGTAATCACGTGGCCGACCGGGCGGGGAGCGATCCCCGCCTTTTTCTCGCACGGAACGTGGTCGATAAGGGGATCCCATGATGCTTGCCGATATGCATGAAGCCTGTGAACAGTGCCGCTTCGCCTATGCCCGGATCGATACCGAGTGCTGGGGCGAGGCGAGCTCCCGGCGGGTCATGTGCCCCATCTGCGGCTGGACCAAGTACGAGGAGCAGATCTGGACCTTCGCCCTGCCCACCATCGTCAAGCGGAGCGTCGTGCGGGGATGCGGCGCCTACCGGCTCATTCCGCCCGGCGGCTTCTCGGGGTACAACGCCTTTCACGTGCCACCCTCCCGGGAGGTTGTGGCCCACATCCGCCAGTTGCTCGACAGCGGCTGGAAGGGGTATCTGACCCTCTGGGACGAGGAGAAGGGAAAGGCCCGGCTCCTGGCCGGCCACCCCCTCCAGAAGTTCGAGATTCCCGCCGGCGGGGACCCGTCCCCGTGACCGGTGCCGTCACCATCATCGGCGGCGGCCTGGCGGGATGCGAGGCCGCCTGGCAGATCGCCGGGCGCGGCGTGCGGGTCGTCCTGCGGGAGATGAAGCCCCAGCGCTACTCGCCGGCCCACCACCTGTCCGGGCTGGCGGAGCTGGTCTGCTCAAACTCGCTCCGGGGGGAGTCCCTGGAGAACGCCGTGGGGCTCCTCAAGGAAGAGTTGCGGCGGGCCGGCTCCCTCGTCATGGCCGCTGCCGACGCCACCCGGGTGCCGGCAGGCGGCGCCCTGGCCGTGGACCGGGAGCTGTTTTCCTCCTACGTGACCGAGCGGATCGAAGGGCATCCCCTGATCGAGCTGGTGCGGGAGGAGGTGACGGAGCTTCCCGCCGAGGGGATCCTGGTGATCGCCTCGGGCCCCCTGACCAGCGACGCCCTGGCCGAGCGGCTGAAGCAGATCACCGGCGACAGCCTCTACTTCTACGATGCCATCGCTCCCATCGTTGCGGCCGATTCCCTCGATGCGGGCAAGGTTTTCCGGGCCTCCCGCTACGGCAAGGGGGACGGCGACGACTACCTGAACTGCCCCCTGTCCGAAGAGGAGTACGAGCGGTTCGTTGATGCCGTTCTTGCCGCGGAAAAGGTGCCGGCCAGGGACTTTGAAAAGGTGGTACACTTTGAGGGGTGCATGCCCATCGAAGAGATGGCGGAACGGGGGCGGGAAACCCTCCGCTTCGGCCCCCTGAAGCCGGTGGGGCTCACGGACCCGCGCACCGGCCGGGAGCCCCACGCGGTGGTGCAGTTGCGGGCCGAGAACCGGGAGGGGACCCTGTTCAACCTGGTGGGCTTCCAGACCAAGCTCACCTGGCCCGAGCAGCGGCGGGTCTTCCGGATGATCCCCGGACTGGAGAACGCCGAGTTCGTCCGGCTCGGCTCCATGCACCGCAACACGTTCATCAATGCGCCGACCCTGCTGGAGCCCACCTTCCGGCTCAAGGGCGATCCCCGCACCTTCTTCGCCGGCCAGATCACCGGGGTGGAGGGATACGTGGAATCGGCGGGCAGCGGTTTCCTGGCCGGCATCAACAGTGCCCGGCTCGTGCGGGGCGAGGAACCGGCAGTCCCGCCACCGACCACCGCCCTGGGCGCGCTGGTGGCCCATATCACCACGGCGCCGGCCAGGCACTTTCAGCCCATGAACGTAAACTACGGGCTGTTCCCGCCCCTCGAGGGGAAAGTGAAGAAGAAGGAGCGCCGGGGAAGGCTTGCGGAACGGGCCCTGGCGGAACTGGATCATTGGCTCGCAACAGTGTAGGGGCGAACCTCGCGTTCGCCCTTGACGTCGCGTGACACCAGAAGCGGACGATCGCAAGGATCGCTCCTACGGGGTATCTATGGACGACAAGGAAAAACAGGAAATATCCCTCATCGGCAGGCTCCTCTCCCTGGAGGCGCTCCTGATCCTCATGGGGATCGTCTCCCTGGGCTACGGCATTGCGCGGTCCCAGGTCATGAACATCTTCTGGGGCGTGGTGATCCTGGTGGGGGCCGTGGTCCTTTCCTTTGTCAGGAAAAAGGACTGGAAGAAGCACTGGGAGGAGCTGGAGATCGAGAAACGCCGCCACGAGGAACGGATCAAGGCGCGGAACGAGGGAGAAAAGGATGGAAAAGGGTAGGATCGTCCTGGCGTCCGCCTCGCCCCGTCGGCTGGAGCTGCTGGCATCGGCCGGGGTGGAGTTCGACGTCTTCGCGAGCGATATCCCCGAGGAGCCCATCCCCGGCGAGGCCCCGGCGGATTTCGCCGTGCGCCTGGCCCGGGACAAGGCCGTGGCCACGGCGGCCCGGACCGAGGGGCGCTGGTTCGTGGGTGCCGACACCATCGTGGTCTGCGCCGGCGAGATCATGGGCAAGCCCGTGGATGAGGCCGATGCCGTGCGGATGCTCAGGAAACTGTCCGGCGTTTCCCACGAGGTGATCACCGGCTATGCCGTTTACGACCGGGAGCGCGACGGTCTGCTCTGCAAGGCGGTGGTGACCAGGGTCGTGTTCAAGCCCTTGCGGGACGAGGAAATCAGCGCCTACGTGGCCACCGGCTGCCCCATGGACAAGGCCGGAGCCTATGCCATCCAGGGGGGCGCTGCCTATATGGTTGAGCGGATCGACGGCTCCTATACCAATGTGGTTGGCCTGCCGCTCTGCGAAGTGGTGGAGGATCTGCGCCGCATCGGCGCCCTGTGAGTTCCGGCCATGGCAATCGCCGACAATCTGACCCATATCCTGGCAAAGATCGCGGACGCGGCCCGGCGGGCCGGGCGTGATCCGGCGCCGGTGCGCCTCGTGGCGGTCTCCAAGACCATGCCGGCCGAGGCGGTTGAGGAAGCGGCCCGGGCAGGGCAGCGGCTCTTCGGCGAGAACTACGTGCAGGAATTCACGGCCAAGGCCCGTGAGGTGCGCGAGCCGGTGGAGTGGCATTTCATCGGCCATCTCCAGTCCAACAAGGTCAAGTATCTGGCCGGGCTCGTGACCTGCATCCACTCGGTTGACCGCCTGTCCCTGGCCGAGGAGATCGACCGCCAGTGGGCAAAGCTCGACGCGGTCTGCGACATCCTCGTGCAGGTGAACATAGCCGGCGAGGAGACCAAGAGCGGCACCTCCGCGGCCGAACTCACGGACCTGGTGGCGGCCATGGCGACCCTGCCCCACGTGCGGGTCCGGGGTCTCATGACCATGCCTCCCTTCTTCGACGACCCCGAGGAGGCCCGTCCCTACTTCCGGGAGCTCAGGCGCCTGGCCGACGCAGTGGCTGCCGAGAATATCCCCGGCGTGTCCATGGCGGAACTCTCCATGGGGATGTCCGGCGACTACGAAGCCGCCGTGGAGGAGGGAGCCACGCTGGTCCGCATCGGAACGGCCCTGTTCGGCGAGCGGGTGTACCGCCCCTGACCAGCTCTCCCGTCACTATCCCCGTGGCGGCCTTTGGGCCGCAATTCCCGTAGTCATTCCCTTTGTGGAGGTTGTAGCGCCCATGCTGTTCCGCCTGATTGTCGCGGTTATGTTCCTGGCGTCCTTCCCGTCCACCGCCCGGGCCGTGCCCCGGCCGGTTTCGGCCGCGGATTTCTCGGTCCCCATCCTCCTCTACCACCGCTTCGGCCCCACCGTTGCCGACGGCATGACCATCAAGACCCCGGTCTTCGAGGAGCACCTGAAGTACCTGAGGGACAACGGCTACCGGGTGATCCCCCTGCGGCAGGTGGTGGACTTCTATCTGAAAAAGGGACCGGCGCCGCCCCCCAAGTCGGTGGTGATCGTGGAGGACGACGCCCACAAGTCGGTCTACACCGACATGCTGCCGCTGGTGAAGAAGTACCGGGTGCCGGTGACGGTCTTCATCTACCCCTCGGCCGTCTCGAACGCGAAGTATGCCATGACCTGGGACCAGCTCCGGGAGCTGAAAAAAACGGGGCTCTTCGATTTCCAGTCCCATACCTACTGGCATCCCAACTTCAAGAAGGAGCGGAAGAAGCTCCCCCCGGCGGAGTTCGACCGGCTGGTGGAGTCGCAGTTGAAAAAATCGAGGGAAAAGATCGAGAAGGAGCTGGGGGTGACGGTGGACATGCTCGCCTGGCCCTTCGGCATCTATGACGACGACCTGATCCGCCGGGCCGGGGTGCTGGGGTACCGGGCCACCTTCACCATCGACCGCCGCCACGTGACCCCGGCCGAGAGCGTCATGAAGCTGCCCCGTTATCTCATGATCAACGCCGACCAGGGGAAGGTCTTCGCCCAGATCCTGGCCGGGAGCGGCCCCAAGAGAAATGTCGTCTACTGATCCGCCGAAAAAGCATCCCTGCCCCGACTGCCGGTTCTGCCAGTGGTGCGGTGATGACCGCTGTTCCCTCTGCCTGCGGGGGTGCGCAAAGGGCAAAAAGCTCTCCCTGGCGGAGCAGATCGAGCTCTTTGAGAAGGTGAACCGAAAGGCTGCGGCCACAGAGGACACAGAGTAGCACCGGATTTCCGCCGTCTCCGCCCTGATCGATACGGGATTCGTGGCAGCCGCCGTTGCACGTTGAGAGTTCTCCTCTGCGGCGAAGAAGCGTTATTTTTTCCCCAGCTCCGCCGAGCGGGCGGTTGCGGCGTCCACGGCGGCCATGACCGCGCCGCGGAAGGCATCCCGCTCCAGGGAGGCGATGCCGGCGATGGTGCTGCCGCCGGGGGAGGTGACCTTTTCCTTGAGGATGCCCGGGTGATCGCCGGTCTCCAGAAGGAGCCTCGCGGCTCCCAGCACCGTCTGGGCCGCCAGCCGGGTGGCCACGTCCCGGGGCAGGCCGTTTTTCACGCCCGCGTCGGACAGGGCCTCCATGAAGAGGAAGACGTAGGCCGGGCCGCAGCCGGAGACGCCGGTGACGGCGTCCATGAGCTTTTCCTCCACCACGCAGGTGGTCCCCACCAGGTCGAAGATTCCCGCGGCAAAGAACAGATCGTCATCAGTGGCATTCCTGCCGCGGCAGAGGGCGGATGCCCCTTCCAGCACCAGGGCCGGGGTGTTCGGCATCACCCGGATCACCCGGGCCGCGCTGCCGCAGACCTCTTCCATGTCCGCGGTGGTGATCCCCGCCATGATGGAGATGAGCAGCTTGCCGTCGAGCCCTGCCGGCCCCAGGGCCGCAGCCATGCCCCGGAACACCTGGGGCTTCACGGCCATGACCAGGGCGCCGGCAGCGGCAACCACCCGGCCGTTGTCGGCGCAGACGTCGATGCCGTAGGTGCCGTGCAGGTATTCCCGCCGCGCGGCCACCGGTTCAGCCACCATCACGTCCGCCGCCGCGACCCCGCCGGCCAGCAGCCCTTTGATGATCGCCTCAGCCATGTTCCCGCCGCCGATGAAGCCGAGAGTGCTTCCCTTCAGCATCTTCGTTCCTCCTCGAAAATAGTATACTTTCTCCTACGGCATACGTTGAAAAATGTCAAGCCGGTGATCGGCCGAACGTGACGGAATGGTGCGGGGTTCTGAATATGTTTGGCCGGGTCAAAAAATCGTTGACACCCTGTTTTCTTTGTATTATATACCTCCCCTCGTGTCGATTGGTTTAAACGAAAAGTTTAGAAATGCTAAACCGGCTGCTTGACAGAAAGTTTAGAAATGCTAAACAGCGTGTGTAAACAAAGAGTTTAGTATTTCTGAACCAGGAGAAACCACGTGAAGATCGGCGAGCGGTTGAAGCGGCTCAGGATGATCAACTCCCTCACCCAGGAGGAACTGGCCAATCGGGCCGACCTGACCAAGGGATACATCTCCCAGCTTGAGAACGACGCCACCTCCCCGTCCATCGCCACCCTGAAGGACATCCTCGACGTCTTCGGCGTCAGCATGCAGGAGTTCTTCAGCGACCCCATCGGCGAGGACGTGGTCTACGGCAAGGATGCCCGGGTTCAGACCTCGGCCGACGATGCGGCCGTGACGGTGGAACTCCTCGTCCCCGGCGCCCAGAACCGGGAGATGGACCCGGCCCTGGTGACCCTGGCCCCGGGCGAGGAGATGGACGAGCAGAACTTCCACGAGGGGGAGGAGTTCGGCTTCGTCCTTCTGGGCCGGATCCAGCTCCGGCTGGACGACAAGATCTACACGGTGAAAAAGGACGAGTGCTTCTACTTCACCTCGGACAAGCGGCATACGGTGAAGAACATCGGCAAGGGGCCGGCGAAGATACTCTGGGTCGTGACCCCGCCGACCTTTGATTATTAACGAACGCGCTCTTTCCGAAATATCGCGTTCTCAAGAATTGTTACACGGATTTCAGCCCATATCATTAGTTCAAGCGGCGTCAGATTCGTGATGATAACGGCGGATGAGAGGAGAGGGGCCCGCAGGCGTAGCAGCGCTACGTCGACGAGCAGACGTCGTTAGCGCGCGAATATGGCGGCGCCCAGGAGGAATCATGAGCAAGGTACTGATAATCGGAGCCGGCGGCGTCGGCCAGGTCGTTGCCCACAAGTGCGCCCAGCGCAGGGACATCTTCAGCGGGATCACCCTGGCCTCCCGGACCAAGGCCAAGTGCGACGCCATCGCCGCCCAGTTGAACAACAGCATCGCCACTGCCCAAGTGGACGCGGACAATGTCCCCGAGTTGGTGGCGCTCATCAGGAAAGAGCAGCCGAAGCTCGTCATCAACGTGGCCCTGCCGTACCAGGACCTGACCATCATGGACGCCTGCCTGGAGACCGGGGTCGACTATCTCGACACCGCCAACTACGAGCCCCTGGACACCGCCAAGTTCGAGTACTCCTGGCAGTGGGCCTACCAGGACCGCTTCAAGAGCGCGGGGATCATGGCGCTGCTCGGTTCCGGCTTCGACCCCGGCGTGACCAACGTCTACACCGCCCTGGCCGCCAAGAAGTACCTGGACGAGGTGCAGGAGATCGACATCATCGATGCCAACGCCGGGAGCCACGGCCAGCCCTTTGCCACCAACTTCAACCCCGAGATCAACATCCGCGAGGTGACCGCCCCGTGCCGCCACTGGGAGAACGGCGAGTTCGTCGAGACGCCCCCCCTCTCCACCAAGCGGGTTTTCGACTTTCCCGAGGGTATCGGCCCCATGAACATCTATCGCCTCTATCACGAGGAGATGGAGTCCATTGTCAAGCATATCCCGACCATCAAGAAGGCCCAGTTCTGGATGACCTTCTCCGACAACTACCTGAAGCACCTGGAGGTGCTCCAGAACGTGGGCATGACGCGCATCGACGAGGTGGAGTTCCAGGGGCAGAAGATCGTGCCGATCCAGTTCCTGAAGGCGCTCCTCCCTGACCCCGGTTCCCTCGGCCCCCTCACCAAGGGGAAGACCTGCATCGGCGTCATCGCCCGCGGCCTCAAGGACGGCAAGCGGAAACAGGTCTACATCTACAACATCTGCGACCACGAGGCCTGCTACAAAGAGGTCGGCTCCCAGGCCATCAGCTACACCACCGGCGTACCGGCGGTGGTGGGCGGGATCATGATGCTGACCGGTAAATGGCACGCCCCGGGCGTCTGGAACATGGAGCAGTTCGATCCCGAGCCGTTCCTGGCGGAGCTTGGGCCCATGGGGCTGCCGACGGTGGTGGTGGACGGCGGCGAATGGCCGGAGCTGTAGGAGGAGCGCACTCTTCCGACCATCTCCCCGCCGTTCTCGGAATGCCCGTTGTGCGGCGTAGCGCTGCTACGCCTCCGCCGGCATCCCTGCGGGTGCGAGGATCCGGCCGAAATCTTGCGCTCCGGCGGTTAAGACGTTTGATCACTGTCTCTCTGCGGCGCCGTCCGCGGTAAATAAGGTTCTTGACTTTGACTGGTATCGACATCGAAAAAATCCTGAAGCTTGCCCCGTCTCCCGCCTACGTGGTGGACCTGGGGCGGCTGCGCCACAACCTGGCCATCCTGGACCAGGTGCACGCGGGGCCGTGGAGGCCTTCGCCATGTGGAGCGTCTTTCCGATCATCCGGGAGACGCTCCACGGGGTCTGCGCCAGTTCGCCGTGGGAGGCCCGGCTGGGGCGCGAGGAGTTCGGCCGGGAGGTCCACAGCTTCGCGGCCGCCTTCAAGGAGAGCGACGTGGTGGAGCTGCTTGCCACCTCCAACCACCTGGTTTTCAACTCCTTCAACCAGTTGGAGCGGTTCCGGCCCCTGTGGGAGAAGGAGCGGGGACGGGTCTCGGTGGGGCTGCGGGTGAACCCGGAGCATTCCGAGGGGCATACCCCCATCTACGATCCGTGCGCGCCCGCGTCGCGGCTCGGCATTCCCCGGCGGGAGTTCGACGGCAGATCCCTCCAGGGGGTGGAGGGGCTCCACTTCCATACCCTCTGCGAGCAGCTCTTCGAGCCCCTGGCGCGGACCGCCACGGTATTCGAGGAAAAGTTCGGCCCGTTTCTCCACGGCATGAAGTGGCTGAATCTGGGGGGCGGCCACCACATCACCCGTGAGGGGTACGACATCGACGCCTGGTGGAGCTCATCACGTACTTCAAGGGAAAGTACGGCGTGGAGGTCTACCTGGAGCCGGGGGAGGCCATTGCCATCGGCACCGGCATCTTGGTGGGGGAGGTGCTGGACGTGGTGCACAACGAGATGGACATCGCCATCCTCGACGTCTCCGCCACCTGCCACATGCCCGACGTGCTGGAGATGCCGTATCGTCCCGGCATTACCGGCGGCTTCGACCCCGGCGAGAAGGCCCACACCTACCGCCTCGGCGGGCCGTCGTGCCTGGCCGGGGACGTCATCGGCGACTGGTCCTTTGAGAAGCCCCTGAAGCCGGGCGACCGGCTCTCTTTCGAGGACATGTCCCACTACACCATGGTGAAGACCACCACGTTCAACGGCATCCAGCATCCGGCCATCTGCACCTTCGAGCCGGAGACCGGGGAGTTGCGGGTGGTGAGGACGTTCGGATACGAGGATTTCAAGAGCAGATTGTCTTAAGGAGGGGCGATATCTTCCGACCATCTCGACGCCGCGTCCTCGAAACCCTGCCTCAACGTAGCGCTGCTACGCCTCGGCACGGTTTCTGCGGGCCGGCACCGATCTGGCCGAAATCTCTCGCCCCTTGGGAAAACCGTAAACTGAAAACGATTACCTAACAGCGGCGTTAGTGCGCGAATATGGCGTCGCCAGGAGAGCATATGGAACGTTGGTCGATTAACGAATCTGCGAAGATCTACAACCTCCCCAACTGGGGCGCCGACCTCTTCTCCATCAACAAGAAGGGGAACGTCTGCGTGCACCCGTCACCCACGTCCAAGCATTCCATCGACCTACGTGCCTGGTGGACGATCTGATCAAGCGCAAGATCAAGCCCCCTATCCTGCTCCGGTTCATGGACGTGCTCCAGGGGCGGATCGCATCCATCAACCGGGTGTTCAAGAACGCCATCGACGAGAACGACTACCCGGCCACCTACCAGACCTTCTACCCCATCAAGGTGAACCAGCAGCGCCAGGTGGTGGAGGCCATCGCCAAGTTCGGCAAGCGCTACAACATCGGCCTTGAGGTGGGCTCCAAGCCGGAGCTGGTGATCGGCATCTCCTTTGCCACCGGCAACGGCATCCCCATCATCTGCAACGGCTACAAGGACACCGAGTATATCGAGACGGTCCTCTACGCCACCAAGATCGGCTACGACATCACCATCGTGGTGGAGAAGATGTTCGAGCTGGAGAAGATCATTGCCCTGTCGAAAAAGACCGGCATCAAGCCCAAGCTGGGCATCCGGGTGAAGCTCTCCTCCAAGGGGACCGGCAAGTGGGCCACCTCCGGCGGGGAGGACGCCAAGTTCGGCCTCCGGATGTCCGAGATCATCGCCGCCATCGGGCTTTTGGAGCAGAACGACCTCCTGGACCGGGTGAATCTCCTCCACTTCCACATCGGCAGCCAGATCACCAAGATCGACAAGATCAAGAGCGCCCTGATCGAGGGGACCCGCATCTATGCCGAGATGCGCAAGCTGGGGGTCGGCATCCGGTACGTGGACATCGGCGGCGGCCTGGGGGTCGACTACGACGGGTCCAAGTCCAGCTACTTCTCCAGCGTCAACTACTCCATCGAGGAGTACGCCAACGACGTCATCTACCAGATCAAGAACATCTGCGAAGATGCCGGCGTCGAATGCCCCAACATCATCTCCGAATCGGGGCGGGCCACGGCGGCCCACTACTCGGTGCTCGTGACCAACCTCCTCAACACCAACACGTCCAATGCCATGCCCGACTTCGAGGAAACCCTCAAGGGGGCGGAGAAACTGGCTCCCACGGTCAAGAAGCTGGTGGACATCTACAAGAGCATCGACCGCTACTCGCTGCGGGAGGACTACCATGACACGGTCCAGCTCATCCAGGAGGCGGTGAGCCTCTTCAACCTGGGCTACCTGACCCTCAACGAGCGGGCCATGGCCGAGTGGCTCCACGGCAAGATCCTGCGCAAGATCAACAGCATCGTGGAAAAGATCAAGCCGATCCCCGAGGAGCTCCAGAATTTCCAACTGAGCCTGCGGCAGACCCATTTCGCCAACTTCTCGCTGTTCCAGTCGATTCCCGACTCCTGGGCCATTGACCAGCTCTTCCCCATCGTGCCGATCCAGCGGCTCAACCAGAAGCCCGACGTGATGGCCACCATCGCCGACATCACCTGCGATTCGGACGGGGAGATCACCAGCTTCGTGGGAGAGAACGGCCGGACCAAGTTTCTGCCGCTCCACAAGATGCGCAAGGATGAGGCCTATTTCGTGGGCTTTTTCCTGATCGGCGCCTATCAGGAGATCCTGGGGGACATGCACAACCTGTTCGGCGACACCAATGCCGTGCACGTCACCTTCAACAAGAAGACCGGCTACAAGATCGACACGGTCATCCATGGCGACGCCACCTGGGAGAGCCTCAAGTACGTCCAGTACAAGGGGCCGGAGATCCTGAAGCACGTCCGCGACACCCTGGAGAAGGACGTGGCCCTGCGCAAGGTTACCATCGAGGAGAGCAGCCATTTCCTGGAACTGCTGGACCGGACGCTCCTGGGGTACACCTACCTGGGGGAGTGACGGGGCCCCGTCTGCCCCTTTCCGGCCGCCCGCAGCGGCAGCCGGCAGCCCCACCGCTTCGCCCCGGGAGAGGTCAGGGAACACCGGCCTGGACCTCTCCCTCCGAAAAAACTCCAAGCGACGCCCTTGTCCCCCGATTCGCCTTGCCAGCCATGGAGCCGATTTCCTGTCGCACCGGCATCCTGCTGTTTTGCGGGACTTTTTTCTCCGGGAGAGCCCCCGGCCCCCTTGCGGGACGTTCAGAGAAAATGTGACACAGTAGACGCAGGACCCTCAACGGAATGTCCGCGCATGAAGCCACCCACGAGGGAGCCAGATGGAACTGCTTGAAAAAATGGGATGGGATGACTGGTTCGCCGCCCATGCCGGGGCGTCCTCCGACGCGGCCGGCCGGGGCGGGTCGTTGCCGAGCAGCGCGGCGAATACCGGGTGCGCACGGCAGACGGCGAGGTGGCGGCCATCCTTACCGGGCGGGCCATGCGGGAGACGGCCGGCGACCGGCTCGAACGGCCGGTGGTGGGCGACTGGGTGATCGTGGAGCCCGTTGCCGGCGACAGCACCGTCCTGGTGCGGGCCGTTCTGCCCCGCCGCACCATCCTGGCCCGCCGCGAGTCGGGCCGTGCGGCCGAGGTCCAGCCGGTGGCCGCCAACGTGGACATCGTCTTCATCGTGGCCGGACTGGACGGCGCCCTCAACCTCCGCCGGCTCGAGCGGTTCCTGGCCGCGGCCCGCGAGAGCGGCGCCGAACCGGTGGTGCTGCTCACCAAGAGCGATCTGTCCGGCGATCCGGCCGCACCGGCGGAGGAGGCCGCAACGGTCGCTCCCGGCATCCGGGTCATGACCGTCAGCTCCCTGGACGGCGCCGGGGTCGACGAAGTCGGGGCCCTTCTCGCCCCCGGCGTGACCGCCTGCTTCATCGGGCCGTCCGGCGTGGGCAAGTCGAGCCTGGTCAACCGCCTGGCAGGGGATCCGGTCATGGCCACCGGAGCCGTGCGCGAGCGGGACGCCAAGGGGCGCCATACCACCACCCATCGCCAGCTCATCCTCCTGCCGGGCGGGGGGATCGTCATCGACACGCCGGGGATGCGGGAGTTCGGCCTCTGGCAGGTGGACGAGGGGATCGACGCGGCGTTTCCCGAGATCGCGAAGCTGGCTGCCGGCTGCCGTTTCCACGACTGTTCCCACCGGCACGAGCCCGGTTGCGCCGTCCGCACCGCCCTGGCCGGCGGCGGGCTGGATCCGGGCCGCTACGGCAGCTATCTTAAGCTTCGGCTGGAAGAAGAAACCATGGCTACCCTGGCCGATGCCGAGGGGCGGCGGGAGCGCAAAAAGGGGGAGCGCCGCATGGCCAAGGGGCTGCGGACGGTGCTGCGCACAAAGGAAAAGAAGTAGCCGTCCGGTTCACGCCTCCAGGCCGAAGCGCCGCAGCACCTCGGCCGGTGCCCGGTCGTGGTGGGAGAATTCCATGGTATAGGTGCCGCGCCCCTTGGTGGCGCTGCGCAGTTCGGTCATGTAGCCGAACAGTTCCGCCAGGGGGACCAGGGCCCGGATGGTTTCCGTGTCGCCCTGGCTGCTGATCCCCTCGATCCGTCCCCGCTTCTGCTGGACCGAACCGAGGACCTTGCCGGCATAGTCGGCCGGGATGACGATCTCCAGGTTCATGACCGGCTCCAGGAGCGTGAGCCCCGCGTCCCGGGCCGCCAGCATGAGCCCCCTGCCTGCCGCCGCACGCACTCCCGCCTCGGTGGTCACTCCCGGCTCCACCGGAACCGCCGCCACCCGCACCTCCAGATCAGTGAGGGGATAGCCGGTGCGGGACCCGGCAGAGCAGGCCCGGCCGATGCTGTCGGCTGCCGCGTCCCGCAACTCCTTGCCGATGCCCGGTTCCGCGGCGTCCGGCACGCTCACCCGCACCCCGGCCCCCCGCGGCAGGGGCGAAAGCTGCAGCAGGACCTCTCCCCCCTGGACCTTCCCCTCGTGCTCGGCCCGGAAGACCTCCCGCCGCTCCACCGGCCGGGTGATGGTTTCCCGATAGACCACCTGGGGCCGCCCGGTCTTCACCCCCACGCCGAATTCCCTCTGCAACCGGTCCACAACCACTTCCAGGTGGAGCTCACCCATGCCGGTGAGAATGGTCTGGCCCGTTTCCTCGTCCTCGTGGACCCGGAAGGTGGGGTCTTCCCACTGGAGCTTCTCCAGGGCCGGCAGGAGCTTGTCCCGGTCGTCCACCCCGCGGGCCTCCACCGCCAGCGACACCACCGGCTCCGGCACGGCCAGTCCCTCCAGCACGATCCGGTGGGCCGGGTCGCAGAGGGTGTCGCCGGTCAGCACCTCCTTGAGCCCTGCCGCCGCCACGATGTCGCCGGCGGCCGCCTCCTCGATCTGTTCCCGCTTGTGGGCATGCATCCGGAAGAGCCGGGCGAGCTTCTCGAAGCACCCCCGGGAGCTGTTCCAGACCGCGCCGCCCGCCTTGATGGTGCCCGAATAGACCCGGAGGTAGGTGAGCTTGCGCCCCTCTTCCGACTGTACCTTGAAGGCCAGGGCGCAGAAGGGGCCGCGCGGGTCGCAGGGGAGTTCGTCAACGGTTTCGCTGCCGGGGCGTTGGCCTTTGGCAGGGGGGACGTCAAGGGGAGAGGGGAGAAAGTCGACCACGGCATCCAGCAGCGGCTGGATCCCCTTGTTCCGGAGGGCCGAGCCCAGGAGCACCGGGAAGATGCGGCAGGCCAGGACCCCGCGCCTGAGCGCGCCCCGCAGCCGGTCGGCGGAGATATCCTTGTCCTCCAGGAGATCGGCGAGGATGGCGTCGTCGAAATCGGCGGCCGCCTCGGCAACGGCATCCCGGGCCTCGCGCGCCGCGTCCAGCAGGTCCGCCGGCACGGGACCCCGGCTGACGGTCCGCCCCTGGTCCCCCTCGGCAAAGGCAACCAGCTCCGCGGCAAGGAGGTCGATCACCCCGCGGAAGCCGGTTTCCTCGCCCACGGGGAGTTGGAGGAGCACCGGCCGGGCCTTGAGCTTCTCCTCCATCTGGCGCAGGGTGCCCCGCAGGTCGGCGCGACCCGGTCCATCTTGTTGATGAAGCAGATGCGGGGGACCCGGTAGCGGTCGGCCTGGCGCCAGACCGATTCGCTCTGGGGCTGGACCCCCTCCACGGCGCTGAATATGGCCACTGCGCCGTCGAGGGCCCTGAGGCTCCGCTCCACTTCGATGGTGAAATCGATGTGCCCCGGCGTGTCCACCAGGTTGAGTCGGTGGTTGCGCCAGGTGCAGACGGTGGCGGTGGAGGTGATGGTGATCCCCCGCTCCTGCTCCTGGGGCATCCAGTCCATGACCGCGTCGCCGTCGTGGACTTCGCCCATCTTGTGGGTTTCGCCGGTGTAGAAGAGGATGCGTTCGGACACCGTGGTCTTGCCGGCGTCAATGTGGGAGATGATGCCGATGGTGCGGACCTGGTCGAGGGGGGGGCGGGCCATGGGACCTCCGGGACGCGAATTGTCCGACAGTATAGCGAAAAGGAGCGGTCTTTGCCAGACGGATGGAGGGTGCGTTGCGGCCCGTTCATCCGCCGCTACAATTGTGAAACAGCCCGGTGTCCCGCGCGGGACGCCGGAGGGGAGGTTGATCATGGGAATCGCGAGTCGCGCAGCAGCGTTGTGCGCCGTTGTGATCCTCTGGGCCGCGTCGGCTGCCGCCGCGGCCCAGTTGGGCACGGCCCGGCTTTCGCTGGTGGCGGGAGACGTGCAGATGCTCACCGAGGACACCAATGAGTGGGTAGCGGCGGCGGTCAACACGCCGCTGGCCGAAGGAGACCGGCTCTGGTCGCCGGAGGGGAGCCGGGCGGAGATCCAGGTGCGGGGAGGAGTCCAGGTGCGGGTCGATGCCCGGACCGCCCTCGACATCGTCGACCTGGGCCGGGAATCGTTCCAGCTCAGCCTGGCCGAAGGACGGGCCTATCTCACCAATCGCAAGGGCGGGGTCGACCGCATCCGGGTCGACACCCCCTACGCCTCGACCGGCATCTACGACAACTCCATCGTCATGGTTGACGCCACGAGCGGAGGCGCCGCGGTCGTGGCCGTGATCAAGGGCTATGCCGTGGTGGAGACCCGCCAGGGCACGACGCGCGTCTCCGCCGGCAGCGAGCTGCGGCTGACGGTCGACGAGCAGGCGGAGATCGCCCCGATCGGCTCGCCCGACGAGTGGGAAACCTGGAACCGGAAGCGGGACCGGGTGCTGGCCGATGCGGCCGAAAGCCTCCGCTACGTGCCCGACGAGCTGGACGACTACGCGGCCGACCTGGACGCCAACGGCCGGTGGCTCTACGCGGGGGAGTACGGCTACGTCTGGTCGCCCCGGGTCTCAGCCGTCGTGGATTGGGCCCCCTATCGGCTGGGGCGGTGGACGTGGGTGCGCGGCTCCTACGTCTGGATATCCTATGAGCCCTGGGGGTGGGCGCCCTACCACTACGGGCGGTGGGTATTCGTGTCCCGGGTCGGCTGGTGCTGGGTGCCTCCCTCCCGCGGCGCCGCCTACTGGGGGCCGGGGTACGTGGGGTGGGTGTACAGCTCGGACACCGTGGCCTGGGTCCCGCTGGCGCCGGGCGAGGTCTACTACGGCATCGGCTTTTACGGCCCCTTCAGCGTCGATATCACGAACGTGGCGGTGAATCCGGTAGTGGTCCGCACATACCGCCACATCCACGTCCGCAACGCCGTCACCATCATCGACCGGGACACCTTCATCACGGGGAGGAGAGGGCGTTCGATTGCGCGGGAGAACCCGTTCATCTCCGCCAGGGTCGAGGTGGGTCCCCCGGCCATCAGGCCCGCCCGGGAAACCCGGCGCCCCATCGACAAGCGGATAGCCCCCGAACGGCAGCCGCCGGAGCGCATCAGGAAGCTGAAGCCGGAGGAGGTACGGCGCGACCGCCGCCCGGTTCCCGGCGATGCGGGATCGGTCTTCGGCCCCGGCCGCCAGGCCGGCGAAATGCGGGTGAAGCACCGCGAAACGCCGCGCCGCCAGGAGACGGCGCCGGCACTGTCCGGCAATCGGCAGGGCGGAAAAGGTGCCGGGCTCCCCACCGGTCGCGAACGGTTACCAGAAGGGAAGGGACGCAACGCGTCCCCGCCCCCGCGCGCCGTTCCCGGTAAGGAGCCGTCCCCCCGGCCACGCCCGGATGACGCGGCGCGCCAGCCCCGCGTCCAGCAACGGTCGCCCCAGGTGAAGACGCCTGCCCCCGACACGATGAAGCAGGTGCCGGAGAGGAAAAAGCAGGCCCCCGCCCCTGGGAAGCAGGCACCGCAGGTAATGCCGGCGTCCCCCGGCAGTGCCGGCAGCCAGGGACGGGAAATCTCGGAGCGTCCCGCGCCCCGCCCGGAACAGGCCCGCGAGCCCGAACTCCAGCGTCCGGCCCGTGAGCGACGAGACGAGGGGCAGGGAAAGGGTCGAAAAAAGTACGACAAAGATGATCGAGAATAGTACGGTGTATTGCCGGAAATATTTTATTGTTTTAAGTACGACATTTGTGTGGTACCCTTTGGTAAAATTATTTACCAAAGAGGTAAACAATGCGATTCGATCCGCAACAGCTCAGAATTGACGGCGTGTATGCCCAGCGGCACCCCGGAACCTTCATGCTCCGGATAAAGGTGCCGGCGGGCATTCTTTCAGCGGAGCAGGCCGAGGCGGTGGCCGGCATCGCGGACCGGTTCGCCGGCGGCCTGCTCCATCTTACCACCAGGGGAAGCATCGAGCTGCACGGCCTCACCGAGGATCACCTCCCATCGGTCTGGCGCGGCCTTGCCGCCGTGGGCCTCACCACCCGCGGCGCCTGCGGCGGGGCGGTACGCGGGGTGGTCTGCGGCTCGGTCACCGCCGCGGCCTGGCCCCTGGTCCAGTCGCTGGCCCACAAGCTCCATCTGCACTTTACCCGCAATCCACATTTCGAGGCACTGCCTAAAAAATTCAAGATCGGCGTGTTCACCGGCGACAACGAAGGGCGCCACCTGATCCAGGATCTGTCGCTCGTGCACCGGGAGAACGAGGCCGATGCTCCGCGCTACGACGTCTGGGCGGCCGGCGGCCTCGGCCGGGAACCCTTGCCGGCATTCCTGGTGGAGGAGGCGGTGGCCGAGGATCGGATCATCCCCCTGGTGGAGGCCATTGTCCGGGTCTACAAGGAGCGTGCGCCCAAGGGAAAGCGTCTCAAGCATCTGGTCCGCGACCTGGGCCGCGAGGAATTCCTCGCCCTGGTGGCGGAGCGCCGGGGAGACCAGCCCCTGCCCCTGGCCGACTTCTTCAGCGGCGAGCTGTTCCCGTCCGTCGCCGCCGGCAACGTCTGCGTGGAGGCACCGGTCTTTGCCGGCGAACTGACAACGGGCGGCCTGCGGTCCTTGGCCGCCGTGGCCCGTGACGTTGCCGGCGGCTTCATGGTGCTCACCGGCGATCAGAACGTGCGCTTCCTCCTGCCCGAGGCCGCGCGCCGTCAGGACGCCCTCGACGCCATGGCCGCCGCCGGGTTCGCTGCGGACCGCCCCGAACAGCGGGTAGCCTTCCGCATCTGCCCCGGCAGCCACGAATGCGCCATGGGGCTCGCGCCGACCAGGGACGTGGCCCGGGCCGTCATCGGCGCCATGAACGACGACGCCGCGGCGCTCCGGTGGTCCATATCCGGCTGCCCCAACTCCTGCTCCCAGCCCCAGCTTGCCCGGGTGGGGATCGTCACCGCCAAGAGCGTCAAGGGAGAGGACGGACAACGCCGCCCCCTCTTCGACCTCTATCGCCGCGAAGATGACGGCAGCCTGGGTGTCCTGGTCGGGAGCGGGCTCGAACTGGAAGAGCTCGTGGCGGCCGTGCGTCTCGAACGCTGACCGCTGCCACGTGCCGGAGGGACGGGTTGGCATGTTAATTGTAAATTTGCATTACCTAACGAGTTGTATTATACAGGACGGGGTAGTGCGAAGGATCTGCAATGGCCGCAACTCTCCGGAGAAACTTCCGTTTCGCGGAGAGGGCCCTGGTGCCGGTGTAAGCCAATTGACGGGAGGTTGACGTGGAGTTTCTCCATAATGTCACCATAGTGACTATCGTTGAGGTCTTCTTCTGGCTGATCGCCGCCATCATCAGCATCTATTTCAGCATCGGCAATGCCCGCCTCTGGACTAGCATCGCCATCGGCTTCTGCCTCATTTTCTTCAGCCAGGCGTACGCGCTCAACCCCTTTTCCATGTACCACCATCTGGCGGCGGTCCACTACGTGATCAGCACCATCGCCATCATTGTCCTGACATTCGGGTTCCGGGAGTACTACCTCTTCACCCGGACCCTCGAAATAACCGGCAGCAAGCGCACCGTCGCCACCCTGACCGTGGGAGCCATCGCACTGTCGGCTCTGTTCATTTACACCAACCCGCCGCCGTCCGATTACGTCCTGCGCCAGATCAGGATGATCGACAACGCCAACTGGGTCTTTCTTTCCATCGTCAACTTCGACATGATTCTGAAGATTTACCGCCAGATCAAGGACTCCCCCATCTCCGGCGGATTCATCGCCTTCGGCGTTGCCTTTGTCTGCCTGTTCCTCTGGAAGGGGTCGGCCCTCTACCTCCAGGTCTACCAGTGGGACCCGGAGTGGGTTGACCTGATCGAGTTCCTGGGCGGGGCTTCCAATGCGGCCGACTTTCCGGGCCGGATAGCCTTCTCCATGTCGGTCCACCAGGCCATGAGCCTCGTCTCGGCCATGACGGTGGGGGGATCGTTCATCTACCTGTGGCGGTTGATGCGCTGATGGAACTGCTCGAAGGGATTTTTTCGCGCCGCAGCGTGCGGCAGTTCACCGATGAGCCGGTGAACCCCGCGGAGGTGAAGGAGATCATCCGGGCCGGGGCATGGGCACCGTCCGGACTCAACAACCAGCCGTGGCGGTTCGCCGTTGTCCGCGACCGGGAAAAGCTCCGGGACCTGGCGGGGCTCACCCGCTACCGCCACATCGTGGAAGGGGCGCCGGTCAGCATTGCGGTGTTCTGCGACCGGGACGCCATGTACCACGAGACCAAGGACCATCAGGCCATGGGGGCCTGCCTCCAGAACATGCTGCTGGCGGCCCACGCCCTGGGGCTCGGGGCCGTGTGGCTGGGCGAGATCCTGAAGAGCGCCGGCCAGGTGCGAGACCTGCTGGGGCTCCCGCCGAACCTGGAGCTCATGGCGGTGATCGCCGTGGGACGGCCGTCCGGGGTTCCCCACCACTCGGACCGCAAGCCCCTGTCAGAACTGATCGTCGCGGAATTCTGACCCCGCGGTACCTGCCGTTTCCTATCCCCCGTCGCTTCCGCCCCCGTGCAATCCATGCCGCGCCATCTTGTAGCGCAGCGTTCCCCGTGGAATCTTGAGAATCTGGGCCGCCTGCAGCACGTTGTTGCCGGTCATGTCCAGGGCCGCAGCGATGAGCTGCTTCTCGTAGCGGTCGGTGGCCGCTTCGAGCCCCAGGGCCAGGTCCGCGGTCACATCCGTGGCCGGCGGGGCAGCGGCCCCCTCGGTCTGCTTGATCTCGGGCGGCAGGTGGTTCGGGGTCAGTTCCGGGCCGTCATGCATGATGCAGATCCGCTCGATGACGTTTTTCATCTCGCGGATGTTGCCGGGCCAGGGGTGCGTTTCCAGCAGCCGCAGGGCCTTGGCCGAGATGGTCTGGAAACTGCGGTTGAAGGTGCGGCCGTAGCGGTCCAGGTAGAATTTCGCCAGGACCGGGATATCCTCTTTCCGCTCCCGCAGCGGCGGGATGTGGATGGGAAAAACGTTGAGACGGTAGTAGAGGTCTTCCCTGAAGTTCCCCTCGCGGATGGCGTCGCGCAGGTTGCGGTTGGTGGCCGCGATCACCCGCACGTCGATGTCGATGTTCCGCGTCCCGCCGACCCGCCTTATTTTCCGGTCCTCCAGCACCCGCAGCAGCTTGGCCTGGATGGAGACGTCCATCTCGCCGATCTCGTCCAGAAAGATGGTCCCCTTCTGGCTTCCTCGAAGAGGCCGGGCTTGCGCTGGCTGGCATCGGTGAACGCCCCCTTCTCGTGGCCGAAGAGCTCGCTTTCCAGCAGTGAAACCGGCATGGACGCGCAGTTGATGGCGACGAAGGGGGCCTCGCGCCGGTCCGAGAGGTGGTGGATGGTGCGCGCCACCAGTTCCTTGCCGGTGCCCGACTCGCCGGTGATGAGGACCGTTGAGAGGGGGAAGCGGGCCACCTCCTTGACTTGGCGGATGATCTCCTTCAACCCCTCGCCGGCCCCCACCAGGGGGACGTTTTCGAACAGGGTCAGGTCCCCTTTGCGGAGATTGCGGACCTCGCGCCGCAGGGTCTGGGTCTGGAGCGCCAGCTTCACGATAACCCGCAGGCGTCCGCCTTGAAGGGCTTTTTCATGTAGTGGAAGGCGCCCAGCTTCAGGGCGTCCACGGCGCTTTCCACCGAGCCGAAGCCGGTGATGATGATGACGAGGAGCTCCGGGTCCAGGATCTTCAACTCCTTGAGCACCTCGATGCCGTCCTCGGTGCCCAGGTTCAGGTCCAGCAGGACCAGGTCCACGTCCTCGTCGGCAACGATCTCGCGCGCCTCGGTGCCGGAGGCGGCGCAGAGGGCCTGGTAGCCGTCTTCGGTGAGGATCCGCTCCACGTTTTCGCGGATGAACGCCTCGTCGTCTATGATGAGAATCTTTTCCATGGTGTGTAATGACGGGGGAGCGTCGAGCTGCGGGTCAGGCGGACCGGGTGCCGAGCCGGGTCCCGGTCAGCTCGCCGATGAAGGCGAGGGCCGGTGGGGAGAGTTCCCGGCCGGTGCGGGCGACGAGATAAAAGGTCCGGGCGATGGTCAGCCCCTCCACCGGCAGTTCGACCAGCTCGCCCCGGGCGAGCTCCTTGCGCACCGACAGCTCCGACACGAACGACAGCCCCAGACCGGTTGCCACTGCCTGCTTGACCGCCTCGTTGCTGCCCAGGCAGGCGCGGACGTGGAGCCTCTCGGCGGGTAGGCCCGCCTCCGCCAGTGCCTCGGCAACGCTCTTGGCCGTGCCCGACCCCCGCTCCCGGAAGACGAAGCCGTGGTTCGCCAGTTCGGCGAGGGGAACGGCTCCGGTGCCCGCCAGGGGGTGGCCCGGGGCGGCGATGAGCCGTATCTCGTCCCGGCCGAGGGGGGTGAAGGTGAACCCCTCCTCGTCGAAACGGCTGCCGATGATGCCCACCTCCGCGTCCTCCCGCTCGATCCGGTCCAGGATGTCGCGGCTGTCCCCCTGGAGCAGCGTCACCTGGACGCCGGGGTGCCGCCCCAGGAACGAGGCGAGCATGGCGGGAATCAGGTAATCGGCCGGGATGGTGCTGCCGCCGATGCGCAGCTCCGCCTCCTCCAGCCCCCGGAACCGCCGCATGACTTTGCTGATTTCGCGGCTGCCGGCCACAACTTTCCGGGCGTGCTCCAGCAGGATTTTCCCCCCCTCGGTGAGGAGCGCCCCTCGGCTCGTCCGGTCCAGGAGCCGCACGCCCACCTCGCTCTCCAGGGCGGCAATGTGCTGGCTCACGGTGGATTGGGTAAGGAAGGTGGCTTCCGCGCCGCGGGAGAAACTGCCGCTCTCGGCGACTGCCAGAAATACTTCGAGCTGCTTGAGGTTCATGGCGTGATATCGTCTTTCCCGATTGAAGTTATTTCATATATGAAAAATATCAATTTGACCTGATTCTGTCAATTAGTCGATAATTTGCACGGTTTTATCCTATGAATGTATCACGGAGGGATTCTCATGAAAAGGGAAGAAACGGAGTGCCCGGAGTCTTCGGCAGCGGATGCGGTTAGCAGGGGCGACTTCCTCAGGACCATCGGCATGGGGCTCGGCGCGGCAGGCCTTGCCGGGCTCATGGGTGGCCAGGCCTTTGCGGGTGACCCGGAGGGGAAAGGCAAATACGTCATCGTCATCACCCATGGCGGCAATGATCCGAACCGCGCCATCTTTGCCCTGCTCATGGCCCAGGTGGTTGCCGACAAGGGCTGGGGCAAGGTCCACGTCTGGATGACCCTGGAAGGAGCCGATCTGGCCAACAGCAACAAGGCCGGGCGGATCGAATCCCCCATCTTCAAGAAGTTCGGCAATGCCGAGAGCATCATGAAAAAGCTCAAGGACAAGGGGGCCTGGTTCGGCGCCTGCCCGCCGTGCGCCGAATATGCCGGCGCCGTGGGGGGCGACAAGTTCGATTTCGTGGAAAAGGCTGCCGGCGACTGGCTCATGAAGAACATCCAGGACTCCTGGGTCCTCTGGATGTAGGAAGGTTACAGCTTCTATGAAAACGATCGATTGCAGGAACATGGCGTGCCCGGCGCCGGTGGTGTCCACCAAGCGGGCGCTGGAGGAGGCGGGCGGAGAGACCGTGCGGGTGCTCGTCGATGGGGGGCCCCCGCGAGAACGTGGCCCGCTTCGCCGCCAACCGGGGGTTCCGGGTGGCCGTCGAGGAGGCGGACGGCGGCTTTGCCATCACCATCGGCAGCGGGGAGGGCGCCCCTTCAGCCCCGGCGGAGAACCCCGCGCGGCAGGGCCGGACGGTCATGCTCATCACCTCGGACCGCCTGGGCGACGGCCCCGAGGAACTGGGCCGGCTCCTGATGAAGAACTTCATCATCACGCTCCTGGACCAGGAGAGTCTCCCGGACCGGATGATGTTCCTCAACTCGGGCGTGCTCCTCACCACCGAAGGGTCGGAGGTGCTTCAGGCGCTGGAGCACCTGGGCAACCGGGGGGTGGAGGTCCTTTCCTGCGGCGTCTGCCTCGACTTCTTCCACTGCAAGGAGAAGCTCGCGGCCGGAACGGTAACCAATATGTTCACCACGGCCGAGGCGATGCTCACGGCCGGTTCCGTCATTCGCCTGTAATGGGTGCTGATTGTGTGATGCCGCGGCGCGGCTGCGGCGGGAGGCAGATATGGTGAGTGTCGGGATCGACATCGGCTCCACCGCCACCAAGGCCGTCGTGTTCGACGGCATGGTTCGCGGCCGGGCAGTGGTACCAACCGGCTGGGAGCCGCGCGAGGCGGGCCTTCGGGCCTTTCGCGAAGCTCTTTCGTCCGCCGGGCTCCGGGAAGAGAGCGTCTCCCGCGTGGTGGGCACCGGTTACGGCCGGGTGTCCCTGCCGTTCAGCGATCAACGGGTCACGGAGATTTCCTGTCACGCGCGCGGGGCCTGGTACCTGAATCCCGACACCCGCGCGGTCATCGATATCGGCGGCCAGGACAGCAAGGTCATCCTGGTAAGCGATGACGGATCGGTGTCCGACTTCATCATGAACGACAAGTGCGCCGCGGGCACCGGCCGTTTTCTCCAGGTCATGGCGGGCATCCTCGACCTCACCCTCGACGAGCTCGGCTCCCTGGCCGCGTCCAGCGAACCGGTGCCGCTCACCAGCATGTGCACGGTCTTCGCCGAATCGGAAATCATCGGCCTCCTCGCCCAGGGAACCCCCAAGGGCGCCATTGCGGCCGGCATCATCGACGCCATCGCCCGCCGGATGGAAGGGCTGGTGGGGCGGCTGGAGGCCCACGAGGGGATTACCTTCACCGGGGGGCTCGCCACCAACGGCTCCATCAGCGGCGTCATCGCCCGGCGGCTGGGGCTGTCCCTGCACGTGCCGGAAGACCCCCAGACCGTGGGCGCCCTCGGCGCCGCCCTCATCGGCTGCAATGCGTAGTATCCCGGTCCGGAAAGAGGCCATCCTGTCGCCATGATACATTCAGAAACCTTTGTCGAGATAGCCACCCTCAAGGAGCGCAATCTCATTGCCCTCAAGGAGGCCAGGGAAGCCGGCCGGCATGCGGTGGGCACCTACTGTCTCTTTTCGCCGACGGAACTGATCCTGGCGGCCGGCGCCATTCCCGTGTCGCTCTGCGGGACGAGCCAGAAGCCGATCCCCGCGGCCGAGAAGGTGCTGCCCCGCAATCTCTGCCCGCTCATCAAGTCGAGCTACGGGTTTGCCGTCACGGACACCTGCCCCTATTTTCACTTTGCCGACTTCCTCCTGGCAGAGACCACCTGTGACGGCAAGAAAAAGATGTATGAGCTTCTGGGGGAGCTCAAGCCGGTCCATGTAATGCAGCTTCCCCAGATCCAGGACGAGGCTGCCCTGGAATACTGGCTCCTTGAGGTCCGACGGCTCAAGGAGCGACTTGAGAACGAGTTTGGCGTGCAGATCACCGGCAAGGCCCTGACCGAAGCCATCCGACTCATGAACGAAGAGCGCCGGTCCCTCCAGGCGCTCCAGGACGTCTGCAAGGCCATCCCGTCCCCCATCAGCGGGCTCGACCTGCTGACCGTCCTTCACAACCGCGGCTTTTCCGTGGACCGGCGGGCAGCCATCGGGCTGGTGGATCGATTCGCGGCCGAGTTGCGGCAGATGGCCGCAGCGGGCATCTCGCCCTTCACCGAATCCACGCCGCGGATTCTGCTCACCGGCGTGCCCGTGGGGATCGGTTCGGAAAAGCTGATCCGGATCATCGAGGAGAGCGGCGCCTCGGTGGTCTGCCTGGAGAGCTGCGGGGCTTACAAGAAGGTGGAGCAGGTGCGGGAAGACGGCGACCCGCTTCGGGCCATCGCCGAACGGTACCTGAAGGTACCCTGCTCATGCATGTCGCCCAATGCCGGCCGATTGGAGCTGGTGGAGCGCCTGACGCGCGAATTCCGCGCGGACGGAGTCGTGGACCTGACCTGGCTCGGGTGCCATACCTATGCCGTTGAATCATCGGTCCTGAAGAAGCATCTTCAGCAGCGGACCGGTCTGCCGTTCCTCCAGATCGAAACCGACTATTCGGAGTCGGACACGGGCCAGCTGAAGGTCCGGGTCGAGGCATTCCTCGAAATCGTCCACCGTTCAATGAAGAGGACCGCCTAGGGCGGTCCCGGAAAAAAGGAGAATCGCATGAGAAGAGTAGTAGTCCTGGCAGCAATGATGGTGGTGGCCTTGGCGGTGGCGGCGCTGGCGGCCGATTACCGGTACGTGAATCAGGACACGTTCAAGCAGTGGGTCGAAGGGGGCAAGTCCATGGTCATCGTCGACATCCAGACCCCCGAGTCGTTCCAGAAGCGGCATTTCAAGGGTTCCCTCGAAACCAACGCCTATCCCGTCAAGAGCGACGAGGACAAGAAACGGCTCGACGCGACCCTCGAACGGATCAACGCCACCGCCGACGAGGTGGTGATCGTCTGCCCCCGGGGCGGCGGCGGGGCAAAGAACAGCTATGACTACCTGAAGTCCCGCGGTGTGGACGAGAAGCGGCTCTTCATCCTTGAAAAGGGAATGGAGGGGTGGCCCCATCCCCAGCTCTGCGAATCGGGCTCATGAGCCGTCCCCCCTGGTCCGCCGGTGACGTGGCAACGCGTTGCACCGCCTGCGGCATCTGCGTAGCCGAATGCGCCTTCCTGCGGGAGCACGGCACGCCACAGGCGCTGGCAGCGTCCTTTGATCCCCGGCGACAGGACCAGTCCCATCTCCCCTTCGGGTGCAGCCTGTGCGGCCTCTGCCGCGCGGTCTGCCCCGAAGGGGTCGATCCTGCCGCCCTGTTCCTTGCCATGCGGCGCGCCACCGCCGATGCCGGCACGCTGCAACTGTCTCCCTACCGGGGGCTCCTGTCCTACGAACGGGCCGGGACATCGAGACTTTTCACCTGGTACGGGCTTCCCGACGGGTGCCGCACGATCTTCTTTCCCGGCTGCGCGCTGCCGGGGACCCGCCCCCGGACAACGCTGAAGCTCTTCGACCTGCTGCGCGGCAACGACCCTTCCCTCGGCATGGTTCTCGACTGTTGCACCAAGCCGTCCCACGACCTGGGGCGGTCCGGGCACTTTGCGGCCATGTTCGGCGAAATGAAGGCCTACCTCCTGGCGCAGGGGGTGAAAACCGTCCTGGTGGCCTGCCCCAACTGCCACGGGGTGTTCTCCCGCTATGCTCCTGAGCTGGAGGTGGTCACCGTTTACGAGGTGCTGGCCCGGGCGGACATCGGCGTCGCCCGTGCCGCCGGCGGAGAGGTGACCGTGCACGATCCCTGCGTCTCGCGCGATAACGCCGGGGTGCACGCGGCCGTGAGAACACTGCTGGGCGCAGCCGGGCTCAGGGTTCGGGAAATGCCCCACCACGGCGCCCGGACCCTCTGTTGCGGCGAGGGGGGAGCGGTCCGCTGCACCGCGCCCCGCCTGGCCGGCGCGTGGACCTCCCTGCGCGCGGCAGAGGCCGGCGGCAGCACGACGATCACCTACTGTGCCGGCTGCGCCTCGTTTCTCGGCCCGCACACGCCCACCAGCCACGTGGCGGATCTCCTCTTCGAGCCGGAGGCCGCCCTGGCGGGCAGGGTCAAGGTGGCCAGCGGGCCCCTGACCTACCTGAACCGTCTCCTGCTTAAGAGGCGGTTGCGCCGCACCCTCCCGGTTGCCTCGTCGCGGGAGCGGACCTTTCGCGGCGATGCCGATGGCACCCGCAGACCCGCCGGCAGGAGCCGCGCCGCGCTCGTCCTCCTGGTGCTGGCGGTCGCCTGCGCCGTCGCACTGTTCATCCTTGGCAGCGGCATGCCGGGGGGGAGCGTTTTCAGATGATCGCAGGGAAGGCCGGTGTGCTGCGCCGGTCCGGGCGCGGTCAGGCCGGGTTCGACGCGGAGCGCACGGGATGATGTCGAAATGAGGAGGATTTCCCTGATGGAAAGATGCCGCGGGCGTTTCGTTCTGTTGACCGTTCTGGTCGCAGCCGTTGTGGTGGTGCTTGCCGCTTCCGGCGCATCAGCCCGCGATTTCGGGCTGATGGAGCCCCAGTCCCTGGCGCGCGCCGCCGGAACCTGGGTGGTGCTCGACGGCCGGCCGCGCTCCGACTGGCAGGCGGGTCACATCCCCGGCGCCCGGTCCTTTTCGTGGGAGAACTACACCAGGACAGACGACAGGGGGGTCCCCTACAAGCTCTGGCCGCCCCGCGACCTCGCCCGGGCCCTGGGAGCCATGGGGATCGACGAGCGGACTCCCGTGGTGGTTTACGGGGATGCGGACAAAAGCTGGGGAGGGGAGGGCTGGGCCGCCTGGGTCCTGGCCTGGCTTGGGCACAAGGGCCCCGTGCGGATGCTCGACGGCGGCATCCAGGCCTGGACCGCCGCGGGGCTTCCCCTCACGCGGGGCCATGAACGGTACAGCGGTGGCACCCTGACGTACCGCTCTGCCGTCCGGCCCGAGGAAGATATTACCACCGCCGAGCTGGAGCGTTCGCTCGGCACGGTCGCTATCATCGATACCCGCTCTTTTTTCGAGCGGCTCGCCGGCCGCATCCCCGGCTCGGTGCACATCCCCTGGGACAAGTTCTTCACGGGCAAGGAACGCCGGCCCCTGGCACCGGCCGAGGTGCGCAGGCTCCTGGCCAGGAACGGGGTCGATGCGGACCGGCCCGTTGTCTACTACTGCGCCGGGGGAATCCGGTCGGCGTACGCCTGATGGTGCACGAACTGGCCGGCCTGGGCCCGGCCCGCAATTACGAGGGCGGGATGGAGGAGTGGAAACGGCTGCATCGTTGAGCGACGCCGTTTTTCCGGCTGCCTCCCGGCGAACGGACCGAACTGTATGTGAGCCCCAATGCGGGGCATGATGCCCGCGCCCGCTGATCCGGGCCGGTTACCCAAAGGAGGAAGGTAGATGAGGCGAATCGCGCTGTTTGCACTGGTATGCGCTGCCGTGGCCCTGGGCGTCCTGGCCGGCAGTCCCGTCCGGGCCGCCGGGGATTACCCGGTTGTGACCACGGACCACCTGAAGGCCATGATCGACGAGAAGCAGGATTTCCTGCTGATCGATGCCAGGACCCCCGAGGAGTACGCGGAAGCGCACATCGTCGGAGCGGTCAACGTGCCGGAGAAGACCTTCGACAGCGCTTCGGCGCAACTCCCCGCCGACAAGGCGAAGCTCATCGTTCTCTACTGCAACGGCGTCAAGTGCGGCAAAAGCAAGCGGGTGGCCAAAAAGGTGGAACCCCTGGGGTACACCGCCATTGCCGTCTATAACGAAGGGATGCCGGTCTGGGAAGAGCGGGGCCTCCCCATCGTCACGGGGGCGGGCTACGGCAGGAAGATCGATACGACCAAGGTTCCGGCCGCCGAGCTGGACCGGATGATCCGCTCCGGCAGCCAGGACTATATCCTGATCGACGTGAGGGACGAGATGGAGTTCGAGGAGGGGCACATCCCCACGGCCATCAATATCCCGGCCGAGCAGCTTGCGGCCCGGTCCGACCAACTGCCCAAGGAAAAGAAGATCATCGTTTACTGCAATACGGGCAGCCGCAGCTACATGGCCTACAAGAAGCTGATCGGCCTCGCCTATCCCTCAATATTCCAGTCGCTGTTCGTCGAGTGGAAGGAGGCGGGGCTGCCGACGGCACGGTAACCGGATGCGGAACGGAAGGATTGGGCGGAAAAAGGGCCACCGGAGTCGGTGGCCCTTTTCGGTGGCGGGGCTACTGTTTGTGGAGGCTCTGCACGAAGCCGACCAGGGTGTCGATTTCGATTTCCTGGAAGGCTGACCCGAAGGCGGGCATGCCGTTGGGACGCCCCTTGACAATGCTTTCCTTGATAGCCTCGGGGGTCCTGCCGTACTTGAACTGGGCCTGGTCGAGGGCCGGTCCGCTGCTGGTCCCCGTGCCGTTGCCGTCCGTGCCGTGGCAACTGGCGCACCGCTTGTTGAAGATGGCCCGTCCCATGGCGGTCTGTTGCTGGTCGTTCATCCCCTCGGGCATGGCGGCCGGACCACCGGCGGACGGTGCGGGAGCCTGGGGTGCCTCCTGCTTCGAACAGCCGGTTGCGGCAAGGGCGGACATCACTGCCACGAGGACGGTGGCCCGTTGCAGGCGGCGGCGCTGGGCACTGATAGTTTTTGGAATCATGGCGTACCTCCGTTTGATAAAATACATCTCATGAAGTATAGTGAGGACCGATTGCCTGTCAAGAGGAGGGTTGTCAAGGGCCGTCCCACGGCACGTGCCGGGGGATGAGCCGGGCGAGGAGATCCAGGGTGTTGCTGCTCCCGCCCGCTGCGATGATCGGACACCGCGCCGCGCACCCTCACGTGCGCGGCGTTTTTTGTGCAACCATCACCAGGGTACCGCCCCGTCCCAGGAGCGTTTCCCCGATCACCAGCAGCGTCGCTGCCGGCGCGAAGAGCACCGCCAGCAGGAGGCTGATCAGGGTGAGAGCGCCGTGCCCGCCGCGCCGCCGGCCGGTCAGGGCGGCAAAGAGGATGTTGGGCACCGGCAGCAGCGCGTTGAGGGCGCTCTGGAGCCACCCCATCAGGTCGTACTCGAACTCGTGGTGCATGGTGCGGACAACCGCACATCCGTCAGCGGCCAGGAGCCGCCCCAGGGCCGCGCGGTTGAAGTGGTAGAGGTGTCTCGGCACGTCCAGGTGCAGCCAGTGTCGGCCGAAAAGCCAGCATTGAAGCCCGCCGGCATCCGGCACGGCCACCACCAGCACCCCGCCGGGGCCGAGCATGGCGGCGAGCCGCGCCAGGAGCCTCCGGGGGTCAGTCATGTGCTCCAGGCTGTGCCAGAGGGTGATGCAGTCGTAGGGGATGCCGTCGTCGGCGGCATCCACGCTGTGGCGCACATCGAGCCCCGCCTCCCGGGCCGCGGCCGGGTTCAGCTCGGTCCCCACCGTCCGCCAGCCCCGCTGTCCCGCCTCCAGGAGAAACGTCCCGTCCCCGCACCCCACGTCCAGAAGGCGCCTGCCCGCGCCATCGCCCCCGCAGGCAACGGTCACCCACCGGATGCGGCGTCGGGCGCACCAGGCGGCGGTCACGCCGTGCCGGCCCCCGTGATAGGCTGCCCCGTAGTAGGGTGCCATGTCGGCGGGTTGCGGCTCCGTATGCCCCAGGCCGCACCGGCCGCACCTGGTGAGGTGAAACCGTTCGCCGGTCTGGGGGTCGGCAACCTTGTCCAGCCAGGGGGCCAGCGGCCCGCCGCAGGCCCGGCACGCAGAAAGGCGGGTCATTGCGCCGCCGCCTGATCGTTGCGGGGGGTGAATCGCTCGGACCTGATCAGGCCCATCCGCGCCAGCCTGAACTCCAGGGCCGTGCCCAGGACCCCGAGGCCGTAGATGACGCTCCGCCGGAAATTGATGGACGAGGCATCCTCGAAGTACTTGGTCGGGCAGCTCAGCTCGCCGATCCGGTAGCCGTGCCAGATGATCTGGGCCAGCATCTGGTTGTCAAAGACGAAATCGTCGCCGTTGGCGTCCAGGGGGAGCTGCTCCAGCACCTGGCGGGAAAAGGCCCGGTAGCCGGTATGGTACTCGGACAGCTTGTGGCTCAGCAGCAGGTTCTCCACCAGGGTCAGCACCCGGTTGGCCACGTACTTGTAGAGGGGCATGCCCCCCTTCAGGGCGCCGATGCCCAGGATTCTCGAGCCGAGGACCGCGTCGAATTCGCCGTAGGCGATCATGGCGGCCATGGCGGTGATCAGCTTCGGGGTGTACTGGTAATCCGGGTGGACCATGATCACGATGTCCGCGCCCAGATCCAGGGCGGCCCGGTAACAGGTCTTCTGGTTGGCGCCGTATCCCTTGTTCCGGTCGTGGACGATGGTCCTGATCCCGAGCCGCTCGGCCACCTGGGCGGTCCGGTCGCGGCTGGCGTCGTCCACCAGCAGCACGTGGTCAACGTGCTCGAAGGGAATCTCGGCGTAGGTCATTTCCAGCGTCTTCTCGGCGTTGTAGGCCGGAAGCACGACAACTATCCTGCGTGAATTGAGCATGTAGGCACCGGGTCGGGGCCGCCGGCAGCGAAATGGCCGGTCGTGCCGCTTCCGCGCCGGCAACGGCCGGAGACGGAAGGTTGGGGTGTCGGGGAATGCGGCGTTCCGGTCAGGGGGCAGGGGCAGCCCCCGCCGTAGCCCCGGCGGGGGCCGTGGCGCGGAGCTTCGCGAGCCGCGCTTGCACCTCGGGCACGTACTCGCCGTACTCCACCGGCACGTAACGCAGGAAGAGCTCGTACTGTTCCGCGGCCCGGGTCGGCTTTCCCTGGATTTCATAGATCCGGCCCAGGTTGTAGCGGGCCATGACATTGGCGGGATTGGCCTCGACCGCGGCCAGGTAGCGGGCCGTGGCGCCGGCCAGGTCCCCCTGCCGCGCCGCCAGGTCCCCAACTGGGCCAGGGCGCCGGAGTGGCGCGGGTCGATCCCGACGGCGCGCTCCCATGCCGCGCGGGCGCCTGCCGTGTCCCCCCGTTCGATCAGGGCCGAGCCCAGATTGAAATACCCCTCGGCAGAACGGGGGTCGGTCTTGACCACGCTGGCGAACAGGCTGACGTCGTCGCGCCAGTCGCGGTTCCGCTCGAGGGTCGCCAGGGCCAGGAGAACCGTGATGCTTCCCACCACACCCCAGCCCGCCCGGGCCCCCCACCGGTCGAACAGCGGCCGCCCGGGCCCCCCACCGGTCGAACAGCGGCCCCCCCAGCACGGCCCCCGCAACCAGGCAGAACCCGGCGGCGGGCAGATACATGAACCGCTCGGCCATGGGGTAGCTGGGGATGGGGACGATGTTGGCGACCGGCAGGAAGTTGACCCCCAGCCAGAGCAGTCCGAAGCGGGCGGCCGGGCCGCCCCGGCGCAGGAGCAGCCACAGGCCGGCCGCGATGGCGAGCCATGCCGGCACGAGCCAGGGGGCCGACGCCCAGTCCGGCGGCACCGCATGAAAGATGGTGAGCCCGGCCGGGAAAAGGAACAGGGCCAGGTAGCGCGGAATGACATAGAGATTGCGGACCAGGCGCTGGGGAAGCTCCGCCGCTGCCATGCCGGTGCCGAGCACCCCTTCCAGGGCCGCAGACCGCATCAGAAGGTAGATGGCAATGGCGGCAATATAGGGGAGCAGCGACAGCCCCGGCCGGAAAAGGTCGCTTTCCCTGTCGCCGGTACCGTGAAATGGCCGGATCGCGTAGAGGAAGACGGGAACGATCACCATCAGAGCCGTTTCCTTGCACATGAGTCCCAGGAACAGCAGCAGCGCGCCGGCCAGGTGCCACGGCCAGCCGCCGGTGTCCCGCCCCCGCAGGAACGCCAGGAAGCAGGACAGGGCGAAGAAGAGGGCGAACAGGTTGTTGCGCGCCGAGATAAAAGTAACCGTCTCCACGTTGATGGGGTGCACCGCAAAGAGCAGGGCGGCCACCAGCGCGGCCGGCCCGGCGCTGAACAGGCGCCTCCCCAGCAGGTAGACGAGCAGGACGTTCAGCGCATGGAGCACCATGTTAACTGCGTGGAATCCCGCCGGATTCATGCCGAACAACTGGAAGTCAAGCAGGTAGGAGGCCCGGTTGAGGGGCCGGTAGTAGGGTTTCACGATATCGGGCGACAGGAGGATGTCGCGCAGGCTGGTGAAACTGCGGGTGGCCGGGTTTTCCACGATGATGTAGCCGTCGTCCCAGACGAAACCGTTGGCCAGGGTAATGAGATAGACCCCCAGGGCAACCGCCGCCAGGATGAGGGGTGGAAGCAGGGGGTGAGCGCCCGCGGCAGGGGAGCGGGAAGTGTCCATGGTGGTGTGACCTCGTGTGTGCGGAGCTGGGCAGTTGCCCACGGCTTTCAAGTTGAGTGCCATTTCAGCGGTGGCCCGGAACGACGGTTTCCGCCGTTAGCCGGGGTTAATTTGTTGTTGGCTGGCATGGATATTGTTTGTCACCCACGGGGGTCTGCACGGCGCAACTGATTGTTAGTGAATTATCATCATTGGGGTGTGGCACACATAACTGTATTGTTATAATTTGCATATATTGTATTTAAATGTAATGTTATTTCGAGTCCCGCTTTGTCCATGCGCAAAATCAGCCTGAAAACGAAAATCGTCACGATCGTGCTGCTGGTCTTTTTCGGCGTTGCACCGGCCACCTCCTATTTCGTCATCGGTTATTTCAAGGACCGGTTGCAGGAGTCGATTCAGAATCAGCAGATCATCCTGGTGAGCCGGACCGCGTCGGAACTGGATTTCAAGATATCCTCCGCCCAGAGGATGCTGGTATCCGTGGCCCTGAGCATTCCCGAGCCGGTCATCCGCGATCCGCGGGCCGCGGAGCGCTTCCTCTACGAACGGTCGTTCCTCAGGATGTATTTCGACAGCGGCACCTTCCTGCTGGACCCCAAGGGGCACCTGATCGCCGAGACCGCCTGGAAGCCGAGCCGCATCGGCCGCGACTATTCGTTCCGGGAGTATTTCCAGGCCACCATCTCCACTGGCAAGCCGGTCATTTCCGCCCCCTATGTCCCCCGGACCCTGCACCATCCCGTGGTGATGTTCACTGCGCCGGTGTTCGGCGCCGGGGGCAGGCTGATCGCCATCCTGGCCGGCAGCACGGATCTCTACAAGGAGAACCTCCTGGGCGATCTCTCCACCTCCCGGATCGGGTCTCTGGGGTACTTCAGCCTCTATGACCACGAGGGGGTGGTCATCATGCATCCGGTCCGGGAGCGGATCTTCAGCCCCGCGGACAAACAGGCCGAGCATATGAGCCAGCGCATCGCCCGGGCGAGAACCGGCGCCAATGTCCAGGGCGAGCTCGAACTGCGGGACGGCAGCCGGACCCTCTCCACCATGAAGAAGCTGGGCAGCATCGACTGGGTCCTGGCGGCCTCCTATCCGGTGGAGGAGGCCTACGCGCCCGTGCAGCGCCTGGTTCGGCTCTCCTGGTGGATCATGGGCTGCGGTGGCGTCTTTGCGGCCCTGCTCATGTGGATGACCATGAGCCACCTCATCTCCCCGCTGCTCTCCCTCACCCGCCAGATCAGGCAGTTGGGAGCGTCCAACGGCGATCTGCCCATGGTGCTGGTCGACTCCAACGACGAGATCCGCGAAACCGCGGAGGCGATCAATGGCCTGCTGGAGCGGCTGCGGATCAAGGAGATCGAGAAGGAGACGATCCAGAAGGACGCCATGCAGACCTGGCACCTGGCATCCCTGGGCGAGGTGGCGGCCGGCGTGGCCCACGAAATCAACAACCCCATCAACGGGATCATCAACTGCGCCCAGATCCTGGCGGCGGAGCCGTGCCTCAGCGAGCCGGAACGGGGGGTGGCGAACCGGATCATCAAGGAGGGGGAACGGGTGGCCGTGATCGTCCGGAGCCTGCTCTCCTTTGCCCGCTACGAGGGGAGGGAGCGGGTCCCCGCCTATGTGCCCGACATCCTCAGCGATACCCTTGAACTGACCAAGGTCCAGTTGAAGCGGGACGGGGTTCAGCTCCACGTGAACCTGCCGCCGGACCTGCCGGCGCTGCTGGTTCACCCGCACCAGATCGAGCAGGTGTTCCTCAACCTCATCAGCAATGCGCGCTATGCCCTGGACAAAAAATTCCCCGCGAGCGGAGGCGGGGGCAAACGTCTCGATATCAAAGGGGAAAAAATCATCGGCGATGACGGCGTCTTTGTGCGGATCGAATTCAGGGACAACGGCATCGGCATCCCGCGCGACGTGATCGGCAGGGTCATCGACCCCTTTTTCACGACCAAGCCGGCCGCTGAAGGCACGGGCCTGGGGCTGAGCATCAGCCACGGCCTGATCTCGGACCATGGAGGGCGACTGAAGGTTGAAAGCGTCGAGGGAGAGTTCACCCGTGTAATGATTGATCTGCCGTAATGACCTGGGAGGACGAGTATGGCCAGAAGGGTTCTGATAGTAGAGGATGAGGACACGCTGCGGTTCACGTTCGAGCACTTTCTCGCGGCCGAGGGCTATGCCGTCGATACGGCGGCCGATTTCGCGGAGGCGATCGGCAAGGTCGAATCCGCCGACTATGACCTTGTCTTCACCGACATCATCCTGGGCAACGATAACGGCATCGATGTCCTGCGCGAGGTCAAGGAGCGCCAGCCAGCCACCCCCGTGGTGATGATCACCGGCTATCCCAACGTGGAGACGGCGTCCGACGCCGTCCGGCTCGGGGCCTTCGACTATCTCCCCAAGCCGGTCAAGCGCGACGCCCTGTTGCGGGTGGCCCGCATGGCCCTTGACCACAAGGATCTCATGGAGGAGCGGGAGAAGTACCGGACCAACCTGGAGGCCATTTTCCAGAGCGTGGACGATGCCATCCTCACCGTGGACCTGGACATGAACGTGGTGGCCTACAACGAGGCCGGGAAATACTTTTTCAGCCTCGCCGCCGAATCCATCGGCAGGCGCTACGTGCCGGGGGAGGGGAACGGCGCGTTCCTCCATGCGCTCACGGAAACCCTCAAGACCAAGCGGCCGGTGGAGACTCAGCGGACCGAATGCGTGGTCGGGGGGAGCGAAAAGCGCGTGGTGAGCCTCAAGACCTCCCCCCTGGTGGACCGGACCGGCACCTTTTCCGGGGCCGTCATGGTGGTGCGCGACGAAACGCGCCTGGATGACCTGGAAAAGAGCTTCGAGGGGCGGGAGACGTTCCACAACCTGGTGGGGAGCAGCCCCCGCATGAAGGAGATTTACGCCTTTGTCGAGTCCCTGGCCGATGTCCCCACCACCGTGCTGGTCACCGGCGAGAGCGGCACCGGCAAGGAACTCGTGGCGGCGGCCCTGCACTACAAGGGGGGCCGGAGCACCAAGCCCTTTGTCAAGGTCAACTGTTCCGCCCTGGCGGAACCGCTGCTGGAGAGCGAGCTGTTCGGCCACGTGAAAGGGGCCTTCACCGGCGCCATCAAGGACAAGATGGGCCGTTTCCAGAAGGCGGACGGCGGCACGATCTTCCTGGACGAGATCGGCGACATCTCGCCGGGGATGCAGGTGCGGTTGCTGCGGGTCCTGCAGGAGAGGGAATTCGAGCGGGTGGGGGACTCCACCCCCCTCAAGGTGGATGTGCGGGTCATCGCCGCCACCAACGTCGATCTGGCGGAAAAGGTGCGGCTCGGCCAGTTCCGGGAAGACCTCTTCTACCGCCTGAAGGTCGTCCGGATTCACATCCCGCCGCTGCGGGAACGGCGCGAGGATATCCCCCTGCTTGTGGAACACTTCCTGGCCAAGTTCCGCGGCAAGTTCAAAAAGGACGTCAGCGCGGTGTCCGACGAGGTCATGAAGGTGTTCATGTCCTATCCCTGGCCGGGCAATGTCCGCGAACTGGAGCACGTGCTCGAACACGCGTGCATCGTCTGCACCTCCGGCCTGGTCACCCAGGAACACCTGCCTTCGGACTTCATGGAACACCATGAGATCCACGGCCACGAACCGGCCACCGAGCGGGAGACCACCCTGCAGGCGATCCGGAAAGCCCTGGAAAAGTCCGGGGGCAACAAGGCAAAGGCCGCGCGTCTGCTCGGCATCAGCCGCATCACGTTGTACCGTAAACTCAATGAATTAAATATTGTTCACGACGAGTAGCTGTTTAGGGTGTATCATGTAACACATATGTTTCTTAACACCTGTGTTACATGATACACTTTTCCAGCGGCCGGTCGGTCGAAAGCCATAAGTGAAATAGCGATAAGCGAAATTTAATTTATGATCAGGAATGCACTAACATATTAAAATCCAAACATTCATATTCTGATATATAGATGCGGCACTCCCTGCACCCTGTCATCACATCCCCCGGAAACACCTCTGAAACGTGTAACATTCCCTAACGAACCCCCCCTTATCCTGAAAACGCACTTGAAACACAGGGCAACGGAGCAACGGCAGTAGCATCTGAGAAGAAGATTCTTCCTGATTAGCGCTGATCTTCCGCTTGGATGTCACCCCCCCGTTGAGAACGGGGGGCAGGGGGGATTTCGTCGCGAAAGCTCAAAGGCAAATCCCCCTAACTCCCCATTTTCAAAGGGTAACGTGCTCTGGCGGAAGATCGAAGCTGAGCGGGACATTATTTTACATTCATTCGGCAACACCCCGGCGGGGTAGGCGAGATATCGGGTTAACGTAGTGATTTATCTGCTGCTCTGCTGCTCTGTGTTATTCCCATTGCCGTTTTCAGGATTACCCTTCTCCCCCCGAAGCACCGTCCGCACTCCGTTTCCCCGCCGCCCGCCCCTGCGGCGGTCCCCGATCCCTGGCTGCGGGCCGATCCCTGGCCGCGGGCCGATCCCGCGTTCTCTTCCCTGCATGCGTAAGTGTCCCGGCCCGGTTTTACGCCTGGCCCATCCCTGCCGGTGACTTCACGGATACCTCCGGCCACCGGGGCGGACCCGTCGGAATCCAGTCAGAACAAGGGGTTGTGCGGCATGAACCGATCCGGCACCGGCGTTACGGTGAAATCGCAGTGCGTTTTCGCCAAATGACCGCGATGTGCCCGGCTGATTTAAAAAAAATATCTTAATTTTTTTAAAAAACGAACAATTATCGCTAGATACGATTTTGTTACCATAATTAAAAACCGCTTAGGCATGCGCTGTGCTAACTCACTAGAAAACAAACACATTTTGCTGGCAGTCGCTAGAGGCAAAACTTGATTAATCATCTATGCAAACATATTGAAACCCAAATGAAACGGACCGGCAACCGGCACGTGGCACTTCTGGTCATTCTCGCCGCCGTTCTCATGGGTGGACCCACCAATGCGAGCACGGGTGAATTCAAGGTTACGTATCTGTACAACCTGTCGGACTTCACGGGCACGATTCCGTACAGCCTGGCCAAGATCGCCCTGGACGCAACGGCCCGCGAGACCTATGTGATCTCGGGCGAAACGGTCAAGGTGTTCAACAACAGCGGCATGGAAGTCTACCGGTTCACCAACACCATGGAGTCCGGGATCGTGTACGACGCCGCCATCGACGAGCAGGGGCGGATCCTGGTCCTGGCCTACAACAACGGCACGCCCGGCCTGACCCTCTGCAACTACCGGGCGGAACCCATCAAGCCCATCGAGTTCAAGGGACTGCCCGAGAAGCTGGCCGCGTTCAAGCCGAACCGGCTCATCCTGAAGGACGGCACGATCTGCCTGGTGAGCCTGGGTTCCATGATGGTCGTGATGCTCGATCCGGAAGGGAACTACGTCAAGCACATGGACCTGGCCGAAGCAGCGGGCGTAACCGAGGAAGACCGCCTCAACACGGGCATCGGCGCAGTGGCTTTTGATTCGGACGGCAGCGTGCTCTTCACCTCGCCGGTCACCGGCAAGGTGTTCAGGGTCGCGGCGGACGGCAAAGTGGACTCCTTTGGCAAGCGGGGCAGCGCGCCGGGCAAGTTCGGTGTCCCCACGGGGATTACGGCGGACGGCCTGGGCAACTACTACATCTCCGACAAGCTCAGGTGCGCGATCCTGGTGTTTGACCGGCAGTTCAAGTTCATCTACGAGTTCGGCGGTCGCGGCGATGCCCCCGGCAGTCTGGTGGGCCCCGACGACCTGGCAATCGATGCCGAGGGGAAGCTGTACGTGGGTCAGCTCGGCAAGCGCGGAGTAAGTGTATTCAAGGTGACACGCGACTGAACGGGAGTCGTAACTCAGGCCGGCATCCCGCCTTGGAAGGGAGGTGGAGGGACCACACAACGCTGGGGATGCACTGAAGACCATTTTGTATTGCATTGCAGGCACAACACACACGAGCCGAAAGGCGAAACCAAATTTCCTCCGAAAAGAGTAAACCCATCGCAAGGTGGGGACACAAAGCCGACGGGTGCCGCAGGAGCGGGACGGCCGGGTTGCCGGAGAAACCAACCAAATGGAGGAAATGATGAAAAAGGGGATGAAAGTAAGTCTTTCCGTGGCAGCAGCAGCTCTTCTCATGAGCGCCCCCGCGGCGTTCGCGTTCCACTCCGGCGGCGTTGCCGAGTGCGAAGGGTGCCACACCATGCACAACTCGCTGGGCGGCCAAGTGATGAACGGCGCCACTGCCCAGTTCACCACCGGCCCCATGCTGCTCCAGGGCGCCACCCAGAGCTCGTCCTGTCTGAACTGCCACCAGCACGCCGGTGACACGGGTCCTTCCAGCTACCACATCTCCACCGCTGAGAGCGATATGCCTGCCGGTACCGCTCCGCTCCAGATGACCCCGGGCGGCGACTTTGGCTGGCTCAAGAAGACCTACACCTGGAACGTTCGTGGCCTCAACACGAGCGAAGGCGAGCGCAAGGGTCACAACGTCGTGGCCGGCGACTACAACTATGTTGCCGACGCCACCCTGACCACGGCCCCGGGCGGCACCTATCCGGCCAACCAGCTCCACTGCTCGAGCTGCCACGATCCCCACGGCAAGTACCGTCGTTTTGTTGACGGCAGCATTGCCACCACCGGCCTCCCCATTAAGAACAGCGGTTCCTACAACAACAGCGCCGACCCCACTGCCTGGGGCGCCGTTGGCGCATACCGCATCCTGGGCGGCACCGGCTACCAGCCCAAGTCCCTGAGCGGCTCCTATGCCTTTGCCAACCAGGTTCCGGCTGCTGTTGCTCCGTCCACCTACAACCGGACGGAAGCTACCAACCAGACCCGCGTTGCCTACGGCCAGGGCATGTCCGAGTGGTGCGCCAACTGCCACACCGACATCCACAATAGCAGCTACCCGACCAACCTGCGCCACCCGGCCGGCAACGGGGCCAAGTTCGGCGCCACCATCGCCGGTCTGTACAACTCCTACAAGAAGTCCGGCGACCTGACCGGTACCCAGGCTTCCGCGTACCTGTCCCTCGCTCCGTTCGAGGAAGGCACTGCTGACTACACCGTGCTCAAGGCCCACGCTCAGATCAACGACAGCGTGCTGACCGGCGCCGACGCCACCAGCAACGTGAACTGCCTCTCCTGCCACCGCGCTCACGCTTCGGGCTTCGACAGCATGACCCGCTTCAACCTGGCCTACGAGTTCACCACCATCGCCGATGCCTCCGGCAACTCGGTGTACGGCACGGGCGACCCGAGCGCTTCTTCGTCCCTCCAGGGCCGGACGGTCAACGAGATGACTGCTGCCTACTATGGCCGCACTGCCGACAAGTTTGCTCCTTACCAGCGCGCGCTCTGCAACAAGTGCCACGCCAAGGACTAATCTTGTCACCATCTGTTGTTGTGTGATTCCGCCGGGGTCCGCCTGAAAGGGGGCCCCGGCACCTCCTTACCGCCAACCGGAGTCCGACAGAGATCGCCAGGAGGTATTGTATGAAACGCTTCAAGACTCTTCCCGTCACCGCAGCAGCGCTTCTGGTTCTCGGCGCAACCGGCACGGGATGGGCTTTCCACTCAGGTGGCGTGGCAGAGTGCGAGGGGTGCCACACCATGCACAACTCCCTGGGCGGCCAGCAGATGAACGCCGCCACGGCCCAGTTCACCACCGGCCCCTATCTGCTCCAGGGAACGGACCAGAGCTCGTCGTGCCTCAACTGTCACCAGCATGCCGGTGACACGGGGCCCAGCAGCTACCACATCAGTACCGCAGAATCCGACATGCCCGCCGGTTCCCCGCCGCTCCAGCTCACTCCGGGCGGCGATTTCGGCTGGCTCAAGAAGACCTACAGTTGGGTGCCGCGCGCCGGCGCCGCCACGGAGTGGAGCCACGGCGAGCGCAAGGGGCACAACATCGTGGCCGCCGATTACAATTACGTGGCCGACAGCACCATCACCGCGGCGCCGGGGAGCATGAACACCCCCTATCCGGCCAACCAGTTCAGTTGCATCAGTTGCCATGACCCCCACGGCACCTACCGGATCACCTCCCTGGGTGTCCAGGCCAAGACCGGCAAGCCGATCAAGAGCTCCGGCTCCTACGGCGCCGTTCCGGACGCAACCACTGCCGTTGGCGTCTATCGTCTCCTGGGCGGGGCCGGGTACAAGCCCAAGTCCCTCTCCAGCGGCGATGCCTTCGCGTTCGCGGCACCCTATGCCGTGGCCCCCAACAGCTACAACCGTTCGGAAGCCACCAGCGACACGCGGGTCGCCTACGGCCGGAGCATGTCCCTCTGGTGCGCCAACTGCCACGGCCAGATGCACACCACCTTCGGCACCCTGGTCCACCCGGCCGACCAGAACCTGGGCCCCTACGTGACCCAGATCTACAACTCGTACAAGAAGTCGGGCGACCTGTCGGGCTCCGTGGCCGCGTCGTTCAGCTCGCTGGTTCCGTTCCAGAGCGACAACACCCACGACCTGAACGCGCTCAAGACCCAGACCACGTCCACTGCCGGCCCCATCTCCACGGACCGGGTCATGTGCCTTTCCTGTCACCGGGCCCACGCGTCCGGCTTCGACAGCATGATGCGGTACGGTCTCGGCAACGAGTTCATGACCGTTGCCGATGCGGCAGGCAACCCGGTATGGCCCGACCCGGTCACCAACGCGGCCCAGGCCCAGGGACGGACCGTTGCCGAAACGCAGCAGGCGTATTATGGAAGACCTCCCACCAATTTCGCCCCGTTCCAGCGGGTCCTGTGCAACAAGTGTCATGCCAAAGACTGATTCATATGTGATGTAGTCCTGGTCGCGGCCGGCCTCCGGCCGGTCGTGGCCGCTTTTTTCCCGACAACCGGTGAAACATCCCTCGGTTTCCGGCCTCTGCCGGGGCGAGGGTTTTGAGCGTACCATGCCGATCCTCATTACCGCTCTCATCTATCTGATCTTCTTCCTCTCGGGAGCCACCGCCCTGGTCTATGAGGTCATCTGGGTCAGAAAGCTCAGCCTCGTCTTCGGCGGCTCGCACCTGGCGGTAACCACGGTGCTGGCCGTGGTCATGGGAGGGCTCGCCCTGGGGAGCTGGCTCTTCGGCCGGCGCGTCCGCACCACCCGGAACCTGCTGCGGCTCTACGGGGCCCTTGAGATCGGCATCGCCTTTTTCGCCCTGCTCTTCATCGCCCTGCTGAACCTCTACTCCCTGATGCCCGCCTACTCCTTCGAGTCTCTGACCGAGCATTCGCACCAGCTTTCCCGCGTGACCACGCTCGCCCTGCGGGTCGTGCTCGCCGCCATCGCGCTCATCGTCCCCACGACCCTGCTGGGGGGGACGCTGCCGGTGCTGGCCGCGTTCATGGTCCGGGGCCGGCGCGCGGTGGGGCGGGGAGTGGCGTACCTCTACGCCCTGAACACCTTCGGCGCGGTGGCCGGCTGCTTCGGGGCCGGATTCTATCTGCTGGGACGGTTCGGGGTATCGGACACCATGGCCGGGGCAATCACCGTGAACGTGCTGCTGGGCATCGCCTGTTTCGCGCTCCAGGGGCCGGCGGCCCGGCACCTGGCACCCGGCGGGGAGGAGGCCCCGGCGCCCCTGCCCGCCGTTACGCAGGCCGGGGAGAGAGCCCGCATCGGGCTCGTGGTCTGGGGGATCGGGGTCAGCGGCTTCTGCGCCCTGGGGTACGAGGTGCTCTGGACCCGGATCCTGGGGATCGTGATCGGCACGAACGTGTATGGCTTCACCCTGATGCTGGCGGCCTTCCTGACCGGCATTGCCGCGGGCAGCGGGGCCTACGGCCTGTGGGCCCGCCGTCTCCGGCCGCCCGAGGCGGGGGGCTGCCCCGTGTCGAGGCTGATCGGCGGGTTCGGCATGGTGCAGATCGCGATCGGCGTCAGTGCGCTGGTGGTGACGGTCCTCATCCGCGATCTTCCCACCAGGGGGCTCTTTCTCCAGGACTTTTTCACGGCGCACGGCACCGACCTGTTCCGCGCGCGGCAGTTCGCCAGTTTCGCTCTGGTCTTTTCCTACCTGTTCATCCCGGCCTTTTTCATGGGGGTTGCCTTTCCCCTGGCCGGGACCCTTGATGCCTGCCGCCGGCGCAAGGTGGGGCATGCCGTGGGCGAGGTGCTGACCTGCAACACGATCGGCGCCATTCTCGGCACCGTGGCGAGCGGTTTCGTGCTGCTCCAGATCTTCGGCATCGAGCGTTCCCTCTACCTGCTGGCCGCGATGAACGCCGGTTTCGGCCTGCTGATCCTGGCGAGCCTGCTGCGCGGCACCGCACGCGGGCTGGTCACGGCAGGCACCGTGCTGGCCGTGCTCGGCGGCATGGCCGCCGCAAGCACCATGCCCCGGGTCTGGGACGCCAAGTACTTTGCCATCTACCGCACCAACCAGCCGGAGGTGTTCAGGACCCCGGACCTGATCGCCGAGGCCAAGCGGCACACCGATGTCCTCTATTACGCCGAGGGGATCCAGTCCATCGTCAGCTCCATCAGGATCCGGGGGGGCTACCAGGCGTTCCTGCGCAACGGCCGGATCGAGTCCTCCGACCACAGCGAGAGCCTCCAGAACCAGTACGCCCTGGGCCACCTGCCCATGCTCCTGCACCGCAACCCGCGCAAGGTGCTGGTGATCGGCGCGGGCAGCGGCATCATCCTCGGCGCCGTATCGGTCCATCCGAGCGTGTCCGAAATGACGCTGGCCGAGGTGGAGCCGAAGGTGCTGGGGGTGACGCGCTCCTTTGCCGCCTACAATCACGGCGTGCTGGACGACCGCCGGCTGAGGGTGGCGTTCAGCGACGGCCGCAACTACCTGGCGACCACGGGCGAGCGCTACGACGTGATCACCGCCGATCCCATCCACCCGTGGCTGAGCGGCGCCGGCTACAACTACACCCGGGAGTATTTCGAGCTGGCCGCCGAGCACCTGCGGGCCGGCGGCATCATGTGCCAGTGGCTCCCCCTTTACGACCTTTCCGCCGACGATCTCAGGTCGGTGGTCCGGACCTTCCGGCAGGCCTACCGCCACGTCCTGGTCTGGATGACCCAGGGCGATGCCATGCTCATCGGCAGCAACGCCCCCATCCTCCTGAGCGAGGACGAGCTGGCCGCCCGGATCGCCGCGCCGGCGGTGGCCGCCGATCTGGAGCGGGTGCAGATGGGGAGCGCCACCGATCTGCTGAGTTTCTTCGTCATGGGCACGGCGGGTGCCGACAGGTTCAGCCGCACCGGTAGAATTAACACGGACGACAACCTCTATCTCGAATTCTCGGTCCCCCGCTCCACCGGCAAGGCTTCGCTGCCCGAGGTCAACGTGAACGCCCTTGCCCGGCACCGGGAGAGCGTTCTCGCCTACCTGGACGAAACCGTGTCCCCGGCGGACCGGCTCGCCCGGGAGAACCGCTGGATGACGCTCGACCGTGCCGCGTCCCTGGCCCTGGAGGCCCGGGCCATCTTCCTGGGGGGGCGGTACGATTCGCCCCGGTTCGGTCTCCTGGTCTCGGCGCTGGAACGGAACTATGCCTCGTTCGCCCCGTGGCGGTTCCTGCGCAACGAATACCTGGAGGAAATGGCGAGCAGTCCGCAGCCGCTCGATCAACTGGCACTGGCCTTGCTTGATGAATCTGGTCGCCGGGTCGTCGTAAACGTTGCCGCGGTCATGAGCCGCGTCAGCCGTGAGCTGACGGTGGTTGATTTCGTGGACAGCGACGAGCGGGTGATCATCGGCCAGGCGGATATTAACGGCAGGGAACGGGACGGTTCGGCCAAAAGGCTGGCCGCCGAGGTGATGGAGGCTGTCCGGGTTGCCTACAACGAGGAATTGACCGGGGCGGAGGCGCGCGGCAAGCCGCTTCCGGACCAGGCGGTATTCGTCCGCAGGATGCGCGAAATCATCGCGACCATGACGGGCCGGCAGCACGGCAACCCGTACCCGGCCCAGGGACGGCCCATTAAGGAATCGGCGTGAAAACACCCAAGGCCATACTTGCGCTCCTGGTCCTGCTGCCGGCACTGCTGCCGGCCACGGGGGGCCGTTCCCTCGCCTTTCACGAGGGGGGCGCGGGCGAGTGCGAGGGGTGTCACACCATGCACAACTCGGAAGGGGGCTTCGCGGTGGCCTCCAACGGCCGGCCGGCGGGCATGGGCAACCGGTATCTCCTGAAGGGGGGCGATTCCAGCTCCACCTGCCTGAACTGCCATGAGAAGGCGGGGGACGTGGGTCCCACCTCCTATCACGTGAGCACGCCGGGGTCCGAGATGCCGTTCGGCGTTCCGCCCAAGCAGTTGGGGCCGGGCGGCGATTTCGGCTGGCTCAGGAAGTCCTACACCTGGATTCCGGCCTTCGGCTCGACGCTTTCGAACAGCGAGGGGGACCGGCACGGCCACAACGTGGTTGCGGGGGACTACGGCTATCTCCAGGATGCCCTGAAGATGACGGCCCCCGGCGGCAGCTATCCGGCGGCGAGCCTGTCCTGCGTTGCCTGCCACGACCCCCACGGCCGCTACCGCCGCGACCAGGACGGCTCCATTGCGGTCACGGGCAAGCCGATCCGGGGTTCGGGGAGCTACGCCACCGGCGCCGAGCCCGATGCCGCCATGGCCGTGGGCGCCTACCGGCTCCTGGGGGGGAACGGCTATTACCCCAAATCGCTGGGACCGGCCTTTTCCTTCATCAACGGGCCCCCGGCCGCGGTGGCCCCGGCCGACTACAACCGGAGCGAGAGCACCACCGCGACCCGCGTGGCCTACGGCCAGGGGATGTCCGAGTGGTGCCGGAACTGTCACCCGAACATCCACCGGGACGGCAGCGGGGGAGGGCTGGTGCACCCGGCCGGCACCGAAGCCCCCCTGGGCGGCGTCATGGTGGATTACTACAACCGCTACATCAAGACCGGGGATCTGTCCGGCGTGGAGGCCACCTCCTGGCTGTCGCTGGTCCCCTTCGAGGCGGGGACCAACAACTATGCCCTGCTGCGGAACATCGTGACGGCCACCCCCACCAAGGGGCCCAGCACCGCGGACGGCACCCCGCGCGTCATGTGCCTCACCTGCCACCGGGCCCACGCCAGCGGCTGGGACAGCGCCACCCGCTGGAACACCAAGACGCCCTACGTGACCTACAGCGGCAAGTATTCCCAGGAAGGGGAGGCCTACCAGCCCTACGGCCAGGGCCGCAGCGAGATGGAAGCCCTCAGGGCGTACTATGACCGGCCCGCGTCGCTCTTCTCGCCGGAGCAGGCGGCGCTCTGCACCAAATGCCACACGTCCGTGCCATGACCGTGGCTAGGGGATCGGGGAGCACCATGAACGAGAATCCTCCCAAGCGCATGACGTCCCGCGGGACAGCCCTCCTCATCGTCCTGTGGGCCGCCGTGCTCGCCGTGCTGGCGTGCAGCGGCTGCCACGCGCCCGTTGTCGTCGCCAAGCCCCAGTTGTTCGCCGAGGGTGAGCTGTTCCTCTACCTGGAGCCCTTCCCCCGGGACGCCAACCGGCTCGATTTCACCGTGGCGGGGGTTTCGGCGATCAAAAACGACGGCACGGAGATACCCCTCACCCTCAGGTTGACCGAGGCGACCCCCGCCACCATGAAGTGGCAGCGGATGCTGGGGTCGGCGATCCTGCCGGGGGGGCGGTACAGCGGCCTGTCGTTCCGGATTGCGGGGGCGGGCATCAAGACCGACGAGGGGCGGATGGCCCTGCTGCCGCCCGAGAAGCCGGTCATGATCGAATTCCCCTTCGTGGTGGAGCCCCAGAAGGCGGTCCTCGTCTCCCTCACGCTGGATGAAGAGGCATCGGTCAGCAAGCGCTTCAGCTTCTCGCCGGTCTTCAAGGCCGAGATCCCCGGGCGGCCCCTGTGGGGACTCACGGGCTTCGTCACCAACAAGGGGGCCAACACCATTGCGGTGTTTGACAAGCGGGAGGCCCGGGTCACGGAGTTCATCGAGACCGGGCGGGCCCCGGCCGGCATCGTCTTCGACCAGGCGGCGCGGCGGGCCTATGTGGCCCTGTCGGGCGACGACGCCGTGGAGGTCATCGACCTGATGGCCGACTATTCCCTGACCCGCATCCGCCTCAGCATCGGCGACGCCCCGGCCGAACTGGCCCTGACCCCCGACGGCAGGACCCTGCTGGTCTCCAACAGCGGCTCCAATACGCTCAGCTTCGTGGACCCGGCCTCCCAGTCGGAACTGGCTCGGGTCATCGTGGGGAGCAGGCCCGGCGCCGTGATCGTGGACCGGCTGGGACGCACGGCCTACGTGCTCAATACCCTGTCCAATTCGGTGTCGGTGGTTGACATCGCGCGGCGCGCGGTGGTCGCCACGCTGCCTACCGAAACCTCGCCGCTCTGGGCGCAGTTGAACCGAAGGGGCGACCGGCTGCTGGTCATCCACGAGCTCTCCCCCTACCTGGTCGATATCGATCTCACCACCCGGAGCACGGCCAAGCGGGTCTACGTGGGGATGGGGGCGCGGACGATCAAGATCGATACCTCTACCGACCAGATCTATATCGCCAAGCGGGGCGACTCCGTGATCGACGTCTTCGACCCCTTCTCGCTCCTTCCGGGCAATTTCATCACCGGCGGGGGCAGCCCCTCGTACCTGACCATCGACGGCGAGCACAACAATCTCCTGGCCCTCCTCTCCGGCTCGAAGCGGCTGCAGTTCATCGGCCTGGTGGGCAAGAGGGAGGTCGCGCAGATCGACGTGGGCGACGAGCCCTACCGCGTGGTCGTGGCGGGCGAAAGGTAAGGCGGAGCGTGGGCAACGGGATGCGGATACTCCGGAGGGTCATGGCGGCAGCGGCACTCGCGGCCGCGTTGCTTCCGGCCGCGGCAGGGGCCGAGGGGCTCCGGGGGTTCCTGGAGCTGGGCTACGTCACGTCCGATACCCAGTCGACGGATGCCGGCAACGTGACCACGTCCACCAAGAGCAGCTCGATCCTTCAGCGCTACAACCTGTCCCTGGACCGGATGCTCTACCCGACCCTCCGCTTCACGGGCGGCGGCACCGTTGACTACACCATGACCAGTGCGGAGTTGAACGACACCCAGCTCGATACCACCCTGCTGAAGGTGAGCCCCTTCCTGGACCTGACCCTGGGCACCCCCCTCTATTCCGCGGGGCTCGGCTACAACCGGCGCCAGGAGATCGCCGATACCGAGGGGGTCGGCTCGTCCAACATCATCCACGAGAACTATAACGCCAAGCTGAGCCTCAGGCCCGAGGGGCTCCCCTCCCTGGAGTTCCTCTACACGCGGACCAATTCCTATGATTCCGAACGGGCGTTCCAGGACGTGGTGCTCAATTCGTACAACCTGGGCTCCCGCTACAAGCCGGTGGATCAACTGGAGCTGAACTACCAGGGCCTCTACACCGATGCCACGGACAACCTGACCCGGAACAACGCCACGGTCCTGACCCACACCGGCCGGGTGACCTACAACGATCAGTTCTGGCAGGACCGGGTCACCCTGTACGCCAACTACAACATCTCGTCCCAGGAGACCAACAGCGCCCTGTTCCGGCTCTTTCCCACGGCCGGCCTGTCGGCCCTGACCGATACGCCCCTGCTGGTCACCCTGGCCGCCAACCCGGCGCTGGTGGACGGGAACCTGAACACGGGGAGCGCCGTCAATATCGGCATCCAGCCGGTGGGGGGCGACATCAGGCCCCGGAACCTGGGCTTCGATTTCGGCGGCGCAGTGTCCGTGAACCGCATCCGCGTCTGGCTCAACACGGACCTCCCCCCGGACATCGACAACCGGTTCTCCTGGACGATCTACACCAGTAGCGACAACCTGAACTGGACCCTGGTGCAGCTCCTGCCCACGGCCCCGTTCAGGAGCAACGAGGCGGGCACCGGCTGGTTCTACGAGCTGAGCTTTTCCGGCGCCACCTCCCGGTACCTGAAGGTCGTTACCTCGCCCCTGCCCCTGGGCACTGTTTCGTCGAGGGACCCCACCGCGAACCTGACCGACATCCAGGTGACCGAACTGGAGGCATTCGTCCAGTTCGAGGAGGTGCAGCGGCGTACCACGACCCAGCTTTCCCACGTGCTCGACACGAACATGCGGGTGCGGATTCTGGAGAACCCGAACCTGAACTACGAACTGAGCTACTACTACGACCGGAGCGACTCGGATTTCATCTCCACCTCCCGGTACATCCTGTCGAACGGCCTCTCCGCGAGCCACCGGTTCAACCAGTACCTCTCGGCCAGCGCCCGGTTCGCCCGGGAGGACTCCAAGGAGAACCAGGGCGCCCGCGTCTCCTACATCTACAGCACCCTGCTGACGGCCACCCCGCTCCCCACGCTAATGCACAGCCTGGTCTTCAGCGGCCGCAACGAGGAGGTCGCGGGGAGGAAGAGCGACACCAATTCGCTGTTCCTCAACAACAGCGCCACCCTCTACCGGGGAGTGGACGTGAACCTGAACGGGGGCTACAGCATGGCCACCGCCGAGTCGGGCCAGAAGACCAATACCACCATCATCACCTTCGGCCTCACCCTGCTGCCCCACTCGACCCTGACGGTGAACGTGAGCTATTCCGGCAACATGACCGATCAGACCGGCGGCGGCTTGCCCGACAACTCCACCTTCACCCACCGCGGCGACCTGTCGGCGGCCTTTAACCCGCTGCGCTCCGTTTACCTGTTCGGGGCCTTTGGCGTCATCATGGAAAAGAACAAGGACATGGTCACCACCCGGAACATCGGCGGAACCTGGTCCCCGTTCCGGGACGGCGCCCTGCAGTTGAGCTTTTCCTACAACGAGGCGTACAATTCGTCCGCCAACCAGAAGGACCGGACCATCGTGCCGAGCCTGCGCTGGAACATCCGGGGCGGTTCCTACCTGGATGTGTCCTATCTGTACCTGAAGAGCACGTCGGTCAGCCAGTCGTCCGACTCGCGCACCTTCAGCAGCACCCTGAGATTCGCGTTCTGACTTCCACGGAGAGAGGGCATATATGAGATCACGATTCGTCACCCACACCGGCGCCTGATACGGGCATTCTGCGGAATCTTCGGCCTCGTCGCGCTCCTGCTGATGCAGGGCTGTTCCCACGTGGAGCATTTCCGGGACCCCAACATGGACTTCGGGTCGATCCAGAGCGTGGCCGTGATGCCCTTCGGCAACCTGTCCAAGGATACCCAGGCCGCGGAGCGGGTCCGGGACGTGTTCAACACCAAGCTGCTGGCCACGGGGGCCCTGTACGTCATCCCCGTGGGCGAGGTCAGCCGGGTGACGGGGGTGGCCGGCGTCATGAACCCCACCGCCCCCACGCCCGAGGAGGTGGTGAAGCTGGCCAAGATGATCAAGGCCGACGCGGTCATCACGGGCATGGTCCGGGAGTACGGCGACGTCCGCTCGGGCTCGTCCATGGCCGACGTGATCTCCCTGAGCCTCCAGGTTATGGAGGCCCAGACCGGGAGGGTCGTCTGGTCCGCATCGGCCACGGAGGGGGGGATCGGGTTCACGGACCGCCTTCTCGGCGGCGGCGGCAGGCCCCTCAACGATGTGACTGAGAAAGCGGTCGATGATCTCATTTCGAAGCTGTTCCAATAGACTGCTCGCACTGCTGCCGCTGGTGCTGCTTCTCCTGGCGGCGGGATGCGCGCGGCTTCCCGTGGAGGCCGGCCGGACGGACGGGCCGCTGGTGGCGGTCTACCCAATGGAGGACCTGAGCGGCGCCGACGCGCCCCTGGCGGCCATGCGCAGCGGCATTACGGAGCGGCTCCGGCAGAGCGGGATGCGCATCATGGACGAGGCGGATCTGCGGCGGTTCATGGAGCAGCAGCGCATCCGCTACACCGGCGGCCTCGATCTGGAAACGGCCACCGCGTTCAAGGCCAGGGCCGGGGTGGATGCGGTGCTCATCATGACCCTGGAGTACTACAGCGAGGTGAGCCCCCCCAAGGTGTCCCTGGTTGCCCGCCTCGTTGCCACCGGGGAAAAGCCGGAGATCCTCTGGATGGACAGCGTGGGGATGGCCGGGGACGATGCCCCGGGAATCCTGGGGATCGGCATCGTGGAAGACCCGTCGGTCCTGTGGAACCGGGCCCTTGACCGCCTGTCCGGGTCGATGCTGCAGAATCTGGCCGGGAAGGCGGTTCCTCCCTCCGGCTGGGAGGGGCGGTTCCGGCCCAAGGAGGCGTACCGCTTCATGGCGCTGGACCCCAAGCGCCGTTACAGCGTGGCGGTCCTGCCGTTCTTCAACGAGAGCGAGCGCACCTATGCCGGGGAGATCATGGTGCTGCACGTGGTGAAGCAGTTGGCGTCGTCCACGATGTTGTCCGTGCTCGAGCCGGGGGTCATCCGGGGCAAGATGCTGGCCATGAGGATCATCATGCAGAACGGCATTTCCCTGCCCGCGGCGGACCTGCTGGCCAACAACCTGGAAACCGATTTCATCCTCACGGGCCGGGTCTTCGAGTACCGGGACATGCCCAGCGGCTCCGGCCGGCCCAGGGTGGATTTTTCGCTGCAACTGCTGGAGCGCTCCAGCAAGATGGTGGTCTGGGCCACCAAGAGCAGGAACACCGGGGATGACGGTGTTTTCTTCTACGACTGGCGCAGGATCTCCACCGCCAATGTCCTGACCGAGGGGATGATGAGGGCCCTGCTGGGGGTCATGGTCGAGGATACCCGCGAAGTGAAGATGACGCCGCCGCGGATGAGCCCGGAAGAGCTCGAACGGATATTGATGAGCCCGTAACGGAATTTCGTAGTGCCAATCGTCCTGACGGCCGGCCGGAGCGGAGTGCCCGGCGCGGCCACAACCTGCATGGAGAGAAAGGGGAGTCTGATGAAGAAGTCTTTGGTTACGCTGATGGTAGCATGCATTGCCGCGGGAGCTCCGGTGGCGGGATATGCCGGCTCTACGGCAAAGCCGGAAAACGTGGAAGCCGCGCCGGCATCGGCCGACGTGATGACGATCAGGGTGAAGGTGCCCCTGTTCTCGCCGCTGTTTGCCGAATTCCCCGTGGCAACGGTCAACGACGAGCCGATCACCGTCAACGACCTGAATGCTTCCCTTGAAACGGTACACGAGGGGATGGCGGAAGGAACGCAGGCCCCCCGCCGGAACTTTACGGATATCCTCAACCGGATCATCACCTCCAAGCTCATCATCCAGGAAGGGCGCAACATCGGCCTTGACCAGCAGGAGCAGCCCAAGGAGATGATCGATACCTTTTCCCGCAAACTCCTGCGCGAAATGGTGCTCAAGGATCACGTGAAGGACATGCGGCCCGATCCCAAGGAGGTGGAGAAGCGCTACGGCCAGCTCAACGTGGAGTGGACGTTCTCTACCCTCATTTTCAAGGATGAGGCGGATGCCAAGAAGGCCCGCAAGGCCCTGGACAACGGCACGTCCTTTGACGATCTGATGGCCGCGGAGGTCAAGGAGAAGCGCGCCGAGGCCAAGCAGAATGAGAAGCTGAGGTACGAGCACATCCACCCCGATATCGTGAAGATCATCGATTCGCTGAAGCCCGGCTCCGTGGGCCCGGTGATCGACATGCAGAAGGGGGCCATGCTGTTCCGGCTCGATGCCGTGAAGCATTCCGACGACCCGAGGCTGAAGGAGAAGGCCGAAAAGGAAGTGCTCACCGCGGCCCGCTTCAAGGCCCTTGAAAAATACCGCTCCGACCTGATCGAGAAGCATCTCAAGCAGGACAAGAAGCTGATCAAGTCGCTCGATTTCGAGAAGGACAAGGCGGCATTCACCAAATTCCTGGAGGACAAGCGCCCCCTGGCCACCATCAAGGGGGAGAAGCCGGTGACCGTGGCCGACCTGGCCGAGGCGATCCGGATGAAGTTCTACCACGGGGTGGACATGGCCATCGACCAGAAGAAGGTCAACAAGGCCAAGGACTCCCTGCTGTTCGAGATCCTGGCAACGCGGGCCATTGAGAAAGAGGGCCGCGACAAGGGCTTTGACAAGAAAAAGGAATACCTGGACAAGGTCGCCGACTACCAGGACTCCGTGATCTTCGGCCATTTCGTGGAAAAGGTCATCCGCCCGGACGTGAAGGTAACCGAGGATGAGCTGAAGGCCTACTACGAGGCGCACAAGTCCGAGTACTCCTACCCGATCATGGTGGTGCTGGACGGCATTGCCTTCAACGATCAGAACGCGGCCCAGTCCGCCGCGGAAAAGCTGCGCCAGGGCATGGATTTCAAGTGGTTCAAGGAGAACGCCGAGGGCCACGTGGATGCCAAGGCCGCCGGGGTCATCCAGTTCGAGGACGTGCCGGTCACCCTCAAGACCCTGCCCGAGGGGCTGAACAAGGTCATCACCGGTGCCCAGACCGGTGAATACCGCGTCTACTCGGATCCCAACGGCTTCAACTACGTCATTCTGGTCCGCAACGTGATCCCCGAGCAGGTGCAGCCCTTCCCCGAGGTTGAGGCCGCCATCAGGAAGAACGTCCAGTCGGAACAGCTCAACAAGCTGATCGTTGAGTGGGCGGACAAGCTGAGGAAGGCGTCGGACGTCAAGATTTTCGCCGAGTTTTAACGGACTGGAGGAGCTATGCGCACCGTGCATGCACAACGACAACTCTTATTCCTGGTGGTGACCCTCCTGGTGGGGGGGCTCATTCTTCACCTGTCGGAGAGCCCGGCGCAGGCGGCGAAAAAGTTCGCCCGCAAGGAATGCGTCGACTGTCATGGCAAGTTCAATGACAAGTACCTCTCCATGAAGTACATCCACACCATCGTCAAGGAGCAGAAGTGCGAGGACTGCCACCTGCGCCACGGCATCGTGCCGAAACTGCTGCTCAAGAAGGACGGCAACCAGCTCTGCTTCGACTGCCACGGCCGGGACAAGATCGGCCTGGACAAGCCCAAGGTGCACACCCCCCTGCGCCAGGGGAAATGTACCCTCTGCCACAATCCCCACGCCTCCACCACCCCGCACCTGCTCAAGGGTGACGGGCCGGAGTCCTGCTACGTCTGCCACAAGAAGGAGGATTACGAGAAGGGGACCATCCACGGCGCCATCACGAAAAAGGGCTGCGGCTCCTGCCACGCGGCCCACAGCTCCACCGAGGACAACCTCCTCAGGGACAAGGAGCCGAAGATCTGCCTCGGTTGCCACGACAGCGGCGCCGGCAGCTTCAAGAAGGCCCACGGCGGTTATCCGGTGGAAAACAAGCGCTGCACCATCTGCCACAACCCCCACTCGTCCACCGGCAAGAAGCTCCTCCGCTCCAGCGCCCATAACCCCGTTGCCACGGGCGGCTGCGACGGCTGCCACAATCCGGCCGGCGGGCCCGAGCCTTCGGGGTGACCCAGAAGGGGAGCGAGCTCTGCTACCAGTGCCACGATGCGGCCATGCTCAAGGGGGCTGGCGGGGTGGTCGAGCACGCGCCGTTCAAGAGCGGCGACTGCCTCTCCTGTCACCGGGCCCACACCTCCGAGTTCGCGAAACTGCTCACGGCCGACGGCAACAACCTCTGCTTCGAGTGCCACAAGGACAAGAACCTGCGCGTTGCCGTGCCCCACAAGGTCATCACCGGCGACAAGAAGGGGTGCCTCTCCTGCCACCGGCCCCACGCGGCTCCCAACAAGGGACTGCTCACCCTGGCCGGCTCGGATCTCTGCTACTCGTGCCACGCCAAGACCAAGGAAGGCTCAAGAACAAGGTGCAGCACGTGCCCTTCAACGGCGGTGACTGCAGCTCCTGCCATGACCCCCACGGCACCAACTTCGCCGCCATGCTCAAGGAGCGGGCCGATACGGTCTGCTACGGCTGCCACACCGATGCCGAGACCAAATTCAAGAAGACCTTCACCCACAAGCCGGTCATGAACGCCGACTGCGTATCGTGCCACGGCGCCCACGGCTCGGCCGAAAAGAACCTGCTCAAGAACACCGTGCCGCAGCTCTGCGCCCCCTGCCACGCGGACCTGATGAAGGCCGAGTCGGGCGGCTCCAGCCACATGCCGTTCAACGGCGGCCAGTGCCTCACCTGCCACGATTCCCACGGCAGCAACGTGCGGGGGATGATCGTGGACAACGAGGCGAAGCTCTGCTTCGGCTGCCACACGTCACTGGCGCAGGGCGACAAGGCCGCCAAGAGCTCCCATGCCCCGTTCCGGGGAGGGGACTGCACCAAGTGCCACAGCCCCCACAAGGCGAAGCTCAACAAGCTGTTGCTCGCCCAGGGGACCGACCTCTGCGTGTCCTGCCACAAGGGGACCAAGGAGCGGTTTGCCAGCGAGAAGGTTCACACGCCTGCGGAGCAGGATTGCCAGACCTGCCACAAGCCCCACAACGCGGGCCAGCCCTCGCTGCTCACCGAACAGCTCGTGGCCCTGTGCGGCCAGTGCCACTCCTACGACCGTAAGCCGTTCGCGGACGCTCACCTGGGGATCTCCGCCACGGTGATGAACTGCATGAACTGCCACGATCCGCACAGTTCCAAGGACCCGAAGTTCTTCAAGAAGGTGATGCACGCCCCCTTTGCTTCGCGTTCGTGCTCTGATTGCCACGTGACAGGAAAACAGTAAAAGGAGCTCCCATGCACGCATATCGCACATATCTTTACACGCTCTGCGCGGTGCTTGTCATTCTGGGCGCATCCTTTGCGCTCGCCCAGGACAACGCGCTCAAATTCAAGCTCAAGCCGGATGCCACCGGCAAGCTCTGCTTCAACTGCCACGCGGCGTTCAAGGAGAAGATGTCCAAGCCCTTCGTGCACACCCCCCTGAAAAAGGGGGAGTGCACCGGCTGCCACAACCCCCATACCTCGACCCACGGCAAGCTGCTCTCCGCCGATAACGGCGGGGTCTGCTACCGCTGCCACTCGTCGGTGGTGCCCTCCGGCGCCAGGAGCGTCCACAAGGTGGTGGGCGAGGGGAGCTGCATGAAGTGCCACGATCCCCACTCGGCCCCCAACAAGGAGAACCTGCTCAAGGGTGGGAACGAGCTCTGCTTCGAGTGCCACAAGGAGATGGGAGCCACCCTGTCCAAGGTCAAGTACCGCCACATGCCCGTGGCCCAGGGGTGCCTCAACTGCCACGATCCCCACTCATCGGCCAAGAACCCGTACCTGCTGAAGAACGATATCATCCCGCTCTGCGTGGGCTGCCACAAGACCGACCGGCCCATGTTCGCCAAGAAGCACATGAACTATCCGGTGGCCAATGCCCGCTGCACCGGGTGCCATGACCCCCACGGCTCAGACAACCCGGGCATCCTCTACAACACGGTCCACAAGCCGGTGGCAACCCGCATGTGCAACCAGTGCCACGAGGAGGCCACCTCGCCGAACCCGCTGGCCACCAAGAAGACCGGCACCGATCTGTGCCGCGGCTGCCATAACGACATGGTCAACACCACCTTCGGGCTGAACCGGGTCCACGGCCCGCTGCTGAGCAAGCAGGGCTGCCTCAGTTGCCACAACCCCCACGCGGGCAAGCAGAAGGGCATCCTGCGCCAGCCCATGGCCGTGCTCTGCAACAGTTGCCACGTGGACAACATGAAGCGTCAGGAAAAGGTGGCATCGCCCCACGAGCCGGTCAAGAACGGCCAGTGCACGGCGTGCCACGACCCCCACTCATCCAACTACCTCTTCCTGACCAGGAAGTCGCTGGATATCGAACTCTGCGCCGACTGCCACGACTGGGCGCACCACTCGACCCACCCCATCGGCGAGAAGTTCCGGGATCCGCGCAACAAGAACATCCCGATCCTGTGCGTGAGCTGCCACGACGCCCACGGGACCGAGTTCAAGAAGATGCTCTACTATCCCAAGACCAGCGACCTCTGCGTCCAGTGCCACGAACAGTACAAGAGGTGATTCCATGGCAAAAACGATCATAACCATGCTTGCCCTTGCAGGAGCGCTCGCATCGCCGGCCCTGGGCGCCGACGCCATCAAGCTCAAGCACTTGACTACCGAGTTCAACGATGAGAAGGGGGGGACCATGAAGGCCCCCGAGGGGATAGCCTGCGGCAAGAGGCACCTGGTGGTTTCCGACACCGGCGGCGGACGGCTGCTGAGCTACAGCATCGAGAACGGCTCGGTGCGCGGCGGCACCGAGATCAAGGCAGAGCAGGTGCCGTACCCCACCAAGGTGCAGTTGACCTCCAAGGGGGACATCCTGGTCATCGACGGTAAGCTCCGCCGCATCGCCCACTTCTCGCCCGAGGGGAGCTTTGCCGGCTACCTGGATCTGAAGGGGGTTCCGGCGCCGGCCGCCATCGCCCCCCGCGGCATCCGCGTGGACGACAAGGACAACATCCATATCCTCGACATCTTCGGGGCGCGGGTCATCGTCACCGATGCGGCCGGCACCTTCCAGTCGCAGATGCCGTTCCCCGAGGGGTATCGCTTCATCTCAGACCTGGCGGTCAGCGCCGGCGGGACCACGCTTCTCCTGGACAGCGTGGCGTCCAGGGTCTATGCGGCCGCCCGCGGCGAAACCGCCTTCAAGCCCCAGACCGACGGGATGAAGGAGTATCTCCAGTTCCCCTCCAGCATTGCCACCGACAAGCAGGGGAAGATCTTCATCCTCGACCAGACCGGCAATGCCGTCGTCACCCTCGGCCAGGACGGCTCCTTCCAGGGCCGTCAGCTCAACATGGGCTGGAAGAACTCGTTCCTCCACTATCCGTCGCAACTCTGCATCAGCGAGGAGAACGACATCGACGTGGTGATCGCCGACAGGAACAATAACCGCATCCAGGTGTTCAGAGTGGTAAGATAGTTGCTAATGAAATAACAAAGCCCTCCACACGACAAGGCGGGAAGGCTCCTTTCAATTGGCCCGGAGATTTATTCTCCGGGCATTTTTTTTGTACGGCGAGCAATATCAGGCGGTTGGCGGCGCCGGTGGGGCGGCCGGGCGGGGGCAGCACGGATACGGGCCTGTTTCATGAGATACAGTTCTGTTACGTACACTTGTGTAACATGTGACACTTGATTAATGATATTCTTGGGTTACGTTAATGTTGTTCCGGGCGCGGAGGCGGCAGCGAAAAAAAAGAGGGAACACGTCAGGCGGGCAACACGGGATACGAGGAGCCTGCCGGACATGGGAGATCATAGCGGAAATTCGGCTGGGCAAGGACAGGTTTCGTTGATTTTTGGAGCCACTAGTTGTTCTATTGACCGATAACGCGGCGGGATATGGACCACCCGACCGGATTCGCAGCCGATCCGCCCTGAAAAACTATTGCGGGGCCGGTCTGTGGTGCTGACTCGGCCATACGGCCTCGTCCTTCGGGCAGCTTTGGCTGTCCAATGTGCTCCGCACATGGTGCCGTTCGCTCAAAAGCTCAACGTACCGATGGGTATGCCTCGCCTTTTCGCTCTCGTGCGCCGGGCATCCCGGCCTCCTCATAACGTTTTGCAACAGCCTGCTGAGTCCGACAGGCGTCCTAGACGCCATGTCTGGGGAGGACGATGGTGAAGGTCGTTCCTGCCCCGGCGCTGCTTTCCACGCTGATCCTGCCGTGGTGCTCCTCGACGATGCGCTGGGTGATGGAGAGCCCCAGGCCGGTGCCCGCCCCCTTGCGGGTGAAGAAGGGCTCGAAGATGAGGGGCAGGTCGTCTCCGGCGATGCCGGGGCCGGTGTCGGCAACCGTTATCACGGCAGTGTCGCCGTCAACGCCGGTGGCCACCCGGACCGACCCGCCATCGGGCATGGCCTCCAGGGCGTTTTTCACCAGGTTCAGGAGGGCCTGCCGCACCTTTTCCACGTCGATGCGGAACACCGGCACGTCGCCGGGCTCGAAGCCGAGCGCCACGTTCCGGCTCTCGCACTCCCGGCGCAGGAGCAGGAGCGTATCCTGGATGACGCGGTTCAGGTCGGCCTCCCGCAGGAATGCCTTGGGCGGGGATGAGAAGTTGAGCAGCCCGGCCACGAGCCGCTCCACCCGCTCGATCTCCTGGAGCGCCTTGCCCATCATTGCCTGGCTTTCGGGGTCGAGCCCGGCCCGGTCGTGGAGGTCGTCCAGGAGCAGCGACACCCCCGTGAGCGGGTTGCGCACCTCGTGGGCGATGCCGGCGGCCAGCTTGCCCAGGGAGGCCAGCCGGTCCAGCCGCGTCATCTCCTCCCGGAAGCTCTCCTTCTCGGTCTCGTCCCGGATGGTGACGGTGAGCCCGCCGGAGCGGTCGGCATAGATGGGGAAGAAGCCCACCTCGAAATGCCGCTCCTTGCCGTCGGCCCCGAGCACGAGCGGCTCGCGTCCGTACTCGCGCCGGCCGGCCAGGGCAGCGGCGATCCGGCCGGTCATGTCGCTCCATTGGCTGAACACCTTCTGGTAGGGGGCGCCGATGACCGCTGCCGGCCCCAGCAGGCGCGTGCCGGTGCCATTGATGGAGGTGAGCAGCCCCTCGGGCGACAGCGTCATGATGGCACTGGAGATGCTTTCCAGAACGCTTTCCTTGAAGTTGCGCTCATCCATCATGTGCCGCCGCGATTCCTCCAGCTCCTCCAGGGTCTTGAGGAGCCTGTTCTTGCGGAGCTCCAGCTCGTCGGCCATCCGGTTGAAGGTGTCTGCCAGCTCGCCCACTTCGTCGCGCGCGGCCACCTCCACCGTGGCGCCGGATTCGCCCCCCGCCAGCCGCCTGACCCCGTCGGTCAGCAGGGCCAGGGGGCGGGTGACGCCCCGGGAGAGGAGCCAGGCGCAGATGACCACCATCAGGGACGTGGCGGCCACGATGATGGCCGAGAGCCGCAGGTGTTCCCTGAGCTGGAGGTTGATGACCGCGGCGCCGGCCCGGGCCGTTTCGTGGAACTGGTCCGCCTGGAAGCCGATGGTTACCCCCCCGAAGATGCCGTGGCGCTTGTAGTCGCCGGTGGAGTAGGGGATCGGCGCGAAGGCCATGATCTTCTTGGCCCCCCCCACGTTGGTGATGTCCACGTAGCCCGACTGGCGCTCCCGCACCAGTTGGGCCACCCGGGGGTAGTTGGGGTGAATGAAGCCGGCGTGGTCCAGGTTGAAGGGGATGCGGCCCGCCTCGACGTCGGCGGGGGGGGAGTTCTTCGTGTAGGGGGGGACCAGGATGCCGTCGGCGTCCACCCCCCGGATGTCCCAGAACTTGGGATGGGTGATGATCCATCCTTCGTCGTCGAAGATGAAGGCGTAGTTGCCGCTGCGGTAGGAGGGGAAGACCACAGCCCGGTTCTGGCCGGGGCTGATGTGCTGGGAGAATTCCATCAGAAGGCGGTGGTCGAGGGACAGGACCATGACCCCGTCGAACCGGCCCCGCTTGTCGAACAGCGGGGTGGCGAAACGGATCACGCCCCGGAATTCCCTTCCGCCGTAGGCGTCCTCCGGTTCCCGGGCGCCGGCCAGTTGCTCGTCTTTGCCCACGTGGAAGCCGGTGACGTGCGTCACGATGATTTCGCCCCGTTTCAACTGTCGGGCGCGCTGGAAGTAATCCTCCCGCAGGAACTCGGTCCGGGCGGGATCTGCCACGGTGCGCAGCCCGCTTTCGGGCACGATGGACCCTTCGCGGATCACCAGGGTTTCCCGGCCGTGGGCATCGATCACGGCCAGGGAGGCGTAGCGCGGGATCGACTCCCGCACCTCCCGGGGGGCCGCGGCGGTGCCGTCCCGCCGCCAGACCTCGCCGTGGCGGCTCTCGTAGAAGGCGGTCAGGATCCCGGGGGTGCGGGGGAGGGTGACGCAGAGCTTCAGATCGGCCTCGCAGTCCTGCAGGAAGCCGGCTATGCCCTCGGCCACCTGCTCGGCCCGCAGGCGCAGGCTTTCGGATGCCTGCCGGTCCGCGGCATCGGCGATCCGGTCGGCAAGGGTTTCCCGCACGTTGCCCAGGTTCAGGGCCAGGATGGCCGAAGAGACCAGCAGCGGCACCAGCGACAGGGTCAGCATGGCCAGCAGGATCTTCTGGAACAGGGAGAGCCGGTTCACCTTCGGCCTCCGGCCATGCGCGAGCTCTCGGGGCAGCGGCGCAGCAGCCACATGAAGATGGGCCCCGTGAGTGCGCCCGCGCCGGCCGTGGCAAAGGCGATCCCCCACTCGCCGCTCACCCCGGGCAAGGGCTCCCACCCCCGGCAGAGATCCAGCGCCCAGCCGAACACCGTGGGCGAGATCATGCCCAGCGAGTAGCCCACCAGCGACTGGAGCCCCATGGCCGCCCCCAGGTAGCCGGGGGCCACCAGCTCCGTGAGGCCGGTGGAGAAAACCGGCGACTCGGCCACGATGAGATAGCCGTAGGCCAGCCCCACGGCCACGGCCAGGTACGGAGAGACGTTGACCAGCCAGCCGAAGAGGAAGGACAAGGAGCGCTGCCGAGCATGACCAGGGTGATGGTCCGGGTCCGGCCCAGCCGGTCCGAGAGGGTGCCGGTGATGGCCGTGGAAAAGGTGCCGATGCCGACGATGGCTGCCGCCGCGGTGGCAGCCCAGCCGGTGGCCGCCCCCTGGTCGATCCCCTGCCGCACCAGCGACGCCGTAAAGAACGGCGCCAGCCAGCTCCGCATGCCGTACATCTCCCACATGTGCGAGCCGTAGCCCAGAATCATGAGAAACGCCGGCTTGTTGCGCACGATTTCCTTCTGGAAGGTCTGGTCTGATGTCACGTGCCGGACCGGCTCGTATCCCCGGAAGACGATCAGGGAGAGCCCCGCGCCCAGGTAGACCCCGGCCGAGCAGACGAGAATCGCAACCCGCCAGCCCGCCACCGAAGCCACGGCCCCGGTCAACGCCAGCGACAGGGATGCCCCCAGCACCAGCGCCCCCACGTAGATCCCCACGGCACGCCCCCGCTTGGACGGCTCGAACCGCTCCGCCACCAGCTTCAGCCCCGGCATGTAGGTGCCCCCCATGCCGATGCCGGTCAGGGCGCGTAGGACCATGGCGGAGGCGTAGTCATGGGCGTAGAGGCCGAACAGGAGGTTCGCCGTTCCCGACCAGAGGGCCGCGCCGATGAAGATCCGCTTGGTGTTGAGCCGGTCGGTGAGGGCCGACAGGATCACCCCCGACGCGATGTAGCCCAGTTGGTAGACGGAAAAGACCGACCCCGCCATGGTGTTGTTCATCCCCCATTCGGCCTTGAGCAGCGGGAGCACGGCCGAGTAGTTGATGAACACCAGCATGATGAATATCTGCGCCAGGCAGAGTATGAGAAGCCAGCGTGCCTTGTCGGACATGGGGCGTTCCGGGATCGTGGTTGACTGTTGTTTTCAGGTTTAATGAATACGAAAAGTATAGCCAGTTTGATTCACCGGGACAACGGATTTGACCGGTGATCACAAAAAAGAAGGCCCCGCCGGAACGGGGCCTTCACTGGTGCTGGATACGTCCGTGCGGACTGCTTGGTTAACGCATGCCGCGCGGGGTGGAGGGGGTGAAGCCGAGGAAGTCGGCCCAGCCGCGCATGAAGCTCTCCATGAAGTCGCTGCGGGGAACCGGCTGCGCCGCGGCGGTGGCCGGGGTGGCGGCCTTTGCCGGTTTCAGGGCCAGGGAGACGAGGGCACCCACCGTGAGCAGCGCGCCGGCCAGGATGAAGGAGGCGTTGAAGCTGCCGGTCTGGGTGTTCAGCATCTCGGAGGCGCGTCCCATCACGAAGCCGCCCACGCCCCAGGCGGTGAAGAGAATACCGTAGTTGAGGCCGTAGTTCTTGAGTCCCCAGTAATCCTTGCTGAAGGAGGGGAACAGGGCCAGGTTGGCGCCGTAGTTGAAGCCCATGAAGGTTGCCAGCAGCACCACGAGGACGGCGTTGGGATGACCGGCGCTCACGACCGGGATGGCTGCGAACATGAGAACCGCCTGGAACACGAACATGATGAGCAGCGTCGCCATGCGGCCGATCCTGTCGGAGAGGACGCCCGCCACGACCCGGCCGCCCGCGTTGCCCAGGGCCATGATCGCCACTGCCAGGAACGCCATGCTTCCCATGCTCTTCTTGGCGATGCCGGCCACGCTGCCGATGACCATGAGTCCGGCGCCGGCGCCGATGAAGTAGGTGATCCAGAGGATGTAGAACTTGCCGGAACGGAGCATCTCGGAGGCCGTGGCATTGACCGCCGGCTTGGCCGGGGCTGCCTTGGCCGCGCCCTCGGCCTTGGGAACGTCGGCAGGCACGTAGCCGGCCGGCGGGTTGACCAGGAAGAAGGAGAGGCCGCAGACGATGACCGCGAAGGCGGCGGCGTAGATCAGCATGGCCTGTTGGATGCCCACGGTGCCCAGGAGATAGCTGGAAACCGGAGCGATGTAGACCGGGGCGAGGCCGAAGCCGGCCACCACGATCCCGGCGATGAGGCCGGTCTTGGAGGAGGGGAACCACTTGAGGGCCGGGGGCGTGGCAGCGGAGTAGCCGAAGCCGAAGCCCGCGCCGGCCAGGATGCCGAAGCCCATGACCCATGCCATGTAGGCATTGCTCTGGGAGAGGAGGGTGAAGCCGATGCCCACCAGCAGGCCGCCGATGAGGGCGGTGCGGGCCGGGCCGATCTTGTCCTGGCACTTGCCGGCAAGGATCATGGCAAAGGCGAAGGTCAGGCAGCAGACCGCGTAGGGGTCGTTGATGGAAGCCAGGTTCCAGTCGAAAGCCCCCGGGCCCCCCTTCTCGATGGACGTCTTGATGGCGCCCTTGAAGATACTCCATGCGTAGAGAACGCCGAGTGCCAGGTTGATCCCGGTGCCGGCGAGGGCTACTTGCCACCCCTTGTTTTTGACCTGTTCCGACATCGCGCTACCTCCTTATGAACGAGTTCAGACTCTGTGGACGAACGAAGTGCGTTTGTTTCAGATAGAGCAACTTGCATACCATTGTTATAAAATTCTGTTTATTTTAAAAATCGTTTTAAAAACAATATGTTGTAATGATATGAAAATGTGTGGAACATTGCGAAGAGCTGGGGAGATTTTGCATAACTGCAAATTCAGTTATACCTGTTTGGAGCCGTTGGCCGGCGGCACGGGGGGTGGGGTGAGAAATTACGGCTCTAAAATCAGGGGGTTGGAGTTGTGTGCCGCACCGGCGCGATGGAGTTTGCAGAAATGCGAGGGGCAACGGTCACGTGCGAGGATGCGAAAAGGGGGAGGCGTCCGAGGAGGGGCTTACCCCACCTCGGCATATTCGCGCTCCCGGAACTCGACGCCCAGGGACTCGGCCAGGGCGCGCACGGCGGCCACGTCGATGCCCGGCACGGTGACGGCCGTGGCCACCACCGTGGGGATGTACTGCCGGGCCTCCTCCAGGAACCGGCAGATGCCGGTGAAGCCGTTGGTGCCGAAGGGGGTGTTGCAGATGCGGGCGTAGGTGTCGGCGTCGGCGGCGTTGAGGCTCACGGAGATGCAGTCCACCAGGCCCTGCAGTTCGGGCAGGACGTTGCGGCCGTGGACCAGGTTCGCCTGGCCGTCGGTGTTGATGCGGATGCGGAAGCCGCGTTTCTTCAGTTCCCGCGCCACTTCCACGATCAGGTCGATACGGAGCATGGGCTCGCCGAAGCCGCAGAAGACGATTTCATCCACCGGCCCCGGCTCGCCCACGGCGGCCAGCACCTCGGTGCTGTCCGGCTCGTGGTCCAGCCGGAGGTGATGCCCTTTCACCGTGTAGTCGTCGAACTTGGCGCAGAAGGAACAGCGGTTGGAGCAGCGGTTGGTGATGTTCAGGTAGAGGGAGTTCCTGATCCGGTAGGCGATCCGGGCCGCCTGGTCGCTCTCCCCGATGCCGAAGAGCCGCCGGGCGTTGAGGGAGGTGATCCGTCCCACGTCCTCCAGGGAGAGCCCCTTGAGTTCCGCCACCTTTTCGGCGGCGAGCCGCACGTAGGCCGGTTCGTTCCGCTTCCCGCGGTGGGGGACCGGGGTGAGGTAGGGGCAGTCGGTCTCCACCAGCAGGTGCTCGACCTTGACGCCGCGCACCACCTGGCGCAGGGCTTCGTTGGAAGGGTAGGTGACGGTGCCGGGGATGGAGATCAGGAAACCCATGTCAATGCACTCCCGGGCCATGGCCAGGTCGCCGGAGAAGCAGTGGAGCACGCCACCCACGTCCCGGGCCTTTTCCTCGCGCAGGATCGCCATGACCCGCTCGTGGGCGTCGCGGTCGTGCACCACGATGGGCAGGGCCAGTTCCCGGGCCAGCCGGATGAAGCGGCGGAAGACCCGTTCCTGCTCGTCGCGGGGTGAGCGGTCCCGGAAGAAGTCGAGGCCGATCTCGCCGATGGCCGCCACCTTGGGGTTTCCCTGGGCCAGGGTCCTGATCTCGTCGTAGCAGCGGTCGGTCACCCGCCCCGCGTCGTGGGGGTGGATGCCCACGGCGCACCAGATCCGCTCGTGGCGGCTGGCCAGTTCAACCGCGGCCCGGCTGGACTCCAGGTCAGCTCCCACCGTGACGATGTGAGACAGCCCCGCCTCCCAGGCGCGGGAGAGCATGGCGTCGAAATCGGCCGCAAAGTCGCGGCCGTCGATGTGGGCGTGGGTGTCGATGAGAAAACCTGACAGGTTCATGGTGGTCCTTCCCGGTCCGAGAATGCCGATGGCGGCCGAAGAGCCGCCATCGGTGATAAGGCTACCACGAACGGCCGTGCCGTGACAAGCCCGGCCGGGGAGGGTCATCCCTTCAGGTTGTGCCAGAGATTGACCATGAAATCCTGCACGTTGGTGAGGATGGCCCGGGCCTGGCCCGACCCCCGGTTGGCCAGCTTGTCGGCCCCGAATTCGGACATGTCCACGATATAGAAGTATACCGGCCGCACGGTGCCGTCATCCAGCACCCTGTAGCTGGGGGTCATGTTGCCAACGGCAATGGCATGCAACTGGGTGGCCAGGGCGATGACCGTGGTGGCCCGGCGGGCGTGGGCGCGCATGGCGTCCTGGGCCTGGCGGGAATCGGTGATCACGTCGGGGAGCGGCCCGTCGTCCCGGATGGAGCCCGCCAGGACCACCGGCACCCGGCGCTCCAGGCAGGCGCGGATGATCCCGTCGCGAATCCCCAACTCGGCGATGGCCCGCTCCAGGGAGCCGTGCCGCATGACCTCGTTGATGACGTCCAGGTGGTGGTAGTGGCCGCCGGTCACCAGGGCCTGGGTGTAGATGTCCTGGCCCAGCCCGGTATGGAACAGGGCCGCCTCCAGATCGTGGGTGGCCAGGGCGTTGCCGGCCAGGAGCGCGTGGCAGTAGCCCGCCCCGACCAGGCCGGCCATGGCGGCGCGGCTGTCCCGGTCGAACGCCACGGCGGGCCCCAGGACCCAGACGATGTGGCCGCGGTCCCGGTCGTGGCGCAGGATGTCGTACAACTCGTCATAGGAGCGGGAAAAGGGGCTCTCCCGGGTGCCGCGGCTGCGGAAGGTGAACTTGCCGCCCCCCGCCCGGCCGGGCGTCGAACCCCGTGGTGTGCACGTAGATCCCCTCTTCGCCGTTCTCCGTCCGCCCCATTACCACCCGGTCGCCCCGCCTGACCAGGCGGGGCTCCACCACCCTGAGCATGTCGCCGTCCAGCACCAGCACCGCGTCCATCCTGCTTCCCGCTGCCAGGAGCCAGCGGCCACCCCCCAGGTGGACGTATTCGGGATAGTTTGAGGTGGCGTGGAACCCGGCGGGGAGCACGCCGTTGCCGGGGGCCTCGGCCACGCGGACCGGCGGCGCGGCGGCCAGGTCGGGCCGGGTGAAGTCCGGGGACACATAGGCGGGAAAAGGTGTCATGGGCCATACCTCCCGGGGAAATCTCGGTAGCGTCAGGCAAAGTAAAGCCCCTGCCGGGGCGGTTGTCAATGGCCGGGCCTGCATCCGGTCGATCTCTGTGGTACCATTCCTGAGTCATTCATGAAGCCCGGGCCCCGGCAAGGGCCGCGGCAGGCAGATCACCACAGGGGAGAACCCATGACCGACAGCCCGAACCGGCCCATCCTGCTGGTCGCCCTCGGCGGCAATGCCCTGATCCGCCCGGGCGAACGGGGGACCTGCGCGGAGCAGTTCGCCAACCTGCGGCGTCCCATGGGGCAGATCGCCCGGCTGACCGACCGGTACCGGCTCATCATCACCCACGGCAACGGGCCCCAGGTGGGCAACCTCCTCATGCAGCAGGAGTCGTGCGCCGAGGTGCCGGCCATGCCCCTGGAGATCCTGGTGGCCCAGACCCAGGGGCAGATCGGCTACATGATCGAATCGACCTGGAGAGCGAGCTCTTGGCCCTGGGCGGCGAGAAGCGGTGCCTAGTGAGCCTGATCAGCTACGTGCAGGTGGCGGAGGACGATCCCGCGTTCCGCGCTCCCACCAAGCCCATCGGCCCCTACTATGCGGCGGCGGAGGCCGCGCGCTTCGCCTGGCCCATGGTGAGCACCCCCCGGGGATTCCGCCGGGTGGTGGCCTCGCCCGAGCCCCTGACCGTGGTGGAAAAGGACGAGATCCAACGGCTGGTGGAGATGGATTTCATCGTGGTCTGCTGCGGGGGCGGCGGCATCCCCGTGACCCGGGAGGGACGCGCCTTTCACGGGGTGGATGCGGTGATCGACAAGGACCTGGCCAGCGCCTGCCTCGGCCGGGAAGTGGGGGTGGATACCCTGGTCATCGCCACGGACGTGGCCGGCGTGGCCACCGGCTTCGGCACGGCAGGGGAGACGTTCCTGCGGCAACTGGATGCGGCGCGGGCGGAGCAGTTGCTGGCGGCGGGCGAGTTTCCCCCCGGCTCCATGGGGCCGAAGGTGGAGGCGGCCGTCCGCTTTGTCCGGGAGGGCGGCACGCGGGCCGTCATCTGCCATCTGGACGAGATCGGGGCCGCGGTGGCTGGAACGGCGGGGACGGAGATAACCGGAGGGACGACATGACGCGGAAACGGATCATCATCATGGGGGCGGCCGGCAGGGACTTCCACAACTTCAACTGCTGCTTCCGGGACAACCCGGCCTGCCGGGTGGTGGCCTTCACCGCGACCCAGATCCCCTACATCAGCGACCGGCGCTACCCGGCGGAACTGGCCGGAAAGCTCTACCCCCGCGGCATTCCCATTTTCCCCGAAGAGCAGTTGGAGGAGCTCATCCGCCGCCTCAGGGCGGAGCAGGTGGTGTTCGCCTACAGCGACGTGGCCCATGAGCGCCTGATGCACACGGCCTCCCGCGTGCTGGCCTGCGGGGCCGATTTCACCCTGCCGGGGCCCGATGCCACCATGCTCGCGAGCCGGCTCCCGGTGGCCTCGGTCTGCGCGGTGCGCACCGGCTGCGGCAAGAGCCAGGTGGTCCGCTACTTCTGCGATATCCTGCGGGAGCGGGGCATCCGTCCCGTGGTGGTCCGCCATCCCATGCCCTACGGCGACCTGGCCGCCCAGGCCGTGGAGCGGATGGAGAGCATGGCCGACCTGGACCGCTTCCGGTGCACCATCGAGGAGCGGGAGGAGTACGAGCACCTCCTGGACCATGGGGCCATCGTCTACGCCGGGGTGGACTACCAACGGATTCTGCGGCGGGCGGAAAAGGAGGCGGCGGTCATCATCTGGGACGGGGGGAACAACGATCTCCCCTTCTTCCGCCCCGACCTGGAGATCGTGGTGGCTGACCCCCTGCGTCCCGGCCACGAGACTTCCTGGTATCCGGGAGAGGTGAACCTGCGCCGGGCGGCAGTGGTGGTGGTGAACAAGGTGAATGCCGCCGAACCGGCGGCCGTGGCGGCGGTGGAGGAGGCGGCCCGGAGCGTGAACCCGTCGGCTGCGCTGGTGCGGACGGAATCGGTCATCACCGTGGCGGACGGGGAGCGGATCAGGGGAAAGCGGGTGCTGGTTATCGAGGACGGCCCCACCATCACCCACGGCTCCATGCCATCGGGCGCCGGGCTTGCCGCGGCCCGCCAGTACGGCGCCGCGGAGGTGGTCGACCCGCGCCCCTGGGCGGCTGGCTCGCTGCGGGAGGTCTATGCCGCCTGGCCCCACATCGGGCCGGTCCTCCCGGCCATGGGCTACAGCCCCGCCCAGGTGGCCGACCTGACCCGGACCATCGACACGGTGCCGTGCGACCTGGTGATTGCCGCCACCCCCATCGACATCGCCCGCCTCACCGGCACCGGCCGGCCGGTGCTGCGCGCCTTCTACAACGTGGTCGAAGGGGAGGGAGCTCCGCTCCGGCGGACCTTTGAAACCTTCCTGAACACCTGGCAGGCTACATCTCGACCCGCGTCACCACCCCCTGAAGCTTGCTGACCGGCAGCTTGTTGAACTGGACGAAGTTGGCGCTCTGGCGCTTGATGGTGGCAAAGATCCGCCAGACGGGGTTGCCGGTGTCGATGTCCTCGATGCCGTAGAAGATGACCTTTTCCTCGACCCCGTTTTTCTTGAGCAGTTTCTCGATGTCCAGCCGCTCCATGTAGCCGGCGTTGACCTCGAAGGCATCGAGCCCGGTGCCGATTCTCCGCGTCAGCTTCGTCCTCACGTCAAAGGGCTCGTCGGTCCGCGTCAGGGAGACGAACAGGTTCCGCTCGTAGATGATGTTGCTCCGGATGATGCAGTGGATCACGTAGGGGGGCACCACGTGGGTTTCCCGCACGAAAAAGAGTGCGGTGCCGGGGATGTTGTGCCCCTTGGCGTAGATCTGTTCGTAGGAGAGGAGGAAGGTGTCCAGGTCAAGGGGCTTGAGGGAGCGGTACAGGGCTCGCTGGCCCCGGGTCCAGATCACCATGATCGCCAGGGGGATGGAGGCGAGCACCAGGGACCAGTAGCCGCCGTGGGGCAGCTTGTGCATGTTGGCGATGAGATAGGCGAAGTCGATGACGGTCACGGCCAGGGCGATGGGCACCTTCCACTTCTTGGTGGTGCGGGAGAAGATCATGATCATCATGATGCCGGTGATGGTCATGGTGCCGGTGACTGCCAGGCCGTAGGCCGCGGCCAGGTTTTCAGACCGCTGGAACAGGATCATGATGAAGATGACCGCCACCAGGAGCGACCAGTTGACCGAGCCGATGTAGATCTGGGACTTCAGGTGGGTGGAGGTGTAATCCACTTTCATCAGCGGCAGGATGCGGGTGGTGATCCCCTGGTAGACGATGGAGAACACCCCGCTGATCAGGGCCTGGGAGGCGATGATCGTGGCCGAGATGGTGAGGAGCAGGAACGGGATGTAGAGCATCGGCACCTGGCTCTTCACCATGGAGAAGAGGATGTTCGTGGCCTCGGGGTTGCGCAGGATGAAGGCCCCCTGGCCAGGTAGTTGATGACCAGGGCGCAGAAGACGAAGTACCAGGCCCGGATGATCGGCTTTCTCCCCAGGTGCCCCATGTCGGCGTAGAGGGCCTCGCCGCCGGTGGCGCAGAGGATGACCTCGGAGAGGACGAAAAAGCCGGCCAGGCCGTTGTGCTTGAGGAAGAGGACGGCGTGGTGGGGGCTGATCGCCTGGACCACCGTGGGGGTGCCGATGATCGAGGCCAGCCCCGACACCGTCAGGGCCGAGAACCAGACGACCATGATGGGGCCGAAGGCAGCGGCCACCTTGTCCGTTCCCTTGAACTGGAAGATGAAGAGAAACACCGCGATGACCGCGGCCACCAGGATCAGGCCCCCCTGGGCCAGGTCCTCCAGGCCGGGGATCAGCCGCATCCCCTCCACGGCGGAGAGGATACTGATGGCCGGGGTGATGACCCCGTCGCCCAGGAGCAGCGAGACGCCGAGGAAGGCGAGAAAGCCCGCGAAGGCCGCCTGGCGCCCCGATTTGAGCAGCCGGATCAGGATCTCCTTGAGGACGATGGTCCCCCCTTCGCCCTTGCGGCCCAGGCTCATGGCCAGCCAGGCATACTCGACCGTGACGAGGATGATGAGGGTCCAGACGATGAGGGAGAGGATGCCGAGCACGTGCTCCGCGTCGGGCTTGGTCAGGGTCATGATGACCGTGAGGGTGTAGATGGGGCTGGTGCCGATGTCGCCGAACACCAGGCCCATGGATTTGATGATCCCGCCCCAGTAGGATTGGGCTTCGGTCTTCATGTACGCGCCTCCCGGATGATGTGCGTGAAGGGGCGGGAAACGGAAAAGCCGCCGGCAGACGCCGGCGGCCCTGAGACCGCTGTCGTGCCCTTCCAGATGCCTACGAGGTTAGCTGACGGGCTCGAGGCTGAAAGTCCTCTATCCGGCGCCATTGCCGGAATACGCCCCCAAAGTGGGTCCCCCGCATCCGTTCTCGCGAACGGATCTCGGCTGCATGAATATCCTCCATAGTATGCTCCGTTCCACCGGCAGGTCAAGTCCCCCGTGACGGCCGGCGGCGCGCCGTTCATTGGACCCTCAGGCGATAGCCGACCCCGGGCTCGGTCACGAGGTAGCGGGGACGCGAGGGGTCGGGCTCGATCTTGCGGCGGAGATTGCTGACGTTCACCCGCAGCACGTGGGGCTGTTCCAGGTGGGCAATCCCCCAGATCTGCCGGAGGATCTGGCTGTGGGTCAGGACCTTGCCCGCGTGGACCGCCAGGAGGCGCAGCAGCTCGTACTCGGTGGGGGTGAGTTGCACCTCGGCCCCGTCCACGGTCACGCGGCGGCGCGGCAGATCCACCTCCAGCCCGCCGATCCGGCAGATCGGTTCGGGCGCCTGCCGGATGGAGCGGCGCAGCACCACCCGCATCCTCGCCAGCAGTTCCCCGATGCCGAAGGGCTTGGTCAGGTAGTCGTCCGCCCCGGCGTCCAGGGCATGCACCTTGTCGTCCTCCCGCTCCCGGACCGACAGCACGATGATCGGCACCGGCGACCACTCCCTGATCCGCCTGATGACCTCCACCCCGTCCAGGTCCGGCAGCCCCAGATCCAGGAGGATGAGATCGGGCCGGACGGCCGCGGCCGCGGCCAGGGCCGCGTGACCCGTTTCGGCCTGGTGGAGCGAGAACTCCTCCCCATCGAGGACGGTGCGGAGAAAGCGGCGGATTGCCGCTTCGTCGTCCACGATCAGGATCCGCGGCCGGTTGATGCCGCTCGCTTCATGGGCCATGGGAAACACCCTCCTTCGCCCCGATGGCCAGCGGCAGGGTCAGGGTCACCCGGAGCCCCCCCCCGGCCCGGTTCTCGGCCCGGATGGAGCCGCCGTGGGCCTCGACGATTCCCTTGCAGATGGAAAGCCCCAGCCCGGTTCCCTGGGCCCCTTCGGGCACCGCAATGCGGTAGAACTTGTCGAAGACCCGCTTCAGGTCCTGCTCGGGAATGCCCGGGCCGCGGTCCGTCATCTCGATTCGGAGCCTGCCGCCGTCCACCCGGGCCGTAATCTCCACGCCGCTGTCGGGCGGCGAATATTTCAGCGCATTGTCGAGCAGATTCACCAGCACCTGGGTCATCAGGACCATATCCATCCTGACCAGGGGCAGGTCGGGGGGGAGGCGCACGTCGATCCCGCGCTCGCCGATCCGCCGTTCCAGGGCCGCCAGGGCGCACCCGATCAAGTCCTGAACATCGCTCAGCTCCTTCTTGAGCTTGATGGCCCCGGACTCCAGGCGGGTCATGTCGAGGAGGTTGCCCACGAAGCGGTTCAGTCGCTCTGCCTCTTCCCACGCGGTGTCGAGCAGCTCCAGCCGGGATTCGTCGGCCAGGGTGTGGACCTTGTCCCGCAGGGTGTCCAGGCGCCGGTGATGGAGACGAGCGGGGTGCGCAGGTCGTGGGAGATGGAGTTGAGCAGGGCCCGTTCGAGGTTTTCCCGGGCCTGGAGGATCTGGGCCTGCTCGGCCTGGCGGGAGAGTTGGACCCGCTCCAGGGCCATGGCGGTCTGGGAGGTGAAGGCGTCCAGTAGGCGGCGGACCTGGGTGGAGCGGTAGTCGGCATCGTTTTTCAGCCTGACCCCCAGCACCCCGAGGATGGAGCCCGCGGTCTGGAGCGGCAGGTAGAGAAACCCCGCCGAGGCGAGGGTTTCGGTCCCCTGGCCCGCGGTCTGGCGGTTGCGGAACGCCCAGTCGGCCACGGCCATCTCCTTGACGTCGGGCTTGAGCCCCTTGCTGGCGGCGGCGACCCTGAGCCGGTCCCCCTCGGGAAGGAGCACGGCAACCCTGGCGGACAGGGACTCGCCGATGTTCCTGACCACGGCCCCAACGAGGGTTCCGATGTCGGCGGCGGCGGCCAGGTCGCGGCTCAGGTAGTAGAGGGAGGCGGTCTGCTCTTCCCGTTCCCGCACGGCCTCGGCCCGTTCGCGCACCGTGGAGACCAGGGTGCTGATGACCACGCCCACGGTGAACAGGGCGACAAAGGTGATCAGGTACTGGGTGTCTGCCACGGCAAAGGTCAGGTGCGGCGGGATGAAGAAAAAGTCGAAGGCCAGGACCCCCAGAAAGGCCGTGAGGATGGCCGGCTTGAGGCCGAGCCTCAACGCGGCCAGCACCACTGCCAACAGATAGATCATGACCATGTTGGTCGGCGCCAGGAAGGGACGGAGCAGGAGGCAGGCCAGGGAGGCCGCGACGACCAGTGCCAGGCTCGCCAGGTAGCCGGTGAGGGGAATCGGCCTCCGTTGCGCGGGAGGGGCCGCCCCCTTTCCGGCTTCGGCCGGCCCGTAGCTGACCACGTGCACATCGATGGCGCCGCTCAGGCGGATGATCCGGTCCACCAGGGGCAGGCGCAGGAACTCGCGCCAGCGCGGCTTGGCCGGCTTGCCGACCACGATCCTGGTCACGTTGTGCCTGCGGGCGTAGTCGATGACCGCCTCCGCCACCGACGTGGCAGTCACGGTGGCGACCTGGGCGCCGAGGCTTTCCGCCAGGCGGAGATCCTTCCAGACCCGTTTCCGGTTCTCCTGCTCATGCCTGCCGTCGCCGGGTGTCTCCACGTAGACCGTGAACCAGGGGGCCTTCAGTTCGTCCGCCAGGCGGCGGGTGGTCCGGATCAGCCGCTCGCTGAACGGGCTGCCGCTGATGCTCACCAGGAGCCGATCGGCCGCCGGCCAGGGGCCCGGAATGGCCCGCGCCTCCATGTAGGCCCGCATCTCCCCGTCCACGCGGACCGCGGTGCGGCGGAGCGACAGCTCCCGCAGGGCGATCAGGTTGCCGGGGCGGAAGAACTTCTCCGCGGCAAACGCGGCCTGCTCCGGCACGTAGACCTTTCCCTCGCGCAGCCGCTGCAGGAGATCCTCCGGCGGGATGTCCACCAGCCGGATCTCCGCCGCCAGGTCCAGGAGCCGGTCCGGCACGGTCTCGCGCACGGCGACGCCGGTGATCTGCGCCACCACGTCGTTGAGGCTTTCGAAGTGCTGGACGTTGACCGTGGTGTAGACGTCGATGCCGGCCGCCAGGAGCTCCTCCACGTCCTGCCAGCGCTTCTCGTGCCGGGAGCCGGGGGCGTTGGTGTGGGCCAGCTCGTCCACCAGGGCGAGCTGGGGCCGGCGGGCCAGTACCCCGTCGATATCCAGCTCCGGGAGCATGACCCCTTGGTACTCGATCCGGGCCGCGGGGAGGATTTCCAGCCCTTCCAGGAGCGCATCGGTTTCCGGCCGGCCGTGGGATTCCACGTAGGCCGCCACCACGTCGCGCCCCTCATGCCTGCGCTCCCGGGCCGCCTGCAGCATGGCGTAGGTCTTGCCGACGCCGGCGGCGTAGCCGAGGAATATCTTCAGTTTTCCCCGCGCCCCCTCCGCCTCTTCGGCCTGGGCCAGTTTCAGCATCGCCTCCGGCGAGGGGCGTCTCTCGTCGTCCATGTCGCTCATGGCATCAGTGTATCCAATGCCAGATTCAGGGCAAGCACGTTGACTCGCGGTTCTCCCAGGAACCCGAACTGGCGGCCCTCGGTATGGGCGGCGACCAGGCCGGCCAGGGTCTCCTCGCTCATGCCGCGGGCCCCGGCGACGCGGGGAATCTGCGCCCGGGCCGCTTCCGGCGAGATGTGGGGGTCGAGCCCGCTGGCCGAGGCCTGGACCAGGTCGGACGGGATCGGGCCGGGAACGCCCGCGGCCCTGAGCGTCGCGACCCGGTCGGCCACCGTTTTCAGGTACGCGGGATTGGTCGGCCCGGCGTTCGAGCCGCCGGAACCGGCCGGGTTGCAGGCGAAGCCGGGGGTGGCCGAGGGCCGGGGCCAGAAATACTCCGGCGCGGAGAAGGGCTGGCCGATCAGGCCGGAACCGATCTCGCGGCCATGCCGGTCAATGATGAGGCTCCCCGCGGCCTGCTCCGGGAAGGCGAGCGAGGCGATGCCGGTGACGAGCGCCGGGTAGATGCCGCCGCAGATGACGGTAAAGGCGATGACCAGCAGGATGGCGGGTTTCAGGTCCTTCATGGCTGCGTCCCCCTTGTCACACAAATATCCCCACCACCAGATCGATCCCCTTGATCCCGACGAACGGCGCCACGATCCCCCCGACCCCGTAGATGAGGAGGTTGTGGATCAGGAGCTTCTCGGCCGGCATGGGCCGGAACCTGGTTCCCCTCAGCGCCAGCGGCACCAGCAGCGGATGATGAGCGCGTTGAAGATGACCGCCGAGAGGATGGCGGAGAGGGGGGTTGCCAGGCGCATGACGTTCAGCGCGCCCAGTTGCGGATAGACCGAGATCATCATGGCCGGGATGATGGCGAAATACTTGGCGATGTCGTTGGCGATGCTGAAGGTGGTGAGGTTGCCCCGGGTCATGAGGATCTGCTTCCCCACCTCCACGATGTCGAGAAGCTTGGTCGGGTTCGAGTCCAGATCGATGATGTTGGCCGCCTCCCGGGCCGGCTGGGTGCCGGTGTTCATGGCCACGGCCACGTCCGCCTGGGCCAGGGCCGGGGCGTCGTTGGTGCCGTCGCCGGTCATGGCGACCATGAGGCCGGCCTCCTGGCTCTCGCGGATCAGGCGCAGCTTCTCCTCCGGCTTGGCCTGGGCCAGGAAGTCGTCCACCTGGGCCTCGGCGGCGATGGCCGCGGCGGTGAGGTAGTTGTCGCCGGTGATCATAACGGTCTTGATCCCCATGCTCCGCAACTGCTGGAAGCGTTCCTGGATCCCCCCCTTGACGATGTCCTTCAGGTTGACGACGCCGAGGATCTCGGTGTCCACGGAAACCACGAGGGGGGTGGCCCCGGCGCGGGCGATCCTGTCGACCACGTCGGCCAGGTCGCCGGGAACGGCCCTGCCGCCGAGCCCCGTGACAAAGGCGACGGTCGAATCGGACGCCCCCTTGCGGTAGTGCCTCCCTCCCGCATCCATGCCGGAAAGGCGGGTCTCGGCGCTGAACGGTATGTTCACGGCACCGGCGGGAAGCTCATCCATGCGCAGGCCGTACTTCTGCTTCGCCAGTACCACGATGCTGCGCCCTTCCGGCGTTTCATCGGTCAGGGACGCCATCAGGGCCGCCTCGGCAACCTCCTGTTCGGTATGCCCGCCCACCGGCACGAAGGCGACGGCTTCCCGGTTCCCCAGGGTGATGGTGCCGGTCTTGTCGAGCAGCAGCACGTTCACGTCCCCGGCCGCTTCGATGGCCCGCCCCGACAGGGCCACGACGTTCTTCTGGAACAGCCGGTCCATGCCGGCGATGCCGATGGCGGGCAGGAGCGCCGCGATGGTGGTCGGCGCCAGGCAGACGAAGAGTGCGGTCAACACCGTGAGGGAGACCGGCGTTCCCCGGCCGGCCGTCTGCACGCTGTACAGGGAAAGGGGGCTCAGGTTGATGCAGACCAGCAGGAAGACCACCGTGAGCGCGATCAGGAGCACCTCCAGGGCGATCTCGTTGGGGGTCTTGCGCCGCCTGGCCCCTTCGATCATGGAGATCATCCGGTCCAGGAACGTCTCCCCCGGGTTGGCGGTGATCCTGACGATGATGGCGTTGGCGGTCACCGTGGTGCCGCCGGTCACCGCGCTCCGGTCTCCGCCCGATTCGCGCACCACCGGCGCCGATTCGCCGGTCACTGCCGCTTCGTTCACCAGGGCCGCGCCGGCCACCACCTCGCCGTCGCCGGCAATCAGCTCCCCCGCCTCCACCAGGATGCAGTCGCCCTTGCGGAGCTGGTTGGCGCCGACCGGCGTGACATCGCTGCCAAATTCGGGCGTGCCCAGCCGCTTGGCCGTCACCTCCGTGCGGGTCTTGCGCAGGCTGGCGGCCCGGGCCTTGCCGCGCCCCTCGGCCAGGGACTCGGCAACGGTGGAGAAGATGACCGTCAGCCAGAGCCAGAGAGAGACGAGGCCGGTGAACCAGGCCGGTTCCCTGCCCACACCGGCGAGCGACATGACAAAGGTGGCGAGGGTGATGACGCTGGCGATCTCCACGCAGAACATGACGGGGTTGCGCCAGAGGCTGCGCGGGTCGAGCTTCCTGAAGGATTCCGCCAGGGCGGGGCGCACGATCCGGGCGTCGAAGAGCGATATCGGTTGCGCTGAGTGTTTTGACATCAGTGTCTCCTGTAGGGGCACTTCATGGAGTGCCCTTACGAAATCACGGTCAGGTGCTCCACGATGGGCCCGAGGGAGAGGGCCGGGAAAAAGGTGAGCGCACCGATGATCAGGATGACCAGGGTGAGCCAGAGGGCGAAGGGCACCTTGTCGGTGGGAAGCGTGCCGAGGCTCGGCGGAACATACTTCTTCCCGGCCAGGGAGCCGGCCAGGGCCAGCATGGACACGGCCGGCACATACCGGCCGAGGATCATTGCAACCGAGCCGAGGAGGTTGTAGAAGTTCGTGGTGGCGTTCAGGCCGGCAAACGCGCTGCCGTTGTTGTTGGCCATGGAGGCGAAGGCGTAGAGCACCTCGGTGAGGCCGTGGGCGCCGGGGTTGGCCATGGACGACACCGCCTGGGGGGTGACCATGGCGAGCCCCGAAAGCACCAGCACCGTGACGCCGGCAATCAGGACCGTGACGACCGACAGCCACATCTCGCGCACTTCGATCTTCTTGCCCAGGTACTCCGGCGTGCGCCCGATCATGAGGCCCGAGACGAAGACCGCGATCACCGCAAAGGCGAGCATGGTATAGAGGCCGGAACCGACCCCGCCGGGGACCAGTTCCCCCAAAAGCATCAGGGTGAGGGGGACCATGCCGCCGAGGGGCGTGAGCGAGTCGTGCATGGTGTTGACCGCGCCGCAGGAGGTGCCGGTGGTCGCCACCGTGAACAGGCTGCTTCCGGCCGGACCGAACCTGGTTTCCTTTCCCTCCATGTTGCTCCCGTGGACGCCGAGTTTCGCCACCAGCGGATTGCCGCCGGATTCCATGGCATGCAACGCCGCGAGGGAAGCGGCCAGGATCAGGAGCATGACCCCTAGCAGCGCCCATCCCTGGCGGGTGTTCCCCACCATGGCGCCGAAGGTGTAGGTGAGCGAGACGGGGACGAGGAGGATCAGGAGTATCTCCACCAGGTTGGTGAGCGGGGTCGGGTTTTCGTAGGGATGGGCCGAGTTGGCGTTGAAAAAGCCGCCGCCGTTGGTCCCCAGCTCCTTGATGGCCTCCTGGGAGGCGACCGGCCCCATGGGGATCGTGACCTCCTTCACGGTCACCCGTTCGACGGCCGGAATCCCCCCGGCATCGGTCTTCGGCGTGTCGTGGACGACCGGCTGGACCAGGGACACCGTCCTGTAATCGCTGACGTTCTGGATCACCCCCTGGGAAACCAGGACAAGGGCGGCGATCAGGGAGATCGGCGCCAGGATGTAGAGTGTGGCGCGGGTCAGGTCGACCCAGAAGTTGCCGATCAGGGCGGTCGTCCGCCGGGCAAAGCCGCGGATCACGGCGATCGCCACGGCGATGCCGTTGGCGGCTGAGACGAAGTTGTGCACCGTCAGTCCCGCCATCTGGGTGAAGTAGCTCGCTGCCTGCTCCCCGGCATAGGCCTGCCAGTTGGTGTTGGTGACGAAACTGACGGCGGTGTTGAGCGCCAGGGGCCACGGGAAGGCCGGCAGCCGCTGTGGATTGAGGGGGAGCAGGTGCTGCAGCGTCAGCATGGCAAAGAGCGCCGCAAAAAGGACCAGGTTGAAGAGGACCAGGGCACGCGCGTAGCGCTTCCAGTCCATCTCCTCCTCGTGCTTCACCCCGCAGATGCGGTAGAGGAGGTTCTCGCAGGGGACGAGAACGGGAGACAGGACGGTTCGCTCCCCTTGGAAGACCCGGGCCATGAAGGCGCCCAGGGGCTTGACCATAACCAGGAGGAGGGTGAAAAAGAGTACGGTCTGCAGCCATTCGTACAGGTTCATGGTTCAATCTCCGGATTGAACAACGCTAGTAAGTGTATCACATCGGTGGGATGCCGGCGGGGGCCGGTCCCGGCTCTCGTGTTTCGTGCGGGAAGCCCCCGGAAGTAATGGTGAGGCATTGTGGCTGCTGCCGAGGCGCGACGAGTGTCCTGCCCGCTTCATGTCCGACCTGAGCAGAGCCTCAGTCCGGCGTGGGGTGGGGTTTCGTCTTCTGCGGGAGCGTCGTCACGGTCCATGTCCTGCTCCGGCACTGGTAGACCGGTATTTCCCCCCTGCCGTAGGGCGGCGGCGCCACGGTCGTGGCCCCGTCAATCGTGCCGGCCATTGTTTCGTCCTCGAACCCCTCACCCTGGTACACGCCCGTGACGCAATCGAAAAAATAGATTTTCATGGCCGTCCTCCCGCGTGAACTCCTTGTCACTACCATAGCGGAAGGCGCCTCAACGCAGGCTCAAAAGAGGGGGGGACCGCATCAAGAAATCATCAAGAAGAGAGGCCCCGGAGAAACCGTTCTTTCCTGAGGCAGGGGCGGGAAAAAACAAAGGCCCCGGTTGAGCGGGGCCGTGCAGGACGGGAACTTGGCGGTCGGGATGGCGGTGGTTGTCGGGTGATCCGGTGCCGGGCCGGCCGGCGTTCATCCCTGTCGAAGAAGATCTGTCGCATCGCCCGGCTCAGATGTCCGGGAGGTCATGGCGGCAGCTTACTGCAGAACCGGCAGCCCGCTCGCGGTTTCATCGGCGCGGAACACGAAGTCCTGGGCCCGGACGGAGTCGCACAGCAGGCACGGCTTGACGTGGCCAGTGGCACGGCTGTCGATCCAGGCCATCAGTTTGTCGTAGTTGCCCTTCACCGTGCTGTCAGGAAAGGATCGGCACGCCCGTTCCAGGAAATCGAGGGACGTGTCGATCTGGTTGCGTGCAAGGGCACTACACGCGTGCTGGTTGAGGATGATGTTGCCGATGGGGAAGCCCAGCTCCTCTGCCCGAGTCAATGCCGCCGTGGCTTTGTCGAACAGGCCCGCGCGAAGGTATGCGTTGGCGAGCTCCACATGGACAGCGGGCACGTCAGGCAGGAGGGTTGCGACGGCTTCCCTTTCCGCCACGGTATATTCGTAGCCGCCGATGGTTCCGATGCTGCAGTAAACATGCTGCATGACCGTATCAAGGTCTTTTTTGCGCTTTCTTTCCACGGAGATATCCATGAAGTCGTTCCGGAAGAAGATATCCGAGGTCAATCCCTGTTGTTGGCACAGATGACCGTAGTCTTCCGTGCCCGGCAGAAACATCAGGGGCGTGAGGTCGTAGCTGTTGGGCCGACCGGCCCGGATCAGGTCGATGCTCGCCTGGAGCGTGTCGGGCGTTTCTCCGCGATTGATCACGATCATGTAATAGTGAACGAGCATGCCATACTTTTTGGCCGCGCGGGTCACCGTGAGGACCATTTCGGGGGTGATTCCCTTGTGCATCCTGTCGAGGATCTCCGGTGACCCCGATTCCACCCCGATCATGATCTCCTGGCAGCCTGCCCGCCTCATCCTGTGCAGTACCTCGTCCTCCATGGCATCCACGCGGGTGCTGCAGCTCCAGAGAACGTCGAGCTTGTTCCCGATGATCGCGTCGCACATCTTCAGAGTACGCTGCTGGTTGGCGGTGAAGGTGTCGTCTGCGATCATGAGGTAGGGCACCGGCAGCCGGGCCAGTGCCTTCCTGAACATGTCAATGCAGTAGTCTGTGGAGTAAAAACGGATCTTCCGCCCCCACAATACGGGATTGCCGCAGAACGAGCATTTGGAGGGGCAGCCGCGCGACGTCATCACGATATTGCTCGAATAGTAGTCAAAATGGGATGCAAGCGTGTCGAGGTCACTGATCCGGGGGCGCAGTGGACCGAGCGCCACCTCGTCGCCGTTTCGCCACGCAGTGCCCGGGATTCCCACTGCCGGCCGGTGCGAGCGGATATGATCGAGCAGCTCCATGAAGGTCTCTTCGCCTTCGCCGATGACAACCGTGTCGATCGCGCGGTAATAACGCAGCGTTTCAAGGGGGAGCGTCGTTGCGAAGGGGCCGCCGACCGTAATGTGGGCGTGGGGATGATACTGTCTGATCAGGGCGCACAGCGCGCCCATGCCGCGCCGGTTGGAGTTGTAGCCGGATACGCCATACACGTCGGCCCCGGTTTCGGCGATGAGGGCCACGATGTCGGCCCAGGGCGCGTTGAACAGATTGTACACGCGCACGTCGTGCCCGGCTTTTTTCGCCTGGGCCGCGATGGACAGCACGCCCTGGGTAATGGTCTTGAGTTCCCTGCTGATGGCGACCGGTCCGCCGGCGGTGGCGGGCGGACCGAACGGCATGCCTTCCGGTACGTTCAGATCCGCGGACGGTATCTGCCACAAGGGAGGGTAGATCAACACAATGCGCAGGGGGCGGGGCGCGTTTTCGCCTCTCTTGGCAAGGGCTCCCGCTTCGGCAGATCCGTCATGCTCATGGGAGGGGACCCGGTACTTCCGGTCGAGCGATTCGACGGAAGACGCCGCCAGGTGTGACGATAGTTCCCGGGGTGACGGGTGAGGCTGTCCCTCTGCCGCGTCCGCGGCGGGATACTCGGGACCGCGGGTCAGATCCCCGTCCATGAGCAGGGGGTTGGTCAGGCGCTGTAATGCGTTCGTCCAGTCCTCCTGATGCGCAAGAGACAGTTTCCAGCTTTCGAGCGCCTCATCCAGGCGGCCCATTTCCTTAAGGACGTTGCCGAGGCTCGCGTATGCCTCTTCATACGAGGGCCTGATTGCCACTGCGCGGCGATGGCAGCTCTCCGCTTCCTCCAGGCGGCCCAGGGTCTGAAGCGTGCAGCCGAGGTTGTAGTGCGCCTGGGCCAGATCCGGGTTGTTCTCCATGGCGCGGCGGAAACATGCCTCCGCCTCGTCCAACCGCCCCAGGCTGCTCAGGATGTTGCCGAGATTGTTGTGCGCGATGGCGTCGTTCGGCCGCAGCTTCAGCGCGTAGCGGCAGTAGTATTCAGCCTCGTTGAGCTGATTCAGCTCATAGTAGATGATGCCGATATTGCAGTGGATATCCGGGTCTTCGGGCAACAGGCCGGCGGCCTTCAGAAACAGGGGCAGCGCATCCCCGTTCCGCCCCAGCAGCAAGGTGCAGGTTCCCAGTATCTTCCAGCCGAAACCATGATCGGGGAACCGTTCGGTAAGGCCCTTTGCACGATGCGCCGCCTCTTCGTAGCGACCCTGCCGCATGGAGTTGATTACATTGCCGATCTCGTGGGGCGTCGGCTCGCTTGCCTTCAGGTTGGCTCGTCTCAGTTTGCGGTTCATTGATTCACCGTGAAGAGGTTACATAAGTGATGCATGCGTGATCCGCCCCATTCGGGCGGATGTCACGGGGTCACTATCTTTTTCAGAAAGAACCAGCAGGTCCTGATGTCGTGGGAGGCGATGATCTGCGCAACCTGGCCGGGCTGCACGTCGATGGGGGTCTTGAAGAGATACACGCAGTGCTGCCAGCCGGATGCCACATTCCTCTCTGCCGGATGGTTCTCAAAGACGAAGGTATCGTCCATTTCAAGGCGTATCCACTGGATGACGCCGCAGCACCTGCCGGCCCTGGTGATCGGCACGTCTATGCCGTAGCTTCTGCTGGCGGGGAAGTGATCCGTGCCCATGAAGTCGAAATGAATGGCCCCGATGCCGTCGCTCAGCAGCTCGATGTTGAGATCGTTCCTGCCGACATACTGCTTCGGGGGCACGATGTCGTTGAACCTCGACAGGTCGAAGCCGTAGACCTCGTCGACCCGGACGTTCATTTCGATGTCCCGTCCGCCGAACAGGGCAATCCGGACCGAGCCCCGGGCGGGGATGATCCGGGCTCCCGGTTTGAGCAGCCGCCGTTTTGCGTCTTCGATGCTGCTCAGAACGCCTTCGCCGAGAAATTCGCTCGACAGGATTTCCGAGACGAGCAGGTCGGCCCGCTCTTCCAGGTCGACGCCGACCTCCAGGGTGGTTGACAGTTTCGGAATCACGGTGACCTGGTCCGCGAACCCGTTGTCTTTCACGATGGACGCGGCAGTCTCGGCAATTGCCGTGACCACCTCGCAGGTGGTCACGTGCCGGGCGCCCAGGCGGGCCGACATCATTGACAAAAGGCCCGATCCGGTCCCGATTTCCAGAACGCGCGTCTCCGGGGTGACTGCCGCCTGCAATGCATTGAAATAGGCATCGTTCCTGGGCTTGTCGTTCATCATGGGCAGATGCCACAGGGGAACCGTGTCGCCGAGGGTCATGCTCAAGCCGTCATGGGCTTCCAGTTCGTAGGGGGAAAGCTCGATTGCCCGGCGGAAGCTCGCCGCTGCCTTGTCCGGCTGGCGGAGCTTCAGCAGGGTGTGGCCCAGGCCGATGTGGGCGCGGGTATAATCCGGCATCAGCGACAGGGCCTTCCGGTAGGTGGCTTCTGCCTCCTCCAGCCGGTTCAGGCCTTTCAGGCTCGTGCCCAGGTTGTTGAGGGCTTCGGCAAAATCCGCCTTAAGGGCTATTGCCCGCCGAAAGCACTCCTCTGCCTCCCCATACCGCTTTTGATCATTCAGCACATTGCCGAGATTGTTGAGCGCCTCGGGGAAATCCTTGGTGATTTTCAGCGCAGTGCGGTAGCTGCTTTCCGCCGCCTGGAGAAGCCCGATCTCTGCCTGGGCGATACCCAGGTTGGCGAAGGCCTGGGCATAATCCGGCTTGAGGCTGGTGGCCCGCTGCAGCCAGGGTACGGCATTTTCATGCTGCTCGAGCCGCAGGTATGCCACCCCCAGGTTGTGGTGCAGCTGCGCATCGCCCGGCGCCAGGTTTGCCGCCGTGGTCAACGGTTCGATTGCTTCCTTGAACCGCCCCTCCATGAGCATGATGACGCCGATCGCCTTCCAGACCACGGCGTGGTTGGGCCATTTGTGCACGGCCCCATTGATCTTCTGGTCCAGCAGGTCGAAGCGTCTGGAGTTGAACAGCGCCAGCGTGTCTTCAAAAAAAGTGCGGGGGGGATTGGTCACGGACAGATTCGGCCCTTGTCCCGCGGCATGCGCCTTCTTTTTTTTCATGCAGCATCTCCATAACGGGGAATGAACTGCCGGTTCGGGGTTATGTCTCGTGCAAAGTTTGCGCCATGCGTATCCCGCATGGCGCGAGTGGCTGAACGCCAAAGGGGTCCGTCATGGCGCAGGCGGTGCCCGGCGCCGGCGAGCGGCGCAGTAAGCGAGATCGCTACCGCCAATCGTCTTTTAACAGGCACGGCCAGTGCCCTGATCGGCCGGCACCGGCATTCGGGCCGGCCGTGCCGTCGGTTCCCGGGCTGCCGCTCTCAGATCTTCACCGTCTTGTACAAGAAATTCTTGAACTTGAAGAACCGCTTCCGTTCCTCGTCGTTTTCTTCCACATCGTCGCCCACGGCCTTGAGGTAGCGGGCCACCTGGGGCATGCTCCGGCCCGCCGCGTCGCGGCTCCGCTCGATGACGAGCCGGACGGCGTCGCGGGGGATGGCGTTGCGGGAGTAGGGCTCGTAGACCGCTTCCCAGAAGGTTTCGCCATTGGCGATCTTGTCCAGGATTTCCGTCACCATCCGGTCGTTCAGCTCCTGGGTGGCGGTGGCAGGGGCGAACTCGCGCATGCCCGCGGCCAGGGCGCGCCGGACGTCGTCGGCGGTGAGCACCGTGCCCTTGCGGAAGAAGAGCGCCCGCAACAGGATGCTCCGCAGCTCCCTGATGTTGCCGTGGTAGTGGTGGTTCATCAGGAGCCGCTTGGCCTCCTCCGCCAGGGTGGGGGCGGCGTCCTTGGACTCGTCCCCCCGGTAGGTGCGGTAGAGCTTGCCCAGGAAGTGGGTGGCCAGGTCGGGGATGTCCTCGCGCCGCTCGTTGAGGGACGGCACCTGCACCGCCAGCTCCGACAGCCGGTGGTAGAGGTCCTCCCGGAAGTTGCCCTTGCGGATCTCTTCCGCCAGGTCCTTGTTGGTGGCGGCCACCAGGAGCACCCGGCTGAAGCGTTCCTGGTTTTCCCCCAGCCGCACGAACCCGCCGTTGTCCAGGAACCGGAGCAGTTGCACCTGGGTCTTGGGGTCGGCATCGCCGATTTCGTCCAGGAAGACGATCCCGCCGGCGGCATCCTCCAGGATGCCCTTGCGGTCGCTGTAGGCGCCGGTGAAGGCCCCCTTCTTGTGGCCGAAGAGTTCCGAGTAGGTCAGGTCACCGCTGTAGGCCGCGATGTTGGTCTTTTTCACGGGGAGCTGGCCCGCGGGGTTGAGCTTCTCCCGGTACATCTCGTTCAGCTTGTTGTAGAGGTTGTTGAAGAAGAACTCCTTGCCGGCACCGGTCTGCCCCTGGACGAGGATGGAGGGGAGGCCGATGGTCGCCTCCTGGAGGACGTTCTTGCTCCAGAGGGTGATCCGGTTGAAGAGGGGCACCGACACGGTGTTGATGAAATCGACGATCTCCTGGGCCTTGCGGCTGTTGCCGATGATGTTGCCGAGCCGGTAGGAGGATATCTGGGGGTCCTTGTAGGCCACGTCGGTCTTGAGCCGGGTCACCTCGCTCTGGAGCCGTTCGATCCGCTGGATGTCGGAGATGTGCCGGGAGGTGAGCCGGTCGATGATCTGCAGGATCCGCTTGTGCTCCTCCGTGAACCAGGCGGGCTTGAGCGAATTGAGGCAGACCACGGCGATCACCTCGTCGTCGCAGACGATGGGGACCGCGATCTCGCTCTTGATCAACTCGTGCATGGAGCGGTGGAACCCTTCACCCCCCTGCTCGTCCGCCACGTGGGCGATGATCTTCGGCTGCTTGGACCAGGCCACGTAGCCGGTGAGGCTCCGTTCCTCGGGGGGAAGCTCGTGGCCGCCGATCCTGAAGGGGGGAATGTACTTCTTGAGCCACGACTTGTTCTTGGCCCCGACGATGGTCCCTTCCTCGTCTTCCACCACGAGCCATTTTTCGCCGTCGCGCTCCTGCACGATGGCGATGCTGCCGGTGTCGGCGCCGATCAGCTCGGTGGCCATGGAGAGGACCCGGGTGAGGAAGGGAGAGAGCTCCTCGTTGCGCTCCTGGAGGAGTTCGGTGATCTCGGCCAGGACCCGGATCTCCAGGTGCTCGCCGCCGATCTCGTTCACCATCCGCTCCGCCATCTCCGCATGGGTCTGGAGCAGGCCCATCTCAAAGTCGGAGAAGCGGTACAGGTCTTTGGTGAAATAGTTGACCAGGCAGATGACCTTGCGGCTCGATGCCTCGTAGCGGGGCACCACGTAGAGGGAGCGCAGCGCCATCTGTTCGGTGAGGGCCTTTTTCTGGAGCTCCTGCTGGGTCAGGTCCGGGATGAAGAGCGGCCGCAGGAGCCGCTCGTCGGCAATGACCGCGTTGTCGTCCAGGAACCGGGAGATGAGGGAGGTTCCCCTCTGGAGGGCGATCTCTCCCTGCTCGTCGTATTGCTTTTTGAGGCTGGGGTCTTCCGAGTGGCTGGCCAGGATGGCGAGGCGCGACGAGCCTTCCGGGCCGGCAACGGGCACCAGCACCGAAGCGAGGGTCAGCCGGTCGATGAGGCGCACGGCCGACTGCACCATGAACGAGGCCGCTTCCCGTTTCTTGTACTCCTCGACCCGGCGGGCGAGCAGGAGCTGCTGGTGGTAGATGCGGGCGACGTCGAGCCGGTCGGCCACGGAGGTGACGAACTCGCCCAGGAGCGCCTTCCCCTTGCCCCGCAGGATCTCCCCCGGCCGGAAGCGGTCGATGCAGACCACGCCGATGGATTTCCCCTGGCTCACCACTGGCAGGATGTAGCTGTGGCCGATGGCGAAGCGCTCGGCAAAGCCTCGGTCGAAGGTGTGTTTTCCTTCCGGCTCGTAGTGGAACTCGGCGGCGTACTGGGACACGAAGACGCTGGAAACCGACGCCTCCCGGGAGATGATGGGAAAGCTCACCTCACGGATCTCCTCGGTCAGGGGGCCCGAGGCGTGGACACAGGTGAGGACGCCGCGGGTCAGGTCTTCCAGGTAGATGCGAAGCCGGTCTTGGCCGGAGACGAGGCGCACCCCTTCGGCCAGCAGGTGGAGCATCTCCGCCAGGTTTTCCTTGCCATAGGCAACGATCTGATCTCGCAAAAGGGGGAGGTGCGACGAACGGGACTCCATTGGGACCTCTGAGTGTAGAAAGTGTACTCAGGGCCAGTGTAGGTGAAGGGAGGGGGGAAAGTCAAGGGAGGCGGGCGCGCCCGGTCAGCTCAGCCCTTTTCGGATCTGGTACAGCTCCTCCAGGTCCAGGTCGTTCAGCTCGAAGTACTCCCGCTCCAGCTCTTCCACGTAGAAGCGGTCGAGGCCCGAGTTTTCCAGGAAGTCTTCGCGCAGGGCGGTGTCCCGGTCGGCAATGATGCGGGGCAGGAGGCCGTGGAGGTAGACCGCTTCCTTCTGGATGGTGAGGATGGCTTCGTCGAAGAGCCGGTCCGGGACGTTCCCGTCGACGAGCTTCTTGGCGATCAGCTCCTCGTTCACCTCGCGCCTGAGGGCCTGCTGATCCGCCTTGGTGGTGTACTTCGAGTAGAAGTTCCGGATGCGGTCACGCACGTGGGACAGGAGCAGGATCGCCAGGCGCTCCTCCTGGTCGATGGTCAGCAGGTGCTCCATCAGGGCGGCCACCGTGAGCCGGTTCTGCTCGATTTCAGTCAGGCCGCGCCGCAGGGTGGTGATCTTCATCCGGCCGTAACGCCCCAGATACTTGTTTTCCAGGAGCCCCGCGATGAAAAGCTCGTCGAACAGGCCGTCCCGGAGCGAGTCGAAGGCGATCTTGTTGCCCAGCAGGCTGCGGACCATTTCTTCGGTGATCCGGACGTTTTCCATGAAGGCCAACTGGTTGATGGCCTGGGAGGTGGTGTCGTACCGGTCGAAAAAGGTGATCAGGTAGGAGAATCCCTCGATGATGGCCAGGTCGGCGCCGTCGCGCATCTTTTCGTCGCAGAGGCGGCTGGCGTCCAGCAGCAGCTCCTCGAAGGCGTGGTCCCGGTTTTCGGCGGCCTTCTTCTTGGCGAACAGGAGCCGGGCCATGTCCTCCCGGTCGATGACGCTCTCGATGTCCCGCTCGGACAGGAAGATTCCTTCCAGGATCTGGCGGATATCGGAGAGATAGTCCTGCTCCTCGGGCGCAACCAGCTTCTTGTCGTTTTTCAGGACTTCGTCCAGGGTGTAGAAGAGCGCGCCCGGGATCTTGTTGCGGACCGACAGGGTCTTGAGCCGAGTGAGACGGGCATTCTCGAGCCGGCTGATCTCCCCCTTGCGGTGGCAGCCGATCAGGATGTTCTTGTACTCGTCAACGATCCGGCGGTTGGCCGGGTGCTTGTACATGACATCGATCCTGATCCGCTCCTGCTGGTAACGGTCGATGCCGTGGCGTTCGGCAACGGCGGTGAGCATGGCGAAGTCGTCGTCGGCGATCTTCTTGTTCCTGAAGTAGAGCCGCCGGAAGGTGTCGTGGTACTCCCGGTGGTGGACGTTGATCAGCTTGAAGAGGAAGAACAGGGCCGTGGGATCGCCCAACAGGGCCAGCACCTCGGCGATGAGGGCGTTTTCGTCCTGCTCCCCCACGGCGACCGACCGCTTGAGGGTCTTGCCGATGGTCCTGACGATGGATTCCTGCTGCCGTCTCAGGGGGCCGGACACCCGGGCCGGGGAGATGAAGAAAAAATAGTTGACCACGGCGTTGCCTTCGAAAAACATCTTTTCGAACCCGAGCTGGCCACCGGTTCGGTCGTCGAAGACGAGGTTGCCGCTCTCCTCCTCCATGCGGGCGCCGTACATGACGAGCCGGTTGATGACGTCGCCCTTGGCCAGGTCCGGCACCGGCTGGTCCACGCCGAACATGTACTCGCAGAAGGAGCCGCCATTCCCCTCGTGCCTGATGCCCCCCGGGCCCAGGACGAATTCGTTGCCGGGCGCGAAGAAGCGAAGCTCCCCCCCGGGACCTTCCGCGGCATTGAAGAAGTAACGCTGGTGCGAGTCCTCACCCGCCACGATGGCGTAGTACTCGATCCGTTCGTCTATCTGGCCGTGGAGGCGGATGTCTCTGTGCATGGCTGCCCTGTCAGGGGATGCGTCACCCGGAGCGTGTTCACGAATATGCTCTTATATCGGTAAATCACGGGTTTTTCAAGGGTGATGCGCTAGGGGGACGACTCAGAGCGTGACGGTCATTCCGTCGTGGGCGAACTCCACCCCATTCGGCAGCCGGATGCCGTCGGCGTAGGCCACTTCGTGGGTCAGGTGGGTGAAGATCGTCCGCTTCGGGCGCAGTGCCGCAACCACGCCGAGCGCCCCATCGATGTTGAAGTGGTTCTCGTGGGGAGTGTAGCGGAGCGCGTCGATCACCAGCAGGTCGAGCCCCCCCAGCAGCGCCAGGGATGATTCGGGGATGCGGCTGCAGTCGGTCAGGTAGGCAGCCCCGTCGATCCGGTAGCCCGTGGCGGGCATGGCGCCGTGGTGCAGGTGGATGGGGACGATGGTCCGGCCGAACAGGGCGAACGGATCGTGGATCACGTGGGGGTCCAGCAGCGGTGCATAGCCGGACACTTCCATCCCCTTGAAGATGTAAGAGAAGTTCCGCAGTACCGCGTCCATGGTTTCGCGGCTGCCGTAGCAGGGGATCACGCGCCGGTGGATGAAGTGGAATCCGCGCAGGTCGTCGATGCCGTTCACGTGGTCGGCGTGGGAGTGGGTGAGGAGCACCGCGTCGATGTGGGGGATTTTTTCCCGCAGGGCTTGGCGCCGCAGGTCGGGGGAGGTGTCCACCAGGATGTAGCGGCCCGCCGCCTCGATGAGGAGGGAGGCGCGGGTCCGCTTGTCGCGCGGGTCGGTCGACGAACAGACGGGGCAGGTGCACCCCACCATGGGAACGCCGGTGGAGGTGCCGCTGCCGAGTATGGTAATCTTCATGGGGTGAGTCTCCCTGCGAGATGGGCCACGATACCATGAGCGGAAGCGGCCCGGCAAGGGTCTTTGTCCTTGCGTCCGCCGCCGGTTCGGGCTACCATCGGCACCCTGCGGAAGGGATGCGAGCCACCCATGAACATCACCCTGATTACCCCCTATTATCACCCCCCTGTCCGGGGGAATGCCGTTACTGCCAGGCGGATCGAGCGCCAGCTCCGGGCCGCGGGGCACGGGGTGACCGTCCACGCCCTGGACGCCGCGCCCGCCGAGGAGATCCTGAGGCGGATCGCGGCCGATCCGCCGGACCTGATTCACGCCCTGCACGCCTATCTGGGGGGGCGCGTGGCCCGGGAGGCCGGCCGGGCCACGGGCATCCCGTACCTGGTCACCCTGACCGGTTCGGACGTGTATGAGGCGCTGGAGGACGCCCGGCGCCGGGATACCCTGGCGGTCCTGCGCGATGCCGCCGCGGTGGCGGCGTTCCACAAGTGCGTCCGGTGCCGGGTGCTTGATCATCATCCTTCCCTGGCCGAAACGATGGCGGTCATCCCCCAGGGGGTGGAACTGCCCGGGGAAGAGTTCGAGTGGGGGGAAGAGCGGTTCGAGGGGGGCGAGTTCGTCTTCTTCCTGCCGGCCGGACTGCGGCCGGTCAAGAATGCGGCCTTCGCCCTCGGTCCCCTGGCGGAGCTCCACCGGGAGGACCCGCGGGTCCGCTTCCTGCTGGCCGGGCCGATCCTGGACCGGGAGTACGGCGCCGCAACACTGGAGGCCATGGACCGCCATCCCTTTGCCCGCTACCTGGGCGAAGTGGGGCGCGGCGCCATCGGCGCCCTGTTCCACCGGGCCGACGTGGTCATCAACAGCTCGATCTTCGAGGGGGGGATGGCGAACAGCGTCCTGGAGGCCCTGGCCTTCGGCACGCCGGTCCTGGCGTCGTACATCGACGGCAACCGCTCGGTGGTGAAGGAAGGGGCCACCGGTTTCCTGTTCCGGGGCGAGCGGGAATTCCTGGACCGTGCCCGGGACCTGCTCCGCAATCCAGCACTGGGCCGGCGCCTCGGCGAACAGGGACGGGAGCTGGTGCGGGAGCGTTTTTCCCCGGAGCGGGAGACGGAGGCCTACCTGGAGCTCTACCGGCGGATCACCGGCGCGTGAGCGGAACCCGGCGGACGATCGCCGGGTTTTTTTGTGTGCGGAGGCCTAGCCCCGCTCCACGCGGGCCAGGAAGTCCCGCACCATGGGCGCGAAGGTTTCGTGCTCCAGGAGGAAGGCGTCATGGCCGTAGGCCGAGGGGATCAGGTGGTATTCGGCCTCCTTGCCCAGGGCCCGGAGCGTGGTGGCCATCTCCTCGGTCTGGTAGGGGGGGTAGAGCCAGTCGGAGGTGAAGGCGAAGAACTGGATCGGGGCCGCGACGCGGCTGAGCGCGTCCTCCAGCGACTCGTACCCCCAGGCCACGTCGTACATATCCAGGGCCTTGGCCAGGTAGAGGAACGAGTTGGTGTCGAAGCGGTCCACGAAATTGTAGCCGTTGTAGGTGAGGTAGCGTTCCACCTCGAACTGGCCGAAGAAGTCGAACAGGCCGTCCCGGGCCGAGTAGCGGCGGCCGAACTTCTGCCACATGGATTCGTCGGAGAGGAACGTGATGTGGCCGATACCCCGGGCAAGCGCCAGGCCGTCCTTGGGGTTTTTCCGGTACTCCCCCTTTTTCCAGGACGGATCGTTGAAGATGGCCCAGCGGGCCACGGCGTTCAGGGAGATGGCCTGGGGCGACGGACGGCTCGTGGTGGCGAGGGCGATGGCCGAGCGGACCCGGTCCGGGAACTGGGTTGCCCATTCCAGGGCCTGCATCCCGCCCATGCTCCCGCCGAGGACGGTCAGGAGCCGGTCGATGCCCAGGTGGTCCAGCAGCAGGGCCTGGGCCCGTACCATGTCCCGCACGGTGATGACCGGGAAGGAGAGGTTGTAGCGCTTGCCGGTCTTCGGGTTGATGGAGGCGGGGCCGGTTGAGCCGTAGCAGGAACCGATGACGTTGGAGCAGATGACGAACCAGCGGTCGGTGTCCAGGAGCCGGCCCGGGCCGACGATGGCGTCCCACCAGCCCGGCTTGGGGTCGTCTTCGCCGTGCCTGCCCGCCAGATGGGCATTGCCGGTCCAGGCGTGGGCCACCAGGATGGCGTTGGACCGCTCGGCGTTCAGCCGGCCGTAGGTCTCGTAGGCCAGGGTGATGGGCCCCAGTATCCGGCCGCTTTCCAGCCTGAGATCCGTTGCAAAGGTGACGGATTGTTCTTCGACGATGCCGACGGACATGATTCCCCATGGGCGCGTGCGCGCGGCGGCGAAAACGAAAGGCCCCCCCCGGAAACGGGAAGGGGCCTGTACGTGTCGCTGGTCTCAAGCTCCCTCTCATCGCTCCCTTTCGGGCAGGATTTAGCACCTGGCGTCCGCTGCCGGACCGGTTGCTGTGGTTTCACAGGGCCTTTCCCTCCACCACTCTTGATAAGAAGGTCTACTATTCTCTTTTGGTGAAGGATACGGAAGCCCCTGCCGGTTTGTCAACCGGATTTTGCCGCCAAGCTTCCGTATCTGCGTAAACAATGAGCAATTCGTTTGCAAAAGCAAGGACCGTTGGCTATAGTTAACCGCACGCTAAAGCAGCAGCAACGGCGGCCGGGGCCGGGGCCTGTCGGCAGGTGGGCTCCTTGCAATCCCCGTCCCGTGCACTATACTGTTTCCCATTAAGACCGTGGAGGGTCGACTTCATGAGCATTGGCGCACTTGCCGTACTGGTAATGGCCTGCGCACTGGTTGTGCTGGTGGCGTTTCTCATTCCGACGCTGGTGGAGATCAGGAGAACCGCGGCAGAGTTCAGGAACGTCATGGCCCAGGTGGGGCAGGAGTTGAAGCCCCTCACCCAGGAGCTCCAGCAGACCCTTGCCGAGCTGAAGGTCGTCACCGAGGGGGTTGCCGAGCGGGTGGACGACGTGAAGGAATTCATGGAAGCCGTGGGCGACACCGGGCGCAACATCCGGACCATCAATGCCGTCATCGGCAGCGTTGCCCACGCGGCAGCGGCCTCCTCCGCCTGGAGCACCGGCGCCCGGGTGGCCGGAAAGTACCTCATGGAACGACTCATCAAGAAAAGGGGGTAATTCGTATGTCAGAAGAAAGAGGAACGAGCGTCGGAACGGTATTCCTGTCATTCCTGGCCGGAGCCGCGGTGGGGGCGGGCCTGGGGCTTCTGCTCGCACCCAAGACCGGCAGGGAGATGCGCGAAAACATCATGGATCTGACCGATGAGGCCCTCGACAAGATCAAGGGCTTCACGAAAGAGGCCCAGTCCAAGATCAAGGACACCTACGAGGAGACCAAGGACCTCATTACCGAGAAGAAGACCATCATCAGCTCCGCCATCGAGGCGGGGAAGGAAGCCATGGACCGGGAGCGGGAGAAGTTCAAGGAGATGTAGCCACTCCCGGCGCCGCACGAACCAGCCCACCCCGCGTGGGCTTTTTCGTGCGCACTCCGGCAGGGCGGGGGACGCGGATGGAGCAGGGACCAAAGAGTACAATCACCCGCTATCTGGATGCGTTCCGGGCCATGGACACCGACGGGCTCGGGCCGGTCCGCGGCCGGCTGGTGGCCGCGCTCCAGGCGGCGGTGGCCGCCGTGGGCAACTTCGTGGACGACCAGTGCCTGCTGCACGCCTCGGCCCTGACCTATTCCACGCTCCTGTCGATCGTTCCCTTCTTTGCCCTTGCCTTCGCGGTCCTCAAGGGGCTGGGGGTGCAGAACACCCTGGAACCCTTCATTCTCGATCAGGTCGCGGCAGGGTCCCATGAAATCGTCGACCGCATCATTACCTACATCAACAACACCAAGGTCGGCTCCCTGGGCGCCGTGGGCCTGGTGACCCTCGTGGTGTCGGCCGTCACCCTGCTGGGGAACATCGAGGAAACCTTCAACTCCATCTGGGGGGTGCGGGAAACCCGGTCGCTCTACCGGCGGTTCAGCGATTACCTGAGCGTGGTGGTGTTCGGTCCGATCCTGATCTTCGCCGCCATCAGCGTCACCACAACCCTCGAGAGCCAGAAGGCGGTCCTGTGGCTGATCGGTACCGCCTACCTGGGAGACGTGCTGGTGGCGGTTTTCCGGCTGGTCCCCTATCTCAGCATCTGGCTCGCCCTTGTCTTCCTCTACATGCTCATCCCCAATGCCAAGGTGCGCTTCCGCTCGGCCCTGGTGGGCGGGGTCATCGCCGGCACGCTCTGGCAGGCCGCCCAGTGGGGATATATCCACTTTCAGGTGGGGGTGGCCAAATACAATGCCATTTACGGCACCCTCGCCGTGCTGCCGGTCTTCATGATCTGGCTCTATGCGAGTTGGGCGATCGTGCTGTTCGGCGTGGAGGTGGTCTATGCCCATCAGCATCGCCGCACCTTCCGGCGCGAAACCCACATCCCCGACCTGGAGCCCGCGGCGCGCGAGCGCCTGGCCCTGGCCCTGCTGCTGGAGGTGTGCCGGGCTTTTTTTCACGACCGGGCGCCCTGGAACGCCGAACGCCTGGCCGAGCGGCTCGACGTGCCGGAGCGGACCGTGCGGGAAACCCTGGGCATGCTGGTCGCCAAGGGGTGGCTTGCCGAGAGCTGCGGCGGGGAAACCCTCTACCTGCCGGCCCGGGAGCTGGAGCACATGCGGGTCCGGGAGCTGGTCGCGTCGCTCAGGGGCCGGGCCATGCCCCTGGCTGACGGGCGGTTCGACCCGGCGGTGGAGTGGCTGGCAACGAGAATGGAAGGGGCCGTGGCCGCGGAGCTGGGGGATGTGAACTTCAGGACCTGGCCAAGGGGGCCGGGACCGATTAATTATGGCTCATGTCGGCCCGTCAACGGGCGCCGACATTGACAATGCGGGTCTTTTGCCTATATAGTGACGGCAGTCTGCCATCCATTCACAGTGACCCCGCATCCGGGCCGGCGACGCCGGCCGCGATGTTCGCGCGGAATGAACATATATGCAGGATTTTAAACATTTAACGAACAAGAAGCGATTCTCTGCCTCATCCTTCCTCCCGTCGAGGAAGAGCGCCTCCCGCAATGCCTTCAAGAGGCTCGACGAACCACCTCCCCGCAAAAAACGCCTCCGCTTCCTGCTTCCCCTCATTGCCGCGCTCCTGGTAGCCTATCCGGTGCTGTCCCTCCTTCTCTCGGGCCGGCCCGCCGTTTCCAGCGTCCGCGAAGAGGCCCATTCGGGCACGCTGAGCCTCAGGGACCTGGACACCTACGGCGCCTTCCGCGTGGCCGCCGGCGCCTTTCCCACGGCCCGCGCCGAAGGGGGGCGCCTCGTGGCATCCCTTGCCGGCGGAGGCACGGTGGTGTATGCCATCAACGAAGAGGTCCAGGAGCGGGTCAAGGACGTCCTGGCCCGGTTCCAGGTTCCCTACGGGGTTTTCGTGGCAATGGAGCCGCGCAGCGGCCGGATCCTGGCATGGTGGCCCATTCCTCGGTCCTGCCGGGCTGGGAGCAGCAGGCGTTTTACGGCATCTACCCCATGGCGTCGCTGTTCAAGATCATCACCGCCACCGCTGCCCTCGAACAGGGCAAGGTCTCTCCCGACACCGTGATCCCCTTCAGGGGGGGGCTCTATTCGGAGAGTTCCCGCCACTGGAGCGACCTGCCCAAGCGGGGCGCCCAGGAGATGGACCTGACCACTGCCATGGGAAAATCGGTGAACCCGGTCTTCGGCCGGCTCGCCTGCGACGTGGCGGGCCGCGATTCGGTCCTTCGCTGCGCCGAGCGGTTCGGCTTCAACCACGCGCTGCTCCCCGGCACGCCCGTCCTGCCCAGCAAGGCCGAGCACCCCTCCACCGACGACGACCTGCGCCTCATGGGGGCCGGGCTCGGGCGCGAGGTGAAGATATCACCGCTCCATGCGGCGGTGCTGATGGCCACGGTTGCCAACGGCGGCACCATGCTCGCCCCCTCCCTGGCAGACGAGATCCGCGATCCGTCGGGAAAGGTTGCCTATACCCACCAGCCCCGGCCGCTGCGGACCGTGACCACGGCCGAGGTCTCATCGCAGCTCACGCGGATGCTGTCCACCACCGTGACCACCGGCACTTCCCGCCGGGCGTTCCATGACCGCAACGGACGTCCCAAGCTGGCGGACGTCTCCATTGCCGCCAAGACCGGCTCCATCAACGGCACCGACCCCGAGGGACACTACAGTTGGTTCGCCGCCTATGCTCCCACCGACAACCCGCAAATAGCCCTGGCTGCCCTCGTCATCAACCAGGACAAATGGAAGATCAAGGCGTCCTACGTGGGCGAGCAGGCCCTGGAGGCCTTCTTCAAATAGGACGGGCGGCGGCGGTCGCCTGAAATCCGTAGCCAATGATCCGGGTTTTTATGGACTGTCTCAGATGCGGGACCTGCTGCACCGCACCCGACATCAGCACGCTGGGCAAGCCGGTGGGCGTGCGTTGTGCCCATCTGGGCGCGGGGGGGCTGTGCGCCGTCTACGACGAGCGGCCGGCGGTCTGCCGGGGGTACCGTCCCGACGAGATCTGCCTCCGGATTGCGGCGCCGACGCTGGAAGAGCGGGTGAAAAGGTACCGGGAGCTGTTCGGGGTCTAGCGGCGGGGTTACGGTGTTCCGTAGGTCTTCAGCGAAAGGGTGCCGTCGATCCATTCGCCGTAGGTGTAGTGGGTGAGCCAGTCGCCCAGGGAGAGCAGGACCGTGCCGTCGTCGTTGCGATCGATGAACGGCTGGTGGAAATGTCCGGCAACGACCGCGCGGCATCCTTCCCGGAAACGCTCGGCGGCGAAGGCCCGGAGCATGGCGGCGTAGTCCCAGCGGTGCCGGCGCCGGCCATGGTTCTTGCGGCTTTCCCGCGACATGCCCACGGCGATCCGGCAGGCCACGGCGGGCGGAACGATGCGGGTGGCCACCCGCGTCAGGGGGCTGTGGAGAATGAACCGCAGGAGCCGGTAGGGATAGTCCTTCCGGTTGACCTCGTCCCCGTGGCAGAGATAGAACCGTTCCCCCCGGATGTCGACCACGGCGGGGCCCGGGTGGACCGTTGCCCGGAGCGTCTCCGTGAAAAACGGCCCCATGTGGAAATCGTGGTTCCCCTCGAAGTACTCGATCCGGACTCCGCTGTCGACCAGTTCCCGCAGCCGGTCGAGCAGGGGGAGGTAGTGGGTGAAGGGGACCGGATCGTAGCCGATCCAGAACTCGAACAGGTCACCGAGAATGTAGAGGGTGTCGACGTTGCCCCGGAGTCCGGCCAGGAACTCCATGAGCAGCCGGTAGTTTTCGTCCCCCGGTTGCCGCAGGTGGGCGTCGGCGATGAAGATTGCGCGCATGGCGGCACTATAATCGAAAGGCCGCCAAAGGTAAAGGCGCGTTGAGGCGGGCGAGGCGTAAGGTGACCATGGGATTCATGCGAGACATTGAAATACTCTGGGATGATCTTCTGGAGGCGTTCGAAAATCCGGAAACGATGCTGGCCTATTTTCTCGACAGGGAAACGGGCGATATCTTTGCCGTGCCGTCCGATTTCGACGATGACGATTTCTGGCTGGAAATGGAAGAGAGCGAGGACCGTTTCCTCCGCATCCCCGGCTTTGATTACGAGCAGGAGCGGCTGCTGCTCCACGAGTTCATCAGGGGGCTCGACAATGCGAGCCTCAAGGGGATGCTGCTGCGTTCCTTCGAAGGGAAAAAGCCCTACGGCCGGCTGGACGAGATCCTGTCGTTCTATCCCGAGGAATTCGACCGCTACATGGCCATGAAGGAGGAGCTCATCTCCGACCGGGCCCGGCGGTGGCTGGAGGAGAACGATCTCTTCGGCGCCGAAGAGGAGGATTTCTGAGGTGCCGACCTCCGGCGCCCCACAGGAGCAGGCGATGGCTGACAAACAACCGGCGATGAACAGGGTCGTGGCGGCGCTGCTGGCGGGCGGGGCGCTGATCGCCGCAGGCTATGCGATCAGGCATACGGTCTCCTGCTTTCTCCTGTCCTTTGTCACCGCCTATCTCCTGGATCCACTCCTGGTGGCGATGGAGCGCCGCGGCGTGCGCCGCCCCTGGGGCATCCTCTTTCTCTACGCGCTTCTCGCGGTCTTTTCCGTCTTTTTCTTCATCGTGCTCGTGCCGTTTCTCAGCATGCGCTGGGAGGCGTTCATCGCCGGGCTCCCCGCCTATCTCCAGAAGGGCAAGCAGATCGTGCTCGCCTGGAAGAGCCGGACAGTCCCTCCCTATGCGGCGGATGAGTGGCGCTGGCTCTTCGAAACGGCCGCCGGCCAGGCCGACAAGCTGCTGGCCAAGCTCGGCGCCGGGGTCTACGCCGCGGCCGAGGGGCTCGTCTTCAATCTCTTCAACCTGGTGCTCGCGCCGATCCTCGTGTTCTTCATGCTCTGGTACAAGAAGGAGTTCATGGAGACAACGGCGGCGTGGCTCCCCGCGTCCCGCCGCGAGGTCATCCTGGCCCTGGGGCGGGAGGTCAACGGGAGCATCGGCGGCTATATCCGCGGCCAGCTCATGGTCTCGGTCATCGTGGCGGTCCTGTCCACGGTGGCGCTCTTCGTCATCGGCATCGACTATCCCATCGTCAACGGCATCTTTGCTGGACTCGCCTCGGTCCTTCCCTTCATCGGGGTCATCCTGGCGACCCTGCCGCCCCTGTTTTTCGCCTATATCCAGTACGAGAGCGGCATGGTGCTCCTCCAGGTGCTCGCCGCCTTCTCGGTCATCTACTTCCTCGAGGGCTACCTGGTGAAGCCGCTGGTCTTCAAGGAGTCCATGGACCTGAACCCCCTGGTGACCATCATCGCGGTCATGGTGTTCGGCGAGCTCATGGGCTTCTGGGGCATCCTGCTGGCCATTCCCATTGCCGCTGCCGTGCGCGCCGCCGCCGACCACCTCCGCCGCGGCGATTTCCGGAGCTAGGCGGTGCGCCCCCGCGACGCGGCCCATATCACCTGGTCCCTGGCCATAACCTTCGGGCTGGTGCTCCTGGCGGGCCATTTCGCCGGCCACTCCCTGTCGGCGGTCCTCACCTCGCTGGTCATCGCCTATCTCCTCAATCCGGCCATGAAATTCCTGGAGGCCAGGGGGCTGGGGCGGCTGCCGGCCATTGCCGTGCTCTATCTCGCCATTGCCGTGGGGATCTTCCTGGCCCTGATCCTCCTGATCCCTTATCTCAGCCACCAGTTGGAGGCCTTCCCCCGGGCGGTCCCCCGTTACGTGGACAACCTGCAACTGGTCATGGAGACGTGGAAGGGGCGCCTCACTCCCTATTACGGCGGCGAGGAGGGGGCCTGGCTCATCGCCCGGGCCGAGGAGTCCCTGAAGAAGCTTGCCCTTGAGCTCACGGGCAAGGGATACCAGCAGCTCACGCGGGCCGTTTTCGGGCTCTTCAACCTGGTGCTCGCCCCGATCCTCGTCTTCTTCATGCTCTACTACAAGGATTTCGTGAAGGATCTGATTCTCCGGTTCGTCCCCCACCGGGAGCGGCCGTCGTTCCGGCAGGTGGGCGGGCGGATCAAGCATTCCCTGGAGCGCTTCATCCTGGCGCAGTTGCTGGACTGCCTTCTCGTGGGGATTCTGTCGGCCCTGGCCCTCTATGCCATCGGCATCGAGTTTCCCCTGCTCAACGGCCTGGTGGCGGGGTTCGCGTCGGTGGTCCCCTTCGCGGGGGTGATGGTGGCGGTGATCCCGCCGGCCCTGATCGGCTATGCGGAAACCGGCGACGTGTCGGTGATTCCCCTGGTCTGCGCGGCATATTTCGTGATCAGCGTTATCATAGAGGGAAACCTGATCAAGCCCCTCCTCATGCGGGGGACCTTGCGGCTCAACCCCCTGGCGGTTATCTTTGTCCTCATGGCCATGGGCGAGCTCATGGGCTTCTGGGGGGTCGTGCTGGCGGTGCCGGCGGCGGCAGTGGTGAAGATCTGCGCGGCCGAGCTGCGGGGATATCTGACGGAGGGACATCCGAATGCGTAAGGTCTTGTTACCCATCACCGGCATGAGCTGCGCCGGGTGCGCGGCCCGGATCGAGAAGGAACTGGGCGGCGTGGCGGGCATTGCCTCGGCCCTGGTCAACTTTGCCACTGCCGAGCTGTCCGTGGAGTTCGACGAGCGGGTGGTCGACGAGGATGCCGTGGCGGCGCGGGTGGAGGCCCTGGGCTACGGCGTGGTGCGCACGACGGCCGGGGAGCTGCGTTTCGGCGTGCGGGGGCTCCACTGCGCCTCCTGCGTGGCAAACCTGGAGAAAAAGCTCCTGGCCGACCCGGCCGTGTCCGCCGCCGTGGTGAACCTGGCCCAGGAGGAGGCCCTGGTCCGGTTCGATCCCTCCCGCCTGGGCAAGGCGGACATTTTCGCCCTGGTGGTGGCCGCGGGATACACCCCCGTGGAGCCCGAAGCAGAGGGGGGGGAGGCCGCCGCGGAGTTGAAGGGTCAGCGCAACTGGTTCATTGCCAGTCTTCTGCTCTCGCTTCCCATCATGGCCACCATGACCCTCCACGACAACCGGGCCGTGGGCTGGATGAACCTGGTCCTGGCCAGTGCGGTCCAGTTTTCGGCCGGCCTCACCTTCTACCGGGGGAGCTGGTTCGCCCTGAAAAACCGGAGCGCCAACATGGACGTGCTGGTGGCCCTGGGCACCTCGGCCGCCTATTTCTACTCCCTGTTCGCCTTTTTCGGGGCTTTTGGCGAGCATGGCGGCCACGTGTTCTTCGAAACCTCGGCCATGCTCATCGCCTTCATCCGCCTGGGCAAGTACCTGGAAGCCGGGCCCGGGGCAAGGCGGGGGAAGCCCTGAAAAAGCTCCTGCGGCTCCAAGCGGATAAGGCGCGGCTGGTGACCGGCGACCAGGAGCGGGAAGTCCCCGCGTCGGCGGTGCGGGTGGGCGATCTGGTGCGGGTGCGGCCGGGCGAGACGATCCCCGTGGACGGGGAGGTGGTGGAGGGGACCTCGTCGGTGGACGAGTCCATGGTGACCGGCGAGTCGATCCCGGCGGACAAGGGACCGGGGGCCGCGGTCACCGGCGCTACGGTGAACCGCAGCGGCGTGCTCCTGGTGCGGGCCACCAGGATCGGCGAGGAAACGCTTCTCTCCCAGATCGTGCGGATGGTGCGGGAGGCCCAGGCGGACAAGGCGCCGATCCAGCGCTTCGCCGACCGGGTGTCCGGGGTCTTCGTGCCGGTGGTGATCGCCCTGTCGGCCCTCACGTTCGCCCTCTGGTTCTGGGGGCTCCACCAGGAGTTCCTTTTTGCCTTCAAACTGGCCATCTCCGTGGTGGTCATCGCCTGCCCCTGCGCCATGGGCCTCGCCACCCCCACCGCCATCATGGTGGGGAGCGGGGTGGGGCTGTCGCGGGGGATTCTGGTCAAGCGGGGCTCGGTGCTGGAGAACATCTCCCGGGTCCAGGCGATTCTGCTGGACAAGACCGGCACCCTCACCCGAGGCGAACCCTCCCTCACCGACCTGGTGCCGGCGCCGGGGGTGACGGAAGAGCGCCTGCTGGCGGTGCTGGCCGCGGCCGAATCGCGCTCGAACCATCCCCTGGCCCAGGCGGCGGTGAGCGGTGCCGCCGGGCGGGGCGTGGTGCCGGCCCCGGTGGCCGACTACCGGGAGACCGAAGGGGGAGGCGTGGCCTGCGTCCTGGACGGCGAACCGGTCACGGCCGGCAGCGCCCGGTTCCTGGCCGGGGCGGGCATCGACACTTCGCCCCTGGAGCAGGCCGCATCCCGGCTGGCCGGGGAGGGGAAATCGCTCATCCTCGTGGCCGAAGCGGGACGCCTGCTGGGGGTGGCGGCCCTGGCCGACCGGCTCAAGGAGAGCTCGCCCCGGGCCGTGGCCGAGCTGAAGCGGATGGGGATCGCCACCTGCATGATCACCGGCGACCACCGGGAGGTGGCGGCCGCCGTGGCCCGGGAGGCGGGGGTTGACAGCTTCGAGGCCGAAGTCCTGCCGGGCCGCAAGGAGGAAATCGTGCGGGAGTACCAGGCAAAGGGGTACTTCACTGCCATGGTGGGCGACGGGATCAACGATGCCCCGGCCCTGGCCCGGGCCGACGTGGGGATCGCCATCGGCGGCGGCACCGACGTGGCCAAGGAGACCGGCGACGTGATCCTGGTGCGGGACGACCTCATGGATGCCGTGCGCGCCATCCGCCTGGGGCGGGCGACCCTGGCCAAGGTGAAGCAGAATCTCTTCTGGGCCCTGTTCTACAACATCCTCGGCATCCCCGTGGCCGCCGGGGTCCTCTACTATCCGCTGGGGATCACGCTCCGGCCCGAATTCGCCGGGCTTGCCATGGCCTTTTCCTCGGTGTCGGTGGTGACCAACTCGATCCTGCTCCGCCGGGCGGGAAGGAAGCTGGGCTAAGGCGCAGGGAGCACGGAGGCGCATCATGAAAAGGAAGATCGAGAAAACCGATGCCCAGTGGCGCGGGCAGTTGACCCCGGAGCAGTACGAGGTCACCCGCCGCAAGGGGACCGAGCCGGCCTTCACCGGCGCCTACTGGGACTGCCACGACAGGGGGATCTACCGCTGCGTCTGCTGCGGCGCGCCCCTGTTCGATTCCGCGGACAAGTTCGACTCCGGCACCGGCTGGCCCAGCTTTACCGCCCCCGTGGACGGGGCCGGGGTAGAGAGCGAGGAGGACCGGAGTTTCTTCATGCACCGGACCGAGGTCCACTGCGCCTCCTGCGGCGCCCACCTGGGGCACCTGTTCCCGGACGGCCCGGCCCCCACCGGCCGGCGCTACTGCATCAACTCGGCCTCGCTCGTACTCGACCGGGCCGGCGAGGGGGAGAAGGAATGATCTCGCGCCGCCTCCGTTTTCCTGGCGGCCGCGGCGCGGAACTCGCCGGCATCCTCGATCTGCCGGAGGGGCGGGAACCGGTCGCCTTCGCCCTCTTTGCCCACTGCTTCACCTGCTCCAAGGAACTGAAGTCCGTGGTCGCCATCAACCGGGTGCTCACGGAGCAGGGGATCGGCGTGCTCCGCTTCGACTTCACGGGGCTCGGGGAGAGCGGGGGGGACTTCAGCGAAACCGGTTTCACCTCCACCGTGGACGATCTGCGGGCGGCGGCCTCGTTCCTGGAGCGCTCCCATGCCGCGCCCCGCCTGCTCATGGGCCATTCCCTGGGCGGCACCACCTGCCTTGCCGCGGCCGGAAGCATCGCGGGCTGCCGGGCGGTTGTGGTCATCGGCTCACCGGCGAGCCCGGCGGGGCTGCGCCACCTCTTCACCGGCAAGGAGGACGAACTGGCGCAGAACGGCTCGGCCCGGGTCATGGTGGCGGGCCGGCCATTCCGCCTCGGCCGGTCATTCCTGGACGACGTGACCGGCGTCCGCCTGGATGACACCATTGCCGCCCTCGGCGTGCCGCTCCTCATACTCCACGCCCCCGACGACCAGGTAGTTGGCTTCCACCATGCCGAGCGGATCTTCTCCCTGGCTCCCCAGCCCAGGAGCCTGGTAGCCCTGGACCGGGCCGACCATCTGCTCCTGGCCGAGGAGGACGCCCGCTATGCCGCCGGCATCATCGCCGCCTGGGCCGTCAGGTACCTGTCCCCCGGCCCTGGAGTCTGAGATCATCACTTCCTTGGAGTAGCGCCATGACCGAAGAAAACATCATGTTCCAGCCGGTAGGAACGTTCTGTCAGCGACAGGTGGTGACCTGTGCGCCCGGCGACCGGCTCGTGGACGTGGCCGCCACCATGAGTGAGCGCAACATATCCAGCGTGGTGGTCTGCAAGGGGGATACCCCGGCCGGGATTGTCACCGACCGGGACCTGCGGAACAAAGTCGTGGCCCGGGGCGCCGACTGCCACGCCATGACCGCCGGAATGATCATGAATGCTCCCCTCATAACGGTGGGTGAGGACGACTCTATCTTCGAGGCGCTGCATCGCATGTCGCGTCGCGGCATCCACCGGGTCTGCGTGGTGGACGGGGCCGGCCGCCTCACCGGGATAATCACCGATTCGGACATCCTGCGGCTCCAGAGCCGCTCCCCCCAGCAGATGGTCCGGGAGATCGAGGAGGCCTGCTCCGTGGCCGACCTGGAGAAACTCCACGTCCGGGTTCAGAACCTGGTGGTGCATCTCGCCGGAACAGGGGTGCCGACCAGGGACTTGGTCCGGATGATAGCTCACCTCAACGACCAGATCCTGGTGCGTCTCATAACGCTGCTGCGACGGGAGCGCTACCCCGACCTGACGGACCGCTTCGCCTTCATCGTGCTGGGGAGCGAGGGGCGCCAGGAGCAGACTCTCACCACCGACCAGGACAATGCCATTGTCTACGCCGACGACCTCTCTGAATCCGACGTCAGGCGCCTCGAAGCCTTTTCCCTCGACCTGATCGACAATCTCGTCGCCATCGGGGTTCCTCCCTGCCCCGGCGGCATCATGGCCCGAAACGAAGCCTGGCGCCGAAGCCTCAGCCAGTGGCGCGCAGTGCTGGATCAGTGGCTCTCGGCACCCACTCCGGAGAATATCCTCAACACCAGCATGTTCATGGACATGCGCTTAATCGACGGTGATCACTCCCTGGAACAGGCGCTGAAACCCCACATCGTCGGCCGGCTTGCGGGCGACACCGCCTATCTGGCCCACATGGGCGCCAACGTGGTCCGGTTCACACCTCCCCTCGGCATGTTCGGCAGGATCAAGGTGGAGCGCAGCGGTGATCACCGGGGGCTTGTGGACCTGAAAAGGGCGGGAATCTTCGCCATCACTGAAGGGGTGAAGATCCTGGCCCTGGAGGCCGGACTCCTTCGGGGGGGGACGTGGGAGCGCCTCCAGTCCCTGGTCACGGCAGGCACGTTCACCGCCAAGGAAGCGGAGGACCTGGAGGAGAGCTTCAACTTCCTCGTCCTGTTGCGCCTGAGGGGCCAGGTGGAAGCCATTCGGCAGGGCCTCACGCCCACCAACCACATCCCCCTCGACCACCTCAACCGTATGGAGCAGGGCCGCCTGCGGCTCGCCTTCGAGGAGGTCCGTACCCTTCAGGCGTTCATGGCCCGCCGCTTCCGGCTCGATCTGTTTACCTGACGCTGCCGGCCCCGAGCCGGCCGACGCGCCTTTCCACCGATGTTCTGCCCCGCGTACGCCGGCCCGCTTTGAAACCACTCCCCCCTTTGTTATACTTATCCGCGTCACTTCAATCGAGGGCGCTGTCATGACTTTTGCCGCAGGGGCCGACCCCGAGTTCATCGAATCCCTTTTCCAATCCTGGCAGACCGATCCCGCGTCGGTTTCCGCCGAGTGGCGCGCATTCTTCGCCGGCTACGAACTGGGGCGCGGCGAGCCGCCGACCGAGTGCCCCACCCCCGAACTGGCCGCCAAGCAATCGGCGGTCGACTCCCTCATCTACCGCTACCGCGACCTGGGCCACCTGCTGGCCTGCACCGATCCCCTCTCTCCCTGCAAGCTGGAGCACCCGCTCCTGGCGCTGGAGCAGTACGACCTGGACGAGTCAGACCTGGACCGCACCTTCCGGGCGCGCCGTTTCCTCACGGCCGAGGCGACGCTGCGGGAGATTCTGGCAACGCTCCGGGAGACCTACTGCCGTTCCATTGGCGTGGAGTTCATGCACATCCAGGATCCCGCCGAACGGACCTGGCTCATCGAGCGGATGGAGCCGGTCCGGAACCGGCCGTCTTTTTCCCCGGACCAGAAACTGCACATCCTCGAGAAGCTCAGGGAAGCGTCCCTGTTCGAGGAATTCCTGCACCGGAAATTTCTGGGTCAGAAGCGCTTCTCGCTGGAAGGGGGAGAGGCGCTGATCCCGGCCCTGGACGCCGTGGTGGAGCGCGCGGCCCGGCTCGGCGTGGATGACCTGGTCCTGGGCATGGCCCACCGGGGGCGGCTGAACGTGCTGGCCACCATCATCGACAAGCCCCTGGAGAACATCTTTGCCGAGTTCGCCGATAACGTGGAACTGGCGTTCGTGGGGGACGGCGACGTGAAGTACCACAAGGGGTTCTCCAGCGACCGCCGGTTCGCCGACGGCAGCGCTATCCACCTGACCCTGGCCTTTAACCCCTCGCACCTGGAGGCGGTGGACCCGGTGGTGGAGGGGAAATGCCGGGCCCGCCAGGATGCCCGGGGGCCGGGGGGAGACAAGCGGGTCCTGCCGGTGCTGATCCACGGCGATGCCGCCTTCGCCGGCCAGGGGGTGGTGGCCGAGACCCTGAACCTGTCGCAGCTCGAAGGGTACCGGACCGGCGGCACCCTCCACATCGTCATCAACAATCAGATCGGCTTCACCACGATCCCGGCGGACGCCCGTTCGTCTCTCTACGCCACCGACACGGCCAAGATCGTGGCGGCGCCGGTGTTCCACGTCCACGGCGAAGATCCCGAGGCGGCAGTCCACGTGATGGAACTCGCCCTGGAGTACCGGCAGACCTTCGGCCGCGACGTGGTGGTGGAGATCATCTGCTACCGCCGGCACGGCCACAACGAGGGGGACGAGCCCTACTTCACCCAGCCGGTCATGTACGGCCGGATCAAGGACCGGCCGCCGGTCCACGAGCTCTACGCGGCCCGGCTGGCGGAGGAGGGGATTCCCCGGGACCGGCTCGACGCCATGACCGCAGCCATTGCCGCGCGGCTGGAAGAGTCCCTCGCTGCCCCGCCGCGCCCCGTGGCCGGCGGCTTCGAGGGGAAGTGGGGGGAGTACCGGCGGGACTATTCGCCCGCCAAGGTCGATACCGGCGTGGACCCGGCGCGGCTGCGGCACCTGGCCGAAGGGCTGGCCGGCGTGCCCGAGGGCTTTTCCGTCCACCCCAAGGTGGCAACCATCCTCCAGCGGCGGCTCAAGGCCGTGCAGGCGGGAGAGGGGATCGACTGGGGCAATGCCGAGACCCTGGCCTTTGGGACGCTTCTGGCCGAGGGAACCTCCATCCGCCTGTCCGGGGAGGATTCCCGGCGCGGCACCTTCGGCCACCGCCATGCGGTCCTCTACGACATGAATACCGAAGCGGTCCATGTGCCCCTGGACGGCGCCGCCGCCGGCAACGCGGTCTTTCGCGCCTGGGACAGCATGCTCTCCGAATTCGCGGTCCTGGGCTACGAATACGGCTATTCGGTCCAGTCGCCCGAGATGCTCGTCATCTGGGAGGCCCAGTTCGGCGACTTCGCCAACGGCGCCCAGGTCATCATCGACCAGTTCATCGCCGCCGGCGAGTCCAAGTGGGAGCGGGTGAGCGGCCTCGTCATGCTCCTGCCCCACGGCTACGAAGGGCAGGGGGCGGAGCATTCCAGCGCCCGCATCGAGCGCTACCTTCAACTCTGCGCCGATGACAACCTCCAGGTGGCCTACCCCTCCACCCCGGCCCAGCTCTTTCATCTGCTGCGGCGGCAGGTGAAGCAGCCGTTCCGCAAGCCCCTGGTGGTCTTCACCCCCAAAAGCCTGCTGCGCCATCCCCGCTGCGTGTCCCGGTTGGAAGAGTTGTCCGGCGGCTGGTTCCGGGAGGTGATTCCCCCCGTTGCCGATCCTGAAAAAACCCGGCGGCTCCTGCTCTGCTCCGGCAAGATCTATTACGATCTGCTGGAGCGGATGGAGCGGGACGCGGTTGCCGACACGGCCATTGTCCGGCTCGAACAGCTCTATCCCCTGCGGACCGATCTGCTGCGCGAAGCGGTGGCGCCTTTCCGGGGGGCCGGGAGCATCGCCTGGGTCCAGGAGGAACCCCGCAACATGGGGGCCTGGAGCTTTATCCGGCCCCACCTGGCCGATCTCTTCGGCCGCGAACCCCGCTACGTGGGGCGGCCCGACAACGACGTGCCCGCCGTGGGATCGCACCGGCTGCACGGGGTGGAGCAGGAACGGGTCGTCACGGAGGCGCTTGCGGTATAGGGAGCCACCCCTTCGCACGGGGGCCGGATTGCGCATGACGATTGATGCAGATTGACAACATTGTTGCAACGGAGAATTCCCATGGAAATAAAAGTACCATCAGTGGGTGAATCGGTATTCGAGGCCCTGGTGGCCACGTGGCTCCGCCAGGACGGCGACGCGGTCCGCAAGGACGAGCCAATCTGCGAGATCGAAACCGACAAGATCACCATGGAACTGAACGCTGAGGCCGACGGGGTTCTCTCCATCGCGGTGCCGGCCGGGACCACGGTGAAGATCGGCACGGTCATCGGCACCATTCGCGAAGGAGCCGCCGCCCCCGGTGCCGAGCCGCCGGCTCCGGCACAGGCCGCTGCCCCTGCGCCCGCCGCAGAGCCCCCCCTTTCCCCGTCGGTGCGCAAAATGGCGCGGGAGCTGGGGATCAGCCCCGAGACGGTGCCGGGCACCGGCCGGGGAGGGCGGGTGACGGTGGATGACCTCTTCTCCCTTGCCGAAAAGCGGGAGCAGGGTGCGCCGACTCCGGCCGGGGCTCCTCCGCCGGCCGCTCCCCAGCCTCCCGCGCAACAGCCCCGGCCACCCGCGGAGCAGCCTCGCCAGGCCGAGCCGCCGGTGGTCGATCGCACCACCCGCGCCCCCATGACCCCCATCCGCAAGCGGATCGCGGAACGTCTCATGGCGGCACGCCAACAGACCGCCATGCTCACCACCTTCAACGAGGCCGACCTGGGGCGCATCGTGGAGCTGCGCGCCCGCCACAAGGAGCAGTTCGCCAAGCGGCACGGGGTATCCCTGGGGTTCATGTCGTTCTTCGTCAAGGCCTGCGTGGAGGCCCTGAAGGCCTATCCCCTGGTGAACGCCCGCATCGACGGCAACGACATCGTCCGGCACCACTACTACAACATCGGCATCGCCATCGGCGCGGACAAGGGGCTGGTGGTGCCGGTGCTCCGGGATGCGGACCGGCTTCATTTCTGGGAGATCGAGCAGGCCATCGCCGCCTTTGTCGAAAAGATCAAAACCAACCGGCTCGAACTCTCGGACCTGGAAGGGGGCACCTTCTCCATAACCAACGGCGGGGTGTACGGCTCGCTCCTTTCCACCCCCATCCTCAATCCACCCCAGAGCGGGGTGCTCGGCATGCATGCCATTCAGGACCGTCCCGTTGCCCGGGACGGGCAGGTGGTCATCCGGCCCATGATGTACCTGGCCCTGTCCTACGACCACCGGATCATCGACGGCCGCGAAGCGGTGGGATTCCTGCGCACGGTGAAAGAGTATGTGGAAGATCCGGAGGAGCTGTTCCTTGAGGGATAGGGCTGCGGTCGTGGTGTGCCGGGTCGTGACGGCGCTGGCCCTGTCAATGCTGGCGGTTGCGCCGGTGTGGGCCGCTTCCCGTACGGCAAAAGGCGCAAAGGCCGCCAACGGGTATGCCGCCACCCAGGCCGCGGCCCGGCGGGGGGACGCCGCTGCGGCATTCAGGCTCGCGCTGATGCACCTGGACGGCAACGGCGCTCCGCGCAAGCCGGCAGAGGCGGCGCGGTACATGAAAATGGCGGCCGAGCGCGGCCACGTGCGGGCCCAGTACTATCTGGGCACCTTCTACCACGAGGGGACCGGGGTCAAGCGCGACAGCGCGGCCGCGGCTTACTGGATCGGCAAGGCGGCCGCGGGGGGCGATGCCGAGGCCCAGTACGCGTACGGCATGGTCCTTCTCTCCGGTGACGGCGTGCCCGTGGACAAGGTGCGGGCCATGGAGTGGCTGGGCAAGGCATCCCGCCAGGGGAACGAAGGCGCCCGGGACGTGCTCCGGGAATTGGTCGCCTTCCAGGGCCGGCCGACGGAAATCCGTTCCCTGGAGCCGACCATCTCCTCCGCCGGCCCCGCTGTCCGGGGCGAGACGGGCGCCACGGGGGCGCGCCTCGAAGACAAGGGGGTAGTCCTGGACCAGGGCGAGTTCAGCCTCAAGTTTTCCATGCCCGGACTGGGAAGCACCGGTGACCCCTACCGGACCACGACCGACGAGAAACTCTGGGAGCACCTGCAGGGGGGCACCTTCGAGATCATCTACCGGCCGGGGAAATAGCCGGGCTGTGGCGCTGATGGTTCGACTGTTCTCCCCCCTGCTCGCTTCCCCCCTACTTTTGTAGGGAAGGATTGGGGGGCTCTGCGGTTAACGGTTTTTTTCAGGATAACTCTACTTCGCTCCGGGAGGATTTCCCATGGCTGACCAAACCTTTGATCTCATCGTCATCGGCGCCGGACCCGGCGGCTACGTGGCCGCCATCAGGGCGGCCCAGCTCGGCTTGACCGTGGCAGTGGCGGAACAGCGCGACACCCTCGGCGGGGTCTGCCTCAACGAGGGGTGCATCCCCAGCAAGGCGCTCCTGGACTCATCGGAGCTCTTTGCCCAGGCCCGGGACGGCTTTGCCGGCCACGGCATCCTGATTGACCCTCCGCGGCTCGACCTGGCGCGAATGATGGCCCGCAAGGACGATGTGGTGAAAAAACTCACCGACGGCATCGCCTACCTCTTCAAGAAGAACCGGATAACCTGGCTGAAGGGGACGGCCCGCCTGGCGGGCAGGAACGGCGATCTCCTGCGGGTGGAGGTGAGCGGCAACGGCACGGCGGCCGCGCACCTGCTGGAAGCGGGCAAGGTGCTCCTGGCCACCGGCAGCGAGGCGGTGCCGGTGCCGGGACTCGCCTTTGACGGGGAGACCGTGGTCTCGGCCCGGGAGGCCCTGGCCTTCGACCGGGTGCCGGAGCATCTGCTGGTGGTGGGGGCCGGCTATATCGGGCTGGAGCTGGGGTCGGTCTGGCGCCGGCTCGGCAGCCAGGTGACCGTGGTGGAGGTGCTGGCCAAGCCGCTCCCGGCCACTGACGGTCAGGTGGCCGACGCCTGGTGCGCTCCCTGAAGAAGCAGGGGATATCCTTCCGCATGGAGACACGGGTGACCGGCATCGAGAAGCGGGAGGGCACGGCCGTGGTGACGGTGGAATCGTCCGCCGGCGGGCGCGACGCCATCGCCTGCGACCGGGTCCTGGTGGCCGCCGGCCGCCGCCCCGTCATGGCCGGGCTCGGCCTCGAACCCTTCAATCTCGCCATGGAGGGAGGGCGCATCCGGGTAGATGGCAACTACCTGACCTCGGCTCCGGGGATCTACGCCATCGGCGACCTGATCCACGGACCCATGCTCGCCCACAAGGCCATGGCCGAGGGGGAGGTTTTCGCCGAACGCCTGACCGGCGAGGCGTCGGTCGTGGACTATGAATACATCCCTGGTATCGTGTATACGTGGCCCGAGGCGGCCGGCGTCGGCCTGACCGAAGAGCAGCTCAAGGAGCAGGGGATTCCCTATGCCGCGGGCCGGTTCAATTTCATGGCCAACGGCCGGGCCCGCTGCATGGGGGAAACCGAAGGGTTCGTGAAGATCCTGGCCAAGCCCGACACGGGCCGGGTCCTGGGCATCCATGTGGTCGGCCCCCGCGCCTCGGACCTCATCACCGAGGCGGTCACCGTCATGACCTACGGCGGCAGCGCCGCGGACATCGCCATGACCTTCCACGCCCACCCGACCCTGGCCGAGGCCATGAAGGAAGCGGCCCTGGACGTGGAGAAGCGGGCGATACATGCGTAACTAAGGAGAGTTCCATGGGCAAGAACCTCGCGACGAAGATCCTCGAAGCGCACCTGGTCACGGGTGAACTGAAACCGGGCGCCGAGATCACGCTCAGGATCGACCACGCGCTCCTCCAGGACGCCACCGGCACCATGGCTATGCTGGAGTTCATCGCCATGGGAGTGGACCGGGTGAAGGTGGAGCTGGCGGCCCAGTACATCGACCACAACCTGCTCCAGACCGACAACCGCAACGCCGACGACCACGTCTTCCTCATGACCGCGGCCCAACGGTTCGGCATCCACCTCTCCAAGCCGGGGAACGGGGTTTCCCACCAGGTGCACCTGGAGCGCTTCGGCGTGCCGGGCAAGACCATGCTCGGGGCCGACTCCCACACCACGTCGGCCGCTGGGCTCTCCATGGTCGCCATCGGCGCCGGCGGGCTCGACGTCTCCCTGGCCATGGCCGGGCACCCGTTCCACCTCCCCTGTCCGAAGATCTGGGGAGTGAAGCTCACGGGACAGCTCCAGCCCTGGGTCTCGGCCAAGGACGTGATCCTGGAGATGCTCCGGCGCCACACCGTGAAGGGGGGCGTGGGCACGATCATCGAGTACTACGGCCCCGGCGTGGCGACCCTCTCGGCCACCGACAGGGCCATCATCGGCAACATGGGGGCGGAGTTGGGGGCCACCACCTCCCTGTTCCCCTCGGACCACCGGACCCGCGAGTTCCTGGAGGCCCAGGGCCGCGCTGAGGTGTGGCAGGAGCTTGCCGCCGACCCGGACGCCGCCTACGACGAGTACGAGGAAATCGACCTCGCCACGGTGGAGCCCCTCATCGCCTGCCCCTCGTCGCCGGACAACGTGGTGCGGGTGGCCGACATCGAAGGGCTCAAGGTGGATCAGGTGCTCGTGGGGAGTTCCGCCAACTCCGCCTTCCGGGACCTGATGACCGTCTGCCGCATCCTGGACGGCCGGCGCGTCGCCTCTCACGTCTCCTTCAACGTGAATCCGGGCAGCCGCCAGGTGCTGGAGAACGTGGCCGATCAAGGCGGAATCATGATGCTCCTCCTGGCCGGGGCCCAGATCCACCAGCCCGGCTGCCTCGGTTGCATCGGCATGGGGCAGGCGCCGGGCACCGGCCAGGTGAGCCTGCGCACCTTCCCCCGCAACTTCCCCGGCCGCAGCGGCACCAAGAACGACCGGGTCTACCTCTGTTCCCCCGAAACTGCCGCCGCCGCAGGCATCTTCGGCATGGTCACCGACCCCCGCAAGCTGGGCGACCTCATGGCGTGGCCCAACGTGCAGAACCCCGCCAAATACGTGCTGGACGACTCCAGCATCATCTTCCCCCTGTCGCCCGCGGAGGCGAGGCAGGTGGAGATCGTCACCGGCCCCAACATCGTCCCGTTCCCGGACTTCGATCCGTTGCCGGACACCCTGGAGGCCGAGGTCATCCTCACGGTGGGTGACAACATCTCCACCGACACCATCATGCCGGCGGGCAACAAGGTGCTGCCGTACCGGAGCAACATCCCGGCCATCAGCCAGTTCGTGTTCGAGCAACTGGACCCCGAGTTCCACACGCGGGCAAAGGAAAAGGGGTGCGGCGCGGTCATCGGCGGCGAGAACTACGGCCAGGGATCGAGCCGGGAGCACGCGGCCCTGGCGCCGCGCTACCTGGGCATCCGGGCCAAGATCGTCAAGAGCTTCGCCCGGATCCACAAGGCCAACCTGGTCAACTTCGGCATCCTGCCGCTCACGTTCAAGAACCCCGCCGACTATGACCTCCTGGAGCAGGGGGACCGGCTGGAGTTCCCCGACGTGCGGCGGCTCGTGGCCTCCGGGGCCGTGGAGATCCCGGTGCGGGCGGGCGGGAAGGAAATCGTCACCCTGCTGGACGTCTCGGACCGGCAGCGGCAGGAACTGCTGGCCGGCGGGACGCTGAACTACGTGAAGCGGAGCGCCTGATCATGGCCGGGCGTGGACGTGCCCGTGGCCTGTCGATCCTGTCCGCGTTCGCGCTGATTACGGTGCTCGTCGTCATTCTGGCGGCAACCGGGGGCTCCCGCGCCGAATCCGGCGCCGTGTCCCTGACCCCCGAGGAGCGGGCGTGGCTCAACGCCCATCCGGTCATCAAGCTCGCCCCGGACCCCGACTTCAAGCCCATCGAATATTTCGACGAAAACGGCGTCTACCGGGGGGCCGCGGCAGACCACATCCACACCCTGGAGAAGAAACTCGGCATCAGGATAACCATCGTCCACCTGCAAAACTGGGACGAGGTCATGGATGCCTTCAAGCGGCACGAGGTGGACCTGCTCGGGGCAGTGGAAGCCACTGAGGACCGGGAGCGGTACATGCTGTTCACCGATCCCCTCGTGGTGGTCCCCGGCGGGATCTTCTCGGCCAGGGAGTTCGGCAAGCCCCTTGCCATCAAGGATCTGCAGGGGCTGAAGGTGGCCGTGGTCTCCAACTACATGGCCCACGACTACCTGCGAAACGCCTATCCGCAGATCAGCCTGGACGTCGTGCCGGATGTCTCCACGGGGCTGGCCAAGGCATCCCTGGGGATGGTGGACGTCTACGTGGAAAACATGGCCAACGCCACCTTTTACCTCCAGGAGGCGGGGATAACCAACCTCCGGCTCGTGGGAAAGACCGATTTCATGTACCGCTGGGGGATCGGCGTCCGCAAGGACTGGCCCATGATGCGGCAGATCCTCAACAAGGGGCTGGCAGCCCTGAGCGAGGAAGAGAAGGCGGCCCTCATCGGGCACTGGATTCATGTGAAGGCTCCGCCGTGGCGGCCCAGTTGGGCGTTCGTGGCCGGCGTGCTGGCTTCAGTTGCGGGCGTTCTGCTGGTGGCGGCGGTGTTGATCAACCTGACGCTCAAGAGCAAGGTGAGTGCGCGGACCGCGGAACTGCAGCGTGAACTGGCGGAGCGCCAGAGGCTGGAACAAGAGCTTACCCGCCTGAACGAGCAACTGGAGGAGCGGGTCAGGGAGCGGACCGCCGAGCTGGAACGCCAGGTGACCGACCGCCGGCGGGCCGAGGAGGCGCTCCAGCAGCTCACCGCCGGGCTGGAACAGCGGGTGAGGTCACGCACTGCCGAACTGGAGGCGTCCAACCGGGAACTGGAATCGTTCACCTTCGCGGTGTCCCATGACCTGCGGGCGCCGGTGCGACACATCAGCGGCTATGCCGAGATACTCACCGAGGAGCTTGAGGCCAGGGAGTATCACTACGCGGGCGGCTATCTCGCCCGGATAATGGTCTCCTGCCGGCGGATGCAGGAGATGATCGACTCGCTCCTGGCCCTTTCCCAGATAAGCCGGAAAGAGCTCCAGTGCAAACAGGTGGATCTGAGCGCCATTGCCCGGCAGATCATGGCGGAAATGCGCGAGGCCGAGCCCCATCGCCGCGTGGACGCGGCCATCGCCGACGGGGTCGCGGCCACGGGCGATCCGGCCCTGCTGCGGAGCGTCATTGAAAACCTGCTGCACAATGCCTGGAAATACACCGGCAGGAAAGAGGTGGCGCACATCGAGTTCGGCGTCGACACCAGTGGCGGTGAACCCGTCTACTACGTCCGCGACGACGGGGCCGGTTTTGATGCCGCATACGCAGGCAAACTGTTCACCCCCTTCCAGCGGCTCCACACCGATGCCGAATTTGCCGGCACCGGGGTCGGCCTCGCCACGGTGCAACGGATTATCCACCGGCACGGCGGCAGGGTCTGGGCCTTCTCCGAGCCGGGCCGGGGGGCATGCTTCTTCTTTACCCTGAATACCGAATCCGCATGAGGTGAATCATGGCAACCACGCTCCGCGCCATTCTTCCCGATTCCGAACTGCTGAAGATGCACGAACAGATGGTCCTCTCCCGCGAATTCGAGGAATCGTGCGCCGAACAGTACACCAAGGGGCACATCACCGGCTTCCTCCACCTCTACAGCGGCCAGGAGGCGGTGGCGGTGGGCGCCACCGCGGCGCTGCGCAAGGACGACTACATCCTGTCCGCCTACCGGGAGCACGCCCAGGCCATCATCCGGGGGGCCGAGCCGCGGCGGGTCATGGCCGAGCTCTTCGGCAAGGCCACCGGCTTGTGCAAAGGGAAGGGGGGCTCCATGCACCTCTTCGCCCCGAGCCTCGCCTTCATGGGAGGCTACGCCATCGTCGGCGGCCAGTTCCCCATTGCCGTGGGGCTTGCCTTCGCCTCCAAGTACCGCAATGAACAGCGGATCTCTGCCTGCTTCTTCGGCGACGGCGCGTGAACCAGGGCACCTTCCACGAATCCCTCAACTGGGCCCGGCTCTGGGAGCTGCCGGTCCTGTTCATCTGCGAGAACAACTTCTACGGCATCGGTACCGCCGTCTCCCGGGCCTCGGCCCTCTCCGACATCCACAAGCGCACCTGCGGCTACGACATCCCCTCCGTGCGGGTGGACGGCATGGACGTCATGGCGGTGTACGAGGCCGTCAAGTGGGGCGCCGAGTGGGTCAGGGAGCACAGCCGGCCCTACCTGATCGAGGCCATGACCTACCGCTTCCGGGGTCACTCCATGGCCGACCCCGGCAAGTACCGCAGCGCCGCCGAAGTGGAACTCTGGAAAAGCCGCGACCCGATCCCGAACTTCGAGAAACGCCTGGTGGAAGAAGGCATCGCCACCGAGGCTGAACTGGCCGCCGTGCTGGAGAAATGCCGGGGCGTCGTGGCCGATGCCGTGGCATTTGCCGAGGAATCGCCGTGGCCGGAGGATGATGAGGTCTGGGCGGATATTTATGTGTGAAGGGCTCGGCCCTGTGTGCCCGTAGCGTAGTGTTGTGTGGAAATGATGGGCAGCCTTTTCGACAACCGGATATCTTGTTGGGTGATATGCGGTGATGTATATTGGTATCATTGATACCAGGGAGGTGGAATGTATGGGACGCAGCAAACAACTGGGGCTCAGGCTCGATGAAGCCGACAGCATGAACCTGAAGCGGATTGCCCAGCGGGAAGGGCGCAATGAACAGGATGTGCTCCGGGATTCGTTGCGGATGTATGTGCGGCACGCCGACGAACGGCAGGAGTTCTTCGATTCTGTTGAGCGAGGCTGGTACGAACTTCGTTCCGGCCTGGGGACTGTCGTTGCGGAAGGGGATGAATTCTTCGATTCCATGAGGAAAGAGCTGCGGAATGGCAAAACGCCCGCTTAAGCGTTCGCTGGAATATCAGGCCCGGGTTCGGCGGTATGCGGAGAATTTGGCGGAGCGCTACCGGGTAGAAGTTGCGGAGATGTTTCTGGAGCGTATTGAAGCGGCGGAAAGGCTCCTTTACGACAATAACTTTGCCGGCACCGATTCACCCTATCTGCTTGCCGGTCAGCAGGTGGTGCTTAAAGAGTTGTATATCGATTCAGGTCCGGTGAAATACTGCCTTATCTATGAACTGACAGAAGAGTACGTGGGCCTTGTTTTGCTATGGCATGGACTGGGCTCGCGAAAAACCGACATGCTTGTTCGGTTGTGGGGAACGAACAGGTAGAAATGTTCCAGTAGGAGGGATGAGCGGTTCACGCGCGTGCGCGCGTGAACCGCTTAATAGCGAGTTATACATGGAGATAGATAGTGAGAATAATACTTGCGATAATTAACTTCGTTGCTTTGATCGGGGCAATATTTTGGTGGGTAAAATCTCCTGATTACGAACCTGCGGTCACATCAATTGCTTTGTTTGGTGCACTACTCGCTCAAATATTCACAAGTGATGAAATAAAATCTAAGCTTAAACTTATTCAAAAATCCAAGAAAGACTCTCACAATTACCAAGCTGCAGGTGATCAAACCATCACTGATAATAAAAAGATTCAAAGTGGAGGTGATTATTCGCAGCAGTTTCAAGCAGGCGAGATGATAGTGCATGTCGGCATTGACGAGAAGCGAGCGCGAGAAATTTATCAAGAAATGAACCTGCAACTTAGAAATGACTATTCTAAGGAAGCACTAGAAATTGCAAATACCAGGGTTACAGATTTTGAAAATAGGCTCATGTCAAAAATGGATGCTGCAAATGGTGCTTTAGAAGCATTCGCAGACCCCAGTTTTCAGCTATTACTTGTAAAAGCACAAAAGGCTGCCGCTTCTACTGAAAGACCCGCAGATTATGACCTTTTATCCGAGTTGCTAATACACAGATTTCAGAAAGGTGAAAATCGAACTACACGTGCTGGAGTCAGTCGCGCTGTTGAGATAGTTGATGAAATTTCTGATGAAGCTTTACTTGGCCTAACGGTGTCGCATGCAATATCCTCTTTTTTCCCAGCTAGTGGAGATATTAATCAGGGTCTAACAGGTCGTTGAAAATCGGCCCTATTTGAGATTGAAGAACTTTTAGTTCGATTTTTTTGAATCAGTTGAGCGCTTTATCGGGTTTCAGTCCGCCGTTTTGCTCTTTATCAACCTCATATGCTGCTGTTGTTGCCTGATTCGAGGGATGTTCCCCCTGTCAGGTGACACCAAGGCCCAGGTTTTTCATCCGAACCAGGTTGTAGGCCGCAGCGTGCAGATCAAGTTGCATGGCGATCTTCTCGATTCCCCGGTACATCGTCTTGCGTAATCTGCCCACGGTCTTCATCCAGCCAAAGCCTTCTTCGATTCGTTTCCTGATCTTCTGGCTGATGGTGTAGTTCGGATGCTTGGTGGTGTTCGTGGTGTTCTGCGCCACGTGCGGTGTGATCCTGAGCCGGCGGAGTTCTCTGACGAAGGCTTCCGTGTCGTAGCCTTTGTCACCGCCAAGCGATATGCGGCGGGTGGTCCGGGGGAGACGCTGCACCATTGTCTTTGCCGCTTCGCGTTCGCCGGAACCGGATGCCATTGTTACCTTGGTCCTGACAATCAGGCCACTGCGGTTCTCCATCAGGGTGTGCCCCTGGTAGCAGAGCTTGGCTTCCTTGGTCTTTCCCTTGCGGTAGAGACGGGCATCGGGATCGGTAACAGAACCATGGGTTTCGTTGGTAAGCTTCTGCCCTTTGAAATCCACGGTCTCGTTTCTGCCTCCACCGCCAGCTGACGGTGGACCATCCTTGGGCTTGAAGCTCTTGATGGATGCCCAGGCTTCGATGAGGGTGCCATCAACCGTGAAGTGCTCGCGTGACAAAAGGCGCTTTCTTTCCGCCTGAGCCAGTATCCGTGACAGAAACTCGGCAGCAACCTCGGAACCGATCAACCGTTCGCTGTTCTTGGTAAAACTGGAATGGTCCCAGACCTTCTCATCCAGGCCCATACCAAGGAACCAGCGGAACAGGAAGTTGTAGTGGATCTGCTCCACCAGCTGCCGGTTGCTACGGATGGAGTAAAGAATCATCAGCAGTTGGGCTTTCAAGAGCTTCTCCGGCGGGATCGACGATCTGCCGGTTGTGGCATACATACTGTCAAAGAGCTTGTCCATCCCTGCCAGGGCTTCGTCAGCCATTTTACGAATGGCCCGCAAAGGGGTGGTCCTTCGGGACAAAGGATTCAGGAGTCACATAGGTAAAAAGTGCTTCTGTGTTGCTGTCAAAACCGCGCATAACTTTCCTCAATAATTGCAAAGTGTTATGCGCGATAAACTACCATAAAACGCTGTTTTCTCTATTTGAATTTCAACAGCCTGCTAAATGTCTTGAATGATTTATTTGGCAAAATATTTTACGGAAAGCTCCCAGTTGGGAACAGCTGGCTTGATCATTTGGATGTATTGGATGCAGTGCGAGTAACTTCCTTTGGAAATTTAAAAAAAATAGAACAATACTATCCAGAGCAGTTAACAGGATATGTTGATATTGGCATTGAAAAAGGATCAGAAAATTACGCTAAGGCTATTGATATCCTGAATAGCAACGGACTGCCTCCAAACATACTAGTTGATCATGCTTTGAATGACAATTTTCTGAGGATAAATTTGTCCAATAAAAAACAAATAAGTTCTCTTAGTTTACAGCAACAAATATATCACAACGGTAATATTTCTATTATTCCAGTTCCACTATCTAAAGAACAAGTAACAGCCATCAATTCAGTATACGATCTCTACAAACAAGACGGGAATGCAAAACAAAAGAATATTGCTACATTTATGGAAGAGTGGGACAAAAGACCTAACTTGAAGATTCTTAGAGACTGGTGGAACAATATTGATGGCTCATTCCAGATAACGTCAGTTGGAAAAGTGTTGGCCCATTCCAATGCTCAAAGATGTGATAAGAACTTGCCTCCACTTGACTAATCATTGGACGACAAAACAATGTATAACCACGTCCTTGGACCTGCCCGATGGCAGGTCAAGGCCGACCCCGTTATACGAAGGAGAAAAATTCAATGACCAAAGCAAAACTATTCTTTCTTGTCTGTTTTACGATCATGTGCTCTCCTGCAATGGCGGCCAGCGGGAAAAAATTATTTAAAACCTATGAATACGGCACACCCCTCAGTAAATTTTCAGAGCGCAGTGGGTACTATGATTGCTCTGCTGAAGTTAGCGTAGAAAAAGCAATGTGTAAAAATGACGTAGCTTTTTTGGATGAAAAATTCAAACTCATTCTTATGTTTGAAAACAAGAAACTTCAAACAGTTACTTTGCAGAAGTATTTTTCACAAGATATTTACGTCAAATTAGTGGCTGCACTATCTAAAGATTTCAAATTATATGCAATGAAAGGCAAAGATGATAGTTTAGATTTGTTGAATCTAACAGGTAATATTGGGAGTAAGTCAGACCTTGTTGCTTTGATTAATAATTTTGAGAATAACAATTTACTCAAAAGTAGCCTTGTATACTCTTTCATTGAAGCGTCAACAGAACAAACTCAAAAATACAAAAGTATACCCGAATTAATAGCTAATCTGCCAGATTCAGCAAGGAGCGCAGATTTAGCTGTTTATGAGTATGGCAATGAAGTGAACATTGCGGTTATATTTGCTTTACCTAAAACGATAATCAACAAGTTCAAAGAACAAATGAAGTCTCCTTCAGAAAAGTTCTAATTCAAGAGAAATACAATATGCGTATTCACTTAATTCTATTCATTTTGTTGCTATCTGCTACCAACGTAATTGCGGAATCACCACGGCAACCACGACCACCAAAAAGCATAGAACCCAAGCAAACAACGTGAATCGGGTCGGACCAAGCCAACTTGCCGAAATTTCGATAATTAAACCTCAATTTAGGGGGATTTTTACCCTTAGAAACGCATTTTTAGGGTCATAATCAAGCACTCGACATGGCATAGGCAGACCCCCGGGGGACACCTTGTTTATTGACCCGTCCAGAATTCTCCCGGGATTTCGAATCAATCCACACCCATAAGGAGATTTTCCGCATTGGACATCCCACGGATCTTCACCATCACCGAAAGTGCTCACCGCATCCATAATCCGATTACACCCGAAAAGCTCGCCACTCTCGGCGCGGCGCTGCGTCTGGAACCGGGGACCCGAGTGCTGGACCTGGGCAGCGGTTCGGGGGAGATGCTGTGCACCTGGGCACGCGATTACGGCGTCATTGGCACCGGCATCGACATGAGCCAGTTGTTCACCGCGCAAGCGAAACTCCGCGCCGAAGAGCTCGGCGTCGCCGATCGCGTCACGTTCATCCATGGCGATGCTAGCGGCTACGTGTCGGACGACAAGGCCGGTGTGGCAGCCTGTGTCGGTGCAACGTGGATCGGCGGGGGAGTCGCCGGCACGATTGAGCTGCTGGCGCGGAGCCTGCGCCCCGGAGGGATCATCCTCATCGGCGAGCCCTACTGGCGGCAGGTGCCGCCGACGGAAGATGTTGCCAAGGGGTGTCTTGCCAACTCGATCGCCGATTTTCTCATGCTCCCGGAACTTCTCGCGTCGTTCGGCTGGCTTGGCTATGACGTCGTTGAAATGGTTCTGGCTGACCAGGACGGCTGGGACAGATACGAGGCGGCCAAATGGCTCACCATGCGCCGATGGCTTGAAGCCAATCCCGACGACGAGCTCACGAAAGAGGTTCGAGCCCAACTGACCTCGGAACCCGGGCGCTACGCCGCGTACACGCGTGAATACCTGGGCTGGGGTGTGTTCGCGCTGATGCCGCGGTGATGCGTTGGCGCAGTATTCCGGGGACATCTCAGTTGATTCCAGATGAGATATGTGAGGTTTCCCCGAAATTTTGTCCGTTCGTTGTGACAACAGGTTTATCGGATGACCGACGAGAGGAGGGCTCAGCATGAAACGGTTGGCCATTGTTGTTCGAGATGACGCCTATCAGGTCGTTGAAAATCGGCCCTATTTGAGATTGAAGAACTTTTAGTTCGATTTTTTTGAATCAGTTGAGCGCTTTATCGGGTTTCAGTCCGCCGTTTTGCTCTTTATCAACCTCATATGCTGCTGTTGTTGCCTGATTCGAGGGATGTTCCCCCTGTCAGGTGACACCAAGGCCCAGGTTTTTCATCCGAACCAGGTTGTAAGCCGCTGCGTGCAGGTCAAGTTGCATGGCGATTTTCTCGATTCCCCGGTACATCGTTTTGCGTAACCTGCCTACGGTCTTCATCCAGCCAAAGCCTTCTTCGATCCGTTTCCTGATCTTCTGGCTGATGGCGTAGTTCGGATGATTGGTGGTTCTACCGTCAATGGCCGACTTTCTGTTCGTGGTGTTCTGCGCCACGTGCGGTGTGATCCTGAGCCGGCGGAGTTCTCTGACGAAGGCTTCCGTGTCGTAGCCTTTGTCACCGCCAAGCGATATGCGGCGGGTGGTCCGGGGGAGACGCTGCACCATTGTCTTTGCCGCTTCGCGTTCGCCGGAACCGGATGCCATTGTTACCTTGGTCCTGACAATCAGGCCACTGCGGTTCTCCATCAGGGTGTGCCCCTGGTAGCAGAGCTTGGCTTCCTTGGTCTTTCCCTTGCGGTAGAGACGGGCATCGGGATCGGTAACAGAACCATGGGTTTCGTTGGTAAGCTTCTGCCCTTTGAAATCCACGGTCTCGTTTCTGCCTCCACCGCCAGCTGACGGTGGACCATCCTTGGGCTTGAAGCTCTTGATGGATGCCCAGGCTTCGATGAGGGTGCCATCAACCGTGAAGTGCTCGCGTGACAAAAGGCGCTTTCTTTCCGCCTGAGCCAGTATCCGTGACAGAAACTCGGCAGCAACCTCGGAACCGATCAACCGTTCGCTGTTCTTGGTAAAACTGGAATGGTCCCAGACCTTCTCATCCAGGCCCATACCAAGGAACCAGCGGAACAGGAAGTTGTAGTGGATCTGCTCCACCAGCTGCCGGTTGCTACGGATGGAGTAAAGAATCATCAGCAGTTGGGCTTTCAAGAGCTTCTCCGGCGGGATCGACGATCTGCCGGTTGTGGCATACATACTGTCAAAGAGCTTGTCCATCCCTGCCAGGGCTTCGTCAGCCATTTTACGAATGGCCCGCAAGGGGTGGTCCTTCGGGACAAAGGATTCAGGAGTCACATAGGTAAAAAGTGCTTCTGTGTTGCTGTCAAAACCGCGCATAACTTTCCTCAATAATTGCAAAGTGTTATGCGCGATAAACTACCATAAAACGGCTGTTTTCTCTATTTGAATTTCAACAGCCTGCTATGACCGCCTCTACACGCCGTTAACCTTTGCCTATGTTGCGGCGAGCAAGGGCATTGCGGTCGACATTCTATTTGTCTTATGGGCGGTACGGGTTCTCACAGAGAAAGGCGCCAAGGCGGTCAAGATCGATAGCCGGCACGCTGCAGAAGAAGAGTGGTTCAAGGACAGGGTGCGGCGTGACGGTGACCCTCTCGAGATTTACGATTTCATCAAGCTGGTTAAGAAGACGGGCAACGCCTGGTTCTACGGTTGCCGACTCGCAGCGGCCACGTTCGACGTGGACGAGTCGCAGCTCATCCCGGAGGCGGATGGTATTGTGGATTCGCTCTGGTTTTTGGAAGAGAAAGCGATCAAGGCAGATCATTGTCAGTATTTCTGATGCGGAGCAGAACGGGGAGGGGTCTCCACATTTCATGGGTGTATGGTGGAGATTCTCCCCGACCAGGGCTGAAAAGCTCCCCGGTGCGGGTCAAGGGCCGGCCCGTTATCCCCCCCATGCGAAGCGCAGCGAAACCGCGCCGGAATGGTACAATGGTGTCGTACGTTGGCGCGGCAATATCGGCCGGGCCACTGCCCTTCGCCTGCGGACACATCGCTGACTTCGGCCCGGGGTGGCTCATCCCGAAGGAGAAATGACATGGACAAGCCGGCTAAGAACACGATTTGCCTGTGGTACGATGGCGACGCCGAGGACGCGGCGCGGTTTTACGCCCGGACCTTTCCCGATTCGTCCGTTGGCGCTGTGTTCCGCGCACCGGGAGATTTCCCGTCCGGGAAGAAGGGGGACGTGCTGACCGTCGAGTTTACGGTGATGGGCATCCCGTGCCTCGGACTCAACGGCGGACCTGAGTTCACGCACAACGAAGCGTTTTCGTTTCAGGTCGCAACCGTTGACCAGGACGAGACGGATCGCTACTGGAACGCGATCGTCGGCAACGGCGGCCAGGAGAGCGTGTGCGGCTGGTGCAAGGACAAATGGGGAATTTCCTGGCAGATTACGCCGATTGCCCTGACCAGGGCGGTCACCGATCCCGATACCGCTGCCGCCACGCGCGCGTTCGATGCGATGATGCAGATGAAAAAGATCGATATCGCCGCAATTGAGGCGGCGCACCGCGGGTGAGATTGCATTCCTCACACCACCATGAACCCGGAGGCTTCCCATGCCTGAAATGAACTACCGCGATGCCCTGAACCTGGCCCTGAAGGAGGAGATGCGCCGCGACCCGTCGGTGGTGATCTGGGGAGAGGATGTGGCCCTGTACGAGGGGTCCTTCAAGGTGACCCGCGGGCTGTTGGCCGAGTTCGGCGAGGAGCGGGTAAAGGATACCCCCATTTCGGAGAACTCCATCGTGGGGGTGGCCGTGGGCGCGGCCATGGGGGGCTTGAGGCCCGTGGCGGAGCTGATGACGGTGAATTTTGCGCTCCTGGCCATGGACCAGATCGTGAACCACATGGCCAAGATCCGCTCCATGTTCGGGGGCCAGACCTATCTCCCCATGGTGGTCAGGGCGCCGGGGGGCGGGGGGAGCCAGTTGGGGGCCCAGCATTCCCAGAGCCTGGAAACCTATTTCATGCACTGCCCCGGCATCCATGTGGCGGTGCCGGCCACACCGGCGGATGCCCGGGGGCTGCTCAAGGCGGCCATCCGCGACGACAACCCGGTCATGTTCCTGGAGCACGAGCTGCTCTACAACAGCAAGGGCGAGGTGCCCGACGACCCGGAGTCCGTCATTCCCTTCGGAAAGGCGGATGTGAAGCGGGAGGGCAAGGACCTGACCATTGTCGCTTATTCGCGCATGACCATCCTGGCGCTCCAGGCGGCGGAGGAGCTGGCAAAGGAGGGGATATCCTGCGAGGTGGTGGACCTGCGGACCCTGACCCCCCTCGACACGGCGACCTTCACGGCGTCGGTGAAGAAGACCGGCCGGGCCGTGGTGGTGGAGGAATGCTGGCGGAGCGCCGGGCTGGGCGGGCACCTGGCCGCGATCATTGCCGAGGAGTGCTTTGACCGGCTCCTGGCGCCGGTGCGGCGAGTGTCGGGACTCGACGTGCCCATGCCCTATTCGCGCAAGATCGAGAAGCTCTGCATCCCGCAGCCGGAGACGATCGCCGCGGCGGTGCGGGAGACGCTGAGCGGAACGTACTGAGAAAGGGATATCCTCATGGCAACCGACATCACCATGCCCAAACTCTCCGACACCATGACCGAAGGCCGTCTCGTCTCCTGGAAGAAAGGGGTGGGCGACCCGGTTGAGCGGGGCGATATCATCGCCGAGGTGGAGACCGACAAGGCCACCATGGAGCTGGAGGCGTTCGCCTCGGGCGTCCTGACGGAACAGCGGGTGAAGCCCGGCGAGCTGGTGAACGTGGGCACGGTCATCGGCGTGATCGGCGGAGCGAACGAGGCCCGGCCAACGGAGCAGGCCGCACCCGCCCCCCCGGAGCAGGCCGACTGGCAGCCGCCATCGGAGGAACCGGCGAACGGGGCGGAGCCTGAGATCCCGGAGCGGGTGCTGGAGTTGCCCGAAGCATCGGAGCCGCCGGCGCCCCTGTTGCCGGGCGACGACACCAAAGCCTCGCCCGCTGTGCGCCGCCTGGCGCGCGAGAAGGGCATCGACCTGCACCAGGTGCGGGGGAGCGGTCCCGAGGGGCGCATCCTGATGGAGGACCTGGACCAGGCTGCGGCGAACGAGGAAGCCGTGACGGAGCAAGCGGGGCAGCCCTCTGCGGGCGAATCTCCCGCCCCGCCCGAGGCCGAGCCTATGACGCGCATGCGGAGCGCCATCGCCCGGGTCACGGCCGAGTCGTGGCGCACCATCCCCCATTTCTACGAGACCGTCGAGATCGACATGAAGGCGGCCGGTGAGATCGTCCGGGAACTGAAGGGGAGCGGCAGCGCCGTGTCCTACAACGACCTGGTGCTCAAGGCCGCCGCCCTGGCCCTGACGCGGTTTCCCCGGATGAACGCCTCGTTCCGGGACGGAGGCGTCGTTGTCCACCGGGAGGTGAACATCGGTTTTGCCGTGGCCATGGAGGACGGGCTCCAGGTGCCGGTGGTAAAGGGGTGCCAGGGGCTGGCCCTGAAGGAGATCGCTCTCCAGGCCGTGCGCCTGGCCGAGCGGGCCCGGAGCGGCGCCATCACCCAGGAGGAGATTTCCGGCGGCACCTTCAGCGTTTCGAACCTGGGGATGTACGGCATCGATGAGTTTGCCGCCGTGATCATGCCGCCCCAGGCGGCGATCCTGGCCGTGGGGGCCGTGGCGGACCGGCCCGTGGTGCGGGACGGGCACTTGGCGGTCGGCCGGACCATGCGGGCGACCCTTTCCTGCGACCATCGGGTGGTGGACGGGGCCTATGGGGCCCAATTCCTGGGCGAATTACGGAGGGTGCTGGAGAATCCGGTCCTGATGCTGGTATGATGGGGCAGTTTCCGGGCAGGGAGGTGCCGTGAAGATCGTGGATCTCGCCGCCATGGAGTACGCCGAGGCCTTTGCCCTCCAGGAGCGGCTCGTTGCCGACGTGGCTGCCGGCCGCGCGGAGGAGACGCTGCTCCTGCTGGAGCATCCGCCGGTCTATACCCTGGGCCGCGGAGGCGGTGGCGAAAGCCTTCCGGACCCGTCGGTGCGCCCGGTGGAGATCAACCGGGGAGGAGACGTGACCTGGCACGGCCCCGGCCAACTGGTGGGCTATCCCATCCTGGATCTGGGCCGGCGGGGCCGGGACCTGCACCGGTACCTCCGTTTTCTGGAACAGGCGTTGATGGACGCGGCCGCTGCCTTTGAAGTGGCGGCCTGGCGGGTCCCCGGCCGGACCGGCATCTGGACCGACGGGGGGAAGCTGGCCTCCATCGGGGTCGGGGTCCGGCGCTGGGTCACCATGCACGGTTTCGCCCTCAACGTCTGCAACGACCTGGCCCCCTTCAGCCGCATCCATCCCTGCGGCATCGCGGGGTGCCCGGTCACCACCCTGTCCCGGGAAGCGGGCCGGGCGATCAGCGTGGCCGACGCAAAGGCCGCGGTTGCCGCCGCCTTTGCCGGTCTGCCGGCCGACGCCCTGCCGGAGCAGCCCCGGGACGCTGCCGTCCACGCTGCGCCATGCGATGAATTCCATGCACCGTCAACCACTTCAAGGAGGCCACCGTGTCCACTGACCGTCTGAAACTCCCCGTCGAGAAGCTCCGCTGGACCTGCGATCCGGCGCAGTTCGAATTCACCACCACCGATGACCTGCCCGAACTGGAGGGAACCCTTGGCCAGGCCCGGGCCCTGGCATCCATCGACTTCGGCCTCGGCATCCACGAGAGCGGGTTCAACCTGTTCCTGGCCGGAGAGCCCGGCACCGGCCGCAGCTCTACGGTCAAGAACATCCTGAAGAAACGGGCAAAGGGCGAGCCGACCCCCTCGGACTGGGTCTACGTCAACAACTTCAAGTCGCCGGACCTCCCCATCACCCTGGCTCTGCCGGCAGGCAAGGGGAGCGAACTGGAGCAGGACATGCGGGAGCTGATCTCCGCGGTCCGCTCCATCATCCCCAAGGCCCTGGACAGCAAGGAGTACGAGGCCAACAAGGCGACCATCGTCGAATCGTACCAGGAGCACAACAACGAGCTCTTCTCGGCCCTGGAGGCCGAGGCCCAGGGCAAGGGGTTCGCGCTCCAGCGGACCGTGTCGGGGCTGGTGATGGTCCCCCAGAAGGAGGACCGCAACTTCACCCAGGAGGAGTACGAGGCCCTGCCGGAGGAGGAAAAGGAACGGATCAGCACGGTGGGGCAGGAGTTGACCGACAAGCTGAACGACGTGCTCCGCCAGGTGCGCGAGAACGAGAAGCAGACCAAGGACGCCCTGGCCCAGCTTGACCGCGACCTGGGCAACGCCACCGTGGGGCATCACCTGGACCCCCTGCGGGAGAAGTACGGCGACAACCCCACGGTGGTGGAGTACCTGAACGCGGTTCAGGAGGACATCATCGCCAACCTGGAGGACTTCAAGCCCCAGCAGCCGGTCCAGTCCCCCATCCCGGGGCTCAAGCTCCCCCGCCAGGAGCCCTCCTTCGAGCGCTACCAGGTGAACGTCTTCGTGGACAACCACGAGACCGAGGGGGCGCCGGTGGTGTTCGAGCCCAACCCCACCTACAACAACCTGTTCGGCCGCATCGAGCACGTGATGCAGATGGGGGGCATGGCCACCACCAACTTCACCCTCATCAAGCCGGGGGCGCTCCACCGGGCCAATGGCGGCTACCTGATCGTGGATGCCCGGGAAGTCCTGATGAATCCCTTTTCCTGGGATTCCCTCAAGCGCTGCATCCGCAACGCCGAGATCAAGATCGAGGACCCCCTGGAGCAGTACCGCTTCATCACCACGGTTTCCATGAAGCCCGAGTCGATCCCCCTGCAGGCCAAGATCATCATGATCGGTTCCCCGTGGATCTACTACCTCCTCTTCCACCTGGAGCCCGACTACCGCAAGTTTTTCAAGGTGAAGGCCGATTTCGACAGCCGCATCGCCCGCACCGCCGAGGTGATCAGGGATTATGCCCTGTTCGTGGCCACCCACTGCAAGAACGAGAAGCTGCTCCCCTTCGACCGGAGCGGCGTGGCCGGGCTCATCGAGTACTCGGCCCGGCTGGTGGAGGACCAGAACAAGCTCTCCTCGCAGTTCATGGAGATCGCCGACCTGATCCGCGAGGCGAGCTACTGGGCCGGCAAGGACGGCGGCCAGGTGGTTGACCATGGCCACGTGACCCGCGCCATCGAGCAGAAGATCTACCGGAGCAACCGGATCGAGGAGCGGATGCAGGAACTCTTCGACGATGGGACCATCATGGTGGATACCGACGGCGCGGCAGTGGGGCAGATCAACGGCCTGGCGGTCATGACCGTGGGGGATCACACCTTCGGCCGCCCGTCCCGGGTCACGTCCCGGGTCTGGCTGGGGCGGGCCGGCATGGTCAACATCGAGCGGGAGGTGAAGCTCTCGGGCCCCATCCACGACAAGGGGGTCCTGATCCTCACCGGTTACCTGGGCGGGAAGTTCGCCCATGACAAGCCCCTCTCTTTTTCCGCCTCCATCTGCTTCGAGCAGAACTACGAAGGGGTCGAGGGGGACAGTGCCTCGTCCACGGAACTCTACTGCCTCCTCTCGGCCTTCTCGGGCCTTCCCGTCAAGCAGGGAATCGCCGTGACCGGCAGCGTCAACCAGCACGGCATGGTCCAGCCCATCGGCGGGGTCAACTACAAGATCGAGGGCTTCTACGCCGTCTGCAAGTCCCGGGGGCTCACCGGCGACCAGGGGGTCATGATCCCCGCGTCCAACGAGCGGCACCTGATGCTGAGCGACGAGGTGGTGCAGGCGGTGCGCGAGGGGAAATTCCACATCTGGAGCGTATCCACCATCGACGAGGGGATCGAGATCCTGACCGGCGTTCCGGCCGGCGCGCTGCAGGAGGACGGCAGCTACCCGGAGGGGACCGTCAACTTCCTGGTGGACCGCCGGTTGCGGGAAATGATCGAGAGCATGAAGAAGTTCGGCTCGTCCGGCGAGAAGGACGAGAAGAAGAATGGCGGGACTCCCGCGCCCGCCCTCGAGGGAGGGCAATCGTCATGAGACGGCTCGCCCCGGTGGCGGCCTGCGTGGCCCTGGCCCTGGCGGCCGGCTGCAGTGGCGGGTCCGGCGCTGGAGGCGGCGAACTGTTCGCCACCCACTGCGCCGGCTGCCATCCGCAGGGAGGCAACACCGTCCACCCGGAAAAGACCCTGGCGCTGGCCCGGCGGGAGGCCAACGGCATCCGGACCGCCCGGGACGTGGCGGCCTACATCCGCAACCCGGGTCCGGGCATGCCCGCCTTCGGCGAAGCGATGATCCCGCCGGCCGATGCCCTGAAGATCGGGGAGTACGTCGTGGCGAGCTTCCCATGAGAGCCCCCGTTCCGGCCATGGCGGGATCCCGGCGGGGCATCCGGATCGGCGCGCTGATCGCCTGGTGCCTCATGATCTGCACCGGCGCGGCGCTCCTGGCGTCCACCGGGGGCGAGGTGCGGGTGGTCGGCCTCAGGGGGGCCGTGAACCCGGTCACCGCCTCATTCCTCAAGCGCAACCTGGACGATGCGGCCCGGAAGGGGGACCGGCTCGTGCTGGTGGAGATGGATACCCCCGGCGGCCTCGACACGGCCATGCGGGAGATCGTCAAGGACATCCTGGCCAGCCCCGTGCCCGTGGCGGTTTACGTGGCGCCGGCCGGGGCGCGGGCCGCCTCGGCGGGGGCGGTCATCACGCTGGCGGCCGACATCGCCGCCATGGCACCGGGGACCAACATCGGCGCGGCCCATCCCGTTGCCATCGGCGAGAAGCAGGACAAGGTCATGGAGCAGAAGGTGCTCAACGATGCCGAGGCCTACGTGGACGGCATCGCTTCCCGTCGGGGGCGCAATGCCGAGGCGGCGCGGCGGATGGTGCGCGAAAGCCTGTCGCTCCCCGCGGAAAAGGCCCTGGAGGAAAAGGTGGTTGACCTGATCGCCGTCGACCGGTCCGCTCTCCTCGCCCAACTGGAGGGGCGCCCGGTGCCCCGTCCGGGGGGCGACCGGGTCCTGCGGCTGGCCGGGGCTCCGGTCCGGGAGGCGGAGATGACGACCCGCGAGCGGATCCTCGACGCCATCGGCAACCCCAACGTGGCCTACGTCCTCATGATGCTCGGGTTCCTGGGGCTGTTCTTCGAGTTGTCGACCCCGGGCGTGATCCTGCCCGGCGTCATCGGCGGCATTGCCCTGATCCTGGCCTTCTTCGCCTTCCAGACCCTGCCGGTGAACTATGCCGGCGTGCTCCTCATCCTTTTGGCGCTCATTCTCTTCATCGCCGAGATCAAGGTCGTCTCGGGCGGCATGCTGACGGTGGGAGGCGTCATTGCCATGGTTCTCGGATCGATCCTTCTCTTCGACTCGCCGGAGCCCTATCTCCGGGTATCCTGGCAGGTAATCGCCGTGACGGTGGCTGCCGTGTCGGCCTTTTCGATCTTCGCGGTCACCATGGCGGTCCGGGCCCATCGCCGAAAGCCCACCACCGGCGGCGAGGGACTGGTGGGGGAGACCGGCCGGGCCCTGTCGGACGTGAACCCCGAGGGAAGGGTGTTCATCCACGGCGAATACTGGGGCGCCTGGAGCGACGAGCCCCTGGCCGAGGGGGACCGGGTGACCGTGGTCGCGGTGGACGGGATGAGGGTCAAAGTGAAAAAGGCCGGGATCCGGGACCGGTAACGGCTTGGAAACAACGACTGGAAACCGGATGCCGGCCCATTGACATTCATTTTGTTGCGTACTCCCATGACCCTGATTTTCCCGGTCCCCGGTCACCGATTCCGGGTCCCGGCTTCTTAAGGAGGTTTTCCATGTTCGATATTTTCAACTACGTGCCGTTCATGTTCCTCATCGTCCTGCTGATCATGTTCGTGGCCAGCGCCGTGAGGATTCTCCCCGAGTACGAGCGGGGGGTGCTGTTCCGGCTCGGCCGCCTGGCCGGGGCCCGGGGGCCGGGGCTGTTCTTCATCATCCCGGGGGTCGACAAGCTGGTGCGGGTGTCCCTGCGGACCGTGGCCCTGGATGTGCCCCCCCAGGACGTCATCACCCACGACAACGTGACCGTCAAGGTGTCGGCGGTCATCTACTTCCGGGTCATGGAGCCCCAGAAGGCCATCGTGGAGGTGGAGAACTACCTGTACGCCACCAGCCAACTGGCCCAGACCACCCTGCGGAGCGTCCTGGGGCAGGTGGAGCTGGACGAGCTCCTGGCCAACCGGGAAAAGATCAACAAGGAGCTCCAGGAGATCCTGGACCGCCACACGGGGCCCTGGGGGGTCAAGGTGACCGCCGTGGAGGTGAAGAACATCGACCTCCCCCAGGAGATGCTGCGGGCCATTGCCAAGCAGGCCGAGGCCGAGCGGGAGCGGCGGGCCAAGATCATCCACGCCGACGGCGAGTACCAGGCATCGGAAAAGCTGGCCCAGGCGGCAAAGGTCCTGGCCGCCGAGCCCACCTCGCTCCAGCTCCGCTACCTCCAGACCCTCACCGAGGTGGCCGCGGAGAAGAACTCCACCACCATCTTCCCGGTCCCCATCGACCTCATCAAGATGTTCATGGACAGGATCGGGACTGACAAGGATGCGCCGAAGTCCTGATGTCCCGGGGTGCAGATACAAAAAAGGCCCGTCGCTGTGGACGGGCCTTTTTGCGTGCTGCGCACGCCGTGAACCGGTGAGGGTTACTTGTTGGCCATCTCGATCTTTGCCTTCTTCTTCAGGCCTTCCACGAACTCGCTGATCCCTTCCTGAACCTTCTGCTGCTTCAGGAACTGAACGATCCGGTCCTTGGTCTCCTCGAACGTGACGGTCTCGGCGGGGCGCTTGTCGGTCAGCTTGATGATGTGGTAGCCGAACTGGGTCTCGACCACGTCGCTCACCTCGCCGGGCTTCAGGGCGAAGGCGGCCTTCTCGAACGGGGGAACCATCTGTCCCTTGCCGAAGAAGCCCAGGTCGCCGCCCTGGGGTGCGCTGGGACAGCCGGACTCCTTCTTGGCCACTTCGGCGAAGTCGGCGCCGCCCTTCACCTGCTTCAGGATCGCCTCGGCCTTTTCCTTGGCCTTTTTCTTGTCGTCGGCGGAGGCGTTGGGCTCCACCTTGATCAGGATGTGGCTCGCCTTCACCGTCTCGTCCCGCTTGAACTTGTCGATGTTGTCGTTATAGAACTTCTTGGCCTCTTCGTCGGATACGGCGGTCTTGGCCACGACGTCTTTTTCGATCAGATTGTTGATGACCAGGTCTTCCCGGGCGAAGGTCTCAACGTCCTTCTCGGTCATGTCCATGTTCTTGAGGGTCTTCAGGTACTCTTCCTGGGAGGGGAAGCGGGCCTTGCCCTGGCTCACCCGCTCCTGGACCTGCTTGTCCAGGTCCTTGATCTCCAGTTTCCTGCCGGCCTGGTAGAGGAGTTCCTTGGCGATGAGCTGGTTCACCGCCGCCTCTTCCACCTTCTGGGCGATATCGGGTGTCATGGGCTGGGTCATCCGGTTCTGGGAGAGGAGGACTTTCTTTGCCCGGTCAACCTCGGCGCGGGTGATGGATACGCCGTTCACCTTCGCCACCACCGCCGCCGGATCGAGGGGGGCCACGTTCTTTTCTTCCTGCTTGGCCGGGGCCGCCGCAGGCTTGTCGGTTTTGTCTTCCTTCTTGGCGGGTGCCGCCTCCGCCCCGATCGCCGCTCCGGAGAGTGCAACCAGTGCCGCGAGGGAGAGGATGTTCGCACGCAGTGTCTTTGTCAGGTCCATTGCCGTCAAATCTCCTTTGGTAGGGTGCAAAGCGCTTTGATACTATCACTATATGCGTATTCGTGTAACGAAAAAAGTTGTTCCGGGCGGTCCGGCGCCGGCAGCCGCGCTGGCGTGAGCCGGCGTCGGCGGGTCGGCCGGTTGTGAGGTTTTATGTAATGAATGGATTGATTTTAGAACACAAGTTTATCGTTGACAACGTGGGGGCAATCTGATTTATTCGTTTACTCGTGCGCGGTCTTGTAACTATATAAAATAACGAAATAATTTTAGTTTGGCTAAAGTTTTAATTAGGTTGTATTTGTTTTATTTTAGGTAAAAACCGGGGAGGTTCCGATGGAAAAGAGAAAGTTCAGAAAAGTAATGGCCGCCAACCGCGGAGAGATCGCGATCCGCATCTTCCGGGCCTGCACTGAGCTGGGGATCAGCACGGTGGCCATCTACTCGGAGGAGGACAAGCTGTCCCTCCACCGCTACAAGGCGGACGAGGCCTACCTGGTGGGCAAGGGGAAAGCCCCCATCGATGCCTACCTGGGGATCGACGAAATCATCTCCATTGCCAAGCGGGCGGACGTGGACGCCATTCACCCGGCTACGGCTTCCTTTCGGAGAATGCCGAGTTCGCCGAGGCGTGCGAGCGGGCCGGCATTGCCTTCATCGGTCCCCGGGCCGAGATGCAGCGGGCCCTGGGCGACAAGGTCTCGGCCCGCAAGGTGGCCATTGCCGCCGAGGTGCCCGTGGTTCCCGGAACCGAGGAGCCCATCGAGCACGAGGAAGAAGCCCTCATCTTCGCCAAGCAGCACGGCTATCCCATCATCATCAAGGCGGCTGCCGGCGGCGGCGGCCGGGGCATGCGGGTGGCCCGCAACAAGAAAGAGCTGCTGGAGGGGCTGGTGGCGGCCCGCAGCGAGGCCAAGGCCGCCTTCGGCAACCCGGCGGTCTTCCTGGAACGCTACCTGGAGAATCCCAAGCACATCGAGGTACAGGTGCTGGGGGACCACCACGGCAACCTGGTCCACTTCTACGAGCGCGACTGCTCCATCCAGCGCCGTCACCAGAAGGTGGTGGAGTTCGCGCCGTCGCTCTCCCTGACCCAGAAGCTGCGCGACGAGATCTGCAACGCGGCCCTCAAGATCGCGGGGCAGGTGGGCTACGTGAACGCCGGCACCGTGGAATTCCTGCTGGACCAGGAGGGGAACTGGTACTTCATTGAGATGAACCCCCGGATCCAGGTGGAGCACACGGTCACCGAGATGATCACCGGCAGGAACCTGGTTCAGGCCCAGATCCTCATCGCCGAGGGGAAGAAGCTCTCGGACCCCCCCATCAACGTCCCGAACCAGTCGGCCATCGCCATGCGGGGCTATGCCATCCAGTGCCGGATCACCACCGAGGACCCGGCCAACAACTTTGCCCCGGATTTCGGCACCATCACCACCTACCGCTCCTCGGCCGGCTTCGGGGTACGGCTCGACGCGGGCAACGCCTTCACCGGCTCGGTCATCACCCCCCATTACGACTCGCTCCTGGTTAAGGTCACCTCGTGGGGGCTCACCTTCGACGAGGCGGCCCACATCATGAACCGCTCCCTCCAGGAGTTCCGGGTCCGGGGCGTGAAGACCAATATCCCGTTCCTGGAGAACGTGGTCACCCACCCGGTCTTCCTGGCCGGCACCTGCGATACGTCATTCATCGAGAAGCACCCGGAGCTTCTGGCCATCAGCGAGAAGAAGGACCGGGCCACCAAGGTGCTCAATTTCCTGGGCGACGTCATCGTGAACGGCTCTGCCGGCATTGCCAAGCCCCTCAAGTCCGCGGAGATGATCGAGGCCCGCGTGCCCGAGGTGGACTGCACGGTTCCCCGGCCCGCCGGCTCCCGCGACCTGTTCATGAAGCTCGGCGCCGAGGGGCTCTCCAAGTGGATCCTGGAGCAGAAAAAGCTCCTGATCACCGACACCACCATGCGGGACGCCCACCAGTCGCTCCTGGCGACCCGGGTCCGCACCTATGACCTGCTGAAGATCGCCGAGCCCACCTCGTACCTGGGTGCCGGGCTCTTCTCGCTGGAGTGCTGGGGCGGCGCCACCTTCGACGTCTCCATGCGCTTTTTGAAGGAGGATCCCTGGCAGCGGCTCCACAAGCTCTCGGAGGCGATCCCCAACATCCTCTTCCAGATGCTCCTGCGGGGTTCCAACGCCGTGGGCTACACCAACTATCCCGACAACGTGGTGCAGCGCTTCGTGGAGGAGGCCGCCGCCAGCGGCGTCGACATCTTCCGGGTCTTCGATTCCCTCAACTGGACCAGGGGCATGGCCGTGGCCATGGAGGCGGTGCGCAAGACCGGCAAGATCTGCGAGGCGGCCATCTGCTACACCGGCGACATCACCGATCCCAAGCGGGACAAGTATCCGCTGGAATACTACGTGGCCATGGCCAAGGAGCTGGAGCAGATGGGCGCCCACATCCTGGCCATCAAGGACATGGCGGGGCTGCTCAAGCCCATGGCCGCCCACAAGCTGGTAAAGGCCCTCAAGGAGAACATCGGCATCCCGGTCCACCTCCATACCCACGATACTTCCTCCAACGGCAACGCCACGCTGCTCATGGCCTGCCAGGCCGGGGTCGACATCGTGGACGCGGCCCTCTCCTCCATCTCCGGCCTCACGGCCCAGCCGAACCTGAACGCGCTCCTGGCCGCCCTCAAGGGGACCGACTGGGACCCGGCCCTGGACGACGAGGGGCTCCAGCACCTGGCCAACTACTGGGAGACGGTGCGGGACTACTACGCCCCCTTCGAGTCGGGGCTCAAGAGCGGCACCGCCGAGGTCTACCACCACGAGATCCCCGGCGGCCAGTACTCCAACTACAAGCCCCAGGTGGCCGGTCTCGGCCTGCTGGACCGGTGGGAGGAGTGCAAGGAGATGTACTTCAAGGTCAACAGGCTCTTCGGCGACATCGTCAAGGTGACCCCCTCCTCCAAGGTGGTGGGCGACATGGCCATGTTCCTGGTGAAAAACAACCTGGACGTGGACGACGTCTTCACCAAGGGGGACGAGCTCACCTTCCCCGAGTCGGTGGTGGGGATGTTCAAGGGGATGCTGGGCCAGCCCTACCAGGGGTGGCCCGCTGAGCTGCAGAAGATCATCCTCAAGGGAGAAGAGCCGATCACCTGCCGCCCCGGCGAGCTCCTGGAGCCGGCCGACTTCGAAGAGAAGCGCCTGGAGGCCGAGACCAAGGTGGGGCACCCGGTGAACGACAAGGATCTCATGTCGTACCTGCTCTACCCCCATGTCTACCCCGAGTTCGACAAGCACCGTCAGGAGTATTCGGACACCTCGGTCATCCCGACCCCCATCTTCTTCTACGGCCTGGAGCCGGGGCAGGAGACCTCCATCGACATCGAGCCGGGCAAGACCCTCATCATCAAGCTCAACGCGGTCGGCAAGGTGCATCCGGACGGCACCCGCCACATCTTCTTCGAGCTTAACGGCCAGCAGCGGCAGGTGGTGGTGCGCGACCAGTCGGTGCAGACCGACGAGGCCGAGCGGGAAAAGGCCGACAAGGGGAACGCCAAGCACATCGGCGCCCCCATGCCCGGCAAGGTCCTGAAGCTCAACGTGAAGGCGGGCGACGTCGTGAAGGCGGGCGACGTCCTCATGGTTACCGAGGCCATGAAGATGGAGACCAACATCAAGGCCAAAGAAGACGGCGCCGTTGCCGAGGTGAAGTTCAAGGAAGGCGACAAGGTGGAAAAAGAAGACCTTGTGATCGTGATGGCATAGCGAGTCGTAGCGAAAAACACTCGAAACCGTCACGGGAACGTGGTATTAAAGGGGGGCCGCCAATGGGGCGGCTCCCCTTTTTTCGATGACGGTGCCGGATTTCCGCGAACATACGGGGACACAACCCAATCCCAGCAAGGAAGGAGAAGCGCTCGTGTCAAAGAAGCCCGAAGTAACCTTCAAGTACATCTTTACCTATGATTACAATCCGGTCTACGTGAATGGCGCCCATGGCGGCATCTCCCCCCGGGGCGACCTGGTCGTGAACTTCTATCTCGAGCGCCCGCCGCTCCCCAACGAGGTCACCCACGAACTGACCCCCAGCGGCACCATCGGCGCCGAAACCAGTGTGGAGCCGGAAGACTTCGCCCAGAGCCTTGTCCGTTTCGTTCCCACCGGCGTGGTGCTCAACTACCACACTGCCCGTGAACTCCACCACTGGCTCGGCGAGAAGGTCCGCGAGCTGGATGCCCTGGAGCAGCACAAGGCCGCCCTGCGGGCCGCTGCCCAGCAGCCCGGCGACGAGGACGTGCAGCACTGAGGTTGACGGGAAGGCGGGGGGCGGACAGAGTGCCGCCTCCCGTTTTTTGTTCTTCGGAGCGGCACCATCCGGAGAACGTTCCGAAGGGAGAATAGCATGATGAGCGTTGCACGAATCGTTGCGGCCGGGGCGCTCGGCCTTCTTCTTGCCGCACCGGTGGCTGTTTTTGCCGACGAGTCCGGGGCGATCCCCCTGCCTCCTCCCCGGACGGAGGGGGGCACGCCCCTCATGGATGCCCTGCGGGAACGGAAGAGCTCCCGGGAGTTCAGCAAAGAGGCCCTGTCTCCGCGCCGGCTTTCGGACTTGCTCTGGGCCGCCTTCGGCATCAACCGGCCCGATACGGGGGGACGGACCGCCCCCTCGGCCATGAACCGGCAGGAGATCGACATCTATGTGGCGACAGCCGACGGCTTCTATCTCTATGACGCCCGGGGCCACCGGCTCATCCGGAAGGGCGCCGTGGACATCCGCGAGTTGACCGGTCAGCAGCCCTTCGTGGCCGGAGCGCCCGTGAACCTGATCTATGTGGCCGATTACGGCAGGATGGGCGAGGCCAGGGGCGAGGACAAGGCATTCTACGCCGCCGCCGATGCTGGTGCCATCAGTCAGAACGTGTATCTCTTCTGCGCCTCGGAAGGGCTTGCCACCGTGGTGCGTGCGTCCCTGGACGCCCCGGCCCTGGCAAAGGCCATGGGGCTGCGCAGCGAACAGCGGATCGTGCTTGCCCAGTCCGTGGGTTTGTCCGGGACAAAGGCGGAACCAACGAAACCGGCGGCAAAGCGGACCCCGGCGCCGGAGGCCATCTGGTCGACTCCCGCCCGGGTCGACGGCCCCCCCACCTCGGGGGCGCCCGAGGATGCGGTCACGGCACCGCCCCAAACGCCTGCGCCGAAGTCGCCCAATCCCCTCGGCCAGCCGAAGCTGACCATCGAGAAGCCGACGGAATACTGATCGCCTTTCGTATCAGGCCGCGATCAGCACACACGAAAAAGCCTGCCGGATTTCCGGCAGGCTTTTGTGCGTCGTGGGGCAGTGTCCGCTATTTCCGGCTTGCGGCCAGGGCCTGATCCACATCGGCGATGATGTCGTCGATGTGCTCGATGCCGACGGAAAGCCGGATCAGGTCGGGCGTGACTCCGGAGGCGGTCTGCTGCTCGGGGGTCAGCTGGCGGTGGGTGGTGCTGGCCGGGTGGAGGACGCAGCTGCGGGCGTCCCCCACGTGGACCACCAGGGCCACCAGCTTGCACGCCTCCATGAACTTCTTGCCCGCCTCGGCTCCACCCTTGATGCCGAAGGTGAGGACGCCGCTGCATCCCAGGGGCAGATACTTTAGCGCCCGGTCATGGCTGGCGTGGCTCTTGAGGCCCGGGTACTTGACCCAGCTGACCGACGGGTGGCTTTCCAGGAATTGGGCCAGGGCCAGGGCGTTGTCGCTGTGGCGCTGCATCCGGAGCGGCAGGGTCTGAAGGCCGTTGGCGAAGAGGAACGAGTTGAAGGGGCTCGGCGTGGTGCCGATGTCGCGCATGAGCTGGACCCGCGCCTTGATGATGTAGCCATGCTGCCGAAGGTCTTCACGTACTGGAGCCCGTGGTAGGAGGAATCGGGCTCGGTCAGCTCCGGGAAGCGGCCGTTGCCCCAGTCGAAGTTGCCGCCGTCCACGATGATGCCGCCGACGCTGGTGGCGAGGCCGTCGATGTACTTGGTGGCCGAGTGGACCACCACGTTGGCCCCGTGCTCGAAGGGGCGGCAGAGGTAGGGGGTGGCAAAGGTGCTGTCGATGATGAGGGGCACCCCTTTTTCTTTGGCGATGGCGGAGAATTTCTCGAAGTCAAGGACGTTCAGCCCCGGATTGCCGATGGTCTCGGCAAAGAGGGCCTTGGTGTTGGGGCGGAAGGCGGCCAGGATCTCGTCGGCCGGGGCCTCCGGGTCCACGAAGGTCACCTCGATCCCCATCTTGGGCAGGGTGCAGGCGAAGAGGTTGTAGGTGCCGCCGTAGAGGGTGCTGGCGGTCACGAAGTGCTGGCCCGCCTGGCAGATGTTGAAGATGGAAAGGGTGGTGGCCGCCTGGCCCGCCGAGGTGGCCAGGGCGCCGACGCCCCCTTCCATCATGGCCAACTTCTGCTCGAAGGCGTCGGTGGTGGGGTTGCCCAGGCGCGTATAGAAAAAGCCGGCCTCCTCCAGGTCGAAGAGTTTCGTCACGTGGTCCGCGCTGTCGTACTTGAAGGTGGTACTCTGGCAGATGGTGACGACGCGGGGGTCGCCCGACTTGGGGGTATAGCCCCCCTGGATGGCCTGGGTCTCGATCTTCCACGAACTGCTCATGGCGGTCTCCTTTCAACGATGGGTGAGGCCGCGATGATACCAGAGAAACGCCGTTCGGGAAACGGGGAAATGGCAGGATGCCGCCGAAGCGTCAATGGAGTTCCATCTCCCGCGCCACCTGGCCGAGCATCCGGCGGACGGTCCGCTCATCCACGAAGCTGAGGAGGTCCCCCTTGCCGAAATCCACGTCGGTCCAATCCTGCCAGCTCCGAATGGTCACGGGCATCTCGCTGACCCCGTTCCCCAGGAGTCCGTGGAGAACGTGCATCGCGCCGCCGCTGCGGCGGGGATGCTCGGTCCGGCGGAGTTCGAAATAGACGGCCTGGTCGAATTGGTCCGTGGTGAGATAGATCATGACGCACCTCCCGGTTGTGTGATGATGACAGTAAAACCGATTGGTGCGACATAATATGTCGTATATAGTAGTGTGAGGGCCGCCGCGCCACTTCGCTCCGTGTGCCGCCCGCACGAATTCAGGTCGCTATATAAAAAGAGGCCCCCATCATATCGCTCCAGATGGGGGCCTGCCAGGATTGCGGCGTGGCGAACCCCGGTTCAGCAGGCGGCGTTGTCCAGCCTGAACTTGCTCACCATGCTGGTGAGCTTGGTCATCTGCTGGCCGAGTTTGTGCGATACCTCGGACGACTTGAGCGCGCTGTCCGCGTTCTGCCTGGTGATGGTGGTGATGTGGTTGACGGAGCGGCTGATCTGCTCGATGGCGCTCGCCTGCTCCTGGCTGCTCTGGGAGATGTCCTCGGTCAGGGCGCAGATCGTCGTTGCCCCGGTTACCGCCTCGGTGAGGTGGACGTCGATCTTGCGGGACAGGTCCTCTCCCCGCCGGGCCTGCTCGACCGATGTCCTGATGAGCGTGTCGGTCTGCCGCGCCGCATCGGTGGAACGCCTGGCCAGTTGGCGGATCTCTTCGGTCAGCGCCTGGAAGTCGTTGCCGGCCCCTTCCACATGGGCCGCCGAGATCGCCGCGTTCACTCCCAGCAGGCCTGAGCTGGAGGCCACGCTCTTCAATTCGCGAATCAGTTCCAGGTACTCGCTTTCAAGCGCATCGCCCGTGTCCCCGCTCTCCCCGTTGGGGGTGAGAGTGGCCCGGCGCCGGAAGTCATGGAGCCGTGTCACGGCGTCCTCGCACCGTTTCGACAGGTTCCTGATTTCAGAGGCAACCACGCTGAAGCCGTTGGCAGAGGAGCGGATCAGGGTGGCCTTGCTGGTGGCGTTGGAGGAGAGCTGATCGGTTTCCTTGGCAATGGAGTCGATCTGCTGGACAATGCCCACGGTGTTGTCCGCCGCGCTCCGGATCTGCCCCATGGCCTGGAGCATCTGGTCCATGACCGACTTGGCCGTTTTGATGGACTCGGCGGAGCCGCCGGCGGCCTGGCGGGCGTCAATGGTGCTCCGGGCGCTCTTCTGGGAGGTGGCGGCGATGTGATCGAGCACGTTGGACGTTTCGGTCAACTGCGTCTCCTGCTCCCGGGCCCCCTGGGTCACCAGCTGGCTGCTGTCGGCGATCTGCCCGCTGACGGCGGAGACCAGCTCTACCGTTTCGGTCATCTGGGTCACGGCCGAGTGGAGCGATTCCGCGGTGGAGTTCATGGCCTTCTTGATGGCGGCGTGCTCGCCGTGGTATTTCCCCCGCATCCGGCGCTCAGGTCATACTCGGCCAGGTGGCGGAGCACGGTTCCCGCCTCGTTCACCGGATCGATGACCGCGTCGAGGGTGCCGTTCACACCCTTGATCAGATCGCGCCAGATCCCCTCGAAATCCCAGTCGTTGCCCCGGGTCTGGAGTCTTCCCTCGCCGATGTTGCCGATCAGGTGCTGGGTCTCGCTGTGGAGGCCGTAGAGGGTGGCCAGGAGGGTGTTGAGGTTGCGCTTGAGGTTGTTGTACTCCCCGGCGTAGTCGTCGATGACAAAGGGAGGGATCCTGCCGTGGGCGATCTCGTCGATGGCGCCGGCGGCCAGGCGCAGCGGCGTCACCAGGGTGTCCAGCATCCGGTTGACCATGAGAACCAGTGCGGCGTCGTCGCCGGTGAACTGCGCAGGGTCCCCCCGTTCGTCGAGTCTTCCGTGCATCATGGCCTCGGCAAGTCGCTGGATTTCACGGTGCAGGGTCACTTCCGCTGGTTTGGCGCCTGATTTCTTCATGTCAGATTCCTTGTCCGAGAGTATGGAGATAGTTACGGATCAGGGCGACGGCCGGTTCTATGGCTGATGCCACCGCCGGCGACATGGCGTCGCGGGGCCGGTCGAAGCAGCGCCCCTCGATTCCCACCAGGGTCACCGTCGGCGGCAGCCGCTCCGGGTAGAGGAGCTTCCCGATGTCCATGGTTTCCTTCAGGCCGATGGAGTGGGCCGAGATGGACCCGCCCCCGAAATTCGGGAGCTCGTCCCACGCCAGGTGGTGGATCGTTCCGGCCGGTGCGCCGAACTGGACCGCGTCCACCACGATCATGGCCGCTTCCCCGCCGGTCAGGTAGTCCAGGAGGGCGATTCCGCCCACGGCCGCGTAGTGGAGCCGTACGCCCGCGGGGAGGGGCGCCCCGGCCAGCCGCCGGTGGATCTCGTACCCCACGGCGTCGTCGGCCACCAGGTCGTTGCCGACGCAGACCACCACGACCCCCTGGGCCGCTACTGGGTCCTGAGGGTCAGTCGGCACTGGTCCCCGCATGACACGACCTCCGATTTCACCGGGCGGCAGATGAGCTCGTTCAGGATGCCGTCCAGGTAGGCGTGGAAGAGGCGGCACAGGGCCGTGCCCATGGTGAGGCCCCGCTTGGCGCAGACCTCCCGCAGGACGCAATGGTCGAACAAGATGGTGCGCTCGGTGCCGTCCCCCTCCAGCCGGAACCGGTACCCGGCTTCCATGCGGGAGTTGAGGATCGCCACGACCTCGTCCAGGGTGGGGTTGGCCAGGTGGACCGGCAGCTTCCGCGCCATCTCCCGGCCGGCGATCCGGCCGACCGAGGCCGTTGCCCCGCCCATGACGTTGTCGACGGTGGCGGCGAAGATGTCCAGCAGGAAGGCCACTTCCGTGGCGGCGTTGACGTGGTCGTCAAGGGTGACCTGTTCGGTGATCGCGCTCATATGAACTTCTCCATCTTGGTGCAGAAGACCAGGTCGCGGTAGAAGTTCTTGACCACGTGATAGTTCTCCTGGCTGATGGCCCCCGAGGGGCAGATATAGGTGCAACTCAGGCAGGCGATGCAGTCCTCCTGGTGCTCCACCACGCAGAGCCGCTTTTCCTCGTCATAGGCAAAGACCGTGGTGGGACAGATGTCGACGCACATCCGGCAACCCCGGCACGCCTCTTCATGGACCTTGATCTCGACCATCAGCAGTTCCTCCGGATGACGCGGGGCCTTGCGGCACGGTTCACGACGATTTCCAGGGGCATGGCGCCCAGGGCATGGGTGGCGCAGGAGAGGCAGGGGTCGTAGCAGCGGATGCCGAATTCAACCGCATTGAGCAGCGCCTGGTCGTCGGGGCGGTTGATGACGTGGGAGGTGGCGGCCTGGGCGATCATGGCGTTGATCAGGGCGTAATTCTGCTGGGTCGCCACGATCAGGTTCGCCGCCCGGACAATGCCGTTCTCATCGATCTCATAGTCGTGGATCAGGGTGCCCCGGGGCGCCTCCACATGCCCCACGCCCCGGCCACCGGAGAAGGTCACGGGCACGCGGGTCTCGCCGTGGATGGCCGGATCGGCCATGATTTCCCCGGCCCGCTCGGTGCAGTGGAGGAGCTCGATGAGACGGGCCCAAGGCTGGAGCGCATTGGCGTGGCAGGGGCGCCCCACGGTACGGATGAACTCTTCCCGCTCCCGGTCCGCCAGGGGAGTGCCGTAGCGCTCGGAGACGTTGAGCCGGGCCAGGGGGCCCACCCGGTAGTCGTGGCGATTGTCCCCGTCCACAAAGGAAACCTGCTTCATGTAGGAGAACTCCACCGCCGACTCGGACATGTACGAATCGTAATCGGCCGAGGGGAACCGGGCCTTCAGGGCGCCGCCCTCATCCACGGCCCGGATCTCGCCGTTCACCAGGGCCAGGGTGCCGTCGGCCTTGACCGTGCCGACGCTCCAGGCCGGGGCGACCCATTGCTGCAGCATGGCCGGATGGGTGTCGAGCATCTTCATCAGGAGCTGCTTCACCACGGGCGCCAGCTCCAGCACAAGGCCGCGGGCCTCGTCGATCCAGGCGTTGAGCTGCCGCTCCCGGTCGGCGTCGAGCACGAAGGCGATCCCGCCGGCCACCGAGGTGACGGGGTGGGTGCCCCGCCCGCCGACCAGCTCGTTGATCTTCTGGCCGATGGAGCGGCACTGGAGGGCCTTCTTGGCGATATCCGGGGCCGCCTGCACCACCCCGACCACGTTGCGGACGGCGGGGTCGGCGTCGAGGCCCAGGACCAGGTCGGGACCCTGCAGCACGAACAGGGAGAGGCAGTGGGAGTGGATCACGTGCCCCATGTACATGAGCTCGCGCAGCAGTTTCGCGGCCGGCGGCGGTTCCACGCCCGCGGCATTGTCCAGGGCGTTGGTGGCGGCCAGGTGGTGGGCCGTGGGGCAGACCCCGCAGATGCGGGCCGTGACCAGGGGCATCCGGTCCGCGTCCATGCCGGTCAGGATCTTCTCGAAACCGCGCAGCTCGTTCACCACGAGCCCCGCGGCCGTGAGCGCACCCGCATCGTCCAGGTCGATGAAGACCCGCGCGTGCCCCTCGATGCGGGTTACGGGATCAATGGTTATGGTCTTGTTCATAGTCGTCTCGTTCCTCGTCGGTCCATTTCCGGATCAGGAAGGTGGGCTTCTCGCCGATCATGGGGGTGGCCATGGTGTAGGAATAGTGGGTCTTGGCCGTCCGCTCGATTTCCCGGACAATGGCCTCGCGCGGGATGCTGGTCAGGCGCGACATCCGCTCGGCGATCTCGGTCCTGATGTCGCGGTTGGGCTCGGCCAGCACCTGCATGGTGGCGCCGGCGCAGCCGCTGCACGGGATGCCGTTCAGGGGGCAGGGGGACATGCAGCGGTCCAGGGTCACCGACCCCATGCAGAGGTAGCCCTGGCTCAGGAAGCAGCGGTCCGGGTCGGGCACCCCTTCCGAATTCTTCCTGATCCGGTCCACCTCGGTCTTTTCCATGGTTCTCCGGCAGCGGGCACAGACCGTCTCCCGGTTGGCGATGCGGGGCGAGCGTCCTTCCAGGAGCGCCAGGAGGGCATCGAAGACAAAGGCCGGGTGGGGGGCACAGCCGGGGAGGTAGAGGTCCACGTCGATCACGCTGTCCAGCGGCGACACGGACGGTTCCAGGGCCGACACTTCCCTCGTGGGCGGAGTGGTGGTCGCCGTGGTCTTGTTGCCGGTGTAGACCGTGTCCATGATCTCCTGGCAGGAGTGGACGTTGCCGGCCCCGGCGATCCCGCCGTACACGGCGCAGGAGCCCCAGGCAATGATCAGGTCGCAGCTCTTGCGCATCTCCATGGCCGCGTGGCGGTCGTGCTCGGTCCGGATGGCGCCGGAGACCAGCCCCACTTTCGCCTTGGGGTAATCCTTCACGTCGGTCAGAACCGGGCAGCGCTGGATGGTGACCGAGTCCAGGACCGACAGGATCTTTTCGTGCAGGTCCACGATGGCGATATGGCAGCCGGAGCAGTCACTGAGCCATTCCAGGTTGATCGGGACGGTGCTCACGGTTTCTCCTCCCTTTTCTTGTGGATCACCAGCCGCTTCAGGCAGGCGTTCTCGCCGGCGTGCATGATCTCCAGGGTCGAATCGACCCCCATCACGTTCAGGAGCGCGCCGGAGAAGAACCCGAACATCATGGTGCAGAGGGAGCCCTTCTGGTGGTGCCCGAATCGGAACAGGGACTGGCGGATCATGCAGTCCCGGAAGACCAGGTGGATATCCTCGTCGCCGTTGTCGGTGGCCTGGATCAGGGCCGGCCGGTCGTGGGCCTGGAACGTCTCGAAGTGCCAGAGGCAGTTGTTGTCCTGGAGCACCGTGCGGACGGCGGCCAGGGCCTCTTCCACGTCGTCGGTCTTCCGGATGTCGGCGGAAAACTGCATGCCGAGCCGCTTGCCGGCCAAGTAGGTGATGCTGTTGGCGGATTCGCCGATGGCCTCCTCCATGCCGCTGGCGATGGCGCCGAGAAACGTCATGGTTTCCTGGAGGGCGGCTCGGGTAGTCATGAGGTCGGACATGGTCAGGCCACTCCTGTCAGATTGGTGAGTTCATCCTCGGAAAACAGCCGCTCGATATCGAGCACGATGATCAGGCGGTCTCCCATGGAGCAACGCCCGTTATGGCCTCGCCGCCCTGGTCGCCAATGCCGGTGGGGGGTGGGGAAACGGCATCCCGCGGCACCTTCAGCACCTGGCTCAGGGCATCCACGGTAAAACCGACGGTCGTGCTCCCGGCGGCGGCGACGATCACCACCTTTTCCGATTCGTCCACCGTGCACTCGCCGGTGATGTTGAACCGTTTGCGGAAGTCGATGATGGGGACGACCGCGCTCCGCAGGTTGATGATCCCCTCCACGTGGGGCGGGGCGCTGGGCACGGCGGTGATGGGAACGGTCCGGATGACTTCCCGGACCTTGAGGATCTCGAAGCAGTACTCTTCACTCCCCACGGAGAACACAACCACCTGCAGGGGGGCACCCGCAGTCGCGCTTCCGGTCGATAGGGTCGGCAGAGTCGTCATGGGGGGAATCCGTCCTTTCAGTGCCACAATGGAACCGAACTGCTCGATTTATCTCTGTAATCAAGGATGCGCCGGTCTGTATACAAACGCTTTTCGGAGCGGCAGGTCGAAACTTTAGAACTAATTTCTAAAAATCGTCGAATAGAGCGTGGGGTGCAAAATGATGTTTTATGGGGAAGAATGGCTTGTTGCCGTGTAATAGCTGAATATGGCCCGTATTTTCAACTGTTCGGGGCGTGGGGCGTGGAGGGTATTTTCTTAGTGATACTATGTAGTAAGGATTGGCGTTGAATGTGATACGCCATTTGATTTTATCCGCCTAATGGCGGAGTCTGATCGATGGCCTTGATCGCGTAGGGAAGTACCGTATCGGACACGATCCGGTATCCCTCGGCCGTGGGGTGGATGCCGTCGGCCTGGTTCAGGTCGGGGCGCCCTGCAACCCCTTCCAGGAAAAAGGGAATCAGGATCAGGTCATGGCGCTTCGCCACGGCCGGATAGACGGCGGCAAAGGCGCGGGTGTAGTCCCGGCCCAGGTTCGCGACCATCTTCATCCCGCCCAGGACCACGGTGACGTTGCGCTCCTTCAGCGTACGGACCATCTCGTCGAGATTCTTTTCCGTCACCTTCGGGTCGATCCCCCGCAGGCCGTCATTGGCGCCGGTGACCAGGATAACGATATCCGGCTTCAGGGTCAGGACCCAGTTCACGCGCGACAGGGCGCCGCTGCTGGTCTCGCCGCTGATCCCCGCGTTCACCACCCGCCAGGGGCGACCGGCCTCCCGCAGCAGCCGCTCCAGTTGGGCCGGGTAGGCATCGTGTTCGTCGAGGCCGTAGCCGGCGGTGAGGCTGTCCCCCACCGCCACGATGGTCCCTGCCGTGGCCCGGGCCTCCTGCTGCGCCGGAGCAGCGGGCCGGGCAGCCTCCCTGCGGTCGCACTCGGCCAGGGCGGTCAGCGCAATGACCGTTATCAGACCTTTTCTGAGATTCACGATATGCCTCCGTATTCCGGTCCCGACGGCGCCGCTACTCCTCGGCCTGCTCCCGCAGGAAAACCACCGGCTTTTTCCTGATGATGGACAGGGACGCCCCGAGCCCCACGGCCACCACCAGCGCCACCGTTGCCGCCACCAGGGCGGCGCTCACGGCCGGGAAGGCCTGCCAGGATACGTCCAGGACCCGGGTGCAGACGATCCAGCTGGCCGCCTGGGCGAGCCCCAGGGCCAGGAATCCGCTTACCCCGCCGATGATCAGGTTCTCCATGGTGAAAACCGACAGGACGAACCTGCCCCGGGCCCCCAGAATGGTGAAGAAGACCGCTTCCCGCAACCGGGCCTGCCGGGTGGCGATGACTGAGCTGACGATGATCAGGGCCCCGGCCACCACGCTGAACAGGGTGAAGAAGCGGACGATGACCGAGAGCCGCCCCATGACCCGGGCAAAGACCGCCACGGTCTCGGTCAGGTCAAAGATGCTCACGTTGGGGAAGCGGGCCGCGATCCGGTTCTGGAGCTGCGCTATGCCCGGCTTTTCCACCCGCACCGCGGTGAAGAGGGTCTGGGGGGCATCCCTGAGCACACTGGGCTGGAACACGAAGTAGAAATAGGGCTGCACCGCGGCCCTGGTCCGGGTGCGGATGCTGGAGATCCGGGCCTCGATCGGCACCCCCTGCACCCGGAAGGTGATCACGTCGCCCACCGCCATGGGGCTCATCTCCACCACCGTGTCCAGGACCGATACCTGGACCCCCTGCCAGTCGGGGCGGAACAGGCTCTTTCCCTCGACGATCCGCTCGTCCTCCAGCAGGCTGTCCCGGTAGGTCAGGTTGAATTCGCGGGACAGGTTGTCCCCCCGCTTGCGCCGCTCCGCCTCCCGGTCGACCGGCCGGCCGTTGATGGCGGTCACGGTCCCCCGGACAATGGCGTGGAACAGGGCCGGCATCCCCAGGGCATGGCTGAAATCCTCCTTCTGGCCCGGCTGGATGTCGATGAAGAACAGGTTCGGCGCATCCGGGGGATAGGAGCGGATGTAGGAGGCATCCAGGTTCCGCTCCACCAGGGTGATGGCGAAGATCACCGCCAGGGCAGCCGTGAGGGTGACGATGATGGGCCGGGTGGCATTGCGGGGGCGGAAGAGCCCCCGCAATGCCTGGCGCGCTGCGAGCCGCCGGGGCCGCGCCCTGCGCAGGAGCCGCAGCACCGCCTCGGTGCAGGCAAGGGACAGGAGGATCAGCCCCCCCACCCCCAGCACGAAGTTGACGCCGCTCCGGGGCTCCTCCACCTTCCAGAGAACCATGGCCAGGAAGAAGAGGACCACGGCTCCCGTCGTGACCCAGACCGCGCGGCTGCGCACCGCCGGCTCCTCCTTGCCCAGGATGGCCCGGGGCTTCACCGCCCGCAACTGCCAGAGCGGAAGGAGGGTGAAGAGGGTCACGGTCAAAAAGCCGAGCACGAGCCCCTCTGCCACGGCCGGGGCCGCGATGCGGAACTCCACCGTGGCCGGCAACAGCCCCCGGAACAGCTCCGGCAAGACCCCCTGGAGGAGGAAGCTCGCCCCGATCCCCAGCGCCGTCCCCACGATTCCCAGCACCGAGGCCACGGCCACGTAGTGGACCACCAGAAAGCGGCCCGTGGCCCCCAGGGCCTTCATCACGGCGATGGATGGCCGCTGCTCGGCCAGGTAGGCGGCCAGGGAGCTCTGGATGCCGATGCCGGCCAGGAGCAGGGTGAAGATGCCGATCAGGTTCAGGAAGAAGAGGAAGTTGTCGAAGAAGCGCTTTACCCCCGACTGGGCGGTGCGGTAGGTGTCGACCCGCTCCCGGTCGCGCAGGGCCGAGGCCCGCAGCTCAGCGGCGATCCGGTCGGTCTCCCTGGGGTTCGCCACCTTCAGGAGGATGGTGTGGCTCACCCGGCTCCCCTGGCCCACCAGCCCCAGGGAGGGGAGATCGGCGGCGGCCACGAAGAGGCGGGGCCCCAGGGAAAAGACGTTCACGGGCCGATCCGGCTCCTGGGTGACCACGTCGGCAACGGTCAGGGTGGCGTCCCCCAGCCGGAGCCGGTCTCCCACCCGGAGGCCGAGCCGGTCCAGCAGGGTCTGCTCGGCAATGGCCCGGCCCGGCGCCAGCACCTGCCGGAAGGGGCGGCCCGAGGCCAGATCCACGGTGCCGTAGAAGGGGTAGCCCGGCTCCACCGCCTTGATGTGGGCCAGGAGGGATTCCTCCCGCCCTGCCGGGCGGATGATGGAGTAGAACTCGTTGATGCGGGAGCCCTGGGCCCTGCCCGCCGCGATGACCCGGTCCACCGCCGCCGTGAGCCCCGGCGACAGGGGCGAGCGGGACTCCACGATCACGTCTCCCCCGTGGAGTGCCCGGGCGTCCCGCAGCATGGAGCTGTGGACGCTGCGGCCGAAGCCGGCCAGGGAGACCAGGGTAACGATGGAAAGGGCCACGCAGAGGACGAAGATGGCCGACTGGCGGCGCGAGGTGGCGAGCTGGCGGCGGAGGAGGCGGCCGTGGAGGGTCATGGGGCCTGAATCCGGCCGTCGTGGAGCCGCACCACCCGGTCGGCGGTGCGGGCGATCTCGGGGCTGTGGGTCACCAGGACAAGCGTTGTCCGCCGCTCCCGGTGCAGCTCCAGCAGGATGTCGAGAATCCCCCGGCCGTTCACCGAATCCAGGTTGCCGGTGGGCTCGTCCGCGAAGATGATGCGCGGGTCGTTCACCAGGGCCCGGCAGATGGCGCAGCGCTGCCTTTCGCCCCCGGAGAGCTGGTGAGGCAGGCTCGCGGCCCGTCCCGTGAGCCCCACCCGGGCCAGGAGCGCCTCGGCTTTTTCCCGGGCCGCCCCGTCCCCCCGCAGCTCAGCCGGGAACATGACGTTCTCCAGGGTCGACAGGGACGGCACCAGGTGGAACGACTGGAACACGAAGCCGAAGGTTTCGTTGCGCAGGGGGGCCAGATCGTCCTCGGAGAGGTCGGTGATGTCGCGCCCCTCGATGATGACTCGGCCCGAATCGGGACGGTCGAGCCCCGACAGGAGCGAGAGCAGGGTGCTCTTGCCGCTGCCGCTTTCCCCTTCGATGACCAGGAATTCCCCCGGCCCCACGGCCAGTGAGACCCTGTCGAGGACCTGGATGCGGCGGTCGCCGACGGTGTAGGTTTTTGATAGGTCGCGGGCTTCGATGATCATGGCCTGTTCATCATACCAGCAGGGGCGTTGGGGGACAACCGTGCCGGCGGAAATGGGGCGCCGGCGCGGGTGAACGCTTTTGGGGATCTGCGGATGACGGGAATAACCTTCCCGCGTGAATGAATCAGAAGTCGAGCAGGCTGGTGGCCACCTGGTCCCAGCAGGTCACGGCGCCGTCATGCCAGTGGACGAACAGCACCTGGCCGTCCTGGGAGATCACGATGGCCAGGGCATCGTGCAGGGCGTTGCAGAGTCGGTAGGCCGACCGGTGGCGGGTTCCCCGCCCCTTGACCGCCTCGGGCTGCCGGGTCTCTCCCTCGATATCCAGGGCTACCTGCAACCGGGTCACGTTCTCCAGCCCGCCGGAAATCTCCGCCCCGAACCCGAGCACCTCGAACCGCCGGTTCAGCACCACTGCCCCGTCCACCAGGGAGAGGTCGGCAACGAAGTGGGCCAGCTCGAACAGGGTCTCGTCCATCCGGGTCAGGACCGGATCGCTGAGGGCCAGGTATTCGTCCCACCCCAGGGGTCTGCACTCCCGCTGCGACCTGCTGGCCACCCGGGCGAATTCGTTCATGATCCGACGATGTGGGGGAAGATCCGCCGCCGGCCGATGTCGGTCAGAAACGGGTACTTGATGTTCAGGTAGGGGTTGGCCTGTTTCAGCTCATCGGTCCGCTCGCTGGGGATGATCAGCAGGGTGCCGCCGTGGCGATAGCTGCGCATCAGGCTGATGACCCGGCGGAGCAGGTTCTGGCCGAGGATGACCGGGAATTCCGGGTCAATGGGAGGCCAGATGTCGCCGGACTTCTGGCGCGCATCCTGGTGCAGGTCCCACAACTCGTCCCGGTGGGTGGCGAATATCGCCCGGAGCCATGAGGCGGCGAAGACCTCCCGCGCCATGCTGACTACCTGGCCGCCCCGCAGGCCGGCGATCATGGTCGATCCCACCGAGACGCTGATTCGTCCCGGCCCGGTCACGAACACGATGAGCGAGTCGGGCACCGGGTTGATCAATTGGGTGCCCCCGTGGATCGCCTGCATCCAGCGGGTGCCCGAGTGAACCACGCCCCAGATCTGCAGCTCCCCGGCGACATTCAGGTTCACCCCGATCATGGCGCGGTCGAAGCTGATCGCCGGCGAGAGGCGGCGCAGCTCATCCTCGGTGCAGGGGCGCGGTTCCAGGAAAACCATGCGGTGCAGGCCGTCCGGAGGATCCTGGCCCGCCGGGAACCGTTCGGGTTCGCGGAAGATCAGGCGGAAGCGGACCTGGCGCTCCTCCTCCCGCATCAGGCTCGCCTGGTAACAGGTGGAGATGAGCACGGACAGGATCGAGCAGCCGGGGCAGTCCTCCCGGGGCCGTTCCGGGACCTCGGTTTTCAACTGCCGGCAGATGTGGGCCGCGAATTCGCGGGGATACCAGTGACTCATAGTTCTGTAATGGTAGCCGAAAGCCCGCCTTTGGCAAGGGAAGGGCGGCTAGCGGGGTTTGCGGCCCCGGCGCGGAGCGGCGGCCCTGCTCCGCGTCAACTTCGTCGATCCAGCCGGCTCTGGCGTCGGGAAAGGCATCCGCGTAGGGGACGTAGGGTTTGATGTCCAGCACGGGGGTGCCGTCCAGGAGATCCACCCCCCGCAGGTGGAGCGTCCGGCCATCCACGGCCACCAGTTCCACCGCCGACAGGCCGATGGCATTGGGCCGGTGGGGGGCCCGGGTGGCCAGGACGCCCCGTTTCGGCCCGCCCCGCGGCGGTTTGACCCGGCTTTTCCAGCCCTCGCTCAGATGAAAGGCAAAGATGAGCCACAGCCTGCCGAAGCCGCCCAGGTCCCGGATCGCGCTCTCGTCCAGCCACTCGTGAAGCTCCAGGGTGGCAAGCGCCGGCTCCCCGGTTTCCGTCCCCTCCACCACCGTGCCCTGATGGGGCGCGTCAATCCGGCGGGCATAGGGGGAGCGCAGGATGCCGATGGGGCGATAGGTGAACAGGGAGTCGCTGGTCATGGGGGGTGATTGTAGTTGCGATCGCTGCAAAGTGCAATGGGGCGGGACAGGGTGCTTATTATCAGGCATCCCCCGGCTTGCCGTGTGCAGATGATATAATGGTAACGGTTTTATTCCACTTCCAAGGAGGCTCCCCATGTTCACCAAGCTGGCGATAACGGTTGCATTCGGTCTTTTGAGCACTGCTACGACCCACGCGTTCGACCCCCTGGTGATCGAACGCGCCAAATCACTCGGAGAGTGCGAACATTGCGATTTTGTGAGCGCAGACTTGAAGGGGGTTGATCTCAAGGGAATAAAGCTGGACGAATCCGACTTCACCGGGTCAGACCTGCGTGCCGCCGCAATTGATGACTGTGGCGAGTGCAACTTTACCGGCGCAAACCTGACCGGCGTTCACATGGACGGTGCAAGCCTGGATGAGGCGATATTCAATAAGGCCGACATGACTTCGGCACACTGCAGCGGGGCATACATTCATCATTCGAAGTTCATTGGCACGAACCTGTCGGGTGCCGACATGCGCAAGGTGAACGTCGAAAAGGGCAACTTCAGCCAGGCAAACCTGACCAATGCGAATTTCTCGGGGGCCAAGCTCAAGTATGCCAATCTCAGCGGTACCGTGCTGAGGGGGGCAAACTTCTCCTTTGCCGATCTTTCGTCAACCGATCTCGGTTCCCTGGACCTTGAAGGGGCCACCTTTCGAGGGGCAACGTTCAACGGCACAATGCTCAGGGATGCGAAACTGAAGGGAGCGGATTTCACGGGAGCGGATTTACGGCAATCCAGGTTTCACTCCGTGTCGATCTATGACACGGCAACCAACAGATTGGGGGAGAGCTTCGATCCGGTCAGGTGCGCCGATCTTCAGGAGGCAGGAGCTCTGTTCGACGCAACGACGAAATGCGGGAAGTAGAAAAGTGATCCGAGGGACGGTGGTCTGCGATAACGGTTCTGCCGATGACCTGTGAGCAAGGCGCAACAGATCATCAGCGCAGTGGGTGCACTTCTTTCAACGTAGACTGGTTGTATGAGGGAAAGAGCTTTACTGCTTCAATAGAATTATCTGCTTGAATATAAATTGTTTTCCGTATAAAACTTTAAATATGAAAAAAATACGGAAAAAGTATCATTGGATTGATATAGGTGAAGATGCCAGACGTCAATATATCGACGCTCAAGCAACGTTCACGGCTTGGGAAGATGCCCGAAAAGCTGCTTCCGAAGTACGCGGAGGCATGTATTGGAAGAGACAGGGCGAAACGGAATACCTGATCCGGACGTCCCCCGGCAACGCTCAAAAAAGTATTGGTCCTCGCTCTGAGAAGACGGAGCAGATTTACCGGAATTTCACTGCCAGAAAAGCTGAAGCCGAGCAAAGGCTCGCAGATCTTACCAGCGCACTTGAGCGACAACAGCGGATGAACCGGGCGCTCTTTGTCGGCCGGGCGCCTCGTATACTCATCGACATACTGAACAAGCTCGTAAAAGTAGGGCTTTCGGAATATTTCACGGTTATTGGCACCCATTCTCTCTACGCCTATGAAGCTGCCGCGGGCGTTGGTTTTGGAGAAGCGGCAGCATTGGCAACCCAGGACATTGACCTTCTTCTGGATACCCGAAAGCGTTTGAGCTTTATCACGCAGATGACCACCATGGGTACATCGATGCTGAAGCTGATACAGAAGGTAGATCCCACCTTCAGGATTCGCGACGACCAGAAATACACGGCCGTCAACAGCAAGGGTTTTGAAGTCGATATCATCCGAAGGGAGCCGAAAGACGGTGATCCCCACCCGCTGCGGCTGACTGACGAGGATGATGAGTTCTATGCCGTACCGGCCCGGAATGCTGGTTTGCTTCTCGATGGGCCGCGTTTTTCCGCGATGATCGTTGCCACGACCGGCCACATGGCAAGGATGAACACTATTTCTCCGGCTGCCTTTGTCAGGTTCAAACGATGGATGGCTGAACAGCCTGATCGGGACCCCATGAAGCGCCAAAGAGACATCCTGCAGGCAAATATGGTCGAAGAGTTGATTGTCGAATACCTGCCCCACCTCCAGCAATAACCAGAAGAATTCCCCGATTTCGATGAAGCCTCGTCGATAGTGTCAGGGAGTTATCTTTATTCAGATACATACGTACACTCCTGGACACAGCACGTTAACAGCATCCCCCTGAGGGCAGGGGCACACATTCCCTTGCGGCATCATCTGCGCCATTCAAACGGGACTCCATGGCGTGCCGCCTCACCTTCCAGGTCGACGAGTTTCTGCTCCAGAGCCTCGAGCTGTTTTTCGCCCTCGCGGATATCATCGTGCGCGGCCCGGTAATTGTTACGGTTTTCCCTGGGATTGCCGAAAATGCCCTGGGTCGTGGCGTTGCTTACGGCCATTTTGTAATGGAGGGTTTTGAGGTTCTGCCGCTTGGTTTCCAGGTCGGCCCTGGTTTGCGCTATCTCCGCCCGGGTGTTGGAAAATTGTTGCCGCCACCAGCCCTCGCCATGACCGCCATAGCTTTCCACCCTCTGCGGCTGCTGCTTTTTGACAGGGGTGGTCTTCTGCTCAATCACCGCCTGTGACGCTTCTCCTGTGATGGCCGCCCTCCTTTTGATCCGTTTCCTCTGGTTGTCCGGAATGCGCGCCGGATTGTCGGAAAACGTAACCGTCCCCTGGTCATCCGTCCATTCATAGGTGGCCGAATCCTCGGCACGGACCCCTGGACAAACAGAGGCCGAGAAGCACATCGCGGCTATTATGAATGCAGGGCTGAGAGAAACGGCCAGTCTCATGCCCGTTTCTTCCGCCAATAGATTCGGTTCCCGATTGCCAGTTGCTCTACCACGCCCTGCTGCTCAAGAAGCTCCAAGGCTATCTGAGTTGTTACGTCCGATCCTTGGTACATCCCCCAATCTATCCACCAGCATCTGATCCCCTCCACGGTGTCTGCTGAATTGGGGCGAAGCTCGAGGTAGCGCGTAATCGCGTCAGCCACAGCTTGGACCGATAGCTCGCTATAGCCCAAAAGCGGCGGATTGCAGAGTCTGTAAATTGCCACAAGGGCATCCGACAGGGTTTCGGCTTGATCGAAGCTGATCTCTTGGATGGAGAATCGGACAGACTCGGTGTGAGCAACAAGGTCAGAGGCAGGCACCTGTCCAAGAGGATGTCCAAGTCGTATCGTGTCTCGGAACACGTACTCGGATACTGGGTCGATGTCAACAATTGGACCTGTGACGAAGGCACGCATAGCACTAGTCGGGTCATCCAGCATGACACCGATAACGAGTACGCCAGCCTTCCTGGTCTCCGCCGGCAGAGTCATCCGATAGGTCCCGAAAGAATCGCACACCGCTGTCCCGAGAGAACCTTCTTTCTTGTTTCCATAGTCGTCTACCAAGAATGCCTCTACGACTGCCCCGCTAAAGTTGGCGAACGCTGCCTTGGCAACCACGTTGTCCTGTGCCCCCGAAGGGGCCGTGTTGAATTGGAGTTCGGCCACGTGTCCAGACACCATGAACTCGGAAGAATGGTTCCTGTCTCCGCAACTGGCGAATAGTAGTGCTAAGCTCAAGAAAATAGTGCGGGCAAGCAGCTTCATCATTATTTCCTCTCGGCGGCAGAATTCTGGGGAACTCTGGGGGAATTCTTGGAATTCTTGGGGACACCATACTCATCTCTCTTGAATTAGGTATGGTGTCCCCGGAACTCCGGAACTCAGCATTCCTCTCGTGATGAGTATCCACAAAAGAAGGCCGCTCCGAAAGGGACGCGGCCTTCTTCGTCCACCACAAAACACTATTTATTTCATAGTCTTCAGCATCTTTTTCGCCATCGCCAGGTTATGATAAGCAATCATGCGAAGCTCAGCGGTTTTGGAGCTGTCACCTTTCTTTTCCAGCTCTGCCAGAAAGCGCCCGAGTTCATCACGTGCCGCATCGGTCCGCTTCTTGTTATAGGGAATGGCAAAGTTTATTCCCGCCACGTCCCAGGCAGTGGCCGGCAACACAGCAAACGGGGCGAAATCCTCAAGTTTACGGTTTGGTGCCAGACTCGGCTGCTCCCACCTCACGTCAGTGAAACGGATTCCGTTATTATCGGCAACAATTGTATAACTCCCCGCAAATGGTTTGGTTACGTCACGATCTTCAAAGAAACTCCACTCCGACTTACCGACCTGAGCACTGCTGTCATGACAGCTTCCGCAATTGCGAGGCTTGCCCATGGCATGGCTTAGTTTATCCATCTGAATCCAGAGAACTGCGTTGTTGCCCGACGCCAGGTCCTTGCGAGTTCCCACCACAATATAGGCATCATTCACATCGGTGGCTTTCCGTGAGACTTCGAATGTCAGCGGTTCGCCGATCTTTGGGTTACCCGGCACGGAACGCTTGGGAATAGCACGGAACAGCAGTCCGGTCGGCCCTAATTCCTTGGTTTGATTCAACACCGCCATGGGATATGGCTTGACCGGAATCCAGCGGCCGGCAGGATTTTTGATAATGGTGGGCAGATCTCGGGTACCGTAGTATTCCTTGTGTTTACCATAGGGGGTCTCCACCCCGTAGTAATGCCCCTGTCCCCAGAATGTATACTGATATGCCCCGGAAACCGTAATATGGCATGATGTGCAGTCGACCTTTCTGTGTTTTGAGGCAGCCACCGCCTTAACAATAGCAGCATGACATTTTTTGCAGGCATTTCGGGCATCATCAGCGGCCAAATGCCCGAATTGGTGGTTGACTGGCTTGTGACAATCAAGGCATTCCAGACCGGCCTTGACATGGGCGCCTTGGGGCAGATTCGCCGGGAATGCATACTCGCCACGCACGTAGCCGGCTCCGCGGCGACGATCCATGGGCCCGGCGTGGCAGATACTACCCCTTCCCTCACCATAACAGCTGGGAGTATCCGGCTTGCCAAACGCATGGGTTCCCTTGCCGGCAACCGGCTTGAAATGGCAGTCGTTGCACGAAGCATGACACATATTGCATGACCGCTCCATGGCCCCATTCATCGCCGCAGTATAGGGAATTGCCGTCCGACTGCGAATCAGTTCCTCGTTCTGACCGGGCCACATACCGCAGTTTTGTGGTCCGGGCTGTTTCTCAGTCCAATCGCGGAACGCCCGTTGGTTCTTGGTCAATCCCTTTGCGGAACGGTTATAGTCCTTCACGGTCCTTTCATGGCACTTGCCGCAGGTCTGCTCCGCCACTTTCGGTGCATAGGCCATCGTATCGGGATCACGGTCATGCCATTGGATGCCGACTATCCGCTTGATCCCGGCAGCTTCCAATTTTTGGGGATCACCATTTGGAATCATACTGTTCATGCCGTCCCCCTTCGGCACCAACGGCTGAAGAGCCCCAACTGCAGCACGGGGAACTGCCTGTCCCTTAAGGGTTTTACCTGCAGCTACCAGAAAAGGAGCCAGCATGCCCTTATGGGCTGAAACCTTGTCCCGGGCTTTTGGATCACCGAGGTGACAGTCCACGCAGGTCGGTTTTCCGTTCATCCCGACTTCGCGATCGACCTGTTCAGGATCGAGATACATGGCCTCAGCCCCCTGCTCCCTGAGAGAAACCCTGTCACCATGGCAGATCACGCAGCCGGAGGTTGCATCACCCCCCCAGGCAGCCCCGGCACTTAACAACAGTACTGCTGCAATCATCGCCTTCATCTGGTAATCCTTTCTTCCTCGGAGTTGTGAAGAATTAACCATAGAAGTATATCTTCTGCAGGAGGGTAAACAAGGAGAATCTTACAGGGGACTAATGGGGTCTCTTAAATTTCGGGGGCACCTTACGTATCTCATTTACAATTAAATAAGGTGTCCCCGGAATTCTCCGGAATTCTTTGATAAGGTGTCCCCGGAATTCTTTGTCCCCGGAATTCTCGGCCTGGTTTTTCAGCTTAGAACCATCGAAGCCACTGCGAGTATGATTGACAAAAGGCCCAAGCTAGCAGCAACAAACAACCATTTTTTCCTGTGGGTGTTATTTCATTCAGTAGGGCGGGGTCCCACGGTGACATGCGATACTTTCCTCCATGTGCGTAACCGACAAGGATCATAATTATGAAGGCTGTTAGAAAACAATACCCTGCGGCATCTGCTAATATGCCCAGCAACTTCATCTTAAATCCTTTGGCATTTTGATTTCGTCCAACGGGCCGGGGGCGCACCAGCGGCGCAGGTTTATCGCGCCGGCTGCGTGCCGCCACCTGTTGAACAACGGCTCTGGAAACGATAGGCAACATATACACAGGCAGCATGTGCTTGCGAAGAGAATGACAACGGTGTCAGAGCTACAACTGAACGACCGTATATTTCCCGTTTCTAATTCTCTACTTGCTGTTCTTGAGCCGGTGCAAAGGTTATCGTTATATATCTGTCTTCAATAGAAACATTATAAGGTTGCATTCGTAATAAATTAAAGACCACCCGAATCCGATCTGCCACATGCCACACGTTGCAGCTACGCAAATCGGCCTGATAAAAGGTTAAAGAGGTTTGACCCATCCCGTTGTCTGTATTCGGTAAATCGACTACAACACGGGCCGGATTTAAGACAGCAAAACTACTTAGTTGGCCTGTGTATGAATCTCGAAATGCTAAAGTTACGATTGCTTCACCACCTGTCGATGTTGCTTCAATGCTTTCAAGTACATTGGGACTGGAGGCTGAGGCTCCCGGTGGAAGTGGCTCGAAAGTATTTATCGGGTCTGAAGTCTCACCCCCACTACCACATCCCATCATAGAGCACATTAATAAGATAAGTACGGCTACCAAAATCTTCATGTTTTCCATTTTATCTCCTGAAAACTTCGTTAATACAAGCTGTTTTCATTCATGATTCCTCTGCTGTTCAACGGGTCGGGAGATCACCTGACGGATTTTAGGTCAGGTGCATCTTCCTGGTGTACGCCCGGCATGGGCGTGAACTAATGGGGTGCAAGTCCCCTGTACGTAGAATCCAACACTGTCTCGAGACAGGGTACCAAAGTACTAGCCGACGGCAAGGGCGCCTCCGCGAGGAGGGGTCTGAAGGAAGCCCGAGCGCAAAGCTATGAGCCGACGAACAGAAACAGCATACAAGGCCGGGGTATCCGGGCAAGTCAGCACAACATGACGAAGTCCCACGGATTCAGGATGCCAAGGTAAATGCTGCGGTTGTGTAGCCACAGTTCACGTTCTTATCCGGGGAGACCTGCTCCACATGCTAGCGATGTTTGCTGGCGCGGCCTCTGGTAACAGCTGCCGTGACATCCCGGAGATCGACGGCTGGATACGGCGGCGGGTGCGGCTGTGCTACTGGAAGCAGTGGCGGTGGTGCCGCACCAAGATTCGGAACCTGCTCAGACTGGGTGTGCAGCTTGGCACATCCATCAGAGCAGGGCTGAACCGCAACGGCCCGTGGGCCATGTCCCGCAGGCTGGCCGCCCAGCACGGTATGACCAACCAGTGGCTGAAGGATCAAGGACTCGTATCTGTCAAAGAACTGTGGGTGAAGATCCATTACCCGGCCACGGCCCGGTAACTTCGTCGAACCGCCCGGTGCGGACCCGCATGCCGGGTGGTGTGGGGGCTGGGGGGGTAAAACCCCCGGATGTGTAGTGCTGGTAATCACCAGACACTTGGCCGTTTATAAGGGGTGGCCATACCGCCCTTGAATGGATTAAAGATGAAGTTGCTCAGACAACATCTTTCCATCAAGGAGGAACGGTATGACCACCGCAGAGAAAGTAGCACGAAGAAAGCTCAGTTTGCTAGACCTTGCCGGAGAACTTGCCAACGTCAGCAAGGCATGCAAGGATGGGCTATTCACGGCAGCAGTTCTACGAGATCCGGCGCAACTATCAGACCTATGGTGCCGTCGGTTTGCTCGACCGCCTGCCCGGTGCCAAGGGACCGCATCCTAACCGGGTCGATGAGGCAGTGGAAACAGCGATTCTGGAGCACTGCCTGAACCACCCCGGTCATGGGCCGTTACGGGTTTCTCAGGAACTGTCCCTGAAAGGGATTCAGGTCAGTTCTGGCGGCGTGCGGGGTGTCTGGAGTCGGCACAGCCTGTTGACGAAGCAGGAACGTATGCTCCGGCTCGAAAAGAGTGTCAGAGAACAATCTTTCGAACTTTCCGACGAACAGATTCGGCTCTTGGAGCGTTTCAGCCCGGGGTTCCGAGAGCGGCATATCGAGACGAAACATACCGGCGATCTGGTGGCCGTGGACACCTTCTTTGTCGGCACTCTCAAGGGCGTCGGCAAGATCTACCTGCAGTCGGTGATCGACTGCTATTCCCGCTATGCCTGGGGCAGGCTCTACACTAACAAGCTGCCCCTAACCGCCGTGCATGTTCTCAACGAAGACGTGCTACCGTTCTTTGAGGAGCACAACGCCAGGATCAACACCATCCTGAGCGACAACGGCCGGGAATTCTGTGGCAGGCCGGACAACCATCCCTACGAGCTGTTCCTGCAGCTTGAAGAGATCGAGCATCGTACCACCAAGGTCCGGCGGCCCCAGAGCAACGGTTCGTCGAACGGCTTCACAAGACCCTGCTGGACGAGCATTTCAGGGTCATGGGACGCACCAAGTGGTACGAATCTATCGAGGAGATGCAGGCCGATCTGGACGACTATTTCCGGCACTACAACCATGAACGCCCGCACCAGGGACGCAACATGAACGGCAGAACGCCGTACACCGCCTTCATAGAAGGCTTGCCAAAGGACGAAGAATCGGATACTGAGAACTCGAATCTGGCAGCGTAAATCTGAAACCCATTCAAGGACGGACTGTCAGGTGATTACTGTCTCTGTACACTCAAGGCATAGCAATATTTAGTCGCGTTTATGAAAAGAGGTCACTGAGTCATGTCATTGCAACGAATTTCTTTCAATATCACTCAGACCAGTAAAAAGGTTACGCTTGTGATCAAACTCCATGTTTCTGGTGTAATCAGGGTTCAGGAAGTACTTAAATAATATAGTTGCTGTTTTTTTATCTCTTGGTTCAAAGACGATATCTCCATATATCTTCCCATACATGGCCCTGAATAGTTTCCCATTAGTATTAATTTCTGAACGAATACGGAAATAATAGTTATTATCTTCACAAAAACTTGATTTTAAAGACGTACTTGGTGCTTTTTTGACAAAATGTGATATTTCAGATTGATAACCCTCTTCTGGAGCTGATCGTGACAGCTTAAGTCCGCTTCCAATCCTACGCTTTTGCGCTAACAACTGTATTCCGTCGTATTTATTAGGGAATAAAACAGTTAATTTACTGCTGAAATTATTCCTGTCTGTATATTCTTTATCCAGTTTGAAGATCATATCCGGATAAACACCCTTGCCATACGGTGGTACCCAATCGAATTCAATTAGATCAAAACCAACCTTCTTTCCAATTACAGGAATTTCTATTTTTGAGTATTCAGTGTTTCGTGCATACATAGGGACAAGATTGCCAATTTTATACAGTACAATTTTGACTTGTGGATTCCATGGCTGCCAAAATTTAAATTTTACTCTCTTAAACGTATAACCCAATCCATTGAAATAATAGTTATCCTTAGTAGCTGTCAAAGAGTATTCATTAGTTCCACTTAGCGTAACAGAATATTTTCCATTATCATCGGTATAACCATTAACTGAATTTTCTTTTTTACCTCCAACCCCAGTATATGATGAAACAGTTACTGCTGCATTTTTAATGGGATTTCCATATTCGTCTACCACCTCAACAGATAATTTTGCTATATTTATTAAATTGTTATTCAAAATACAGCCATTAAAAAATATAATAACAAATATAGACATCAAACAATGCTTGATCATTTTATATCTCCATTGAAAACGAAGGCATCAAACAAAGTGTAATTATATGGATATGATATATCAACTATATCGCTATGGAGCCAAATGTCATTTCTTTGGATATTTGTTCTTGGCCAAACTATATTGCCACCTATTGATTTAATAAATTTTGTTTGCATATCAATATTATGTTCTGCAACAAGGTCCATTATCGGATTCCTTCCTGCCGCAGCAGTTCTTGCCGGTATAGCTTCCGCCAAAAGCCTGTCGCGATTTGTTGTCGCATAATCACTGCCAGTCAATTCATTGATCAAGGGACTGTCACTCTGCTTGATATTGAAGAATGGTTTTGTTTTTAAATTATTTTCTGGAATATTATTTGCCAAGACAAACGAAATGGGTTTGGGCCAGACAGAATTCGGGACAGAATTCGGGGGACACCATACTGACAGAATTCGGGGGACACCATACTTAACTATCATTACCTTTTGGTCCCGGCTTCCCTTTCTTTAACGGGCGTTCAAGGGCCGATTCCAGGCGTTCGACAAATTCTTCTGTTCCAAGAGGTCTGCCGGTTCGCTCGTGTTTTCGGATATCGTTCAACTGATCTTCTTCTCCTGTTCCGGCAAGAAACAGACTCCAGTCTCCAACCAATTCCAATAGAGGTGCAACCTTGACCAGTTCATCGTCCATCCGGTCAAGGTGCGCCCGAGCACTACTCCAGGGCCACAACGCAGCATTCGGCGTCAAGCGGGCGCGTACCGGGTTCATTTCTACATAGCGAGCGGCAGCGAGAAGATAGGATTCATCCATTGGAAACGAGGCAAAACGCCCTTGCCAGAGATGGCCGCGCCAGTTCTCACGGAAGTTGATCATGCGACTATATCGCCGGTGTGCCTCGCCGATCCCGCGACGCAAGCCGTCATCGGTTTCTGGGACAGCAATAAGATGAACGTGGTTCGGCATAAGGCAGTACGCCCAGATATCTACGCCACATTTCCGGCACCATTCACCGAGCAGAGCGATATATGCTCGATAATCCCCATCATTGAAGAATGTTGGCATTCTTCGGTTGCCCCGTTGCGTAACATGATGGGGAATTCCCGTTGCTATGACGCGTGCAATTCTGGCCATGGAGGCAAGTTAGTGATGGTTAATGCGCTTGTCAATAGGTAATTAAGTATGGTGTCCCCAGAATTCCTAGAATTCCTGTCCCCAGAATTCCTCCCTTGTCTGGTGTCCCCAGAATTCTCAAGCTGTTTTCATTCATGATTCCTCTGCTGTTCAACGTGCATGAGGCGCAGCAGCGTAGCGTCAGCGGTGACTGTCTGCCGCCGATTGTTATACCTTCTGCTCCTCCAACTCAAAGGAGGAAAGACGATGACAGACATTGAGAAGGAGTTTTGCGAGAGGCTCACCGACTTATTACTTGATTGCGGTTTAGGTATTGCCGGTGAGCCCCATATTTACGAGTTGCAAAGTGGTCCAGATAGCGATTATGGCCGTGTCGCCACTATAGATGATGAAGGTCGTCTCTTGTTCGTTTAAGGTAGCTTCGCGCTTAATCCAGAGTTCGGGCCTGCGGGCAATCCAAGCGCCGTGTCAATTCCGATGTTGTTGCAAAGGTCGGCAAGAAGCGAAGCGGGGTTAATAGTAGTTCCTATTTTGGCTTCTGATTCGGCTCTCGGGTTGCTTACTGCTTTAGCACGATAAATTACAAGGTGAGGGATATTATTTTGAATTGCTCGCAGACAAAGACCTCTGAGATAAAACCTATTGAACTCTCCCTCTGCCAACATTTCATGGGCGTTTACGGGAACACTGGCGCTAATTATCTTGCCTTTGACGTTTCGGTTTTCCGTAGCGTTAAACTTCCCCTGGAGTTGAGCTGCAAACCAAGTATCGTCATGTTGTTCAGCGGCCAACTTGAGGATTTCAGGGTAACTTTGTACTCCGGAAGGCTGAGTCGGGCGCTAATGTAGAGTTTCCCTGCGGCGATGTCGGCAAGTATTTCTTGAGTTATGAAACTGCGAGTTTCGGAGTCAAGATTTGTGAGAGTTAAAGCCATTTTGATTCTCCTTTTCTTGGTTTTTTACTTCTTGGTATAACGTTCTGGAAGTTGACCGGGCGGCTGTTCTGCCCCGGTCCAACTTTTTGGTTGGACACCCCAGCTCCTCCTTGCTTATATCTGCTGCCTTTCCATTAACTTAATTCTTGTCACGGCGTTAGCTCCGATATAGATAATCCTACTGCGATAATTTTCATACATCCACTTAAACAAAGTTGTCATAGCAATGACTACCGTAAAGGATATAGAGATAGAAGGTGGCACAGCATCAGAAAACTTTGAACTGGACGCAACAAAGACCGGGACCAGCAGCAACAGAATGCCCCCAAATCCAACATTTGTTTTGTGTATATCAAGATCCAATTTAATTTCACTGTAAATTTGATCTACAACTTTCATATCAAATTCATCTAACAAATCTTTGTTAAAATAGTATTTTTTTATATTAATTGCGGTGACAATATACTTGTCTTCAATATAAGACAAATCTGAAGCTACTGATCTGTAGTAGTAACCAAATGTTACTACAATACATAATAAAACTACAAACAGCATGTACCCATCAATAACTGAATTATAAACTGGTATATAACCTGTAAAAGCGGTGCAAAATAAAAACACTGTGAACAATCCTGAAAACATTGCACCTATATTGTCAATTTTTCTAAATTGAGGCTTAACCGCTCCCGCCCATGTGACAGACAATGGCACTCTTATTGTGCGTGAATTCTGCGAGTTGAGTTTTTCAACGAGACTTTCAATCAACTGCGGCTTATAAGCGTATTCAGCAAGCAAGTAGACTATAGTTTTATCAAATTTACCTGTTATTGTACGCCTGGGTAGAAAACCAGATACTGCAATTACCAAACATAGTAATATCAAAAATCCGAGTACTAAATAGCCGAGCCAGTTCATTTTACATTTCCCTCACATTATCCTGTTGTCCACTTAGAATTCCGGAAAGGGCTGACCCCGCCTCTCGCCGCCTCCACTTCTCTGCTCCTTAAATTCTTTCTGCGATGGTAAGAAGTGGGTTAAATCCGATACATACAGTAGACCCTGATGGAACATATATACCCGGAGCTTTTTCCTGAGAAGCTGACGTTACGGCTCTTTGCGTTATCACCCCTACTGCTTCCCCTTTAGCATTGATAACTGGCCCGCCGCTAGCACCGTAATGCATTCCATTGTCAACATAGAACACGTCACATTCTATTTTAGCGCTTTTGTTCGCAGCGAATATCCTCCTGCAATTTCCAACCACAGCACGTTTTATGAGTGGCCCTGTCATATCAGCCATATAGCCATTATTCATGGCATTGATGAAATCAGTAGCTCCAGTGATCTTTTTGTCTAATAGCTTGTCCACATCAAATGGAAGCTTCAATTCGTCGGAATAACCTGCAATGAATACTTCCTCTCCCAGTTTAGGTGGAGCAGTTTGTACTCTAATATGTGGAAATTCTGTTGCTTTTGTCATTGGCGCTAAAATGGCCATATCGATCTGGACATCTTCTAGGAAGCCAGGCACCTTGATAGTGATGCAACACAGCCCTACTTTGTATTCAGTGACTGGATATGACGGGAATTTTGTGAAAATCTTCAACTCAGGGTCGTTGGCGTCTCTTTGCCGAATAGGATATCGTCCTGTTACAACGTGAGCAGCTGTCATTATTTCTCCAGTTGCTAAAAAACTGAACCCTGTCCCTTGACTTATCTTCTCTGCTCCCAAAAACACGGTAATGATGCAACACGCATTAGATATCTCATTATATAAATCGTATAGCAAACCTCGCACCTCCTCTGATCACCGGGCCGGGAGATCACCGGGCGGCATTTCGGCCCGGTGTATCTTCCTGGATACTATGTAAGGCCCCCCTTGGGCATACGGAATTTTGCCGTATGCTGGACTTTGGCGAAACCCACTCTCCAAAGGAGGCCTTACACATGAGATTCTACACGAAATCACACACACATTACTGCGGCATCGATCTTCATGCGAAGAAAATGTTCGTCTGCGTCCTAGATGCAGGGGGCGAAGTGCTGCTGCATCGGAATATTGCCAGCTCTCCGGAAGCCTTTCTGAAAACGGTAGCGCCTTTCCGTGATGACCTGGTGGTCGGCGTGGAATGCATGTTTGCCTGGTACTGGCTCGCTGATCTCTGCCGCAAGGAAGGTATCGAATTCGTTCTCGGTCATGCCCTGTACATGAAAGCTGTTCACGGCGGGAAGGCAAAGAATGACAAGATCGATTCCCACAAGATCGCGGTGCTTTTACGTGGCGGCTCGTTCCCTATCGCTTACGTCTACCCGCCGGAGATGCGCGCCACCCGCGATCTACTGCGCCATCGAACCCATCTGGTGCGCAAGAGGGCCGAACTTTATGCTCACATTCACAATACGGCCATCCAATACAATCTGCCGGAAATCGGCGTCCATCTTGCTGTTGAAAGCAACCGGCAAGGTGTTGACAAGCATTTTCCCGATCTACAGGTGCGCAAGATCGTGCAAATCGATCTGGCAATGATCGATGCCTATGACGACGTGCTCAAAGCTCTGGAATGGGACATTGAGAAGACGGCCCACCGCCATAACTGGCACTCGCTTTAGAATTCCGGGGACACCATACTTAACTATCATTACCTTTTGGTCCCGGGAGAAATTCCGGACACCTCCCACATTACGTTTTACTTCAAAGTAGTTAATGAACACCCGCACCGAAACTATCTCAGCGCGCACTCACCCTGTCAAGCCAGTGCATGCCATGGGGTCAGGCTTGACAGGTTGCATCTTCAAGCTCACCCCCCCGTCCTAGTCTATCGGCAATTCATGGATCTATTTTCCGTCGCTGTTCCAGTCTGCTGACTGCAGCACTCATGGACGAGACGTCTCGTTCGAACCTTTTGGCAAAATCAGACAACGTTACACCACTGAACTCCTGAACCGCCCATGCGGCCACTCCCCGTGCTTCGGCCGCCCATCTCTTCTGCCCGGGAGAAGCAAGCTCCTCTTCCTCGATCAATAGTTGTTGCTCGTCCGCAACACGCAATAATCACCGACCATTAATCCCCTCGTGTAAACATAGCGCGACGCGTACCTCATGGGACGTAACCACTCTCCCCATTGAGACCGCTCTTCACAAGCCTTTTGGGGACTCCTTTCACATATTCATATTGAAAGAGTTAATGAACACCCGCACCGAAACTATCTCAGCGCGCACCCACCCTGTCAAGTCAGGAAAATCCCGATAAAACGCGGCGATCAACGGTTATAGAAACGAAAAAAGGGGAGCCGATGCTTCGGCTCCCCTTGGCGGGAATCAGGAATGGATTGGTGCTGAGTACTGCGCGGGGGAGGGGGGGCTGGCCTACCGGCCTATTCCCCCGCGGCGGCCTTGCCGTCCGCCACCATCAGCTCGGCCACGAGCCGGGTGAACCGGAGCGGGTCGGCGATGGGCGATCCTTCGGTGAGCAGGGCCTGGTCGTAGAGGAGGTCGCAGTAGTCGGCCAGGCGCGGGTTGCTCTTGTCCTTGCCGAAGAGGGTGGCCATGACCTGCATGATGGGGTGGTCCGGATTAAGTTCCAGGATCCGCTTGGACTCGGGCACGGTCTGGTTCATGGCCCGGAGAATCCGCTCCATGTTGGCGTTGAGGCCGTGCTCGTCGGCAACCAGGCAGCAGGCGCTGTCGGTGAGGCGGTTGGAGAGCCGCACCTCTTTCACCCGCTCGGCCAGCTTCTCCTTCACGAAGGAGAGGAGGTCGCCGTACTGCTTTGCCGCCTCTTCCCGCTTGGCTTCCTGCTCCTTCTTCTCTTCCTCGGTGGCGGGGATCACGTCGCCCCGGTCAACGGCCTTGAGCTTCTTGCCGCCGTATTCCGGCAGCCCCTGCACCACCCATTCGTCCACCGGATCGGTCAGGAACAGGACTTCGTACCCCTTCTTGCGGAAGATTTCCAGGTGGGGCGACTGCTCCAGGGCCGTCCGGCTGGTGCCGGTGATGAAGTAGATCTCTTCTTGCCCCTCGGGCATCCGCTCCTGGTATTCCTTGAGGGAGACGAACGAACCCGCGTCGGTGGCGGTGCTCTCGAACAGGAGCAGTTCCTGGAGTTTGTCCCGGTTGGCGTAGTCGAAGTGGACCCCTTCCTTAAGGACCGGGCCGAACTCCTTGTAGAAGGCCAGGTAGTCGTCGGCTTCCTTCTCGCGCATCTCGGAGAGGGTGGAGAGGATCTTCCCGACGAGGCTCTTCTGGATCCGCTTGATCTGCACGTCTTCCTGCAGGATCTCACGGGAGACGTTGAGGGGCAGGTCGCTGGAGTCCACCACCCCCTTGACGAAGCGAAGGTAGTCGGGGAGGAGCTGTTCGCAGGAGTCGGTGATGAAGACCCGGCGCACGTAGAGCTGGACCCCTTTCTTGCGCTCGGGCATGAAGAGATCGAAGGGCTTGTGGGCCGGCAGGTAGAGGAGGGCCTTGAACTCGCTGGTCCCCTCGGCCGAGTAGTGGATGGTTTTCAGCGGCTTTTCAAAGTCGTGGGAGACGTGCTTGTAGAACTCCTCGTACTCCTCCTCGGTCACCTCGCTCTTGGAGCGGGTCCAGATGGCCTTCATGGAGTTGAGGGTTTCCTCCTCGGTCTTCTCGATGGTGCCGGCCCCTTCGATCTCTTCGCCGTTTACCCCCTTGGGCACTTCGGTGCGGGTCACGTCCATGACGATGGGGTACTGGACGTAGTCGGAGTACTTGCGGACGATGGAGCGGATCTTCCACTCGTCCAGGTATTCCTTCATCTCTTCCTTCAGGTGGAGGGTGATCTCGGTGCCGCGGGTCTCTTTGGCGCATTCCTCCACGGTGTAGGTGCCGTCGCCGGTGGACTCCCAGCGGACCCCGGCCGCCTTGTCGTGGCCGGCCCGGCGGGTGAGGAGGGTGACCCGGTCGGCCACCATGAACGAGGCGTAGAAGCCGACCCCGAACTGGCCGATCAGCTCCGGGTGGTCGGCCACGTTCTGCTCCTTCAGGTTGGCCAGGAATGCCTTGGTGCCCGAATGGGCGATGGTGCCGATGTTCTTCTCCACTTCCTCCAGGGTCATGCCGACCCCGTTGTCGCGGATGGTGATGGTGCCGGCCTCTTTGTCGGGGATCAGCTTGATCTTTCCTTCGGGCTCGCCCTCGATGACCGCCGCGTTCTGGTGGGACTCGAAGAGGACCTTGTCGATGGCGTCGGAGGCGTTGGAGATGAGCTCCCGCAGGAAGATGTCCTTGTTGGAGTAGAGGGAGTGGATCACGAGGTCCAGGAGCTGCTGGACTTCGGTTTCGAATTTCTTGACGGTCTTGCTCATGGGGATGGTGATCTCCTTTGGGGTGTGGTGTGCGCGTGGTCATTAACCTAATCATCGCCGCAACGAATTTCAAGGGGGATGATGTGACGGAGTGGCGTTTCCGGTTCCGGGGCGTAACCTGTGGGGTGTGGAACACTGTTTGCAGACCATCGGGAGTTGCTCGACAGGGACATGCGTAGCCGTGTTGAGGACATTCGTCCACGGAGGAACGATTCCCATGGTAATCAGGCCCGTTACGCGGCTTTTCGCCCTGCGCCCGGCTGCCTTGCTCGTGTGTGCGGCTGTCATGGTTTCGACCATGTCGGGATGCCGACGCGACGACTCTTTGAAAATCGGCTATCTGGGCACCCTCAGCGGCCGCCATTCCGATCTGGGCGTTGCCGGCCGCGACGGCACCATTTTTGCCGTGGAGGAGATCAACCGGGCAGGCGGTATCAACGGAAAGCGCCTGAAACTGGTGGTCCGCGACGACGAGGGCAAGGCCGAGAGCGCGCAGACCGCCGTGCGCGAGCTGATCGCGGCCGGCGTCACCGCCATCGTCGGTCCCATGACCAGTTCCATGGCCGTGGTAACGGTGCCCATCGTCAACAATTCGCGGGTGATCATGGTAAGCCCCACCGTGAGCACGGGCGAGCTCAGCGGCAGGGACGACAACTTCCTCCGCATCTATCCCACCAATGCCCAGAAGATCCGGCAGTTGGCCGAATATGCCCGCAAGAGCCTGGGGCTGTCCCGGCTGGCCGTGGTGTACGACCTTTCCAACCGCTCCTACACCGACGACTGGCGGCAGGCGTTCACCCGGCAGTTCGAGTCGCTGGGCGGCACTGTCGCGCCGGCGGTCTCCTTCGATGCGTCCGGCCAGACCGATTACCTGTCCGTGGCCAGAACGCTCCTGGCAAAGAAGCCGCAGGGGGTTCTCATCCTGGCCGGTGGCGTGGATTCCGCCATGTTCTGCCAGCAGATCCGCAAGCTCGACACCGCCATGGCCCTGTTCGCCACCGAATGGTCCAGCACGCCCGAGCTCCTCGTGCACGGCGGTTCCGCCGTGGAGGGGATCGTCTACTGCCAGAACTTCATCCGTGATGATGACTCCACCCCCTATGTGACCTTCTGCCGATCCTTTGACGCACGCTTCGGCCAGATTCCCGACTTCGGCGCCGTCTATGCATACCAGGCGGTGCGGGTGATCGGCAAGGCGTTCGCGTCTGCCCGCACCGTCGGGGACCTCAAGGGGGCCATCCTCGGCATCGGCACCTTCCCCGGCCTTCAGGGCGAGTTCACCATTGACCGTTTCGGCGATGCCGACCGGAAGCCGTTCCTGATGACCGTGCGTCAGGGCGCGTTCCGGCGGGTGGAGGTGCCGTGAACCGGAGGATAAGCTTCAAGACGGCTCTGCTGGTTGCCCTGCTCGTGGTTGCGGTGGTGCCGGTGCTCACCGTGGGCCTGGTCGCGCGGTCGGTCCAGCGCGGCGACCTTCTGCATCACGTGGGGGCAAGCAACCTCACCCTGGCGCGGTCGGTCGCGCGGGAGGTGGAGAGCAGCCTGCGGGAACCGTCCAACTTCATCGAGCACATCGGCAAGGTTCTGGAGGATGATAAGGACCTGGCCAGCCAGTCTGTCGAACTTGCGGAAGAGATCAGTTCCACCGGTCTCTTCGAATCGCTTTTCCTGCTCGACCGCACCGGCAGGGTCGTGAACGTTGCACTTGCGCGCAATGCAAAGGGCTCGGCCGGCGATTACCTCGGCATGGATTTCTCCAGGCTGCCGATCTTCCTGGAAACGCGCACCACAGGGGAGTTGAGCCGGTCCAAGGTGTTCCTGTCGTCCGTTTCCGGAGATCCGGCGGTCATGTTCGCTGCGCCGGCCGGGGAGGGGGTCGTGGTCGGCACCCTCGGGCTCAGGGTGCTGAGCGACATCTCCGCCCATGCAAACCCCGACGACAAGGGGACGGTCATCATCGTCAGCAGGTACGGCAAGGTCATCGGCCATCCGGATTACTCCCTGGTCCGACGGCAGACCGACCTGGGCGGGCTCGACATCGTCCGCGAGGGGCTTGCGGGCAAGGCCGGCACCCATACCTACATGGTGAACGGCGAGAGCCACCTCGGCAGCGTGGTGCAGATTCCGGGGACGGGCTGGCTCGTCATCGTCGAGGTTCCCCTGGCCACGGCACTGGCCCCGGTGAACGAGATCGAGATAATTTTCCGGATCGCCACCCTGTCGACCATCGTGCTGGCTTCGCTGCTGGCCCTGGCGGGGAGGTCGGTGATCTTCCGTCCGGTCACGGCGCTTATGGCCAGCGCCCGGCAGATCGCCCACGGCAACTATGACGTTGTGCCTCTGCCTCGCAGCTTCCGTGAAATAGACGAACTGGGGGGCGGATTCCGCTCCATGGCCGACGCAGTCAAGACGCGGGAAAGCGAACTGAAGGAGCGCAACGAAGAGCTGGCCATGACCGAAGAGGAGCTGCGCCAGCAGCTTGACGAATACCAGTCGAGCCAGGACCGGCTGGTGGAAAGCGAGGAACGCTACCGCCAGCTCGTGGAATCCGCGCCCGATGCCATCGTCATCCATTGCGAGGGGCGTTACGTGTTCGCCAACCCGGCGGCCCTGCGCCTGTACGGTGCGGACACCGCCGCTCAGCTCCTGGGGCGGGAGATCACGGATTTCGTCCATCCCGACAGCCGCCAGGTGGTTGCCGAGCGGATCAAGCTGCTCTACCAGGAACACAGTCCGGTGCCGCTGTGCGAGCAGCAGGTCATTCGCCTGGACGGAACCGTGGTTGACGTGGAAGTGGTGGGCATCCCCTACACCCATCAGGGCAAGCCGGCCGTCCAGGCGGTGCTGCGGGAGATTACCGAGCGCAAGCAGGCGGAACTGAGGATTCGTCAGCTCAATGCGGAGCTGGAGGAGCGGGTGCGCGAGCGGACTGCCCTGCTGGAGGCAGCCAACCGCGAACTGGAATCGTTCAGCTATTCGGTATCCCACGACCTCCGGGCGCCCTTGCGCCACATAAACGGGTTCGGCCTGGCGCTGATGGAGGAGTGCGGCGACGTTCTTCCCGACGACGGAAAGATGTACCTGGAACGGATCAGGAGCGCGGCCCGGCGCATGGGCCAGCTCATCGACGACCTCCTGGATCTGTCCCGCGTTTCCCGCGAGATCATGAGGCGGGAGCGGGTGAACCTGAGCCGGATAGGACGGGAGCTGGCCCGGGAGCACCAAGAGAGCTGGCCGGAGCGGCGGGTTTCCTTCGAGATCGAAGACGGAATCACGGCGGAGGGGGACCCGACGCTTCTGCGCGTCGCCCTTGCCAACCTCGTGGACAATGCCTGGAAGTACACGGCGAAAAACGAGGAGGCCCACATCCGGGTCGGCGCGACCGACATCGGCGGCACCCGGGCCATCTTTGTCAGCGACAATGGCGCCGGTTTTGACATGCGCTACGTGGACAAGCTGTTCCGCCCGTTCCAGCGGCTCCATCGGGCCGAGGATTTCGAGGGGACCGGCATCGGGCTCGCCACGGTCCTGCGGATCGTCCAGCGCCACGGTGGCCGCGTCTGGGCCGAGGGCGAGGTGGGCAAGGGGGCAACCGTGTATTTCACCCTGGGGCAGTCCGAGGGGGGCAGCATGGAGCAGATCCCTAAAGGGTGAGCACTGAGAACCGAGGCGCCCCATTGCCGATGCGGACCGTGGCGGCGCCACTGCGCCGGTCGACCGGCGGGCGGGCACGGCTATGCCAATGCCCCCGGCGGCTTGTTGGAGTCCAACTCTTTCCTGGAGTCGATGCCCCACCTGACGCCCGGTCCGTACCTTTTCCTCCTGCGCCCTTTCTTGACACTCCGCCGTATACCGTGCTAGTTTAACCCATTCTAAAAAGGGTCTTTTTTCCGTTCCACCTCCCGTGCCGACCCGTTCCGGAGCCTCCCTGTGTATTTCCCCGATGTGGATACCTTCCGCGCCCTGGCGCCCGGGGCAACCTGATTCCTGTCTGCCGCGAGATCATGGCCGACATGGACACCCCGGTCAGCGCCTTCCGCAAGCTCGACGACGGCCGCTACGCGTTTCTCCTGGAGAGTATCGAGGGGGGCGAAAAGTGGGCCCGCTATACCTTTCTCGGCGCCAGTCCTTCCACGGTCATCCGCAGCCGGGGCAACACCGTCGAGATCATCACCAACGGCGAGACCCGTGCAGTGACGACGGACGACCCCCTCGGCTTTGTCCGCGATTTCCTGGCCCGGTTCCGGCCCGTGGAGATCCCCGGGCTTCCCCGCTTCTTCGGCGGCGCGTGGGGTACCTCGGCTACGACATGGTCCGCCACTTCGAGCGGCTTCCCACGGACAAACCCGCCGTGATCGGCGCCTGGGACTCCTGCTTCCTCATCACCGACACCATCGTGATTTTCGACAACATGCGCCAGAAGATCACAGTGGTTTCCAATGCCCACCTGGACGAGGGCGTTTCCGTCGAAGCGGCCTATGCCGACGCCGTTGCCCGGATCGAGGGGATCATCGCCCGGCTCAAGGCGCCGCTTCCGGCCCAGCCCGCCGCGGCCGCGGCCCGGAAGGTCTCCTTTTCTTCCAACGTCACCCGGGAGGCGTTCGAGGATGCCGTGGAACGGGCCAAGGAGTACGTCCGGGCCGGCGACATCATCCAGGTGGTCCTGTCCCAGCGCTTTTCCGGCGAGCTCACCGTGGATCCCCTCGACATCTACCGGGTATTGCGGACCCTGAACCCGTCGCCCTACATGTTTTTCCTCCGCCTGGACGATACCCTGGTGGTGGGCGCTTCGCCCGAAGTCATGGTGCGCCGGGAGGGGAGCCGCGTGGAGCTTCGCCCCATCGCCGGCACCCGTCCCCGGGGCGCCACGCCCGAGCGGGACGAGCAACTGGCCGAGGAACTCCTGGCCGACCCCAAGGAGCGGGCCGAGCACGTGATGCTCGTGGACCTGGGGCGCAACGACCTGGGGCGGGTCTGCCGCACCGGCACCGTGAAGGTGTCGGAGCTCATGGTGATCGAGCGCTATTCCCACGTGATGCACATCGTTTCCAACGTCCAGGGCGAACTGGCCGAGGGGAGGGACGCCTTCGACGTGGTGCGGGCCACCTTCCCGGCCGGCACCCTCTCCGGCGCCCCCAAGGTGCGGGCCATGGAGATCATCGACGAGCTGGAGCCGGTGCGCCGGGAAGTCTACGGCGGAGCCGTGGGCTACTTCTCCTTCTCCGGCACCATGGACCTGGCCATTGCCATCCGCACCCTCGTCATCCGCGACGGCGTGGTGCACCTCCAGGCCGGGGCCGGCATCGTGGCCGACTCTGACCCGGCCTCCGAGTACCAGGAGACGGTCAACAAGGCCATGGCCGTGGTGAAGGCCATCGAGACGGCGGAAAAGGGGTTGGATTAGCCGGTTATGGACGCGAGAAAGCTGCAACAGGCCGTTGTCTTGGGAAAGATATCGTGGCAACGACACGCTTTGACCAGGATGCTTGAGCGCGGCATTTCCCGACAAATGGTATTGACCTGTCTCAGTGACGGTGATGTCATTGAGGTGTACGAGAAAGATAAACCCCTGCCGAGCATTCTGGTACTCGGATTCCCTGCCGGCGACCCGCTCCACGTGGTCGCGGCCTATGATGAAACGTCGGGGAGTTGCTACGTGATAACCGTGTATCGGCCTGATTCACGGCATTTCGAGGCGGATTTCAAGACCCGGAGGTTGCCATGATGAGCGAAAATACTGGCGTCTGCCCGTTATGCGGCGGGGACATGGAAGCAGGAAAGACGACGTTTACGGCTGACCTGGGTTTTGGCGTGGTCGTGGTCAGGAATGTCCCGGCCACCGTGTGCTCACAATGCGGTGCCGACTGGATTGACGACGCCACCGCCGCCAGAATCGAAAAGATAGTGGAAGATGCCCGGTCGCGGCACGCCATCGTCGATATTACCGATCTTGCCGCCTGAGGTTATCTGATTCATGCTCCTGATGATCGACAACTACGACTCCTTCACCTTCAATATCGTCCAGTACTTCGGCGAGTTGGGCGAGGATGTGCGGGTCTTCCGCAACGACGGCATTACCCTGGATGAGATCGAGGCCCTGGCGCCCCGGCGCCTGGTCATCTCCCCCGGACCCTGCTCCCCCGAGGAGGCCGGGATATCGGTCGCCGCCATCCGGCATTTTGCCGGGAAGATTCCGATCCTGGGCGTCTGTCTGGGGCACCAGTCCATCGGCGCGGCCTTCGGCGGCACGGTGGTCCGCAGTTCCACCCTGATGCACGGCAAGACCTCCCCGATTCATCACAACGGACAGGGGCTGTTCCGGGGGCTGCCCAACCCCTTCAATGCCACCCGGTACCACTCCCTGGTGGTGGAGCGGGCCAGCTTCCCGGACTGCCTGGAGATCACCGCCTGGGTGGAGGAGGGGGAGATCATGGGCCTCGCCCACCGGGACCTGCCGGTCTGGGGGGTCCAGTTCCACCCCGAGTCGATCCTCACCGAGGGGGGGATGGACCTGCTCCGTAATTTCCTGGAGATGACGAAGTGAAACGCGGCTTTTCCGCAATCTCCGCGTTGTCCTGCGGAAAGACATGCTCGACGTACTGATCGATACGCCTGCGCTGGCTTTCCCCGGACGCCTTGACCTTGCACGAAATCCACGTTTCACGAGGAAGGTACAATGATCAAAAAAGCAATCGCCAAGGTTGTCGAGCGCATCGACCTCACGGAAGCGGAAATGATCGAGGTGATGGACCAGATCATGTCCGGCGGGGCGACCCCGGCCCAGATCGCGGCCTTTATCACCGCCCTGCGGATGAAGGGTGAGACGGTGGAGGAGATCACCGGCGCGGCCCGCGTCATGCGGGATCGGGCCACCCCCATCCGGGTCGGCAAGGGGGTCCTCGATATCGACCGGGACGACATCAACATCGACCAGGAAACGATCCTGGACGTGGTGGGCACCGGCGGGGACGGCACCAACACCTTCAACATCTCCACCACCGTCGCCTTCGTGGTGGCGTCCTGCGGGGTCAAGGTGGCCAAGCACGGCAACCGGGCCGTGTCGTCGGCCTGCGGCAGCGCCGACGTGCTGGAGTCCCTGGGCGTCAACCTGGACGTGACCCCGGAGACCGTGGAGCACGCCATTGCGAAGATCGGCATCGGCTTCCTCTTCGCCCCGGCCCTGCACGGCGCCATGAAGCACGCCATCGGCCCCCGCAAGGAGATCGGCATCCGGACCATCTTCAACATCCTCGGCCCCCTCACCAACCCGGCCGGCGCCGACTGCCAGGTGCTGGGCGTCTACCGGGAGGAACTGGTGGAGCCCCTGGCCCGCGTCCTTCACAAGCTGGGCTGCCGCCGGGGCTTCGTGGTCCACGGCATGGACGGCATGGACGAGATCACCCTCACCCGCGAAACCCGCCTCGCCGAGGTGACCCGGGAGGGGGTGTCGGTGCGGACCATCACGCCCGAGGAGTTCGGGTTCGCCTTCTGTCCCCCCGGAGAGCTTCGCGGCGGCGACGCGGCCGGCAATGCCCGCATCGTCCGCGGCATCCTTGAAGGAGCGAAGGGGCCGCGCCGCGACGTGGTGCTCCTGAACGCCGCCTACGGCCTGGTGGCCGCCGGCAAGGCCGTTGACCCGGCCGAAGGGGTCCGCATCGCCGCCGAGGCCATCGACTCGGGCCGTGCCCTGGCAAAGCTGGAAGAACTCATCACCCTGACCAACGAGTAAACCCATGACCGATACCCCCGATATCCTGAAGAAGATCGTCGAGCACAAGCGGGGCGAAGTGGCCGCGGCCCGCTCCGCCTCTCCCCTGGCCGAGGTGAAGGCCCGCATCGCGGACCTGGAGGACCAGCCCCGCGGCTTCGAACGTGCCCTGCGGGACTGCCACGCCTCCGGCTGGACCGCCGTCATCGCCGAGGTGAAGAAAGGGTCCCCCTCCAAGGGGGTCATCCGCCCCGACTTCGATCCCCTGGAGATCGCCGAGACCTACGAGCAGAACGGCGCCGCCTGCCTCTCGGTCCTGACCGACGAGCAGTTCTTCCTGGGCAACCTCCGCTATCTGGCCCTGATCCGGGAACAGGTGCGGCTGCCGCTGCTGCGCAAGGATTTCCTGTTCGACCCCTATCAGGTGTACGAGGCCCGCGCCGCCGGTGCCGACGCCATCCTCCTCATCGCCGCCATGCTGGAACCGGCGCAGATCGAGGATCTGGCCGGGTTTGCCCGGGAGCAGTATCTCGACGTGCTGCTGGAGGTCCACGACGAGCAGGAGCTGGAGACGGCCCTTGCGTCGAGCTGCACCCTGATCGGGATCAACAACCGCAACCTCCGCACCTTTGTCACCGACCTGGGCACCACCGAGCGGCTCATCCCCATGATCCCCGCCGACCGGTTCGTGGTGGCCGAGAGCGGCATCACCAGCCGCGACGACATCCTCCGCCTCCAGGCTGCCGGCGCCCACGGCTTCCTCATCGGCGAGTCCCTCATGCGGGAGGAGGATATCGGGGCCACGTTGCGGGAACTTCTGGGGTAGTTCAGTGACCCCCACGATCAGACAGACGCCATCGCAAAGGAGATCCGATGCAAACTAAAATAGTGCTGGACGAAAGCCGCATCCCGACCCACTGGTACAACATCATCCCCGACATGCCCGGCCCCCTGGCGCCGGTCATCAACCCCCGGAACCTTCAGCCGGTGACCCCCGACGACCTCCTCCCCATCTTCCCCATGGCCATCATCGAGCAGGAGGTTTCGGGCGAACGGTGGATCCCGATCCCGGAAGAGGTGCGGGAGATCTACCGGCTCTGGCGGCCGTCCCCCCTCTACCGTGCCCACCGGCTGGAGCAGGCCCTCGGCACCCCGGCCAAGATCTACTACAAGTACGAAGGGGTGTCCCCGGCCGGCTCGCACAAGCCCAACACCGCCATTCCCCAGGCCTGGTACAACAGGCAGGCCGGCATCCGGCGGCTGGCCACCGAGACCGGCGCCGGGCAGTGGGGGAGTTCCCTGGCCCTGGCCTGCTCCATGTTCGGGCTCGAGTGCACGGTCTACATGGTCAAGGTGTCGTGCACCCAGAAGCCGTACCGCAAGAGCATGATGCAGCTCTGGGGGGCCAACGTGATCCCGTCGCCGTCCGAGTTCACCAACGCCGGGCGCTCCATCCTGGCCCACGACCCGGACAGCAACGGCAGCCTCGGCATCGCCATCTCCGAGGCGGTTGAGGATGCCGCCTCCCGCGCCGACACCAACTATGCCCTGGGCAGCGTCCTGAACCACGTCTGCCTCCACCAGACCATCATCGGCCAGGAGGCCAGGGAACAACTGGCCCTGGCCGGCGACTACCCCGACGTGGTCATCGCCTGCTGCGGCGGCGGCTCCAACTTCGCCGGCACCGCCTTCCCGTTCCTGGCCGACCGGGCCGCCGGCAAGAACGTCCGCTGCCTGGCCGTGGAGCCCGCCTCGTGCCCGACCCTGACCAAGGGGATCTACGCCTTCGACTACGGCGACACCGCCAAGATGGCCCCCATCGCCATGATGTACACCCTGGGGCACGACTTCATGCCGCCCGGTATCCACGCCGGCGGGCTGCGCTACCACGGCGAGTCGCCCCTGGTGTCGCAACTCCACCATGCCGGCCTCATCGAGGCCAAGTCGTACCGCCAGACCGCCTGTTTCGAGGCTGCCCACCTCTTTGCCCGGCACGAGGGGATCGTGCCGGCCCCCGAATCGTCCCACGCGGTGCGGGCCGCCATTGACGAGGCAGTCCTCGCCAAGGAGGAGGGGAAGGAAAAGACCATTCTCTTCTGTCTCTCGGGCCACGGCCAGCTGGACATGGTGGCCTACGACGCCTACCTCTCCGGCGGCCTGGAAGACGTCGAATACCCCGAGGAGATGATCCGGGAGTCCCTGGCCAAACTGCCCAAGGTGGAACTGTGAACGGATGGTCCGCGTCAAGATCTGCGGCATAACATCCCTTGAGGATGCCCTCGTGGCGGTGGAGGCCGGGGCCGACGCCCTGGGCTTCGTTTTTCACGACGAATCGCCCCGCCACGTGACGCCCGAACAGGCCGCCGGCATCATCGCCGGGCTTCCGCCGTTTATCCAGACCGTGGGGCTCTTCGTGAACCGTCCCCTGGCATTCGTCAACGACACGGCCGCCCGCTGCCGTCTCGATCTGGTCCAGCTCCACGGCGACGAGCCGCCCGAGTTCTGCGCCGCCGTGGAGCGTCGGGTGATCAAGGCCTTCAGGGTGAAGGACATCACCAGCCTCGACCCGATCCGGCACTACCGCGTGGCGGCCCACCTGCTGGATGCCTATTCCCCCAAGGCCTACGGCGGCACCGGCCTCACCTTCAACTGGGACATCGCAGCTGCGGCAAAGGCGTTCGGCCCGCTCATCCTCGCCGGGGGACTCACCCCCGACAACGTGCGGGAAGCGGTGGAAACGGTGAAGCCCTATGCCGTGGACGTCTCGGGCGGCGTGGAAAGCGCGCCCGGCCGGAAGGACGCGGCCAGGGTGCGGGAGTTCATCCGGCGGGCCAAGGGATGGTAATTAGAAGGGCGGGACTGTGAATGGAAAAGGGGACGGAAGTATTTCCATCCCCTTTTCTTGTTTGAGATGAAGGGGATGATTACCATCAAATTTCGATTTGTGATTCCTAAATATCATGGTATGCCGAATCGTTGTCTGGTGCGATGAACCCTACTTCCAGAGTGTGCACGCCGGCGCGGAGCTTGATTTGTTGATTCAGCAAACCGGGCGGAATCTCGGATTCGAATTCAAGCTGACACGGTCGCCCAAGTTACACAACCACAGGCCCCCCCAATGAACGAAACAACCGGCAACATCTGGGACCACCTCGGCACCGCAATTATCTGCATCACCACCAACGGCCACCTGACAAAGAAGGGGGAGGCCGTTCTGGGGCGCGGCTGTGCCCGGCAGGCCCGGGAGCGGTTCCCTGGTCTGCCGGCCCGGCTCGGTGCTGTGCTGGCCGAAGGGGGAAACCATGTCCACGCCATCGGCGACGGACTCGTCAGCTTTCCCGTGGAGGAGAGCCCGTGGGCGAATCCAGACCTGCGCCCATCCGGCGCTCCGCCGCGGAACTGCGGGCGCTTGCCGACCGGGAAGGGTGGACCCGCGTCATCGTCCCCCGTCCCGGCTGCGGCGGGGGCGGCCTGGCGTGGCAGGATGTGCGGCCGCTTCTGGCGGATATCCTTGACGACCGGTTTACAATGATCACTGCCCCTTGATGGGGCTTGCCCTGATGTGCGAGAATGGTCGGCCTCGGTTTCCGGCTATCAGCCACCTTAACCACTACACGAATACAACCACTGGAGGATATATGAAATTACCCGACAGGCAGGGCCATTTCGGCCAGTTCGGCGGCCGCTACGTGCCGGAAACCCTCATGCCGGCCCTGCTGGAGCTGGAGCAGGCCTACAACCACTACCGGCACGACCGCGAGTTCAAGGAGGAGTTCGACTACTACCTCCGCCAGTACGTGGGGCGGCCCAATCCGCTCTATTTCGCCGAAAAGCTCACGCAAAAGCTCGGGGGCGCGAAGATTTACCTCAAGCGCGAGGACCTGAACCATACCGGCGCCCACAAGGTGAACAACACCATCGGCCAGGGGCTCCTGGCCAAAAGGATGGGGAAGAAGCGGGTCATCGCGGAGACCGGCGCGGGGCAGCACGGGGTTGCCACGGCCACCATCGCGGCCCTGTTCGGTATGGAGTGCGAAGTCTTCATGGGGGAGGAGGATATCCGGCGCCAGGCCCTGAACGTCTTCCGGATGAAGCTCCTGGGCGCCACGGTCACGCCGGTGACCGCCGGGACCGCCACCCTGAAGGACGCCATGAACGAGGCCCTGCGCAACTGGGTGACCTACATCCACAACACCTTCTACGTGATCGGCACCGTGGCGGGGCCCCACCCCTATCCGGCCATGGTGCGCGACTTCCAGGCGGTCATCGGCCGGGAGGCCAAGGCCCAGCACAGGAAGGTCGAGGGGCGGCTGCCGGATGTGCTGGTGGCCTGCGTCGGCGGCGGCAGCAACGCCCTGGGGCTCTTCTATCCGTTCCTCAATGACCGCGAAGTGCGGATGGTGGGGGTGGAGGCGGCGGGCCACGGCATCGCCTCCGGCGCCCACGCGGCGCCCCTGTGCGCGGGGAGCGTCGGGGTCCTCCACGGCAACAAGACCTACCTGCTTCAGGACGAGTTCGGCCAGATCGCCAATGCCCACTCCATATCCGCGGGTCTCGACTACCCCGGCGTCGGCCCGGAGCATGCCTGGCTCAAGGATGCGGGCCGGGCCGAGTACGTGTCGGTTACGGATGAGGAGGCCCTGGCGGCCTTCACGCTCCTTACCCGCGAGGAGGGGATCATGCCGGCACTGGAGTCGTCCCACGCCATCGCCCACGTGGTGAAGCTGGCGCCGACGCTGCCGAAGGAGCAGACCATCGTGGTCTGCCTCTCGGGCCGGGGGGACAAGGATATTCATACCGTGGCCGATGCCATGGGGGTATGCTTTTAGGTGCTCGATATCCGGGGGAAACTCGCTGAAAATGCAGTGTAACATATTGAAAGTAGAGGCGAATCTCAGAAAAAAGCTTGACAAGGCAAACTGTTTTAACTTATAACTTATTTCGCCTGTAAAATAGAACAGGCACAGGGAAAGGACCCCACAGGGGTCCTTTTGCCGTTTCTGCAACGGTTCTCATTCATTGACCAACCTGTCCATAGCCATCGGGCGGCCCCGTTGCCGTCCCCGTTTGGTCCCGCCCGCTGTCCGGGGCGAGGCCGAAATTTACTGAAAGGAGGTTTCAGCCGGAGCCGTTCCCACTGATCACCGCCCGTACTTCGGACCGTCCGGCAAAGCTGCGTACCCCGACCAAAAAACCACTATGAAAAAGATGATACTAGTATTGGCAGGAACGATGCTCTTCAGCGTCTCCTGCAACCAGAGCGGACTTCGCAAGGAAGCCGGTCCGACGGCACACTTCGCCGCCGCGACCGATCTGGAGGTCCGCAGGCTCATGGAGCAAGGCGTCGAGTATGATGAACGACAGCGCCAGGCCCGGGCCATCGCAGTCGTCTTCGCCAAGAGGACGACCCCTGAGCGCGCCCACAAGCTCGCAGCCCTCTGCTACCTGAAAACCCTCGGCACCGACCTCATGCCGCTCGACCTGGCGGAAATAGCCCTCTCGGAAACCGGTTCCCTCGGATTCAATGCCAAGGCAGTCTCGCCCAAAGGGGCGCTCGGCGTGTGGCAGTTGATGCCGTACCGCGCCGCCAGCCACGGTTACCGGCCCGAGGAGATGCAGGACGACGAGAAGTGCGCCGAAGCCGCCGTGCGGGAGCTCTACAGCAAGCTCGACATGGCAAACGGCGACCTTGTCCGTGCCAAGAAACTTTACTGTGGCGTCGGCCCCGAGGCCGATGCCTACGAGATCAAGCGGCGCCGCTACCGGAGAGAGATCCTCCGTGAACTGGAGCCGTCGCTTCCGGTGCGGGCCCAGGAGCTCCGCATCGAAGTGGAGCAGGCTTCATGACAGGAGTGGCTTTCCCGTGAAACAGGTAGTGTTTGCCTCATTCATGCTGCTCTTTCTTTCGGGCTGCTCCCTGTTCCTCTCCGAACCGCGGGTCGCGGTCAAGGATGTGGCAGTGACCCGCATCGGAGCGGACGGGGTCGATATCGAGCTGCTTCTCGGCGTGACCAATAACAACTCCTTTGCCCTGACGCTGACCGGGTACAGCTATGATCTCCAGGTGCTGGCTCTCCCCCTGACCACGGGGGGAGACCGACGGCGCATCGAATTCCCCGGCACCGCCACTACCGATGTGCGCCTTCCTTTCCGCGTCCCCTTCCGCTCTGTCATGGAGATTCTCAAGCGGCATCCGGACCCGGCCGCGATTCCCTACCGGCTGACCGGGGCGCTGGAGGTCGAGACTCCCCTGGGGGCCAGGCTGGTGCCGGTGAGCTCGACGGGCACTTTTTCAGTACCGCAGCGGTACCGTCCCGCAGAGATCCTTAAAGGATTCACAGGAGCCATCAACAGCCTCCGGCGCTGATCGTGCACCCCATGCGGCGGCGTCACGCATCACCGGCGTGGCGCCTCCTTTTCGCTTGATAATGCGGACACCCCTCTGATATATCAGAATCCATCACCTCTACGTGTCCCTTCGGAGTTCTCCGCCATGTTCAAGGAAATGAAACTCGGTTACCGGCTCATCGGCTCCTTTGCCATCATGGCCGTCATCGTCGCTGTCACAGGATTTATCGGCATCCGCTCCATCGGGATGGTCGGGAGCCGGGTTTCGGATCTCATGCAGACCCGTGCGGACCAGCAGAAGCTGGCGTTGCAGCTCCAGGCCGCCGAGCGCACCAGCCGCGTCGCCCTGCTGGAAGCGATGATGGGGCACGTGGATGCCAAGACCATGGCGACGAACGTGGAGTCCTACCATAAGAACCGGGACATCTTCAGGCGCTACAGCAATGCGCTGCGCAAGGGTGACCCGGCCCTGGGCATCCGGCTGGGCGCCGTCGATACCGTCATGGAAGAGCACGCCAAGGCGCTCATGGAGACCTGGAGCGAGTATGAAAAGGTGGCGGACAAGATCATCGCCTACAAGGCAGGGGTCCTGAGCGGCTCGGAGTCCCCTTCGGCGCTCGTTGAGTCCCGGCTCATCTCCGAACTGTCCGGGGCGAGCGAATTCGTTGCCCGCGACATCGATGACCTCATCGAGACGGTCAAGGGGCTGATGCAGGCGGTGGGGCAGGAAACGCGCCAGATCCGGGCTTCGGTCAGCATCACCTTCGTCATCGTCATCATCGGGGCTGCCGTGCTGGCCTTCGTCTTCGGCGTCGTGGCCACCCGCAACATCATCCGGCGGGTGAACATGATGGTCAAGGCGCTGAACAAGGGGGCGGAGGGGGACCTGACCGTCCGGGTGACCACCAGTGCCACGGACGAGCTGTCGCTGCTCGGCCGGGACTTCAACATCATGCTGGAAATGCTGGGAGAGCTGGTCCGGAAGGTGAACCACTCCCTGGTGGAGGTGGGGCAGATTTCCGCCAACATCTTCGAGGCTTCGCGCCGGGTCATGGCTGCGGCGGAAGTCCAGGCCGAGGGGGTGTCCCTGACTTCGTCGGCCGTTGCCCAGATCAATACCTCCATCAAAGAGGTGTCCCGCGGCGTCGACGGCCTCTCCCTTTCCGCCTCGGAAACCTCGTCGTCGATCCTTGAAATGGCCGCCAGCATCGAAGAGGTGGCCGTGAACGTGGACTCCCTGGCCCAGGCCGTTGAGGAGGTGAGCTCTTCGGTGATGGAGATGGCCGCGTCCATCAAGCAGATCGCCAACAGCGTCGTGAGCCTCCAGGATGTGACCACCACCACTGCCTCGTCCGTGGCCGAGATGGACAGCTCGATCAGGCAGGTGGAGAAAAACGCCATGGAGACCGCTGCCATTTCCGAAGAGGTGCGGCGGGATGCGGAAATGGGCAAGGCCTCGGTTGAAGCGACCATTGCCGGTATCCACGAGATCAAGCGTTCTTCCCGGATCACCTCGGAAGTGATCGAAACCCTTTCCGTCAGGGCCACCGACATCGGCGCGATTCTGTCGGTCATCGACGAGGTGGCCGAGCAGACCAACCTGCTGGCCCTGAACGCCGCCATCATCGCGGCCCAGGCGGGCGAACACGGCAAGGGATTCGCCGTTGTGGCCGACGAGATCAAGGAACTGGCCGAGCGGACCACCAGTTCCACCCGCGAGATCGCCCAACTGATCAAAGGGGTCCAGGACGAAACCGCCCGGGCCGTGGAGGCCATCGACCTGGCCGAAAAGAGCATCGCCGACGGCGAGGCCCTGTCCCATAAATCGGGCGAGGCCCTGGCCAAGATCGTTTCCGGCGTCCAGGGGGCCACGACCCAGGTGGAGAGCATTGCCCGGGCCACCATGGAACAGGCCAAGGGAAGCCAGATGATCCGCAGCGCCATGGAGCGGGTTTCAGACATGATCGCCCAGGTGGCCAGCGCCACCCGTGAGCAGGGCAAGGGGAGCGACATGATCATGGCCGCCGCGGAGCGGATGAAGGGGCTTACCTCCCAGGTCAGGATCTCCACCCGTGAGCAGAGCAAGGTGGGCTCGTTCATCGCCCGTTCCACCGAGAACATCACCGACATGATCCAGCAGATCAAGCGGGCCTGCGACGAGCAGTCGCGGGGCAGCGACCAGATCATCCGCGCCGTGGAAGACATCCAGGAGTCGACCTCGACCAACCTCGGCTCGGCGCGGATGATGGACGATGCGGTTTCGCGGCTGTCCCGCCAATTGGAGGTCCTTGAGCGGGGGATGAGCAGTTTCAAGGTGGAGGATCGGCACCCCGGAACCGGGGCCGGGGACCTGCGCACTCCCTGAAACCCAGACCGGCAACCATTCCGAAAGGCTTCCCATGAGCAGAATCGCTGGCACGTTTGCCGAGTTGAAACATAACGGCCGCAAGGCCCTCGTCACCTTCATCACCGCCGGGGACCCGGACCTGGCCGCCACGGAAGCGCTGATTCCGCTTCTGGCTGAGAGCGGCGTCGACATCGTGGAATTGGGCGTTCCCTTTTCTGATCCCATGGCCGACGGCCCCACCATCCAGCTCTCTTCCGAACGGGCGCTCGCCGCGGGGACGACCCTGCCGAAGATCCTCGACATGGTGCGCCGCGTCCGCACCCGCTGCCAGGTGCCCATCGTGCTCATGGGCTACTACAATCCGATCCTGATCCACGGCCCTGAGCGCTTTGCGGCGGATGCCTCGGCCGCGGGGGTCGACGGCGTGCTCCTGGTTGACCTCCCCCCGGAGGAGGCGGTTGAGTTCACGTCATGTGCCGACCGCCACGGGCTCGATGTCATCTTTCTCCTTACCCCCACCTCCGATGAGGGGCGCATCCGGAAAGTGGCGCGGCAGGCTCGCGGCTTCGTCTATTACGTGTCGGTGACCGGGGTGACCGGTGCGCGGAACGGCGTGGAGGAATCCGTTTCCGCCAATGTGGCCGCCATTCGCGGGGCGGTCGCCGTGCCGGTCGTGGTCGGCTTCGGCATCTCGACCCCCGGCCAGGCTGCCCAGGTGGCCGCCTCGGCCGACGGCGTGGTGGTGGGAAGCGCCATCGTCAAATTGTTCGAGCGCTTCACGGGCCCCGAGCTCGGGCGAGAGGTCACAGCCTTCGTTTCCGCGCTGCGCGAAGCGATCGGAAATTGACTTTAGCTGACTTTTTTGGTAATAAAACTTTTCAATTTCACTAAAAAATCCGGGATGCGAACGTCCCGACGGAGTGACGACATGGCGTGGTTCAAACGCGACAAGGCACCGGGCGCGGCTGACAAGAAGGTGAAAGTTCCCGAGGGTCTCCTGACCAAGTGCGTGAGCTGCAAGGAAAACCTTCTGACCAAGGACCTGGAGAAGAACATCAATGTCTGCCCCAAGTGCGGACACCACTACCGGATCTCGGCCCGCCAGAGGATCGATCTGCTCCTGGACCCCGGCAGCTTCACGGAATACGATGCTGTCATGACCTCGGTGGATGTCCTCGATTTCAAAGACTCCAAGAGCTACAAGGACCGGATCCAGCAGGCGGTTGCCAAGGGGGGCTCGCGCGACGCGGTCATCTGCGGCGAGGGCGCCATTGAGGGTATCCCGGTGCAGATGGCGGTCTTCGACTTCTCCTTCATGGGGGGGAGCATGGGGAGCGTGGTGGGCGAGAAGATCACCCGCGCCATCGAGCGGGGGATCGAGAAGCGGACCCCGGTCATCATCATCTCCGCTTCGGGCGGTGCGCGGATGCAGGAAAGCATCCTGTCCCTGATGCAGATGGCCAAGACCTCGGCGGCCCTGGCCAAGCTCAAGGAGCTGGGGCTTCCCTATATTTCCATCCTGACCGATCCGACCACCGGCGGGGTGACCGCCAGCTTCTCCATGCTCGGCGACGTCAACATGGCCGAGCCCAAGGCACTCATCGGTTTCGCCGGCCCGCGGGTCATCGAGCAGACCATCCGCCAGAAGCTCCCCGAAGGGTTCCAGCGGGCCGAGTATCTCCTGGACCATGGCATGGTCGACGTCATCGTGGAGCGCAAGGAGATGCGGGCGAGCCTCGCCCGGATACTTTCCATGCTGTATCGCGGCTGACTCCCGTTCCCGACCGGGATACGCACGAATGGGGCCGGTTCGTTGACCGGCCCCTTTTTCGTGCCAGGTCAAATCAGTGGACATTTATCCTTCCATTTCCTATAATTCCGGCCAGCAATGACCTACGGGGAGATCCTGGCACATATCTACGGCCTGCGGCGCTTCGGCATCAGGCCGGGACTCGAACGGATCGCCACTCTCCTCCAGCGGCTCGGCAACCCCCAGGAACGGCTCAGGGTCGTCCATGTGGCCGGGACCAACGGCAAGGGGTCAACGGCCGCCTTTCTGGCTTCCATTCTGGCGGAGGGGGGATACCGGGCAGGACTTTTCACCTCTCCCCATCTCACCCGCTTCACCGAACGGTTCAGGGTCAACGGCAGGGAGATCGCCGAGGAGAGCGCCGCGCGCGTGGCCGGGCAGGTCCTGGCAAACGCGCCGGAAGGAACCACCTTTTTCGAGGTGGTGACGGCCATGGCGCTGCTCCATTTCGTCGAGGAAGGGGTTGACGCGGCGGTTCTCGAAGCGGGAATGGGAGGCGGTGCCGATGCCACGAGCGCAGCCACGGGAATCCTGACGGTCATCACTCCCGTTGCCCTCGACCATTGCGAGTGGCTGGGCGACACCATCCCGGCCATCGCCCGGGAGAAAGCAGGCCTCATCAGGGCCGGCCGGCCCGTGGTCCTTTCGCGCCAGCCGGCTGGAGCCCGTGACGTCTTCATTGAGCGCGGTCGCAGCCTGGGGGCTCCCCTGGTATGCTTCGGTGCTGATTTTTCCGCCGCGTGGGATGAATCGTCCCTCGCCTATGACGGGTTGTCGCTTCAGCTTGCGGGCCTGCGGCCCGGCATCGGCGGCCGCTATCAGTCGGCGAACGCAGCCACGGCCCTGGCCGCCGCCGAGATCCTGGCCGATAACGGCTTCCGCCTCGACTCCTCCGCGCTACGGGCGGGCATCGATGCGGCCCGTTGGCCCGGCAGGATGGAACTCTTGTCCGGCGCCCCGCGGGTGCTGCTGGACGGCGCCCACAATCCCGACGGTGCCCGGGCGCTCGCCGACTCGCTGACCGATTATCCCCGACAACGCCTGATCGTGGTGACCGGCGTCATGTCTGACAAGGATGCGGCGGGGATTCTCGCCCCTGTTCTGCCCCTGGCCCATGAGGTGGTGGCGGTCACGCCCGCGGTTGAGCGGAGCCTTGATGCCGGACGCCTCGCTGAACTGTGCCGGGAGAAAGGGCTCAATGCCGTTGCCGGCGGCACCGTAGCCGAGGGGCTCGATCTCGCCCGGCAGCGGGCCGGCGCACAGGATCTCATTCTCGTCTGCGGCTCCCTCTTCACGGTGGGCGAGGCACGGGCGATTCTTCTCTCGCAGCGATACGAGCCGTTTCGCGGCTGACCGGCAACCGGCCATGCCGCTCATGTGCAGTTAACGACCCGGACACGGAAACCGTCCATGCCATTGAATCCCATCCGTATAGCTGGAGGCATCGTTCTCGCGCTGCTCCTGGCCCCGCCCCACGCGGCCCGGGGCGCTGGCGGGGGCGAGGAGCCGTTCTACCTCGATGCCGACACCCTGACCCATGAGGCGGCCGGCGACACGGTGGAGGCGAGCGGCAACGTGCGGATCAGGGGGAGGGGGATGACGCTCCTCTCGGACCGGGCGTTCCTGTTCGGCGACAAGGAGGAGGCCGAGGCCCGGGGGAACGTGATCCTCATGCGCGATGGCGATACCCTGCGCGCGGACCGGATCCGGCTCAACTACCGGACCGACACCGGCGTGGTGGAAAACGGCGCTGCCTTCATGCCCAAGGGCAACTTCCACCTGCGGGCGCAGCAGATGGAAAAGCGGGGTCCCGACGCGTATCGCCTGGAACGGGGGGTCTTCACCACCTGTGACGGGGACAATCCAAGCTGGAAGTTCTCCGCTTCCGAAATCGACGTGAACGCCGAGGCTACGCCACCGGCAAGAACGCCCTGTTTTACGTCAAGGACGTGCCGCTCCTCTACTTTCCCTACCTCATCTATCCCGTGAAACGCGAGCGGCAGTCGGGCCTGCTCACGCCCCGCACCGGCAACTCCAGCAAAAAGGGATTCATGGTGGACCTGGCCTATTACTGGGCCATCAGCCCCAGCCAGGACGCGACCTTCAACCTCGACATCCTGACCAAGCGCGGAACCGGGCTCGGCGTGGATTACCGCTACATCCGGAAGCGGGGCAGCGAAGGAAACCTGCGGGGCTTCGTCATCTACGATACCGAGCAGCAGCGTTTTCGGGGCGACCTCTCCCAGCGGCACCAGGAGATCGTTTCGGATACGTTCAACCTGAAGTCCGACATCAACCTGGTGGCCGACCGGAATTTCTACCGGGACTACGCAGAAGAGAGCGGGGTTTACAACCAGAGCCAACTGGAGACCACCCTTTCGGCCACCAAGTATTTCGATCGTCACATCCTTTCCGGCGAGTTCCGCTACGTGCAGGACCTGCGGGAAGAGGTTCCCGACAACCGCAAGACCCTCCAGAAGCTCCCCACCATAACCCTGACGGGCATCCGCCAGCGGCTGTGGGAAACCCCGGTGTTCTTCTCCTTTGATTCCAATTTCATCAACTTCTACCGCAGGGAGGGGATCAAGGGGCAACGGCTCGACCTCTCCCCCGTGCTCACGGGGTACGCAAAACCGTTCGGTCCCCTGGAAGCCGCCGCCTGGGTCGGCTACCGCCAGCGCCTCTACTATGCCCACGGCGTGGAGAGCGGCGAAGGTATCCGCGGATCGGGGCTCTTTTCGGCCGGGACCTCGCTTTCCTCAACGCTTTCGCGGGTGTTCGAAACGGCCAGTCCCACCATGCCCCGGGTCCGCCACGTGATGATCCCCGAGATTCGCTACAACTACGTGCAGGACCGGGACCAGGAATCGCTTCCGTTCTTCGATTACAACGACCGCATCGTGCATGAGAACCGGGTCGTCTACTCCCTGACCAATTACGTGACCGGCCGGTTCGACCGGGGCGACGGGCCGCCCGAGTACCGGGACCTGCTCTATCTTCGCATCGCCCAGGGCTACGAGTTCAGCGGCACCCGCCGCGATCTCCTCACCCTGGTGGATGAGAAGCGGCACTTTACCGATGTGCAGGTGGAGGCCGCGGTGCACCCCCACCGGCTGGTGTCGCTATCCACCGACCTGCGCTACAATCCCTACCGCACGGTCCTTTCCACGGTGGCCGTGTCGGCCGATGCCCGCGACGAAAAGGGGAATGCGGCCGGCATCACCTACCGCCACGCCCGGGACGAGGTGGAGTACCTGGAGGCGAAGGCATCGCTGGCCCTGTTCTCACCGGTGTTCGCCACTTACGCCAACCGGTATTCCTTTGATCGCAAGGGGACCCTCGAGTCCTTCTATTCGCTGGAGTACCGGCACCAGTGCTGGAGCGTGAGCTTCTCCTACCGCGACCGGCCCGATACCAACGAGTTCTTCGTCACCTTTGCCCTGGCCGGCATCGGGTCGGTGGGCAAGATACGGGCATTCTAATTCCCAGGAGGTTGTCATGGGTGACTCCTTTTCCCCTTCCGCCGTGCTCGTGACCGGCGGCGCCGGCTTCATCGGCTCCAATTTCATCAACCACTTCCTGCCGGCGAACCCCGGTTGCCGGGTGATCAACCTGGACCTTCTCACCTATGCCGGCAATCTGCGCAATTTGACCGCCGTGGAGCAGAACCCGGCCTACCGCTTCGTGAAGGGCGACATCGGCGACGCAGAGCTGGTCCGGCGCATCCTGGCCGAGGAGCGGATCGACGCGGTTGTCCACTTTGCCGCCGAATCCCACGTGGACCGCTCCATCCTGGGACCGGAGATTTTCGTGAGGACCAACGTCCTCGGCACCCAGGTGCTCCTGGAGGAGAGCCGCCGCCACTGGAAGTCGGGCGCGGCGGAGCGCTTGCGCTTCCTGCACGTTTCCACCGACGAGGTGTACGGGACCCTGGGGGAAACCGGCTACTTCACCGAGGAGACCCCCCTGGCCCCCAACTCCCCCTACTCGGCGAGCAAGGCCGGTTCCGACCTGCTGGTGCGGGCCTACAACGAGACCTTCGGCCTGCCGGTCCTGACCACCCGCTGCTCCAACAACTACGGCCCCTTCCAGTTCCCGGAGAAACTGATCCCGCTCATGATCCACAACATCGTGGCCGGAAAGCCCCTGCCGGTGTACGGCGACGGCCGCAACGTGCGCGACTGGCTCCATGTGAAGGATCATTCCACGGCCATCGAGACGGTGCTCAAGGAAGGCAAGCCGGGCGAGGTCTTCAACGTGGGGGGCAACAACGAGTGGTTCAACATCGATATCGTGCACCTGCTCTGCGATCTCCTGGATGAACGGCTTGGCAGGGCCGGCGGTGAAAGCCGCGGCCTCGTCACCTTTGTCAAGGACCGTCTCGGCCATGATCGCCGCTACGCCATCAGCGCTGCCAAGATCAAGCGGGAGCTGGGGTGGGAGCCCTCGTACACCTTCGAGCGCGGCATTGCCGAAACCGTGGACTGGTACCTGGCCAACCGCGCCTGGGTGGACGAGGTGACGTCCGGCTCCTACCGGGATTACTACGAAACACAGTACGGAGGCGGGCAATGATCCTGGTGGTCGGTGCCAAGGGAATGCTCGGCCGCGACCTCATGCGGGTGCTGCCGGGGGACGTGCGGGGGGTCGACATCGAGGAGATCGACATTACCTCGCCGGAATCGGTACGGCGGGTCATTCTGACCCTGAAGCCGCGAGTGGTGGTGAACTGTGCCGCCTACACCGATGTGGACGGCTGCGAGACCAACGCGGACCTTGCCATGGCGGTGAACGGCGAGGGGGTGGGGCACCTGGCCGCCGTGACCCGCGAGATCGGGGCGCTGCTCGTGCAGGTGAGCACTGATTACGTGTTCGACGGCACCAAGGGGAGCCCCTTTCAGGAGGATGATCCGGTCAATCCCCTGAGCGTGTACGGCAGGTCGAAACTTCTGGGCGAGGAACAGGCCCGCTGGAATCCGGACCATCTCATCGTCCGGACCCAGTGGCTCTACGGGCTCGGCGGCAAGAACTTCGTGGAGACCATGCTGCGCCTGTCGACGGAGCGGAGCGAAATCGCCGTGGTGGACGACCAGTTTGGCTCCCCCACCTGGACAGTGGACCTTGCCCTGGCCATCAGCGAACTGATCGAGAACAACTGTCGCGGCACCTATCATGCCGCCAACAGGGGGATCTGTTCCTGGTTCGAGTTCGCCCGGGCCATTTTTGCCGAAGCAGGAGTGGAGATGACCGTCCGGCCCCAGACCACCGCCCAACTGGGGCGCCCGGCCCCGCGTCCCCTCTATTCGGCTCTCTGCTGCGACAAGTTGACCCGTGACACGGGACTCGCACTGGAAGGCTGGCGCGAAGCCCTTGCCACCTATCTCGAAAAGCGGCGCGAAGCCGGATTGTCCTGACGGAGGAACACGACGATGGAACTGGAGCGCGGCGAACGCCCCTGGGGCACCTATACCGTTCTCGAAGAGAACAGGAACTACAAGATCAAGCGGATCGAGGTGAAGCCGGGGCAGCGGCTGTCGCTTCAGATGCACCATCACCGGAGCGAGCACTGGATCGTGGTTTCCGGAACGGCCCGGGTCACCTGCGGCGACGACGAATACACGGTGAACGTGAACGAATCCACCTTCATCCCCATTGGCCGCAATCACCGGCTGGAGAACCCGGGCAAGATACCCCTCGTCATCATCGAGGTGCAGAGCGGGGAATACCTGGGAGAGGACGACATCGTCCGATTCGATGATGATTACCATCGCTGCGAGACACCTGCAGCATCCTGCGCCGACGAGGAAGGGTAGGGGAGCCTTCTCTTTTCCCGACAATTCTCAGGCAGGCTGCGGCGTCCCGTTTTCGCGCCGCGCCATCCCACTGATTTCCCGGTTGGTTGAAAACTGAATATGGACAGCGGGTTGATGGTGGCGTGTTCAGCCCTTGAACGATTGTGTCACCATTGCCCTGTTGTAGGCAGCGGCAATGGCGTGGCGGGTGAGGATGCCGACCACCCGTCTCCGCCCGCCGGGCTCCACAACGGGAAGTTCGTCAAGGGGGGTGCGCTCGAACACCCGGAGCGCTTCCGCCAGGGAGTCTTCGCTGGCGATCGTCAGAATGTCCACGGCAGCCATTTCCCCCAGAGTGACCCGGTCGAGAAGCCCGGGCTCGAATGCGGTTCCGAGAAAATCGTGGATGACCACGACTCCGGAAAGCTCTCCCCAGGCAGTGACCACGGGGAAAGTGGTCTGGCGCGGGGAGTGGCTGCGCGCCAGGAACTGGCGGATGGTCATGGTCTCCGGCAGTATTTCCGGGTCGCGCACCATGACACCCCGGACCCGTATCTGTTCCAGCACCGCCTGTTCGCGCCCTGCCCGCAGATCGATCCCCCGTGCCGCCAGATCGGCGGTGTCGATGCCGTCCTTATGGAAGTGCCGGGCCACGGCGGTGCCGATGGCGCAGGCCAGCATGATCGGGACGATGACCTTGTAGGAGCCGGTCATCTCGAAGAGCAGAAAGATGCCGGTCATGGGGGCGTGGGTGACCGAGGCGAGGAACGCTCCCATGCCCACCAGGGCATAGGCGCCCGGCGTTGCGGTGTGGAAGGGGAAGAGGCCGTTCGCCAGGAAGCCGAAGCTCATGCCGGCGACCGAGCCGATAAAGAGCGAGGGCGCGAAGGTTCCCCCGGGGAGCCCCGAACCGACCGTGACACAGGTAGCAACCATCTTGCCGGCAATGAGGAGCGTGACGAGGAGCCACCCAACATCGTTGGAAACGGCTTTTTCGATGAAGTCATAGCCGTTGCCCTGGACCTGAGGCAGGAGCACTCCCACACAGCCGGCGAGAAAGCCGCCCAGAATCGGTTTCCAGAGGGGATTGACCTGAAGGCGTGCAAAGAAGCCCCTGGTCTTGCCGTAGCCGGTGATGAAAAGAGCCGCAAGGCAGCCGCACACCACTCCGAGCAGGGCGTAGAGGGCGAGTTCGAGAGGGTGGACGAGCTGGTAGGCCGGCACGTCAAAGGCGGGGATGTCGCCGTACATGGCCCGGGAGACAACGGTTGCCATGCCTGACGAGATGACGATGCTCGTGAAGGAAGAGAGCTCGAAGGAGGAGAGAAGGACGATCTCGTGGGCAAAGAACACCCCGGCAAGGGGGGCGTTGAAGGTGGCGGCCACCCCGCCCGAAACCCCGCAGCCGATGAGAACCTTGAGCCGTTCTCCCGACATGCCGAGCAGATGACCCACCACGGAGCCGGCCGTGCCGCCGATCTGGGCGATGGGGCCTTCCTGGCCGGCGGAGCCGCCGGAGCCGATGGTGAGCGCCGACGCGATCCCCCTGGTGAACATGAGCCTGAGTGGCAGCCGTCCGCCCCGCAGGTTGACTGTTTCCAGAAACCGGGGGAAGCCGAAGGCCATGTCTTCCCTGAATCTGATAAACAGGGGGAGCATGACGACGGCGCCGGTGACGGGGAAGGCGATGGCCCAGAGACGGTTCGCGTTCCAGGCATAGGGCGAGTAGCCGGTCAGCTGTCCGCCGCTGTCGATGATGAGCCAGCGGAACAGGTCGATGCACGAGCGGAAGGCATGGTTGCAGAGTCCAGCCAGCAGGCCGATCCCCACGGCGAGAATCGCCATGAGCGTGTTTTCGCTGATCCGGACCCGGGAGAGGAGCGAAAAGACCGCCCGCCGCGTTCGGACGAACCGCCGCAGCAGGTGGAAATCCCTGATGAGGACCAGTGGGGTGGTCCAACGGGCTGCTTTTTCGGGGGATTCTGGTTTCATGGCAGGATGTGGCTCCTGGGCGCGAAGGCCCGGCGGCCCGGAACGCTGGATGCCAGGCCCGCTTCAACTGTTTGTATGCAAACTATATACTGCCGTAATTACGATTCGGCAACAGATTTTCCCCGCATTGCCCCCGATTATCTTGTGTTACGTTAAAACCGGCGATAGGATGGGTGCTGGAGGCAGCCACCCCCATTTCAAGCCGGAGCTGACAATGAAAACCACTGATGAACTTATCGCCGATGTGACCGATAACCTGCGCCGGGTCTTTCAGGTGGTGAACGAACACTCGAAACGGGCCATGCGCGAGACGGGGCTCACCGGTCCCCAGCTCTGGGCCATCAAGGTCGTTGCCGGTCACGGTCCCCTCCGGGTTTCCGATCTTGCCCGCAGGCTCTATCTTCATAATGCCACGGTGGTGGGAATCATCGACCGGCTGGAGGCCCGGGGGCTCGTGCAGCGGACCCGGTCCCGGGAGGATCGCCGGGTGGTGATGGTCGACCTGACGGAAGAGGGGAAGGATCTGGTGGCGCGGGCCCCCGAGGTGGCCCAGGGACTTCTCGTGTCGGGGTTGGAGACCATCCCCCGGGAGAAGCTCGAAACCATCTCCGAAGGGTTTCAGCTCATGGTCAGCATCCTCGGGGCCCAGAACCTCCCTCCCCAGCTCATTTTCTCGTCGGAGGTGAACCGGGCGCGGGCAAGGGGCGCCCGGAAGGGTCGAACGGATACGGCGTGAAACAGGATGTCCCAACGAAAAAAGGAGCCATGATCGGCTCCTTTTTTCGTTGGGACAGAAGCGGTTAGCGAAACTCCCGCAAAAAAGGAGCCATGATCGGCTCCTTTTTTCGTTGGGACAGAAGCGGTTAGCGAAACTCCCGCAGTACCGTTTCGACCCCGCGCAGGTAGATGGGAACCCGTTCGGGGCGGTTGGCGAGGGCATAGCCCAGTTCGTAGAGGGCATTGTCCAGGAGAAACGAGCGGAGGAGCGTTTCCAGGTCGCCCCGCTCCGTCGGAACAAGGGGGCTTGTGCCCATCCGCTCCAGGTAGCCGGCCAGGTAGCGGCAGCTTACGTGGTACCACCAGGCCTCCGCCCAGGGCCCCAGGAGCGACATGTCGTCGGGATGGCCCGCCCCGTGGCGGGCGAGGGCGGTCAGGGTAGCGTTGTGGAAGGAGCGGATCATTCCCGCCACATCCCGCAGGGGTGAGCGTTTGATGCGGCGCTCGCCAAGGGTCCGATCCGGCTCGCCCTCCAGATCGATGATCATGAAGTCCTTGCCGGTGAAGAGAACCTTCTCCAACCTGAAATTGCCGTGGATGCGGCTCTTCATGGCTTGAATCCGCTGGCCGACGATGGGGCGCAGGCAGGCGAGGATTTCCTTTTCCGCGGCCAGGATCCGGTCCACCGGTGCCAGATCGTCTGCGGACAACTCCTTGCGGCGCTGGGCCAGGAGCTGGAGGGTACGCCGGGCCTGGTTGCGCATGGACTGGTACACGGCGCGCTGGTAGAGGGTCGAATACTCCTCGGGTCGCCAGGCCGGGTCGTTTCCGCCTGCGGCAAGGGCCTGGTGGAGTTCGGCGGTGCGGCGGCCGAGGAGTCCTGCCATCTCCAGGTAAAAGCCGCCGATGAGCTCGGCCGTCGGCTCCGGCACGGCGCAGGCGCTGCCGTCCATGAGGCTCGAAGACAGCGCCGGCGGGGGAGGCAGTTCGCCCCGGCGCGAGAGAATCCGCTCGAAATACTGTCCCAGGATGTGGAGGGAGAGCCGCCAGCCATCGCCCTGGTTCTGTACGTATCCCTGGAGCAGGCCGATCGTGCGCGGCTCTGCGCCGGGATATCGCAACTCCAGGCTCCCCTGGAACGGGGCAACGTTGGAGTAGCTGGATTGTGCGGTGAGAAACCGCGCCATTTCCACCTCGGAATTGATGCCCGGCTCCACCTTGCGGTAGAGCTTGAGCACGTGGCGGTCGCCGTACGTGATGATGCTGTTGGTCTGTTCCGCCTTGGGGAGTTCAGAGGTGAGATGATGCGTCTCGTCCCTGGGGCCGGTGCGGACTGCCCCGGCGTGGACCGGCGCGACGAGGCCGTTTTTCTCGCCGTGGAGCCGGCGCCGGCCAAGGGCCAGGGCAAGGAGCGCATCCCTGAATTCCCGGTCGTGGACCGCATCGCAGAGGATGCCCTCTTCGTCCCCCACGGCAAGGGCAGCAATGGCCGCCCGGGGGGATTCGGCGCACACCCGCTTCGCCCCGGAGCCGGAGAGGAAGGCAACCGGGATCAGGTAGGTCTCCGAGGGCCCGTCCTGGTAGCGCACCTCAAGGAAGAAGATGGGGAACACCCGGTCACCCTGCCGCAGGAGCACGGTGTCGTGCAGCACGTAGCCGATAATGGCCCGTGCCTTTCCCCGGAACCAGCCGCTTCGCTTGAGGTAGTCGGTGGTCACCCGTTCCAGGTGGGTGTCGCCCCTGGCCTGGCTGAGCGCCTCCCACCAGGGGAGTTCGCCCCGGAGCTTGATCCGCGGCAGTTCTCCCTCGGCCTGAAGCGGTGTCTCCCTGCGTCGCAGCAGGAACCAGAAGTGGTCGTGCGGCCCCAGCGTGAGGGGGTAGGGCGCTTCGCGGATGACCGGAAAACGGTTCCGGCTGAACAGGTCTTCGGGGGATATGCCGGCAAATTCCTGCAGGTCCAGGCTCACCGCCTGGGCGAAGCGGGAGAGGTTGACCACCACGAGGATCACCTCGTCCTCGTGGCGGCGGAGAAACGCCAGAACCTTGTGGTTGGCCGGATAGAGCACCTCCATGGCGCCGCGGCTGAAGGCCCGGTAACGGCGGCGCACTGCGATGATGCGCCGCATCCACCAGAGCAGCGAGGAGGGGTTGCGTTCCTGGATATCCACGTTTACCGCTTCGTAGTGGTATTCGGGGTCAATGATGACCGGCAGGAAGAGTCGCTGGGGGTTGGCGCCGGAGAACCCGGCGTTGCGGTCGGGGCTCCATTGCATGGGGGTGCGGACGCCGTTGCGGTCTCCCAGGTAGTAGTTGTCCCCCATGCCGATCTCGTCGCCGTAGTAGATGACGGGGGTGCCGGGAAGGGAGAAGAGGAGTGCGTTCATGAGCTCGATCCGCCGCCGGTCCTTGCCCAGCAGGGGCGCCAGCCGCCGCCGGATGCCCAGGTTGATCCGGGCCTTGGGGTCCGAGGCGTAGATCCGGTACATGTAGTCCCGCTCTTCGTCGGTCACCATCTCCAGGGTCAGTTCGTCGTGGTTGCGGAGAAAGGTGGCCCACTGGCACCCCTCGGGGATCGGGGGGGTCTGGTCGAGGATGTCCACCACCGGGAAGCGGTCCTCCATCTCGATGGCCATGTACATGCGCGGCATGAGAGGAAAGTGGAAGAGCATGTTGCACTCGTCCCCGTCGCCGAAGTAGGCCACGGCGTCCTCGGGCCACTGGTTGGCCTCCCCCAGCAGCATCCGGTTGGGGAACGAGGCATCCACGTGCTGCCGGAGCCTTTTCAGGAACTCGTGGGTCTCGGGCAGATTCTCGCAGTTGGTCCCCTCGCGTTCGAAAAGGTAGGGGACGGCATCCAGCCGCACCCCGTCGACCCCCATTCCCAGCCAGTAGTCGATGACCCGGAGCATTTCCGCCTGGACCCGGGGATTGTCGAAGTTGAGATCGGGTTGATGGGCGTAGAACCGGTGCCAGTAGTAGGCCTTGGCCACCGGGTCCCAGCTCCAGTTGGAGGTTTCGAAGTCCTGGAAGATGATCCGGGTTTCCCGGTACCGGTCGGGGGTATCGCTCCAGACATAGTAGTCCCGGTGGGCCGAGCCCGGTTTTGCCCGGCGGGCCCGCTGGAACCAGGGGTGCTGGTCCGAGGTGTGGTTGAGGACCAGCTCGGTGATGACCCGGATGCGGCGGGTATGGGCCTCCCGGAGGAATTCCCGGAACTCGCGCAGGGTGTTGTAGCTGGGGTGAACGCTGTAGTAGTCGGCGATGTCGTACCCGTCGTCCCGCAGTGGCGAGGGGTAGAAGGGGAGAATCCAGATGGCGGTGATCCCCAGGGACTGGAGATAATCGAGCTTCCCCATGAGGCCCCGGAAGTCCCCCACGCCGTCGCCGTCGGAATCGGCGAAGGCCTTCACGTGGAGTTGGTAGATGACGGCGTCCCGGTACCAGTGGGGATTGTCGTCCGGCAAGAATACTCTGCGTGTCATGGCGTACCTCCTTTTTCATCCTCGAAAAGCAAATAACACAGCGCAACGGAGAACATGGGGTGACATCGACTGGTTGCTGCTCAGAATCCAGGTTGGCATCGCGTGCCGGACCGACGGCACGCAAATGCAGCACAGCGTATTTGTTGTGTGTTCTCCGTCCCTTCGCGCTATTCAGTGATTGTCACTCATCCCCCACCGCCTCCAAAAGCGCCACCGGGAAATCCGCCAGCACCGCGGTCAGGGGGAGGACCGTCCGCCTCTCCCGCAGTGCGGTTACGACCCGTTCTCCGGTGAGGACGTTGCGGTAGGCGCGGCCGGCGCTCTCAAAGGGGACCACGAGCCGCGTATCTCCCCAGGCCTCCGTCCCCAGCCGGGTAAAGAAGCGGGGCGCCACGGCAATGACCGTCTCCCCGTCGCTGTACCGCTCGAAGGCGCAGACGTTGTCGCTCCGCTCCCCCAGCACCTCAAGGGGAAGGTACTTGCCGGCCTCGAAGAGGGAGCGGTGCTCCCGGCGGTAGTTGAGGGACTTCCAGGTTAAAAAGAGCTTCACTCTTCCGTCGGCCATGGTCTGGAGAAGCGCCCGCGCCAAGGCGAGTGCCCCCCGTTCCCGTTCGATGCTCTGCAATTCCGCCAGCATGCCCATTCGCTTCTCGAAATCCACCGGCCGCCGGTTGTCCGGGTCCACGAGGCTGAAGTCCCAGAGCTCGGTCCCCTGGTAGATGTCGGGGATGCCGGGGGAAGCTACCTTGAGAATGGTCTGGGAGAGGGAGCTCAGCATGCCGCAGCGGACCAGGGGTGGGAGCGTCCGGCGCAGGTCGGCCAGGAAACCGTTGGCAGGGATGTCCCGGAGGATGGCGGCGACGAAGTGCAGGGCCGCTTCCTCGTGGGCCGGGTTCGGGTTGATCCAGCTCGTGTTCACCTTGGCCTCCCGCATGGCCTTGAGCATGTACTCCCTGATCCGGCCGACGAACACGCCATACTCCCCGTCCGTGAATTCATCCGCGGGCCATGCGCCCACGATGGTCTGGTAGATGAGGTACTCCTCGTTCCGGTCAGGCACCTTGACCCCCTGCACGGTCACCTTGTGGCCGCGGTTCATCCGGCTCCAGCGCATCAGGCAGTCATGCCAGGCGGCCGGATCCTCGGACAGCACGCTGATCCGGGCCCGGACATCCTCGCTCCGCTTGGTGTCGTGGGTGGTGGTGGCCAGCATGGCGAAAGGGGTGCTGCGGGCCCGCTCGATGTTCTGGCCGTGGAACGCCTCCAGGGTGAGACCGAACCGCTCGGGCGTTCCCCCCACCTCGTTGAGGGAGACGAGCCGGTTGAACACATAGAAGGCGGTGTCCTCCAGCCCCTTGGCCATCACCGGTCCCGTGAGCTGCTGGAACCTCATGACAAAGTCGAGCCACTGCTCCTGCTCTTCCTTTCCGGTGTTGTCGTAAAAACGGAGCAGAAGGACATCTTCGATAAAGGTAAAGATCGATTCGCTCATGGCCGAGTTGCGCCGCCTGGCCTTGGCCACGGCGTATTCGATGTACTGGCGGTCCCGGTCCGCCACCTTGCGGCTGGCCGTGTAGGTGCGGTAGACGGGAAAGTGGGCGATCACCTCCATCAGGGCCTTGATGAGGCTGCCGAGGGTGAAGTCGCGGGTGTGGCGGTTACTTTCCGAAAGGGTGTTCAGGTGGTGCCCCAGGGTGTTGATCTCGCCCCCCATGGAGAAACGCATGACCTGCTTCTTCTTCTGGCAGGCGATCTCGGCGAAGTTTGGCCGCTCCTGGATGAACCGGGCGTAAATGGCATCGAACTCCCGTCCGTTGCGGGTGTCCACCATGAGGCCGGTCACGGCGTTGGCGAATTCGTACCCGGTGGTGCCGTGGATCGGCCAGTCCTCGGGGAGCCGTTCGTTCTTCATGAGGATCTTTTCGCCGACGATGTAGAAGGGCATGGTCTGGGGCGAAACCTCCAGCATCTCGTCGTACATCTGCAGGATCGTTTCGGCCAGGGCGCCCGGGGACTGGTCACCGGAGCTGCCGAGGCTTGCCAGGCGCCTTTCCAGGAAGCAGGCCCGCTGGAGCCGCCGGAAATACTCGGTGGGGTCATAGAGCCCGTCGGCATGGTCGATCCGCAGGCCGGTTACCGCGTTTTCGCGCACCAGTTCCATGACCAGGCGGTGGGTGTCCTCGAAGACCCGCGGTTTTTCCATCCGGATGGCACCCAGGGCGTTGATGTCGAAGAGCCGGCGGTAGTTGATCTCGTCCGTGGCCGTGCGCCAGTGGGCCAAGCGGTAGACCTGCTGGCGCAGGAGCCCGTCCAGCAGGTCGAAGCTGTGGGGATTCCCTTTCTCTCCGTTGAAAATACGGACGTTTTCATCGATGAATTCCTTTATGGGCCAGTTTTCGGCGCAAAGGACCAAGAGACGCCGCTTGATCACCTCCTTCTCCCGGTAGCGCTCACGGACCCGCTCCGGCTCCAGCTCCGTGTAGAAGGGGAGGTGGCCGATGGCGGTCACGATGCTCAGGAGTTCCCGGTATGCCTCGTGGTTGGCGGGGAACAGCCGCTCCAACTCGTGGAGCCGATGGGTGAGGATGGGGCTGTAGGTTTTGGGGATGATGGGAAAGCGGTGTTCGTAGTAACTGATGAAGAACCCTCCCTCCTCGAAGGAGAGAACCAGCTCGCCGTTTTCCAGGATTCTGCCGTACTGGTCCCCCAGGACCGGGATCAATACCTTGTTGGTCAGTTCTTTCTTGACCGGCGCCCAGTCCACGTCGAAAAAATCCCCGTGGGCGGAGCTGGGGCCGTTTTCCAGAAGGTCGAGCCAGCGGTCGTTGCCGCCTCCTTCCACGCACATGTGGTTGGGCACGAAGTCGAGGATCTGTCCCATGCCGTGGCGCTGCAGCGCCGCGCAGTAGGCGTTGAAGTCGTCCCGGCTGCCCAGTTCGGGGTTCAGGCGGTTGTGGTCGACGATATCGTAGCCATGCATGCTTCCGGTCCGGGCCTTCAGGAAGGGGGAGGCATAGATGTCGCTCACTCCCAGGGCGTCAAGATAGGGGACGATCCGCGCCGCATCGCAGAACCGGAAACCGCCGTTGAACTGCAGGCGATAGGTTGCCGTGGGGATGCGTGCATTGGCAGGGTTTGTCTGATTCATGGGGCACTCCCTTGGAGCCGGGCCGGTCAGCGGGCATTATCCGCTGCCATTGATGGTGACGCTGACGGGGGCGAGGACGAGCCCGGCCCCACCGGCCCCCGCATCGAGGTATTCCGGCCAGGTGCTGCCGGGCCCTGAAGTCGTAGGTGCCGTGGATCGCATCGAGCCGCAGGCCGTCCAGATGGTGCTCGCTTACCCAGTGGAGGGCGTTGGCGATCAGGCAGTGGCGCACTCCGTCGCTGCCGGGTCCGTCGAAGTCGACGGGATATCCCCAGGGGAGCGGTAGCGGTCGGTGAAGTAGGGGGCAAAGGCGTCCGGGTCCACCACCCGGGAGAGGGGGTACGATGCGTCCTCGCCGTCGGCGTAGCGGATGACCTCCACGGAATCGACATGGGGGTTCCATACCCTGAAGTGGCCCCTCCCGGCGACGGGAGTCGCCCCGATATCCAGGCGCCACTGCGCCATGTCAGGCCTCCTCCCGGAGAAGCGACTCCCCCTGCTGCAGCCGAACGGCGTGCATGGGGACGGGGATTTCGATCTTTTCCGCAGCGTAGCGCCGGTGGAGCCTCTTTATGAACTCATGTTTCAGGAGGTGCTGATCAACGTATTCCTGTCCCCTCAGGATCACGGTGAAATTGACGCTGAAATCGGCAAAGGTATGATACCGGATGAACGGCTCGAACCCGGCAACACCCCCCTGGGCTTCACGCATGAGCTCTCTGGCGACCTCCACCGTTACTCTTTCCACCTGTTCGAGGTCGCTCCCGTAGCCTGTCCTCACCTGAACGAGAACTGCCAGTTCCCGGTCCGGCAGGTAGCAGTTCGTGACGATGGCGCTGGCCAGCTTGGTATTGGGGATGATGACCATGTTGTTGGGAAGGGTCCGTATGGTGGTGTTGCGCCAGGTTATATCAGTCACGTATCCTTCCTCGCCGCTGGCGAGCTGGATGTAGTCCCCCTGGCGGACCTGGCGGGTGGCGATGATGTGGAGCCTGAGAAAATATTCGACAGGGTATCCTGGAGGGCAAGCGCCACGGCGAGGCCGCCGACGCCGAGGGCGGTGAGAACCGGCGTTATGGAGATGCCGAGGGACTGGAGGATGATCAGGCGCCGATGGAGAAGACAATGACTTTGGCCAGATTGCTGAAGATGGAGATGGATGGCAGCACGGCCTTTTTCGCATAGTGGGTCACGAAGCCCGCAGCCAGTCTCATGAAAAAGAGCGTGGCGATGAGGATGATGGTTACGAGAAACATGTTGTCCGTCAGTCTCTGCAGCCCGGCCGTCAGCGGGAACTGCGCCGCAGCGGCGTACAGTCCCGTCAGGAGGGCGGAGTAAAGCAGTAGCCCCCGCAGGGATTCGACGACGATTTCGTCCCCCTCCCACGGCGTGCGTTGTGTGATGACCTCCAGGCGACGAAGCACCACCTTGTCGAGCACGAGTCCGGCCAGCAGGCCGGCCGCGAGCATTACCGCCGCCTGTGCGGCACTATGTATGTCGGCTAGGATAGTCATAGAATTTTCCAATTCTATAAATACCTCGTGTGCAAATCAACCGTCAGGGAGCGTTGTTGCGGGTAATGCCGTAAATTCAGGCTGTTGCGCGGTCGCATGCATTGGCGGCACGCGGTCGGGAGGGGTTATGCGTCCGGTGCTTCACGCCAGGATGAGCGGACTGGAGCCGGTCGAGCGAGCGGGTGCATGCCTCCAGTTGACGCCGCTGCTCCGCCAGTTGCCGGTTGCGGGCGAAGCGTGCCGGGAGCGAGGCCAGGTACATGGTGAGGGCACCCATGGCGAAGCTCATGAGGAGGACGAGAACAAGGGCCCCCTCGAAATACCAGCCGAGAAAGTGGACCTGTACGGTTTGAGCGTTCTGGAGCGAAAAGGTCACCATCAGCGCGGTCAGGGCGATGGCGAGGGTCAGAGCGGATTTCATGGTGCCTCCTTTTTGTGGCGGATGGGATGAAGCGTCCCCCGGGCCGGCTGTCACCAGTAATCGTACTGGTAGGTGAGGCCCATGATGAAGAGGAGGTCCGAGTTGCGTTTCCCAGCTTCCGGTCTGCTGTTGAAACGATAATCCACCTCCAGGTTGGCCGCGATGTCGTTCACCAGGGAAATTCGCACCCCCTGGTCAGCCCTGAGCGTGACCCCGGACACCGAGGGGGTGTAGTACCTTCCTGGCGGTGGAAGACCTTGAGCCTGTCGGGGACCGCCTCCCATTCGAGGCCCGCCGCCCAGCGCCCCGCGGCATCCTGCCGGTCTTCTCCCACGATGACGTCTTCGTTGAAGTAGGAAATGCCGGCCTCCGCGTAGAGGCTGAGGGCACGATCGTCGAAGAACTGGTAGCCGGCGCCGAGGCCTTCGGTGTTGCGCAGGTTGAGGTTGGCGAAGGAGTCCTTTTCCAGCAGGGTCTGGGCGTAGGTGTAGACCTTGTCGGTCGTGAAAAAGTCGTATTTGAGACTGCCGAGGGAGTTGCGGACAGTGGTCCGCGAGTCGGCCTCCCCGTAGGCGTACTTGGCCTCCACGGTGAACCGGTGGCGTTTCGTCCGCACCTGGAACAGGGTCGAGAGCGTTGCCGCCTTGGTATCCGTGTTACCCGTGGCAATGCTTCCGCCGGCGGTCAGGAAACCGTGGTAGGTGGCCGGATTCACGGTGCGGAGTTCCTTGAGGGATATGGGATTCGAGGTTCCGGCCCGGGAGCTTTTTATCTGGATGGCGCCGTCAGTGCAGGTCACGGGCCCGACGAGGACTTCGTAGTCAGAGAGCTCCACCGTGAGGTCGCGTTCAGAAGCGATGCACTCCACCTGCTTCCAGTCGATGCGCACCTTGTCGTCGGCGTAGGGGAGCTTCACCGTGAGGCGGTCCTTTTCCATCCTGATTATTTCGCCGTTCAGGCGGTCTCCGTTTTTCAGCCTGATCTCGTCGGCCCGGGCCGTGGCGGCGGCAAGGCTCAGAAACAGGAAAGAGCAGGTCAGGTGTCGGATCATTCGGTACGCCTCCCGGTTAGTTTGGATACCAAGAATAACAGGCAATGCTACAGCGTGCAAAGGGGCAGCGGACAGACGGCTGCGGAACGGGAGGATTCCGGGGAAGTGTCTGAACTGAGGCGGAGTCCGACACGTCGGTTGTGGTGAGGGGGAATTGCTGGTACTGTTAGAGAACGCTGAATAGCGCTGTCTGAGACGACGGCAGAGGAGCGCCGTGCCGAACGCCTACATCCGCTACAGGATAAAACGCCTGCGCGAGTACATCGCCGAGCGCACTTCCGGGATCGACCACCGGGCCATCATCAAAAACGCCGTGGCAGGGGCCGAGCTTACCGGCAGCTACGTGTCCCTGCTGCTCCTGGCGAGCCTCATAGCCCTGCTCGGGCTTCTGACCAACAGCGTGGCCGTGGTCATCGGAGCCATGCTCATCTCCCCCCTCATGGGGCCGATCCTTTCCTTTGGCCTGGCGTTCACCATCGGCGACCTGGCCCTGGCGAGGCGGGGGCTCCGGGTCATTGCCGTGAGCGTGGGACTCACCATTGCCCTGACCGCGTTCGCGACGCTCCTGTCCCCGCTCAAGGAGCCAACGGCCGAGATTATGAGTCGGGTCCGGCCCAATGTCTATGATCTCTTCGTGGCCGTCCTGGCCGGCACGGCCGGGGCCATTGCCCTCTGCACCAAGAAGAACTACATGATCACCGCGACCGGAGTGGCCGTGGCCACCGCGGTCATTCCTCCGCTGTCGGTGGTCGGTTTCGGCCTGGGCAGCGGGCATCCCCTGCTTGGGCTCGGCGGATTTCTGCTGTTCTTCACCAATTTCGTGGCCATCGTCCTGACGGCCGACCTGGTGTTCTTCCTCTTCAACTTCCGTAGCTCCATGGTTTCCGAGGAAGCATACCCGGCCCGCAAGCGGCTCCTGATCCTCGGCACGGTGCTTGCGCTGTTGTCCATCCCGCTCGTCCACACCTTGGTGAGCGACCTGCGCACGGTGAAGCTCGCCAAGCGGGTGGAACGGGTGTTGAAGATGCACCTGGAGAAGGAAGCCCATTCCAGGGTGACCGGATTCTCGGTAGAGGAGAAAAACGGCGGGATCAGCGTGAACGTAACGGTCAACACGGTAAGGCCCTTTGAGAAAAAGGCCGAGGAGGAGATCGAGAAGGAGATAGGCGCGTTTCTCGGACGGAAGGCAGATCTGAACCTGGAGCAGGTGATGGTGACGGCCGGTTCCATCGAGCCGAAGGCCGAGCTGCCGGCCGTCTCTCCCGGGGGCCAGCCTGCGTCTGCCAGGGACGAGAGCGCGGCAGTGGTTCAGGCATCCGCGTCCCGCCTGCTGAGGGATGTCCGGACTGAGCTGGAGGCGCTCATGGCCCCCTTTGCCGTGCAGGACATGGGGCTGGGCTTCGGCGAAAAACCGGGGCCGGCCCAGGTGTCCGTCGTTATCCGGCGGGATTACCCCCTCACCGATGACGAACGGCTACTGCTTGCCCGGGTCCTGGAGCGCAGGCTGCAGGTGCCGGTGTCCCTGCGGGTGGAGCTGGCACCGTTCCTTTCTCCGGTCACCTTTGACGAAAAGGGGGACCCTCCGGGGAGAGCCTGGCGGCCATGGCGCTGGTCAAGGGGCTGCCCGGCGGTCCCGGGGCCTTTTCGTTCAGGGTGGAGGCGGGGGGAAAGGACGGCAGGCGGCATGCCGACCGGCTGAAGCGCTATCTGATGGAGGAACTCGGTGTGCCGGCCGCCAACGTCGGGGTGCATGTCCGGCCCGGGAGCGGTGCGGACACGGGAGCATCGGTCGTGGTGGTGCGGCGGTAGCTCCGCGTGGCAACTTACGGGGGGAGACTTGCATGGTAACGGAAAAGGGTGGGGGATGCATGCCAGAACAGGCACACCCGGCAGGGGACGGCGTGGCCGTGGCGAGCCGCATCCAGCAGTTGCTCCTGCCGAAGACCCCGCCAGCCTGCAGGTGGGGATGCATCGGGGTGATGAACCGGATGGCGACCGCGCTGGGGGGCGATTACTTCGATTTCATTTCCATGCCCGACGGCCGGGAGATGGTGTTCATCGGCGACGTAACCGGCCACGACATCCAGTCGTCGGTGGTGATGTCCCTGGTCTACGGTTTTTTGCACCACTGCGCCCTGACCGTTGACAACCCCCTCAGCATGGTGTCCCAGTTGAACCGGTTCCTCGTCCGTTTCGCCGACCACGGCGTGGAACTGGATCATCATTTTTCATCGACCTTGTTCCTGGGGATCATCGACCCCGCCTCCCTGCGCATGGAGTACGTGAACGCCGGGCACGTCCCGCCGCGGGTGCTGAGGCGGAACAGCCTTCACCGTCTTGCGTCCACGTCGCCGCCGGTCGGCTTCTTTGCCGAAGCCGAGGTGACGACCGGTTTCTTCGGGTTCGAGCGGGGGGACCGCCTGCTCCTCTATACGGACGGCATCCTCGATGCGTCCAATGGTACCGAGACCTTCGGGGCCGAACGGCTTGACGCGTTCCTCAAAACCACGGCCGGGAGCTACATCCGGTTCATGGACGAGCTTGCCGCCGCGTTGCGGGACTTCGGGGCGGGCGACCCGCCCGATGACGACTGCAGCGCCATCGTGATCGACATCCGGGAACCCGGGACAGGAGCCTGAACCGGGCCGTTCCCCTGCCGCCGCCTGCTTCGCGGTGGGCATGGAGTACGCGGGCACTCCGCTGACAACGGGGCTATTCCTATGATTTATGCCATTCTCTCGGGATTCGGGGCCGCTCTGGCCGCCCCTCTGATCCACCGCCGGGTTCCCCGGTGGGGCGGGTGGCTCTGCGCCCTGGTTCCCCTGTCCCTTTTTTGCTTCTTCGGGATGCAAACCGGGACAGTGGCGTCTGGACGAGCGCTCCGAACCGCCTACGAGTGGATTCCGTCCCTGGGGGTCGACCTCTCCTTCTCCCTTGACGGCCTGAGTCTCCTGTTCGCCCTGATCATCAGCGGCATCGGCGTGCTCGTGGTGGCCTACGCCTCCTCCTACCTCCACGGCCACCACCATCTGGGGCGCTTCTACGGCCTGATCCTCGCGTTCATGGCCGCCATGCTCGGCACGGTCCTGGCCGGTGATCTGATTACCCTGTTCGTCTTCTGGGATTTGACCGGCCTCTGCTCCTATCTCCTGATCGGCTTTGACCACGGCCGGGCTGCGGCGCGCAAGGCAGCACTCCAGGCATTGCTGGTGACCGGCGCCGGCGGGCTGGCGCTCCTGGCGGGATTCATCCTGCTGGGGCAGGCGGCGGGGAGTACGGACCTGGCCACGATCTTCCAGAGGGGCGAACTGGTGCGGAGCCATGGGCTCTATCTGCCGGTCCTCCTTCTGGTCCTGGCCGGCGCCTTCACCAAGTCGGCCCAGTTCCCCTTCCACTTCTGGCTTCCCGGCGCCATGGAGGCGCCCACGCCGGTCAGCGCCTATCTCCACTCGGCCACCATGGTGAAGCTGGGAATCTATCTCCTGGCGCGCCTCTCGCCGGTGCTGGGGGGGACCGATGCCTGGTTCTGGTGGGTAACCGTGGCGGGCGGAGCCACCATGGTGGCGGGCGGAGGGGTGGCCCTGCTCCGGAGCGACCTGAAGCAGATCCTCGCCTATTCCACGGTGAGCGCCCTGGGGACCCTCACGCTGCTGCTGGGGCTCCATACCCCGGCCGCCACCACGGCCGCCATGGTCTTTCTCATGGTCCACGCCCTCTACAAGAGTGCCCTGTTCCTGGCAGCCGGAGCCGTGGACCACGGCGCCGCACCCGGGACCTGGCGCGGCTCGGCGGATTGGCGCGGGCCATGCCGTGGGTCGCCGCCGGGGCGGGGCTCGCGGCCCTCTCCATGGCCGGGGTGCCGCCGTTGGTGGGGTTCATCGCCAAGGAACTCCTCTACGAGGCCAAGCTCCAGGCGCCCCTGGCGGCAGGGTTCGTGACCGTTGCCGGTTTCATCGGCAACGCCTTCACCGTGGCGGTGGCGGTCCTGGTGGGGTATCTCCCCTTCTTCGGGCGCAGGCCCGATCCGGATCTGCACCATCACCGGGTGGAGCCGCTCCTCTGGTTTCCTCCCCTGGTGCCGGCCCTGCTGGGGTTCGTGATCGGCGTCTTCCCCGGCCTGGTTGGGCAATGGCTGGTGGAGCCGGCAGTGGTCGCGGTGCGGGGGGAATCGGTGCCGGTGGACCTGGCCCTCTGGCACGGCGTGACTCCGGTCCTCCTCCTGGGCGCGGCCACCGTGGCAGCCGGCGTCGGCATCGCCCTTGCCCGGGAGAGGGTGCTTCGTCGCCTCCCCGCTGGTGATGGTACGGGTTGGGGACCCGAGCGTTGCTACGGGCTCCTCCTCGCGGGAATGATCGCCCTGGCCGAACGGCAGACCCGCATGCTTCAAAACGGCAGGCTCCGCTATTACCTGATGACCGTGGTGGGGACCGCGGTGTTTCTCATGACCGTGGCCATGTTCCGGAGCGGGGAGTTCCCGCGCCAGCTTCCCCGGCCGGACGGCGGGCTCCACGAATGGTTCGCCGCCGGCGTAATCATGGCCGGGGCCCTGACGGCGGCGACGACCACCTCGCGGCTGGCGGCGGTGGCCGGGCTCGGCGCGGCGGGGTACGGGGTGGCCCTGGTCTACATCCTTTTCGGCGCACCGGACCTGGCCATGACCCAGTTCTGTATCGAGACCCTCTCCATTGTCCTGTTCGTTCTGGTGCTCTACCGTCTGCCGCGCTTCTCGCTGCTCTCGCGGCCGGCGGGGAGGATGCGGGATATCCTGGTGGCCTGCTCCATTGGCGGCTTCATGACGGTGCTGGTCCTGCTGGCGGTGTCCCAGACCCTGGTCCCCCACATCAGTTCCTATTTCCTGGAACACAGCATGCCGGCGGGGCATGGCCGCAACGTGGTCAACGTGATCCTGGTGGATTTCCGGGCACTGGACACCCTGGGGGAGATCACGGTTCTGGCCGTGGCGGGCCTGGGGGTCTACGGCCTCATGAAGGCCCGGGACAGAGAGGGGGGCTAGGCCATGCAATCACTCTTTCTGGCAACCGCGGTCCGGCTTCTCCTGCCGCTGCTGCTGCTCTTCTCGCTCTTTCTTCTCCTGCGCGGGCACAATGAGCCGGGCGGGGGGTTCGTTGGGGGGCTCGTGGCCGCGGCCGCCTTTGCCCTCCACGCCCTGGCCCATGGCGTGGCCGCGGCCCGGCGGGTGCTCCGGGTGGAGCCGCGTCGCCTGGTGGCGGTGGGGCTCCTGACCGCCCTGGTGAGCGGCCTCATCCCCCTGGCCCTGGGGCTTCCCTTTCTCACGGGGCTCTGGAGCATCCTGCCGGTGCCGGTCATCGGCCATGGCGGCACGCCGATCCTGTTCGACACGGGAGTCTATCTGGTGGTGGCCGGGATGGCGCTCATGATCGTGTTCAGCCTGATGGAGGAATAGGTGGAAAGCGTTCTGGCAATCGTCATCGGCGGGCTGTACGCAGCAGGGCTCTACCTCATGGTGCGGCGGAGCATCGTCAAGATGATCTTCGGCCTGGCGCTTCTGGGGAATGCGGCCAATCTCCTCATCTTCACCGTGGGGCGCCTCACCCGCGGGCGGCCCCCCTACGTGCCGGTCGGCGGGACCGAGCCGGTCCCGCCGGTGGCCGACCCGCTGCCCCAGGCCCTGATCCTGACCGCCATCGTCATCGGCTTCGGGGTGCAGGCCTTTGCCCTGGTCCTGATCAAGCGGGTCTACCAGACCGTGGGCACCGATGACCTGGACGAGATGACCACGACCGATACCGATCCCCGGAGCAATGGATGAAACTTTTTCTCTTCCTTCCCCTCATCATTCCCCTGGCCACGGCTGTGGCAGGGCTTCTCGCCTGGAACCGGCGAGGGGTGCAGCGGCTGTTGGGCATCTGCGGCACGATGGCGCTCCTGGGGACAGGGGTGGGGCTCCTCGCGATCGTGCAGCGCCAGGGGGTGGTCAGCGTCCAGGCGGGGAACTGGCCCGCCCCCTTCGGCATCACCCTGGTGGCCGACCTGTTCAGCGCCGTCATGGTTGTGGTGGCTGGTGCCATGGGGCTGGCGGTGGCGGTCTACTCCCTGGCGAGCGCCGACATCGAGCACGAGTCCCTGGGGTACCATCCCCTCATGCAAGTGCTGCTGCTGGGGGTCTGCGGATCGCTCCTGACCGGGGATCTGTTCAACCTCTACGTCTGGTTCGAGGTGATGCTCATCGCCTCATTCGTCCTGTTGGCCCTTGGCGGGCGCCGGGAGCAGATGGAGGGGGCCATCAAGTACGTGGCCCTGAACCTGATCGCCTCGGCCTTTTTCCTGGCCGGGATCGGCATTCTCTACGGAATGGCCGGCACCCTGAATATGGCGGACCTGGCGAGGCAGCTCAGGGAGGTCCCCCACGGCGGCACCGTGCCGGTCATCGCCGCGCTCCTCTTTGCTGCCTTCGGGATCAAGTCGGCGGTGTTTCCGCTCTTTTTCTGGCTTCCTGCCTCCTACCACACCCCGCCCGTGGCGGTAACCACCATCTTTTCGGCATTGCTGACAAAGGTGGGGGTCTATGTGCTGGTACGGATATTCACCCTGATTTTCGTCCAGGAGGCCGAGGCCGGCCAGGCCCTGATTCTGGCGGCGGCCGGACTCACCATGGTGACCGGGGTCCTGGGAGCCGTGGCCCAGCACGAGATGAGGCGCCTGCTCTCGTTCCACATCGTGAGCCAGATCGGCTATCTGGTCATGGGGCTCGGCCTCCTGACCCCCCTGGCGCTGGCTGGCACGGTATTTTTCATGGTCCACGTCATCGCGGCCAAGTCGGCCCTGTTCCTGGTGGCCGGCATCGTGAAGCGGCTGACCGGCACCACGGAACTGGGTGAACTGGGAGGGCTCTACGAGGGCGCCCCTTGGTGGGGATGCTTTTTCTGGTGCCGGCCATGGCCCTGGCGGGCATTCCGCCCCTGTCCGGTTTCTGGGCCAAGCTGGCCCTGGTGCGGGCAGGCCTTCTGGAGGGGCGGTACGTGGTGGTGGCCGCGGCCCTGGCCGTGAGCATCCTGACCCTCTTCTCCATGACCAAGATCTGGGCCGAGGCGTTCTGGAAGGATCGTCCCGTGCCGCCGGGGGAGCCCCGCGTCCTCTACCATCCCCACGTCGCCGGAAGGGCGTGGCTGCTCCTGGGAATGCCGGCCCTGCTCCTGGCCCTGACCACGGTGGTCATGGGGGTAGGGGCGGAGCCGGTATTCCGGCTTTCCCTGGCAGCGGCCGATCAGTTGCTCAATCCCGATCTTTATATCGCTGCAGTGCTGGGGGCGAAACCGTGACCCCGTTTCTTGCCAATATCCTTCTGGCCCTGGCCTGGATGGCCCTTACCGGCACCTACACGGCCGGCGGGTTTTTCACTGGCGTGGCCGTGGGGTTCTTCGTGCTCTGGATTGCCCGCCGGGGACGGGGCACGACCGGTTATCTCGCCAGGGTGCGGGCCGTGGCGGGTTTCATTGCCTTCTTCTGCCGGGAACTGGTGCTGGCCAACCTGCGGGTGGCCCACGACGTTCTCACGCCGCGCCATCATATGACCCCGGGCATCGTGGCGGTGCCCCTGGATGTGGAGAGCGACCTGGAAATTACCGTGCTCGCCACCGTGATCACCCTTACGCCGGGAAGCCTGAGCCTTCACCTGGCCGACGACCGGCGGACCCTTTATGTCCATGCCATGTATGCAAACGACCCGCAAGCCCTGGTGAGGGAGATCAAGGAGGGGTTTGAGCGCCGGGTCAGGGAGGTGTTTCGGTGACCCTCGACGCATTTGTCAGTTATGTGGTCCTTCCCCTGCTCGGAGGGGGAATCGTGCTGGCCTTCGTGCGGCTGGTCCGGGGGCCGAGCCTGCCGGACCGGGTGGTTGCCCTGGACCTGATGGCGACCCTCATCATCGCCCTGTCCGCCGCCTATGCTGTGGCTACCGGACAGCACGCCTACCTGGACGCGGCCATCGTCCTCGCCCTGGTCATCTTTCTGGGGACCGTGGCCTTTGCCTACTATCTGCACCGGAGCGGCGGCGGTGCGTGACACGATCATCGCCATGCTCCTGGGCGGGGGGACCTTTTTCGCCGTGGTGGCCGCCATCGGCATCGTGCGGTTCCCTGACATCTATGTGCGGCTCTCGGCGGCCACCAAGGCATCCACCCTGGGGGTAAGCCTCATGCTGGCAGGGGTGGCGCTTTTCTTCGACGACGCCGCCGTCACCGGGAAGATCGCCGCCATTATCGTCTTCATCGTCCTGACGGCGCCGGTGGCGGCCCACATGCTGGGCCGGAGCGCCTATTTCAGCGGGGTCCCCCTCTGGGAGAAAAGCGTCCGGGACGACCTGGCGTCCTCGGGGGAGCGGTGCTCGCGGGACGATGGCGCCGGGGACGGCGGCCCGGCCGATTCCGGTGTCAGAAAAGGACCCGATTAGCATCAAGTCTTCCGCTACCCTTGCCAAACTCCCCATCTCCCGTGCGGGGAGGCCGGGGTGGGGGAGGGTCGTCGGAAGATCAGTGCTGATCAGGGAAAAGGATAAGGAGTCTGCATGATTTCACTACGATCGCTGCGCTTGTCATTACGCTTCATCATTCCGCTGGCCGTGGCGCTGGCGCTGCTGGCCTACGCGGTGGTGCCGCTGGTGGACAGATTGACCCTTCACTGGTTCATCAGAGACCTGGACATCCGCTCCCGGCTCATCGCGGGCACCCTCCGGGAACCTCTTGCCGAGTTGCTGCCGCAGGGAGACCGGACAAAGATCAATACGCTCCTGCTTCGGGCCATTCAGGATGAGCGCCTGCTGGCATTGGGCTACTGCGACGGCAACGGAGTGCTGCGCTACAGCACTCCCACCTTCCCCGATTCGCTCGACTGTTCGTCGGTTGCCCGGCCGGAGGACGGGACCGAGGGATCGCTCCGCCATCTTCCCCAGGGGGCGGTCCATGTCTCCCTTCATCCATTGGGGCTGAAGGGAAATCGATGGGCACCCTGATCCTGGTCCACGACATGAGCTTCGTGGAGCGTCGCAGCGCTGACACGCGCAAGTACGTGATCGCCCTTTTTGCGGTGCTTGGCGTGGTAATCTCCCTTATTACGGTATTCGTCGCCCACCTCAGTTGGCGCGGTTGGGTGGAGGGGGTCCGCGCCATGCTGCGGGGCGAGGGAATCCTCCGCCCGTTCAGCCCGCAGGCCCCCAGCTCCGAACTCCAACCCCTGGTGGGAGACCTGAAGGCGCTCCTGCGCGCCCTCGATGCCGAGCGCCGCTTCGCCGACGACGCCACCATCACCTGGAGCCCAGAGGCTCTGCGGACACTTCTGCACAAGCATCTGGTCGGGGAACGGATCCTGGTCGTTTCCAACCGTGAACCCTATATCCATGACAGAAAGGGCGACAGCATCGAGGTCCACCGTCCGGCCAGCGGCCTGGTCACCGCCGTGGAGCCGGTCATGCGGGCCTGCTCGGGAACCTGGATCGCCCATGGCAGCGGCTCAGCCGACCGGGAGACGGTCGACGTCCACGACCGGGTCCGGGTGCCGCCCCACAAGCCCGAATACAACCTGCGGCGGATCTGGCTCACCAAGGAAGAGGAAGAGGGGTACTACTACGGATTCGCCAACGAAGGGCTCTGGCCCCTCTGCCATATCGCCCACGTGCGCCCGGTGTTCCGCACCAGCGACTGGCAGCAGTACGTCAGGATCAACCAGCGGTTCGCCGACGCCGTGGTCAAGGAGGCGGACAGCGACGATCCGGTGGTGCTGGTGCAGGACTATCACTTCGCGCTCCTGCCCGCTATGATCCGCAAGGCCCTGCCCAAGGCCACCATCATCACCTTCTGGCACATTCCCTGGCCCAACCCGGAGTCGTTCGGCATCTGCCCCTGGCGGGAGGAACTGCTCAAGGGGATGCTGGGGAGCACCATCCTCGGTTTCCACACGCCCTACCACTGCAAGAACTTCCTGGAGACGGTGGATCGCTACCTGGAGACCCGGATCGAGCATGAATCGTCCACCATTTCCCGCCGCGGCCAACTGACCATGGTGGAGAGTTACCCCATCTCCATCCAGTGGCCGCCGGCCTGGCAGGGGACCCTGCCGCCGGTGGACGTGACGCGGAGCGAAATCCTTGGTGAGCTGGGGCTTCCCCCGGACCACCTGATCGGGGTCGGGGTCGACCGGATGGACTATACCAAGGGAATCCCGGAGCGATTCATGGCGGTGGAGCGGCTGTTCGAACTGCACCCCGAACTGGTGGGGCGCTTCACCTTTGTCCAGATCGCCGCGCCGAGCCGGTCGGCCCTGGAGGAGTACCAGGCATTCGAGGCGCGGGTCCATTCCCACGCGGAGCGGATCAACGGGCGTTTCAGCCGTGACGGTCGCCCGGCCATCATCCTCAAGGCCGAGCACCACGAACCCGAGCAGGTCAACCGTTACTACCGCGCCGCCGATGTCTGCATGGTCACCAGCCTCCACGACGGCATGAACCTGGTGGCCAAGGAGTACGTGGCGGCCCGGGAGGACGAGCGGGGAGCCCTGGTTCTGAGCCAGTTCACCGGCGCGGCCCACGAACTGCACGAGGCCCTGATCGTCAATCCCTACCATGTGGAACAGACCGCCGAGGCCCTTCACCGGGCCCTCACCATGCCCGACTACGAACAACGTGAGCGGATGCGGAGCATGCGCTCGCTGGTGCGCGATTTCAACGTCTACCGCTGGGCTGGCCGGATGCTGCTGGATGCGGCGCGGGTCCGCCAGCGGGAGAGGCTGGCCGCCCGGATCGGGGGCGAGTCATGACCGGGGATCACGGGATGACCTATCTGTTCAGCCATGCCGGCCGCGAAGAGCTGCGGGATTTCGTCGACCGGTCCACCCTGTTCGCCTTTGATCTCGACGGCACCCTGGCCCCCATTGTTGCCGACCCGTCACGGATCATGATCCCGCCAGACGTGCACGAGCGCCTGGTCCGCCTGAACGGCATGGCATCCGTTGCCGTCGTTACCGGCCGTGCCCGGGCCGATGCGGCGCGGCACCTCGGCTTCGAGCCCCGCTTCCTGGTGGGAAACCATGGTGCCGAGGGGCTTCCCGGCGCCGATGCCGCGGAGCGCGGATTCGTCAGCCTCTGCCGCGGCTGGAGGACGCAGTTGGGGGCCCTTCTGCCGGAAGGGGAGGGCACCGGCATCGTCATGGAGGACAAGGGGGCCACCTTGTCGCTCCATTACCGAAGCGCCCCTGCCCGCGAGACAGCTCATCAACGCATCCTGGATGCCGTCTCCCGCCTGGTGCCCGCGCCCCGGCGGGTTTCCGGCAAGGAGGTCGAGAATCTCGTGCCGGCGGCCGCGCCCCACAAGGGGGACGCGCTTCGTCGCATCATGCGCCATCTCGGCAACGCCCGCGCGCTCTTTGTCGGTGACGACGTGACCGACGAGGACGTGTTCCGCCTCGGCGACGAAGCCATCTTCGGGGTTCGGGTCGGGAGCTCTGCCGGCACCGCGGCCCGCTACTTCATCCGGGGACAGGATGAGATGGCCTCTCTGCTTGATGAGGTTCTGGCCACGTTCTGAAAGGTTCCCGGTGCACGGGGGCGGTTGCCGGATGCCATCCTCGCCCATGCCCGTGAGAAGTTGAAACCCGTTACGGGATAATTCTGGTAAAGGCATGGTATTTCGAGTTGTTATGAAATAATGCCCACGATCGGCCTGATGGCGATGTATCGTATCGGCACGTCTTTTCATGGCATTCCCGATTTCGGACAAGGAAGGGAGGGGACGGAATGAAAATTCTCCTTGCATTCGATGGCTCACCCAGCAGCGATGCCGCGGCCATGGAAGTATGCCGCCGTCCGTGGCCCCCGGGGAGCGAGGTCCGTGTTATCACCGTGCTTTCTCCTGTTGAGCCGAACCTGTTGGGCGGTGAGGGCGACCAGGCTACGGCCTTTGACTACATCATCAGTCGTCAGGAAACTGCTGCAATCGAGCGCCTTGACGCGGTAACGGCCGAATTCGAGCAACGGGCGCCGGAATTAAGCGTTACCTCGGCACTGCTGGCGGGACGCCCCAAGGACGCCATTCTCACCGAAGCCGAGCGCTGGGGCGCGGACCTGATCGTCGTCGGGGCCCACGGATATGGCATGGTCAGGCGTTTGTTGCTTGGCTCGGTATCCCTGGCCGTTGCACTTCATGCACCCTGCTCCGTGGAGATCGTGCGGGGGGCCTGAAGGAGCCATACCGCGGATTCAGTGATGCTGCGGCCAGATCCTCCCGCGCCGGACGTCATCGCCGAACAGCCGGATCACGGCTCTGTTGCACATAGATATCACCCAAGGGAGCTTGTTGATGGTCAAAAACCGATCTCTTCTCATTCTTGCCGCCGTGTTCGTGGTCCTTCCCGCCGCGCTGTCGCTGATCACCTTCTACACCGACTGGCTCTTTTTCCGGGAAACCGGTTACACCCAAGTGTTCACGACGGCGCTCACGGCCAAGATCGGGGCCGGGCTCGCCTCAGGGCTCTTCATGTTCGCGTTCACCATGGTCAATCTGCACTTCGCGAACCGGGCCTCCTTCCCCCTCACCCCCCGCGGCGTGTTTTTCGAGGGAGGCAATGTCTACCGCCTCCAGCGCGACGAGATGGCGCAGATGGCGAAACCCCTAAGCATCCTGGCCGCCCTTGTCCTGTCGCTTCTTGCCGGCAGGTGGGGCGCCCTGCAGTGGCAGAACCTGCTTTTGTTCGCGAACGGCGTCACGGTGGGCACCAGCGATCCGATCATGGGGAAGGATCTGGGGTTCTACCTGTTCAGCCTGCCGCTGCTGGAGCATGTGAAGGGGTTTGCCGCCTTCACGGTGCTCGTCACCGGCGTCATGGTCGGGGCGGTCTACTTCTTCCGCGGCGGTATCGCCCTGTCGGAGCGGGGGGCCGATGTGGACGGCGCGGTGAGGCGTCACCTGGCCATTCTGCTGGGGATCTTCTCGCTCACGCTGGCCGCGGGCTTTTACCTGGAAGCCGTGCAACTCCTCCTTGCCGGCGGCAACTCCTTCCACGGCGCCGGTTATGTGGATGTCAACGCCCGGCTCCCACTCTACCGGGTTCTCGCCCTGGGCACCCCCCTTGCCGGCGCCGTGGTGGCGTTCGGCATCTGGAAGGGAGCCTGGCGCCCGGCGCTGATCCCGCCGATCATCGTGGCCGCCGTCTACGGCATCGGCATCGCGGGGTATCCGGTCTTGCTGCAGAAATTCAAGGTCGCCCCCAACGAACTGGCCCTGGAAACCCCCTACATCGCCAATTCCATCCAGTTCACCCGGCTCGGCTATGACCTGGACAAGATCAAAACCGTTCCCTTTGATGTGGAACTCAACCTGTCGGCCGCCGACATCGCACAGAACGACGCCACCATCAGGAACATCAGGCTGTGGGATCACGGGCCGCTCCTCAAGACCTACAGCCAGTTGCAGCAGATCAGGACCTACTACAAGTTTTTCGACGTGGACAACGACCGGTACCTGGTGAACGGCCAGTACACCCAGGTGATGCTCTCGCCGCGGGAGCTCTCCTACAACGATCTCCCCAGCAGAAACTGGATCAACGAACGGCTCATCTTCACCCACGGCAACGGCCTGGCCGTCGGTCCGGTCAGCAGGATCAGCAAGGAGGGGCTTCCGGAATTCTTCATCAAGGATATCCCGGCGGTCAGCTTGGCCGACATCAGGGTGACGCGACCGGAGATCTACTACGGCGAGCTCTCCAACGACTATGTCATCGTCGGGACCAGGGTGCCGGAATTCAGCTATCCGACCGCCACGGGCAACATCAATACGGCCTACGGGGGCAAGGGGGGGGTGGCGCTGGACTCAATGCTCCGCAAGGCCCTGTTCGCCGTCCGGTTCAAAACGGAGAAAATCCTCCTCTCGTCCGACATTACCGACCAGAGCCGCATCCTCTACTACCGCACCGTGGGTGAGCGGGTCAAGACGGTGGCCCCCTTTATCCGGTTCGACGGTGACCCCTACCTGGTCGTGGCCGACAACGGCACCCTCAAATGGATCATCGACGGCTATACCCATTCGAGCCGGCTCCCCTATTCGAAGCCGCTCAGGGGCGGCATCAACTACATGAGAAACTCGGTGAAAGCGGTGATCGACGCCTACGACGGCACCCTGGACTTCTATATCAGCGATCCCGACGACGTCATGATCAAGGTCTACGCCCGGATCTTCCCGGGACTCTTCAAGCCCCTGTCCGTCATGCCGGCCGACCTGCGGGGTCACATCCGCTACCCCCACCAGTTCCTCCAGGTCCAGGCAGCCATGTTCGCCACCTACCACATGACCGATCCCAAGGTCTTTTACAACCGGGAGAACCTCTGGGAGATCCCCGTGCTGGGCGAAGCGCCCATGGAGCCCTACTACACGGTCATGAAGCTGCCGGGGGAGACCCGGGAGGAGTACATCCTGCTCCTGCCCTTCACCCCCTCCAAGCGGGACAATCTGGCCGCCTGGCTCACGGCCCGCTGCGACGGCGAGAACTACGGCAAGCTCCTGGCCTACACCTTCCCCCGTGACCGGCTCATCTACGGGCCCAAGCAGATCGACGCGCGGATCAACCAGGACTCGCACATCTCCCAGCAACTGACCCTCTGGAGCCAGCGCGGCTCCCAGGTCATCCGGGGGAGCATGCTGGTGATCCCCATCGAACAGTCGCTGCTCTACGTGCAGCCCCTGTTCCTGGCCGCGGCGGACAAGGCTGGGTTGCCCGAATTGAGGCGGGTCATCGTTGCCTACGGTGACGAGGTGGTCATGGAGGAGAGCCTGGAACTGGCCCTGCAGCGGATCTTCGGCGGGAAACGGGCGCCGGTGGCCGGCGTTGCGGCAGCCCCTGAGGACGGGAAGTCCTCAACGGGCGACCTGGCCCGGGAGGCCATGAGCATCTTCGAGCGGGCCACCAACCTGCAGCGGCAGGGGGACTGGGCCGGCTACGGCGAGGAGTTGCGGAAACTGCAGCAGGTACTGAAGCAACTGGCCCGGTGAAGGGGGGCAGGTACACGGGACCGCGGGCTTGAACCCGTCCGCATGCATCCCTTAGCCCCGGCGACGCTTCTGAACCACTTGTCCAGCGAGATGGCCGGCAGGACGGCTGCCCCCGCCAGCATGGCATAGAGCCAAGAGCTGCCGTCGAGGGGGGCCGTGCCAAAGACGGCCTGCAACTGCGGCAGGTAGATGAAGCACGCTTGCAACAGCAGCAGGATGCCGATGCCGATGAATATGGATGGATTGCTGAAGACCCCCTGGGAGAAGAGGGAGTCGTGCAATGACCGGCAGTTGAGCAGGTAGAAGATCTGGGAGAAGGTAATGCCGGTTACGCAGATGGTCTGGGCCTCGGCCAGGGCGAGGGCATGCCGGGCCGACGTGAGCGGCTCGGGGCCGGCGATGCGGAAGTACTCCCAGAGAAAGAGGCCGCAGCCCCCGGCGGCCATCAGGGCCGCGACGATGATCAGGCGCGCTACGATGAAGCGTGAAAAGACCGGTTCGTCGGGAGAGCGGGGGGCGCGCCGCATGGCGTTGGGCTCCAGCACCTCGAAGGCCAGGGGGATCGACAGGGCAACGCTCGCCACCAGGTTGATCCAGAGCGTCTGGCTGGGGGACATGGCCGTGAGCAGTTCGTTGACCCCGTCGACCCTGATGGTGGGAAAGAAGAACATGGACAGGGACAGGGTGCAAGCCAGCCCCAGGTTGGTGGGGAGCACGAAGGCCAGAGACCTGATCAGGTTGTCGTACACTCGACGGCCTTCCTCCACCGCCGCGGCGATGGAGGCGAAATTGTCGTCCATGAGCACCATCTTGGCCGCTTCCTTGGACACCGCCGTGCCGGTGATCCCCATGGCCACGCCGATGTCGGCCCGCTTCAGGGCCGGGGCGTCGTTCACCCCGTCCCCGGTCATGGCCACCACGTATCCCCGGGACTGAAGGGCCTCCACCAGCCGGATCTTGTGCTCCGGCGCCACCCGGGCGAAGACGTTGGTCGCCTGGGCCACCTCCTGAAGCTGCGCATCCGTGAGCCCGTCCAGCCGGCGCCCCTCCACGGCGTTCTGCCCGTCCTGCAGCAGCCCCAACTGACGGCCGATGGCTTCGGCCGTCACCGGGTGATCGCCGGTGATCATCTTTACGGTGATGCCTGCCCCGTGACAGGCCCGGATGGCATCCATGGCCTCGGTCCGCGGCGGGTCGATCATGCAGAGGAGTCCCGCAAAGGCGAGCCCCCCTGCCACGTCCGCCGGGGAGATCTGCTCCGTCCGCCCGGCATCCTTCCCGGCAAGGGCGATCACCCGCATCCCCTGGCGGGCGTAGGTGTCCATGGCTGCGTGGATCAGGCGCCGCTGCGCTTCATCAAGGGCGCACCGCTCGACAACGATCTCCGGCGCGCCCTTGAGCAGAATGCGGTGCGCGCCGTCCAGCCGGTTGAGGGTGGCCATGAATTTGGTGTCCGACTCGAAGGGGATCACGTCCAGGCGCCCGTGGCGGGTGCGCAGCTCGTGGTCGTCCAGCCCCGCTTTCCGGCCGGCAACCACCAGGGCGGCCTCGGTCGGGTCGCCGGTGATGGCCCAGCCGTCCCCCTCCGGGTGGAGCGCGGCATCGCTGCACAGCACGGCGCAGGTCAGAAGGTCCGCCAGTGACGGCGGGATATCCGCCTGGCGGATGCCGTCATGCTCGATATCTCCCTCCGGCGCGTAGCCGACGCCGGAGAAGCGGTATTCGCGGCCTTCCAGCCAAGCCACCTGCACCGTCATCTCGTTGCGGGTGAGAGTGCCGGTCTTGTCCGAGCAGATGACCGAGGTGGAACCCAGGGTTTCGACCGCCGGAAGATGGCGGACCACGGCGTGGCGGTCGGCCATGCGCCTGACGCCGATGGCCATGCAGATGGTGATGACCGCCGGCAACCCCTCGGGGATCGCGGCCACGGCCAGGGAAACGGCAACCATGAGCGCCTCGCCCGTCGGCGCATCCTTGATCCAGATACCGAAGACTATCAGCACCGTCACCACGACCACCACGGCCACGGTGATCCCGCTGCTCACCGTGGCCAACTGCCGGGTGAGGGGGGTCTCCAGTTGCCCGGTCTGATTCAGCAGCGCATTGATCCTCCCCAGTTCCGTACCGTTCGCCGTGGCCACCACCACTCCGGTGGCCGTCCCCTGAACCACCAGCGTCCCGCTGTATGCCATGCAGGCCCGGTCTCCCAGCGGGGCGTCCGGCGCCACCGGATCCGTATGTTTCGCCACCGGCAGGGACTCGCCCGTGAGAGCCGCTTCTTCTGCCAGGAAATTCTTGACCCGGATCAGGCGCAGGTCGGCCGGGACCTTGTCACCGCTCTGGAGGGTCACGATGTCGCCGGGGACCAGATCCTCGGCCGGCACTGCCACGGGTTGCCCCTCCCGCAGGGCCGTGGCCGCCTCCGGGATCATGGCGGAAAGGGCTTCGATGGCCTTGCCGGCCCGGTATTCCTGGATGAAGCCGATAAAGGCGTTGATCCCCACCGCGCCGAACACCACCATGGCGTCGGTGGGCTTGCCCAGGGCGAGGGCCAGGGCGCCGGCGGCGATCAGGAGCCAGCCGATGGGGTTGTTGATCTGGCGCCAGAGCAGGAGCAGGGGGCCGTCGCTCCCCGTGCGGGACAGAATGTTGGGACCGACCCGCCGGAGCCGCTCCGTCGCCTCGGCCGCCGTCAGCCCGGTGGGGCCTGACTGCAGCCTGGTCAATGCGTCCTGCTCCGGCAAGGCATGCCACGACGGTCCGTCCGGTCTGGGCGCGCTGTTATTCGATGTGCCGGTCAATCCGGATTGTTTCCGCACATGACCCTCTCAATTGCAGTGACAGAGATCACGTCCCGCTTCGGCTGGCGAAATGAGGTGCTGGCAACGGGGAAGTCCGCAGATGGGGCACCGGGGGAGCGCGACGGCATGGTCGGCATCCGTGGTGGAGTCCCGTGGAGTGTCGATTCGATTCTAGCATGGAGATGCCGTTGCGCAACGCACCGCCTGAAAAACCGGTCTCTCATGAAGCCGATTGCGTCCATTCTGGTATAGTTTATTGTCACCGGCCGACGGAGGCCGGAGAACGAAACGATCAAAGAGGGCGCGCGGCCTTTCGTTCGGGAGTGCATCGGTGACCATGGAAATCATGATCGTGCTGGGACTGGTCGTCTCCGCGATAATCCTTTTCGCCACAGAGCGGCTTCCGGTCGACATCGTTGCCCTGATCCTCATGGCAACGATGCTCCTCTCCGGCATTATCACCCCGGCGGAGGCCATCGGCGGGTTCAGCAACCCGGCCACGGTTACCGTGGGGGCCATGTTCGTCCTCTCGGCAGGACTCTACCGGACCGGCGCCGTCAATGCGGTGGGGGGCGCACTGGCCCGCCTCGGGCGGAAGAGCTCCTGGCTGGCTCTTGGCGCATGATGCTCTTCATCGGGACCATTTCCGCCTTTATCAACAATACGGCGGCCGTAGCCATTTTCCTCCCCATCGTCCTCGGCGTGGCCCGCGACACCCATACCAGCGCCTCCCGCCTCCTGATGCCCCTTTCCTTTGCATCCATGTTCGGCGGGGTCTGCACTCTCATCGGCACATCCACCAACATCCTCGTCAGCTCCATTATCGAGCGCCATGGACTTCCCCCGATCGGGATGTTCGAGCTGACCGGCATGGGGCTCGTCTTTTTCTGCGCCGGGACTCTCTATATGCTCCTGGCAGGGGTGCGGCTCATTCCCGACCGGGGAGGCGAGGATAATGGCGAGAGGCGGCTCCGGTCCGGCGATTATCTGACCGAGATCATCATCCAGCCCGAGGCCCGCTCGGTGGGCGCAGTGCTCGCCGAATCGCCGCTGCTGCACGAGTTGGAGTTGAAGAGCGTGGAGGTCTTCAGGGACGGGCGCCGGCTCGACAACGCTCAGGAACAGATCGTGCTCCGGGCGGGGGACCATCTGAAGGTCATCTGTGATCTGGAAAACTTCCGCAAGCTCCAGCAGCGCCGGGGTATCGCCCTGAAGCAGGAGCTCGATCAGGGCGCTGCGGGCGGAGAACCGGAGGCGACTACCCTGGTGGAGGCGGTGATCGCCCCAAACTCGACCCTCGACGGACGGAGCCTCAAAGAGGCCCGGTTCCGCTCCCGCTATGGTGTCACTGCCCTTGCCATCAGGCATCGGGGGCGCGTCATGCGGGAGATCCTGGAGACGACCGTGCTGAGGGCCGGCGACGTCCTCCTCTTCGGCATGGCTCCCCGGGAAATCGAGCGGCTGCGCCTGGACCGCACCTTTGTCGTTATCTCCGAGGTGCAGGCACCGGTCTTTCGCAAGCGCAAGACCGCCATCGCCCTTGCCGTAGTGACGGCCGTGGTGACGGCTGCCGCCCTCAACGTGATCCCCATCATGACCGGTGCCATCGTCGGGTGCATCGTCATGGTGCTTGCCGGCTGCCTTTCGCCGGACGAGGCCTACGAAGCGGTCGAGTGGAAGGTCATCATGCTCATGGCCGGAGTGGTCACCCTCGGCGTTGCCATGGAAAAGAGCGGGGCAGCCCTGTTCCTGTCGAAGTTCATCGTCTCCGCCGTGGGGAGCGCGGGGCCGACGGCAATGGTGGCAACCCTGTACCTCTTCTCGGCCCTTATTACCGCGGTGCTCTCCAACAATGCCACCGTGGCCCTGCTGATACCGATCGTTTTCGCCACCGCCGACTCACTGGACGTCGATCCGCGTCCTCTCATCATGGCGATCACCTATTCGGCGTCCCTTGACTTCATGACCCCCTTCGGCTACCAGACCAACACCCTCATCTACGGACCGGGGCGTTACCGGTTCAGTGATTATCTCCGGGTCGGCACGCCGCTCAACATCCTCTTCTGGATACTGGCGACGATCTTCATCCCCAGGTTCTGGCCCTTTTAACCAGGAGGCCCGATGGAAACGTTCCGCGATATTCTGGTTCAGCTCAGGCAATTTCTCGAGGTTCCCCTCGTGAGGCTGGGAGGGGCTCCGGTCACCCTCTGGGCCATCATTCAACTGGTGGTGCTGGTGGTGCTCCTCTTCTACCTGTCGGGCAAGCTCCGGACCTGGATTGTCGATCAGCTTCTCTCCCGGACCAGGATGGAGCCGGGTGCCCGCCAGGCCACCGGCTCCATCATTCGCTACACGGTCATTGCCGTCGGGTTCGTTGTCATCTTGCAGACCGCGGGCATCGACCTCACCGCACTCAACGTCCTGGCAGGCGCCGTGGGCATCGGTCTCGGTTTCGGCCTTCAGAACGTCGTCAACAACTTCGTCAGCGGCATCATCATCCTCTTCGAGCGCCCCATCAAGGTGGGGGACCGGATCGTGGTGGGGACCGTGGAGGGGGATGTGATCCACATCGGCGGCAGGAGCACCACGGTGGTGACCAACGACAACATCACCATCATCGTGCCCAATTCCAAATTCATCACCGAGAATGTGGTGAACTGGAGCCACAACGAACGAAAGGTCCGGTTCCGGATTCCGGTCAGCGTCGCCTACGGCAGTGATGTTCACCTGGTGGAACGGCTCCTTCTGGAGGTGGCGGCCGCCAACCCCGATGTGCTGGAAAAGCCGGCTCCGGGCGTGCGCCTGATGGCGTTCGGCGAGAGCGGCCTCAACTTTGAGCTGCGGGTCTGGAGCACGACCCTCATCCATCGGCGGGGATTCCTTACGAGCACGCTCAATTATGCTATTTACAAAATATTTGCCGACAATGGCATTGAGATTCCGTTTCCCCGGCGCGATATTCGCGTGCTAACGGATGGTGTCGGTAACCGGGTGCAATGATGAAACAGTCTTCCAAGGCAAAGCACTATGCGGTGCTCATGGGTGTTGCGTGGACTCTTGCCGTTGGCGTTTCGCTGCTCTGGAGTTTCGTCCAGGAGCGGGATGCGAGCCATGAGGCAGCGAGGGTGGCCGCCAGGGCCCAGTTCGAGAAGGACATCGTATACCGGCGCTGGAACGCCGGTCACGGCGGCGTATATGTCCCGGTAACGGAACGCGCCCAGCCCAATCCGTGGCTTGCCGGCCAGAGATACCGGGATGTGGAAACCACCACGGGGCAGCGGCTCACCCTCATCAATCCCGCCTACATGACACGCCAGGTCCACGAGCTCAGTTACGAGAGTTCGGGCATCCGCGGCCACATCACGAGCCTCAGGCCCATCAGGCAGGCCAATGCCCCTGATCCGTGGGAAACCCGGGCCCTGGAATCCTTCGAGCGCGGGCAGCAGGAATACTCCTCGGTCGAACAGATGGACGGCGTTGCCCATCTGCGCCTGATGAGGCCGCTGATGGTGGAGCAGTCCTGCCTGGGATGCCATGCCGGCCCGGGCTATTCAGTGGGAGACGTTCGCGGGGGGATCAGCGTTTCGGTCCCCCTTGCGCCCTATTCGGCCCTTGCCCGGAAACAGATGGCCGCAACGGGCGCGGGCCATCTGACCTTCTGGGCCGTGGGGCTGGGGGGCATCATCCTGGCGGCGCGCCGGATCTCCCGCGACGACCGCTCTCTTCTCTTGCAGCAGGCCCGGCTTGCCGAGAGCGAAGAGCGCAACCGGCTCCTTTCCGAGGTGGCCCTGGAGGGGATCGTTATCCACGACCAGGGCGTCGTCCTGGATATGAACGCCAGATTCGCGAAGCTTTCCGGCTATTCCCGGGAGGAGCTGCAGGGCGTAAACGTGATCTCCCTGCTGTTCCATCCGGACGATATCGGCTCCCTGCTCGATAAGATTGGCAGGGCATATTCCGAGCCCTACCAGGTGCGGGGGGTGAAAAAGGACGGGACAGTCTTCGATGTGGAGATCGAGGGCTATAATATGCAGTACGGGGGCAAGTCCGTGCGGGTCGTGTCGGTGCGGGACATCACCGAGCGCAGGCGGGCCGAGGAGGCCCTGCGCGAAAGCGAGGTGCTCTTCAGGACTCTGTTCGAGCATCATGCGGCCGTGAAGCTGATCATCGATCCCGCCACCGGTGCCATCGTTGACGCCAATAACGCGGCGGCGCGCTTCTACGGCTGGTCCCGCGAGCGGCTCAAGGCCATGAATATCCGGGATATCAACATCCTTTCACCCGCAGAACTGGCGAAAGAGCTGGAACATGCCGAAACAATGGAGCGGATCCACTTCTTTTTCCGTCACCGCCGGGCTGACGATTCCATCAGGGACGTGGAGGTGTTCTGCAGCAGGATCGAGGTAAAGGGGAAAAGGTATCTGCACTCCATCGTTCACGACGTTACCGAGCGCAAACGGACAGAGGAAGAGCTCGTTCTCGCCAAGGAGCAGGCCGAATCCGCCAACAGGGCAAAGTCGGACTTCCTCGCCAACATGAGCCATGAGATCCGCACTCCCATGAACGGCGTGATCGGCATGATCGGGCTGCTGCTGGAAACGGGGCTCGCGGACGAGCAGCGGCGGTATGCCGAAACCGTCCGGACCAGCGCCGAATCACTGCTGCAGATCATCGACGACATTCTCGATTTCTCCAAGGTCGAGGCCGGCAGGCTGGAGATGGAAACCGTGGACTTTGACCTGCGCATCCTGCTGGATGATTTGGCAGAGCAGATGGCGTTCAAGGCGAATGAAAAGGGGTTGACGTTCACCTGCTCGCTCCCGTCCGAGGTGCCCCGATTCCTGAGGGGCGATCCGGTCCGGCTGAGGCAGGTGCTGGTCAATCTGGCGGGGAATGCCCTCAAATTCACCCACCAGGGGGAAATCTCCGTGCAGGTCAGCCCCCTGGCGGAAACGGACGATTCGACCATGCTCCGCTTTGCCGTCTGCGATACCGGCATCGGCATCCCGCCGGAGAAAACGGAGCTTCTGTTTGAGAAGTTTACCCAGGCGGATGCCTCGATCACGCGCAACTATGGCGGCACCGGCCTCGGCCTGGCCATCTGCAGGCGGCTGGTGCAGATGATGGGCGGAGAGATCGGGGTCACCAGCCGGCCCGGCGCGGGGTCAGAATTCTGGTTCACGGCCTCCTTCGGCACACAGCACCTCCCGGACCGGAAGTACTCTCCGGAGAACAGTGCCCGTCCGGGCGACGGAGACGACCCGCTGCAACTGCTTCGGGCTCTGGCGCGCGACAACATCCGTATCCTGCTGGTGGAAGACAACGCCACCAACCGGCAGGTGGCCCTCGGGATCCTGAAACGGCTCGGCCTGCGGGGCGAGGCCGTGACCAACGGCGCAGAGGCATTGGACGCGCTGGCGGCGACTCCCTACGACCTGGTCCTGATGGATGTCCAGATGCCGGTGATGGACGGTTTCGAGGCAACCCGGCGCATTCGCGACGTCCGTTCCCCGGTCCTCAACCACGAGATTCCCGTCATCGCGCTCACGGCCCATGCCATGAAGGGGGACCGGCACAAGTGTCTGGACGCGGGCATGAACGACTATCTGGCCAAACCGATCTTTCCCCGCGCCCTGGCCGAGATGCTGGTCAGGTGGCTCACTGGCCGCTGCCGGGTTTCAGGCGGCAGCGACGGGGAACGCGCGGACCCGGTGCCGGGTGTGCCGGATGGGATTCCCGTGTTTGACCGGCTGGGTTTGCAGGAGCGGCTCATGGGAGACGAGTCGCTGGTGGCAGAGGTCGTTGCGGCATTCCTGGCAGATATGCCCGGTCTGGTAGGACGGCTCAGGGCGGGCGTTGCTGCCGAAGAACCGGCAACCGTGGCCCATTGGGCCCATACCATCAAGGGTGGGGCCGCCAGTGTCGGCGGGGAGCGGCTGCGGACGGCGGCCGCCGCCATGGAACATGCGGCTGTTGCCGGAGACGCGGGTGGTGCCGCCCGCTGCATGAGCGTGCTGGAAGATGAATTCGGTCGTTTGCGCAAGGCCATGGAGCAGGGCTGCGCCAAGGAGTGATGCCTATGCGGATTCTCATCGCCGATGATGATGTAACCTCACGCACCATGCTTACCGGACTGATGAAACGGTGGGGTTACGACGTGGTGGAGGCTATCGATGGGGCGCAGGCCTGGGAAGAGCTGCAACGGAGCGATGCCCCCAGGCTGGCGGTCTTGGATTGGGTCATGCCCGTCATGGACGGGGTTGAGGTGATCCGGCTGGTCCGTGCCCGGTCAGCGGAACATCTGCCTACATTCTGCTGCTCACGGCCAAAAATGGCACTGACGACATAATCCGCGGCCTTGATGCCGGCGCCGACGATTATGTGGCAAACCGTTCAGCCTCGGAGAGCTGCGTGCCCGGATCCAGGTGGGTCGCCGCACCGTTGAGCTGCATTCGATACTGCTCGAGACCCAGAGTGCACTGAATCACCAGGCCACCCACGACCCGTTGACCGGCGTCCTGAACCGGCGCGCGATTCTCGGCCACCTGGAGAAGGAACTGTCCCGGATCAGGCGGGATGGGGGAAGCCTGAGCATCGGCATCCTGGACATCGATCACTTCAAGCGGGTAAACGACCGTTACGGCCATCAGGCCGGGGACGAGGTGCTGTGCGGCTGCGTCGAGGTGCTGGGGGGGCTGCTCAGGGATTATGATCTGCTGGGCCGCCTGGGAGGAGAAGAGTTCCTCGTGGTAGCTCCCGGTACGGGAGATGAGAGCGGGCATCTCTATGAACGGCTTCGGGCGGCCATATCCTCGACAACGTTCACCTCCAGGGTTAAACCGGTGTCCGTAACCGTGAGCATCGGTGTTGCCTCGTGCGACGGCACCACCTGCCTGGACGATTTGCTGGCAGCGGCCGATGACGCCCTGTACCGGGCCAAGAGATCGGGCCGTGACCGGGTTGTTCATTCGGACTCCCCGGATCGGCGGGAGTGACCGGTTGGGGGTACGCGCCCTTTACCGGCCAGGGCCCATGTGCTGCCGCTCCTACCTGAGCACCTCGAACCGGCCCTGCTCCGGCGCATAATCGAGCAGTTCGCCCGCGGCCAGGTCGAAATACCAGCCGTGGAGGGTCAGTTCGCCGCGGGACACCCGCTCATCGATCCAGGGAAAGGAGAGGAGATTTTCCAGGGAAAGGATAATGGCGGCCTGCTCGGCGGCCCGCTGCTGCAGCTCCGGTCCCTTGTCCGGCAGTTCAGCCAGCACCCGCTCCCGGGCCGGGATGGCGATGGACATCCAGCGGGAGATGAATCCGCCTCCCTTGCAGCCGCAGGACCCTTTCATGAGGGCATTGATGCCGCCGCACTGGGAATGTCCCAGGACGATGATGTGCTCGACTCCCAGGTGGCAGACCGCGAACTCCAGAGCTGCGCTCACCCCGTGATGCCCGCCGTTTTCCTCGAACGGAGGGACCATGTTTGCCACGTTGCGGACGCTGAAGATATCGCCCGGCGCGCAGTTGGTGAGGATGGCCGGTCGACCCGGGAGTCGGAACAGGCGATGATCATGGTCTTGGGGGTCTGCCCCTGCTTCAGGTGCTCAAAGGGCGAGTATTCGGAACCGAAGTAATCCTCCCTGAACCGGCGGAACCCCGTGATGAAGCGTTCGATATCCTTCATGGTGCCTCCATGGCGCGGCGCCCCGCCCGGGGGAAGGGGCGCCGCGAGCTCTCATCTCCGTTACTTGACGCACAAGGCGAGTTTTGCCAGGGCCTCGTCGGCGGTCAGGTCGTAGCGTTCGCGCTCCTTCCGGGCCGCCTCCTCCAGGGCTTTGTCGATCTCCGGGTATTTGAGGGCCAGGATTCTGGCCGCCAGCATGGCCGCATTGCGGCTCCCGTCGATGGCCACCGTGGCCACCGGCACGCCCGGGGGCATCTGCACGGTGGAGAGGAGGCTGTCCATTCCCGAAAGGGGGCCGTTGCCGAGCGGCAGGCCGATGACCGGCAACCGCGTGTGTCCGGCGATCACGCCCGCCAGGTGGGCGGCCACGCCGGCGCAGCCGATCAGTACCTGCACCCCTTCCGTATGGGCCCGGTCCAGGTAGGTGAGGACCTTGTCGGGGGTCCGGTGGGCTGAGGCCACCACGATCTCGCTCGGGATGCCGAGCTCGGTCAGGGTGTCGCGCACCTTCACCACCGTGGGCAGATCATTGGGGCTCCCGGTCAGGATTCCCACCAGCGGCGCGCGGTCGGCGAGAGTGCCGGTTGCGCTCGATGTTGCGGCTTTTTCCATTGCTATCTCCTTGCGAATGGGCAGATTCAGCGCTTGGGGATGAACTCGACGCGCCGGTTCCCGGCCCAGGCGGACTCATCGTGGCCTTCGACGGCGGGCTTCTCTTCTCCGTAGCTCACCACGGTCATGCGACCCGCATCGATGCCGAGAGTCTGCAGGTACTTCATGGCAGATTTGGCCCGCTGCTCCCCCAGGGCGAGGTTGTAGGCGTCGGATCCCCGTTCGTCGGTATGTCCTTCGAGGGTGACCGCCACTCCGGGGTTTTTCCGGAGCCATTCGGCATTGGCGGCCAGGATTTCCCGGGTCGCAGCGGTGAGGACCCAGGCGTCAAAGTCGAAGTAAACGGTTTTCAGGGGACTTGCCTGGGCCGCAGTGCCGGCCGGTGCTGTGCGATCCTCGACAATGTCCGCTGCGGCAATGGGTTCGTGTGCGTCAATCGTCGCTGCCGGCGGCGCAGCAGGTTCCGTGGCAGGGGGCTGGGCCGATGCGGAGGTGACCGCCGGCTCCGGCACGATGAGCTCCTTCTTGGCACAACCTGTGGCACAGGCGATGCTGAAAACGACGAGAAGCGTGGCGCGTAGGTATTTCATTGGATTCTCCTTGAGTGTGGTGGTCATGCAATGGTCAGATCGCGGCCGGCGAGGACATGCCGGACGCACGCATGCGCAGGCACGGGCGACAATGGCAAACCTCCCGTGTCGCGTGCCCTGCACTGGGAACGACTATGCGTTGCTGCAGTTACTCTTGCGTCGGTGATGCGTCAGGCGATGTTCTGGGGGGGGACGGAAATCTCCGGATACACCTGTGGCGGCAGCCGGAACGGCTCGGCGAACAGGAGGCGGGATTCGCTGGGCTGGTAGATGGGAACAAGCCCGCTGGGGCAGAAGTAGGTGGTATAGTCGATAAACGAGTGCTTCGGCGGCTTGAAGTCGTCAATATCCGCCTGGGCGCCGTCCGCCTCGATGTTGGCGCTGCAGCAGAAGGCAATCTGCTCCTGAAGGGGGGCAAAGGCCTGCCCCGTGAGCATGAGGGAGCAGCCCGCCACGTGGAGGATAACGATAAGCAGCAGGAGCGCCTTGGCTCTTTTCTGACAACCGTGACGGTACATGGCCGGATCTTTCCTGGAAGATCATGAATCATCCGCATCTTAATCAGGGACGCACATTTGTCAAGATGCAATTTCCGGCCAACTCAGGGGATGCGTCGCACGTTCAGTGCCCTTCCGAGCACGATCGCCACAATGGAGATACCTCCCGACAAAAGGCTCCCATTTTGGCCGACCCCTGGATGTCCGGCTCGATAAAGGCCACTCCAGCCACAAACAGGGCCACGGTGAGGCCGATGCCCGCCACCAGCCCCGTCATTGCCAGTTCCTTGGCACCGACCTGTTGCGGAAGGGGAAAACCGAGGGTTTTGCCAATGTATCCCATGACAAAGATACCGAGAGTCTTGCCGATAACGAGCGATGCCAGCACGAGCCAGGTTGCCGACCCCACGGACGAAAAGCCGACTCCCGCATTGGCAAGGCCAAACATGAAGAGGCCGAAATCCACGATGACCTTCCAGTCGTGCTCGAATCGGGCGAGGGTCGAGCTGTCATACGGATCGGCCTCGAACAGGTGAGCCGTTTCACGGGGGGGATGGGGCAGGAAGGGGATGATGAAGACGAGGGCAAGGGCGGGATGCAGATGGGCCTTGAACAGGCCGGTCCACGCAAGCCCCCCCCCACGATGACATAGGGCCAGTAGTTTCTCAATTTCAGGCTTCTGAGGATGTAGGCGGCAACCATGCCTGCAACCGTCAGGAAAAGCCAGGCCGGTTCGCTCGGATGGCTCGGGTCGGGATAGAACACGGCAATGATGGCAAGCCCTATGGCATCGTCCGCCACGGCGAGCAGAAGCAGGAACGATACCGCCGGGTGCCCGGCTCCAAAGACGAGCCGGGCCACCAGCCAGGCCAGCGCGATGTCGGTGGCGGTCGGAATGCCCCAGCCGCGTGTCAGCTCCGGGCCGCCGATGACGGCATTGAGCCCCAGATAGACGAGCACCGGGCCCACCACCCCCCCGAGAGTTGCCAGAAGCGGATTGACCGCCTTTCGCAACGGGTTCAGATCGCCGCCCGGCAGGCAACTCTGGGTTATTTCCACAGCAGCGATACCGAAAAAAAGGACCATGAACAGCTCGTTCACCACGAAATGGAAGCTCATCCCTCCGAAGAAAGGCTGTTCAATGAAGGAGTGGTAGCCGGCCGGGTCGAAGTTGGCCCAGAACAGGGCAACCATGACCCCTGCGATCAGCGGTACCGAAAATTCACGCAGCAGATTGATCCTTTTTCTCAAGCTCTATCCTTTCAGTCAGCCATACGCGACTGCTATGCGGCATTGCAGAGCCGGCGTCCCGCCATTCTCATCCGATGGTGCTCGTCGATTCCCGCCAGATCACGTACGTGACGGGCCAGGGACCTTACGTCCACTACCGGTCGCGCCCCCGGCACGAGCGGGTCCCTGCCGAGGCTGAGCGCAGTTCCCCCCTGGTTGAGGGTCCAGCGCAGGGCCGTGGCGTCGTTCTCGTCACTGCCGGCACAGACCACTTCTCCGCGGTATCCCAGGAACCGGCACAGCGCGCGGGCGCCGAACTCCATGGTGATCTCGGGAAGGAACTGGATCTCCACCATGGTGGTATTCCGGTAAAGGGCCACCCTCCACCCCTTGAGCACGGCGGCGAGTCGGGCAAAGAGCGTCTGGCGCGCTTGGTGCTCGCCTCCTGGGTGTGGAGCGCCGCGGACCAGCGCCGGTCTTCCAGTTCCACGCCCGGCAGGTCGGCGACTGCCCGCAGCGCAGGCAACAGGGCGTCGCGGGTTTCCATCAGCATATCCTTGGGCTTGCCCGAAAGGGTCATTGATTCACCGCCCGGAATGTGCCATTCGGTCCCGCAACTGCCGCCGAGGTAAATGCCCTCGATCGGCACGCGGGAAACCAGGTCGTCGAGGGGACGGCTGGACAGAACAGCGACACGGTGGCCGGGGAGCGCGGCAAGTTCTTCCAGGAACTGGCGCGTCACCCGGTGCAGGCGAGCCTTGGCGTAGCAGGCTCCGGCCGCGGTGAGCGTCCGGTCGAAAGAGAAAATCCAGAGACGTTTCAAGGTATCTGTAGCAAGCATCGTTGCACCTCCGTTTTCCCGGGACCGCGGTGGGCGGCTTCCCGGAATGCTGTTGCGGCCGAGATTAATGGTAAAAAACGGCCGAGCGCACTATCGGTTGACAGGGACGGGGAGAAACGGTGAATCAGCGCCGGCTGGCGACAAACCAACGACCGGCAGCGCTCTGATCTGACCGAGCCCGGTGAACGAGCGGCCGGTGGGAACGTCATGGCACCGAGGGCTGATTCGCTTCAGACCTGATTCTGTGGTGGGACAAACCAGTCAAGATAGACCTGGGGCGGTGCGCTCAGGGGGTCGTGAGCAGCGAGCAGGGCGAAGGACGGGCAATAGGCCAGGAGGAACGTCTCTTCCGCACAGCAGGGGGGCAGGTCCCCGTGGGCGGAGGAGCACTCGGACGCCGGTGGCGAGCCGCCGTCGTTCCGCTCTTCGTCCGTGGGGCAGAGCCGGTCGGTATCGTGGTGGTGGGACGAATCGACCACCGTGGGGACGACCAGGTGACACGCCACGCCGAACCCCGCGGTGGAGAAGAGGACGATTGCTGTCGCCAGAACTGCCGCCAGGCAGGTATGGAAGATACTCATGGTACGCATACAGGTTATTTTGTACAACATTATGATAATTTTTGTCAAGAACAAGGGAGGCCGGTGCCGCTGAAGCCGTTTGAGTAACTTCGGTAATTGATCAGTCGGTTGATGTCGAAAAGGCCCCGGCTTACGCTGCTCTGACAGCGGGATGCCGGCTGTCGCGAGCCTGCAGTCGTGGAACGGCGTGTGCCCCGGTGTGCCAGCGAGGGGCAGGAACGCTGAATGAAATATAATGGCGGAAATGAAAGAGGGCGGCCCGTGGGCCGCCCTCAATGCGAGGCGGTCTATTTTTTTGCAGCCCTCTTTGCGAAGCGTCCGCCGGTCTGCATCGGGTCTCCTTTGTACCCCAGGGCCTTCCAGTTCATCCGGTTGCCCCCCATGTGGCACTCACCGCACTGCAGCGCCTTGTCCCCAGTCGCCACCTCGTGGTTGATGCTGCCGTAGAAGGCAGTGTTCACGAACTGGTACCTGCCGCTGTAGGGGACCTGGGATCCTTGGCGCCTTTCTTCAGGGCGTTCTCCCAGTCATAGTCCTTCCAGAGCGCATTGTGGGTCTGGGGAATCAGGAGGCAGTTGCTGAGCGAATCCATGGGCTGTTTGCCCGTGTGGACCTTGAAGGGGAAAATCCTGGCTTTCTTGTCAGTGATATCCCCGAGCGGCTTGGAGATATTGACCACCTTTGTCGGGTCCTTGACCTTCTGTCCCTTCAGGTAGCGCTCGATGGAGCCGTTATACCAGGCATAGGTGGGGATGACGTCCTTGCCCCAGGTAAAGGTTCCCTTGTGCTTCATGAAGGTCTCCTTGTCGAACTGCTCCTCGGGCTCGATGTCCTTGCCCACATCGGACCAGTCCCAGCTCATCTTGGTTGCCTGTCCCTTGGCAAAGACCGGAATGTGGCAGGTCTGGCAGGCAACCGTGGCCAGGTGCCGGTTGATGAGGGCTCCGTTTTTCGACTTCTGGTGAGGGGCATTGGCGCCGGTGTGGCAGTCCTCGCACGCAACGCGCTCCGAATAGGTGGCAAGGAACGTGGATGCCCCGGCGATCTGGTGATGGCTCGTTTTGTGGCACTGCTGGCAGGTCATTCCCTGGCCGCCGCTCTCGGTGGTGCCCATGTGGACGTCATGGTCCCGCTTGGGCTTCTCCATGGTCGAGTCCAGGTCGCCGTGCTTCACCGCGTCTCCGCCGCCGCCGTAGAAGTGGCAGACTCCGCAGTTAGAGAGCCCCGGCTTGCCTACTTTCTGGGCCGCCCTTTCCAAGTCGAGCTTGCCGGCCGCAATGGCCTTGGGGTCGGGTTGGCCGGCCAGCCCCTTTTTGTACTGCCGGTCGCTGGTGTGGCACACGAGACAGTCGATGTTGTTCTTGTTGGTGAAGTCGAAGGTGTTGTCGGTCCAGCCATAGCTCGGATGGCATTTGGCGCAAAATTCCTGGTTGTCGCACCGGTCACCCCCCTCGATGGAGATGCAGAAATTGTTGATCAGGTTCGCCTTGCCATACTCGACCGTGCTCTTCTCCAGCCCCTTCACCAGTTTGGGCGGTCCCTTCCACTTCCAGTGGGAAGAGGAAAGAACCTGATCCCCGGCCCCGGTGTGGCATTCGAGGCAGGCCTTGGTCACGTCCTGGCCGGTCTTGAAGGGGCCCTTCACGAACTCCGCGTGGTCTGCGCCGGCAAAGGCGCTAATGGCAGCCATTGTGATGACTGATGCTGCGATGATTGATCCCGTTTTCACTCTCATGCGCTGATTACCCCCGTTGTGCAAGCTTTATATGTAAGGCAGCATATATGAACATATGTATAATTTTGTGTCAACATTTTGTTTTGTTGGATCAGTCCGTTCCGTATCCGCACATAAGGCACGAAGGACTGGACAGTCTCGCGTGCAGCGGAGTAGTATGCACTGGTGAGATAACCGCCATCCGCAAAGAAAGAGCATAACCCGTGAAAAAAAGAGTGATTGCCATGGTCTGCGCGGCCATCATGCTCGGTCATGGTGCCGAGGGGAACGCATCCGAGGTGGCGGTTGCGCCGTCGGAATCGCTCACCTGCGAGGAGTCGCTTGAGCGCCGGCAACAGTTCGTGGAGGAGCTTCAGGCTCTCCAGGTCAGGCTGGAGCAGAAAATCCGGGAGATGGAGTGCAGTCCCACCGTTTCCGGCAGCGAACTGCTGGCGAAGAACGTGCGGCACCTGCAGGAACTCTCGGCCAACACCCGCGCCCAGCGCCAATCCATGGCCGATTTCGAAAAATTCGTCACCTGGATGAGTTCAAGCCTGGCCGGCTACGAAAAGTACATCCAGGCCGGCTCCATGGTGGCCGCTTCGCCCGGGTCCTGCCGATCCCCTACGCGGGACAGGCATCGGTCCTGACCAAATTCGTTTCCCAAGGGGTCCTCTCCCTGAACGCCGCATCAGGTTCCATTGCCTCGTACCTCAAAATCTCAGACAGGTACCTGGCCATGGTCGACGCCATAGATCCCGCCCGGCCCGATGCCGCCCGGGTCTCTGCCGCTGCCCGCTATGCGGATGGCGAGCTCCTGCGTGCCATGACCGATGTCCAGGCTAAACTGCGGACTTCGGCCGATGTCTCCGCGTCCACCCTCTCGTTCCTGGAAACCCTTGATCATTACGCTGGGAATACCGATGAATACTGGGCAAAGACAAAGGCTTTCGTCACCCGCAACGACGCCTATAAAAACGATAAAAGCTATCTGGCCACCAGTATCGAGGGGCTCAGGAACCGCACGGCAGGCTTCAACGGGCGGCTCAGACTTTTCGAAGAGGCGGCGAAAAAGGATCTGCCCCTCATCAAGAACCTGGTGGCCTATGATGATCTCATGCGTGAACTGGACAGGAAAAGGGCGTCCGGTGGCGGGAACGGCGCGACGACACATGTCGTAAATTGACTTGTATAATTGACAATGCGAATATTTAAATGTAATGTTGTTTACTCATTGGTTTTATCGATAGCGCGAACGGCCATGACCCCGGGAGGGGCTTTGATATGCAGGTCTGACGGCGTTTTGCCACGCTTCGGCAAGAACCGCGTGGGTCCGGGTAATGAATCTCAAACAGAGAATGACACTCGCCATATCGGCGTTGATGGTTTTGTTCGCCGTGTTTATGGCGGTAGTCGCGGTCGGCTATTTCGAGCGCAAACTCAACGAGACCATTATCGATCAGCAAAGCTCGCTGGTCAGTTACATTGCCGGTGAAATCGACAACACCCTCGGCATTGCCCAGGGCCTTCTCGTTGCGAGCGCAACCTTTGTTCCCGTCGATGCCCTCGATTCCCCGGAGCGAACCCGGCGCTTCCTCCAGAGCAGGACGAGCCTCAACAAGTTGTTCGGCAACCGCCTGCTGGTCATCTCCGCCAACGGACGGCTGGTCGCCACGTCCCATACCGTTGCCGGTAGCAAACCTCCGCCCAATTTTACCGACACCCCTTTTTCCCGCGAAACCCTCAGAAAGCGAATTCCCCTCATCTCCGAGATAACGACCTGCTGCATCTCACCCCATTCTTCGGAAATCGTCATGACCGCGCCGATCTTTGGCGCGGGCAACGAGGTGCGGGGAGTTCTCGCCGGGACCATAGCCCTGCGCGAAACGAACCTGCTGTCGCGCTTCGGTTCCCTTCGCATCGGCAAAAGAGGCTATCTTCAACTGGCAACCGCGGGCCAAACCTTGATCCTGCACCCTGAACGGGAGTGCATTCTCCAACAGGTCGGACCCCTTCACGGTGATCTTGTGGCGGATGCTGTCACGGGATTTTCAGGCACCCGGCGAACGGTGAACAACAGGGGCGTTCCCATGTTCACCACGGCGCGCAAGCTGGCGTTGAAGGATTGGGTCGTGATGGCCAACTATCCCGAAAAGGAAGTGTTGGCGCCCATACGCGCCGCCCGGGTTGTCATGGGGATTACGACGGTAGCGGGGATCGGTGCGCTGATCGTTCTCATCTCCCTGTCGATTCGGTACCTCACCCGGCAACTCACCGCGTTCACCGGCCACATCCGCGGGCTTTCCGAAAAGGAGGGCGCTGACCGCCGGTTTCCCGTGCCCGATACCGGCGACGAGATCGCCGCCCTGTCAACTGCCTTCAACGAGATGGTAACGTCCCTTGATCAACGGACCGAGAGCCTGCGCGAGAGCGAAGAGCGTTTCCGCAGTACGTTCGAGCAGGCTGCGGTCGGTATTGCCCATGTGGATATGGATGGACGGTTCATCAGGCTGAACAGCCGCTTCAGTGACATCCTTGGCTATGCCGGGCACGAGTTGCTCGGCATGACCGTTACCGACATCACCTGTCCGGAAGATCTGGAGAGCTGCCGGGTTTGCCGGCAGCAACTTCTTGGAGGAAAGCGTTCGTGCGCCACTGAAAACCGCTATCTCCGCAAGGGGGGGACACGGGTCTGGATCAACCAGACGGCATCGGTGCTGCTTGATTCATCGGGCACGCCTAAGTATTTCATCATGGTCATCGAGGATATTTCGGCCCGGAAAGGGGCGGAGGAAGAAGTCCGCCGTCTCAACGCCGGTCTCGAAAAACGGGTTGCCGAGCGGACCGCTGAAATCGAATCGGTCAACGCCCGACTCATGGCGGAAATCGAGCAGCGGGCCCAGGCACAGGAGGAGATCGGCTGGCTGAACGAGGACCTCATGCGGCAGAAGGCGGCCCTGGAAGCCGCCAATCGCGAGCTTGAGGCGTTCAGCTACTCGGTATCCCATGACCTGCGGGCGCCTCTGCGGCACATTGCCGGATATGGCCTCGCCCTTCGGGAAGACTACGGCGGGCAGCTCGACACCCAGGCCCTTGAGTACCTCGAACGGATGAATGCCTCCGCTCGGCGGATGGAACACCTGATCGAGGCCATGCTCAACCTGTCGCGGCTGGGGCAGGGCGATGTCATGCGGGTGTCCATCGACATGAGCGCCATGGCCCGCGAGATCGTGGCCGAATTGCACGAGGCCGAGCCGGACCGGAATGCCGTGATTGCCATTGCCGATGGGATCGCCGCCAATGGGGATCCCCACCTGATGCGCATTGTTCTGGAAAATTTGCTTGGAAACGCATGGAAATATACGAACAGATCGTTGCTGGCCGAAATCGAGTTCGGTGTCCTGGCTGGCGGGCAACCGGTGTTTTTCGTGCGGGACAATGGGGCGGGATTCGACATGGCCTTTGCCGATCGGCTGTTCGGGCCGTTCCAGCGGTTGCACCGCGATGACGAATTCGTCGGAACCGGCATCGGCCTTGCCACGGTCCGGCGTATCATCAACCGGCACCGGGGGCGCATCTGGGCCGAAAGCGCACCAGGTGCAGGCGCCACGTTCTATTTCTCAATCTGATAGTTCTGGGGTGGAAAAGGGAAGATCCGCCCGGCGGAGGGTGAGGGGCGGCGGGAAGCTCAGAGGAGGAACAACTCGTCAACGGCTGCCCGGATTTCAACGATGGAGCCGTCAAGTTCGGCAACGATCAGCTTTTCGTCAAAATCCGACCTGCCCAGCGACCGGCGGATAATGCCCCATGACGGGTGATTTTCGAGAAGCGTGCGGATCGAGTCCACGGGTTTGTGCCCCTCAAACCCCAGGCGCCGCAGGGTGCAGTACTCGTCCGCAAAGGCGACCATGGCCACGATGGCGGCCTGTTTGTAAGGCACTGCCTCGATGTCGTGGTGATACAGAATTGTGTCGCAGATAAACTCATTCAGATTCCACCGCTTGGCTAGAGCGAATCCCACTTCGCAATGGGATGTTCCGAACAGCCTCTCCTCTGCCTGGCCGAAGGTGATCTTTTCATCGTCGACCAGCGTGACTACCTGGGAGAATTCCTTGCCCCTGAAAAAATTGATGAAAACCTCGCCCACATCGTGGAGCAACCCTGCCACATAGACGTTGACGGGATTGAGGAATCCGGTGCGTTCGGCAATGAGCTTGGCAATGCGGGCAACGCCCAGGGAATGAGCCAGAGGGTGGAGCGGTTGAGGGGGCCTTTGCCCGTTTTGAACAGATCCACGATGGCACAGGTGAAAATCGCTTCCCTGAGCAGATCGAGACCCAGGTAGATGACGGCATCTCTGATTGAACTTATCGGGCGGGCGGCACTGTACAACGGTGAATTGGCCAAGTGCACCACCCGGGCGGTCAACACCTGGTCCTGCAGAAGCAAATCCGCCACTTCGTCGATGGCGACGTCGGGGTCGTTAAGCTTGCCTGCTATTCGCAGAACAATGTCAGGGACGGTCGGTAGTTCATCGACCCCAGACATGAATTCCCGTGCCAAGGTGAGCCGGGTTTCCACGTCGCGTCCGGAAATTTCCATCAGTAGCCTCCAATAGGACTCATCATATCATATTATTGCCCCTATTTCCATTGGTTAACACCCATAGTGGCCGGTTTGGCGACTCGCCTGCCCGGCACATACGCGTATCGGTGCACATTCGACACGCCAATGCGCAGTAATTGCACCCTGTTAGCCGTTTCAATGGTGTCGAAATTATAATACATGAATTAAAACGAGCTGTTGGAGGTGGCGGTAGAACGGCACGCCTTTTGGTTTCGTCCTGGATATATCATCGACTGATTGGTTCTGGGGAGGAAAAAGCTTGAGTGAGGTGAACCGGATGGAAAACGGACACAACCATGTATCCTGATTCTAATTGCACTGGTCATGGCTTGCATGGCAACGGCCGTGGGAGTTTTCCACCTGGCCTCCCGTGCCGATGACGGGCTGCTGACCAGCCACGCGGAGCTTTTTTCCTTCTCGGTGCCCCCCACGGCATCTGTCCGGTACCTGGACTCCGGTGGGCGGAGAGGATGGGAAACCCTCTATACCATGGACCTGGTCTATGAGATGTTCGAGGGGACTGGCGTGGAGCACAGGACCCTTGATACCCTGTGCAGGCAATTGGACATGGACCCGCAGCATGCCCGACACACGTTGCGGCAGCGGGGCGTAACGATACGTCCGGCCGAAACCCTCGGCACTGCCGCCCGTCGCTACGGCGTCAATCCGATTGCTCTGCTTCAGGCGCTACTGGTGGGGGAAGAGGTGCGGAGCGGTCAACGGCGGATTGAGGAGGTGCCCCGGCTGCGCCTCATGCCATAGGGGTGGCAATTCATGCAGCTTGCCGTTGTACCAGCCAGTCCCGCGGAGATGGTTTCCATGACCGTCGCCGACGTCCTGGTATGGCATCGCAGGCAAGGAAATACCTCTGCGTTGATGACCGGATTACCACCATGCCAACCCTTTTCGGCATGGGTAGCCTCCAGTGGTCCCAGGTGGCAGCGGGCGCACGTGGAAGGGGTCGTTACGGTGTGCCTGACACCGTCATGCACGGTGGCGTTGTGGCAGGCAAGGCATTCCCGCGAAAGAGAGATCGTGTAGCCGCCAGCCGGCAGGTCATGGAGCTGGTGGCAGGCAAGGCATTCCATTCCTGACCGGGAGATGAGCCGATGGTGCCGGTCTAGATTGGAACCGGCATGACAGGCTCCACAGTCGCTGCTGGTCAGGGTCAGCGCCGAGGTTGCGGGCGGCAGCGAGCAGAGAACCGCCAGTGCCGCTGGTACCGTGGGGCGAAGGGCTCTGAAAAAAGAACGCATGGATATCTCCTCGCAGGGTGGTGTTCTGTCGGTTTTGTACAAACGTTAATAACGTATCATGATTAGAATTGACTTATCAAGCAGGATGTTCGCCCTGTTGAATCATGCGATGCCAGGGGGGGTGTCCGGCGGGTGAGATGTGGCCTACTCTCTGGGCTCCGGGCGGGGCAGGCGAGATCCCGAGTCCGTTCGACGACGAAGTCGGGGGGGATGAGGCTGGGGTGGCCGGTGAGGTGAACGGGCATAGCGTCCCGGTCATGGATGATGACAATCAAGCGGCAGGCGCCGGCCCTGCAGTCGGTCTCCAGCATCATCATTTCCGTGCCGACCGGAACAGGTGTCTCGGTCAGCTACGAATGGATTCACGCCAAGCTGAGGGCTGCGGTGCGGCGCGTCCGGATGGCTGCGCTCTGCTGATAAGAAGGAACCTCACAGCATCCTCAAAAAATCATGATACATGAAAGCCAAATTTTATGCTGTCGCGTAGTTAGCGTGCCTTTTCGTAAGTGCGGATAATTCCTAAGGCATTGCAAAAAAATGTGCGGGGTGAGGGCGCTGGCTCTGCGTCGTGCATTCAGGCGGTGCTACTGTTCGAACTGGCTGTCGGTGACCACAGGGACGAGACCGGATTGGAGGCTGCTCTCGACCCGTTGGGCCAGAAGAGATTCCACGAAGCGAATGCCAGGGTCATCATGCCGTAAATAGCCGTGACGCCGGCAAGCTCATCATAGCGGGCAAGCCCGGGCAGGCACTTGATACAGACTACCAACGCCACCGCACCGAGGGCGCACAGCCCGTGCCGCATCATCCAGCCTTTCTGTCCCGCGATAAGCGCCCTGAGCGCTTCGTCATTCCGGTCACGCAAAAACTCTTGGTAGCGCAGCCAGTCAAGCATGATACGTGGAATCATGACGGCTGAAACGATGGTGGTGAGAACAACCATCATGGTGTAGAGCATTTCCATGTCATCCTCCTTGTCTGCGCGGCGTTCGAATGTGTAGAGCAAAACGCTTGCCGGTGGAATGCCGATGCTCTGACCTGGATGACCTGATGTGACTATCTGTTTAACATGTTGCAATCGCTACTGTTTATTGTTTTGTGGTGCTGGTGAGGCTTGAGGAGGAGTGCCGTCATTTGGCAATCATGTGTAGCAGAGTGTGTGCTTTATCGTGATATTTAGATTTGTATTGTGTTGAAATAATGGCAGGATATGCGGGTCAATATTTCTTTGAAATAATGACGCGAAATGACAGCGAGGTGGGCAAAACGTGGTGTTATAGCGGGTAATGTGTCGTTGCCAGGCCGTTTGGGCATGGATTTAACGATATTATTTTTTGTTTATATTTTTGCATTAATATAGCTACGAGATATGGCGGGGCGCTGGGCAGGAGGGCGTGGTCGGGTGCGTCATGCCGAATCATCATCCTGGGGTATACTGAAGAACCAGAGCACCTCGTATCCGATAGGGAGGGATTCGGCAATGATCATAGGCGTGCCCCGGGAGATAAAAACCCATGAATACCGGGTCGGCATGACGCCGACGGGCGTGGCGGAGCTCTCGCGCGAAGGACACGGGATCCTCGTGGAGGCAGGCGCAGGCGAGGGGAGCGGTTTTGCCGACGATGACTTTCATCGCTCGGGTGCCCGGGTAGTGAGCCGGAGTGACCTCTTCGGGCGGGCCGAGCTCATTGTCAAGGTGAAGGAACCGCTGCCGGAGGAATACGGACTGCTGCAGCCCGGACAGACGCTCTTTACCTATCTCCACCTGGCCCCCAACGAGGCACTGACCCGTGTGTTGCTGGAACGCGGCATTACCGCCATCGGTTACGAGACGCTGGAGAAGGGGGGAGTGTTGCCGCTGCTTGCGCCAATGAGCGAGATTGCCGGCCGGATGGCCCCCCTGGTGGGAGCGTTTCATCTCCAACGAATCTACGGCGGTACAGGGACCTTGCCCGCAGGCGTTCCCGGCGTGGCTGCCGGCCGGGCGCTCATTCTCGGTGCAGGAGTGGTGGGCAGCGCAGCGTCGCGGGTCTGCCTCGGCCTCGGTATGGAAACAACGGTAATGAACAGGGGGATCGAGCGGCTGCAGCGTCTTGACGACGTTTTCAACGGAAGGCTTCGGACCCTGGTCCTCACGGCCGACGCCCTTGCGGATCATCTTCGGGATGCTGATCTGGTGGTTGGAGCGTTGCTGGTGCCTGGCGGCCGGACGCCGGTGCTCATTACCCGCCCCATGCTCGGGACCATGCGGAAAGGGGCGGTCATCGTGGATGTTGCCGTTGATCAGGGGGGATGCGTCGCCACGAGCCGGCCGACCACTCACGACAAGCCGGTGTACGAGGTGGATGGCATCATCCACTACACCGTGGCCAACATGCCGGGCGCCTACCCCCGCACATCCACCCTGGCGCTCACCAATGCGACCCTTCCGTATGTGCGGCTGCTGGCAAGCCTTGGTATCGAGGATGCTTTGAGGCGCGACCCCGCCCTGGCGAAAGCCTCAATACCTGGCGGGGCGGCATCGTTCACCGGGCCCTGGCCGAAACCCTCGGGCTGCCCCGCGTTCCCTTTGCCTGACAGCGGGCCTACCCGTGCAGGGGCCTGCCTCCTGCTGCCTTGAGGCGGTCGTGGGCCGAACGCAGGATGCTTTCAGTGGTCTTCCAGTCAATGCACTTGTCGGTGATGGACACGCCGTACCTGAGGGTCGAGAGATCCCTGGGGATCGACTGGTTCCCTTCTTCCAGAAAGCTCTCGATCATGACGCCGGAGATGGACCGGTTGCCGGCAGCGATCTGGTCCACGACGGCTGAGAGCACGTCGGGCTGTTTTTCGTGGCGTTTCTCCGAGTTGCCGTGGCTGCAGTCGATCATGATGGTGGGAAAGAGTCCTCCCTTTTCCAGCATCTCTTCAGTTTTTCTGATGTCTTCGGGGAAATAGTTCGGTTTTTTTCCTCCCCGCAGCACGATGTGGACATCGGGGTTGCCGGTGGTCTGAATGATGGAGGTGCGCCCCTCCCGGTTGACGCCGATAAAGCTGTGGGAATGGAGTGCCGCATTCATGGCGTCGATGGCGATCTGGAGATTGCCGTCGGTGCCGTTCTTGAATCCCACGGGGAACGAGAGGCCGCTGGCCATTTCGCGGTGGGTCTGGCTCTCGGTGGTGCGGGCCCCGATGGCTCCCCAGGAGATGCAATCCGCCAGGTAGTCGGGGGTGATGGGGTCGAGCATCTCGGTGGCCACCGGCAGGAGCATTTCCGTTATTTCGGACAGCAGCCGCCGGGCGATGCCGAGCCCCTTGGATATCTGGTGGGTGCTGTTCATGTCGGGGTCATTGATGAGCCCCTTCCAGCCCACGGTGGTGCGGGGTTTTTCGAAGTAGACCCGCATCACGATGAACAGTTGATCCGACAGTTCGGCCGCCAGCCGCGCCAGCCGCTCGGCATACTCCAGGGCCGATTTCGGGTCGTGGATGGAACAGGGGCCCACTACCACCATCAGGCGTGGGTCCTTGCCCTTGAGGATGTTCTTGATGTGGGCGCGGCTGGAGTTGACAAACTCTGCCGCCTCCTCCGACTGGGGAAATACCTGGCGCAACTCCCCGGGCGCAATGATGGGAGTGATGCTTTTGATCTTCAGGTTGCTCGTGCGGATCATGGGTTTCGTCTCCTTGAACTATATGAAAATACGATAGAAAGATCGAGTCAAGGTAGCAATAGCACGTTTTTCCGGTTTTTGCCAGAACTACGAGTTGACGGATACCACACCTCTTTGTCGTATTTTCACTCCCGCAGCCGTTGCTCCTGTCCGATGTCCTCAAGGGATGTCACCCGCACCCCCGCCCGCATCATGTCCTGCACTGCCCGGCCCGAATCGCCTGGGGCGAGGTCGACCCCCCGTGACGCATCGGCCAGCACGGTGACGATGAGGCCGTGCCGGACTCCTTCCAGGGCCGACTCCTTTACGCAATAATCGGTAGCAAGCCCTCCCAGGTACAGATGGCGGATGCCGCGGCCGGCAAGAAGGGCAGGGAGGGGCGTCCCGTCGGCAGCAGTTCCTTGGAACGCCGAATAGTCGTCACGCTCCGGATCCATTCCCTTCGATATGACGATCGCGTCCCCGGGAAGGGCCAGGTCGGGATGAAACTGCGCGCCGTGGCTCCCCTGCACGCAATGGACCGGCCACAGTCCGCCGTGTTCCTTGAAATGGGACGTGGTCCGGGGGTGCCAGTCCCGTGAGGCGAATATGGGGAGCCCGGCCGCCCGGAAGAGACTGATATAACGGTTGAGAACGGGCACTACGGCGTCCCCGCCGGGGACGGCCAGGCTTCCGCCGGGGCAGAAGTCATTCTGGACGTCGACGATGAGAAGGGCGGCGCTTTTTTCCATGGCATATGCTCCGTTACGGGGTGACGCTGTCGTGATACCCGTGCCGCACCTCCTCCATGAGGCGAAGTCGCAGGTCATTGAGTCCCTGGCTGATGGAAACCTTGTAGCGGTGGGGGTTGATGAACCGGAGGCATCCCTGGGGGAGGAGGGCGAGCTGATCCCGCGACCGGTCGGCCATACCGTCCAGTGAAGCGGTTCGTGCGGCGGTCCGCCTGCCGTTTTCCATGACAACGGACCGTACGTCTTCAAGGCGGGCCTTCATCGGGATGGCCACATGCTGCAGGGGGTTGGTCGGATCAAAGACCGTATGGCCGGGAAGCACCTCTTCGCCGTCCAGGCAGATTAGGTCCTGAATGAAGGTGCCGTCGGCGGCCACGGCCCGCAGGAGCCGCTTCCGGTCAGGCAGGGTCGCCTTGGCCAGGTCGCTCGTTACCTTGAGCCGCGGTCGATCGTCGATCCGCACCAGCTTGTAGACCCCTCCCAGGGCGCCCCCTCCTTCTCCGGCACAGGTGGCGAGCCGGGTTCCCACGCCGTAGATGTCGACGCACCCCCCCTCGGCCCGGATCGATTCTATGACAAACTCATCAAGCTCATTGGAGGCGACGACCCGGACGTTGGGAAACCCTGCCTCGTCGAACAGCCGCCGTGCCTGGCGCGAGAGGTAGGCCAGGTCGCCCGAGTCGATCCGCACCCCGGCCAATTCATGCCCCCGGGCCCGCAACTCCCGCGCAACAGTGACCGCGTTGGGCAGGCCGCTCCTGAGGGTGTCGTAGGTGTCCACCAGGAGGACGCAGGAGTCGGGGAAGACCTCAGCGTATTTCCTGAACGCCGTCAATTCGTCGGGAAAGGCCATGATCCAACTGTGGGCATGGGTGCCGCGTACCGGGATGCCGAACGTTTTGCCCGCCAGGACGTTACTGGTGCTGCGTACCCCTCCCACGTAGGCCGCCCTGGCTTCGCTCAAGCCGCCGTCGGGTCCCTGGGCGCGCCGGAGGCCGAATTCGAGGACTGTTCCGTCCGCTGCCGCGTGGACGATCCGGGCCGCCTTCGTGGCCACGAGGGTCTGGAAATTTATGATGTTGAGGAGCGCCGTCTCCACAAGTTGGGCCTGGGCCAGGGGCGCCTCCACCGTGACCAGCGGCTCGTTGGCAAAAACTGGAGTCCCTTCGGATGGGGCCGTTACCCTGCCCTTGAAACGGAATGAACGGAGAAAATCGATGAAAGCCGGCCGGAAGAGGCCGAGCCCCCGGAGGTACTCGAGCTCGTCTTCGTTGAACTCGAGGTGTTCGAGAAAGTCGAGGGCAGGATCGAGTCCGGCAAAGACCGCATATCCGCCCTGGAAGGGGTTGTGACGGAAAAACAGATCAAAGACTGCCGCGTCTCTGCCACACCTTCGTCCAGGTAGCCGGCGAGCATGGTCAATTGGTAGAGGTCGGTGAGAAGGGGGGAGTAGCGCATGGAAGAACCCTCCGTGCTCGATTTTCGTATTTTTCGTGAGTATAGCACACATCTTCCGTCAGTGGCCGGGGCGGCGGAGTAACCGTCGCGGAACCGAACCATCCCGGAAAACCCTGGACAAAGCACGGGGTTGCTGGTAGTTCTACGTGCTGGATGCCGAGCTGGACAGGCGGGACATTCCCTTTGGCAATGCTTTAGGGGCGTTTTCACCGGCCTGAATTGCCGCACCCGCAGTCCTGCAGACCTGTCGTGCCGTTGTCTCGCTCGTGCCGGCGTCCCTTTCTCGCGGACACCGGCCACCTTGATAAGTCCGTGTAACCAGGCGGTTCCCATGCGCTCTCCCCTTGCCATAGCCAGGGAAAGACTCTCGGCGAGGATTTTTCTCTCGTTCGGCTTCCTGTTCCTTGTCGTGGTTCTCTTCTTTTCCGGCGTTTACCTCTATGACCGTTGGCAACTGGCCCGCGAAGCATTCATGCGCGAGGGAACCTCCCTTGCGCGAGTGCTTGCCTTCAATGCCCGGGTCGGCATTGTTACCCACAATACAGGGTTCATCAAGGGCGCCTCGACGGGGTGACCTCTTACGAAGGGGTGGTGTCTGCCGGGGTTTATTCCCCAGAAGGAAAGCCGATCCTCGAAGAGCGCGGGGCTTTGGGCAGCGGGTCCCCGACGTTCCCGCTACCGCCCGATGTGAATGGCGCCTTGAAGATGTCTCCCGGCCCTATCCGGTTCGAGACAGCTAAGACCGTTGAATTCTGGGCGCCAATCATCCTGGAGGCGGGCAGTTTTTCCGAGGAGGAACTCTACTTCGGGGCGAGTTCCCAGGATATTCGCGAGCGCACCATCGGTTTTGGCCGGGTGATCTTTGACAAGGGCAGTGTTACCAATGCCTTCAGGTTTCTGGTGGCCAACAGTATCCTGATTGCGCTGGCGGCAATTGTTCTCTGGGGTATTCTCGCCTATGTCATCGGCCGGAAGATTACCCGCCTCCTCGACCGGCTCACGGACGGAGTGCGTGCGTTGCGTGACGGCGATTTCAGAAAGGTCGACGTCGTGTCCTCTGACGAGGTGGGGCGGCTGGCGCTCGCATTCAACGGAATGGTGGCCGCCCTGGAGCAGCGCGAAGCGGAACGCAGCAGGGCCCAGGAGGCGATCAGCGTTCTCAATAACGAACTGGAGCAGCGCGTCATCGGGCGAACTGCAGAGCTTGAGAAGGCCACCCGGGAGATGGAATCGTTTAACTATTCGGTTTCCCATGACCTGCGTGCCCCGCTGGTAAGGCTCAAGGGTTTTTGTCTGGCGCTGGAAGAGGATTTCAGCGACAAGCTGGACAGCGCCGGCCGGTTCTACCTTGAGAGGATCATGTCCACCTGCGACCAGATGGGGCGTGTCGTTGCCGCGATCATGAGCCTCACCCAGGTGAGCCGTGGCGAGCTCTGCCGTGAAAAGGTGAATCTGAGCCCCATGGTTGAGCGCATCATTGCCGAGTTGCGGGAGAGCGAGCCCCAGCGGCGCGTGACCGTGATCATCGAGCCCGGCGTCCAGGTGGACGCCGATCCCCGCCTGGTTTCGGTGGTGCTCGACAATCTCGTGGGCAATGCCTGGAAGTTCACGGGGGGCAAACCGGAGGGACTCATCGAATTCGGAGCGGTTGCATCAGTCGAAGGGGCGTTTTTCATCCTCGACAATGGTGCTGGGTTCGACATGGCCTATGCCGAACGGCTCTTCCGCCCATTCGAACGCCTTCATGGCCATGACGAGTTTCCCGGCACCGGTGTGGGGCTTGCGCTGGTTAAAAGAATTGTCGATCGCCACGGCGGTTATGTTAGAATCGACAGCGGCGAAGGAAAAGGAACCATGGTTGTCTGCTCGTTCCGGCCTTTGGGCATGGATTGAGCGCGATTCTTGCATTCAGAGGGTAACAGGTGGAGAGGGGGGATGTCATGGCCGGTACCGAAGAAATAACCATGCTGCTCGTGGAGGACAATCCCGACGAGGAGTTTCTGACCCGGCGGGTGCTTAAAAAATTCCCGGTCCTTTCGCGGATCGATGTGGTAAAGGACGGTGTCGAAGCCCTACGCTACCTGACGGTTGCTGAGAACCGGGCTCAGCCCCGGTTCGTCCTCCTGGACCTGAAACTGCCAAGGGTGGATGGCGTCGATGTGCTGCGCGAGATGCGAAAAAGGGAGGAGACCCGCGATATTCCCGTGGTAGTGCTCACGTCGTCGGACCATGAGCGGGACATGGAGGCTTGCGGCAGGCTGGGCGCCGCCCATTTCCTTCAGAAGCCGCTGGATGCGGGAAGGATGTCGGAGGTGCTCGACCGGCTGGGAATCACGGCCCGGGTTGCCTGAACGGCTGATTCCGCTGCCTATCGCCACAAGCAAAAGGCGGGGTTTCCCCCGCCTTTTGCGCGTTCCAGCCGTGCCGGTCGGTGCCGGTTCAGCGCAGGTTGTAGAATACGTCCTTGCCGCGGAACAGGGCGGTCACATCCAGTTCGTCCTCGATCCTGAGGAGCTGGTTGTACTTGGCCACCCGGTCGGTCCGACACAGGGAGCCGGTCTTGATCTGTCCGGCGTTCACGGCTACCGCCAGGTCGGCAAGGGTCGTGTCCTCGGTCTCGCCGGAGCGGTGGGAGATGACCGTGGTGTACCCGGCGCGTTTGGCGGTCTCGATGGCGTCGAGGGTCTCGGTGAGCGTGCCGATCTGGTTCAGCTTGATGAGGATAGAGTTGGCAACTCCCTTGCTGATACCCTCCTTGAGGATCTTCGAGTTCGTTACGAAGAGGTCGTCTCCCACCAACTGGACCCGCTTGCCGAGGCGGTCGGTGATCTTCTTCCACCCTTCCCAGTCGTTCTCGGCCATGCCGTCCTCGATGGAGACGATGGGATACTTGTTGACCAGGTTCTCGTAGAAATCGATCAGTTCGTCTGCGGTCTTTTCTGGTTTGGCCTCGTTCTCCAGGAAGTATGTGCCGTCCTTGAACAGCTCAGACGACGCCACGTCGAGGGCCAGGAGGATGTCCTCGCCCGCCTTGTAGCCGGCCTTGGCAATGGCTTCCATGATGACTTCGAGTGCCTCTTCGTTGGATTTGAGGTTCGGCGCGAAGCCCCCCTCGTCCCCGACGGCGGTGTTGTAGCCCTTGCCCTTCAGGACGCTTTTCAGGGCGTGGAACACCTCGGCCCCCATCCGTAGTGCCTCGGAAAAGCTCCGGGCGCCGGCGGGCATGATCATGAACTCCTGGATGTCCACGTTGTTGTCGGCATGGGCGCCGCCGTTGAGGATGTTCATCATGGGGAGGGGAAGCTCCCGGGCATTGCAGCCGCCGATGTACTGGTAGAGGGGGAGGCCGACCTCTTCGGCCGCGGCTTTGGCAACGGCAAGCGACACGCCGAGAATGGCGTTGGCCCCCAGGGTGCTCTTGTATTCAGTGCCGTCGAGCTCCAGCATCCGCCGGTCGATCCCCACCTGGTCGGTGGCCTCCATGCCGATGAGTTGCTCGGCAATGATATCGTTCACGTTGTCGACGGCCTTGAGAACTCCCTTGCCCAGGTACCGCGAGGTGTCGCCGTCCCGCAGCTCCAGAGCTTCCCGTTCGCCGGTCGAGGCGCCGGACGGAACCGCCGCGCGTCCCATGACGCCGGACTCCAGAAAAACCTCCACCTCCAGGGTGGGATTGCCGCGGGAATCGAGGATCTCCCTCGCGTAAACATCAGTGATTTCACTCATTCATGGCCCCCTTGCTGAAAATGTGACAGGTCGTGCGACCTTGGACAAAACAGAGAAAGTATATAGCAGAGCCCCCATGAAATGGAAACACCTTTAATCCTAAATTGACACGCAGGAAAGAAGAACGATATAGTAATCACTTGGTCAAGCCGGACAACCGTGGGGATGGATCCCCGCTTCAAGGATGTCGAACCGCGGCAACGCTGCGCCAGACAAGTAACTCTATGCCCTCTCAAAGCGGCAACAACGATCGGGATATACGCGGCTCACTGTCGCTCTCGCTGGGACGCCTTGTGGACAACCTGTTCGAACGGTTCTCCAATCCGAGGCACGAAAACAGAAACCGGCGGATCCTTCTGGTCGTTACAGCCATTATTCTCACGTTCATCATTTTCCCCCGCCAGGAGTTCATGTCCGTCCGCCATGAAGCGGGCGACATTGCCTCCACCGATATTCGCGCCACCCGCGACCATCTGCTGGAAGACCGCGCCCTGACCGAACGCAAGCGCAGGGAGGCGGAGGACGCCGTTCCCTTTGCGTACAGTTTCGATCAGCAGGCGGCGGCCGAGCTCGTGACGCGTTTCGAGCAGGCGCTCGTGGTGCTGCGCGAGGCCGCGGCCCATCGAGAGGAAGCTGAACAGACCTCCGTGGATCAGGCGTTGCGCGACATCTTCGGATTCACCCCTTCCCGGACGGAGATTGCCGCGCTCATGCGGCTCGGCTCCAGCTCGGAACTGATCGGGCAGGTGTCTCAACTGGCCGAGCGCCTCTACAGCCACAAGATCATTGCCGACAAGCGGCGGTTTGCCGCCGACAGCTCCCACGGCATTATGCTCGTGGATTCCCGCTCCGGGGAGCCGCTGGGCACGATGGAGTACGTGGTGACGCCGCTCAGCGTCGAAGAGGCCGGGGCGGCGCTCAAGGAGATACGGATCGTTGCCGGCGGGGTTTCATCGCGGGAAACCGATGCGATCAAGGGGCTCGTGGCCAAAGCGGCGAAGCCAAACCTCTCCTTTAACGAGGATCTGACCATCCGCAACCGGATGCAGGCCCGGGAGAGCGTGCGTCCTTCTTTTATCCAGGTCAAGCGGGGCGAAATGATCGTCCGGGTCGGCGAACGGATAACCGAAGACCAGGCCCAGAAGCTCCAGATGCTCTTCGCGGCCCGCCACGGCACTCATCACCTCTTCACCGCCATCGGCATCATGGGGCTTGTGCTGGTCCTCTTCTACTTCCCCTACCGCTTCGCGCGCAAGAACATCCGCAAATTCAGCCCGACCAGCAAGGATCTGCTGTTGATCGCCCTGGTAACGGTGGGGCTTTTTTTCGTTTTCAAGATCGGCATGACCGTTTCCGCGGCATTGGGGACGCCGTTCCCCAGCATCGATACCCACGACTATTTCTACCTCTTCCCCTTTGCCGTAGGACCGATGATCATCCGGATCATCCTCAATTCCGAAGTGGCCATGGTCTATGCGGCCATCACCGCACCCCTTCTGGGGATCATGTTCAACAACAGCCTCTTCGTGGTGGTCTACGCCCTTCTGGGTGGTATCGCGGGTGCCCACGGCGTGCGCCACTGCAAGGACCGCAGCCGGATTTACACCGCCGGCCTCAAGGTGAGCGTGGTGAACCTGGCCATGGCCTTTTCCTTCCAGGTCATGGGCGACAGCTTCCTCACCATCCAGACCCTCTGGAGCGTCGGTTTCGCCCTGGCCGGAGGACTTCTCTGCTCGGCCATCGTCACCGGGGTGATCCCCCTGGTCGAAACGGTTTTCCACTACGTGACCGACATCAAGCTGCTGGAGCTGTCCAATCTCAATTCTCCCGTGCTCCGGGAGCTGATGGTCCGCGCTCCCGGCACCTATCACCATAGCGTCCTGGTGGGGAACCTGGTGGAGGCGGCGGCTGAAGCCATCAATGCGAATCCGCTCCTGGCGCGAGTTGCCGCCTACTACCACGATATCGGCAAGATCAGCAAGCCCCAGTATTTCATCGAGAACGTCGGCGGCGGCGAGAATCGCCACGACAAACTGTCGCCCAACATGAGCGCCCTGATCCTCATTTCCCATGTGAAAGAGGGGGTGGAGTTGGCCCGCGAGCACCGGTTGGGGCGGCCGATCATCGATATTATCCGCCAATCCCACGGCACGGCCCTGATCAGCTTTTTTTACGGCAAGGCAAAGAATGTGGCAACCGAGGAGCAGGCGGTGGACGAGCGCGATTTCCGCTATCCCGGTCCCAAGCCCCAGACCCGCGAGGCAGGGCTCGTGATGCTGGCCGACTGCGTGGAGGCTGCTTCCCGGACCCTTGCCGATCCGACGCCGGCCCGCATCCAGGGACTGGTCCAGAAGATCATCAACAATATCTTCATCGACGGCCAGTTGGACGAATGCGAACTGACCCTCAAGAACCTTCACGAGATCGCCAAGAGCTTCAACCAAATCCTTGCCGGCATCTATCACCACCGGATCGATTATCCGGAGCCGGCCTACAAGGAAAAGGACAAAACGCCCGGAGGAAAGAAGACCCTTGAAGGTAGCGATAACGAACAGGCAAAAACGCCATCCGATCGGGACGAGACGCCTAAGAAAGGTGGCGGAGACGATCTTAGGCGCCTTGGGATATCCCGATAGCGAACTGTCGGTGGTCATCACCGGCGATCTGGGCATCCGCCGGGTCAACCGCGACTACCTTGGCAAGGACCGCCCCACCAATGTCATCTCATTTGCCATGGGGGAGGGGGATTTCGGCGACCTCAACCCCGATGTGCTGGGTGACGTGATCATCTCGGCGGACACGGCGGCCCGGGAGGCGGAAGAGGCGGGCATCGCCTTCTGGTCGCGGCTCTGTTTCCTCCTGCTCCACGGCATCCTCCACATCACCGGCTACGATCATGAGCGGAGCGGCGAGGCCGAAGCCCGGCGGATGGAGGCAAAGGAACGGGAAGTCTTCGCCCTCCTCGAGAACGGCGGACTTGTCTAGCTCCGGCCAGTGGAAAGACGGGAGGCCGGAAGCGGAACGCCCTGCCGGGGCACCCATCAAGCCCACCCGGTTCATCGATTCGGCCAACTGCGCCATTGACGGGATTCTCTGGGCTTCACGGACCCAGCCGCACATGCGGTATCATTTCCTGGCAGCCCTGGGCCTGCTGGTGGCGGTGCTGTTCCTGCGGGTGACCCCCCTTGAATTCACCCTGCTGGCGGTGTCGGTCGCCTTCGTGCTGTTCGCGGAGCTCATGAATACCGCCGTGGAAGCGGTGGTGGATCTGGTGTCGCCCGGCTACCATCCCCTGGCCAAGATCGCCAAGGACGTGGCCGCCGGAGGGGTGCTCACGGCTGCCATCGGCGCGGCGGTCATGGGATACCTGATACTCTCCAAGTACATTTTTCCGATTTACAAGGAGGCCCTCGCCATGATAGGAACGCCCACGGAGATGGGGACGGTCGTAGCGCTCCTCGTCGTGGTGATTGTCGTGGTGATTCTCAAGTCCTTGTCCGGCAGGGGGACCCCCCTGGAGGGAGGACTGCCGAGCGGCCATGCCGCCGTCGCCTTTGGCATCGCAACGGTGGTTTCCCTCTCCACCCAGGATCCTCTGATTTCAATCCTCACCATCGCTCTGGCAGTGATGGTCAGCCATTCGCGCCTGCTGCTCAATATCCACACCATGCGCGAAGTGGTCTTGGGAGCGATTACGGGGACTGCCGTCGCCGCACTGGTCCTGACCCTGTTCAGAATGCTGAAGTAGCGGTCTGAACCAATTTGATCACGCATAACCATAACCGGCAACCGATGAAAGGGGAGGAAACAGCGCCTTGGACGAAGGCTCAGGCAGGAAAGGGAGCAGTCTGATCGACAGTATCGGCAGGTTCCTCACGGGCAGGAAACGGATCACCGAGGAGGAAATCCAGGAGATCATGGACGCCGGTGAAGAGGAAGGGATCATCAACGAAGAAGAAAACGCGATGATCCGCTCCATCTTCGAGTTGCGCGACACCATCGTCCGCGAGATCATGGTGCCGCGGACCGACATGGCGTGTGTGCCGGTGGATGCCGCGTTGGCGCATGTTCTCAATACCATCATCAGTTGCGGGCACTCCCGCATCCCGGTCTACGATGGCACCGTGGACAACATCATCGGTCTCATCTACGCCAAGGACCTCCTCAAATACTGGGGCATGAGCGAGCCCGCCATCAATCTCAAGCGGATCATGCGGGTCCCCTACTTCATTCCCGAGACTAAAAACCTCGAGGAACTGCTCCAGGAATTCAAGCGGAAGCGGGTTCACATCGCCATCGTCATCGACGAGTACGGCGGCACCTCGGGACTCGTCACCATCGAGGACCTGCTGGAGCAGATCGTGGGGGACATTCAGGACGAGTACGACCTGGAGGATGAATGGCTGGAAGAGGAGCCCGACGGCTCGATCCTGGTCGATGCCCGGCTGCCCATCGAGGAGCTGGAGGAGTATTTCGGCATCGAAGTGGAGCGGGAAAAGTTCGACACGGTGGCAGGCCTCATCTTCCATCTTACCGGGCGGATACCCATGGTGGGGGAGGAAGTCGAGAGCGACACCCTGCGCATGACCGTCCTGGAGGCCGGCGAACGCAACATCAAGAAGGTGCGGATCGCCCGCCGCGGTGACGAGGCCGGGGAGGCCCAACCGTAGTGGATTACCGCAGGTTTCACATGCCCGGCTTCAATGCCGTCCCCCGGCGCGACTACGTCATGGCTGCCCTTTCGGGCGTGCTCCTTGCCGTGTCGTTCCCCACGCCCGGCTTTTCCATCCTGGCGTGGGTGGCCCTGGTGCCGTTACTGCTCGCCTGCGGCCACAAGGCTCCCGCCACCGCGTTCCGGCTCGGCTTCACCGCGGGGCTGGTGGCCTACGCCGGCATCCTCTACTGGATCAACATCGCCGTGGTAGCCTATGGCCGCCTCCACTGGAGTGTCAGCATCGTCATCTTCCTGATGCTGGCGGGCTACCTGGCCCTTTATCCCGCCGTAACCGTCTATGTCGTCAGGCGCGGCGAAGAGCGGGGGATCACCGCGCTTCTTGCGTTTCCGGTGGTCTGGGTGGGGCTGGAGTATGTCCGATCCTTTCTGCTCACCGGTTTTCCCTGGGCCAGCCTCGGGTACTCCCAGTACCGGACCCTGCCACTCATCCAGATAGCGGACCTGACCGGCGTCTATGGCCTTTCGTTTCTCATCGCTCTGAGCAATGTGGTCCTGTACCGGATCATCCGCGGCTTCGCGGCCCGCGAACGGGCACCCTATCCGGTGAAGAGCGCGGCTATCCTGGTTCTGCTCCTGATCGCAACCCTTGCCTATGGCTTCAATCGCCTGCACCGTCCCGAGGCGGGGGCTCCTTTCTCCGTGGCCCTGATTCAGGGCAACATCGACCAGAGCGTAAAGTGGGACCCGGCGTTCCAGGAGGCGACGGTGGCGGTGTACGAGCGCCTGTCCCGCAAGGCGTGCAGCACTGGCCCCGCGGATCTGGTGGTCTGGCCCGAGAGCGCGGTGCCGTTCTATCTCCAGAACGAGGAGAAATACGCGTCCCGCATCCGGAATCTGGCGAGGGAGCTGCGCAGTTGCACGGTTGTGGGGAGCCCGGCCTTTGAGCGGGACGGCGAAACGATCCGCTACCTGAACAGCGCCTTCCTCCTGTCTCCGTGGGGGGACGTGATGGGCCGCAGCGACAAGATCCACCTGGTTCCCTTCGGCGAGTACGTGCCCATGGCGAAGTTTCTCCCCTTCGTCAACAAGATCGTGGCCGGCATCGGCGATTTCTCGCCCGGAGCCGGGATTGCCTCCCTTGAGACGGGAAAGGGGGCCATCGGGGTGCTGGTCTGCTTCGAGGGTATCTTCCCCGAACTGGCCAGGGGGTACGTGCGGGCCGGAAGCAGGATTCTGGTCAACATCACCAACGACGCCTGGTACAAGCGATCTTCCGCCCCCTACCAGCATCTCTCCATGACCGTCTTCCGCGCCGTGGAGAACCGGGTTCCCCTGGTGCGGGCCGCCAATACCGGCATCACTGCCATCATCGACAGCAAGGGGCATATTCTCAGGATGACCGGCTTGTTCGAGGAGGCAATTCTTACCGGCGAGGTGCGACTGGGAGAGGGGGGCACCATCTACAACCGTTATGGCGACGTCTTTGCCATGGCCTGCCTGGCCTGTGGCGCGCTGATAGCACTGCGTGCCCATCGCAGGGCCGGCAGCGCCTGACGGGATGTCCCGGACATTTTCCGGCACCGTGTACCGTTCCGCACCGGTGTCGCACATATTGTGGCAACAACAAGGAGTCAACGATGTTCAGAGAAGAAGTTGCACGGGTCGAAAATCTCGGGGAGCGGATCGCCAAGCTCCGGGGGTCTCTTTGACATAGACCGCAAGCGGGAAGACATTCAGGAACTGGAGGCGCAGATCGCCGCCCCCGGTTTCTGGGACAATAACGAGGAAGCCCAGAAGGTCCTGCGGGAGAGAACCCGGATCGAAAAGCTCATCGATCTGTGGGATCGTCTCAACCGCCAGACGGACGACATCCGCGTCCTCATCGAATTGGGGGAGGAAGCCCAAGACGGGGCGACGCTCGACGAAGTCCGCGCCCTCAACGACTGCCTTGAGCGCGAGGTGGATGGGGCAGAGTTTCAGCGCATGCTGTCGGGCCCCCACGACAAGAACAGTTGTTTCGTTTCCATCAATGCCGGTGCCGGCGGAACCGAGGCCCAGGACTGGGCCGAGATGCTGCTGCGGATGTACCTGCGCTACTGCGAGCGCAAGGGCTGGAAGACCGAAATCACCGACTTCCAGGCGGGAGACGAGGCAGGGGTGAAGTCAGCGACCTTTACGGTTGACGGTGAGTACGCATACGGCTATCTTAAGGCCGAGGCCGGGATTCACCGCCTTGTGCGGATTTCCCCCTTCGACAGCAACGCCCGCCGGCATACCTCCTTTGCCTCGGTGTTCGTTTTCCCCGAAATCGAGGACGACATCGAGATCAAGATCGCCGAGTCGGATCTGCGGGTCGACACCTACCGTTCCAGTGGCGCCGGCGGTCAGCACGTGAACACCACCGACTCCGCCGTCCGGCTTACTCACCTTCCCACGGGTATCGTGGTTGCCTGCCAGTGCGAGCGAAGCCAGCACCTGAACAAAGCCACGGCGCTGCGGATGCTCCGGGCGAAGCTCTACGAAAAGGAGCTCCAGGAGCGCGAAGCCCAGGCCTCCGAACTGGCCGGCGAGAAAAAGGAGATCGGCTGGGGAAGCCAGATCCGCTCCTATGTGCTCCACCCCTACAAGATGGTCAAGGACCTGCGGACCGGCGTCGAATCGGGCAACCCCGACGCGGTCCTGGACGGTGCACTGGAGGATTTCGTCGTGGCGTTCCTCATGGGGGTGCGGCGCGATGTGAAAGACTCCGACGAGTAAGGCGCGATGGTGAAAAAACTAACCCTCTTTCTCGTGTTTGTCGCAGTGGCCTTTGTGACGGCCACGGGCTGCGCCATGCCCCGGGCGGGTCTCTCCCGCGTGGGCCATGCCATCCAGGTGGGGGCCTTCTCCGACGTGAAGAACGCCGAGCGTCTTACGGCAAGGCTCCAGGTTCGCGGCATCGATGCGTTCTATTTCAAGCGTGACAACGGCCTCTATGCGGTCCGCTTCGGCGACTTCCCCTCCCGGGAGGCTGCCCGGAGGGAGGCCCGCAGGCTGGTGGCCGACGGCATGATCGGCTCCTACTTCATCGCCTCGCCGGAAAACCTGCCCGTCGCGAAGCGCGAAACGGTCATCCGCAAGGAGCCCGCCGCGACCATCGGCCGGCCGAAGCCCGACCAGCCCCGCAGCCGCCCCGACAACGACCGGGGCAACCGGGACATGGGGGCCATTGCCGCCCGCACTGCGGAGCGGTTCGTTGGCATCCCCTACCGCTGGGGCGGGGATACCGTCGTGGACGGGATGGACTGCAGCGGGTTCGTCAGGGCCGTGTACAACCTCTGCGGGGTCAACATTCCCCGAACCTCCCGCGAGCAGTTCAAGGTGGGCGACCCGGTCGGGCGCGGGGATCTGCGCGACGGCGACCTGGTCTTCTTCGGCGCCTCCGATGACAGCATCAACCACGTGGGGATCTACGTGGGTGACAACCGCTTCGTCCATGCCCCCCGCCGCGGCGACGACATCAAGGTTTCGTCCCTTGACGAGAACTATTTCACCTCCCGTTTCATGGGCGGGCGGCGCTACTTCTAATTTATCGAGGTAACCATGGCTCTGATCAAGCCGTTTCGGGCGCTTCGCCCGCCGAAGCACCTGGCCGAGAAGGTGGCCGCGCTTCCCTATGACGTCATGAACGTGGCCGAGGCCGCAGCCATGGCATCAGGCAACCCCTACAGCTTTCTCCACATCTCCCGGCCGGAGATCGATCTTCCCGCCGAGATGGATCCCTACGCCGAGCCGGTCTACGAAAAAGGCAGGGAAAACCTGCAACGGTTCACGGCCGAGGGCATCCTCGTTCAGGAACCCCGGGAGTGCTACTACGTCTACCGCCAGAAGATGGGAGCGTTCGTCCAGACGGGACTCGTGGTCTGCGCCGGCGTGGACGACTACGAGAGCGGGGTCATCAAGAAGCATGAGCTCACCCGGGCCGACAAGGAAGAGGATCGGGTAAAGCACATCGACTACCTCGACGCCAACGACGAGCCGGTCTTCTATACCTACCGCAACGATCCGGCCATTACCGCCATCGTGGCCCGGGCCGCCTCGGCCGAACCGGCCTACGATTTCACCACCGACGACGGCGTTTCCCATACCCTCTGGGTCGTGGACGACCGGGCGGTCATCGACGAACTCACCGCCCGCTTCGCCTCCATTGCAACCCTCTACGTGGCGGACGGCCATCACCGGAGCGCCGCGGCCGGGCGGGTGCGTGACCTGCGCCGCTCCGCCAACCGCGATCATACGGGTGACGAGGAGTACAACTGGTTCCTTACCGTGATCTTTCCTGACAGCGAAATGACCATCATGCCCTACAACCGGGTGGTGAAGGACCTGAACGGCCTCACCGTGGCCGAGTTCATGGCCCGGGTGGGAGAGCATTTCAGCGTCTCCCCGGAGGAAGGGCGTTCGAACCGAAAAGCAGGCACCAGTTCGGCATGTATCTGGAGGGGCGCTGGTACCAGCTTGTGCCCAAGCAGGGCTCCTTTGACGAGCATGACGCAGTGTCCCACCTGGACGTCTCCATCCTCCAGAACAACCTCCTGGGGCCGGTCCTCGGCATCCGCAATCCCCGGACCGACCAGCGGATCCATTTCGTGGGGGGCATCCGCGGCACCGGCGAACTGGAGCGCCTGGTGACAGGCGGCGAGTACCGGGTGGCCTTCTCGCTCCACCCCACGTCCATGGCTGAGCTGATGCACCTGGCCGATGTGGGCAAGATCATGCCCCCCAAGTCCACCTGGTTCGAGCCCAAGCTGAGGAGCGGGCTCTTCGTGCACCTCCTGACCTAGGAAGGCGCGTCGCGTGACCCGGGAGGCACCATGAACCGCCAGCGGCGTTTCTGGCTCTTCAAGTCCGAGCCGTCCTGTTTTTCGTTCGACGACCTCGGGAACCGTCCTGATGGCACCGAGCACTGGGATGGCGTGCGCAACTTCCAGGCCCGCAATCTTCTGCGCGACGAGATCAAGCCCGGCGACGGGGTCCTCTTCTATCACAGCAACGTCACCGAGCCGGCCGTGGTCGGCATCGCCCGGGTGGTGAGCGAGGGGTATCCCGACTGGACCGCCCTGGACCCGGCCGGCGAACATTTCGATCCCCGGGCCGGCCGGGACAACCCCATCTGGTATATGGTCGACGTCAGGTACGTGAGGCCTCTCGCGCGGCCGGTGACGCTTGCCGAACTGAAGATGCACCCGGAGGTGGCGGACATGGTCCTCTTGCAGCGGAGCCGCCTTTCAGTGCAACCGGTGACCCCGGCCCAATGGGAGTTCATCCTGAGGCTCGGCGGGATCCATGAGCCGTTCAATCAATAATCCATCTCGGAGGTATTTGGTGAGAAACGTCGAGAAAATTCTCGTACTGCTGCTGCTTCTGGTCGGTATCGTCGTGGCGGCCTGCTCGGACAGGGAAACCAAGCCGGCCGGCGAGGCGAAGCCTGCAAGCGCCGCCGGCGCCTCTGATGCCGTCACGACCGCGTCGGGGCTTTCCTACGTGGACCTTGTCGCCGGGTCCGGTGCGGCCCCCGTGGCCGGTAAACCGGTGAAGGTTCACTACACGGGCTGGCTTGAGAACGGCACGAAGTTCGACAGCTCCGTGGACCGGGGAGAGCCGTTCGTCTTCACCATCGGCGCGGGCGAGGTGATCCCGGGATGGGACGAGGGGGTCATGTCCATGAAGGTCGGCGGCAAACGCCGTCTCATCGTGCCTCCCCAACTCGGGTACGGTGCCGCCGGAGCCGGCGGGGTGATCCCGCCGAACGCCACGCTGATTTTCGAGGTGGAACTGCTCGACGTTGCCTCGTGATAGCGTGCCATGCCAGGGAGGGCGGATGCGACTCGCGCTGTATGTAATCGGTATTCTGCTGGCTGCCGTGCCGGCCATGGCCGGCAGCACCATCACCTACTATCTGGACGGGGCCCGGGTTTCGGGTGAAATAACCACTGTCAGGGGTACGGTGGAAGTCCCGCTACCTTCGACCTACATCCCCGGATCCCTCCGGGTGAGTCCTACCGGTCGCGCCGGCGTGGTCCGCGTGGACGTGGAGCCTCTCCGGCCCGCTGCCGGCGCCGGCAGCGGGATCGCTCGCCTGATCGAACGGCGCAAGGGCCTAGAGGACCGGCTCAGAGCCATCGAAGCGCGGGAAGAGATATTCAAGGCGGCGGCAAAATCGCAAAGCAGCAAGGCGCCGCGAAAGACCAAGGGCAACCCTGAACCCCTCATGTCGGTCAGGAAGGGGACCGAGTACGCCCTGGCGCAGTTGGAGGAGGTCTATCGGGCCCGCCGGCAGACCGAGGAAGGGATCAGGTCGGTGGATGACCGGCTGAAGGCCCTCAAGGCTTCGGAGCCCCCCGGCGGCAGCGTGGCCCGGCTCCGGCTCGCCGGAAAGGGCGGCGTCCGTTACAGCTATCTGGTGAAGGGAAACGGCTGGACCCCCTTTTACGACTTCAGGTTCAACGGCACGGATTCGGTGGAGGTGACGCTTCGGGCCGTTCTCCCGCGGGGCGCCGGGAAAGGGAGCGTCATCCCCCTGTCCATGGCGGATGCGGCCAACGGTGCCACGCCGCTCCCTGCGCCGGAGGACTTCGCTGTCGTGGATCGTCACGTTTTCCCCGTCGAGCGGGTGGAGGACCTTGCCTCGCTCCAGGGAGGCACGGTCTTTTCCTTTCGCAATGCCTCCGCCGCCAGGCTCGTGCCGGGGGAAGGGGCCTGCTTCCGCAAGGGCGAGTATCTCGGCCCGGTGACGTTCGAGGGGGTGTCTCCCGGCGGTCTGTACGAAATCGTGGCCGGCAGATAGGGCACCCGGCACGTAGGTTCCGGAGCAGGATAAGAGTAACGTATCCATGACCAATCACCAGCAGGGGAGAAGACAATGAAGAATATCACCAGCTTTCGCATGGCCGCCGTGCTTGCATCCTGTACGCTCCTTTCCGCCTGCGCCGACGGGGACCTGCCCTTCGCGGACTCCACCAGCATCTCGTCGCCGGCCTATTCCCACAGCGTCGCGTTCCAGAACATGACGACCCTTGCGGTGTGGGGGAATAACGAGTCCGGCCAGCTCGGTGACGGTACAACCACCTCTGCTGCCACCCCCAAGCGGTTCCGGCTCGGCTTTGCCACCTACTCCAGCGGGGTTGCCACCGGAGCCTCCCATACCCTCGCCATCGCGCGGTTCGACAACGTGAGCGGGGTCAGGGCGTGGGGCAGCAATTCGGCCGGCCAGATCGGCCACGATCCCGCAACGGTCCCGACCAGTGCCACGCCGGTGAAGATCGGCGGCTTCGGCGGTGCTGTTCAGCAGGTGGCGGCCGGCGGACTCCATTCCCTGGCTCTGGCCGGGGGCACGGTCTGGGCGTGGGGCAGCAATGGCGCGGGCCAACTGGCCCTGAATCCGATCTCTTCCGCCACCCGCTTCGCCCCCAGGCAGGTGGAGGCGGCAAAGCTCCCCATTACTCCGACCGCCATCGTTGCCGGCGGCAGTCACAGCATCGCTTATACCAGCACCGAAGCCTATGCCTGGGGCAACAACGCCAGCGGCCAACTGGGCAACGGAACCACCCTGAGCAGCCACATGCCTCAAAAAGTCCAGCTTCCCTCCTCCATAACGATCCGCAAGATTTCCGCGGGCGGCAGCCACAACCTGGCCCTGGATTCTACCGGCAAGATCTGGGCCTGGGGGAACAATGCCTATGGTCAGCTCGGCAACGGCACCACCACCAACCAGAGCACCCCTGTCCAGTTGACGCCGCCCGCCGGCATTACCGGATTTATCGACGTGTGTGCCGGCCCGTCCCATTCGGTGGCCGTGGCGAACGACTTCACGGTATACGCCTGGGGATTCAATACCCTCGGTCTTCTGTCCGTCGGGACCACCGGGGACCAACTGAGCCCCGCCCAGGTGCGTGATGCATCGAACGCCCCCCTTAGCGATGTGGAGCGGGTGGTGCTCCTCGGGTCGTTCTTTACGATCGTCAAGAAACATGGGCCAGGAGGCTTGTGGTCCTGGGGGTACAACGGCTACGGCCAGCTCGGCGACGGCACGACCAGTAACCGGACCGTGCCGGTGCAGGTGCACCTCCCCTGACCCTGCCTTCAACTATTTGAATATGCAAGCTAAATTGACGGGGTGCGCTCTGTTCGCACCCCGTTTTTCCTTGACTTGGCATGCTCCTTTGGCTAAGTTAACGATTTGTTAAACGGGCCGGAAAACGGCTGCGAGAAAGGGACTGTACGAGCAATGGAAGAGTTGAGTGAGCTGTTGCTCCAGAGACGGCGCAAGGTCGACGCCCTCTGGGAAGCGGGGATCAATCCCTACCCGAATGACTTCAAGCCCCACCATACGTCTGCCGATTTCAGGGAGACCTATGGCACTGTGGATACCATTGAGGATGATCCCCGCAGTTTTACCGTTGCGGGCCGCATCATCGCGCGCCGCTCCTTCGGCAAGGCCGCGTTCATCCAGATCCAGGACCGGAAGGGCCGGATGCAGGTCTACGTACGCAAGGATACGGTGGGCGACGATGCGTTCGATGCGTTCGAAACCTTCGATATCGGCGACATCGTCGGCGTCGGCGGCACCCCGTTCCGGACCAAGACCGGCGAGCTCACCCTCAACGCCACATTCATCCGGCTCCTGACCAAGTCGCTCCAGCCGCTTCCCGAGAAGTTCCACGGCCTCACGGACGTGGAGACGCGCTATCGCCAGCGCTACGTGGACCTCATCGTGAACCCCGAAGTGCGCGAGGTGTTCGTCAAGCGGTCCCGCATCGTCAATCTCATCCGCGAATTCATGGTGCGCAAGGATTTCCTCGAGGTGGAAACGCCCATGATGCAGCCGATCCCCGGCGGCGCCACGGCACGTCCCTTCGTGACCCACCACAATGCCCTCGATATGCAGCTTTTTCTCCGGATCGCGCCGGAGTTGTACCTGAAGCGGCTCGTGGTCGGCGGCTTCGAGCGGGTCTTCGAGATCAACCGCAACTTCCGCAACGAGGGGATTTCGGTGCGCCACAACCCCGAGTTCACCATGATGGAGTTCTATCAGGCCTATGCCACCTTTGAAGACCTGATGGATTTCACGGAGGAACTCCTCTGTCATGTGGCGCAGGACGTGCTGGGGACCCTCGACTTCACCTACCAGGAGATGCCGATCAGCTTCCAGCGCCCCTGGAAGCGGCTCACCGTTGTCGAGGCGATTCTGGAATATGGCGACATCGACGCCAAGTCCCTGGCGGACCGGGATCTGGCCTACGCCTACGCCCAGCGGCTGGGGCTCGACCTGCCCGCCGACGTGGGGTACGGCAAGCTCATTACCGAGATTTTCGAGGAAGTGGCGGAAGCAAAGCTGATCCAGCCGACCTTCATTACCGCCTACCCCACCGAGGTGTCACCCCTTTCCCGCAAGAGCGACAAGGACCCGGAGATCGTGGACCGGTTCGAGCTGTTCATTGCCGGCCGCGAGATGGCCAACGCCTTTTCCGAGCTGAACGATCCCGTGGACCAGAAGGAGCGGTTCCTCGCCCAGGTGGCGGCCAAGGCCAAGGGCGACGACGAGGCCCACTACATGGACGAGGATTACATCCGCGCCCTGGAGTTTGGCCTTCCCCCCACCGCGGGGGAGGGGATCGGCATCGACCGGCTCGTGATGCTGCTGACCGATTCACCTTCGATTCGTGACGTCATTCTCTTCCCGCAACTGCGCAAGGAGAAATAACGGGACTCAGGACTGGGTACTCGGGACCAGTAACCACGATTGTCATGACCAGTCCCGAGTCCCGAGTCCCCAGTCCCGAGGTTCATAGATGCCCTACGAGCTTTTTATCGGTCTCCGCTATCTGAAGGCCAAGCGGAAGTCGACCTTCATATCGATCATCACCTTTATTTCCACCGCAGGCGTTGCCCTGGGGGTGCTCGCGCTCATCGTGGTTCTGGCGGTGATGACCGGCTTCGAAGAGGATCTCAAGGAAAAGATCCTCGGCACCAATGCCCACATCGTGGTGCTGAAATCGAGCGGCGGCATCGAGGACTATCACGCCATGATGGAGCGGCTAAGTGCCGTCAAAGGGGTTAAGGCCGTCACCCCGTTCATCTACAGTCAGGTGATGCTTTCCTCGGGCGGCAACGTTTCCGGCGTGGTGCTCAGGGGGATCGATCCCGCCACCGACCCCCAGGTCACCAACCTCTCACGCTCCCTCGTCGACGGCAAGCTGACCGATCTCACTGCAGTCCCGGCCCCCCTTGCCTCGGCCGAGCCGGCCCGGCCCGGCATCATCATCGGCAAGGAACTGGCGCGCTCCCTCAACCTGTACGTGGGCGACACCCTGAACGTCATCTCTCCGCTCGGCAACATCACCCCCCTCGGCATGGTTCCCAAGATGAAGCAGTTCCGGGTGGTGGGGCTCTTCAACACCGGCATGTTCGAGTACGATTCGACCCTGGCCTACGTGGGGCTCGGCGAGGCCCAGGAGTTTCTTTCGATGGGAAACATGGTCACCGGCATCCAGCTCCGGGTGGCCGATGTCTACCACACGGGAGAGATGGTGCGGGAGATCAACCGCGACCTCGGATTCCCTTACTATGCCCGGGATTGGATGCAGATGAACAAGAACATTCTTTTTGCCTTGAAGACCGAAAAGATGGTAATGTTCATCATTCTGACCCTGATCGTCCTGGTGGCCGCTTTCGGCATTGCCTCGACCCTCTTCATGGTGGTCATGGAGAAGACCAAGGACATCGCCATTCTCAAATCCATGGGGGCGCCAGGGCGGAGCATCATGAAAATTTTCGTTCTCGAAGGCTCATCATCGGCATCTCCGGGACGGTCATCGGCGTTGTCGGCGGACTTCTGGTGGCGTTGAACCTGGAGCCCATCGTGGGGTTCATCCAGCGGGTCACCGGTTTCGAGCTGTTCAGCAAGGACGTTTACTACCTGGATCATTTCCCGTCCCAGGTCGTGCCGTCCGATGTGCTGCTCATCTCGGTGACGGCCGTGGTTATCTCCCTGGTGGCGACCCTCTACCCGTCCTGGCAGGCATCGCGCCTCCCCCCGGCCGAGGCGTTGCGCTATGAGTAGCCTCATCGAGGTTGTGGACCTCTGCAAGACCTACGGCGCCGGAGACACCCGCGTCGATGTGCTCAGGGGGGTCAATCTGGCGGTTGCCGAAGGGGAAACCATTGCCCTGGTGGGGGCATCGGGGGCCGGCAAGAGCACCCTGCTCCATCTTATGGGGACCTTGGACCGGCCGTCGTCGGGGTCGGTGCTGTTCGGCGGCGAGGATGTCTTCCGGAAGAGCGACATGGACCTGGCCGCCTTCCGCAACCGCTCCATCGGCTTCGTGTTTCAGTTTCATCATCTGCTGCCTGAGTTCACGGCAGAGGAAAACGTCATGATGCCGGCCCTGATCGGCGGCATGAAGCGATCCGCGGCGCTTGTCCCGGCCCGGGAGCTGCTTTCGGAGGTCGGCCTTGCCCACCGGCTCACCCACAAGCCGGGGGAGCTGTCCGGCGGGGAGCAGCAGCGGGTGGCCATCGCGCGGGCTCTGGTCCTGTCGCCCCGGCTCCTGCTGGCCGATGAGCCGACCGGCAACCTGGACATGAAGACCAGCGACGAGGTTCATGAAACGCTTTCCGAAATCAACCGGAAACGGGGCCTGACCCTGGTGGTCGTGACCCACAACGAGCGGCTCGCTTCCCGCATGGGGCGGACTGTCCGGCTGGTGGACGGCCGCATCGAGGAGTAGCACCCTTTCGTCTCAACAGGCAGCACGTAGGGCAGCGCAGTTAAAATCCACATTTCCGGGGTAGCGGTGCGACGGCTACAAGCGACTTCACTAGGAATCATTGCCGCAGTGGTGCTGAACGTTCAGGGCGTTCGGGCCGAGGGTGAGAAAATCATCGATGTCCGGGTCAACGGGAACCGGCGGGTCGAGACGGCTGCCATAACCAATGCTCTTTCGCTCAAGACGGGCGATCTGCTCTACGCCGAAAAGGTGGATGCCGATGTGCGGGCTGTTTACAAGCTCGGGCAGTTCATCGACGTGCGGGCAGAGACCGAGCAGGGCGACGGCGGAGTGGTCCTGGTCTATACGGTGCAGGAGAAGCCCATTATCCGCGAGATCAGGATCGAGGGTAACAAGGAGCTTTCCACCGACAAGGTGCGGGACGCCCTGGGACTCAAGGCGAACTCCATCTTTTCCCAGAAGGAGTTGACCCTGGCTGGCAAGCGGGTCAAGAAACTCTACGGGGACGAGGGCTATTACCTGGCCGAGGTCACCACCCGGAGCGAGAAGCGTTCCGACACCGACGTGCGGGTGATTGTCTCGGTTGCCGAAGGGGAAAAGGTCCTGATCAAGTCGATCCGCTTCGAAGGAAACAAGGCGTTCAGCGCAAGCAAGGTTCGCGGGGTCATGGAAACCAAGGAAAAGTGGTTCCTGTCCTGGCTTACCGGTGCCGGCACCTATAAAGATGAAGTGGTGAAGAACGATGTGAACCTCATCGCCGATCTCTACTTCAACAACGGCTACGTCAACGTCAAGGTCGGCGAGCCCCAGGTGACGCTCAACGAGGACAAAAGCGGCCTCATCGTGACCATCGGCATCACCGAGGGGGACCAGTTCAGGACCGGAAGCATCGGCTTCAAGGGGGATCTGCTGGAAAAGGAAGAGGACCTCGCCAAGGGGCTCAGGCTCAAGTCGGGGGACATCTTCAGCCGGGCGAATCTCCGCACCGACGTTATGGCGCTCACCGATCTCTATGCGGACAAGGGGTTCGCCTTTGCCAACGTGACGCCGCTCACCAAGGTGAACCCGGAGACGAAGACCGTGGACCTGACCTTCGAGTTCGAGAAGGGGGACAAGGTTTTTTTCGATCGGATCAACGTCAGCGGCAACACCAAGACCCGCGACAAGGTCATTCGCCGCGAGCTGAAAGTGGCCGAGGGCGAAACCTACAGCAGCACCGGCCTCAAGCAGAGCAAGCAGCGCCTCATGAACCTGGGGTTCTTTGAGGAAGCGGCAATCTCCACGGTCAAGGGGAGCTCCGAGAACAAGCTGGACGTGAACATCGAGGTGAAGGAGAAGCCCACCGGTACCTTCAGCATCGGTGCCGGCTACAGTTCCCTGGACGGCCTTATCGGCCAGGGCTCCGTTTCCCAGGGCAACTTCCTCGGTTTGGGCCTCAGGGCCAACCTGGCCGCCTCCATCGGCGGCAAGTCGTCCACGTTCAACCTGGGTCTCACCGACCCCTATTTCCTCGATACCCGCTGGACCCTGGGGGGCGACCTCTACCGGACCGAGCGCGACTACCTCGACTTCACCCGCCGGGCAACGGGCGGCGACATCAAGGCGGGGTATCCCCTGAGCGACACCATGAGGACCCTGTGGGTCTACAAGTATGAACAGAAGGAAATCTTCGACATCTCACCGGCCCTGCGGGTCGTGCCCGAGACCGACTCCACCACCAGCTCCATTTACGTGAGCCTGACCAGGGACACCACCGACTACCGTCTCGACCCCACCCGCGGCATGGTCAACAACCTCTCGGTCGAGTTTGCCGGACTCGGCGGCACAAACCGGTTCCTCCGCTACTACGGCGACACCTCGGTCTTTTTCCCGACCGGCTTCGGGACGGTGCTGAGCCTGCGGGGCACCCTCGGCTACATCCAAGGGCTCGGGGGCAAGGACATTTCCATCGACGAGCGCTTCTTCGCCGGCGGCATCAATACGCTGCGGGGATTTGAGGGCCGAAGCGTGAGCCCGTCCATTATCACCTACGTGCCGACCACCGACCCGCTGACCGGCCTCCCCACGACAAACCCCGAACGGGCCTTTGTCGGCGGCGACAAGGAGGCGATCCTTAACGTGGAATACACGATTCCGCTGCTCAAGGATGCGGGCCTCAAGGGGGTCCTCTTCTTTGATGCGGGCAATGTGTACGGCGAGAACCAGGATATGTTCTCCAGTGTCCTGATGAGCTACGGCGCCGGTATCCGGTGGGTGTCCCCCATGGGTCCGCTGCGGCTTGAGTACGGCATTCCGCTCAACCCCCGCGACGGCATCGACAAATCGAGCGGGCGGTTCGAATTTTCAATCGGGAGCTTTTTCTAGAGATCTCGGGTTTCAGAGCACCAGCTAAAGGAGAAACAATGAAAAGAATCATTGCAGCCACTGTCGTTACGTTGTCGCTCATGGCCGCCTCCGCTTTCGGGGCGGAAGGGGGCAAACTCGGCTTCATCGACATGCAGAAGGCCCTCAACCTCTCCGAAGCGGGCAAGGAGGCCAAGGAGCAGCTTGCCGCAAAGGTGAAGAAGTACCAGGACGAAATCAACCTCAAGCAGGATGAACTCAAAAAACTGAAGGACGACCTGGAAAAGCAGAGCGTGCTCCTGTCCGATTCGGCGCGTAGCGCCAAGGAAAAGGACTACCAGCAGAAGCTCAAGGAGTTCCAGCGGTTCACCAAGGATGCCCAGGACGAGCTCCAGGCCAAGGACGAGGAGTTCACCAAGCGGATCATCGAGGAGCTCGAGCGGGTCATTCAGGATTTCGGCCGCAAGAGCGGCTACACGATCATCTTCGTGAAGAACGAAAGCATGATCTTCGCCGATGATAAGGCCGACCTGACCGATGACGTTCTGAAGATTTTCAACTCCTCCCGGAAGAAATAAGATGACCGTGCGCAAGACGCTACAGGAACTGGCAGACTACCTGGGTGGAACGCTGGCCGGCGACGGCTCCCGGGAGATCGTCGGCGTGGCGAGCCTCGACGATGCCACTGACAGTCAGATCACGTTTCTCGCCAATCCCCGCTATGCGCCGAAGGTTGCCTCCACCAGGCAGGGGCGGTCATTCTGCCGCCCGGCGCCGAACGGCACGGCCACAACGCCATCGTGGTTTCCAATCCCTATCTGGCGTTCGCCCGGCTGCTGACCCTTTTCTACGTGGCTCCCCGCGCGGCCCGCGGGGTGATGGCCGGAGCCCATGTCGGCCGGGGCGTGAAACTCGGCTCGGAGATAACGATCCACCGGGTGCGGTGGTCGGCGATAACGTGACCATCGGCGACCGGGTGACGCTCCATCCGGGAGCGGTGCTCTACGAGGGGGTCACTGTCGGCGACGACGTCACGCTCCATGCCAATGTCACGGTCTATCAGGGGTGCCGCATCGGCAACCGGGTGACGATCCACGGTGGGACCGTCATCGGTTCCGACGGCTTCGGCTACGCGCCCGACGGCGACGGCTGGTACAAGATCCCCCAACTGGGCAACGTGGTGATCGAGGATGACGTGGAAATCGGCGCCAACGCCGCCATCGACCGTGCCGCCCTTGCTTCCACCGTTATCGGCAAAGGGACCAAGATCGACAACCTCGTCATGATCGCCCACAACTGCGTCATTGGCGAGAACTGCATGATCGTCTCCCAGGTGGGCATTTCGGGGAGCACCAAGCTCGGCAGACGGGTGACGCTCGGCGGGCAGGTGGGAGTGGCCGGGCACCTTGAGATCGGCGATAATGCCATGGTTGGCGCCAAGTCGGGTGTTCCCGGCAACGTGCCGTCGGGCACCATCGTGAGCGGCATTCCCGCCTTTGATCACCGGGAGTGGCTCCGTGCCTCGGCGGTTGTGCCGAAACTCCCTGAAATGAAGCGGGCTGTGGCTGCCCTGGAAAAACGGCTCCGCGAGCTCGAGGAGAAGCTGGAATCCGCAGGCTAGCCGGCTCCGCACCGGTTTGTTTCTTTCATTTCGGTCGTGTAATCGAGAAAACGCGACTGTCCTCCGGGCGGTCCGTTTTTCTCTTTTGAGGAGCGTGAACATGGAAACAGTCTTTGATATCAACGAAATCATGAAGATTCTCCCCCACCGCTACCCCTTCCTCCTGGTGGATCGGATCGTGGAGTACGTTGCCGGCGAGCGGATCGTGGGGATCAAGAACGTCAGCATCAACGAGCCGTTTTTCCAAGGCCACTTTCCTGGACATCCGGTGATGCCGGGAGTCCTGATCGTTGAGGCCATGGCCCAGGTGGGGGGAATCTACGCCTATGTGACCTTGGGTGACGAGGTTCGCGACAAGGTCTGCTACTTCGCCTCCATCGACAACGTCAAGTTCCGCAAGCCGGTGGTGCCGGGAGACCAACTGCGGATCGAAGTGACGATCTCCGGTTGCAAGCGGGGTATCTGGTGCTTCAGTGCCAGGGCCACCGTGAACGGCAAGCTGGTCACCGAGGCGGAGCTCAAGGCGACCTTTGCCGACAAGGAAAAGCTCTAAATGATTCATCCTACGGCAATCGTGCATCCCGGGGCGGAAATCGCCGAGGGTGTAGAAATCGGCCCCTATGTCATTATCGGGGAGCACGTTCGTATCGGACGGGGCACAACCGTTGGACCCCACACCGTCATTGACGGCTGGACCGAGATCGGCGAGGACAACCGGATATTCAATATGGCCTCGGTGGGCGGCATTCCCCAGGACCTGAAGTACCGGGGAGAGGAAACCTGGCTGCGGATCGGCAACCGTAACGTCATTCGCGAGTTCACGACGCTCCAGCCCGGGACGGTCACCGGCATCGGCGAAACGGTAATCGGTGACGACAACCTGTTCATGGCCTACTGTCATGCGGCCCATGACTGTGTGATCGGCAATCGGGTCATCATGGCCAACGGATCGACACTGGCCGGCCATGTGGTTGTCGAGGATTTCGCCATCCTCGGCGGGCTTTCGGCGGTTCATCAGTTCGTCAGGGTGGGCGAGAGCGCCATGCTTTCCGGAGGAGCCATGGTTGTGCAGGATGTGCTGCCGTTCACCATCGCCAGCGGCAACCGGGCGATTTCTTCCGGTCTCAACACGGTGGGGCTCCGACGGCGCGGCTTCTCCGAGGAGCTCGTTGGCCGGATCAAGAAAGCCTACCGGCTCGTGATCCGGTCCGGCCTCAAGCTGGAGGAGGCGTTGCGCCGCATCCGCGAGGAAATCCCTCCCTCGCAGGAGATCGATCACTTTGTTACTTTTGCCGAGAAATCGGAAAGGGGACTCTGCAGATGACGGACAAACTACGGACAGCGGTTATCGGCGTCGGTTACCTGGGACAGTTTCACGCGGAAAAGTATGCCCAGCTTCCTGATTCCGAGCTGGTGGCGGTGGTCGACACCGACATGAACCGGGCCGCAGAGGTGGCGGCCAAGGTCGGTGCCAGCCCCTGCGCCGATTACCGTGAGCTGTTGGACCGGGTCGACGCCGTGAGCATTGTGGTGCCGACTCAGTACCATTTCGAGGTGGCGCGGGCGTTTCTGGACCGTGGTGTCCACGTGCTGCTGGAAAAACCGATTACCACCACCATCGAGGAAGCGGATGAGCTGATCCGCATTGCCGATGAGCGGAAGGCGGTGTTCCAGGTGGGTCACCTTGAGCGCTTCAATCCGGTGGTCATGGCCCTTGACGAGCTGCTGACCGGGCCGCGCTTCATCGAATCGCTGCGGATCGCGCCGTTCAAGCCCCGGGGGACCGATGTGAACGTGGTGCTCGACCTCATGATCCACGACATCGACATCATCCAGCACATCATCGATTCGCCCGTGAAGCAGGTCAATTCCATCGGCGCGCCGGTCTTCACCGACGAGGAAGATATTGCCAATGCCCGGATCCAGTTCGAGAACGGCTGTGTGGCCAACGTCACCGCCAGCCGGATCAGCCTGAAGAGCGAGCGCAAGATGCGGATCTTCCAGGCCGACTCCTACATTACGGTCGACTTCCAGAATAAATCCCTGGCAGTCTTCCGCAAGGGGAGCGGCGAGATGTTCCCCGGCGTACCGAACGTGGCCATGGACCAGAAGACGTTCGAGCAGGGCGATGCCCTGAAGAGCGAGATCGCCTCGTTCCTGGAGTGCATCAGGACCGGGGCGACCCCGGTGGTGAGCGGCCGGGACGGCAAGCGGGCGCTGGAGACGGCGCTCATGATCACGAAACAACTGTAGACGCGTTGAAGCGTTAACGGATTGATACGTTTGATCTGATGGTCAAACACCACGTCCGCGTTTCAATGCTGTCGGTATCCAAGGAGGAAGACAATGATTCCAATGGTAGACCTCAAGGTCCAGTACCTGAAGCTTAAAGACGAGATCGACCGGGGCATTCTGGAGGCCCTGGAGAAGACCCAGTTCATCCTCGGTCCCAATGTGAGCGCCTTCGAGGAGGAGGCTGCGGCGTACCTGGGCGTGAAGCACGCCATCGGGGTGGCCTCCGGCACCGACGCCTTAGCACGCCATCGGGGTGGCCTCCGGCACCGACGCCCTTCACCTTGCCCTGCCGCGGCCGGCATCAAGGAGGGAGACGAGGTGATCACCTCCCCCTTCACCTTCATCGCCACGGCCGAGGCCATCCGCTACGTGGGGGCGACGCCGGTCTTCGTCGACATCGACCCGCGCACCTACAATATCGATCCTGCAGCCATCGAGGCGGCCATCACGCCCAGGACCCGCGCCGTGCTGCCGGTCCACCTGTTCGGCCAGCCCGCCGACATGGGGGCCATCGAGGCGATCTGCGCCAGGCACGGTCTCCTCCTGGTCGAGGATTGCGCCCAGTCCTTCGGCGCCGCCGCGGCCGGCCGGATGACCGGTTCCATCGGCGCTCTGGGGGCCTTCAGCTTCTTCCCCAGCAAGAACCTTGGGTGCTACGGCGACGGGGGCCTCGTGACCGCCTCCTGCTCCGAAACGGCCGAGATGGTCAAGGTGCTCCGCAACCACGGGAGCAAGGTCCGCTACCACCATTCGGTCATCGGCTACAACAGCCGTCTTGACGAGATCCAGGCCGTGATCCTGCGGGCCAAGCTCAAGCATATCGACGAGTACAACCAGGGGCGGCGCCGGGTGGCTCACCTCTACTCGGAACTGCTGGCCGGCACCGGCATCGTCACCCCTTACGAGGACGGCAAGGGCGTTCACGTCTATCACCAGTACACCCTGCTCACCGAGCGGCGCGACGACATCATGAAGGCCCTGACCGGCGCGGGCATCGCCTCCGCCATTTACTATCCCATCCCGCTGCACAAGCAGGATGTCTTTGCCGCACAGTACGCCGGCCTGACCCTGCCGGTGACCGAGGATGCGGCGGCCCGCTGCATGTCGCTCCCCATCTTCCCCGAGATGACCGAGGAGCAGGTGCGCGAGGTGGTCGGGGTCATCAAGAGCGCGCTCTAGCTGCGACACCTGCCACGACACTGAACACGGAGACGCCCTGCGGGGCGTCTCTGCCATTTTTGACGGATGACAGAAAACACATCACATCGAATCATGATCGTGGCCGGCGAGGCCTCGGGCGACCTCCACGGGGCCGGGCTGGTCAGGGAAGCGCTCCGTCTTGACCCGACCCTCTCTTTCTTCGGCATCGGGGGCCCCCGCATGCGGGAGGCCGGGGTGGAGACCCTGGTGGACTCCTCGGAGATGGCGGTGGTGGGTATCGTGGAGGTACTGGCCCACATCGGGGTGATCTCCCGGGCCTTCATGACGCTCAGGCGGGTCATCGCTTCGAATCCGCCCGATCTCCTGATTCTCATCGACTACCCTGACTTCAACATGCTGCTTGCCCGGGTGGCCCGGCACCACGGCGTCAAGGTGCTTTACTACATCAGCCCCCAGGTCTGGGCCTGGCGGACCGGGCGGGTCAAGACCATCGGTCGGCTGGTGGACCGGATGGCCGTGGTGTTTCCCTTTGAGGTGCCCTTTTACGAACGGGCCGGGGTGCCGGTCAGCTTCGTGGGCCATCCCTTGGCGGACCGGGTGCGCCCGACCATGGGGCGTGACGAGGCCCTGGCCTCCTTCGGGCTCGATCCGGGGCGGCGGGTGGTGGGGCTCTTCCCCGGCAGCCGCCGCGGGGAGATTGCCAAGCTCTTCCCGGTAATCCTCGAAAGCGCGCAGTTGTTGCGGGAACGCTATCCCGGCATCCAGTTCATCCTGCCGCTGGCATCGAGCCTCACCGACGGGGACATTGCTCCCCAACTGGAGGCATCGGGCCTTGACGTGACCGTGGCCCGGGACCGGGTGTACGACGTGATGCAGGTGTGCGATGCCATCGTGACCGTGTCCGGCACCGTGACCCTGGAGATCGCCCTCATGGGCGTGCCCATGGTGATCATCTACAAGGTGTCCCCGCTCACCTACCAGGTGGGTAAGCGGCTCATCCGCGTGGACCACATCGGGATCTGCAACATCGTGGCCGGCGCGCGGGTGGTGCCGGAACTGATCCAGGACGAGGCATCGGCCGACCGGATCGCCGCCGAGATCGGACGCTATCTGGATGATTCCGCCTATGCCGAGAAAACCCGCGCCGGGCTTGCCATGGTCAAGGAAAAGCTCGGTACCGGCGGCTGCTCTGAACGGGTGGCGGGAATCATTCTGGAAATGCTCGGAAAGCAGGTCTAATGGAAACCTTCAAGCGCATTCTGCATTACAGCAAGCCCTACTGGTGGCGGATCGTCATCTCCATGGCAGCGTCACTCTGCGTCGGCGGTACCGATGCGGCCATCGCCTGGATGGTGGAGCCGCTGCTGAAGAAGATCTTTTCCGAAAGGGACATGACGATTTTCATCCTCGTCCCTGTGGCCCTGATTATCGTCTTCCTGTTCCGCGGGGTGGCACGGTTCCTCCAGGGCTACTATGTCCAGACCGCAGGTCAGCTGGCCATCCAGGACATCCGCAACGAGGTGTACCGCAAGCAGGTAGGGCTGCCCCTGCGCTATTTCACCGATAATCCCACCGGGACCCTCATGTCCCGGATCATGAGCGACGTGGGCCAGATGCAGCAGGGGGTAGCAAATATCGTCACGAGCCTGTTGCGAGACGGCGTGACCGCCATCGGCCTGCTGGGCGTCATCTTCTACCGCAACTGGCAGCTGGCGCTCATCACGTTTATCGTGCTCCCCCTTACGGCCGTTCCGGCCCAGAAAATCGGCAAGAGGATCAAGAATCTGGCAAAACAATCCCTGGGCCAGATGGGTGAGATCACGAGCATTCTCCAGGAGACGTTCTCCGGCATCAAGGTGGTCAAGGCATTCCGTCAGGAGAAGAGCGTTGTGGACCGGTTCAGCCGGACCAATTTCGGCCTGTACCGCTACCTGCGCAAGAGCATAAAATACGAATCGCTTCACACGCCCATCATGGAGATCATCACTTCGTTCGGAGTGGCGGGGGTGATCTGGTTCGGCGGCAGCCAGGTCATGGACGGCAAGATGACGGCGCCCGAATTCTTCTCTTTCCTGACCGCCATGGTGATGCTCTACGGCCCGATCAAGAAGGTCCTCAGCGCCTACAATACGGTTCAGCAGGCCATGGGGGCGGCCGAACGGGTTTTCGAGGTAATCGATCATCCAACGGACATCCAGGACCCGCCCGATCCGGTGGAGCCGGGAACGGTACGCGGCTCCGTGGAACTGCGCAATGTCTCGTTCAGCTATGACGATGAGGAGGTGCTGCGCGACGTATCGTTCACGGCCGGGCGGGGCGAGGTGGTGGCGCTGGTGGGGCCCTCGGGCGCCGGGAAGACGACGGTCATGTCGCTCATTCCCCGGTTTTACGATGTGACCGGCGGTGCGGTGCTCATCGACGGGATCGACGTACGGCGCTTGCGCTGGATGACCTCCTTTGCCAGATCGCCCTGGTGGATCAGGAAACGATCCTGTTCAACGAAACCATCGCCAACAACATCAGGCTCGGCAACTCCGATGCCTCCCTGGAGGACGTGGAGCGCGCGGCCCGGTCTGCCTTTGCCCACGACTTCATCATGGAGATGCCCGAGGGGTATGACACAAACATCGGCGACCGGGGCGTGCGCCTCTCCGGTGGTCAGCGGCAGCGGCTCTGCATCGCCCGGGCCATTCTCAAGAATGCGCCGATTCTCCTTCTGGACGAGGCCACCAGCGCCCTTGACACCGAAAGCGAGCACATGGTCCAGCAGGCCCTGACCAATCTGATGAAGAACCGGACCACCCTTGTGATTGCCCACCGGCTCTCCACTGTTCTCCATGCGGACCGGATCGTGGTCATCGACAAGGGTGAGGTGGTTGAGGTCGGGACCAACGACGAGTTGTTGGCGCGCGACGGGCTCTACCGCAAGCTCTACGACATGCAGTTCAAGTGAAAGGCCGGGACCGGTCCCGGGTTTGACGGCCGACCGGTCGGGGATGGCGTTTCGATGGTCTTTCTTGTGTACGACATACTGCTGCTCCTGCTGTCGCCCGCGATTATCGCCCACCACGCCTGGCGGACGGTGAGCCGGGGGAGGAGTTTCGCCGGGTTCGGCGAGCGGTTCGGGTTCATCGCGCCGGAACGGCTCATGCCCGTTGCGGGCAAGAGACCCATCTGGGTCCACGCGGTTTCGGTGGGTGAAACCATGGCGGTGAAACCCCTGCTGCGCGAGCTGAAACATCGGTATCCCGAGCGGCCCGTTGTGCTCTCAACCGTGACCGAGACCGGACGCTCTGTTGCCGAGAAGATCGCCGAGGCGGATCTCGTCGTCTACTTCCCCTTTGATTTCGGCTGTGCCGTGTCTCGCGCACTTCGGCTCGTGTCACCGTCGCTGGTCATTGTGGTGGAGACGGAGATCTGGCCCAATTTCCTGCGCTACGCCCGTCGGATGGCAATCCCCGCCGTCATGGTCAACGGCCGTATCTCGGACCGCTCCTTTCCGCGCTACCTCCGGTTTTCATGGTTTTTTGCCCCGCTCCTGGCAAAGCTGTCCGCCCTCTGCATGCAGAGCGAGGAGGATGCCCGCCGCATCGTGGCTATCGGTGCGCCGGCGCACCGGGTGTTCGTGACGCGCAACCTCAAGTACGACCTCCCCGTGAGAACCCTGAGCCCTGCGGAACGCGAGGAATTGCACCAGCGTTACCGTCTCCCACCGGACGCCCTCGTCATCACTGCCGGAAGTACCCATGCCGGTGAGGAAGAGGCCGTGGCGGACAGCTATGCCCGCCTTGTCCGGGAGCGGCCAGGGCTGTTCCTGGTGCTCGTGCCCCGGCACCCGGAGCGTGCCGCTGAAGTAGGAACGATGCTGCAGGGCAAAGGGATTCCCCATGTGCGTCGTTCCGCCCTTGATGGGGCGCCTGAACCGGCAGCCGGCGGAGTTCTGCTGGTGGACACCATCGGCGAGCTCATGAACCTCTATGCCCTGTCCGACCTGGTCTTCGTGGGGGGAAGCCTCGTGCCCGTGGGAGGGCACAACCTGTTGGAACCTGCGTCGGTCGGAGCCCCGGTCCTGTTCGGCCCCCACATGCACAATTTTCGGGAGATAACGGCCCTGGTCCTGGCAGCCGATGCGGGCGAGCAGGTTGAGGACCGAGCCGGCCTGGAGGATGCCCTGCGGCGGCTCCTGAACGACGAGCCCCGCCGACTCGCCATGGGAGAGCGCGGCATCCGCCTCATGACAGAGCAGGGGGGGGCCGCCTCCCGCCACCTGGAGATCATCGGGCGCCTGCTTGTCACGGGGAGCGGCGAGTGAGTTGCACAGGGTACTGGCGAAAACTGGCTTCCGGTGAAGAGCGCGGCGCGGGTGCCCGGCTTCTCGGCGCGGCCCTCGCCATCCCTGCCGTCCTTTATGGACTGGTGGTCCGGCTCCGGGCACTGGCCTACGCCAACGGACTGTTTGCGGTCAGGCGCCTGGACCGTCCGGTGATCTCCGTGGGCAACCTGACCGTGGGGGGCACGGGCAAAACCCCCATGGTGGCGTACCTGGCGCGCCGGCTCATGGCGCGGGGCAAGCGGGTTGCGGTCATCTCGCGGGGGTACGGCGGGTCGCTGGAAGGCGAAGCACGCATCGTTTCCGACGGGCGTACGGTCTTGCTCACCGCTGCCGAGGCGGGGGATGAACCCGTGCACCTGGCAACGTCGGTGCCCGGGCTCATGGCGGTCATCGGCGCGGACCGTTACGCAGCCGGTCTCCTGGCGCTGGAACAGCTCGATCCGGACGTCTTCATTCTGGATGACGGCTACCAGCACCTCCGGCTCCACCGGGACCTGAACATCCTGCTCATGGATTGCCGCCGGCCCCTCGGCAACGGCCGGACCTTGCCGACGGGGCTGCTCCGGGAACCGCGGGCGGCCATCCAGCGGGCCGATCTGGTGGTCTACACCCGCTGCACCGGTGGCGAAGCCCCGGCGGTTCACGGCATGGTCCCTTCGTGCCGGGCCGGTCACGCACTGACGGGGGCGGCTCTTCTTCCCGATGGAGAGGTGCAGCCGTTAGGAGCCCTGCGCGGCCGCAGAGGGGTTGCCTTTGCCGGCATCGCCGAGCCGGAGGGTTTTTTCGAGGCCCTTCGCAGGGAGGGGCTGGATATCGTGGCGACCATTCCCTTTGCCGATCACGCCTCTTACGGTGAGCGAGAGGTGAACATGCTGCGGGAAGCGGCCACGGGTGCCGATTACCTGGTCACCACCGGCAAGGATGGGGTCAAGCTGTCTGCCCATCTGGCGCGCCTGCTGCCGGTCTACGCCACAGTGCTCGAAATGCGCCCGCTGGATCCCGGTCCCCTTGAAGCGGCCCTGGACAAAGTGCTTTAAAAGGAATTTACGCTATGGCATTATCTATCGAATTATTCGAAATACTGGCATGTCCCCGCTGCACCGGGGAGGTGAAACCGGTCAATAACGGTTCGGCCCTTGTCTGCGAGGCATGCCGCCTCAGGTTCCCCGTGCGGGACGATATCCCTGTGATGCTCCTCGACGAGGCTGAGCCCATCGGGGACCGGTGAACGGGGCAGGGGACCGGTACACGCTTTGGATATACGGCAGGAGACAATCGGCAGCATTCTCGTCCGATCCACCAACTGGATCGGCGATGCGGTGATGACCACACCGGCGCTGCGGGCAATTCGCGAGAGCTTCCCGAACGCCCGGGTGACGGTATTGGCCAATCCGTTGGTGGCACCGCTGTTCACCGGTCACGGAGCCGTGGATGACGTCATCATCTATGACCGAAAAGGTGCGCATGCCGGCCTGCGGGGCAAAATGCGGCTTGCCCGTGACCTGCGAACCCGGCGGTTCGATCTGGCGATTCTGCTGCAGAATGCCGTTGATGCGGCGCTCATCGCCTGGCTTGCCCGGATTCCCCGGCGCATGGGATACCGGACCGATGGCCGCGGGCCGCTTCTGACCCACGGAGTTGCGGTTGACGGCGCCACGCGCCTGCTCCATCACGTGGAATACTACCTGGCCATGCTCGCCCGTTTCGGGGTCACCACCCGTGATCGGCATCTTGAACTGGCCACAACGGCCGACGAGGATGCCGCCATGGCAGAACTTTTGGCAGGGCACGGAATCGGGGCTCGCGATGCCCTCCTCGGCATCAACCCCGGCGCCTCGTACGGCGCGGCCAAGCGGTGGTATCCGGAGCGCTTTGCCGCCGTGGCCGACGAGCTGTCCCGCCGCTGGGGTGCGCGGGTCGTGGTGACCGGCGGGCCGGGTGAAGCGGCCATTGCCGCCGACATTGCCGCGGCCATGACCACCCCCTGTGTCGTCATGGCGGGGAAGACATCGGTACGGGAGCTCATGGCGCTCATCAAACGCTGCGATTTCTTTATCACCAACGACTCGGGCCCCATGCACATTGCGGCGGCCTTCGGCGTCCCGCTCGTGGCCGTGTTCGGCTCCACGGACCATGCGACCACCTCGCCCTGGAGCGAACGGGCCGTCATCGTGCGTCGCGACACCGACTGCGCCCCGTGCCTGCTGCGGGAATGCCCCACCGACCACCGGTGCATGACCGCAGTGACGACGGCCGAGGTGGTGGAGGCCGCGGAACGGCTCCGGGCAGGCCGTCAAGCACTACCATCCCAGGGAGTATCGTGATGGCCAGACCCAGGCTGTATATCGATGAATTCGTCGGCATCACCAACCGCCTCGAAACCCTGCCGCTCGCCTTTGCCATCCAGAAGGAATACGGGCACGAGATCATTCTGGACTGGAGCGAGCTGGATTCGTTCAGCGTGGCCGGGACCCGCCGGGCAAAGCTCCGCTTCTGGCAGAAGCCGGGGGCGCTCCGGGTTCGCAACTGTGATGCCGCCCAGTTCGCCACCCTTGGCGGCAAGAAGATCATCCTCCGTTCCTTGGACGGCCCATCGGACAAGCTGGACCCCATCTATCTGGACGTGGCGTCCCGCGTAACAATTGCGCCGCATCTGGCCGATGCCATCAGGCGGACCTTCGCGCGGGCCCAAGGGAGGCCCGTGGTGGCCGTGCACATCCGCCACGGCGACTACCGGATCGTGGACGAGTCGCGCTACGATCCCCTTGCCTGCGAGTGGCCGGCAGTCCCCCTCTGGTGGTATGAGGCGGTCATGGAGCGGATCGCGTTCAAGCAGAAGGATGTCAGCTTCTTCCTCTCCTGCACGGGGGATCCGGCGACCTACGAGACGCTCCACCGCCGGTTCGACGTGTTCACCCTCGACGTGACGTCACCCTATGACTACAAGGGGCCCGATCACGACTCGCGGGTGAATCCCGTGGCAGACCTCTTTGCCCTGGCCTGCTGTCCCGTGATGCTGGCAACCCCCCTGTCGGGTTATTCCCACTGGGCTGCCAACGCCCTCGGTATCCCGGCCGTCTGCATCATCCCCCGGGCGGGCGCCACGCCGGACAATCCCCTCATGGGTGCGCTCAGGCTCTACGGCAAGCGGCTGCCGGCCTGGCGGACCGCCGGCAGGGAGGAGGGTGCCGAACCCATCAGCGATGACTTCGAGGGGGTCGACCTGACCGGCACGGCGGATACCTCGTGGCTGTAACTGATTTTCCGGCAGACAAAGGAGAGAACATGGCGAAGGTTTCCGTTTACATCATAGCCTACAACGAGGAGCAGAAGATCGAGCCGGCCCTGCAGAGCGTCACCTGGGCCGACGAGATCGTGGTGGTCGACTCCTTCAGCACCGACCGGACGGCTGAGATCGCCCGGAAGTATACCGACAAGGTCGTCCAGGTTCCCTTCGAAGGGTTCGGCAAGCTGCGCAACAGCGCCATAGCCGCCACGTCCCACGAATGGATCTTCAGCCTCGATACGGACGAGCGCTGCACCGAAGAGGCCAAGAACGAGATTCTCGCCATCATCGACAGCCCCGATGCCCTGGACGCCTACTACGTGCCGCGCCGCAACATCTTCATGGGGCGCTGGGTCAGGTATTCCGGCTGGTATCCCGACTATCGCCAGCCCCAGCTTTTCCGTCGCGGCGCCCAGGTCTTCACGGACGAGGTGGTGCATGAGTCGTTTACCACCATCGGCCGGGTCGGCCACATGAAGAATGCCATCTGGCAGATTCCGTTCCGCAATTTCGAACAGATGATTTCCAAGATCGACCGCTATTCCACCCTGGGCGCGGCCAAGATGGCCGCCAAGGGGGTACGCCCCGGCATGGGCAAGGCGCTCTTTCACGCACTGTTCGCCTTTTTCAGGATGTATATCCTGCGGCGCGGCATCCTCGACGGCTGGGCCGGTTTCGTCATCGCCCTCTACACCTTCGAGGGGACGTTCTACCGGTACGCCAAACAAGTGGAGGCGGCACGCGGCTGGGTCATGACCCGGCCGGAAGAACTCGAACGGTAAATTCCACGGCCCGCTGAGATGCTTTCCATGGACAGGAACACCGGCACCGGCAGCAGACTGACCGTCCTTTTCGTCGAGTCGTCCAAAAATTTTGGCGGCCAGGAGCGGCGCATTGTCCACGAGGCGCGGCTGTTGAGGGATGCCGGGCACCGTCCCCTCATCCTCTGTCCTCCCGATGCGTTGCTCTGTGCACGGGCGCACGCGGCAGGACTCATTGCAGCCGGCGTGCCCATGCGCAACGCGATGCACCCGGTTGCCATCCGCTCCCTCTGTACCGTTATCCGCCGGGAGGGGGTGGATGTCATCTATTCCCACTCGGCAAAGGATTCATGGCTCGGCGGAATCGCTTCCCTTCTCACCGGAGTTCCGCTCGTCCGCAGCCGGGAACTCCTGAACCCCATCAAGCGGGCCGTCTCCTACAACCTGCTGCCGAAACGGGTGCTTGCCTGCAGCAATGCGGTGCGGGAGCATCTGATCGCCAGCGGTGTAGACCCTCGCAAGGTGTACGTGCAGTACCCGCCCGTGGCTACGGCGCGGTTCGCCTCGGTTGCCGACGAGGAGCGACTGAAGACCAGACGTGATCTGGGGCTCAACGGTCACTTCCCCGTCATTGCCTGTGTGGCAGGGTTCCGTGGTGAGAAGCGCCAGGAAGACCTGATTCGGGCCATGGCGCTGATCCGCTGCCCTTTCCCGACGGCACGGCTCGTTCTTGCCGGGAGCGGCTGGTATGTGGCCAACCTGCGGGGCTTCGCCGAGGAGGCCGGGGTGGCGGACCTGGTGGATTGCCCCGGCGAGCGTGAGGACGTGCCGGCGCTGCTGGCGAACACCGACGTGTTCGTGCTTCCCTCATCCCTGGAGCCCTTCGGCATGTCGCCGGTGGAGGCCATGGCCGCCGGCGTGCCCGTGGTGGTGACCCGCACCGGCGGGCTCGCCGAGATCGTAACGGACGGCGTGGACGGGATTCAGGTGCCCGTGGGCGATCACGGTGCCATCGCTGCGGCAGTCATCCGGATCTGCAGCGACAGGCAGCTCCGTGACCGGCTTGCGGCCGCAGGCCTGCGGCGCGCCTCCGACTTTGATGAAGCACGGGCCATCAAGGGGCTTCTCGGCCATTTCAACGACGTCATCGCCCGAAGGATCTGAGCATATCGTGACAGCATCACCCGCCTCCATACTCATCATCAATATCCGGCTCATCGGCGATGTCATCCTGACCACGCCGCTCGTCGGCATCCTGAAAAATGCATTCCCTGACGCAGCCATCGACTTTCTGGTGAACCGGGGTACCGGCGAGTTTCTGGAAAAGGACCCGCGGGTCAGGCGGGTCATCTATTCGGAGAAGGGCTCGGTTGCTGCCGGTGGGGGGCGTGAAGGCGGCTACCTTGGAGATATCTTCAGGCGCTACGACCTCGCCATCACCATGAACGCCTCGGATCGGGGGAGTGTTGCCGCCCTGCTGGCGGGAACAAAGACACGGGTCGGTTTCTTCGTGGGCGAGAGGTGGTACACGCGCTTGTGGAAGCGGCTTCTGTTCGATCACCTTATCCCCATGCCGTATAGCACGCATGTGGCCTTGCTCAACAAACTGGTGGCCAATGCCCTCGGGGTTGAAGTCGGGCAACTCCGGGTTACCATTTACTGGGATGGGGAGGATGAAGCGCGTGTCGATCAGTTCCTGGCGCACGCCGGGGTGACCGGGCCGTTTTTCGTGATTCACCCTTTTGCCCGCTGGCGTTATAAGTACTGGCAGATGGAGCGGATAGCCGCCCTGAGCGACCGTGTTGCGGAGCGATACGGGCTCTGCCCCGTCTGGACGTCATCGCCCTCGAAGGAAGAAGTAGCCCTGCTGGAGTTGTGGGCAGGCCAGTGCCGGTACCGGCCGGCCCTGGTAAAGGGCGAGTTCAGTCTCAATCAGATGAGTTGCCTTCTGAGCCGCAGCTCCCTCTACCTCGGCCTCGACACCGCCATAACCCATCTGGCCGCGGCAGCCGGGGTGCCGCTGGTGGCCTGTACGGGCCAACCATCGGGGAGCGCTGGTCACCGTGGAACAATGACGGGCCCCTGGCCCAGCAGTGCCCCCTGCCGAGGGGCGTTCAGCGGAACGGCCATATCGTCCTCCTGCAGAAGGAGTATCCATGTATCCCGTGCGGCAAGGCCGGCTGCGACGACGCGGGGGGCGAGAGCCCCTGCATGCTCGGGATCGAAGTGGATGAGGTCATGGATGCCGTTGCCTGTCTCGAAGAGAATTTCGCGCCAAGGATGACCACGTGAAAACAGAAAACAGGCACTGGCTCATCCTGTCGTATTTTTCGAGAATCGACGGCATGGCCTGTGCCCAGCACATCGACGACCGTCTGCCCTATCTGCGGAAAAGCGGCATCTCGCCCATCATGCTCACCAGCGTATGCGCAACACGGCACGAGGGGCTGGTTCACCGGCGAGTTCCATCCGTGGCACCCTCGGGCATCCGTTACGAGCTTCGCCACCTGCGCCGCCGGAGCCGGGTCGCAAAGGTGCTGGCGCCGCTTATCAATGTACTGTCCTTGCCGTTCTATCTGATCGAAAAAATCATAGTCGATCTCGACAGCCAGTGGTCCTGGTTCCCTCTGGCAGCGTGGCGCGGCCGTGCGCTCTGCCGGGAGTTCGCGCCGGAGCTCATTTATTCGACCGGCGGTGCATCGAGCGCGCACGTGGCCGCGTTCATCATCTCGCGAATGACCGGCATCCCTTGGATTGCCGAATTGCAGGACCCCCTGGTGTATGGCGATTCGACGCGAAGCCGGCGGGCTCAGCGGCTCTACGGCGGTATCGTCTCCCTCATGTGCAGGCATGCGTCGGCCGTCGTTTTCCTCACGGAAGAGGCGAGACGGCGTGCCGCGGCCTCGACGGAACTGGGGGACAAGGGACGGGTGATCTATCCGGGTGCTGACCCGGCAATAATGCCGGATGCCCCCTATCAGCGGGGGGAGCGCTGCTGTTTCGCCCATTTTGGTTCATTGGGAGGCACCCGAAACCTCCGGGTGTTTTTGCAGGGCTTGCGGTTGCTCTTCGAGGAACGTCCCGAGCTTGCCGGGCTCATCCATGTCGATCTCTACGGGACCGCCGATCGGACAACCATCGAAGATATTCGCGCATTTCCCTATCCCGGGGTCATCAGGAATTTCGGACGGATTCCCCGGAAAGACTCCTTGATCGCCATGAAGCGGAGCGATGTGCTTCTGCTCATCCAGAACACCGACAGCATCTCCACTGAAACGATTCCGTCAAAGGTGTATGAGTATCTGCATGCGGGGAGGCCGATTGTGGGGCTGGTGCATGAAAACGAAGAGCTTCAATCAATGCTCGTGCAGTATGGGCACCATGGGGTTTCTGCTGATGATCCGGCGTCAGCCCGGTGGGGAATCCATGCCAGCTATGAACAATGGGCTAAGGATGCTTTAACGGCGGGCACTATATCGAGTTACACCGTCGAATCCGCGGTTTCCAGGCTAGTAGCCGCATGTTCGGATTTGAAATCGCGAGGCGAGGATGACTGATGCGGTTGCTGCGCCCCTTTGACGTCGCTCCTGCTGTCAAGAAACGGCGATAACCGCTCGTGCCGGCATCGCCAAGGATACGCTTGGTTGGCAGTATATGAGCGCTCTGAACGGAACCGGTTTGCTGTTTACAAATCTCATTGACTGTTTTTATAAAGTTTGTTGGAGGAGCAATGTCTAAAAGGTACGGGCTATGCGACAAGTTCCGGTTTTTCAGACGGAAGCTTCATCGGCACCAAAACTTTTTCAACAGAAAAAATGAAGTGTCTCTGTTGACAGGGCTCTTTTTCGACGCTCGGGGTGAACGGGTTATTTTTGGAGGCGCAGAGCGCTATATTATCAACCTGGGAGAACTGCTTGAGAATGAATTCGGAAAGAGTCTGACCGTATATCAGCGGGGAGCCACTTATGAGCCATGGGTGCGCCAGTATCAAAATATAACTGTAATAGGCTTGCCAGTGGGTGGTAAGTACAAGTTTCTGAATCATGTTTTTCATAGGCTTGTTGCCCCTGCCGATCTAACTATCTATAATCAGCTTGATCTGGCAATTCCTTATTGTCATAACCCGGCCATTGCCATATCTCACGGTATTTATTGGGATTCACCCCAGGCTGGGGAAGCAAAGAAGAGGCGAATGATCAAGCATTATATTGCAGGATTGCGTAACGTTAACACACTGATATCAGTAGATACAACAACACTCCATTTTTTTAGGGGAACGATTGATTGCCGTTTTGTTAATGGAAAATCTCATTATGTTCCTAACTTTGTTGATACAGAGATTTTTCATCCTTCAAAGGACCTCTCGACATCTTCCGGCTTGACAATAACCTATCCGAGGCGTCTCTACGAGGCCCGCGGCTTCTTCCTAATGGCTGAAGCAATGGATCTCCTTTTAGATCGTTATACGGATATTACATTGTGTTTTGCCGGTGAAATAGACAATGAGAAGGTTCGTAGAGAATTGGACCGCCTGATTTCCAGCTATCCGGGGCGGATATCCTACTGCCTTACTGACTTTGACGACATGGCAACAGTGTACCGCACAAGCGACGTAGTTGTAATCCCGACGCTTTACAGTGAGGGCACTTCCCTTTCCCTGCTGGAGGCCATGGCAAGCGGCTGCTGCGTTGTTGCTACTGATGTAGGTGGTTTGACCGATTTGGTTATAGATAATTATAACGGAGTTCTTTGTGAGCCTACCGTTGCAAGCTTAACTGAAGCATTGGCCGAAGTAATCGAGGATACTGAGAAACGTGCACGCTTGGCTGCATGTGCCAGGGAAACGGCGGTCGCTTCATTCGGTAAGCAACGCTGGCAGCAGAAATGGCGGGATATTCTTAAGGCCCATTTAGATGTGTGAATCAGTTGGGGTCTGCTTCAATAATCCAGGAGTGTTGACAATTGCCTATGAGAGAGCCAGATAATACTGTTGCTATTGTAAAGTGTCCCTTATGCGGAGGCCAATCCTTAAGGACTGCGCAGCGTTTGGGTGGATTTGAGCTTTTCTTGTGCAATGCGTGCAATTACCGTTTCGCGTATGACGCTTTTAATGTCAAGGTTGATTATAATCAACTCTATGAGAGCATGGATTACCTTGCTGAACAAGTGAATCCTATTGAGCAAGATTTTGAAGCTGAGAACTTCGCTTTACATCCAACCTATCGGCCCTTCTTTGTACAAGTTGCATGCTGGCCGGGAGCGACCCTTCTGGACTTCGGCTGTGGAGTTGGACGTTTCTGTCATGCTGCTGCCTCGGTGGGCTGGAGTGTAAGTGGTATCGATACGTCTGAGCAGGCCATAAGCGTCGGAAGGCGCAAGGCTGCGTTCCCTCTTCGGTATGGAACGCTGGATGATGAGCTCAGTAGAGGCGTGACCTACGATGCGCTTACCGCCTTTGAAGTCATGGAGCACGTGCCCGACCCAGTGGGCACACTAAAAAAGATGGCGCGGCTCTTGCGTCCGGGAGGCCACATCTTTGTTACCGTTCCCAATTGGGATAGCCCGGAAATCCGGAACGCTGTCAGGCCCGACCTAATTCCTCCAGTTCACGTTGGATTCCATCAGAAGCGCTCGGTCAAGGTCATGCTCGAAGCTTCTGGGTTTCGTAATGTCGTACTAGGTGAAATCGGAGGGTTTGAGCGAAAGCCGGGTTTTCGAGGGCTCTTAAGCTTTATCGTCAGGAAGTGTCGAGGGAAGATACTCCCTCCGATTGGAGTGTGGGGCCATGCTCGAAAATAATTCCATGGTGCGCGTTGCAATGGTTACCTGCACGATGCATCCAGGAGGGCTCGAGACGTATCTCCTGAGACTGGGCGGATATCTCAAGAGTAAAGGGTATCAGGTAGATATCATAACCACGGCAGATAAAGGCCCATGGTTTGGGCTTATCAGGGAAAGAGGGATTGGCAGCAAGCATTTTCAACAACCCAGGAAGCGCTGGAGGCGCCTTCACGCCATAAAGGTTGCCGTTAAACTTGCCTTGGCAAGATATGATGTCATTTTCACGAACCATGCTTCTCCTGCTCAATACTCTGTCTCACTTTTGCCAGACAGAGTCGTGGTTATTCCCGTTGTCCATAATCATCATGACGAAGTTTACAGAGTTGCCGGCCTTAATGCGGGTGCATGTAATGTGGCGGTCACGGTGAGCCCTAAACTGTATGAAACTTTCAGGCAGAAGTATCCTCATAGTAAAGCCCTGTGTATCCCACATGGGATAGACGTGCCGCCGGCTGAGATCCTTTCAGGCCGCTTGCCTCATACGTTTCCGCTGGAATTGATTTTTGTCGGTCAACTGGCCCATGATCACAAAGGCGTTTTGTTCCTTCCCGACATTGTCAAGGGCTGCCTCGCCCATGGAGCCGATGTGCGTCTCACGGTGATTGGAGGCGGACCCGATCGCGAAAGGTTGGAGAGTAAAATAAGAGAGCTCCAGTTGGAGAAGTATATTGTCTTAAAGGGAGTCATTCAGCCGGACGAAATTTACCATTATTTCACTCGTTCACATATCCATCTGATGCCCTCATTTTTTGAGGGATTAGGGCTCGTTTTGCTGGAGAGCCAAGCAAATGGTTGTGTTCCTGTTGCCAGTCATCTCCCAGGAGTCACTGACACGGCGCTGGTAGACGGCGTTTCTGGTTTTCTTGTCAAGACTGGTGCCGTCGAGGAGTTCGTTCACGCTATTTTGCTGCTCTATAACGATCCTCACAAGTGGACCGCAATGAGTCACGCCGCCGCAACGTATGTGCGCCGGCATCGCTCAATAGACAAAATGGGGGAGAAGTACGTTGCGTTGATTCAGGAATGCCTCGCAGGGGAATATCCTTTGGCGAAATCACGCAAGCGGCAAATGATGTCGCTTTTTGGCAGAGTTCCTGCGGCATTGTAGGGGACGAACCGGAAGTAATGTCTGTCGTACAGTTCAAACGTAAGAGCAAATAACAGCTCAAGGGAAGAAAAAATGACGTCTGTTCTCTCCATTTTCGGCACCCGTCCCGAAGCCATCAAGATGCGCCGGTGGTGCGGGAGCTCCAGCGCCGTCCGGACCGGTTCCGCAGCCTTGTGTGCGTCACGGCCCAGCATCGCCAGATGCTCGACCAGGTGCTCGATCTGTTCGATCTCCGTCCCGATTTCGACCTCGACATCATGAAGCCGGGCCAGGATCTCTACGATGTGACGGCCAACGTGCTCCTGGGCATGCGGAATGTGCTCAGGGAGGTGACCCCCGATATCATCCTCGTCCACGGCGATACCACCACGACCATGGCGGCGGCCCTTGCCGGCTACTACGCGCGCATCCCGGTGGGGCACGTGGAGGCGGGGCTGCGGACTCATAACAAGTTCGCGCCGTTCCCCGAGGAGATCAATCGGCAGGTGGCGGGGGTGGTGTGTGATCTCCATTTCGCCCCGACTGAGCAGGCGCGGGCAAACCTGCTCAGGGAGGGGGTTGCCGATTCGGCGATCGTCGTTACCGGCAACACGGTGGTGGATGCACTCCTTTCCATCGTCGACCGCATCGGGCATGACGACAAGCTGACCCGGGAGATGGAGGCCCGATTTTCGTTCCTCGATCCGGCCCGGCGCCTGGTGCTCGTCACCGGCCACCGGCGCGAGAATTTCGGCGAAGGGTTCGAGAACATCTGCCGCGCCCTGGTGGAGCTTGCCCGCCGCCACGACGACGTGGAAATCCTCTACCCGGTGCACCTGAATCCCAATGTGCAGGAACCGGTGAAGAGAATCCTCGGCGGGGAAGGGGCAGCCAACATCCACTTGATCGATCCGCTCGACTATCTTCCCTTTGTGTACGCCATGAACCGGGCTCACCTGATCATCACCGATTCCGGCGGGGTGCAGGAAGAGGCGCCCTCCCTTGGCAAGCCGGTCCTGGTCATGCGCGAGACGACCGAGCGGCCCGAGGCGGTGGCCGCCGGAACGGTCAGGCTCGTGGGGACGGATTTCGACCGGATCGTTGCCGAGGCCACGCTGCTTCTGTCCGACGCAGAGGCCTACGGGGCCATGAGCCGCGCCCACAACCCCTACGGCGACGGCCGGGCCGCCGGCCGGATCGCGGCCGCGCTGGAGGCGTGGGGAACAGCGCGTCGTGCCGGCGCCTCTGCCGATTGAGGTCCTGTCATGCCGCTCCGTGTACTCATCGTCAAAGTATCCGCCCTGGGGGATGTGATCCACGCCCTGCCCGTACTCGACTATCTCCACCAGGTTTCCCCCGGCATCGCGATCGACTGGGTGGTGGAGGAGGGGAACCGCGATATTCTTGAGGGACATCCGCTGCTGCGCCGGCTCCATGTGGTCCGGACCAAGGCATGGCGGCGCGATCCGCTCTCCGACACCACGCGCACCCAGATCGCCACTGTTCGGCGGGAGCTGCGCGAAGCGGCCTACGATATCGCCTTCGATCTGCAGGGGAACATCAAGAGCGGCCTCATAGCGTGGCTTTCCGATGCCCGGCGCCGCTACGGTTTCGACCGGGACGGCGTCCGGGAGTCGCTGAACCTGTACTTCACCACCAACCAGGTGCCGCTCCGCCGCCAGGACCACCACATTTCCAGTCGCGCGCTCAGGGTGGTCAGCGTTCCCTTTGGCCGGGACTATGCCGGGATGAAGTTGAGCACCGACATTTACACGTCGCCGGAGGATGACGAGGCCGCCGAGGTGTTCCTGGCAACCCTCGACGACGGCTTTGTTTTGCTCTTCCATAACGGCACCACCTGGACCACGAAGCTCTGGCACGAGGAAGGGTGGATCGCGCTGGGGACCAGGGCGATTCACATGTTCCCCGATGCCACGATCCTCCTCTCCTGGGGCAACGATCAGGAGAAAAAGGCTGCCGAGGCCATTGCCGCGGGGATCGGACGCAGGGTTCGAGTCCTGCCCAAGCTGACGCTCAAAGGGTTCTGCGCACTCCTCAAGAAGGTCGACGTGGTGGTGGGAGGAGACACGGGGCCGGTCCACATGGCAGCCGCGGTGGGAACGCCCACGGTCTCCTTCTTCCGCGCCACCGATGGCAGCCGCAACGGTCCCCGGGGGGATCAGCACGTGATCGTCCAATCTCCCCTCGACTGCACCGCCTGCCTGCGCAAGTCGTGCGACAGGGATGCTCCCTGCCGCGCCAGTATCACCGCCGACGCCCTCATGGGCGGTATCGCCCGGCTCCTTGCGACCCCCTTTCCATCAACCGGGTGATGTGCTACACTGCACCTCTTTCGCAATCACGCGTTAAATCAAAAGGATAGCGTGCATGGCTTCGATACTCGTCACCGGCGCAGCCGGGTTCATCGGTTTTCATCTTACGAAACGCCTTCTTGACTGGGGCGATCGCGTGGTGGGGCTCGACAACCTGAACGACTATTATGACGTGAACCTGAAGCTGGACCGGCTCCGCCAGTTGGAGGGGCGCGAGGGATTCAGCTTCGTGCGGGCTGGCCTGGCAGACCGGCCGGTCCTGGAGGACCTCTTTGCCGGCCAGCGTTTCGACGTGGTGGTGAACCTGGCTGCCCAGGCCGGGGTCCGCTACTCCATCACCAATCCCCACGCCTACGTGGACAGTAATCTGGTCGGCTTCATCAACATCCTGGAGGGGTGCCGGCATCACGGGGTGAAGCACCTGGTCTACGCATCGTCCAGCTCTGTCTATGGTGCCAATACGGCAATGCCGTTTTCGATCCACCACAACGTGGATCACCCGGTTTCCCTGTATGCCGCCACCAAGAAGGCCAACGAGCTCATGGCCCACACCTATTCGAGCCTCTACGGGCTGCCCACCACGGGCCTGCGCTTCTTCACGGTCTACGGCCCCTGGGGGCGGCCCGACATGGCCCTCTTCCTCTTTACCAAGGCAATCCTCGAAGGCCGGCCCATAGATGTCTATAATTTTGGCAAAATGCAACGGGATTTCACTTATATAGACGACATCGTCGAGGGGGTGGCGCGGGTCATGGACCGCACGCCGGAGCCCAATTCCGCCTGGAGCGGGGCCCGACCCGATCCCGGCACGAGCTACGCTCCTTATCGCATCTACAACATCGGCAACAACAACCCGGTCGAGCTCCTCGCGTTCATTGAAGCCATCGAACAGAACCTGGGGATCACCGCACAGAAGAATCTGCTTCCCCTGCAGGCGGGTGACGTGCCCGCCACCTACGCCGACGTGGATGACCTGATGAACGACGTGGGGTTCAAGCCGGCCACTCCCATCGGAGAGGGGATTGCGCGGTTCGTCGAGTGGTACCGGGGATACTACGGCGTCTGACGCCGTAAGAGGAGGACGTATGCCTGTTCTGGTCACCGGCGGTGCCGGCTATATCGGAAGCCATGTGGTCCGCCAGCTCTCAGAGGCCGGCTATACGGTGGTGGTCTACGACAATCTTTCCACCGGCTTCCCCGATGCCCTTGTCCATGGGGAACGGCTCGTGACGGGAGATTTGTCCGACACCGCCCGGCTCGACGCGCTCTTCGTGGAATACGGCTTTTCAACGGTGCTTCACTTTGCCGCCTCCATCGTTGCGCCGGAGTCGGTCACCGCTCCGCTCAAGTATTACGGCAACAATACGCGAAATACCCTGAACCTTCTCGGTGCCTGCGTGAAGCACGGTGTCGAGCGGTTCATCTTCTCCAGCACCGCGGCGGTCTACGGCATACCGGACAGCGGCGTGGCCGCCGAGGAGAGTGCCACCGTGCCCATCAACCCCTATGGCACGTCAAAGCTCATGAGCGAGTGGATGCTGCGCGATGTCTGCGCCGCCCACGGCATGCGCTCGGTGGCCCTGCGCTACTTCAACGTGGCAGGCGCCGATCCCCAGGCCCGCATGGGGCAGAGAACCCCGGAGGCGACCCACCTCATCAAGGTTTGCTGCCAGGCTGCCCTGGGGCTGCGGGACAAGGTGTGCATCTTCGGTACCGACTATCCGACTCCGGACGGCACCGGCATCCGGGACTACATCCACGTGGAGGACCTTGCCTCTGCCCATCTGGCCGCCCTGTCGTACCTGGAAAAGGGTGGCGAGTCGACCCGCATCAATGTCGGCTATGGACGCGGATCCAGTGTCCGGGACGTGATCGACATGGTGCGCCGGGTGTCGGGAGTTCCGTTCCCTGCCGAGGAGGCTCCCCGGCGGCCGGGCGACCCACCCAGCCTCGTGGCCCGGGCGGATCGCGCCAGGACGCTCCTCGGCTGGACTCCCCGCTACGATGACCTTGAAACCATCGTTGCCGATGCCTGGCGCTGGGAAAAGAAAATCAGCGGCAACTAGTGGCCGGTTGCAGTGGCGCACGCGATCCCCTTATCTTAGTTCACACAGATGGAGCATTCATGATCAAGAGCATGACAGGTTACGGCAAGTCCGTGGTCGAAACCGATACCGGGCGCACCATTGTCGAAATTCGTTCGGTGAACCATCGTTACGGCGAGGTTTACGTCAAGATGCCGCGCACGCTTCTCGCCTTCGAGAATGACGTGCGCAAGACGGTGGGCGACCGGCTCAAACGCGGCAAGATCGAGGTTTTCGTTCAGCGGGAGGAGGCGGTGGGGGGAGAGAACCTGCCCAGCGTCAATGTTCCTCTGGCCAAGTCCTATCGGGATGCCTTCGAGCAACTGAAACGCGAACTCGACCTTACTGATCCCGTGACGCTGCCGCTCATCCTGTCCCAACGCGATGTCCTGTCCGCCCGGGAAGAGGACGGCAACGAGGACGCCCTGCGCGGTGAACTCCTCGGGGCCGTGCGCGGAGCCGTGGAAGCCATGGAGGCCATGCGCCTGCGGGAGGGAGAGGCGCTGCTCGCGGACCTGACGGCGCGGCGCCGGACCCTGTCCGACATCATCGAGCGGATTGCGCTGCGCGCGCCGGCCATGGTTGCCGAGTATGCCGCCCGCCTGCGTGAACGGTTGACGCAACTGCTGAGCGGAACCACGCTGGACGAAACCCGCTTCGCCCAGGAAGTCGCACTGATGGCCGACCGCAGCGACATTACCGAGGAGCTGGTCCGTTTCCGCAGTCACCTGGTCCAGTTCGACGACACCCTCACGCTGTCCGAACCGGTGGGGCGCAAACTCGACTTCCTGATGCAGGAGTTCAACCGCGAGGTGAACACTATCGGTTCCAAGGCGGGAGATGCGGACACCGCAGCGCTGGTGGTGGAGCTCAAGGCCGAGTTGGAGAAGATTCGCGAGCAGGTCCAGAATATCGAATAGCGTTTGCCATGAGCGGGGTCTTGATGAAGCGTGAAGGGGTTTTATACATACTGTCGGCACCGTCTGGGGCGGGTAAAACCACGCTGTGCAGAGAAATAATTGACATTTTTCCACATCTGCGGCATTCTGTCAGCTACACTACGCGCGCGCCGCGGCCCGGCGAAGTCCATGGCAAAGACTATTTTTTCGTTTCCATGGATGAGTTCCGCCGGATGATCGATGCGGATGAGTTCGCGGAGTGGGCAGAGGTTCACGGCAACTGCTACGGCACCTCCATTCGGACCCTTGAGGAGAATCGTGCAGCAGGCGTGGATCTCATCCTGATATCGATATCCAGGGGGCACGCCAGCTCCAGGAGCGGTATGCGGGCGGCGTTTATATCTTCATTCTCCCCCCCAGCTTCGAGGAACTGCGTCGGCGGCTCAACAGGCGCTCCTCGGACAGCGACGAGGTGATCAGCCGGCGGATCAACGCTGCTGCCGGCGAGATCCGGGAATCCCGCTGGTACGACTATATCATCGTCAACGATCAGTTCAGCCGGGCGGTTGAAGAGCTCAAATCGGTGATCATTGCCGAGCAGTGCCGCACAGCCAGGGTGCTGGATGCGGTTTCAGGAATTTTTTCAATGGATTGAATGGCCCCGTTGCGGGCCGGACTTTACCCACGTTACCGTCCCCGCCGTCAGCGGGTACCGGTTGCACGAAAGGAGTAACAATGGCACGCGTAACCGTAGAGGATTGCCTGGACAAGGTGGATAACCGGTTCCTGCTCGTCATGCTTGCGTCCAAGCGCGTCAAGCAGTTGTACAAGGGGGCGCGTCCGCTCATCGACACCCGGGGCGCCAACAAGAACGTGGTGATCTCCCTGCGTGAAATCGCCGCCGGCAAGGTCGGATACGAGCTGACCAGTCGTCGTTCCCGCTAATCACAGGATCTCCCCAGGCAGAAGCACCAGGCTTCCGCCCTTTTTTTGTCTTTTTCCCCATGATACGGCTCAACGATATCCTCGATAAGGTCGTCACCTACAATCCGGTGGCCGACCTGGACCTGATCCGCAAGGCCTATGTCTACTGCGCCAAGGTCCACCAGGGACAGACGCGTCTCTCGGGAGAGCCCTATCTCGTTCACCCCATGGAGGTGGCGGGCGTACTGGCTGACCTGAAGCTCGACGTGCCAACGGTGGTGACCGGGCTGCTCCATGACACCATCGAGGATACCCTCACCACCCGGGAGGAACTGGAGGGGATGTTCGGCGTCGAGGTGGCAAACCTGGTCGACGGCGTCACCAAGATCGGAAAGATTCACTTCAAGACCAAAGAGGAGAGTCAGGCCGAGAACTTCCGCAAGATGCTGCTGGCCATGGCCAACGACATCCGGGTCATTCTTGTCAAGCTCGCCGACCGCCTCCACAACATGCGGACGCTCCAGTACCAGCCCGAGCCGAAGCAACGTTCCATCTCCCGCGAGACCCTCGATATCTACGCCCCCCTTGCGAACCGCCTCGGCATTTCATGGATCAAGAGCGAGCTGGAAGACCTTTCCTTCCGTTACCTGGAACCACAGATCTACTACGACCTGGCCTCAAAGGTTGCCAAGAAGAAGAAGGAGCGGGAAAGCTACGTGGAGGAGGTGCGGCAGATCATCGTCTCCAAGCTTGCCGAGCACGACCTCAAGGGCGATGTCTTCGGCCGGAGCAAGCACCTCTACTCCATCTGGCGCAAAATGCAGGCCCGCAATGTGGACATCGACCAGATCTACGACCTTGTGGCGATCCGGGTCATGGTGAACGACATCCGGGAGTGCTACGAGGTCCTCGGGATCATCCATTCGACCTGGAAACCGATCCCTGGCCGTTTCAAGGACTATATCGCCATGCCCAAGGGGAACATGTACCAGTCGCTCCATACGACGGTCATCGGTCCGCACGGGGAGCGCATGGAGGTCCAGATCCGCACGTCCGACATGCACCGGGTGGCGGAGGCCGGCATCGCGGCTCACTGGAAGTATAAAGAAGGCAAGGGGTACGACGAGAAAGAGGTCAAGCGGTTCGCCTGGCTGAGGCAGTTGCTGGAGTGGCAGCAGGAGCTCCAGGATTCCCACGAATTCATGAATACGGTCAAGGTGGAACTTTTTCCCGAGGAGGTCTACGTCTTTACTCCCAGGGGGGACGTGAAGAGCTTCCCCAAGGGGTCGACCCCCATTGATCTGGCCTATACCATCCACACCGACATCGGGCATCGCTGTGTGGGCGCCAAGGTGAACGGCAAGCTGGTTCCCCTCAAGTATGAGCTGAAGAACGGCGATATCGTGGAGGTGATCACCTCTCCGCACCACACTCCGAGCAAGGACTGGCTGAAGATCGTCAAGAGTTCCCGTGCCCGCAACAAGATCCGGGCATGGATCAAGACAGAGGAGCGGGTCCGGAGCATGTCTCTCGGCAAGGAGATCCTGGAGAAGGAGTTCCGGCGCTATTCTCTCAACCTGGCCAAGCTGCAGAAAAGCGGAGAAATTAAGCGAGTGGCTTCGGAGTTCGGCCTCTCCACCGACGATGACCTCATGGCCGCCGTTGGTTACGGCAAGCTCTCGGCAAACCAGGTGATCGGCAAGTTGCTTCCCGAGGAAAAGCTTCAGGAGCGCCAGGAACAGAAGGAATCCCGCATCGGGAAGATGATCGGCAAGCTCACCGGCTCGTCTCCCAGCGCCATCCAGATCGGCGGGGTCGACGATGTTCTCGTGCGTTTCGGTAAGTGCTGCAACCCGGTTCCCGGAGACGACATCATCGGTTTCATCACTCGCGGAAGAGGGGTCACGATCCATACCGCCGACTGTCCCGTGGCCCTGGAAAACGACCCGGAGCGCCGTATCGCCGTCACCTGGAACCGTGAGCGCAAGGCTGCCCTGCCGGTGAAAATTCGAGTATCCTGTCACGACCAGAAGGGAATTCTCGCCACCATCACCCAGGCCATCACCGATTGTGAAGCGAACATCTCCAGCGCGTCGATCCAAAGCACGGTCGACAAGCGCGGGGTCAATGTCTTTGAAGTGGACGTTACCGACCTGAATCACCTGAAGCGGGTAATGAACAACATCATGAAGCTGAGCGGTGTTATTTCGGTCGAGCGAATGAAGAATTGAAGGGGGGAGCATGAAAGAGATTATTGCGACGGAGCAGGCGCCCAGGGCGATCGGTCCCTATTCCCAGGCGGTAAGGGCAGGGGGATTCCTGTTCCTGTCGGGCCAGATTCCCCTTGATCCCGCCACCGGCGAAATGGTCGACGGGGACATCACGGTCCAGACGACGCGCGTGATGGACAACATGGCAGCGGTGCTGGCCGAGGCGGGCCTCGGGTTTGACGCCATCGTGAAGACGACGATCTTTCTTGCGGATCTCGCTGATTTTGCCGCCGTGAACCAGGCCTACGGCAGCCGCTTTGCTGCGGCGCCGCCGGCGCGTTCCACCGTGGAGGTGAAGGGGCTTCCCCGGGGCGCTCTCGTGGAAATCGAGGCGATTGCGTTCTGCCGGTAAGGGGCGAATGGCAGGTGTCTGTGGGGTATGCCGGCGTTGGAACGACAAAAAGCCGCACGCGCTTACGCGCTGCGGCTCAGTCATTTCGTGGCCTGGCGAACGTAGGGGCTAGACGGCCTTGGTTACGTGGCCGGAACGGATGCAGCGGGTGCAGACCTTGATGGTCTTGACGCTGCCATTGCGGACGGCCTTCACCTTCTGGAGGTTCGGATGCCACGTGGTGCGGGTCTTGTTGTTGGCGTGGCTGACATTGTTACCAAAACTGGGGCCTTTGCCGCAGATTTCGCAAACTTTGGACATGGTTCTACTCCCTTCGGGTGGCTTTCGAAGCTCCCTTTTATAGCAGACGGAAAATGCGAATGCAAGTGAAATGTTCCGTCAAGGATGTGTGATGGCTCTCTTTTTCCGGGGGATCATATCCCTTCTCATCGTAGTGCTGATCATAGTGGCCGTGCTGTTCGTGGACTTTGCCTACAAAACCTTTTCCCTGCGCCAGAGGGATGTGACCACCGATGCCATCGTGGTTCTGGCCGGGGGACGGGGGAGGGTTGAGGAGGGAGTCCGCCTCTTCCGGGAGCGCAAAGGCACGTACCTTTATCTCATCGGCGTCGATCCCGTGGTGAAGAAGCGGGACCTGTTCCGGGACCGGGAGGGAGAGCGGCTCGCAGATCGTGTTTTCCTGGAGAACCTGTCCCGCAACACCCTTGAAAACGCCCTCTACGGCCGGGAGATCATCATGCGGAAAGAGGTGCGTTCAATCCGGCTGATCACCTCCCGCTACCACATGAAGCGGGCCACTCTTCTCTTCCGCCAGGTATTGCCGCGTGACATCGCCATCTATCCCCACCCGGTCGACACCACCAACCTCAAGGAGCGGTGGTGGGACGACAAGGGGAGCTTCCGGCTTCTCTTCAGCGAGTTCTACAAGTACTGTCTCTTCAGGTTTTTCTTCCTTTTTGCCTCGGCGGAGTTGCGAACCCCGGCCAGGTAGGGAACTATTTCTCTTCCTTCTCCTCGATGCGGGGGAACAGGGCCTCCGCCTTGACGATCCGCGCCCCGGGCGCCAGCCTGCCCCATGCGAGATCTTCGTCGCGGCAGGGCTCCGTCCATCCCAGGTAGTCGAGGGCCTTGGCGGCGGTGCGCGGCATGAAGGCCGAGAGGATCAGGTGCACGATGCGCTGGGCTTCCAACAGCGTGTACATGACCGTGCCGAGGTAGTCCCGCTTGGCCGGGCCTTTGGCCAGGGTCCAGGGGGCCGTCTCGTGGCCTGGAGTCCCTTGCTGAAGGCCAGTTCGTCCATGCAGGCATCCACCTGGCGCACCATGGCTTCGGTCTTTTCCCTGAAGGCGGTGTCCAGCTCGGTCTGGGGGCCGGGGGCGGGGAGAACGCCGTCGAAGTACTTGTTGACCATGGCGGTGGAGCGGTTGAGCAGGTTGCCCAGATCGTTCGCCAGGTCGGAGTTGATCCGGTGGACAAGGGCCGCGTGGGAGAAGTCGCCGTCAAGGCCGAAGGGGACTTCACGCAGCAGGAAATAACGGACCGCGTCGATGCCGTACCGGTCCACCAGCATGTTGGGCTCCACCACGTTCTGGAGGCTCTTGCTCATCTTCTGGCCTTCCACGGTCCACCATCCGTGGGCAAAGACCTTTTTGGGCACCGGCAGTCCCGCGGCCATGAGGAAGGTGGGCCAGTAGACCGCATGGAAACGGAGGATGTCCTTGCCGATCAGGTGAACGTCCACCGGCCAGTACGTCTTGAACGCGCTTTCCTCATTCGGATAGCCCAGGGCAGTGATGTAGTTGGTCAGGGCATCGAACCAGACGTAGATGACATGCCTTTCGTTTCCGGGAACCGGAATGCCCCAATTGAAGGAGGTCCGGGAGACGGAGAGGTCGCGCAGGCCTTCCTTTACGAAGGAAATGATCTCGTTGCGCCTGCTCTTGGGCTGGATGAAGTCGGGATTCGCCTCGATGTGGGCCAGGAGCTGCTCCTGGTATTTGCTCATCCTGAAGAAGTAGGATTCTTCCTTGAGCTTGTCCACCGGACGGTTGCAGTCGGGGCATTTGCCGTCCATGAGCTGGGTTTCGGTCCAGAAGGTTTCGCAGGGAGTACAGTACCAGTCCTCATATTCACCCAGGTAAATGTCACCCTGGGCCATGATCTTGGTAAAGATGTGCGAGACCCCGTTCTTATGCCGTTCCTGGGTCGTGCGGATGAAGTCGGTGTACTGGATGTCCAGTTTTTCCCACAGGCCCTGGAAACGCTTGACCACCCGGTCGGCCAGTTCCAGGGGCGTTTCGCCGGCGGTGTTGGCCGCCTTTTCGACCTTCTGGCCATGTTCGTCGGTGCCGGTAAGGAAGAAGACCTCGTACCCCTTGAGCTTCTTGTAGCGGGCGAGAACGTCTGCTGCAAGGGTGGTGTAGGCGTGGCCGATGTGCGGTACGTCGTTTACGTAGTAGATGGGTGTCGTGACATAGAACGTTCGGCTCATTTCTTCTCCTTTTTATCCCGGTCTCTTCCCTTGCCGCCCCGGCGTTCCCGGTTGCCCCCCTCCTCGCGGGGGGGAGCCTGCTCCCGCTCCTGACGTTCGCGCCGCTCGCCACCTGAGCCTTCTTTGCGTTCCTTGTCGCGCTCCCGGGGGCGTTCGCGGCGCTCCCCGTCCTGGGGCGATTTCTGGTCTTTCTCCCGTCCTCCCTCTTTGCGCGGGGCCTTGGGGCGATCGAAGATGTTCTCGGGCTTGATCTCCTCGCCCTTGACGACCATTTCGCGATCTTCCTCGGTCCGGATGGTGACGGTCCCTTCCAGGATGTTCTGCTTGACGACCTCCCCCTCCGCGGCGCCGCACTTCACAATCTTACCGCATTTGGGCAGGCACTTCTTGAGGGAGCAGTAGGTTTCGAATTCGTAGCCGAGGCAGCAGAGGAGCCGGCCGCACTGGCCCGAGATCTTGGTGGGGTTGAGGGCCAGGTTTTGCTCCTTGGCCATTTTGACCGAGACGGGCTCGAAATCGCGCAGAAAGGACGAGCAGCAGAGCTCCCGGCCGCAGATGCCGATGCCGCCGATCATCTTGGACTCGTCCCGTACCCCGATCTGACGCATCTCGATGCGGGTATGGAACTGGTGGGCCAGATCCTTGACCAGCTCCCGGAAATCGACCCGCCCGTCGGCGGTGAAGTAGAAAATGGCCTTGCTCCCGTCAAAGAGATACTCCACCTTGACGAGTTTCATGTCCATGCCCCGCTCCTTGATCTTGCGGAGGCAGAAATGGTAGGCGTCCTGCTCCTTGGCCGCGTTGCGGGCCGCCGAAGCCAGGTCAGACGGTTCGGCGAGGCGGACGATGTTCTTGAGCCCCTCCGGGGCATGGGTATCTTCGTATTCCCGCGGCGGGGTAACGACCATGGCGATGCTCCGGCCCCGCTCGGTTTCGACGATGACCCGGTCACCCTGTTTCAGGTCGAGGTCGCCGGAACCGAAGTCGTAGAGTTTCCCGGCGGTATGAAACTGGACCTTGACGATTTTGACCACACTATCCTCCCGGGGAGTTCCCCGTTGTCAGTTTGAAGTGCCCGTTTTTTAGACGGAGTGCGTTACGGTGCCGTCCGGTCCGCCAGGCGCATGAGGAGCACGTCCATGGTGAGCCGGGGATTTGCATTGCGCTGGAGCGCCTGGCGCGCCTCCATGACGTGGCCGACGCGGGCGAGGGTCCGCTCCGGCGTCACCCGGCACGCTTCTTCTTCGAGAAGGGCGACGAGATCCCGATTGACCACCCCGTTGCTTCCTCCCTGGATGAGGAGAATATCGCGCAACAGTGAGGTGAGGGTGCCAAGGGCCTCCACGGCGCGTTCCCGGTCCGCGGCCAGTTCCTCGGCGGCCGCGAAGAGGGGGGTGATCTCTTCCAGAGTGAGAGTCCGAAGCCGTTCGATCAGTCCCTGCCGGGCCGCCCCGGCGCTCCCTTCCTCCATCTCCAGCGCCCGGGAGAGGCTACCGCCAGCCAGGGATGCGGCCAGGCGGGCTGCGTCCGGTTCCCGGCCTGCGTCCGTCAGGTACTCTTCGATCACCCGCTCGGGGAGCGGCGAAAACCTCAGGAGCTGACAGCGGGAACGGACCGTGGGGAGAATCCCTGCCGGGTTCGTGGTGAGCAGGATCAGAAGGGCGCTGCCCGGCGGTTCTTCCAGCGTCTTGAGCAGCGCGTTGGCCGCTGCCGGGTTGAGCCGATCGGCATCGTCGATGATGCATGCCTTCATCGGTGCCTCAACCGGACGCAGGGAAAGCTCCCGCTGCAGTTCCCTTATCTGGTCGATCTTGATGAATGCACCCTCGGGAGCCAGGCGGTGCAGGTCCGGGTGCTGGAGTCCGGCCATTTTCCGGCAGGAGGGGCATGAGCCGCAGCCGTCGTCCCGCCGGCAGAAGGCAGCCTCGATGAAGGCGAGGGCGGTGGTCATCTTGCCGCACCCCTCGATCCCTTCGAAGAGGTAGGCATGGGCCGCTTTGCCCGAACGGAGCGCGCGCCGCAGGACGTTTACGGCGGTTTCCTGGCCGAGGACGCGGGAAAAGGGCATCGTCCTACCTCCGGGGCACGCGGCTCAGGAGCACACCCGCCACGGCCGTTGCCGTCGCTTCGACCCCTTCGTTTCCGTCGATCACGGCGAACCGGTGGGGTTCCCCGCAGGCCAGGGCGAGAAACCCCTCTCGCACCCGCTCGTGAAAGAGGAGCGATTCCTGCTCGAACCGTTCTTCCCGGTTCGTTTGCCGGGAGCTGATCCGCGCCGCAGCCCTGGCAAGCCCCACCGTCACGGGGCAGTCGAGGAGGATGGTGAGGTCCGGCCGGATCTGTCCTGCGGCCAGGGTGTTGAGCCGGGCAATGAGATCCCGGTCCAGGTTGCGGCCGAAACCCTGGTAGACGAGGGTGGAATCGGTAAAGCGATCGCAGAGGACCACGGCCCCCTCCGCCAGGGCGGGTGCGATGACCTCGGCCACGTGCTGGGCCCGCGCCGCCGCGTAGAGGAGGAGCTCCGTCATGGGGACCATGGCGCTGTTGCCGGCGTCCAGCAGGATGGCCCGGATGTCGTCGGCAATGGGGCAGCCGCCCGGTTCGCGCGTCACGACCACCCGGTGGCCCGCCTCCTTGAGGGACTGTGCCGCCCGCTGGATCTGGGTCGTTTTGCCGCATCCCTCGATGCCTTCGAATGTAATGAAATAGCCCATACGGCCCGGACGTACCCTCTCGATTCGTAAAGGCCGAATTATAGGCGAGAGGTCATGCATTATCAAGCGCAAAATGGTCTCCGGTCCGCATATCTATTGATAAAGACGATGGAATCGGGTTATACTTCCCAGCTATGCGTGAAACGGATGAACAACCCGTCGCCGGCGGCGCGGCATCAGCGGAGGGACTGGAGACCTCGATCGGCTATCGCTTCACTGACCGCCGCTTTCTGGACGAGGCCCTGACCCACCGTTCCTGGCTGAACGAGGTCCGCTCCCCGACGGTTCCCGACAATGAACGGCTCGAATTTTTCGGCGATGCCATCCTTGGTTTCTGCATCGGCAAGATGCTCCTGCAGCACTACCCCGAAAGCCGGGAGGGGACGCTGGCACGGATGAAATCGGCCTTGGTGGGCGAAGAGACTCTCGCCGACCTGGCCGCGGCCGTGGAGCTCGGCAGCTATCTGCGCCTCGGGCGCGGCGAGGAGCGCTCCGGAGGCCGCCACCGCAGATCGCTGCTCGCCAATGCCCTGGAAGCTCTTCTGGCGGCCATGTATCTCGACGGAGGGATGGCTCCGGTGGAGCGTCTCGTGGACGCGTGGTTCGGCCCACGCCTGGCCGGTGTTGCTGCCGGGGTAAAGGGACGGGATTTCAAGACTGATTTCCAGGAACTGGCCCACGCCCTGTATGGTGGCTTGCCCCGATATGTCCTGGTCGATACCAGTGGTCCCGCCCATGACCTGCGCTTCACCGTGGCGGCGTACGTGGGTGAGCAGCTCCTGGGCCAGGGGGCTGGTAGGAGCAAGAAGGAGGCGGAGCAGGCTGCGGCGCGCCAATGCCTGGAACGCCTCGAAGCGGGGCGGCGCAGCGCTGTCCCATGACGCGGCCCGTTATCGTCCCGTTCTTCATTTCCCACCAGGGATGCCCCCACCGCTGCGTCTTCTGCGACCAGGAGCGCATCGCAGGCCGGACCGGTGGGCTTCCGACCGCCGCAGAGATCCATTCCGCCGTGAAGGCCTTCGGCAGGGGACGGCCCGTTGAGGCGGCTTTTTACGGCGGCACATTCACGAGCCTTCCCCGCAGCGAACAGGAGAGACTCCTGACGGCGCTGCAGCCCCTTCGGCACGATGGTTCCGTAAGGAGCGTGCGGCTTTCCACCCGGCCCGACGCCCTCGATGCCGAAACAGCCGGCTTTTTGAAGTCCATGGGGGTAGCCAGTGTGGAACTGGGCGTCCAATCCATGGACGACCGGGTTCTGGCGGCGTCCGGCAGAGGGCACTCGGCCGCTGACACGGTGCGGGCATTCGAGGTCCTGCGGCGCGAGGGGATCGCCGCGGGGGCGCAACTGATGCCCGGACTGCCCGGCGACAGCCGGGAGCGTTCGCTGGATTCCCTGACGCGGATTTTCGATCTGAAGCCCGTCTCCCTCCGCATCTACCCGACCCTGGTAGTGGCGGGGACCAGGCTTGCCGAACTCTGGGCCGAAGGGAGCTACACCCCCTTGACCCTTGCCGATGCCGTACCTCTCTGTGCCGACATGCTGCTGGCCTGCAAGCGGGCCGGGGTCCCGGTCATCCGGCTGGGCCTTCAGCCGACGGATATCCTGGAACGTTCGGTGCTGGCGGGCCCCTGGCACCCGGCCCTGCGCCAGCTCGTGGAGGGCGAGCTCTGGTACCGGCTGCTGGAGCGGCTTACCGCCGGCCTTGCCGCGGGAACCGAGGTGTCGGTGGCCTGTGCCCCCGCACGGATTTCCGATGTGGTGGGACAGCGGCGCGCCAACCTGTCCCGCCTGCTGGAACGGCGGGGGATCGTCATCACCGGGGTTGCCGGCTGCCCCGCCGCGGCACCCGATACCCTTACCCTGACCCACGCCGGCGGCACCGTTGCCGGCGGTCTGACCGACTGAACAGCCGCCCTAGCGGCGGCCACACTCACAAGGAGTACTATGTTGTCTAAAACGCCATTCCGCTCGGGCTTTGTCTCGATCATCGGCCGCCCCAACGTGGGGAAGTCGACGCTTCTCAACCGGATCCTCGGGGAAAAGATCGTCATCACCTCGGACAAGCCCCAGACGACCCGCAACCGCATCCAGGGAATCCACAATCTGCCCGGCGCCCAGATCGTGTTCATCGACACGCCGGGAATCCACCACGCCCGTTCGCGGCTCAACAAATTCATGGTGGAAGAGGCCCTTTCCTCCATCCGCGAGGTGGACCTGGTCATGCTGCTGGTGGAGGCCAACCGGGCTCCGGGCGACCAGGAGCGGGAGATCGCGGGGCTTCTGCCCGGCGTGAATGTACCGGTCTTCCTGGTTGTCAACAAGATCGATCTCATCGATCCTGATATCCTGGCCGAGCGGCTCACCGCCTATGCCGAGCTGTTTCCTTTCCGCGAAGTGGTGCCGGTTTCCGCTGAAACCGGCGAGAACGTGGAGCGGCTGGTGGAGGTGGTGCGCGATACCCTGCCCGAGGGGCCGGTCTACTTTCCGGACGACATCCTCACGGATCTGCCCGAGCGGTTCATTGTGGCCGAGATCGTGCGGGAAAAGGTCTTTCGCCTCACCCGTGATGAGATTCCCTACTCCACCGCCGTGGAGGTGGACAGCTTCCGGGAGCGGGAGGACGGAGGCCTCGTCTCCATTTCCGCCACCATCACGGTGGAGCGCGACTCCCAGAAGGGGATCATCATCGGCCGCAAGGGGGCCATGCTCAAGCAGATCGGCAGCGAGGCCCGGCTGGAGATCGAGCGGTTGCTCGACACGAAGGTGTTTCTGGAGCTCTTCGTGCGGGTCCGCAGGGACTGGAGCGAAAACCCGAACATACTCAAGGAGCTCGGATACCGATGATACTGCCGATCGTTGCCATAGTAGGCCGCCCCAATGTGGGCAAGTCGACCCTTTTCAACCGCCTCGTGGGGCGCCGCAAGGCGATAGTTGACGACATGCCCGGCGTAACCCGGGACCGCAATTACGAGACGGTCACCCGTTTCGACGCCCCCTTCATCCTGATCGACACCGGCGGGTTCGAGCCCGAGAGCTCCGACCGCCTCCTCCAGCAGATGCGCGAGCAGTCCCGGCTCGCCATGGAAGAGGCCGACGTGATCCTCTTCCTCATGGACGGCCGCGCCGGACTCAACCCCGCCGATGTGGAAGTGGTGGAGATGCTCCGGCGGGTGGACAAGCCGGTTTTCTTCGTGGTCAACAAGGTGGATGGCGAAACCCTGGAGGTGGCGGCATCCGAGTTCTACTCCCTGGGAGTCGACAATCTGCTTACCATTTCGGCGGAGCACAACCGCGGCGTGCGCGACCTGATGGACGAGGTGGTGGCGGCCCTGCCCCGGCGGACCACCAGCCCCGAGGAGCGCGAGGCGACCAAGATCGCCGTCGTGGGCCGCCCCAACGTGGGCAAATCCTCCCTGGTCAACCGGCTGCTGGGATACGAGCGGGTGGTGGCCAACCCCACCCCCGGCACCACCCGGGATTCCGTGGACACCTGGTTCACCTGCAACAAGAAGCGCTACCTCCTCATCGATACCGCAGGCATCCGGCGCAAGGGGAAGACCACCCAGAAGATCGAAAAATACAGCGTGGTGGACTCCCTGCGCAGCATCGAGCGGGCCGACGTGGTCCTCATCGTGCTCAATGCCGAGGAGGGGGTGACCGAGCAGGACGAGCGGATTGCCGGCTATGCCTTTGAGGCGGGCAAGGCCTGCATCTTCGTGGTCAACAAGTGGGACGCCATTGAGAAGGACAACAGCTCCGTGGGGCGCTTCGTGGATAAGATCAGGACTGAATTCAAGTATCTCGCCTTTGTGCCGATAGTATTTGTGTCGGCACAAACAGGCCAGCGGCTCAACCGGATCATGGAAGAGGTGGACAAGGTCATGGCCCAGTTCGTGAAACGGGTCACCACCTCGGAGCTCAACCGGGTCTTTTCGGCGGCGGTGGAGAGCCATCACCACCCGCTCGTCATGGGGCGGCGGGTCAAGTTCTACTTCGCCACCCAGGTGGGGACCAGGCCCCCCACCTTCGTCATCTTCACCAATCGGCCGGATGGGATGCACTTTTCCTATGAACGGTACCTTGTTAATAAATTCCGCGAGGCGTTCGATTTTACCGGAACGCCCTTACGCCTGCTGTTCAGGGGACGGGAACGCTAGCCCCCCGAACGAGCGTAAACGGCGGCTGGGCGGCCCCTCGCGGGGAGTCGTAACCACTTTACTTGCATGGGCCGATGGTTTATGATGGGCGCCGCTTCCAGCACCAATCCGCGACGTGTTGACAGGATTCGGGTATGAGTCTCGTCGGCAACCTGGAAGATCTGGGCCTGGGGGAAATCCTCCAGATCGTAAGCCTTTCCCGCAAATCGGGTGTCCTGCGGCTCAACAGCAGAGGGCGGCTGGGCGAGATCGTTTTCCGCCAGGGCAAGGTGATCCGGGCCTCGTCGAGCAGTTTCCAGGAAAGCCTCGGCGAACTGCTGATCCGCAAGAGACTCATTGATCTGGCGACCCTCCGCGGCGCCCTTGCCCTCCAGGAACGGGAAGGATTTCAGGCCCGGCTCGGCTCGATCCTGATCCGCCAGTATGGAGTAGCTGCGGCGGCCATCGACGAGGTGGTCCGGGAGCAATTCGAAAAAGTCGTCTACTCCCTGTTCGCCTGGGTCGAGGGAGCCTTCGACTTTGAGCTTCAGGAAACCGTGGAGGCGGTCGACAGCATCCGGATGGACCCGATGCAGTTCATGCTCGACCAGGGGCTGAATCCTCAGTTCCTGGCCATGGAAGGCGCGCGGATCATCGACGAACAACGGCACCGCGGAGACCTTCCTCCCGCTGCAGCGCCCCAGGCAGCCGTCCCGTCCGTGGCCGGCATGGAGGGGGGGGATGCGTCCGGTCTGCAGCCGGACGCTGCGGCACAAACCCAAGAGCCGGTATCGCTTGTCCTTGTCGACGACGATGGCCTGACCCGGGAGATGCTTGCGGCGGCGCTGGAGGGGGGAGGTTACCGGGTCTATCAGCAGGAGCGGAGCGAGGATGCGCTGATCCGGATCGATTCTCTCTATCGCAAGGGAAAGCGGCCAGTGGTCCTTGCGGATCTCATCATGCCGCGCATGGACGGCACGGGGATCCTGGGCGGTCTCGAACTCGTGGAGCTCGTGCGGAACAATTTTCCCGACCTCCGGCTCCTGGTCATGTCCGACTACCATAACAGCGACGCCGAACGCCGGGTCGGGGGGATGGGGTATCCCCACCTGATCAAGCCGCGGCGGGCGCAGATGGCGGACCCGCAGGAAGCCGAGCGTTTCTGCCGTCACCTGCTGGATGTGCTCCGGCGGCTCCGGGGCGGCGAACTCTCCGTTGCCACGGGCGACGTAGTGAATCTGGGCCACGAGTTGCGCCTGGAGTTGGGCGACGACCTGAACGGCGAGGTCGAGGCCGTGGAGCCGAGCACCGGCATCACGCTGCTGCGGGGGATGCTCGAAGAACTGTCCAACCCTGCCCTCGGCGGAGGCGTTACCTTGATGGTCCTCCGTTTTGCCGCCGAGTTCATGAATCGGGCCATCATCTTCATGGTGAGGCGCGACGAGATCGTCGGGCTGGGCCAGTTCGGCATCGAGGAGACCGGGGGCTCCGCTGACGCGCGAGTGAGAAGACTGCGGATCCCGCGTAACGGCGAATCGCTCTTCAGCGCGATCCTGGAGGCCAAGCATCCGGCCGTGGTGAGGCCCGAGCCGGCCGTCTGGAACCGATACCTGTTCGAGCACCTGGGGCCGGAGATCCCCGACGAGGTTTTTGTCGGCCCCATCGTGAGCGAGGGGCGGGTCGTCGCCATCCTCTATGGCGACAATCTGCCCGACAAAAAGCCGATCGGCGGCACCGAGGCCCTGGAGATTTTCCTTTCCCAGGCCGGTGTGGCCATGGAAAAGGCGCTTCTGGAGCGCAAGCTCCTCGAAAGCGGCCAGGGGGGAACGTGAAGAGGATTCTGATTGCCGAAGACTCTGCCACCATGCGATCGATGCTGGTGGCCACCATCCAGTCCCTGGATGGGTTCGAGATCGTCGAGGCCTCCAGCGGATTCGAGGCGTTGCGCCTGCTTCCCCGGGAGCGGCTCGATCTGATCATCACCGATATCAACATGCCCGACATCAACGGGCTTGAGCTGGTGAGCTTTGTCCGCACCAGCGACAATTACAGGCACATCCCGCTCTTCATCATTTCAACCGAAGGGAGCGAGCGGGACCGGGAAAAGGGGCTGTCGCTCGGGGCGAACGAATATCTCGTCAAGCCGTTCGATCCGGCCCGTCTCCAGGATCTGATCGTCAAGTACACCTCCTGAGCAGAGGTGGAGGGTTCCATGACCAACACGCACGATGCATCAGGCAGGGCCGTTGATGATTTTCTGGCCGAGGCCGAAGAGATTGTCGAGAAGCTCAGCATCGACCTGGTCACCCTCGGCGACTGTGCCGACAGCGGTGAATGCGACCCTGATCTCCTGAACGCAATTTTCCGCGGCTCCCACTCCCTCAAGGGGCTGGCGGGGATGTTCGGCTTTACGGAAATCCAGTCCCTGTCCCACAATCTGGAGAACCTGCTCGACTCTCTGCGGCTCGGCAAGATCCCCCTCACCCCCGAAACCATGAACGTGCTGTTCGATTCCATGGAGCTGCTGGCTGGAATCATCCGCGGCATCGGCAGCGGCGAGGAGCACAGTGCGGCCATCGAGGACGCCGTCTCCCGCTCAACGCCTGCGCCTCGGCCCGGGAAGCCCAGGAGGTTTCGCCCCTCAGGGAACTGGGCATGCCCGACAAGGTTCTCAACTCCCTGACGGAGTACGAAGAACACCGCCTGCTGGAGAATGTGAAAAAGAGGCGGAACATCTTTTCCATCCACGCATCCTTCAGTCTCATGTCCTTTGACCAGGATCTGGGTGAGATCTCCGACACGCTCAAAAAAGAGGGGGAGGTCGTCAGTACGCTGCCGAGCGCCAGCGCTTCACCCGAGTCGTTCATAGACTTCGACATCCTCTTCGGCACCGACTTGGATGAAGAAGGCCTGTCCGCACTGCTCGACAGAGACGGGCTCACCATCGTCCGCTACGGCTCCGTTGCCCCGCCGGAAGAGCACGCTGACCTTCCCGCCACAGCCGCGCCGGCGTCCTCGCTGCCGTCCGTGCCGGCGCAGGCACCGGCCGTCGCAGCGCCGGCCGGCGTTGACGACCAACTTACTGCCAAGAGCATGAGCCGCACGGTCAGGGTCGATATCGGCAAGCTGGACGAGCTCATGAACATCGTGGGGGAGCTGGTCCTCTCCCACTCCACCATCGCTGATATCACCACCCGCATGAGGCTGGCGGGGTTCTCATCCCTGGCCATCGAGCTGGGCAAGGCCGCCAAGGGGCTCGACCGCAAGCTGACCGAGCTCCAGAAGGGGGTCATGGAAATCCGGATGATTCCCGTGGGGCAACTGTTCGAGAAAATGGCCCGCATCGTCCGGAAGGTTTCCCGGGAGCAGGATAAAAAGGTCGACCTCAAACTGTTCGGCGCCGACACCGAGTTGGACAAGCTGATCATCGAGGATATCTCGGACCCCATAGTCCACATCATCCGCAATGCCATCGATCACGGGCTGGAAACTCCCGGGGAGCGAAGTGCCGCCGGCAAGCCCGAACGGGGAACGATCCGGCTTTCCTCCTACCAGAAGGGCAACCACGTCGTCATCGAGGTGGCCGACGACGGCCGGGGTTTCAACATCGAGAAGGTCAAGCAGAAGGCCCTGGAGAAGGGGCTCATCAAGACCCTGGAAGGGGTGAGCGACCGGGACGCCCTCGACTTCATCTTTCTCCCCGGCTTTTCCACTGCGGACAAGGTGAGCGAGCTTTCGGGCCGGGGCGTCGGCATGGACGTGGTGAAGAGCAACATCGCCGCCGTGTCGGGCATGGTCGACATCGAAAGCGAATTCGGCAAGGGGAGCCGGATCATCATCACCCTGCCGATCACCCTCGCCATCATCAAGGCGCTGCTGGTCCTCACGGCTGACCGGACCTACGCCATTCCGATCACGTCGGTGCTTGAGACGATCATCGTGGAGGAGCGGGAAATCCTTACCGTGGAACGGAAAGAGGTGTACCAACTCCGGGAGACCACCCTGCCGCTGGTGCGGCTGGAGCGCTTTTTCAGGGTCCAGCGCGAGACCCCCCCGCCCGGCAGTTTTTACGTGGTGGTGGTCGGCGTGGCCGAAAAACGCCTGGGCATCATCGTGGACGACCTGGTGGGGCAGCAGGACATCGTCATCAAGTCGCTGGGCGACATGTTCAAGGGGTACAAGGGGATATCGGGCGCCGCCGACCTGGGCGACCAGAGGACGATCCTCGTCATGGATGTGGGGGGGATCATCGGCGAAGCCTGCGGAGCGGGGGGTAAATGTACCGGGAATTCTATGGATTGCGGGAAAAGCCGTTTTCCAAGACCCCTGACCCGCGCTACCTCTTCCTGTCGCGGGGGCACCGGGAGGCCCTTGCGCGCCTCCAGTACGCCGTTGAGGAGCGGGAACTGGCCCTGCTGACCGGCGATATCGGCTGCGGCAAGACCACCATTTCCCGGGCGCTCATGGATGCCATGGGCGAGGCGTGCCGCTTCTGCTTCATCTTCAACCCCCGCCTCTCGCCGCTGGAGTTTCTGCGGGTCATCGCCCGGAGCCTCGGGGTCGACAATCCGGCGGGGGCCAAGGACGAGTTGCTGAAACAACTCACCGAAACGCTCTACCTCTTGCATGCCGAGGGGCGCTGCCCGGTGATCGTGGTGGACGAGGCCCAGCTCGTCCCGGACCGGGACGTGTTCGATGAGATCAGACTTCTCACCAACTACCAACTGGACGACCAGAACCTCATGAGCGTCGTCCTCATGGGGCAGCCCGAGCTGCGTCAGATCCTGGCCGACCCGGTCCATGAGCCCCTGCGGCAGCGGATTGCGCTTCACTACCACCTTCAGCCCCTCAGCCTCGACGAGACCCTGGAGTATATCGATTTCAGGCTCGAAGTGGCCGGGGGGGCGCCGGGGCTCTTTTCCCCGGATGCGGTGCAGCGGATTCATGAGCTTTCGGGCGGCGTGCCGCGCAAGATCAACATACTGGCAACCAATGCCCTGCTGGTCGGTTACGGCAGGGATGCGGCGTGGATCGACGCCTCTCTGGTGGAGGAGTTGCGGGACGAGGCGAACCTGTACTGACAGCTCACAACTTCCGTGGGGAGCCGTGGTAACTTGCATGGCGAGGGAAAACGGATATGATGGATATCGCCGAGATACGTAAAAAGGCCCAGCGTGACCGCCGGCAGGAGGGGGCTGCGCCGGCTGCCGAGTTGCGGCGGGAGCCCCGGCAGGAGCCGGACCGGCCCGTTGCCGGCGCGACTTCAGCGCCGACGGCGCCGGAGCTCCAGGAGCTGTCCGACGACGTGTTCGCTCCCGATGATGGTGCCCTTCCGGTACCGGTTTTCGCGCCGGCGGCCGCTCCGTCCGTTCTCGACCCCCTGGCGCTCATCCTCCAGGGGCGCCGGGCAGCCCTGGTGGAAGACCTTGTCTCCGACACGGAGACGGAATCCGCCAGGGAGACGGAAGCGTATCTGGAAGTCCTGTGCTTCCGGGTGGCCGACGAAACCTACGGCATCGATATCATGGAGCTGAAAGAGATCATCAAGCCCCGGGAGACCACCGAGGTCCCCCATGCACCGCCGTTTGTCGCCGGGGTTCTGTCGTTGCGCGGCATCATCATTCCCGTGTTCATCCTGCGCGAGCGTCTCGGCCTGGCCGAAGCCGTGGCCCGCGGGAAGGAGCGGATCGTCGTGGTCAAGCACGGAGAGGGACTGTGCGGTCTCCTGGTGGACGAGGTTACCCAGGTGGTGAAGGTCCCGGCCGCAACCATCGAACATCCGCCTGCCGTGCTCGATGGCATGGATCGTGAATTCGTCAACGGCATTGGCCGCCACGACGGTGGAATAATCATCCTGCTTCAACTGGAAAAGGTGCTCGATTCAGCATTGATGTAATGCCCAGGAGGGTATGCCGATGGAAAAGAAAAGGATTCTGATCGTCGAGGATGAAGAGAGTCTGCTCAAACTTGAAAGCATCCTGCTGTCCTCCCGCGGCTACGCAGTGGCGGGGGTGACCGACGGCAAGGCCGCCCTGGACTATATTGCAGCCACCCCTCCCGACCTGATCATTCTCGACATCATGTTGCCGGGGATGGATGGCTTCGAGGTCTGCCGGCTGATCAAGGCCGACCCGTCAACCCGTCACATCCCGGTGGTCATGCTCACTGCCAAGAAAAGCACCCAAGACCGCGAGAAAGGGATGGATGCCGGTGCTGCCGCCTACGTGACCAAGCCGTTCAAGTCGGCCCGGATCATCGAGATCATTCAGGGGCTTCTGGCTGCCTGACGCTGCCGGGAGCCCTTTGCATACGTATCAGACCCACGCTCCCGAAGGATACGCATGGAAACCGACATTCAGGAAATACAACTTGCCTGTTTCCGCCTCGGCGAAGCCACCTTTGCTGCCGATATCATGCGGATCAAGGAGATCATCCGTCCCCAGAAACTGACGAAGCTCCCCAAGGCACCCGCCTTTGTGGAGGGCGTCATCAATCTCAGGGGCATGGTGATTCCGGTCATCGATCTGCGCAAACGGTTCGAATTGCCCGAACGGGTGGCCCTTGAGGAGGCCCGCCTTCTCGTGGTGGGGGTGAGCAGGCAGTTGGTGGGGCTCGTGGTTGATGACGTGACCGAGGTGGTCACGGTGCAGGCGGGCGATATCAAGCCACCCCCCCACTCCATCGAGGGAGTCAGCGTGGAGTACCTGATCGGCGTCTGCCTGGTGCGGGACACCCTGGTCATGCTCGTCAATCTCGATCGCATCCTGACGAGCCGCGAAGCGTCGGCCATCGCCGGCCTTGCCGGAACGGGGCGTTGATGGCGGCTGTGGTCATCGCAGGGTGTCCTGTCTGCCAGGCGCGGTATCGGCTTGACGGAGCACGGATCCCGGGCGGGGGAGTAACGTTGCGGTGCAATTCGTGCCGTAGCGTCTTCAGGGTGCGGGGAAAGTCCGCTCCCGTCCCGTCCCGGTCCTCTGTCGCGGAGACCGTGACGCGGGTCCTTGTGGCCCATGAAAATCCGGCATTGCGCACGGCCGTCCGGCAGGCTCTGGCCTGCGAGCCGTTCCAGGTGCTTGAGGCCGCCGACGGTGCCGGCGCCTATGCGGCAATCCTTGAGCATCGTCCCCGGGTGGCGATTCTCGATGCGGCCCTCCCCGGGATGTTCGCTTTCGAAATCTGTGAAGCGGTAAAGGGTTCGCCGGCCACGGCAGACATCAAGATCATTCTGATCGCCTCCATTTATGACAAGGCGAAGTACAAGCGTGCTCCCGAATCGCTCCACGGAGCAGACGACTATCTGGAGAAGCACCATATTCCGGACGAACTGCCCGCCCGCGTCCACCTGCTCCTGGCGGGCACTGCGCCGCACTGCGGGGGCACCCATCCGAAGGGGGTAGGGGGGGAGCGGATTCCGGAGAACAGCGGCATGCCGGCAGGGACTCCGGGGAGCAGCCTTGCGGGGAAGCCCGCAATGGCGAATATGACGGGGCCGGTCTGCCGGGCGGGGACGATCCGGCGCTTGCCGGGGAGCATCTCAAGGCCCGCCGGCTTGCCCGGCTCATCGTTTCGGACATTGCCCTCTATAATCGCGATCTCGTGCGGGAAGGAGTCCGCAACGGCACCTTTTTCGAGCTGCTTGCCGAGGACGTGGCCGAAGGGCGTGCCCTCTACGAGAACAGGGTGTCCGGCGACGTCCGCGCCGGAACGTCTTACCTGGATGAGGCGTTCGCCGAGTTCATCGGCACGATCAGGAAAGAACTCGGCCTGTAACTGACAATCAACGCAAGGAGCACATGCGTGGCTGTTCTAACAACCGTAAATGCCGACCTCCAGTCGTCCGACGAAGAAACAAGGCGTCGGGCCGTGCTCGACCTCGCGACCGTTTCTCTTGACGATGCCCGCGAACTGCTCTTCGTTGCCATGGGCGACGGCAGTTGGCGGGTGCGCAAAGAGGCCGTGTCTCTCCTGCTCGGCATGTGCCCGGACAAAGGGACCATCGAGGGGATAATCGGGCTGCTCGCGTCGGTGGACAATGCCGGCCTGCGCAACTCGGCCGTGGAGGTGCTCGAAGGGCTGGCTGGCAGGGCGGTGCCTGCGCTGCTCGCTCACCTCAAGGATGACGACCGCGATGTCCGCAAGTTTGTGGTCGACATCCTCGGCACCATCGGCGACCGGTCAAGTATTCCCGCCCTGATCGACGCCCTTGACGACCCGGATCCAAACGTTTCGGCGGCTGCCGCGGAGAACCTCGCAAGATCGGTGATCTGCGCGCTGTTGCGCCGCTGCTGGCCGCCCTCGGCAAGAACGATGTCTGGTTCAGCTACTCTATCCTCGGCGCCCTGGCCCGCATCGGCGAACCGGTGCCGGTGAACGTTCTCACTCCCCACGCATCGGATGGCATTCTGAAGCGGCCGGTAATCGAGTGCCTCGGTGCCGTGGGCGATGCCGAAGCGGTACCGCTCCTGGTGGAAGGGCTCGGCGACCGTGTCCGTGCCGTGCGGGAGGCGGCGGCCTGCGCCATTATCCGTCTGCGGGGCCGTCTTGCCGGTGCCGAGGCGGCCAGGTGCGTGGACGACGCCCTGGCGCGGCTTGCAGGCTCTGCCGTGGTCGATGGGTTGCTCGGTTCCCTGGATACCACGGATCAGGGAGTGCGTGACGCACTGATCCGGGTTCTCGGGTACATCGGCGATGCCCGCGCCGCCTTGCCTCTGCTGCAGGGGTGCCGGGACGAGCGGCTCAGAAGGCTCTGCCTCCAGGGGTTGCGCACCATGGGCGAGCGGGGCATGGAAGCCCTGGCGGCGGCCTATCCTGCAGCGGATGACGAGGAAAAGTCGATCATCATCCAGGTGTGGGGCGAGCTCGGCTTCACCGGGTGCGCCGATCTCCTCGGCGAGGCCATGGGAAGCGCCCGGACAATGATGCGCAGGGCGGCTGCCGTGGCGGCCGGGAAGATCGGCCTCCTGTCCCTGATGGGGACCATTGCGGCCTTGCTGGACGACCGGGAGCACGACGTGCGCGAAGGGGCCATCAATGGCCTCATCCGCCTTGCCCCGGCCGAGCCTGCCGGGGTGCGGGCCATTGCCCGCAAACTTGCCGATTCATCCTCCACCGGCTCGCGGCATGACGCGGTTCGGCTGTACGCCGCCCTGGGCGATGCCGACCGCCTGGCGCTCCTGATGAAGGACGAAGACCCGCTTGTGCGGCGCAGCGCCGTTTCGGCCCTGGCGGAACAGCATATCCCCGAGAGCGTTTCCAATCTGGTGATGGCGCTGGTGGACGAAGACCCGGACGTGAGGATCGCGGCAGCTTCTGGCCTCGGCGAGATCGGCGGGGCTGAGGCGGTGGAGCCGTTGATCCTGTCTCTGGATGACGAGGATCCGTGGGTGCGGTGCGCCTCCCTGAGAAGCCTCGGCCGGATCGGCGGGGAACGGCCCCTTGACGCCATTGAGCGGCTGATCGATTCGGCCGACGGGGTGGTAATGATCACGGCCCTGGAGACGCTTGCCGAGATCGAGGGGGGCCGGGCGGCGAACCTGGTGAAGCGTGGGCTTGAAAGCGGCGACGAAGAAGTGGTCAAGGTTGCCATCGATCTGCTGGCGAACGACGGCAGCGACTGGGTGAACACCTATCGGGAGCGCCTCCTGAGCCATTCCCACTGGGATGTCCGGATCAGTTTCGCCAGGGCCATGGCCCGCCTTCTGGGCCGCGAAGCGATGCCGCACCTGACTGCCGCCCTCCAGCAAGAGCAGGATGAACTGGTGCGCGATGAACTCCAAACCCTGCTCGGCGGTCTGCGCTGATGTTTACCTTCGAGCCCGAAATACCCATGTCCGACGAGGAGTTTCGCCTCATCAGGGACCTCATTTACAGCCACTGTGGTCTCTACTTTGACAATGACTCGGCCTACCTCCTGGAAAAGCGCCTGGCCAAGAGGGTACAACTGCACCAGTTGCCGGGGTTCCGGGACTACTACCATTTCCTCCGCTACAATCGGAAGAAGGACCAGGAACTCTCGGACATCATGGATGTCCTCACCACCAACGAGACCTATTTTTTCCGCGAGGCGTTCCAGCTCAAGGCCTTCACCCAGGAGATCATCCCCGAAATCCGAGACGCCAAGGCCAAGGCCGGTGACCGGACGCTCCGGATCTGGAGCGCCGGCTGCTCCAGCGGCGAGGAACCGTACACCATTGCCATGCTCCTGCTGGAAATGGGAGGTTTTGCCGGCTGGCACGTGGAAATCATCGGAACCGACATCAGCCAGCGTGTGATTCAGCAGGCCCGCAAGGGGGTCTACGGCAAGTCATCGTTCCGGGTCACCGACGAGGGCTATGTCCGCCGCTACTTCACCGACCAGGACGGCATGTTCCGGGTCAACGACAGGGTGCGCGAACTGGTCACCATCAGTCACCTCAACCTCCTCGACACCAACCGCATCGCGCTTCTGGGCCGCATGGACGTAATCTTCTGCCGCAACGTCATCATCTACTTCGACCAGGCCGCCCGCAAGACCGTGATTGACTCGTTCCACCGCGTCCTGCGAGACGGAGGCTACCTGCTGCTCGGCCATTCCGAATCGCTCATGAACATATCCACGGCTTTTTCCCTCAAGCACCTGAAAAACGACATGGTCTACCAGAAGCCCCTGCCACCGGGAGCCGGCCATGAGAAAGATCAGGGTCGTGGTCATCGACGATTCGGCCTACAGCCGCCGCGCCATCACCAAGATGCTGGAGAGCATGCCCGAGGTGGATGTGATCGGGTATGCCGCCGACGGCGAGGAGGGGATCCGCAAGATCATCGACCTGAAACCGGACCTGGTGACCCTGGATCTTGAAATGCCCAGGATGGACGGTTTCACCCTTCTGCGAATCGTGATGGAATACTCGCCCACCGCTGTCATCGTCATCAGCTCCCGGAACGAGGACGAGAAAGTGTTCCGGGCCCTGGAACTGGGAGCGGTCGACTTTGTGGCCAAACCCACGAAGGGGGTATCCGAGGAGATTCTCACCATTCGCGAGGACCTCCACCGCAAGGTGCGAAGCGTTATCCACCTGAACCTGGCAGGCATCGTCCGCCGCGAGCGGGAGCTGGAGCGGGCTTCTGTCGCGGCTGATCGCAGGGCCCCCGGCACCGTGCCGTATGCGGCAGCAGCCGCGCGGACCGAGAGCGCCGCTCCCCGTCCCGCCGGACGACTGGAGGTGGTGGCCATCGGCGCTTCCACGGGAGGGCCGCCGGCCCTTCAGCGGATTCTCTGTTCCCTGCCGGACGTATTCCCCCAGGCGGTCGTGGTGTCCCAACACATGCCGGCGGGGTTCACGCGGACATTCGCCGAGCGCCTGAACCGGCTGTCGCCCCTTGAGATACGCGAAGCCGCGGACGGCGACGAGGTGCGGGCCGGGCGGGTGCTCATCGCCCCTGGTGGGCACAATATGGTTTTCGAGCGTCAGGGGAGCGAGATTCTGGCACGAATCGTGAAACCGGGCACGGAAGATCGCTACGTACCGTCCGTGGATGCCATGCTCCTTTCCTGCGCCGAGGTCTTCGGTCCGCGGACACTGGGCGTGGTGCTCACGGGTATGGGAAATGACGGCAGCAAAGGGATTGCTGCCATCAAGCGGGCAGGGGGGCAGGCCCTGGCCGAGGCTGAAGAGACGGCCGTGGTCTTCGGCATGCCCAAGGAGGCCATTGCCACCGGGGTGGTGGACAAGATAGTGTCACTGGACCGCATGTCACGCGAGATCATGCAGCGGTGCGGTCTTCTCAACGACGTCGATTGACCGGTCCCTCTTCGCCTGAACGCCGAAGGGGCATAGGAGCGTGGCATGTCCATGGAAGAGGAAAAGGGTCTGCTGGCACGGGCCGACGAGTTTCTCCAGGCATTCAAGAAGGGGGCCGAGTTTACCCAGGAGCTGCTCCGGGAAAATGAGCGTCTCCGGTTTCGGACTCTCCAACTGGAGGCCGGACAGAAGGGCGAGGGGATAACGGCGGACTTGGCCGCCGAGAACCGCAAGCTTGCCGCCCGGGTCGAGGAGCTTGAGCGGGAAAAAGATGAGATCATCAGCCAGATCAGGCAGATAGAGGCGGAGAATAACGATTTTGCCGCCCGCTACGTGGAGGTCGAAGAGGAGAACAACAATCTGGCCAATCTCTACATTGCCAGCTACCAGCTCCACTCCACCCTCGATTTTAGCGAAGTGCTCCAGATCATCACCGAGATTATCATCAACCTGATCGGTGCCGAAGAGTTTGCCGTGATGCTCGTCGATGAGAAGACCGGCACCCTGGATGCCGTCACCGCCGAAGGGATCCCGTTGGCGGAGCTTCCCCGGGTGCGCCTGGGCGAGGGCGTCATCGGTGCTGCTGCCGGCACCGGCGAGAACTACTTTGCCGAGGGGCCGGAAGCCTACGAACGGGACCTGGCGCACCCGATGGTCTGCATTCCCCTGAAGATCAAGGAGCACGTCATCGGCGTCATCGCCATCTACAAGCTCCTGATCCAGAAAAAGAGCTTCGCCAGTGTCGACTACGAGTTGTTCACGCTCCTGGCGGGACATGCGGCCACGGCCATTTTCAGTTCCCGCATTTACTCGGATTCCGAGCGCAAGCTCTCTACCATGCAGGGCTTCATCAATCTGCTGACCACGTAGCCGTTGTGTCCTGAGGAGAGTTCATCATGGCGGAAAAAACCGTACTGATCGTGGAAGATTCACCGACCATGCGACAACTGATCACCTTTGCCCTGAAGCGGATTCCGGGGCTATCCATCGTGGAGGCGTCCGATGGGGTGGATGGTCTCAAGAAACTCTCGGCCCATGCCATCGACCTCATCTTCACCGACATCAACATGCCGGTCATGGACGGTCTCAAGCTGGTGAGCCTCGTGCGCAGCGATCCCTCCCACCACCATCTGCCCATTGCCATCATCACCACCGAGGGGGCTGCCGAGGACCGGGAGCGGGCCCTTGCCCTGGGGGCAAACGCCTACATTACCAAACCGATCCAGGCCGGCAAGGTCCTGTCGGTGGCAAGAGAATTGCTAGGGATATCCCCGAACTCATGACCTACGGGAGTCCGCGCACAGCAATCCGGGAACATGATGAATTATCGACGGATTGTCCGCGCGTCCACTCCTCACGTGCCCGGGAGCTCCCGTGAAACGTCTGCTTGTTCCTGCCATAGTGCTTCTGTTTCTTCCCGTCATTCTCTTTGCCCGTGACTACAAGATCGTCACCTTTGCCACCGAGACCGCGGGTACGGTCGCCTTCAGCCACCCGGTCCACCTCAAGGCCCTGGGCAACAACTGCACCCTCTGTCACAACACGCTCTTCACGATCGGCGACAAGGCAGCGCCGGTGACCATGAAAGCCATGGAGCAGGGGGCGTCGTGCGGCGCCTGCCACAACGGCAAGCGCGCCTTTGGCCTGCCGGCGTGCACCCGCTGCCATGTGACCAGAGAGGTCCCCATCGACATCCCCAGCTTCGGCGCCGTGGTCTTCAGCCATGCCTTCCATCTGGGGCTCGGGGCCTATGGATGCGCCGACTGTCACAACGCCGTCTTCAGGGCGGCCACCGACAACCCCAACGTATCCATGAAGGCCATGGAGCAGGGGAAATCGTGCGGCGCCTGCCATGACGCAGCACTGCCTTTTCGGTCAAGGGGGACTGCACCCGCTGCCATGTGGTTCGTGACATCCCCTTTGCGGCATCGGCAACGTTCAGCCACGCCTTCCATCTGACAGCCGGCTACGGCTGCGGCGAATGCCACGGGAGGCTCTTCACGGCCGGCCCTGACAGCCGGCGCTATACCATGCAGGAGATGGAGACTCAAAAATCATGCGGAGGGTGCCACAACGGCAATACCGCCTTCTCGGTCAAGGGGGATTGCGACCGGTGTCACGCCAATGTGAAGGAGGTGTCCTTCGCCGCCCACGACGCCATGTTCAGCCACAAGCTCCACACGAAGCTCCTCAACTGCGACAGTTGCCACAGCGGCATCTTCATCGGCGGAGCCGCCAGCAGGCGCTACACCATGAAGGAGATGGAGCAGGGGCACTCCTGCGGCGTCTGCCACGAGGACAAGACCGTTTTCGGCGTGACCGGCGCCTGTGACCGCTGTCACCTGAAGACCCGGGACGTCAGCTTCAGGACGGCCGTGGCGGGGAGCGTGGTCTTCAGTCACGACGCGCACCGGCAGATGTATGGCTGCAGCGACTGCCACAACGGCATTTTCACCACCGGTGCGGCCCGTGTGGGCGCCACCATGGCCGACATGGGCAAGGGCTTGTCCTGCGGCGCCTGCCACGACGGCACAAGCGCCTTCCCGGCCACGTCAGCGGCAAGCTGCAGCAGATGCCACCCCCTGCGCGACGTGAACATGGCGGCCAATTCGTATTTTCCCCATGTGAAACATCTGGAGGCCAACACCTGCGGCGACTGTCACAACGATCTGTTCCGGGCCGGTCCCGGCAATCGCCGGTGGACCATGCCCCAGATGGCGCAGGGGAATTCCTGCGGCGTCTGCCATGACGGCACATTCGCCTTCTCGGTCCGCGGGGAGTGCGGCACGTGCCACCGGGAAACCGTGGAGGTGGCCATCCCCGTGAAGCAGACCGGCATAACCCGTTTCAGCCACAGCGTCCATACGGCGCTCTATTCCTGCGGCGACTGCCACAATGCTATCGTTGGCGCCGGTGCCACTGCCCGGCGCGTCACCATGGCCGCCATGGAGAAGGGCGAGTCCTGCGGCGCCTGCCATGACGGATCGGCCGCCTTCACCGTCAGAGAGAACTGCACCAGATGCCACCCGGTCAAAGACATCCCCTTCACGCCGTCCGGCGCCCGTTTCAGCCATGACGTCCATCTCAAGGTCCATGGTTGCGGCGATTGCCACGATGCCCTCTACCGGCCCGGTTCCGACAACCGTCGCGTTACCATGGCGGAGATGGAGAGGGGGGCTTCCTGCGGCGCCTGCCACGACGGATCGGCCGCGTTTCCCGTCACCGCGGGCTGCGACAGGTGCCATCCCGCCACCAAGGGGATCAAGTATGATCTCCCCGCCGACGTGGGGAGCGTTCTGTTCAGCCACCGCAGCCACACCGCCAAGGGATACGCCTGCAGTGACTGCCACGGCAGGATCGTCGTCGCCGGGGCCGGCCGGAAATCCTCCACCATGAAGGAAATGGAGCAGGGCACGTCGTGCGGTGCCTGCCACGGCTTCAGCATGGCCTTCAGCGTCAGCGATCCGGTCAACTGCGTCAAGTGCCACCAGCGGCTCTACTGAGCCCGCGGCCCGCAACAGCCAATCCGACCCGCGCCGGCCGGCAAACCTCTCTGTTTGCATGGCCGGCTTTTTTGTGCTAATAACAAACCTTTCGAACTATCGTCAGAATCAGGTGGAGGTGCCGGCGTGCAAGAGCGTTACATCCCCAAAAACGTTGAGGGGAAGTGGCAGAAAATCTGGGAAGATAACAAAACCTTCACGGTCACCGAAGATCCGTCGAAGCCGAAATATTACCTGCTCGAGATGTTTCCCTATCCCTCGGGCCGCATTCACATGGGGCATGTGCGCAACTACTCCATCGGCGACGTGGTGGGCCGGTTCAAGAGGATGCGCGGCTTCAACGTCCTGCACCCCATGGGATGGGATGCCTTCGGCATGCCGGCCGAAAACGCCGCCATCAAGCACGGCAGCCATCCGGCCAAGTGGACCTACGAGAACATCGACTACATGCGGAGCCAGCTCAAGAAGATGGGCCTTTCCTATGACTGGGGCCGCGAGCTCGCCACCTGCGATGTGGACTACTACAAGTGGGAACAGAAAATGTTCCTGGAGATGTATGAGAAGGGGCTCGTCTACAAGAAGAGCTCCTTCGTGAACTGGTGCCCCGACTGCGAGACGGTACTCGCCAACGAGCAGGTGGAGGACGGCTGCTGCTGGCGCTGCGACAGCGAGGTGGCCCAGAAGGAGCTCGACCAGTGGTTCTTCCGCATCACCCGCTACGCCGAAGAGCTGCTGGAGGATACCTGGAACCTTCCCGGCTGGCCCGAGCGGGTTCTGGTGATGCAGCGGAACTGGATCGGCAAGAGTTTCGGCTGCGAGATCGATTTTCCGGTCGAGGGGAAAGTCGAGAAGGTCAAGGTGTTCACCACCCGTCAGGATACCCTCTACGGCGCCACCTTCATGTCCCTGGCGCCCGAGCACCCGCAGGCCCTGGAGCTGACCACGCCGGAGCGCCGCGCCGAGGTGGAGGCGTTCATCGACAAGGTCAAGAAGACCGACAAGATCAAGCGGACCGCCGAGGATTTCGAAAAGGAAGGGGTCTTCACCGGCGCCTACTGCATCAACCCGGTGACCAACCTGCGGATGCCGGTCTATCTCGCCAACTTCGTGCTGCTCGACTACGGCACCGGCGCGGTCATGGCGGTGCCCACCCATGACCAGCGCGATTTCGAGTTCGCCCGCACGTACGGCCTGCCGCTCCAGGTGGTGATCCAGCCCGAGGGCGAAACCCTTGATCCGGCTGCCATGACCGCCGCCTATACCGAGGTGGGGACCATGGTCAACTCGGGCCCCTTCGACGGCATGAGAAGCGATGCGGCCAAGGAGAAGATCGCCGATTACCTGGAAAAGGAAGGGATCGGCACCAAGACCGTCAACTACCGGCTGCGCGACTGGGGCATCTCCCGCCAGCGCTACTGGGGGAACCCGATACCCGTCATCAACTGCGATATCTGCGGCGTGGTGCCGGTGCCGGACAAGGACCTGCCGGTGGTCCTCCCCATGGACGCCGAATTCACGGGCGAGGGGGGCAATCCCCTTGCCAGGGTCGAATCGTTCGTCAACGTCACCTGTCCCCAGTGCGGTGCCGAGGCCCGGCGCGAAACCGACACCATGGACACCTTTGTCCAGTCCTCCTGGTATTTTCTCCGCTACTGCTGCCCCGATTTCGCCTCCGGCCCCATCGACCGGGCCCGGGCCGGGTACTGGATGCCCGTGGACCAGTACATCGGCGGCATCGAACACGCCGTGCTCCATCTCCTCTACTCGCGTTTCTTCACCAAGGCTCTGCGCGACCTGGGGTACGTGACCGCGGCCGAACCGTTCAAGAACCTCCTTACCCAGGGGATGGTCATCAAAGACGGGGCCAAGATGAGCAAGTCCAAGGGGAACGTGGTGGACCCCGATGCCCTGATCGAGCGCTACGGTGCCGACACGGCCCGGCTGTTCACCCTGTTCGCGTCGCCCCCCGAAAAGGACCTGGACTGGAGCGACCAGGGGGTCGAGGGAAGCTTCCGCTTCCTCAACCGCGTCTGGCGCCTGGTCTTCGAGGTTCTGCCCTTCATCGGCTCCGCGGTCAAGCCCGACCCGGCCAGCTTGGGCGATGGAGCGCGCGACCTGCGCCGGACCGTACACAAGACCATCCGCAAGGTGACCGATGACCTGGACGAGCGGTTCCACTTCAATACGGCCATCTCGGCGGTCATGGAACTGGTGAACGCCATCCAGTCCTTCGAGCCCAAGAATGCCCCCGAAAACGCCCCGGTTCTTCGGGAGGCGGTGGAAAGCGTCGTGCAACTGCTCGCCCCCTTTGTTCCCCATGTGGCCGAGGAGCTCTGGGAGTCCCTGGGACACCAGGGAGGCGTGGAGGCGGCCGGCTGGCCTTCGTACGATCCCGATGCGACCGTTGAGGAGGAACTCCTCATCGTGGTGCAGGTGAACGGCAAGCTGCGCGGCAAGGTGACGGTTGCCGTGGGTGCCGGCGAGGAACAGGTGAAGGCCGCGGCCTTTGCCGACGACAAGGTGAAGCCGTGGCTCGACGGGAAGCAGATCCGCAAGGCCATCTACGTCCCCGGCAAACTCCTCAATATCGTGGTGGGGTGACCGGTGGCCAGCTCCCTGATGACACGGCTCCTGACCGCAGGGCTCGCGGCCCTGGTGCTCGCCGCAGTGGGCGGGTGCGGCTACCGCGCGGCCAGGATCGGGGGGGAAGGGTCGGCGTTGGCGGACAAGACCGTCCACGTTGACATCTTCACCAACAAGAGCTACCGGCCCAACGTGGAGGCGGTGCTGACGAACTCCCTCATCGACGAGTTCGTGCGCCGCGAGGGGAGCCGCGCCGTGGAGGCCGGCGGAGATCTGACGCTGTCCGGTGCCGTTGTCTCCTACGGCACCGCCGCAGTCTCGTACACCGCCACCGATACGGTGAAGGAGTACCGGGCCACGGTCACGGTGGAGGCTACGCTCCGGCGCAGCGACTCGGGGCAGGTCCTCTGGAAGGGGAGTCTTTCCGCCTACCAGGACTTCCCAGCCAATGACGACCTGGTGCTCCAGCAAAACAGCGAAGAGCAGGCCATAGCCGTTATCTGCCGCCGCTTGGCACGCGAGCTGACCCTCAGGATGTCCGAGAACTTTTGAGCCATGAAATCCGACGAACTGGATAACGCCATTGAAAGGGGGGAGATTGCCCCCCTTTACTATTTTCACGGGGACGAGCCCTATCTGATGGAGCGGGCCGTCAGGCGTCTCACGGAACGGGTCGTGTCGGCGGATTTCCGCGACTTCAACCTGGACGTCTTCTACGGCAACGAGAGCAAGGGGGACGATATCGCCACTGCCGCCCAGACCCTGCCCATGTTCGCCGACCGCCGCATGGTGCTCGTCAAGCGGGCCGGCGACCTGTCGGCCGCCGCTCTCGAAACCCTTGCCGCCTGCGTTACCGATCCCGCTCCCCAGACCTGTCTCCTCTTCGTGGGTGAGAAGATCGACAAGCGGAAGAGGTTTTTCCTGGATCTGGCAAAGAAGGGAGAGCTGGTCGAGTTCAAGCGTCCCTACGAGAACCAGCTCGGCGGGTTCATCCGGGACGAGGCCCGGGTGCTCGGCAAGCGGCTCGACGGCGCTGCCGTTGAAATGCTCATCTATCTCGTGGGGAACAATCTGGGGGAACTGGCGACCCAGCTTGAAAAAGTGGCTACTTTTGTGGGCACGAGAGAGACGCTCACGGTCGAGGATGTGCGGGAAGTGGTATCCGATACCAAGGTGGAAAGCGTTTTCGACCTGGCCAACGCCCTGGGCGAGCGTGATTTGGGCAAGTCTCTGCGGAGCCTGGCCACCATTTTGCGGGACGGCGAGGCCCCGCTCATGCTTCTGGCCATGATCGCGCGGCATTTCCGTCAGCTCTGGCGGGTGCGCGAGCTCACGGCCGCCAAGGTCCAGCAACAGGAGGTCGCCCGCAGAACCGGCATCAATCCCTACTTCCTCAAGGGGGTCATGGATCAGGCCCGCAACTTCACCACGGCAGACCTGCGCCGGGTCTTCGAGGGGCTCTACGCAGCCGATCTCGCCCTCAAGGGAGTCGGTGGCGGCGGAAAGCCTTCACTGGTCATGGAACGGCTGGTGATGGACGTGTGCGGGATGGGACGGCGGAAGAGGTAGCGACGCACTGCTGCGATAAAAAAGGGGGGGCTCCGCCGGGAGCCTCCCCTTTTTGTGTGTCTGCAATAGTGGTACGTCTAGCCGAGGGTGTTGACGAGCTTTGTCAGGCGGGAGACGTTCCGGGAAGCATTAGAGGCGTGAATGACCCCTTTGGAGGCAGCCTTGTCGATGACCGGGATGGCGGCCAGCAGGGCTTGCCGGGCCTGGTCCGCATTCTTGGCCTCAACCGCCTCGCGCACGCGCTTTATGAAGGTCCGCAGGGTGGAGCGGATGTGCTTGTTTCTCAGGTATTTCTTCTTGTTCTGCTTGATTCTCTTCAGGGCCGATTTGTGGTGAGCCAAACTGCACCTCCATGTAATTCTATTGGGTATCGTTCGAGAAGTAATTTCTTCGTTTTCGAAAGGTATTTAAATAGCATTGAGCGGGCGCTGCTGTCAAGCGCAAAATGCCTGTTCACCAGTATCGTATTTACTCAGGGGTGGCGGACAAAAAAATGCGAGCCTATCTCTTTGTGCCGGATCGGTACTCGGCGCAGATGAAGCGCGAATAAGAATAGGTACTCTCATGAAAGGAATGCCCGGCGAGAAGGTTTTGAAAATGGTCTTTATGAATAAGCTTGACAGATGGCCGCATAAGAAAAGGAGGTGGACCGGGTCCACCTCCCATTGTATCGGGAACGTTGAAGATTGCGTCGCGATTACCACTCTTCCCGCATCTTCTCTGCGATTTTCTCAAAGTAGAGTTCAGGGCTCGTGAGCTTTTTGACCTCGTCGGCCGTATAGCCGAGCTCGCGGAAGTTCAGAACACCGTTGGGAGCGTGGCAGTTATAGCAGGTAAGGGCCTTCTCCTTGGGCGCCACCTGGTGGTTGCTGCCGAAGTAGATGGTCTGCCAGCCGGGGACCGGTTCGTAATCCTTGATCCCAAGGATTTTGGCAGCTGATGCCACGCCGGCGAGGGTGTCGCCCGTTGCCATGGGCGGAGCGAAGTCCATGGCCAGGAGCTGGCCGTCCTTCTTGTTAAAGTAAGCCTTGCCCTGGAAAATCTTGAAGGGGTAGATCTTGCTCTTGCCGTCCTTGCGGTCACCCTTGGGCCCGATGAAGTCAGGGCGGTTGGCAACGGTCAGGTTGTACCATGCGTAGACGGGAGCCGTTTCATTGGCTTCCTTTTTGAGTGTGGTCGGCTCGTAGAACTTGTTGGAGAGCTGTTCCCACTTCGTGAAATCCTTGGCAAAGGCGCCGCCGGTCCGGGGGATATGGCAGGTCTGACAGGCGATGCGCGCCGTATGACGGTTGTAGTCCTCGTCCTTGTGGGGCTTTACCGTGTGGCAGTCGGTGCAGGAAAGGCGTACGCCGTCGTGGGCCCAGTTGTTCGGATCATAGCCCGTGGGGATCTTGTGGTTCTTCGTCTTGTGGCAGTCGACGCAGACCATCCCCTTGGCCGCATGGACATCATGCTCCTTGTTGAAGGCGAACCCGCGCTTCACCAGCACGCCGCCCCCGGCCGCCTCGTGACAGGTCATGCAGTTCTTGACCGTCGGGGTGGCAATGGAAAGGGCTGCCTCGGTGCTGCGGTCCTGGCCGAGCACCACGTTCCCCTTCTCGTCCTTGTAGGGCTTGCGCTTGCTGTGATCATAGGTGGAGGAGTGGCAGACAAGGCAGTCCACTGCGGCTTCCGCTTCGGGCCCAGTGCTCCCCACGTCCTGGATGTGATTTCCGGGGTGGCAGGAGTTGCAGCCCGAGTACTTGGTCTTGCCCGTCTCGGGGCTGGGCGGAATCTCCTTCAGGTTGTTGACGATGTCGTTCCCGTTGCACATGGTGTAGATACGGTTTTTCATGCCGTATTCCTGGTTCGGGTCAATGTTCTCAACGTTGTCGACCTTCGAGGCGTGCTTCCAGTGCACGGAGTTCAGGAACTCCTTTGCCGCGCCGGGATGGCAGACCTCGCAGGTTGCCGGCCCCTGGTAGCCGTTTTTCTGGAGGTATTCCTTGCCCGGATGGTCCTTGGCCTGGACCAGGGCCGCCACTGCCACGCCCGCCATGAGGGTGGCGAAGAACGTCGTATTCTTCATTGGGTACCTCGTGCGTAAGTAGTTCGTTTTATTTAAGTATAGCTATGTATGATATATTTAAATAAAACGATTGTTTGGCAAAAGAAAAGTGCAGCCGAGGCGCCCGGGCTGCAACGGTCCCGCAGAGGGCTCAGCGCCCCCGGGGCATCAGCAGCCGGCGGTCTTCCTGAAGAGCTTGGACTCACCCGTTGCATCGTCATACTTCAGGCGAATTTCGTCGCCCTCAACGATCCGCTTGTCCTTGAACTTGTCGAGGGTAAGCTCGTCCTTGACCGTCACGGTCACGGTCTTGTCGCTCTTGGTGTCCTTCAGGGTAACCGATGCCGTGTCGCCCTTCATCTCGATCTTTTTGATGGTGGCGATCATCTTCACTTCGGCGGCGCTGGCCGTGCCGGTAAAGGTAACGAGGCTCATGGTGAGGAGTGCGAGTGCCATAACGATCGATACTGCCTTTTTCATTGTTCCGTCTCCTTTGTGCTGTGTCGTGGCGGCGGCCGCCGCCTGTAGCGTGATGCCCCGTAGGGTTGGGGAGGGGGGCTGGTGCCCACCCTCCCGGTGTTCATCTGCTGTGGCCTAGAAATGCACCTCGAAGGTTGCGTAGAGGTTCTGGGCATTCTTGAGCGGGGTCAGCATTTGCGGATTCGCCGGGCCCATAATGCTTGCCTGGGTTAAATCTGCCATTTTGACCGGTGCTCCGACCCAGTTGTTGGTGCCGGTGTAGTCGAAGTCATAGTACTGGTAGCCGATCTTGAAGAAGGTCTTGCTCAGATAGCTGGAGATCGGCTTGAGCTTGAGCTCCTGGATCAGGTAGCCTTCATATACGTTGCCACGGGTTCCGACCTTGCTGGTCCACATGTCATCGGCAGCCGGAGCAAAGGTGATCCAGTCCTTGGAGCCGTGGTTGTATTCGAGGCCGAGCTTGGTGCCGGTGGCCTCGATATCGTACCGGCCGCCCACGTAGACTGCCCAGCCGGTCTTGCTTTCTTTTTGGCCGGACCACAGGAGACCGGACTGAGTGTCGAGTACTCCTTCAGGGGTAGTGAATCCTGCTATGGGTGTTTGCAGTTGCACCTTCACGGTGTCGGTGGTGGGATTGGTATGGCTTAACGCTCCGGACGCGAACCAGTGGAGGTTGCCGATCCCTGCGTTTTTAACGCGGCCCAGGAAGTTGAGTCCGTACCAGTCGATATCGCCCAGGTTTACGCTGGGGGCGCTACCTGCAAACGGACCGCTCAGCATTACCGGAGTGTTGAAGATGTTAATGCCCCGGTTGTACTGGAACTCTGCCTTGAAATTGTCGGTGTCGTAGGGCACGATGTTGACGCCCACCATGTCGGTGTCGTGGATGCCGTTGCCCTGCCTGTCAGTGATGCCGTTTTCGAAACCGCGGCCGTAGCAGAGTTTCATGTAGGCGCCCGGCAGAGACTCGAAGTCGGGAGCATAGCCGAGGGTCACGCCGTCAAAGGCATAGTCGACCAGCAGTTGGGGCACGCCGGAGTTGCCCGGCTTTTCATTGTTCTGCTTCAGGTGGCTCGGAATGCCGCCGGTAGAGGGGCGCCGGCCGATGGAGAACCAGATGGGCTGGTCGGCAATATTCTTCCAGGTGGCATAGACCTGATCCACGGCCAGGGTACCGTCGCCGGGGACGTGACCCACGGTGCCGTCGAAGAGTCCGGCCCGGTCGGAGAAGTAGGCTTGGCCGTTTTCGCCGCGGATTGCCGAGTCGTCGCGGGCACCGCTGATCTTGTACATGAGGAGGCGGGCGTGAACGGTTACGTCCTGAGTTGCTTTGGCGTCAAGATTGAGCCCGAATCGGTTGGTGTAGAGGGAATCATTCTTAACAGTCTGGCCCTGAACAGGGAGGAAGAGGTCACTGCCGTCAGCTTGCATATTTCTGGGATTGAGCTGGAAATATGGGGCAACCTTGCCGCGCAGATAATCATACCTGAACCGGTAATCCCCGCCGATGGTCAGCCAGCGCCCCAGGGACTTCTGTTCAACCTTGTCAACCTTCCTGTCGGTGTCCTGCATCTGCTGCTTCAGTGCCTCGAGTTCTTTCTCAAGGGTCTCCATCTTCTTCTGCAGGTCGGCATCGGCCGCCATGACCGAAAACGGTTGGCTGAGACCGAGCAGAAGGGCAGTTGCCAGAACCTTTTTGGACATACGCTTCATGTGCTCTCCTTTCCCATAAATCAATAAAAGTGAACTGCCGTACCGCGAACCGCTTGGAATTTCGGCGGGATATGCGTTTGAGTCCGCCGTGCTGATGCTGTGTCTTCACCTCCTTCGTGTCGGGAGCGGTGGCCAGACATGAAATTTGTTAATTGATAATGTGACCCACCGTGTTTTACACGCAATAGTTGCATAATCGTAATACTCAAACATTCCAGCTATGCAATATAAAGACCAATTAAGATATGAAATGCAAATATCTGTATTTCTGTATTGTTGTCGTCGCAGCCGTGCGTCGGGTCCGCCACATGGCGAAATCACCTCGGTCAATTGACAGGATTACGTCACATGGCCGTAACGGATGCCCGGTGGCGATAGCGGTTGACGTCCGAGGCCCCGATTGCTTACTATAGGCGGGAGTTACCCGGAAAGAGGCGCTACGTGACGGAAAACAAGTATCTATATGTAGAAACATTCGGTTGTCAGATGAACGTCAACGACTCTGAAAAGATCGCGACGCTCCTGAAAGATGTGGGGTATCTCTCCACCGACGATCCGGACCGGGCGGACCTGGTCATTCTCAATACGTGCAGCGTGAGGGCCAAGGCCGAGCAGAAAGTGTACGGGCACCTGGGGCGGTTCAAGGGGGCCCGGAGCAGGAAAAAGGGATTTCTGCTCGGCGTGGGCGGGTGCGTGGCCCAGCAGGAGGGGGAGCGCCTGCTGCAGAAGGTGCCATGGCTCGACCTCGTCTTCGGGACCCATAACCTCCACCTGCTGCCCGAGATGGTGCGGGCGGCCGAGCAGGGCGAGCGCCGGGCCGAGGTGGGGTTCATCGACAACGAAACCCGGCTTGACCTGTTCCCCGAAACCGGAGGGGAGGGCGGTGTCACCCGTTTCGTGACGGTGATGCAAGGCTGTGACAATTTTTGTTCCTACTGCATTGTCCCCTATGTGAGGGGGCGCGAGATAAGCCGCCGTTCATCCGACATAATTGACGAGGTACGGAAAGCCGTCGCGGAGGGTGTCAAGGAGGTGACTCTGCTGGGGCAGAATGTCAACTCCTACGGACTCAAGACCGACGGAGAGCTGTCGTTCGCCGGGCTCATCCGCCGCATTGCCGGGGTGGAAGGGCTCGAACGGATCCGCTTCACCACGTCACATCCCAAGGACATCTCGCCCGAGCTCATCACCTGCTTCGCCGAGGTACCCAAGCTGTGCGGCCACATCCATCTGCCGGCCCAGTCGGGGAGCGATGCGGTCCTTGCGCGCATGAACCGGGGGTACACCCGGGCCGGGTACCTCGAAAAGGTGGCGGCTCTCAAGGCTGCCCGGCCGGGTATCCAGTTCACGGGAGACATGATCGTGGGCTTTCCGGGCGAGACGGAAGAGGACTTTCAGGCAACCATCTCGCTCATGGAAGAGGTGCGCTATGCCGACCTCTTTTCCTTCATCTACTCGCCGCGACCCGAAACGGCCGCTGCCGGTATCCGGGATACGGTGAGCCGGAAGGAGAAGCAGTCGCGCCTTGACCGGCTCCAGTCGCTCCAGCAGCAGATGAAGCGCGAACGCAACATCAGTTTTGTCGGCTCACGCCAACTGGTCCTGGTGGAGGGGGTGAGCAAGCGGGGCGATCAGCTCTATGGCCGCATCGACGGTAACCGGATCGTCAACTTCGCGGCCGGTCCGGCGCTCATCGGAACCATGGCAGAGGTAACCATCACCCAGGACTACCAGAATTCGCTCCTGGGCGAGATCGTCACCGATAATGGGGGCGCACGGTAATGCACATCGTTATGACCATCCACGGCTTTGCCCTCGATTCCATCGCCCAGATGCCGGTGGTGCTCCTGAAGGATGAACGCGGCGAAGCAACGCTGCCCATCTGGATCAACGGCACCGACACCCTCTATATCGTGGCGGAGTTGATCAGGCGGGACGCCTCTTCCTCGGGGGAGCGCAAGGACCTGCTCACGGCACTGCTCGACCATCTGGGGGCCGAGGTGCTCGATATCGCCATTGACGGCGGCAAGGACGGCAAGTTCATCTGCTCTGTCCGGCTCATGGTGGGGGCAGAGGAACTGCGCCTGCCGGTCCGCATTTCCGAGGCCATTGTCCTCGCCCTCAAGCATGCCCTGCCGGTCATGGTTCCCCGCCATCTGATGGAGGAGACCACCGCCCCGGCCGGCGCCATGGGCGACCGCTTCACGGAGGCCGACGAGCGCCGCTTCGTCGATTTTCTCGAAGGCCTCGATCCCGCTGATCTCGGCAAGTATCCCATGTGACATCCGGGCAACGGCCGGCCGGCCCGTGCCCCTGACCCGCTTCTGTGGAGGATTTTCATGCGTCCGGAATCCCTGGAATTTTTCAAAACACTTGTGGAGGCCCCCAGCCCTTCCGGCTACGAACAGCCGGCTCAACGGGTGTTTCGCGACTACATAGCCCCCTTTGCGCAGGTGAAGACCGATGTCATGGGCAACGTGATCGGTCTCATTCGCGGCGGCGGGGATAACCTGCCGCGGGTGATGGTGGTCGGCCACTCGGACGAGATAGGCTTTCAGGTCAAGTACATCGATGACAACGGTTTCATCTATTTTGCGCCGATCGGCGGGGTGGACGCCCACCTGACGCCGGGGAAGCGGGTTCGCATCCATACGGCCAAAGGCGAGGTGGCCGGCGTCATCGGCAAGAAGCCGATCCATTTGATGGATGAGGAGGACCGGCGGAAGGTGGTTCGCCTCGACGCCCAGTACATCGACATCGGCGCCGCCGACAAGAAGGAGGCCCTGGAGTACGTGCGCGTGGGCGACCCGGTCACCTTTGCCGCCGGCTTCGAACGCCTGCTGGGCGACCGGGTCGCCTGCCGGGCCTTCGACGACAAGGCCGGCAGCTTCGTGGTGGCCGAGGTGCTCCGGGCCGTGGCCGAATCGGGGGTGAAGCTGCCGGTTGATCTGTACGGCGTCTCGTCGGTGCAGGAAGAGATCGGGCTGCGCGGCGGCGCCACCAGCGCCTACAGCGTCAATCCCCACGTGGGCATCTGTGTGGAAGTGGACTTTGCCACTGATCAGCCCGACGTGGAGAAGAAGCACAACGGCGAGGTCAAGCTCGGCAAGGGGCCGATCCTGCCCCGGGGGGCCAATATCAATCCGCCTCTCTTTGATCTGCTCTCCTCAACGGCGGAACGCGAGGCTATCGCTGTCCAGTACACGGGCATCCCCCGGGCCTCCGGCACCGACGCCAACGTCATGCAGATCTCCCGCGGCGGCGTTGCCACCGCTCTGGTCAAGCTGCCGCTCCGCTACATGCATACGCCGGTGGAGGTCATCTCCCTCTCCGACCTGGAACAGGCGGTGAGGCTGATCGTGGCGGCGTTACCGGGTATGGCGGGTGACTTCACGCCCCTCTGACCGCGCATCGGGGCCGGGGACCGTATACGGAGCGTGTTCTCCGGTCCCGGTTTTTCCCCTTGACTCATCCTGGTCCCTTCACTATCCTTTCCGGTTAATACTTTGAGACCCACCATAAAAGGAGTCCGCGATGTTAGATGAATTGATTCCGGAAGGTCTGACGTTCGACGACGTTCTGCTCGTTCCCGCCCACTCTCAAGTCCTTCCCCGCGATGTCTCCCTCAACACCCGTCTGACCAGGAACATTACCCTCAACATTCCCCTCGTCTCGGCAGCCATGGACACGGTAACCGAGGCGCGGACCGCCATCTGCATGGCCCGCGAGGGGGGGCTCGGCATTATCCACAAGAACCTCACCATCGAAGAGCAGGCCATGGAGGTGGACAAGGTCAAAAAGAGCGAGTCCGGCATGATCGTGGACCCCATCACCATGCGGCCCAACCAGAAAATCCACGAGGCCCTGGCCATCATGGAGAAGTACCGGATCTCCGGCGTTCCCGTCACCAACTCCAAGGGCAAGCTGGTCGGCATCCTCACCAACCGCGACCTCCGTTTCGAAACCAACCTGGACCTTCCCATTTCCGCCCGCATGACCAAGCGTCGGCTCGTGACCGTAGCGGTCGGCACCACCCTTGAGGAAGCCAAGGAGCACCTCAAGCATACCCGGGTCGAGAAGCTGCTGGTGGTGGATGAGGAGAAGAACCTGAAGGGGCTCATCACCATCAAGGATATCGAGAAGGTCAGAAAATACCCCAATGCCTGCAAGGATGCCCTGGGGCGCCTGCGGGTCGGCGCCGCCGTCGGCCCCTCCGGCGACATGGAGGCCCGTGTTGATGCCCTGGTCAAGGCCGGGGTCGACGTCATCGTGGTGGACACGGCCCATGGTCACTCCCAGGGGGTCCTCGATGCCATCCGGGCCGTCAAGGCGAACTTCCCCGGGGTCGAGCTCATCGCCGGCAACATCGCCACTGCCGAGGCAGCCGAGGCACTCATCAAGGCCGGTGTCGACGCCATCAAGGTGGGGATCGGACCGGGTTCCATCTGCACCACCCGCGTGGTGGCCGGGGTCGGCGTGCCCCAGATCAGCGCCATCGCCCAGTGCGCCAAGGTTGCCCGCAAGTACGACGTCCCCCTCATCGCGGACGGCGGCGTCAAGTACTCCGGCGACGTGACCAAGGCCGTGGCCGCCGGTGCCGATGTCATCATGATCGGCTCCCTCTTTGCCGGCACCGAGGAGTCGCCCGGCGACACCATCCTCTACCAGGGCCGGGCCTACAAGAGCTACCGTGGCATGGGCTCCATCGGCGCCATGAAGCAGGGGAGCAAGGACCGCTACTTCCAGAGCGATGTGGAGAGTGAAGTGAAGCTCGTTCCCGAGGGGATCGAGGGGATGGTGCCGCTGCGCGGACCGCTCTCCGCCAACGTCCATCAGCTCATGGGCGGACTGCGGGCCGGCATGGGGTACACCGGCTGCCGCACCGTGCGGGAGCTCCAGGAAAAGGGGCACTTCATCAGGATCACCGGCGCGGGTCTCAAGGAATCCCACGTCCATGACGTCATGATCACCAAGGAGGCCCCGAACTACCGGGTCGAGAACGTTCGATGAGCACCGACATCCATACTGAAAAAATCCTGATCCTGGACTTCGGCTCCCAGTACACCCAGCTCATTGCCCGGCGGGTGCGCGAGGCCCACGTCTACTGCGAGCTGCACCCCTTTGACATGGGGCTGGAAGCCATCCGCGCCTTCGGGCCCAAGGGGATCATCCTCTCGGGCGGGCCCACGTCGGTCTACGAGGAAGGGGCGCCGGCAGTGGAAGAGGCGCTCTTTGATCTGGGCGTGCCGGTGCTGGGCATCTGCTACGGCATGCAGCTCATGAGCCGCCACTTCGGCGGCGAGGTGGTGCCCGCGGGCAAGCGCGAGTTCGGCCATGCCGACCTGCTGGCTGCGGGAACGCCCGGCCCTCTTTTCGAAGGGTTCTTCGTGGAAGGGAAAAGTCCGGTCTGGATGAGCCACGGCGACCACGTCTCCCGGATGCCCCAGGGGTTCCAGGTGGTGGCGGAAACGGCCAACGCGCCGGTCTGCGCCATCCAGGACACGGCGCGCAACCTTTACGGCGTCCAGTTCCACCCGGAAGTGAATCACACGCCCCGGGGCGAGATCCTCATCGATACCTTTGTCCGCAAGATCTGTGGCTGCACCGGCCAGTGGACCCCCGGACACATCATCGATGATGCCGTGAACCGCATCCGGGCCCAGGTGGGCCGGGAGCGGGTCATCCTCGGGCTTTCGGGCGGCGTTGATTCGTCGGTGGCGGCGGCCCTCATCCATCGGGCCATCGGCGACCAGCTCACCTGCGTCTTCGTGGACAACGGCCTGCTGCGCCTCGCCGAGGGTGACCAGGTCATGGCCACCTTTGCCGAGAACCTGGGCGTCAAGGTGATCCGGGTCGATGCCGAGCAGCGGTTCCTGTCCGCCCTGGCAGGCGAGGCCGACCCTGAGAAAAAGCGCAAGATCATCGGCAACCTCTTCGTGGAGATCTTCGAAGAGGAGTCGAGCCGCATCGAGGGTGCCACCTGGCTGGCCCAGGGGACCATCTACCCGGATGTCATCGAGAGCGCCGGGGCCAAAACCGGCAAGGCCCACAACATCAAGAGCCATCACAACGTGGGCGGGCTTCCCGAGTACATGAAGCTCAAACTTCTCGAACCCCTGCGGGAGCTGTTCAAGGACGAGGTGCGGGCCATCGGCGAGGAACTGGGACTGCCCCGCCAGATGGTCTGGCGCCATCCCTTCCCCGGACCGGGGCTGGGAGTCAGGATCCTCGGCGAGGTGAAGAAGGAGTATGCCGACATCCTGCGCCGGGCCGACGCCATCTACATCGAGGAGCTCTACGCCGCTGGCCACTACGACAAGATCAGCCAGGCCTTTGCCGTCTTTCTCCCCGTGAAGAGCGTAGGGGTCATGGGGGACGGCCGGACCTACGAGTACGTGATCGCCCTGCGGGCCGTGGAAACCAAGGACTTCATGACCGCGGGCTGGTACCCCTTGCCCTACGAGGACATGGCCCGCATCTCGGGCCGGATCATCAACGAGGTCAAGGGGGTCAACCGGGTGGTGTACGACATCTCCAGCAAACCTCCCGCCACCATCGAGTGGGAATAGATGCACCATAAGGGGCGCCGGCAATGGCGCCTTTTTTATTTTAAGGCCGTTCTTGTCCACCCGGGTTTCGTGAAAAAACGGAGTAATCTGGTATGCTTTCAGTAGGTAGATAGGTGTACGTCACTTCATGGAAAGGGGGCTTGAATATGAACATCATCGACTGCGCTCTCAGGATGGAAGAAGAGGCAGCCGCCCATTACAGCCAACTGGCGGCTGCCGCGCCGGTGGAAGAGTTGAGGAACATCTTCGGATTGCTGGCCGCGGCTGAAAAGGAGCATTACGACAAGCTCGTTGCCGTGCTTGGCGATGCCGATGCCGCCACGACCGAGTTCACGGCCCTGGATGAAGCTTTGTGCGTGTTCAAGCCGCTGCTCGGCAAACGCGATCTGGTGGCGGAGTTGCGGCGCGATCCGGACGGCTACCGGCACGTGGTGAAAGAGGAAGAGGAAAGCATCAAGTTTTACGAGGACCTGGCCGCCAAGGCGGACCGGGAGGACACGCGCGCCATTCTGCTCAAGCTCGCCGACGAGGAGCGGAAGCACCTGAGCATTGTTGAAAATATCTACTCGTTCGTCCAGGAGCCCAAGACCTATCTGGCCTGGGGCGAATTCAGCAACCTCAAGGAGTACTGACGCGGAGCGCGCCCGGTGCTGCAAAGCCCGTCCGGCAGCGGACGGGCTTTTCTGTTGCGGTGGGGCACGGAAACCAATTATAGTCAGGTGGTGAGTCGACATCACATGACGGAGCCCGGCCGTGCCCCCTGCAATCGATCTTCTCATCTTCGACCTTGACGGAACCCTTATCGACTCCCTCGACGATCTCACCGCTGCCGTGAACCATATGCTCTCCGCCCTGGGTCGGGAACGTCTCACCCGCAATGCCGTCCGCATCATGGTGGGGCAGGGGGCGCGGCGGCTGGTAGAGCGCGCCATGCCCTGCGCCGCACCGGCCGAGATCGAGCGCGGGCTGGAGCTCTTCCTCGGCTACAACCGGGAACACATCGCGGTGCGCACGGCCTTCTATCCGGGTGCCCTGGAGGCGCTGGCCCGGTTTCGCGCGCAGGGCAAGCGGATGGCGGTCATCTCCAACAAGAACGTCGATCTCTGCCGCTGCGTGCTCGGGGCCCTGGGGGCCGAGCACTGGTTCGAGGAGATCGTGGGGGCGGACTCGCTTCCCGCGCGCAAGCCGTCGCCGGAGCCTGTACTGAAGCTGTTGACGGACTTCGGCGTGCCGCGGGAACGGGCTGTCATTATCGGTGACAGTATCAATGACGTGGCCGCCGGCAAAGGGGCGGGCGTTACCACCGTGGGGTGTACCTGGGGATATGGCGAACTGAGCGAGATTGCCGACGCCGACTATCTGGTCGACTCCTATGACGCCCTGGTGGCCCTGTCGTTGTTTAGCTGAGCATGAATTGCAGTGAGTGTATCTATTTTTCATTGCGTAAATCAAAAGCGATGGTAAGCGGGTAAGTATATGCTTGGCTGGGCCGGTGCAATTCTGAATATTGATCTCACGTCCCGCACCGCATGGCGCGAGGATCTGTCGGCTGAGCTCCTGCATGCCTATCTGGGGGGTAGAGGGCTCGGGGTCCGTCTCATGCGCTGTTTCCATACCCTTGATCCCTTTGACCCGGCCATGCCGCTCATCTTTGCCGCGGGGCCCCTGTGTGGTACCCCTGCGCCCACGGCGGCCCGGCTCACGGTGGTGTCCCGCTCGCCCCTGACCGGCACCATTTACGATTGTTCCGCCGGCGGCCGGTTCGCCTGGCGCCTCAAAGGCGCCGGTGTGGATGCTCTGCGTCTGTCCGGTCGGAGCGAGACGCCGGTGGCCCTGGTCGTAACGGCAGACGGGGTCGAGTTTGTGGACGTGCCCGAGCTTTGGGGCAGGACGGTGCCTGAAACCGTTGCGGCCCTGTCAGGGCGGGGCAGTGTGGCCGCCATCGGACCTGCCGGCGAGAACGGGGTTCTTTTTGCCAATATCATGATGGGCGAAGGCAATTCGGTAGGGCGCGGAGGGCTTGGCGCGGTCATGGGGGCCAAGGGGCTCAAGGCGGTCGTGGTGAACGGCGATATTCCCGTGGCGGTTGCGGATCGGGAGCGGTTCGACCGGGCGCGGCAGGACGTGATGCGCCTGTTCCGGGCCTCGCCCGTTATCTTTGGCGAACTGGGCATTGCCGAGTACGGCACCCCGGCCCTGGTGGACCTCATGCGCCAGCGGCGCATGGCCCCAACGGAAAACTTCCGCCATACGGTCTTCGAGGGATCGGCAAACTATTCGGGCCCGGCCATCCGGAGCGCCTATCAGGCAAAAAAGGACGGCTGCTACGGCTGCCCCATCCAGTGCAAAAAGAGCACGCCCCGGGGCGAGCATCTCCCTGAATACGAGACGGTTTCCCATTTCGGGGCATTGAATGGCATCGCGAGCCTCGACGCCATCGTCAAGTCCAATACCCTGTGCAACGAGCTGGGCATGGACACCATCTCCGCAGCCGCAACGCTCTCGGCCTGGGGCGAGGTCCGGGGCCGCTTCCCCGGCGGGGAGGAAGTGCAGCGACTGCTGGCCGACACGGCCTTTCGCCGGGAGGACGGGGAGTTGCTCTCCCTGGGATCGCGGCGCGCGGCCCGGGCATTGGGCCGCCCCGAGCTGTCCATGGAGGTCAAGGGGCTGGAGTTGCCGGCATATGACCCCCGCGGCGCCTACGGCATGGCCCTTGCCTACTGTACGAGCAATCGCGGGGGGTGTCACCTGAGGGCCTATCCCATCTCCCACGAGATTCTGCGCAAGCCCGTGGCCACCGACCGTTTCTCGTTTTCGGGCAAGGCGCGGATCATTGCCATTGCCGAAGACACCAATGCCGCCATCGACTCCCTGGTGGCCTGCAAGTTCTCCTTTTTCGGCGCAACGCTGGAAGAATATGCCGAACTGCTCTCCGCCGCAACCGGCATCGAGTACACGCCCCAGTCCCTCAAGGAGATCGGGCGGCGGATCTGTCTCACCGAACGGTTCTACAACTGTGCGAACGGGTTTGATGTGAAGGATGATTGTCTGCCCGCGAGGTTTTTTGCGGAGCCCGGCTCCAGCGGCGAAGGGGTCGACATTCCCCCCATCGACCGTGCCCGGTTCGACGAGGAGCTTCAGAAGTACTACCGGATTCGGGGGCTCACGCCGGCAGGGACCTTTGCTGATCCGGACTTTCTGCTTACGCAACCCTGATTGCCTTGGTGACCTGAGCCGATACGTGAGCAATGCTTATTTATCTGCTTGTCGAATAACGATTTTTTGCTGGCCGGCATTGGTTGTCGGTAGCAGTGAAATAAACGGGTAAGTATATGCGTGACCAGGTATCTGTCTACACGAACAAACTCATTGCCGACCGCTCGGCCCTTGCCCAAGGCATAGCCATCGCAGCCCAGGACGACGTCCTCATTGCCGAGGGTGCCCCTGACCTGGCCCGGCTTGCCGGAGACGTCCTGTCCCGGCTCACCTGCCTCGGCATGGTGGTGGCCTGTCCTTCGCTCCCCTTTGCCGATTTCCTGGTGGCCCGCGCCCCGGCCGGGGAGTCGTGCATCGTGCCCCATGACACGGAAACCCGGACCTTTCTGCACGATATCCCCTTTCTGCGCCGCAGCGACCTTGGCGCCGATCCCGCTCCCCTTATCGCCCGCCTCCTTGGCAGCCGCAAGGGAGTGGTCGTGGAAGGGGTAGGGATCGTGGCCACCGGTGCCCTTACCGTGGAACAGGCCTACATCAACTATTCCTCGGTGTTTCATTCGACCTTCGTGAAGTATCTCCAGGATGTGCTTCACCACGGCTTCATCCTGCCGGGGGAGGCGGAGGCCTTTGCCGCGTTCCGCAGCCAGTGGCTCCGGCCGCTTACGCATGAAGGGCTCGCGTTCCGGCCCGGTCCCTTGGCGGAGCGGGACGAGATCCTCGACGAAATCGCCACGGTGGGGCGCTACACGGTTGAGCGGGGGCTGGTGGATTCCTTCTTCGGCAACATCTCATACCGTGCCGGCGAGGTGATCTACATCTCCCAGACCGCGGCGAGCCTGGATTCCCTGGCCGGCTGCATCGACCCGGTCCCCACGGACAATTCATCCACCTTCGGCATTACCGCCTCCAGCGAACTCCTGGCCCACCGGCGGATTTACGAGGCAACCGGCGCTGCGACCATCCTTCACGGCCACCCCAAGTTCGCGGTGATCATGAGCATGGAGTGCGCGGAAGAAGGGTGCGCCATTACCGACTGCTGGAAGGAGTGCGACCGGGTGCGGTTCCTCGGCGATACGCCGGTGGTGGCGGGCGAGATCGGCGCCGGCGGGCTTGCCAGGAGGGTGCCGCCGGCGATCGCGGGTCCGCGCAAGGCGGTGGTCTATGGCCACGGGGTCTTTACGGTGGGAGAGACGGACTTTGCCGACGCGTTCCGGGCCATGGTGGCCGTGGAGAACTGGTGCCGCAGGGAGTATTTCCGCCGGCTGGAAGAGCGGCTCGGGTAAGCGGGTTCAGGATATCTGCCTGGGGAAGCTGGCGGTAAAGGTGGTGCCTTCGCGCTCGGTGCTCGTGAAGGTGATGGTGCCCTTCAGGTAGCGTTCGCCGAAGAGGCGGACGCTGTATGTGCCGATGCCGCGGCCGGTGCCCTCCTTGGTGCTGAAAGAGCGCTGGAAGATCTGCAACTGGACCTCCGGCGGAATCAGGCCCGGATTGTGAACGGTGAAGCTGACCCCGTCCCCTTCCTGGCGCGCGGCAATGGTGACGGTTCCTCCCTCGGGCGTCGCTTCGAGGGCGTTTTTGACCAGATTGCCGAGAATGCGCCGCAGGATCTGGAGATCGCTCACGATGGTCAGTTCCGCCAGCGGGCCGAGCACGAGCCTGCGTCCCCGGGCAATGTCGTGGTTCACGTACAAGGCCTGAACCTCGCGCGCCAGTTGCTGCACGTCCACCATGCCCAGGTCGGGCCGGAATTCTCCCCTCTCGGCGGCAAGCAGTTTGCGGTGGTGGTTGATCTCGTCGATGAGGCGGTTCGACAGGTGCACCATCCACTCTTTGTACTCGGCTTCCTTCTCCGGCGAGATCCCTTTCCCTTCGGCCAGCAGCGCGGCGATGCCGTGCAGCCCTCCCACCGTATTGATGACGTCGTGAAAAAACACCCGCTCCAGGATGCTGCGCCGCTTGCGGTCGCTGATGTCGCGGATGATGCAGACCGTCACGGGGATGCCGTCCACCTGGGCCGGATTGGAGAGTACTTCCAGGTCAAGGGAAAGCCCACCCGCGCGGTTGAGGGTAATGCGGCATTCATGGCAGCTGGGGGCATTGTTCTCCTGGCATTCCAAGATCGACCGGACTGCTCCGCAGACCGAGCAGTGGTGATCGGTGCCGCACCCGCCGGGGCCGTCTGAGGCGAAGATGCAGCCGAAGGCTTCGCCGGGGCGTTTGCCCAGGACTGCACCCATGTCCGTGAGGCCGAAGGCCTCCAGGAGCCGCTGGTTGGCTGCCACGACCTGACGCTCGCGGTTCAGGACGAGGATGTAGTCGGGCAATGCCTCGATCAGCGCGCCGAGTGCCCGGTCAACGAGAACCCGCTCGCTTACCTCCGCCACCTGGCGGTCAGAGGCGCGTTCGGCCGGCGCGAAATGGCTGGCTGGCGTAGTCTCGGGCGGGGTATGTTTCTTGTCGTCGGCCACCGGTAGCATCGCTCCACTCTAGCGGTTCTGCATGATTGCGTCAACGGGTGAGTTGATATTGATATACAATAATTGAGCCGTTTACACCCTGTGCTATTATCTTCGAAACTACCTGTCCCGGAGCGTTTTTCATGGGCCATCTTGTTCTGCTTGACCACATCCACAAGAGCTATCGGGAGGGCGACCGGGAGCGGATCGTCCTGCGCGGAGCCGAGCTCGGGATTGCGCGCGGTGAGTGGCTGGCGCTCCTGGGGCGCAGCGGCTCGGGCAAATCCACGCTCCTGAACCTCATGGCCGGCATCGACCTGCCCGACCGGGGCGAGGTAAAGGTGGACGGCCTTCCCATCAACCGGATGACCGAGCGGGAGCGGACTCTGTTCCGCCGGAACCGGATCGGCTTCGTATTCCAGTTTTACAACCTGATTCCCACCCTGACGGTACTGGAGAACCTGCTGCTCCCCCTGGAGCTGGCAGGAGCTGACGATAGGGCGGGCCGGGCACGGGCGGCGGAACTGCTGGATGCCGTGGGGCTCGGTGACCGGGCCGCAGGCTATCCGGACCGGTTGTCCGGTGGTGAACAGCAGCGGGTGGCCGTGGCCCGGGCGCTTGTCCATCAGCCGTCACTGGTGCTGGCCGATGAGCCGACCGGCAACCTGGATGCCGAGAGTGGAGCCCAGGTTCTGGCGCTTTTTGAAGATCTGGTCCGGCGTTGGGGCACAACGCTCGTGATGGTGACCCACAGCAACGAGGTGGCGCGCCTCGCCGACCGGGTGGTCTGCATCCGCGACGGCCTGCTGGAGGAGAGAATGGCCGGGGGGGCGCCGCCATGATTCTGTGGCGCGCCGGCGCACGACACCTGCTGCGCCATCCGCTGCTCGCCTTCCTGTCGGTCATCGGCGTGGCCCTGGGGGTGGCGGTGGTCACTGCCGTGGACGTGGCCAACGAGAGTGCGCACCGGGCCTTTCAGTTGGCCGCCGAGGCCGCGGCGGGGAAGGCCAGCCATCAGATCGTGGGCGGGCCCCGGGGGCTCGACGAGGATCTTTACCGCATTATCCGTATCGAGCGCGGGGTCCGGCCGGCAGCTCCGGTGGTGGAGGGAGTGGTCTCGGTCACGGGCCGTCCCGGCACCACTCTTCACCTGATCGGCATCGATCCCCTGGCCGAGGCGCCCTTTCGCTCCCATACCGCCCCGGTCGGGGGCAGCGTCGATCTGGCGGCCCTCATGGGAACGCCGGCAACGGGCCTGCTTTTGCGGGAGACGGCGGAACGTGTCGGCGCGGCAGTGGGCAAACCTCTCCGGCTCGACGTGGGTGGCGTTTCCCGTTCCGTGGTGCTGGCCGGCTATCTGGAGGCCGGCGATGAGCTGGCCCGCCAGGGGCTGGCATCGGTGCTGGTGACCGACATTGCCACGGCCCAGGAACTCCTGGGCATGGCGGGGCGGCTCTCCCGCATCGACTTGATCCTGACCGACGGGAAAGGGGTGGGCGCCCTGCCTCCGGGGGCCACGCTCATCCCGGCCGGTGCCCGGGCCGGGGCCATGGACCGGATGACCCGGGCGTTCCGCCTCAACCTCACCGCCCTCAGTTTCCTGGCCCTGCTGGTGGGGATGTTCCTCATCTACAACGCCACCACCTTCGCCGTGGTCCGCCGGCGGCGCCTGATTGGGCTCATGCGGGCCATGGGGGTCACCCGCAGGGAAATCTTCGGCCAGGTCTGCGTCGAAGCCCTGCTGACCGGCCTCATCGGCACGGCCGCGGGGATCGCCCTCGGCCTCGCCCTGGGAGAGGTGCTCACCCGCCTCGTCACCCGCACCATCAATGACCTCTACTTCGTACTGGAGGTGCAGCAGGTTGCGCTTTCGGCGGCAACCCTGGCCAAGGGGTGTCTCCTGGGCATCGCGGCCACTGTGGCGGCAGCGGTTCCGCCCGCCCTGGAGGCGACTGCCGCGCCGCCGCGCGCCGTCCTGTCCCGCTCATTCATCGAGGCCCGTACCCGTCGGCACGTACCCCGTGCGGCCCTTGCCGGGCTGGTGGCCATGCTCGGGGGCGCACTGCTCCTGGCAACGGGATTCGGCGGGCTCGCGGCGGGGTTCACGGGGCTTTTCGCGCTGATTCTCGGGTACGCCCTGGTGGTCCCTTTCGGCACGGTCCTGGTGTCCCGCGCCATGAAACCGCCCATGGGGCTGCTCTTCGGCAACCTGGGCCACATGGCCGCCCGGGGCGTCGTTGTTTCTCTCTCCCGCACCGGCGTGGCAACGGCTGCCCTGGTGGTGGCTGTGTCGGCCACCATTGGCGTGGGGATCATGGTGGACAGCTTCCGCCACACCGTGCAGCAATGGCTGGCTGGGAGGCTCAAGGCCGACATCTACGTGACCACCGCCGGCACCGGCACGGGGCGCGGCAAACCGCCGCTGGATCCGGCCCTGGTGGAGCGGCTCCGTGCGGTTCCGGGCGCCGCCGCGGTCAGTACCACCCGGAGGATCACCATCCAGTCGGCCGGAGGGGAGACCGATCTGCTGGTGCTCGGCATCCCCCGGCGTACCTTCGATGGTTTTCGCCTCAAGGAGGGAACGCCGGACCTGGCCTGGCAGTCCTTCAACAGCGGCGAAGGGATCATCGTGTCCGAGCCCTTTGCCTTCCGTCACCGTCTCGGACTCGGCGATGCCGTGCGGCTGCGGACCGACCGGGGCGAGCGGGACTTTACCGTGGCCGGCGTGTTCTACGATTACGGCTCGGACAGCGGTTTCGTGGCCATGGACCGGGGCGCCTTCAACCGCTACTGGGACGATTGGAGCGTGGACGGCATGGGGTTGTATGCGACGCCGGGCATCTCCGCAGCGCAGTTGGCCGAGGCGGCCCGCGCCTGCAGCGGCAGCGCCCGGGTCAGCATTATTTCCAGCCGCGAGTTGTATGAGGCATCCGTGGCGGTGTTCGACCGGACCTTCGTCATCACCGGCGTGCTGCGCCTGCTGACCGTGGTGGTGGCCGTGGTCGGCATCCTTTCGGCCCTCATGGCCATGCAGGTGGAGCGGGCGCGTGAACTGGCCGTGCTGCGGGCCATGGGACTCACCCCGGCCGAACTCTGGGGGGTGGTCTGCGGGGAAACCGGGCTCGTGGGGCTCACGGCGGGGCTTCTGTCGCTGCCGCTCGGCATCCTTCAGGCCGCTGTCCTCATCTTTGCCATTAACCGCCGGTCCTTCGGCTGGACAATGGAATTCTCCCTGTCCCCGACGATCTTCTGGCAGGCCATCGTGCTGGCGGTCGGCGCCGCGATCGTGGCGGGGATCGTGCCCGCCCTCATCACCGCCCGCATCCCCCCGGCCCTTGCCTTCAAGGAGGATGAGTAGCATGGGCGCTCCAGCCAGGTTCCTGATCGCAGGCATCGCCTGATCGTCCTGGCGGTCGGGCTGACGCAGGTTCTCCGGCAGCAGCGGCCCGAACCGGCGCCGGCCCGGCTCTCCGTGGCGCGGGCTCTGGGCGGCGCTTCTCCCGACGGCTTTCTCCGGGCCCTGGAGCCCCGCCGTTTCAGTTTTCCGGCCGATCACGGCCCCCATGACGGCTTTCGCAACGAGTGGTGGTACTTCACCGGCAATCTGGCCGATGCCGCGGGCCGATCGTTCGGGTACCAGTTCACCTTTTTCCGGGTGGCGCTCCGGCCCCGGCCCGTGGCGCGGGACTCGAGCTGGGGTGCCGGCGAGGTCTGGATGGCCCACCTGGCCCTCACCGACGTGACGGGCAGGCGATTCAGGCATGCCGAGCGCCTGAGCCGTGAAGCACTGGGGCTCGCCGGTGCCGGTGGCCGTCCCCTGCGTGTATGGCTCGAAGACTGGCAGGCCGTGGAGGTGGCGACCCGCCCCTGGACCGTGCGGCTCACGGGCAACGAGGAAGACTGGGGGATCGACCTGACCCTGCGGGCCGTGAAGCCGGAGGTCCTCAACGGGGCAGGGGGGCTCAGCCGCAAGGGGGGTGAGCCGGGCAACGCCTCCTATTACTATTCGCTGCCCCGCATGGAGACATCCGGCACCATTCGTGCCGGCGGCACGACCTTCACCGTCTCGGGTCTTTCCTGGCTCGACCGGGAGTGGAGTACCAGCGCCCTCGCCCCGGACCAGACCGGCTGGGACTGGATCGCCCTCCACCTGAACGACGGCCGCGATCTCATGTACTATCGACTCCGGCGCCGGGACGGGACCACCGACCCGGCCAGCGCCGGCACCATTGTGGCCGCCGACGGCTCCTACCGGCACCTGGCGGCCGCTGCCGCAACACTCGAAACCCTGTCCTGGTGGTCCAGCCCTGCAGGTGGCGCCCGCTACCCCTCGCGCTGGCGTCTTCGCGTCCCTGCCGAGGGGATTGATCTGGACATTGTGCCGCGTCTGCCAGATCAGGAACTGTTCACCACCATCCGCTACTGGGAAGGTGCCGTGGAGGTGCGAAGCAGCGCCGGTAAAGGGATTGCCGGGTCAGGTTATGTTGAGCTCACCGGCTACGGGGATCAACGTGTGTCGGCGAATTGACGCAAAAAGGGCATTTTTAGGAAAATTTTTTTTGGCCGTGTCATTTTTTTCTAAAGATTTTTTGGAAGCAAAAGCGTGAATGGAGGCGAGGGAGGCATGTGCGCCATGAAAATCGATACCAATCCCCCTGTAGCGACCGTTAACCAAGTCAAGGGCGAGACGTCTCAGGCTGCGGGTGCCGATGCGCGCAAGACGGGCGCCGCCGGCGGTCAGGTTACCGACACGGTCGACCTTTCCCGCAATGCGGAGCGGCTCGTCAAGGCCAACGCGACCCTGCGCACCATGCCCGACGTCAGGGTCGAAAAGGTGGAAGAACTCAAAAAACAAATCGCTGCGGGCGAGTACAACGTCAGCGCCCGGGACGTGGCGGAAAAGATGCTCATCAGCATGCGCAACGGGGTCACCGCCTGACGGACTCCGCTATTCGCTACTTGAAAGCCCGCCTCGCGCGGGCTTTTTTGTTGCCTCCACCCCGGTCGGGCGGTAAGCTCGAACCATGGACCAACGAATCCTTTCTTTTCTCGCCGCGCCATTGCCGACCCTGATAGCGTCCCTTGCCCGGCAGGGGGGCTTCAGCGCGTGGTTCGTGGGTGGGTGCATCCGCGATGCCCTGCTGGCGAGGCCGTCCAATGACATTGACATCGTGGTCGGCCCCGGCGGGGAAGACCTGCCCCGGGCCGTTGCCGCCCGGATCGGCGGCAGCTTCTTCCCCCTCGACGAAGAGCGGGGCCATGCCCGCGTCGCGCTGACGGGGGAGGGGGACATCTGCGATTTCGCTCCCCTTCAGGCGGAACCATTGCTGCCGACCTCGCCCTGCGCGATTTCACCATCAACGCCCTTGCCGTGTCCTGCGCTCCGGGTAACCTGCTGGACCCCCTGGACGGAGCCGTCGACCTGGCGCAGCGTGTCATCCGTGCCTGCTCTGCCGATGCCTTTGCCGCCGATCCGCTCAGGATCGTGCGTGCCTACCGCTTTGCCGCCCATCTCGACTTCGATATCCACGCCGCAACCCTGGCGCTCATCCCCGACCATGCGCCGCTCCTGGCCACCGTGGCCGGGGAGCGGATCCGGGACGAACTCATCCGGATGCTTGACCTGCCGCACGCGGTTTCCTCTGTCCTCCAGATGACCCGCGCCGGCGTAATGGGCGCCATCTTCAGTACCGACGACCTTCCCGCCGATACCGCAGCCGGCGTACTTGGCCGGGTCGAGGCTCTCTGTGGGGACCTCTCTCTCTTCGGCACCGATGCGGAGCTGGTTCGGGCGCGGCTGCAGCAGGAGGCTCAGCCCGGCATCACCATCCGCGCCCTGGCGAAGCTCGCCGCCTTCCTGAACGGCGCGGGCATCCCCGCAGGCACCGCATCGCAACGGCTCATGCTCGGCAAGACCGCCACTCGGCTTCTGGAGCTGCTCTGCTCCTCGGCCCGCCTTATCTGGCCTGCCCCTGCCGCCGCGCCGGACCCGCACGCCCTCTTTACTCTCTTCCGCCACCGTGAGCCGGCCGGCTGCGAACAGCTCATCCTCCCCCTGGCGGAAGGCATCCTGCCGGAGGACGGATGCCGCCACCTTGCCACCTATTTGACACATCATCATATTCCCCGCGGCGGCTTGCTCCTCCTCACCGGCGACGACATCATGACCCTTCTCGGCTTGCCCCCGGGCAGACAGGTGGGGGAAGCCGTTGAACTGCTCCGCGCAGCCCAGAGCACCGGCGAAGTCCGCACCCGCGCCGAGGCACAGCGCTATCTGGCCAAAAAACAGTTGACAACTCCCGATCCCCTGCGCTAAATACATACCTCTCTATCGAGCGGGAATAACTCAGTGGTAGAGTGTCAGCTTCCCAAGCTGAAGGTCGCGGGTTCGAATCCCGTTTCCCGCTCCAAGAAAATCAAGGGGTTAGCTGAAAAGCTAGCCCCTTTTTTCTTTGGTCACAGGTTGCATGCAACCTCTGCAACTGTAGCGCGGCGCGCGCTGTGGCACCGATTGGCAGTTGCTTTGTCGCCAAAAGCGCCGGAAGTTCCGGGGGGTAAACGCCGATTTAAGCGCCCTCATTTTCACCAATCTTCAAAGGTCAATCCCCTCCTGTTTTTACCCTTGCCAGGTGCCTTGCCAGGCGACGTTTCCCGCCCGACCATGTCAATGTATGTCGGGCGACCGGACCATGTTTGCAGTGTGGTCCGGGTCGATTCCCCTTTTGTTTTACTTCACTATCTTAACCACAGCAGTAAAGGACGATGCCGTCGTGATCGTTAGGATGTTGCCCGAAACAGACTCCGTATAGACATTGCCCGCATCGCTTTGTTCTAACGCCAGCCCGTTAGAGTAATAGCCTTTTTCCATGATCGTGATCTCCCCATATTTGTCGGGAGCACCAGACAACGATATATAAATCTTTGCCCTCCCCCCAGTGCCAAGCTGAGACAGATCAAAAGTCAACGGCGTAGCTGTATCCCAGGTAAAATCGTATGTCCCGGTTTTCGATAGGAGGTTCTTGACCGGGTTATTGGATACCGTGATATTGGTTGCTCCTGATACCCCGGAAAACAGGGTGTAACCTGCGGCTGTGACTGCTCGTATTTCTCCGAATATTCGAGTAAATCCGGTCGAAGAAGATTTGAATATAAGGGGGTACTCAGTTATTTTGGTCCCGATAATGTTGAGATTGATTCCCCCTGTCCCGCCTGCCTCGAAGGCTACCGCAGATGGCTTGTGCGCATCGTTCATCTTGTAATATAGCCGGCTACCAATCATGTTAATAGTCATTGGCACAGAAACACTTGCATAAATACCCCTGCTATTATCTGCGTAGGCGGTTCCCTGCTCAAAGGTGCAGGATTCAAACGTTAAAACAGGATCTCCCAGTGACGCCCATATTTTAACGTTGTAGAAATTGTCAGAAAAATCACAATTTACAAAATAATTCAGTTGTGCGTAGTAGTTAAGAAATAGACCGATGCTGGTAGGATTATAACCTCTGGCAATGATGTTTTCATATACGGAATCTTCGCTGCCTGAATTGAGATAAATGCCAGTGTTGAAGTTAAACGCCTTAATATCGTTGAGTTTATTTAACCAATTCAAGGTTTCAAAGTGCATGCACTTGTCAAAGTTGTAGAACATCAGCCTGCTGAAAGTGCTTTGACGCACATTTTTGACGTACATGCCGATGCCTGTTCCGGTGCCGATGAAGGCGATCCCATCTATCGTGACGCGGTCCGTTGGGGTGCCGCCATTGACGGTAAGACAGGTCACTCCGCCGCTCGACAGGATAGTCCCTGCCATAGGATAAGAGGAACCCGTTTCATAGCCGGGATCACCATGGAACCTGGCCCCGTTTTTTGACATGGTCAGCGCATTTACAGCATAAGTGCCAGACGGGAGGTATACACTCGGATAAGAGCTCAGAAGTTTATTCAAGACCGTCGTGTTGTTTGCGGCTGTTTCAGATGGCGAAGCGCCGAACCAGAGTGCATTAACATCGGCTACCATTAGCGGATTGAAAACAACGCGGCCCGCGCCAGGAAGGGATTTGCCGTTGTCAGATCTGAACCCTCCATTGATCGTAAGGGTCTTCCCGGCAGATACGTTGATACTGCCACCTGACTTTATTTCGATAGAGACGGTTGCCGGGATGGTGAGGTCATTGTTACACGTGACAGGTTTAGTAATGACGAGGTTATTTCCTGCCAATGCCGAGGAATTGACGGCGCTAGAGAAATTGCCAAACGCGCTTTTCACCGCCTCGTAGTCGACACCCCAGGGACCAGTGGAGGCGGTCGGTGCTGCCAGTGCGGGACCAGCACAGAGTATAATAATTAGAGTAATTATGAATCGAAACGTTTTCACAAGAATAACCCTCCTTTAAATGGGTTGCCAGTTGGTTCCATCTTTGACTATCTCACAGCGATCACCATGGTTATCGGGCGATAGTGATGCCTGACCGTCAATCGTCTCTCCATCAAGTGTATCGATCACTGACTCCGCTGTCTTGAATTTTGTCCGATCAGGGGCCGTTCATCACGGCACCGTTATTTAGATGAGGTGAGAAAGACATCGTGTGGTCGTGTGGTTGCAATTATGCAACTAGCTGGTATCTATTAAGTATAACAACATACTCCACCTGAGCACGGCGACTTCTAAATCAGGTGAAAAGGAGACAAACTCGCGTCTTTCCAAAGGACGATATTCCAGTCGTACAACTCCCTATCGATGAAACGCAGCCTCCTGTACCCGATCATGTCCGGCGGAAAGAAAACGATGTCCCAGCTCTCATGGCGGCGGGCCGAGCCCAACGCATAGCCAGGCATCGGCGAGTGCGCATACAGCAGCGAAGGATTCGAGGCGCACGAGAACAAGAAGCGTGCATTTGGCGCGTGAGGCCGCCGCCGACCCTTTAACGTAGATTCACCAGTGTTGCGAGGACGACAGGTATGAACACGACGACAGCAACTGCCTCGGAGCCCGTCCTGAAGAATCTCGATCGGCTGATCCCCGACCTTGAAGCCCTTTACAAGGACGTGCATTCCCACCCCGAGTTGTCGATGCAAGAGACGCGAACCGCTGCGTTAGTCGCGGACTGGCTTCGTATGGCCGGTTACGAGGTGACGACCGGCGTTGGAAAGACGGGGGTGGTAGGTCTGCTCCGTAACGGGGAAGGGCCGACGGTCATGCTGCGCGCCGACATGGATGCGCTACCCATTGAAGAGGCAACCGGTCTTTCCTACGCGAGCCAAGTGACCACGACGGATGTCGAAGGAAAGACCGTGCCGGTCGGGCATATGTGTGGCCATGACATGCATGTGACCTGGCTCGCCGGCGCCGCCGCCTTGTTCGCTCGGGCACGGGATCCCTGGCGAGGCACCTTGATGGTGGTCTTCCAGCCCGGCGAGGAGACGGCGCAGGGCGCCCAGGCCATGATCGACGATAACCTCCTCGAGCGTTTCCCCCGACCGGTTGTCATACTTGGGCAGCACGTCATGCTCGGAGCGGCCGGCGACATCGCTGGAAGTGCCGGCCCCATCACCGCGGCGGCGGACAGCCTTCAAATTAGGCTGTTCGGTCGTGGTGCGCACGGATCGATGCCGCAAGCCAGCGTTGATCCCGTTGTCATGGCCGCTGCGACGGTCCTGCGGCTTCAGACAGTCGTCTCCCGCGAGGTGGCCGCGACCGAGGCCGCGGTCGTCACGGTCGGCGTCCTGCAAGCCGGCACGAAAGAGAACGTCATCCCGGACGAGGCGATCATAAAGCTGAACGTCCGGACATTCGATGCCGGCGTCCGCAATCGCGTGCTGGCGGCGATCGAGCGGATCGTCAACGCCGAGGCCGAAGCGTCGCGTGCTCCTCGGAGACCAGAGATCACGCCATTAGACCGGTATCCGCTCAATCTGAATGACGAGGCAGCGAGCCAACGGATCGCCGAAGCATTCCGCGCCCATTTCTCCCCGGCGCGCGTGCACCACACCGGGCCGGCTCCGGCGAGCGAGGACTTCGGCTGTTTCGGCACGGCTTGGCATGTTCCGTCGGTCTACTGGTTCGTCGGCGGCACCGATACGGAAACCTATGCAAAGGCAAAAGCTGCTGGAACTCTCAATGAACTGCCGGTCAACCATAGCCCCCAGTTTGCCCCGGTAATCCATCCGACGCTGGAAACCGGTGTCGAGGCCTTGGTCGTTGCGGCGCTCGCTTGGCTGGCGTCATAGGGCGCGCGAAGCCGGTGATCGGAGTGGTGAGGGATTGCGGAGTGTCGGACCGCCGAGTTTGAAATGAGCGAGCACGGGATGGGAACGCTTCTCCTGGTACTTGACCTCAGTGGTACTTTTGTTTTTGCGCTGAGCGGTGCAACGGCAGGGGTCAAGAACCGTCTCGATCTGTTTGGCGTCTTGGTCTTGTCGTTTGCGGCGGGGAATGCCGGAGGCATTGCCCGTGACTTGCTGATCGGCGCGACGCCGCCGGCAGCGATCAGTAACTGGCACTATCTGGCGGTTTCGCTGCTCGCCGGAATCTTTACCTTCTGGCGACCCTCCATCATCGACCGGCTGCGCAACCCGGTGCTCCTGTTCGACGCCGCGGGGCTGGGGCTTTTCGCGGTTGCCGGCACGCAAAAGGCGCTCGTCTTCGGGCTCAACCCGGTCATGGCGGCTGCCCTCGGCATGCTGACCGGGATCGGCGGCGGCATGACCCGCGATGTGCTCCTGACCGAGATTCCCATCGTATTGCGCGCCGATATTTACGCCATTGCCGCCCTGGCTGGCGCCGCCCTGGTCGTGATCGGCTCCGCATTGCGGCTTCCGGCGACCGCGGTGACGATTGCCGGCGCGGTCCTCTGCTTCGGGCTCCGGTTCATGGCTATTCGCCGAGGCTGGCATCTGCCGATCGCCGGCGAACCCGAGCAACCGGCCGATCGGAAGGATGACGGTGCAAGGAGGCTCTGAGATGAGCATGTTCGTTCTGGTCTGCGGCAATGTGTTCGACGGTCTCTCCGATTCCCTGACTGGACCGGCCGAGATCCTCGTCGAGGGCAACCGGATTACAGAGATCGAGCAGTCGGTGAGGCGACCGCCGCTAACCCAGCGCGGCGTTTCCGATCCACTGGGGCGGTAAGGCGGTGAGTTCCTACCTGATCTGGCACCGCGACGTGCGAGGATGACCAGGGCTAAGCTCCGTGTTCAGGTCTGGATCCCAAATGCGTCCGGTCCAACAACGAGCACACGATGCAATCATCCTCAAGGGAGCTCATATGTCTTTGTCGATAACTGGCGGCCTCAATCCTTCTGCCGATCCAGCCGGCTCCCGAACGGAATTTAGAGGAAACGACAGATTGCTATTGGGCATAATCATGGGCGTCTTGGCGTTCTGGTTATTTGCCCAGACGACGCTGAACGTCGCGCCAGACATGCAGAAGGATCTTGGACTGGACACTGGTGTGATGAATAATGCCGTCGCCATCACCGCGCTGTTCTCTGGCATCTTCATCGTTTTCATCGGCGGCTTGGCCGACCGCATCGGTCGCGTCAGAGTTGTGATGATCGGCTTCGTGCTGAGCATCATCGGATCGCTGTTGATCGGCTTCGCGCCGAACGGAACGGTTGCGCCATACTTTCTGCTGCCTGGCCGCGCCGTGCAGGGGCTGTCGGCGGCCTGCATTATTCCGGCGAGCCTTGCATTGGTTAAGATCTACTGGGACGGCGAAGCACGCCAGCGCGCCGTTAGCATGTGGTCGATCGGCTCCTGGGGTGGCTCCGGTCTCTGCTCCCTGTTCGGCGGCTTTGTCGCACAGAATTTCGGCTGGCGCTGGATCTTCTTCGTTTCCGTCGCGGTCGCGTTGGTCGGCATGGCATTGATGAAAGGCACGCCCGAAAGCAAGGCCGAAGGCCAGAGCTCCAACAAGTTCGACATTGCCGGCGTCGTGAGCTTCATGGTGGCCATGATCACTCTGCAGATTGTCATCACGCAGGGCAACAAACTCGGTTGGACCAGTCCACTGATCCTGTCGCTTTCGGCCGTCACCCTCGTCTTCGGATCGTTGTTTTTCAGGGTCGAGTCGCGAATCCCGAACGCTTTCGTCGACTTCAAGCTGTTCCGCAACCAGACCTATACCGGCGCAACGGTTTCGAATTTCCTGCTCAACGGCGTCGCCGGCACCCTGCTCGTCTCGCTGCAACTCGTCCAACTAGGCGGCAATATGACAGCGCAGCAGGCCGGCATGCTGACTCTCGGATATGCGATCGCCATCATCGCGTTCATTCGCGTGGGCGAAAAACTCCTGCAGCGGTTCGGCGCGCGCAAGCCGATGATCCAAGGCTGTCTGATCACGGGCCTCTCGATCATTCTCCTGTTGCCATCGAACCTCATGCTCGCGGACTACAAGCTCTTCGCGATTGTTGGCTACACGCTGTACGGCATCGGTCTGGCTTTCTACGCCACACCCTCGACGGACGCGGCGCTCTCGAGCTTGCCGGCCGCCCAGGTCGCTTCCGGCGCCGGCCTCTATAAGATGGCTTCGTCTCTCGGCGCCGCGTTCGGTGTGGCTATTTCCGCGGCTGTTTTCACTGCCCTCAGCGCCAATCCGGCAACCATCAACTGGCTTGAAGGCGTTATCACCTTCCAGGGTCGTCAAGAGAACCTGGCGATCCGCGAAGCGGCCATCATCGCGCTCGCCTTCAATATATTCATGGTGCTGATCGCCACCGTATCGATCATGCTGACGGTGCCGAAAGGCAAGAAACCAGTCTGACTCCTTTGCCTGCATTAAAGACTGACATCCCGGGGATTCCGACGATACCCACAGCCCCCCTATGCAAAAAAAAATAGGGGCGGTCAGTGAAGCATGCGGCGCTTTCCTGGATGCCTTTTTGACCTTGCCCCCTCCCGTTTCCCCTACCGTATAGTCTATTCCCACCGCTTTGATGTGAGTTCTTCCGAATGTCCGGATGATCGTTGATGCTCAGAATGGCCCGGCCTGTTCATGGGCCCGGCTGTCGCGGATGCGTTTTTTTCGGGGAAAACGAGGGCTGCCCGGGAGTTTCGGAAGGCCTTATCAGGAATTCCCCGATAGTTCTGAGCACAGGATTATGCACGATTGTCCGATACGTTATGGGCGGGGTTGATTTCAGATCAGGATGCCGCAGACCGCGTCCCACCCGGTGGAGCCTCGATTCCGTCGCCTCTGGCCGGCATGAGCTATGAAGCATGGCTGCCGACGGGCAGTTCATGCCGTCCGCTGGCTCCGGAGGATTCCTGTTGTCTGAGATCTGGGCGCCCATTGATGAGGCTGTCGTGAAAAAACATGTTGTGCTTGGTTCCGACTCCGGATCCTGGCAATGAGAGAGGAGGAGGGGGTGGATCTGGTTTTCGAGTGGAGGGGTGTGCATGAGTGTTAGTATCCTGTTCGTGGATGACGAAGAGCATATCCTCACATCCCTGGTGCGGCTCTTTGCCGGCACGGGAATGAACGTGCTGCGGGCCGGGAGTGCGGTCGAGGCCCTGCCGCTCTTCGAACGGCATGAGATTGCGGTGGTCGTGGCGGATAACATGATGCCAGGCATGCGGGGCGTGCAGCTTTTCAGCCGCCTGAAAGACAGTGCCCCCCAGGCGGTAAAGATCCTGATGACGTCCTACGCCGACCTTCCCTCTGCCCTTGAGGCGATCAACCGCGGCGAGGTGTACCGGTTCGTGGTCAAGCCGTGGGATAACGATGAACTGGTGGCGATAGTGGAGCAGTCAGTGCACCGCTATCTGACCCTCTCCACCCTTGCCCGTGAGGACGAGGCGGTTATTCAGGGCCTGGCCCAGACCATCGAGTTGAAGGATCCCTACACCCGGGGTCACTGCGGCAGGGTTGCCTCCTACGCCCTGATGATTGCTGACGAACTGCGGCTTTCTCAGCAGATGCTCAAGGACATCCGCTACGGCAGTTGGCTCCACGACTGCGGCAAGATCGGGGTGCCCGAGACGATCCTCAACTTCGGCGGCCCCGTGGCGGCCCGCGAGTTCGACACCATCAAGAAGCACCCGGTCTGGGGGGCTGAGGTGGCCAGGCAGGCGCACTTGGCAACGACGGTCGTAGAGATCGTGCTTCATCACCATGAGCGCTTTGACGGGGACGGCTATCCCCAGGGGCTTGCCGGAGAGGCGATCCCCCTGGCGGCGCGGATCGTCGCCGTTGCCGATGTGTATGACGCGCTCACCACCGAACGGCCCTATCGTCGGGCCTACAGTTGGCAGAAGGGGATCGAAATCCTCCTGTCAATGAAGGGGAATGCACTTGATCCCGCACTTGTGGATTGCCTGGTGGACGCTCTCAAGAAAAGGAAATTGCTGCCGGACGATTGTGGGGGAGGAAACCGGAGCCACGGGTGAGTTCCCGGGAAAAGGCCCGGTCCGGGTGCCGTCCATCGTTAGCGGGAACCCCGTGTCAGAGTCTGTGCCCGGCCGTCAGTGACGCGGCCTGGAGCGGCTGTCCGCGACCGGACCGCCGCTTCATGCGTCCTGCCGCACCTCAAAAAACAGTTGTCACCCCGTGCCGGTCGTGATAGGTGAAGCACTTCACTTTTCCGGCAGGAGCGGCAATGATCCATCTATCGAACATCACCAAACAACACGGCACCCAGCTTCTGTTCCGCGACGCCAGCTTTCAGATCCTCCCCGGCAGCCGCACCGGCCTGGTGGGCCCCAACGGCGCCGGCAAGACGACCATATTCCGGATCATCACCGGCGAGGAGGAGGTTGACGCCGGCGAGATCACCTGCGCCAAGCGGACCTCCATCGGTTATTTCTCGCAGGACGTGGGGGAAATGGCCGGTCGCACGGCCCTGGAGGAGGTCATGGCGGTCTCGGCCGATACCGTGCGCCTGGCGGCCGAGCTGAAGGCGATGGAAGCGGCCATGGCCGAGCCCATGGACGATGATGCCATGGCGGCCCTGCTGGAGCGGTACGGCACCGCCATGGAGGAGTTCGAGCACCGGGGCGGCTACGACCTGGACACCCGGGCGCGGACGATCCTGACCGGGCTCGGCATCGGCCCGGACCGCTACGACCACCCGGTGGAATCCTTCAGCGGCGGCTGGAAGATGCGCATCGCCCTGGCCGGCATCCTGACCCTGCAGCCCGATGTGCTGCTTCTGGACGAGCCCACCAACCACCTGGACGTGGAGTCGATCATCTGGCTGGAGGAGTGGCTGGCCGGGGAGTTCACGGGGGCACTGCTCATGACGAGCCACGACCGGGACTTCATGAACCGGATCGTGACGCGCATCATCGAGGTGGCGGACAAGACCGTCACCACTTACGGCGGCAACTACGACTTCTACGAGCGGGAGCGGGACATCCGCCGCGAGCAGCTGCTGGCCAGTCACAAGCGCCAGCAGGAGATGCTGGCCAAGGAAGAGGAGTTCATCGCCCGCTTCGCTGCCCGGGCCTCCCATGCGGCCCAGGTCCAGTCACGGGTGAAGAAGCTGGAAAAGATCGACCGGATCGAGATCCCGCCCGAGGAGCGGGTGATCCGGTTCGAGTTCAACGAGCCCCCCCGCAGCGGCGACGACGTGGCCGTGTTCAACGGGCTCGCCAAGAGCTGGAGCCTGCCGGGAGGCGGCGACAAATCGGTCTTCAGCGGCGTGTCCGGCGTGATCCGCCGCCAGAACAAGATCGCCGTGGTGGGGGTCAATGGCGCCGGCAAGTCCACCTTCCTCAAGGTTCTGGCCGGCCGGACCGAACCCACTGACGGCAGCGTGGCCCTGGGCGCCAATGTGTCCCTGGGCTACTTCAGCCAGCACGCCATGGAACTGCTCGAGCCCCAAAAGACCGTGTTCGAGACCGTGCAGGACGCCATGCCCCTGGCGACCATCGGCGTGATCCGCAATCTGCTGGGAGCCTTCCTTTTCTCGGGCGACGCGGTGGACAAGCGGATCGAGAACCTCTCCGGCGGCGAGAAGAGCAGGGTGGTGCTGGCCACGCTCCTGGCCCGGCCCCTCAATTTCCTGGTGCTGGACGAGCCCACCAACCACCTGGATATCCGTTCGCGGGAGATTCTGCTCGATGCACTGCAACACTTCACCGGCACCGTGGTGCTGGTGAGCCACGATCGCCACTTCCTCCGGCTGCTGGTGGACCGGGTGTTTGAGATCGACCACGGCGAAATGCGGATCTACGAAGGAAATTACGGCTACTATCTCGAAAAGTCGCAGCAGCTGCACCAGGCGGCCTGCTGAACTCGCCGGCCCCCAAGGAGCATCTTGCCATGGCCCTGCCGTCCACTGTTCATCGCGCCGTCATCCAGCTTTCGCACGTGGACCGCGGCATCTACGAAACCTTGCAGACCACCCTTGCCCGGCATCCGTCAGAGACGGCGGAGCGGGTAGTCTTGAGGCTGCTTGCCTTTGCCCTCTGGTACGAGCCTGAACTGACCTTCACCAAGGGGATCTGCGCCGGAGACGAGCCCGACCTGTGGTGCAAGGGGCCCGACGGCCGGGTGACGCTCTGGGTCGAGGTGGGAACGCCGGACCCGGAACGGCTGCTGAAAGCGTGCCGCCATGCGGAGCGGGTCGGTCTCCTGGCCTGCGGCCCGAACAGGTTCCGCTGGGATGCACAGTATCTTGCCCGATTCAACGCGGTTCCGAACCTGACCGTTCAGGGGATCGAGTATGCCGTGGTCGCCCAACTTGCAGCCGGCCTGGAACGGAACATCTCCTGGGAGCTGACCGTTACCGACGGCACTCTCTACCTGACAACGGGGGGAGAGACCCTGGAGGCCGTCCTGGAATCGCTGGCCGGTCCGGCCCCGGTCGCCGGCTGACTCTTCGTCCTCTTACATCCCGAGCCGGAAAACACGAAACCCCGACGCAACGGCCGGGGTTTCGTGTTTTTGATCTGGTGGAAGGGGTCGGGTTACTTGCCTTTTCCGGTGAGCCGCACCAGGGCTTCCATGTACTTCTCGCCGGTCTTGCGGATGATTTCCTCGGGCAGGGGCGGCGCCGGCGCGGTTTTGCCCCAGTCGAGGGTCTCCAGGTAGTCCCGCAGGAACTGCTTGTCAAAGGAGGGCTGGGCGCCGCCCGGCTTGTAGCTGTCCTTGGGCCAGAAGCGCGAGGAGTCCGGGGTCATGCACTCGTCGATGATGATCAGTTCGCCGTTGTAGATGCCGTACTCGAACTTGGTGTCGGCGATGATGATTCCTTTGGTGTCGGCGATGTCCCGGGCCCGCTTGTAGATGGCGATGGTGACGTCGCGGATCTTTTCGGCCAGTTCACGCCCGATCAGCTCCACGCACCTGTCAAAGGAGATGTTCTCGTCATGCTCCCCCAATTCCGCCTTGGTGGAGGGGGTGAAGATGGGCTCCTCCAGCTTGTCGGACTCCACGAGGCCGGCCGGGAGCGTGATGCCGCAGATGGCGCCGGTGGCCTTGTAGTCCTTCCAGCCGGAGCCGGAGATGTAGCCGCGCACGATGCATTCCACCGGCAGGGGCTTGGCCTTCTTGACCAGCATGGACCGGCCTTCGAGCTGGGCCGCATACTTCTGGCACTCGGCCGGGAAGTCCTTCACGTCGGTGGAGATGATGTGGTTGGGGATGATGTCCTCCATCTGGCGGAACCAGAATGCGGAGATCTGGGTGAGGACGTACCCCTTGTCGGGAATCGCCTCGTTCATGATGACGTCGAAGGCCGAGATCCGGTCGGTGGTGACGATGAGCAGCGCGTCGCCCAGATCGTAAATGTCGCGTACCTTGCCGCGGCCGGCAAGTTTCAGGTCGGGGAAATCGGTCTTGAGCACCAGTTCTGCCATGGCTAGAATCTCCTCTTGTTAATGGTCAGATGTCCTTGAGGGCGGGGTTGATCTCGATCTTCGCCTTGCTCCGAAGCTCTTCGATCCACTTGCGGTATTCGTCGTCCTGCTTGCGCGGCAGGATCTCCTGCTTGATCTTCTCCTTTTGCGCAGCAAAGTTGGCGGCGTTCAGCTCGGTGCGTTCCTTGAGGCGGAAGGCAATCCAGCGGGCGCCCACCCGGATCGGCTCCTTGGGGGCCGGCGCCGCGGTGGTGAGCGTGAAGGCTGCTTCCATGAGTTCCGGCGAGGCGCCCACCGTGGGGACGCTGCCCTTGGCGTCGAAGGCGAAGGAGCCTGAATCCCGGAGCGTGAGCCCGGTCGAATCACCCTTGGCCAGCTTTGCCTGGGCCTCTTCGGCCTTCTTCTTCGCCAGATCCACGGCCTTCGCTGCCCTGGCCTTCTCTTCGACCTGGGCGCGAATCTGGGCCAGGGGCGGCACTTCGGCGGGCTTGCGCTCCTTGAGCTTGATCAGGTAGATTCCCTTTTTCGTTTCCACGGGGCCGCCCAGTTCACCCTCCTTGAGGAGGAAGGCCCGGCGGATCAGCTCGGTTTCGCCGGCCAGGGCCGGTGCGGGCTGCTGGGCCGTGAACAGGGCGGTTTCTTCCGTCCTGGCGCCCAGGGCCCGGGCAACGGCGCCGATGTCGCCGGTTGCCTTGTTCTTGTTGACGGCGTCGGCGGCCAGTTCGTAGGCATGTTGACCGGCCTTGAAGCGCCGGGCGTCCTCCCGGACCTTCTCCTTGACCTCGGCCAGTGGGAGGATGCCCGCAGGTCCCTGGTAGCGGTCGATGTTCTTCTGGTACCAGGCCTGCATGTCGGCCTCGCTCACCTCAAGGCCGCCCACTTTCAGGGGGTCGACCATCACGTAGGTGATGCTGATTTTCTCCGGGGTCTTGAAGTCGTTCTGGTTTTGGGCGAGAAAGTCGGTGATCTCCTGGTCGGTGAGCTTGATCTCTCCCTTCACGTCGTCGGGGGAGAACGATACGTAGGAGAGCGCAAGCCGGTCGTTGCGCTTGCGGAAGAGCTCGTGGGCCTCGTCGTCGGTCACCGTAGCCCGGGACTTGATCTTGTCCTGGGCCTTCTTGATCATCAGCTCTTCCTTCTGGCTTTCCTCGAATTCCTTGGGAGCGATCCTGTTGGCCTTGAGGACCTGCACGTACTGGTTGAAGCTGAAGGCTCCGTTCACCTGGAACGAGGGCATGGCGGCAATGGCCTGCTGAACATCATCCTTGCTGACCTTGATTCCCATGTCCCGGGCGGCGTTGCGAACGAGCGCACCTTCGACGAGGGTGTCGAGGGCCTGTTTCTTGACGTTGAGCTGCTTTTCCAGTTCCGGGGTGAGGGCGGGACCGTAGAGCTGGACGTAGATGTCGCGCAACCGGTAGTAGGTCCGCTGGAAGTCCTCGTAGCTGATTGTGGTTCTGTCGACCTTGACGGCGTAGCTGGAGGGTGTCAGCTTGCCTTCTCCCTTGCCCCATACCAGGAAGATGGTACCGATGAAGGAGAGAACGATGACGCCGAAGACCACCTTGATGATGGGGGACTGCTTGTACTTCCTCATGATGCCGAGCATTGGCGGGGACTCCTTTGTGCCGGATGGATTCGGATGCGCCGTGGAAACGACGGGTCCGAATACTACTATAAGTACCCATGGGAACGCAACATGATTACACTATCCAGCGCTTTTCCCCCTTGCACGCGGGATGGGTTTCTGCTACGATTCAGCGCTTCAAAAACGTCATTCTCCTCTGCATGCGTGAAAGGATTCATAATCCATGCTCAAGATATTCGACAGCCTTTTCGGCCTCTTTTCCAATGACCTGGCAATCGACCTCGGCACCGCCAACACCCTCGTCTACTTGAAGGGGAAGGGGATCGTGGTGCGTGAGCCCTCCGTGGTGGCGGTTCAGAAGACCAACCTGGGCCAGCAGAAGGTGCTGGCAGTGGGGATGGAAGCCAAGAAGATGCTCGGCCGCACGCCGGGCAACATCACCGCCATCCGCCCCATGAAGGACGGCGTCATCGCCGATTTCGACATCACCGAGGAGATGCTCCGCTACTTCATCCACAAGGTACACAACCGCAAGACCCTGGTTCGCCCCCGGATCGTCATCTGCGTCCCCTCGGGGATCACCCAGGTGGAGAAGCGGGCCGTCAAGGAGTCGGCCGAGTCGGCCGGCGCCCGTGAGGTCTATCTGATCGAGGAGCCCATGGCGGCGTCCATCGGCGCCGGCCTCCCCATCACCGAGGCGAGCGGCAACATGATCGTAGACATCGGCGGCGGCACCACCGAGGTGGCTGTCATCTCCCTGGCGGGCATCGTGCTCACCAAGTCGGTGCGGGTCGGCGGTGACAAGATGGACGAGGCCATTGTCCAGTACATCAAGCGCAAGTACAACCTCCTCATTGGCGACCGCATGGCCGAGATCATCAAGATCGAGATCGGCGAGGCCTATGCCGCCGACGAGATGCGGACCATGGAGGTCAAGGGGCGGGACCTGGTGTCCGGCATTCCCAAAACCACCGAGATCAATTCCGACGAGATCCGCGAGGCCCTGTCAGAACCGGTCAACGCCATCGTTGACGCCGTCAAGATCTGCCTGGAGCGGACCCCGCCCGAACTTGCCGCGGATATCGTGGACCGGGGTATCTTCCTGGCCGGCGGCGGCGCCCTCCTGCGCAACCTGGACATGCTCCTGCGCGAAGAGACGGGGCTGCCGGTCTTCATCGCCGACGATCCCCTCTCCTGCGTGGTTCTCGGTTCCGGCAAGGTTCTCGACGAACTGAACCTGCTCCGCCGGGTCGCCGTCAGCTCCTGACCGGATTCCGTCACCGGAGCGCACTCACTTTGTCCGCGCGGCTGCACCTCACCCCGATGTGCGGCCGCGCCCTCATCCCCACTAGCCAGTCACACGGCAGCATTCCGATGGCATCCTTCACCGTCGACATACTCGTTCCCGTCTGGAACCGTCCCGTTGAGACGCGCACCTGTCTCGTGTCACTCGTGGAGTCCGCTCCGGAAGCCCGTCTCGTCCTGATCGACAACGGCAGCGACCGGGAAACCGAACGTCTCCTGGAAGAATTCGCCGAACGGCTCGGCGACCGGGCCCTGCTCATCAGGAACGACACCACCCGCGGCTTCGTGCCGGCGGTGAACCGCGGCCTGTCCCGGGCTGAAGCCCCCTTCGTGGTGATCGTGCGCAATACCACCGTTGTGGCGCCCGGCTGGCTCGAACCGCTGGTGGAACTGGCAACGGCACGGCCCGAAGCAGGCCTCGTGATTCCCCTCTTGGCCCAGGAAACCGGCACCCCCCGTCGCGGCAGGGTAAAGCCCGCCGCGACGGTGACCGAGATTTCCCACGGTTCCTTTGCAGCCATGCTGATCCGTCGGTCCCTGTTCGAGCGCTTGGGCGGCTTTGACGAAGAGCTGGACGGCGATCTCTGGTGTCTCAGGGATTACTCCCGCCGGGCCCTGGCCGGAGGGTGCCTGACCCTGGCCGCCGAAGGCGTGCCGGTGGTCTTCCGGGATGAGGTGTTGCTCGGCTCGCCCGCCCGGCGCCAGGAACTGGTCGGTGCCAGCGCCGCAAGGGTGGAAGCCCGCTGGGGCCGCGAGGCTTCGTTCCTCGTCTATTTCCCTGCCGACGCTGACCCGGAGGTCGTGCGTACCCGGTTCGGCGTGCTGCTGCGGGCGGCCCGCATGGGGCATCGCGTTACCGTGGCCATCGGATGTAAGCTCAGGCGGGCGGTTTCTGCCGCAGGGCTCGGTTCCCTGCACCGCAGCATCGTCGTGGAAGAACTGCCGCGCTTTTTCGTCCCGTCCGCGCTCCGCAGGGTTGCGGAGCGGTACGCGGCAGAGGGGAGCGACCCTGTCTGCGTGGCGGGGATCGACGGCATCGATCTGCCGGGAGGGATGTCCTTCCGTCCCTTCGCCTGGTTCGAGGGGGAGGTAGGTGCCAGTGAAGAGGTGCTCTACCGGCGCGACGGGGAGGGAAATCCGGTGACAGCCCCGGCCGATTGCGTTACAGTAATGCTTTCCGAAGCAGCCCGTCAGGGGGATGAGCGGGAGGAGGTGGCCCAGTGATAGACGACATTACGGCACAGCTTCGCGCCGGCCGGCAGGTTCTGGAGGCGCTCGAACGGGAGCTGGCAGACCGCATCGCATCGTTCGCGAAACTCCTTGCCGACTCTCTGGCGGGAGGGCGCAAGCTCCTCGTCATGGGGAACGGCGGATCGGCCGCCGATGCCCAGCATTTCGCAGCGGAGATCGTCGGGCGCTTCAAGCTCGAGCGCCGGGGGCTGCCGGCCGTGGCGCTGACCACCGATACCTCCATCCTCACCGCCATCGGCAACGACTATGGCTTTGACGCCATATTCCGCCGCCAGGTGGAAGCCCTGGCCGATGAGGGGGATGTGGTGGTGGGGATCTCCACCAGCGGCAATTCCCGCAACGTTCAGGAAGCCCTGCTCCTGGCCCGGGAACGCGGCTGCCGCACCGTGGGGCTCCTGGGCCGGACCGGCGGTTCCATCCGCGATATCGTGGAACTGGATCTCACCGTGCCGAGCGCCGACACCCCCCGCATCCAGGAGGGGCACATCGCCATCATCCATATCGTCTGCGACCTGGTCGAAAAGAGGCTGTTCCCATGAAATACCGTCCCGTGGACCTTTCCGGAGTCACCACCTATCCCCTTGCCGAACGGAAGAACAAGGTGAGCATCCGGCGCGATTTCGCCGGACCGGTCACGCCGGGGATGAGTGTGGCGGATCTGCTCCGGTCCCTGCCGAACCAACTGGGGGCAGAGGCCCTCACGGGGGTCATCGGCGCCGTGGTCTCGGCCCGGGAGAAGGGAAAGCCGGTTATCCTGGCCATGGGAGCCCACGTCATCAAATGCGGTCTCCAACCGGTCCTGAAGACGCTGGTGGAAGCCGATGTCATCACCGCGGTTGCCTGAACGGCGCCGGGTCCATCCATGACTACGAGTTGTCGCTCATCGGCGAGACGAGCGAGGATGTGGGGGCGGTTCTCCACTGCGGCACCTTCGGCATGGCCGAGGAGACCGGCAGCCACATCAACCGGGCCCTCAGGGATGGTGTCGCCCGGGGCCTGGGCTACGGCGAGTCCGTGGGACGGTTCATAATCGAGAACAATAATCCCTACCGCACGTCGAGCCTCCTGGCCACCTGCGTGGAGCGCGATATCCCGGTGACGGTCCACGTGGCGGTCGGCACCGACATCATCCACCAGCACCCCGAGGCGGACGGCGCGGTCATCGGCGAGGCCACCTTCAGGGATTTCCGGTTGCTCACCTCGGTGGTGGCCGATTTGGGGGACGGCGGCGTCTACCTGAACGTGGGAAGCGCGGTGCTTCTGCCCGAGGTCTTCCTCAAGGCTCTCTCCATCGCCCAGAATCTGGGTCACCACGTGGATCACTTCTCCACCGCCAATTTCGACATGCAGCAGCACTACCGGCCCCTCCAGAACGTGGTGAAGCGCCCCACGTCGGGCAAGGGGCGGGGCTACACCATCACCGGCCACCACGAGATCATGATCCCGCTCCTGGCGGCGGGCATTCTGGACCGGATACGGGGGTAGGGGAGCCATGGAGCGCAAGAGCGTCGAATCTCTCTTTGCCCATGCCGGGACGATCAACGCCCTGGTCATCGGCGACCTGATGCTGGACCAGTACCTGTGGGGCAAGGCCGAGCGGATTTCCCCGGAAGCGCCGGTTCAGGTGGTGGACGTGACCCGGGAGGAGATCCGGATCGGCGGGGCCGGCAACGTGGCCAACAACCTGGTGGCCCTCGGCTGCCGGGTGAGCGTGGCGAGCGTGGTGGGGGGGGACGAGAACGGCACCATTCTCCTCCATGCCTTTTCCGGCAAGGGGATCGACGTGACCGGCATTGTGGAGGACCCGTCGCGCACCACCAGCCGAAAGACCCGCGTTCTCGCTGCCAACCAGCAGATCGTCCGGATCGACCGGGAATCACGGGACGAGATCGGGCCGGACAACGAACAGCGCATCATCGATTACCTGAACGCCCACGGCGGCCGTTTCAACGTGATCCTTGTGTCGGACTACCTCAAGGGGGTTTTAACCCCGACGCTCCTGGCCGAGGTGATCACCTATGCCCGCAGGCGCGAAATCCCCGTGGTGGTTGACCCCAAGGGGAGCGACTACACGAAATACCGGGGCGCCACGGTCCTGACCCCCAACCGGAAGGAGGCGGAAGCGGCCTCCGGCATCGCCATCCGCGACGAGGAGAGCCTCTGCCGGGCCGGCGAGCGCCTTCTGGAGACGGCCGACCTGACCGCGCTGGTCATCACCCGGAGCGAAGAGGGGATGTCGCTCTTCCTGCGGGGCGGCCAGGTGGTGCATATCCCCACCTATGCCCGCGAGGTGTTCGACGTGACCGGCGCCGGCGATACCGTGCTGGCCGTGCTCGGCATGGCCCTGGCCGGGGGGGTCGGTTTCGCCGACGGGGCCCGTCTGGCCAATGTGGCGGCCGGCGTGGCAGTGGGAAAGGTGGGCACGTCCACGGTATCCCCTGCCGAGATTGTCGGATCCGTGGGGTTCCAGCACGGGGAGGGAGACGCCAAGGTCAAGAACTTGGATGCCCTCGCCGTGATCATCGCGGCGGAAAAGGCGCGGGGCAAACAGGTGGTGTTCACCAACGGCTGCTTCGACCTCCTGCACGTGGGGCACGTCAAGTATCTCCAGAAAGCCCGCGGCTTCGGCGACCTGCTCGTCCTGGGACTCAACAGCGATGCCTCCATCCGGCGGCTCAAGGGTGAAAAACGTCCCCTGATCGGCCAGGAGGAGCGGGCCCACATCCTTGCGGCCCTGGACTGCGTCGATTATGTGGTTGTCTTCGATGAAGACACGCCGCTCACCCTGATCGAGACTCTCAGGCCGGCGGTGCTGGTCAAAGGGGGCGACTACACCTCGACGGGGTAGTGGGGCGCGAGGTGGTCGAGTCCTATGGCGGCCGGGTGGAGCTGGTGGCGTTCGTGGACGGCCGCTCCACAACGAACATCATCGAGAAGATCCTGAAAGCCTACGGCGAGGAGTGACCGGTGACGGGTGGCAGGCGCGCCGTTTTCCTCGACCGGGACGGCACCATCAACGTTGAAAAGGGCTATGTCCACCAGGCCCATGAATTCGAGTTCATCCCCGGCGCCCCCGAGGCGATCCGGCTCCTCAACGGGGCCGGTTTTCTCGTGGTGGTGGTGACCAACCAGTCGGGGGTTGCCCGCGGATACTACGACGAGGAGGCGGTGCACCGGCTCCACCGTTTCATGGATGCCGAACTGGCCAGGGATGGCGCCTTCGTCGACGCCTACTACCTCTGCCCCCACCATCCCCACCACGGGGTGGGACCCTATCGCATCGAGTGCTCCTGCCGCAAGCCCCTGCCGGGGATGCTGACCGGCGCCGCTCGGGACATGGGCATCGATCTGGCCCGCTCGTACCTGATAGGCGACAAGGTGTCCGACGTGGAAGCCGGGCTCGCCGCGGGCTGCACCTCCCTGCTCGTCCTCACCGGGTACGGCGACGGCGAGGTGCCCCGGGTTCCCGACGGTGTCCTGGCCTGCGCCGACATCCTCGCCGCGGTCCGCCGGATCATTGACCTGGAGGGAGATAGCGTTTGACGCTATTTTGCCCGCTGTGCTATAACCGCTGATTTAAAGAGATGTTTTCGGTGTCGAGGACACCGAGGTTCAGGAGAGTCCATGGCCATTTCCAAGGGAATCATACTTGCCGGCGGAGCGGCAGCCGTCTCTATCCCCTGACGCTCGTCGCCAGCAAGCAGCTCCAGCCGGTCTACGACAAGCCCATGATCTACTATCCCCTTGCCACGCTCATGATGGCGGGGATCAAAGACATCCTGATCATCTCTACCCCCCACGATACCCCCCGCTTCCAGTCGCTCCTGGGAGACGGTTCCCGGTGGGGGATAACCCTTACCTACAAGGTGCAGCCCGAACCCAGGGGAATCGCCCAGGCGTTCCTCGTGGGCGAGGATTTCATTGCCGGCGACCCGGTCTGCCTGATCCTGGGAGACAACATCTTTTACGGCAAGATGGGGCTCGACCGCCTGGTGCGGGATTTCACGACGGGCGCCTGGATCTTCGGGTACTACGTGAACGACCCCGAACGCTACGGCGTGGTACAGTTCGACGGCCACGGCAAGGCGGTCGGCATCGAGGAAAAGCCCGCCCATCCCAGGAGCAACTATGCCGTCCCCGGCCTCTATCTCTACGACGGCCGGGTGGTGGAGATCGCCCGAAACCTGGCGCCGTCTCCTCGCGGGGAGCTGGAGATCACCGACGTGAACCTGGAATACCTGCGGCGGGACGAGCTCATGGTGGAAAGACTCGGGCGCGGCATTGCCTGGCTCGATACCGGAACCCACCAGAGCCTGCTGGAGGCATCCCACTTCATCGGCACCCTGGAGGCGCGCCAGGGATTGAAAATCGCCTGCCTGGAGGAGATCGCCCTGCGCATGGGGTTCATCGACTGCCGCCGGATGGCCGAGATTATCGCCGAGACTCCCACGTCGTCCTACCGGGACTACCTGACCCGTATCTACAATGAAACCGAACTGTGCGGAGGTGCCATTCATGAGCGTTAGTCCCGAGTTCACCCGTGGCAGGATCCACGACGTGGTGGTGAAGCCCCTTGCCAAATTCCTGGACGAACGGGGCTGGCTCGCAGAGTTGTTCCGCAGCGACGAGACCGATACCGAGACCATGCCGGTCATGGCCTACGTCTCCATGACCCGACCCGGCATTGCCCGGGGCCCCCACGAGCATGTGGACCAGACCGACTGGTTCTGTTTCATCGGTCCGTCCAATTTCAAGGTCTATCTCTGGGACGCCCGGCCCGGTTCGCCGACCCACGGCGTGAAACAAACACTGTTCGCCGGGGTCGATGCGCCCGTGGCCGTCATCGTGCCGCCGGGCATCGTCCATGCCTACAAGAATGTCGCAGCGGTGACGGCATCGTGTTCAACGCGCCCAACAGACTGTATGCAGGAGAGGGCAAGGCCTCGCCGGTGGATGAGATCCGGCACGAGGACGTGGCAGAGTCTCCCTTTATCCTGGACTGACAAGAGGCAGGATTTACGCTGACCAGGGGGAGGCACTGCCTCCCTTGCGCTTTTGTACCCTGACGTCCGCCGCGAGTATTCATGCTGGAGCTGATCAGAAAATATCGAGTCTATATCGTGGCGGCCGTGGCCCTGCTGGCCGCGCTTACCTTCTACTCCCTGAACCTGCGCCAGAAGGAACAGGCCAACCTGTTCGAGCGGGTGGTCATCGACCTGTTCGCCCCCGTCCATAACCTGGGCTCGCGGGTCAGCACGTTTCTGGGAAGCGTCTGGAGCGATTACGTCAATCTGGTCGATGTCCGCCGCGAAAACAAGGAGTTGCGCGAATCGGTCAAGATCCTGAACGGCCGGATCATGGAAAACCGCGAGGCAATCCATGAAAACGGCCGCTTGCGGCAGCTCCTCGGCCTGAAGGGAACGGTCGGACTCCCCTCGGTGGCCGCCCAGGTCATCGGCGAAGACAACGCTCCCTGGTTCAAGACGCTGGTCATCAACCGGGGCGCCGTGGACGGCCTTGCGGAAGGAATGCCGGTGGTCGCCGCCAATGGTGTGGTCGGCCAGTTGGTCAAGGTTGCCGCTGGCAGTTCCCGGGTGCTGCTGCTCACGGACCATGCCAGCGGCATTGCCGCCGTGGTGCAGCGCTCCCGCGCCCGCGGAGTGGTCAAGGGGCAGGGGGGAGGGCTCTGCAGCCTTGAATTTTCCTGCGGGAAGAGGATGTGAAAGTCGGCGACGTGGTGGTCAGTTCCGGCATGGGGGGGATTTTCCCCAAGGGGCTGGTGATCGGTGAGGTCACCATGGTGAAGAAGGGGGAGTACGGAATCTTTCAGAACATCAACATACGCCCTGCCGTCAATATCGCCCGGCTCGAGGAAGTCCTCGTGCTGATCCCCCGGAACAATGATTAAGCTCGTTTGGTACGCCATTCTCGTCTTTGCCGCGATCGTCCTGCACGTGTCCGTGATCCCGGCGCACATCGCCGATCCCTTCAAGCCGAACCTGCTCATCCTGTTCGTGGTGTTCATGGGGTTGCGGGAAGGGCCCGCCTGGGGAGTGCTCGCCTTTGTCCTCGGCCTCCTGCAGGACTCGTTCAGCGGGCTCTACCTGGGACTCAACGCTTTTTCCTACCTGGTCATTTTCCTGTTGTTCAGCCTTGCGGCCGGGCGCCTCTATACTGACCGCCGCTCGCTCATGATCATCGGCACCTTCTCGGCAACCATGGTCAGCGGCCTGATCAGCCTGCTCCTGCTGCTCCTTTTTTCCTCTTCCCACGGCATTTATTCCTCGCTGCTCGAAGGCTGGTTCCCCAGAGCCTCGTGAACGCCCTTGCCGCCTCCATCGTCTTCACTTTCACACCCTTTGCGCGGATGGGTGACATTCGATGAACGGGCAGCGCTTCATACGCGACACCCAGGAGCCGAAGCGCCAGTTGGTCGTGCTGCTCATCGCAGTGGGGGTGTTTTTCTTCATCCTCGTCACGCGGCTCTGGTACCTCCAGATCGTCAAGGCCGAGGATTTTCAGAGCCTTTCCGAAAACAACCGGCTGCGCCTCGTGCCCGTTGCAGCGTCCCGAGGGACAATATTCGACCGCAACGGCGCGGTCCTGGTGAGCAACCGGCCTTCCTTCAGCGTTGCCGTCATCCCCCAGGAAGTCCGGGATCGCGACTGGCTGATCGAGCAACTGGTGGCACTGCTGGGCGCCGACAGGAGTGAGCTCCTCAAAAAGTGGGAAAAGGGGAAGGGGCGCGCCCGCTACTATCCCATTGTCCTCGCATCGGGGATAACCCGCGACCAGTTGGAGTTTCTGGAGGAAAAACGGCTCTGGCTCCCCGGTATCGAGATCGAGATGAAACCGGTGCGTCAGTATGAGAACGGCACGCTGGCGGCTCACCTGCTGGGCTACATCGGTGAAATTTCGGATGAAGAGCTGAAAAACCCGGCCTTTGTCGGCTACAATTCAGGCGACTACCTGGGCAAGAGCGGGATTGAACGCAGTTGGGAAGAGGTCCTCCATGGCCACGACGGCGGCCGGCAGATCGAAGTGGACGCCCGGGGGCGGATCCTGCGGACAATAGCTGAAACGCCCCCGACCGTGGGGTCGAGCCTGGTTCTGACCATTGACGCCCAACTCCAGAAGCGGGCCGAGCAAGCCTTTGGCGCCCAGGCGGGAGCTGCGGTAGTGATGGAAGTAAATACCGGGGAAATTCTGGCGTTCGTCAGCAATCCCGAGTTCGATCCATCGCTGTTCGCCGGCAGGATGCCCCCTGAAATCTGGAAGCAATACCTGGAAGACAAGCGCCATCCCCTGGAGAACAAGGCCTTGAAGGGGCAGTATCCGCCGGGATCGACCTACAAGATCATTACCGCTCTGGCGGGGCTGGAAGAGGGGATCATCGACGATCACACCACGGTTACGTGCAAGGGATCCTATACGCTTGGGAACGACACGTTCCGCTGCTGGGACAAAAAGGGCCACGGAGCGGTCGACTTGAGGCGTGCCCTTCGCGAGTCGTGCGACGTCTACTTCTATGTCCTTGGCGAGAAGCTCGGCATCGACCGGCTTTCAGCCTACGCGCAAAAGTTTGCCCTTGGCGCCCCCATGGGTATTGGCCTGGACAATGAAAAGGGAGGGCTCATTCCCACCTCAGCCTGGAAGCTCCAGCGGCACAAGACCAAGTGGTTCCAGGGGGATACGTTGAGCGCGGCCATTGGCCAGGGCTATGTCCTCATGACCCCCATCCAACTGGCGTCCATGACTGCTGCCATTGCCACGGACGGTGTCGTGTACCGGCCCCGGCTGGTAAAGCGGATCATCGACCGCGACGGAAAGGTCCTCAGGGAGTTCCAGCCCGAGATCATCACCAGGGCCGATGTCTCGCCGCGCTCGATCAGGTCAGTCAAGGAAGGGCTGTGGGCGGTGGTGAACGAGAGGGGCGGCACCGGAGGCATGGCACGAATCCCGGATGTCCGGGTCGCCGGCAAGACGGGAACCTCGCAGGTCGTCAAGCTGAGGGATACGCGCGGATATATCCCCTACCAGTATCGCGACCATGCCCTGTTCGTGGCCTATGCTCCCTATGAACACCCCGAAGTGGCGGTTGCGGTGGTGGTCGAGCACGGCGAGCACGGAGGCTCGGCGGCGGCACCCATTGCCGGCAGTATCCTGCGAGCCTACTTTGAAGGAAAGGGAGTCATTCACCGGCCGGCCAAGGATGGGAAGGGTGCCGCTGCCGGGGATGGCGGAGCCGGTGACGAGGTGCCATCCGACGAAGGGGGACAGCCCCGAGAGGCTCAGGAATAGACCATGATCGACCGACGGCTCATAACCAATTTCGACTGGATGCTGCTGGGGCTCGTGCTGCTGATCTGCGCGGTGGGCGTGGTGAACATCTACAGTGCCTCGTCGTCGTACGTTCTGTCGGGCACTCCTTACTATCTCAAGCAGATGTCCTGGATCATGGTCGGCCTCGCCATCATGCTGCTGGTCTGCAGTATCGACTATCACCTGCTGGAGGACGTTGCCTACTGGTTCTACGGCATCCTGTTCCTGCTTCTGCTGGTGGTTCTGGTCTTCGGCAGGACTTCGATGGGGGCCACGCGCTGGCTTCACCTGGGCTTCATCAGTATTCAGCCATCTGAACCCATGAAAATCATAGGGATCATCACCATGGCCCGCATCCTGGCCAATGTTCCACTGTCCGGCGGTCTGGGGCTTCGGGAGCTGGCATGGCCCGCCTTCATGATCGGCGCGCCCGCCATCCTCATCATGAAGCAGCCCGACCTGGGCACGGCGATTCTTGTCATTCTCATTGCGGGATCCATGCTCGCGTTTGTCGGTATCCGCCTTTCCGCGCTGGCTGCCGTATGCGCCGCCGCCGTACCGGCTGTCTGGCTCGGCTGGCATTACTATCTCAGGGATTATCAGAAAAACAGGGTTCTCAACTTTCTGGACCCGGAGAGGGACCCCCTGGGTACGGGATATCACATCATTCAGAGCAAGATTGCCGTGGGATCGGGTGGCCTGTTCGGCAAGGGGTTTCTTCAGGGGACCCAGAGCCAGCTCCGCTTCCTGCCGGAGCAGCACACGGACTTCGCATTTTCCGTTTTTGCCGAGGAATGGGGATTCGTGGGGAGCCTGGTGGTTCTGCTGCTGTACGTGGTGCTCATCCTGTGGGGGCTCCAGATCGCACGGCGCTGCAACGACCGCTTCGGCAGCCTCGTGGCTGTGGGCGTAACGGCCATGCTGTTCTGGCACATCATCATCAACATCGGCATGGTAATCGGCCTTTTCCCCGTGGTCGGGGTGCCGTTGCCTCTGTTTTCCTACGGCGGCACATCCTTGATCACGTCAATGACGGGTATAGGCATTCTCATGAACATAAGCATGCGGCGCTTCATGTTCTAGGAGAATGCACCCCCCTTACGCAACCTTCTTGTTGAGCAGAACAATCCCTTCCAGTTCCTGAATCCAGATTGCCCCGCAGGTAGTGCACTCCAGCAGGTTGTCGGCATAGCCGTCCGAATGCATATCAATGGTGATTCCCGTGCGATCGTTGCAGATTGGGCATTTCATGGCTCATTTCTCCTTTACCGTGCGTCCTTTTTCTTAACTATAGAAGAGTTCAGTCGGGCAAACAAGGGTAAAGATGAACGTAAAACCCGCTAAAACAATAGTTTACGCTCACTGGAGGTCCCAAGCCGTACACCGTCATTATACGGCCTCGCTCAAGAGGTATGAGGCATGGATATGGAGGATATCTGTATTTAGCCGAAATTATTAACTATTCGAGGGTAAAACAGAAGTATGTATCCGGGGCCGGCAGTTGACCCGGTTTCCGCGTTGGGACCCGTTGTTGTTATGAAAAAAATATCTAGTGCGGTTTTCAAACTGAAGTTAGGAAAATAGCGCACATGGTGCGGGCTCACCCTGGCGCGATCCGTTGCACTGCCCCGTGTGTCTTCCAGCACATCAAGAATTTCGGCGCGGCGCTTGCAATTTTGAGAGGTCATTAACGTTGGTGGCCGGTTGTATTATTGATATATAAATATGTTAATTAATTGCAACACTTTGTATTTCCGGTGTTTCATGTGCAAGCGGTAATGGATTTGCTCGAAATGCCACCTTCGGATAGATAGTCATTTCACGGGTGCGACCGTTAATTGACGTAAAATTGACTAGTGTGATTCGGTGTGGCTGCTGATGATTGTGATGCGTCGCATGCTAGATATAATGAAAATAGCATTGTAGTGGCGACCGGCATACGAGAATGTCAAATTATTGTTCACGGATAAACCGTATTTTGTGTTGCTAATTTGTTGCTGAACGTTAAAATGCCCCCTTAAAAGTGTGTTGACAAATAACTCTGAATAGATACAGTACACTGTTGTGTGCGTTGCTTAATGTGTGCGGTTTTTAATATTGAGAGTGTGTACACCCCCGGGACACGCCAAGGCACCATTCGGGACCATTAAGGCCCGAGCATCGCCGGACGGAGAGGCGCGCGGGGCTGGCGGGCGATATGCATCCGCGCTGCTGCCGTTGTCCGATGCAGCCTTTTTTAAATTGCATTGTAATTAGTCTGAGTGAGGGGTTATGACGTATCGAAAGGAGGTGGCACGAAGGAAAGAATAAGTCATTCGCTTTGATTGTAATGTTTCATCATGGAGTCTTCACAAGAAAGGAGCAGAAAGGAATGAAAAAAAAGGTACTGATGAGCGTATCGCTCGCAGCCGTTGTTTTGACCGGCGCAATGGTGGGTGCAGCAGTTCCGCCCCCGCCGGCAAACCAGTTCCTGGGGATTTACGATACGAAATTTCCCAACTTGACCAAAGCCGACTGCCTTGAGTGCCACGTCAGTGACACGGTGCTCGTTCAGCAGCACCACGCCCTGATCAATACGGTCACGCCGCCGGCAAGCTGCATCAATACTTCCGGCACGGTTCCTCCGACCCTTGCCACCGGCTGCCACGTCATGGTTTCCGATGGTTCGGGCGGTTTCACCTTCCAGGATTTCAGAAACTGCTTCAACTGTCATACCCAGTCCCCGCACCACACCTCTGCCGCTGCCGTTGCCAAGGACTGCAAGTTCTGCCACGGCAACTTCATCGACAATCCGCTTGACGGCCACTACATCCCGACCTACGGCGCAAGCTCTGTCACTCCGTTGCCGGACGGCAGGACCGTACCCGCTCCGGATGGCGGCACTGCTATCGTCCAGGGCTGCGAGGCGTGCCACCAGGCCGCACCCAACGCCATCGATCCGAAGACCAATACGGTCCGCCCGATCTTCAGCAACCAGGATACGCACCACGGCACCGGCATCACGGACTGCAACCTCTGCCACAATACGTCCTCCAACGTACCGATCCGCCAGTGCGAGGTCTGCCACGGCGTGAACTCGCTCCACAACATCCAGAAGGACAGCCCCAACGCCGCCAACCTCGGTACGGTCAAGCCGGGCCTGGAAGACCGTGGCTGGGGCCACATCGGGAATAACTGGGACTGCCAGGGATGTCACTGGTCCTGGTTCGGTAACTCGTCCCCGTTCACCGACGCCACCGTGCCCGCCATTAACGGCCAGAGCAGCTACACGGTTACCGCTGGCAAAGAAGCCGTCCTGACCATTGTTGGCTCCAGCTTCGTTAACGTCGGACCCGACGGCGTCACCACCTACCAGCCCACCGTCACGCTTGTCAGTGGCAGCACGAACCTTACGCTCACTCCCTTCTCGGTCACCGAAAGCGAGGTAAAGGTGTCCGTTCCTGCCCTGGTGGAAGGTGTCTACGAGCTCCGCATTGCCAAGGCAAACAAGGTCAGCAATCTTGCCAAGCTGACCGTCACGCCGGCGCGGATCATTGCCTCCGCAACCCTTGCGGCAGGCAAGACCCTTACCATTACCGGCACCGGTTTCGGACCGGCACCGAGCACCGAGTATGATGCCGGTATCGGAGTGTACGCCGGAACTACCGAGGCCTCCATCATCTCCTGGAGCGACACCAAGGTAGTTGCCACCAGCCCGGACTTTGCGACCAACGGCTACGTAACCGTGAAAACCATTAACGGTGCGCTCTCCGGCAAAATCCTGGCGGCTCCGAAGAAAGTCAAGCGGTAATACCTTTTTGACCAACGGGGCAGGGGATTCGTTCCCCTGCCCCCCATTTTCTCCCCAGACACAGCTTATATGCATTCGCGATGCGATTTGTCATCGTCGAACGTGAAGGGATACGTGTGCCATGAGGTATCTGCTCGCCGTTACGGCCCTTTTTGCCCTGCTGCTTCCCCAGGATGGCGCTTTTGCCGCTGACAGGAAGGTCATTATAGGGTTTCGCTCTGCAGTGGGGAAAAAAGACGTTCGCCACAAAGAGAAAGTCTATCGCCACGGTGGCCGCGTCAAAAGGACGCACTCTGCGGTAAACGCCATATCGGCAACCCTGTCCGAGGAAGAGATCGAACGCCTGAAAAAAGATCCCGACGTTGCCTACGTGGAGTCGGACTTCGTGTTTTCTTCCATCGAACCGGTCGTGGTTGCATCCGGGGAGTACGCTGCAACGTGGGGTGTGCAGCACATCGGCGCCGACCAGGTTGCGGAGGCCGGGATCACCGGCGCGCGGGTCCGGGTGGCAGTGCTCGATACGGGCATTGATTACACGCATCCCGAACTGAGGGACAACTACAAAGGCGGGTACAATTTTGTAGCTGACAACAACGATCCCATGGACGACGCATACTCTCTCAGCCATGGCACCCACGTGGCCGGGATCATCGCCGCCCGCAACAACGGCACCGGTGTGGTCGGCGTCGCCCCCGCAGCGGAGCTCTATGCCGTCAAGGTGCTTGACGGCGGCCTGGGCGGGAAACTGAGCGACATCATCGCCGGCATCGAGTGGGCCATCGAGAACCGGATGCAGGTCGTCAACATGAGTTTCGGCAACATGGAGTTCTCCCAGGCGCTCAAGGATGCCTGCGATCTGGCCTATCGATCGGGAATCGTGCTGGTGGCTTCGGCCGGCAACTTCTCGCCGGGAGTCGTACTCTATCCTGCCGCCTTCGATTCGGTCGTGGCCGTCTCCGCCACCTACCAGGACGACACGCTTGGAACGTTTTCCAGTTACGGCCCCCAGGTCGAATTGGCCGCGCCGGGGCACAATATCTATTCCACGGCGATCGGCGGCGGCTACCGCACCAATTTCGGCACATCGCAGGCCGCACCCCATGTCACCGGTGCGGCGGCGCTTCTCATCTCGGCCGGTATCACCGACACCAACGGCAACCGCTCCGTTGCCGACGAGGTCAGGCAACGGCTTGCGGCAGCCGCCCGGGACCTGGGTGAACCGGGCAGGGACATCTACTATGGTTACGGCCTCGTTGACGTAGCCAAGGCCGTTCTTTACCCGCCGAGCATCGAGACGGTGGTCACCACGCCGCGGGGGAAACGGTGTGCATCGGTTACAACCCTTGATCTCACGAACTCGACCTATCGGCTGGACATTACGGGGGCGACGCTGCAGGCGCTTGAAGTCCGCGTTGGAAGCGCCGACGGTCCTCTTGTGAACTTCATCCGCTTTCGGCGTGGGACGGAAGGGGCGGCATCGTTCAGCTATACGGCATCCGGCACTGTCAGGCTGGTGCTGATCCCCCACGGAAAACCGGGAACATCGGCGCGGGTGACGGCCGTTCCGGAGCAACTGTGAGTCGGGCGGGCACCATGAAGACGGTGCGCAATCTCATCATTGCCGTCCTGTGCGCACTGGGAAGTGTTCCGTCCGCGCCCGGCGCCGGAATTGCCGCCGCTCCCGTTGACAGAGCCGCTGCGGCCGTTGTGAACGGCACCGTCATCTTCCAGGACGAACTCGACCAGTTCGTCGAATTTTCCCTGAGCCACCGCAGGGGAGCCGGGCGCAAGGTTACCGACGAACAGAAGAAGAGAGTCGAACGCCAGGAGCTCGATAAGCTTATCGCCATGGAGTTGCTGGCCCAGGCGGGTGAAAAGCTGAATCCTGCCGATCTGTCCCAAAAGATTCAGGCCCGCCGGCAAGCCATCGGCTCGAGCGTGCCACGGGACGGGAGCGTGGCGGAGCCACCCGAGAACAGACTTGACAACACCGCTCGCCGCGACGTTCTTGTGGACGCCTACCTGGCCTCGCGCGGCATCGATGCGATCAAGGTTCCCGAAGCCGATCTCAGGGCCTATTACGAAAAGAACAAGGCCGGTTTTAAAAAGCCCGAGACGATCGTTGTCCGGCATATCCTGGTGAAGGTCGACAAAGGAGCCTCTCCGGAGACTCAGGCGCAGGCCCGGAAAAAGATCGAAGGCATTCGCGACCGGATTGGCGCCGGCGCCGATTTTGCCGTTCTTGCCAGCGAGGGCTCCGACTGCGCCAGCGCCGCCACGGGCGGAGACCTGGGAGAAATCCAGCGTGGCTTCATGCCGAGTGAGTTCGACCAGGTCGCCTTTTCCCTCAAACCGGGTGAGACGAGCGGTATCGTCAAGACGCGCCACGGGTTTCACATCATCAGGGTGATGGAACGGCATCCCGAAACGGTCAGGACCTTCGAAGAGATGCGGGATTTCATCGAGCAGTATCTGGCAAAGGATTACCAGCGCAGGAAGGTTGAAGAAATCGTTGAAGAACTGAAGCGCGCGGCAACGATAGATATTCGTATTCAATGACGTTATGACGCAGCCTTTCCAGTCGGGAACTGCAAGTACGAGGAGCGTGTGGAAATGAAGAATCTAGCAAGTGTGTGCAGGTCGGTCGTGGCGGCTGTGCTGGTAGGGCTCGGCATTGCCTCCGGCGCCGTGGAGGCCGCCGACTGGACTCTGTCCAGCAAGAATTCAACGGTGAATTTCGAAGATGCCTCCACCTATGGGGTATACGGCTGGACGATCGACGGCAAGCAGATAGTGAGCCAGTTGGGCTTCTACTGCCGTGTCGGGACCTCCGGGCCCGAGTATCCGCTGATATCCAATGACGTTGACGCCGAAGGCATGTTCACCGTCGCGCGCCCGGCGAACCAGGCGGACCCTGCGGCGCTTGCCCTTGTCTATACCGCCCTGGACGGCACCTATTCCGTTGAAGTCGCCTACCGCCTTACGGGCGGCGCGACGGGCACCAAAAGATCCACCCTGAAACGGGCCGTCACGATCAACAACCACCGCGGCTCTCCTCTCGACTTCCATTTCTATGCCTACTCCGATTACGACCTGAGCCTTCCCTTCAGCAACGACAACGTGGCCATCGTGGGGAAAAGGGCCTTCCAGTCCGGCTTCACGAGTTCCAGCGACAAGAACGGCAACGGCTACAGCGTGGTTCAGTCGTCAACCCTTCCGCCCAGCAGATACGGCGTCGACATGACTCAGTTCATCGGCCTCCTCGCCAATGGCTCCACTCCTTACAATCTCGATAATTTCGGCGGCCCGTACACCAATACCAATGCGGACGTTCAGTTCGCGCTCCAGTGGGACTTGGCGATCCCCGCGAACGGCTCCGTCTCCTTCGAGATTGCCGACGAGGCGTACCCCTCGAAGCCCCTGTTCCTTGCCAAGACCCATCCCGGCCAGTGCGCGGCATACGCTCAGCCGCTCACCTACACCTATACCTACGACAACACGGCCAATACCATCGATCTGCACAACCTTCTGATTTCAGACAAGCTACCCGCCGGCATTGACTTTGTCTCCGCAACCAACGGGGGAGAGTACAAGGCGGACACGCGGGAGATTGTCTGGAGTTTGCCCCTGCTTGCCAAAGGCGCCGGGCAGCAGACGTTCCAGGCAACGGTCCTGTACAATTCGCCCCGTGACATCGCGGCAAACACGGCCAACAACCTGACCATGGGATTGAGCGATGAAACCTATCCCCGCCATGTGCAGGATACGATCGCGCTCTGCAACCATCCGCCGCAGATTTCCTCAGTGCCCGCAACCGTTGCGTCCGCGTCCGCCCTTTACACGTACCAGGTGCGCGCCTCCGACGCCGATGCCGGCACGGTACTGACCTACTCCTTTGACGCCGCGCCGTCGGGCATGTCAATCAGCTCGGCCGGCCTTGTCCAGTGGACCCCCACGAACAGCCAGACCGGAACTTTCCCGGTAACCGTGCGGGTGAGCGACGGTCAGCTCGTCGCTACCCAGAGCTTCTCGATCGCCGTGGCTCCGGCCAACAGGCCGCCGGTCATTGCATCGAGTCCCGTGACAGCCGCCGTTGTGGGGCAGCTCTACTCCTACACCGTCTCCGCCACGGACCCGGACGGGGACACGCTCTACTACAGCATCAGCGCGCCCACGGGCAAAACGCTTCCCACCGGCATGGCAATGGGCATGACCACCGGCACCCTCACCTGGACACCCTCAAGCTCGACACCGGCCAACTGGGATGTCATCGTGGCGGTGACTGATACGAAGTTCAACAGGACAACCCAGAGCTTCACCATTACGGTCACTGACGGCAAGGTCAACCAAGCTCCGGTGATCGCTTCCTCGCCGGTGACGAGCGCCACGGAAGGAGCCCTGTACAGTTATCAAGTGGTGGCGAGCGATCCCAACGGCGACTCCCTCACCTATGCACTCACCACTGCGCCCTCGGGCATGTCGATTGCCGCGAACGGCACCATCTCCTGGACTCCTCTCGCATCCCAGGCCGGCGCACATACGGTTGTCGTAACGGTAAGCGACGGGGCGCTCTCCGCCACCCAGACCTTTACGGTAACGGTAACGAAGCTCAATCGTGCGCCGAGCATCACGTCAACTGCCGTCACCTCGGTAAGCGAGGGGGCCGCGTACGGATACGCCGTCTCTGCCAGCGACCCGGACGGTGACGCTCTTACCTACAGTCTGACAGCATCCCCCCCGGGCATGACGATCTCGCCGGCCGGGCTCATCTCTTGGAATCCTGGTTATACCGATGCCGGCAGCTATACTGTGACGGTAAAGGTGAGCGATCCGGCTGGCCTCTTTGCCACTCAGACCTACACGCTGCTGGTGACCGACACGAACAGGGCTCCGGTGGTAACAATGCCGGCTGACCAGTCTACCCCCGAGGGGACGGCGGTCAATCTCCAGATCCAGGCGTCCGATGCGGACAACAACACCCTTGCCTACAGTGCCACGGGACTTCCTCCGGGGCTTAGCATCAATTCATCTTCCGGAGTCATCACCGGCACCCTGGGTTACACGGCTGCCGGCATCTACTCTGTAAGAGTTATGGTTGGTGATGGGATAACCAGCAGCAGCGTGAGTTTTTCCTGGACCGTGACCGACGTGAACCGTGCGCCGGGTGTCATCGATCCGGCGAACCGCACGAATGTTGAAGGGACGGTCGTCAACCTTACCGTCGCCGCCACCGACCCTGATGGTGACGCTCTTACCTACAGCGCCACGGGCCTGCCTGCGGGCCTTGCCATCAACGCTTCTACCGGTGCCATTACCGGAACCATTGACTACAGCGCCGCCGCCGGCAGCCCCTACACCGTCACCGTCACCGCCACTGACCCCTCCAACGCCAACGGCCACCAAGAGCGTGAGCATCATCGTCAACACCAAGCAGACCCCGAGCATCAGTTGGGCGACGCCTGGTGCCATCACCTACGGGACAGCCCTGGGCGGCACCCAGCTCAACGCCACGGCGAGCGTGCCCGGCACCTTCGTGTACACCCCTGCCGCCGGCACTGTCCTCAACGCCGGGACCCGGACCCTGTCGGTGGTTTTCACCCCGAGCGACCCGAACGCATACACCAGCGCCAGCGCCACCGTCAGCCTGACGGTTGACAAGGCCGTTGCCTCCGTATCCCTCACCGGCCTGAGCGCCACCTACGACGGCACGCCAAAGGTCGTTGCCGCCAGCACGACCCCGCCGGGCCTCGGCATCAACCTCACCTATGCCGGGGGCAGCGGCGCGCCGACAGCCGCCGGGAGCTACCCCGTCGTCGCCACGGTCACCGATGCCAACTACAGCGGCAGCGCCACGGGAACACTCGCAATCGCCCGTGCCGTTCCCGCCATCAACTGGGCCGAGCCGGCAGCGGTCTATGCGGGTACGACCCTCGGGTCGAGCCAGCTCAACGCCACTGCCGACGTAGCAGGCAGCTTCAGCTACAATCCCGCAGCCGGCACCGTTCTCTCCACCGCGGGCCCGGTCACCCTGACGGCCACCTTCACGCCCGCCGATGCCGTCAACTACACCACGGCCACCAAGAGCGTGAGCATCATCGTCAACACCAAGCAGCCCCAGCAGCTCCAGCCGTTATAAAGCCTGCGGACCAGACCAGCGACAAGGACGTAATGGTCAACCTCCAGATCCAGGCGATCGACGCAGATGGCGATGCCCTCACCTACAGTGCCACTGGGCTGCCGACAGGTCTCAGCATCAACAGTGCTACAGGTCTCATCAGCGGCATCCCCACCACTGCGGGAACCTACACGATAACCGTTTCCGTGACCGATGGAACGGCTACGACCAGAACGACCTTTACCTGGATGGTCATCATACCGCCGACTGCTCCGGTGGTAACCAAGCCCGCCGATCAGGCCAGTCCCGAGAATGGCAGCGTCAGCCTCCAAATCCAGGCCATCGATGTCAACGGAGACAGCCTCACCTACAGTGCCGCCGGCCTGCCGCCGGGCCTCACCATGAACAGCAAAACCGGCCTGATCAGCGGTAACATACCTTACTGCAGCGCCGGTACCTACCCTGTGACCATAATGGCCAAGGACCCGGGTAACCTCAGCGGCAGTACCATGTTCTCATGGGTGGTAACCAAAACCAACGTCGCGCCGATAGTGACCAAGCCTGCCAACCAGAGCAGTACCCTGAACAATGGCGTGAGTCTGCAGATCCAGGCCACTGACCTGAATTGCGGCGACAACCTCATTTACAGTGCCTCGGAGCTTCCCTCCGGCCTTGCCATCAACTCCGGTTCGGGTCTCATCAGTGGCACCGCCACCGTCGCCGGGACGTACAATGTCGTTGTCACTGTGGGAGACGGCATGACGACGTCAAGTACAACATTCAGTTGGACCGTGAATGGTCAGGTCGCCAACGATCCGCCGGTGATCATCTCCTCCCCGATCCTGATCGCGGAAAAGGAGAAGGCGTACCGCTACGACGTCAACGCCGTTGATCCCAATAACGACGCACTGACCTACCGGCTCGTCCAGCGTCCCTCGCGCATGACCATCAATTCCTCCACGGGTCTTATTTCGTGGACGCCCGAAGATTCCGGCAGCTACGCGGTAACGGTAGAGGTGGCGGATGCAAAGGGGTTGAAGGCGACCCAGAGCTATACGCTCCGGGTCGTAAACAGCAACAGCGCTCCAACGGTTACGAATCCCGGCAATCAGACGTCATGGGAAGAGAAACCGGTTACTCTCCGGATCAAGGCCAGCGACAGTAACGGCGACAGGATTTTCTACAGTGCCACGGGCCTTCCTCCCGGTATCGGCATTGATGAATCCACCGGGCTCATCAGCGGCACCATCGCTGCCGGAGCCGCGGTCGGCAGCCCCTATTCGGTCTCGGTAACCGTTACCGACACCCTGAAGAGCAACCGTACCAGCTTCAACTGGACGGTGCGGGCAGCGGGGAGCAATACCCCGCCGGCCGTGAGCAACCCCGGCGCGCAAACAGGCGCCGAAAATACCGCCGTCAGACTGCAGATCAGCGCAGCCGATGCGGATGGCGATCTTCTGAGCTTCAGCGCCACGGGGCTGCCGGCCGGGCTCGGCATCAACGCGGGCACCGGTCTCATCAGCGGCACCATCGCTGTCGGTGCCGCAGCAACTGGCCCCTACACCGTAACCGTGACCGCCAGCGACGGGATAGCCTCGACCAGCGCTGTCTTTGCCTGGACAGTGGCCCCTGCGGTCGTCAACCAGCCGCCGGTCATCACTTCTGTCCCGGCAGCGGCGGCGGTTCGGGGCAAGACCTACCGGTACGACGTGAACGCAACGGACCCCAACGGCGATACCGTTACCTACAAACTGGTGACGCGCCCCTCGGGAATGAGCATCAGTTCTTCGACCGGACTCATCCAGTGGACACCAAAGGATACGGGTACCTATCCGGTCAAGGTCGAAGTGTCCGATGCCAAGGGACTGAGGGCGTACCAGTCCTTCACCGTGACCGTGTATCGCAGGATTTCCGATGTCCCCGCTGGGGCGGTCACCGGCTTCAGTGCCCAATCGCTGACGGACGTCTTTGACGCAAACGGCGGCGGGGTGGTGAACCCCGGCAATGCAAGGCGGATGCTCAAGGAGGGGGGAGCCGACTCCCTCATCCCGGATAGTAACGGCAACGGCAGGATTGATGGCCACGACATCCGGACATATCTGGGCGAGATGCGCTGATGGTGCCGGCCGTGACTGACGGTTCGTCCTGATCCGGACCCTTCGTGGAGAGATGACAAGAAGAGGGGGGCATGACATGCCTCCCTCGTTCTTTTTCGGCACGGCATCGAATCCGGCGCTCCCGTGACGGGCAGCATTACCGTTGCCGTTATTTCCGGAACCATGCTATAAGATAACAACATCTGCACAGAGAGGCTCATTTGAAGGTATCGTTTCTTCGTCGGTTCTGGGTGACGTTTTCCGCATTTGTCGTCGGCAGCTACGCATCGCTCATCAACAGGTTCCGCGTCAAGGGGGCGGAGCATATACCCCCGAACGGCGGCGTCCTCATCGCATCCAACCATATCTCGGCTTACGAGACCATCTTTCTCCCCTGGGCGATTCTGCGCTCCCATCCCTTCCGGATGGTCTGGCTCCCGCCAAGGAGGAGCTCTTTGCCAAGCCTTTTCAGCGTTTTCTGTACAGCTCCTGGGGTGCCTTCCCGGTCAAGCGGGGCAGGGACGTCCGCGCCGGCAAGGCCATCAACGATCTGCTCCGGACCGAGAAGGTGATGCTCTTTCCTGAGGGGACCCGCCACAAGGACGGCGTGCTCGGCAAGGGGAACCGCGGGGTCGGCAAGATCATCTACGACACCCGGGTCGCCGTCGTCCCCACGGCCCTCATCGGGCTTAACCGTTGGAAGTTCCCCGGCATGGGGCAGGAGGGCATGGTGGTGTTCGGCGCCACCCTGAACCTGGACGATCTCTTTGCCCGGGAGGATTGCAAGGAAACCCACCAGTTGATCGTGGACCGGGTGATGGATGCCATTGCCGAACTACTCAAGGGGGAGGGTGCCTATGTCGGCAGAAGTTGAGATATTCTGCGACGGCGCCTGCAGCGGCAATCCCGGAGTGGGGGGATACGGTGCGATCCTGCGGTACGGCAGCGCGGAAAAGGAACTTTCGGGCGCCGACGGCGACACGACCAACAACCGGATGGAGCTTACCGCGGCCATCAAGGCGCTGGAGGCCCTCAGCCGTCCCTGCGCCGTGACGATCACCACCGATTCCCAGTACCTGGTGAAGGGAATGACCGAATGGCTTTCCGGCTGGGTGCGGCGGGGGTGGGTGAACAGCAGGAAGGAGCCGGTCCTGAACCGCGATCTCTGGGAGCGGCTCATGGAGCTGACCGGGAAGCATCAGGTCCGGTGGGTCTGGGTACGGGGCCACAACGGGCACCTGGAGAACGAGCGATGCGATGCCTTGGCTCGCCGTGCCATCGATGCATACCGGAACGGACGCCGGTAGCCTGTGACAGGTAGCTATGACCTATTTCGTGGTGGAAATGACGGAGCAGGAGATCCGGCGGGAGAAGGACAAGGCCCGTGAGCTGCGCAGGAGCCGCTGGTGGCAGACGGTGATCAGCCGGCGTACGTGCCACTGGTGCGGGGGGGATTTCCCGCCCGAAGAGTTGACCATGGACCACGTGGTTCCCATCGTGCGCGGCGGCAAGAGCAGCAGGGGAAACGTGGTGCCCGCCTGCAAGGAATGCAACAACCGGAAGAAATACCTCCTCCCCCTGGAGTGGGAAGAGTATCTCGAAAAGGCGAGGAGCGGCGGTGAGCAGTAACGGCGGGGCCATCAAGGCGGTAATCTACGATTGCGACGGGGTGATGTTCGACTCCTTCGAGGCGAACCTCGCGTTCTACCAGCGGATCATGGAGATGATGGGCCGCCCCCCGCTCAGCAGGGACAACGGGGAGCAGATGCGCATTCTCCACACCTACGCCAATCGGGAGGTGCTGTCCCATCTTTTCCCGTCACCCGGCGACTGGGAGGAAGCGGTCCGGTGTGCCGGCGCCATCGACTACCGGGAACTGGTCCCGCTCATGATCATGGAGGAGGGATTTCGCGAGACCCTCGACACCCTGAAGGGGAGGGTGGGGCTCGGCGTCTGCACCAACCGGTCGACCTCCATGGACTTGGTGCTCCGGTCGTTCAGCCTCGACTCCTATTTCAGCATCGTCATGACCGCGTCGCGGGTGGCGAACCCGAAACCCCACCCGGAACCCCTGCTGAAGGTGCTGGAACACTTCGGCATCGATCCGCGGGAGGCTCTGTTCGTGGGTGATTCCGAGGTGGACCGGCTGTCGGCCAAAGCTGCAGGCGTCCCCTTCGTGGCCTACAAGGCCCCGCTCCCCGCTGCCTACCGGATGGAGCACCATCGCGAGATTATGGATTTCCTCGGTTGACCGGCGCCGCACGGCGCCGGCCCCCTCCTCACACGCCCAGCACTTCGGCCAGCCGCAGCACCTCGTCCTGGGGACGCTTTTCGCCCTTGATGACGTCCTCCAGGGGGGTGGCGAGGACCGCGTTGCAGGAGAGCCCCACCATCACTCCCCAGGTTCCCGCCACAAGCAGTTCCACCGATTTCTTGCCGAAGCGGCTCGCCAGCAACCGGTCGAAAACCGTCGGTGCGCCGCCCCGCTGGTAGTGCCCCAGCACTGTCGCCCGCGTCTCGAAGCCAATGGCGTCCTTGATGCTGTCGGCGATTTCTCTGCCATGGCCGGCCCCCTCAGCCAGGATGATGATGGCGTTGTCGCGCCCCTCCTCGTAGCGTGCCCGCAACTGCTGGCAGATCTCGGCCAGATCGTATTCCCGTTCGGGGACCAGGGCGTATTCGGCCCCGGTGGCGATGGCGGAGATGCTGGCCAGGTAGCCCGAGTTGCGCCCCATGACCTCGATGACGAAGGCCCGCGCATGGGAACTGGCCGTGTCCTTGATGCAGTCAACGGCGTAGATGATGTTGTTGAGGGCCGTATCGACCCCCAGGGACATATCGGTGAACGGGATGTCGTTGTCGATGCTGGCGGGAATGCCCACCACCGGCACTCCCAGGCCGTGAAGGGCCAGGGCGCCGGTGAGCGATCCGTCGCCTCCCATTACCACCATCCCCTCGACGCCGAGGGCTTTCAGGTTGTTCAGGGCCGTGCGCTGGCCTGCCGGCGTCTTGAACTCGGGGGACCGGGCCGACTGGAGAAAGGTGCCCCCCCGGTGGAGGATGCCCGAGACCGCCTTGGTGTCCAGGGGGATGGCATCTCCTTTCATGAGTCCCAGATAGCCCTTGCGGAAACCGACCACTTCGATGTTCATGCGGATTGCCGTGCGCACCGCGGCCCGGATGGCGGCGTTCATGCCCGGGCAGTCGCCGCCGCTGGTGAGTATGCCGATCTTTTTCATTCCCTGTCGTTCTCCTTCACGGTACGGATGTAGTCCATGCGTTCTTTTATGGTCTTCTCATAGCCGTGCCCCTGCGGGGCATAGAATCGTTTCCCCTCAAGCCGTTCCGGTAGATAGTCCTGGGCGGCGTAGCCCCCTTCATGGTCATGGGCGTATTTGTACCCCTTGTGGTAGCCAGGTCCTTCATGAGCCGTGTGGGCGCATTACGGATGTGAAGCGGCACGGGCAGGGCGCCGCTTTTCCGGACTTCAGCCAGGGCCGCGTCGATGCCGACGTAGGAGGCGTTGGACTTGGGCGCGGTGGCCAGGTAGGTGACGGCCTGGGCCATGATGATCCGTCCCTCGGGCATGCCCACGAGCTGGAACCCCTGGAGTGCTGCAACGGCCACCTGGAGCGCCCGGGGGTCGGCGTTGCCGATGTCCTCGCTGGCCAGGATCACCATCCGGCGCAGGATGAAGATCGGGTCCTCGCCGGCCTCGATCATGCGGGCGAGCCAGTAGAGGGCGCCGTCCGGGTCGCTGCCGCGCATGGACTTGATAAAGGCCGAGATCACGTTGTAGTGCTCTTCGCCCCCCTTGTCGTAGAGCAGCGGCTTTTTCTGAATCGCCTCGCGGACGGCTTCCAGGTCGATCCGGCCGTTTTTCGCCAGCCGGGCTGCCGTTTCAAGGGTGTTCAGGGCGACCCTGCCGTCGCCGCCCGACTGCTCTGCCATGAGGGCGAGGGCATCGTCGTCCGCGGCAAGGCCGCTCGTGCCGAGGCCGCGTTCCGGATCGGCCAGGGCGCTCCGCAGGATCTGCCCCACTTCTTCCTGTGAAAGCGGATTGAGCACGAGCACCTTGCAGCGGGAGAGGAGCGGCGCCACCACCTCGAAGGAGGGGTTTTCGGTGGTGGCGCCGATGATGGTGAAGGTCCCCCGTTCCACGTAGGGGAGGAATGCGTCCTGCTGGCTCTTGTTGAACCGGTGGATCTCGTCCACGAAGAGAATGGTGTTACGGCCCCGGTACTTCTTTTCCTCCTCCGCCTCCTTTACGATCTCGCGGATCTCCTTGATCCCCGAAAGAATGGCGGAAAAGAAGATGAAGTGCGATTTCGTGGCATTGGCGATGACCCGGGCAAGGGTTGTTTTGCCCGAGCCCGGAGGGCCCCAGAAGATGAGAGACGTGAGGGTATCCGACTCGATCAGCCGGCGCAGGAGTTTCCCCACGCCCAGCAGGTGGTCCTGCCCCACGTACTCGTCCAGGGTGCGGGGACGCATCCGTTCGGCAAGGGGAGCGTCCTTCAGGGTTTCGGCGGCAGCGGAGGCATCAAAGAGGTCCATGTCGCGCTCGTGTCCGATTGTCCGCTGGCCGCCGTCCCTACGCCGGGCCGTCATGCTTGCGGAACTCGAGGACTGGCCGGACTTCCACCGGCTCTACACCCCAAATGTCGCGGGCGTACTCGGCTATGGTCCGGTCGCTGGAAAACTTGCCCATGCCGGCACAGTTGAGGATCGCCCTGCGGGCCCACTCGTCCGGGTCCAGGTAGAGCCGGCTCACCTCTTCCTGGCAGGCCACGTAGGAGGCGTAATCGGCCAGGAGCATGTAGTTGTCGCCCTGGTTGAGAAGGACGTCGACGATGGGGCGGAAAAGGTCCGGCGTGGCCGGCGAGAAGAATCCTTCGGCAATCTGGTCCAGCACCTGTTTAAGCTCGGGGATCCGGTGATAGTAGTCCCTCGGGTCGTAGCCCCGCCGGTGCAGCTCATCCACTTCACCGGCGGTCATGCCGAAGATGAAGATGTTTTCGCGCCCCACTTCCTCCATGATCTCGATGTTTGCCCCGTCCAGGGTGCCGATGGTGAGCGCCCCGTTCAGGGCGAACTTCATGTTGCCGGTGCCCGACGCCTCGGTGCCGGCAGTGGAGATCTGCTCCGAGAGATCCGCGGCAGGGAATATCTTCTCCGCCAGGGATACGCTGTAGTTGGCCAGGAACACCACCTTGAGGCGGTCTCCCACGTCCGGGTCGTTGTTGACCACGTCGCCGACCGCATTGATCAGCCGGATGATGAGCTTGGCCAGGGCGTAGGCCGGTGCCGCCTTGCCGCTGAAAATGACGGTGCGGGGAACGAAGTCTCCCGTCGGGTCGGCCTTGATCCGGTTGTAGTGCGTGATGACGTGGAGCACGTTCAGCAACTGCCGCTTGTATTCGTGGATCCGTTTCACCTGGCAGTCGAAGAGGGAGTCCGCATTCACCCGGATGCAGTTGTGCCGGAAGATGTAGTCGGCCAGCCGCTTTTTGTTCTCCTGCTTCACCCGCTGCCAAGCATGGACGAACTCCCGGTCCTCCGCCAGTTCCGCCAGTGTGTGCAACTGGTCCAGATCGGTGATCCAGCCGTCGCCGATGGCGCGGCTGATCAGTCCCGCCTGGTCGGGGTTGGCGCTCTTCAGCCAGCGGCGCTGGGTGATGCCGTTGGTCTTGTTGTTGAACCGCTCGGGCCACATCTCGAAAAAGTCGGTAAATACCTTTTCCTTGAGGATGTCGGTGTGGAGCGCTGCCACGCCGTTCACCGAGTGGCTGCCGACTATGGCCAGGTGCGCCATGCGGATCTTGCGCTCCCAGTGCTCTTCCACCAGGGACATCCGCTCCAACCGGCCCGTGTCGCCCGGGAAGCGCAGGCGGACCTGGGCCAGGAACCGGTCGTTGATCTCGTAGATGATCTGGAGGTGGCGGGGGAGAATCTGCTCCAGAAACCAGACCGGCCACTTTTCCAGGGCCTCGGGCAGGATGGTGTGGTTGGTGTAGGCAAAGGTCCGGGTGGTGATGTCCCACGCGGTATCCCAGTCGAGGCGTTCCCAGTCCATGAGCAGCCGCATCATCTCTGGAATGGCCAGGGAAGGATGGGTGTCGTTCAACTGGATGGCCACCTTGTCGGGAATGAGGCGCAGATCGCTGTGATTCTTGCGGAAGCGGTAGATCACGTCCTGGATGGTGGCCGAGGCGAGAAAATACTCCTGCTTGAAACGGAGCTCCTTGCCCTCGGGGATGTGATCGGCCGGATAGAGTACCTTGGATATGTTTTCGGAGAGCATCTTCTTTTCAACGGCCCGGATGTAGTTCCCTTCGTTGAAGAAGGTCAGGTCGAAGTCCCGCGAGGACTTGGCCGTCCACAGCCGCATGGTGTTCACGGAGTTGGTGCCGAAGCCGGGGATCGGCGTGTCGTAGGCCATGGCCATGACATCTTCGGTGTCGATCCAGGCGAAAATGGTGTTCCCCTCCGCATCCTTGCGTTCCACGACCCGGCCGTAGAACTTGACCGGGTGGAGGTGCTCCTGCCGGTCAAGCTCCCAGGGGTTGCGGTAGCGGAGCCAGTTGTCCGGATATTCCACCTGGGCACCATCCACGATATTCTGGCGGAAGATGCCGTACTCGTAGCGGATGCCGTAGCCGTAGCCCGGAATCCCCATAGTGGCCATGGAGTCGAGGAAGCAGGCGGCGAGCCGGCCCAGGCCGCCGTTGCCGAGCCCCGCGTCCTGTTCCTGGTCGATGAGGACATCCAGGTCGAAGCCGAGGGAGTTCATGGCGTCGCGGAAATCGTCCAGCAGCCCCAGGTTCACGAGGCTGTTTTCCAGGGTCCGCCCCATGAGGAATTCCATGGAAAGATAGTAGACCCGCTTGGGGTCCTGATTGTAGTAAGCCTGCTGGGTGTCGAGCCATCGCTCCACCATCCGGTCGCGGACCGCATAGGCCAGGGCGTTGAAGATGTCATGCCGTGTTGCCGAGTATTTGTCCTTGCCGAGGGTGTACTCCAGGTGTTCCAGAAAGGACTTGATGATGAGCATCAGGGTGTCGAGTTCGGCGGACTGTTCGGGCGGGGGAAGCTTCTCGTTCATCATGGGGGCACCTTTCTATAGGGAAAACAACCAGATATCACGGGCAGGCCCAGGCGCTAAACAACCGAATTTCCATTGGACATGCCATCTGATCTGTGTTAGTAAAACTCAAGTTTATACCATATCCGGAAGGCCGCACGAATGAAAAAAATCGCCATCTTCGCCAAGGTCCACGATCCCCGCTGTCAGGGGGTGGCGAGCGAGCTGATCGCCTGGCTGGAGGCACGGGGTCTGATCCCGCTGGTGGAGGCCCATCTGGCGCGTCATCTGGGGGGACGGCAGGGCATCGTTCCCGAGGATATCCCCGTCCTGGCCGACATGGCGGTGGTCCTGGGCGGCGACGGCACCCTCATCTCCGCGGCGCGGCTCATCGGGTCCCGCCAGATTCCCATCCTCGGCGTCAACCTGGGCAGTCTCGGCTTTCTGACCGAGATTACCCTGGACGAACTCTATCCGGTACTGGAATCCTGCCTTTCGGGCGATTTCCAGGTGACCGAGCGGATGATGCTCGCCGTGTCCGTGGAGCGCAGCGGCGAGGAAATCTGTTCCCACCGGGTCCTGAACGATGTGGTCATCAACAAGGGAGCCCTTGCCCGGATCATCGACATGGAGACGGAGGTGAGCGGCATCCGGCTCACCACCTACAAGGCCGACGGCCTCATCATCTCCACTCCCACGGGCTCCACCGGCTACAGCCTTTCGGCCAACGGGCCCATCGTTCATCCGTCACTGGAGTGCATCACCATCACTCCCATCTGTCCCCACACCCTCACCAACCGTCCCATTGTGCTCGAGTCGAGTTCTGGGGTGACCGTCAGGCTCCGCTCCAAGGACGAGGACGTCTACCTGACGCTGGACGGGCAGGTGGGGATGGAGCTGAAGTGCGGCGACGCGGTGCACGTGCGCCGGGCGGCCCACAGGACCCGGCTCGTCATGTCCCGCAGCCGCAACTACTTCGAGGTGCTCCGGACCAAGCTCAAGTGGGGGGAGCGGTAGTGCTGACCGATCTCTCCATCAGGAACCTGGCCATCATCGATTCCCTTCACGTATCCTTCGACCGGGGGCTCACCGTTCTCACGGGCGAGACCGGCGCGGGCAAATCGATCATCATCGATGCCGTGAACCTCATCATGGGGGGGCGCGCCTCGGCTGAGCTGGTCCGGACCGGCGAGGAAGAGGCCACGGTGGAAGCCCTCTTTTCCCTGCCTGTCGATGGGCCCCTCGGGCAGCGGTTGGCGGAGATGGGGCTCGACTGCAACGGCGAGCTGCTGGTGAAGCGGGTCGTGTCCCGGTCGGGACGCAACCGGGTCTTCATTGGCGGCGGCCTCTCCACCCTGGCGATGCTGTCGGAGATCTCCCGCGAGCTCGTCAATATTTACGGCCAGCACGAGTCCCAGACCCTGCTGCGTCCCGAGAACCATCTGAGGCTGCTGGACGGTTTCGCCGGCCTCGATTCCCTGCGGGCCGGCTATGCGGCCATCTTCGACCGGTACCGGGAGACCGAGGCCCGGCTCAGGGAACTGGACGAGGGTGAGCGGGAGGCTGCCCGGCGCCTGGACCTCTTGAGCTTCCAGGTGGAGGAGATCCGCACCGCGGCCCTGGCGCCGGGCGAGGAGGAGGCCCTGGCCGGGGAGCGGGAATTGCTCGTCAATGCCGAGCGGCTCAGCCGGGGGAGCGAAGAGGCCTATGAGGCCCTGTACGGCGACGAGTCCTCGGTTCTGCACCTGCTCGCCCGCGTGAAGGGGAGGGTTGCCGAAATATCCGGCGTTGATGCCTCGCTGGCCCCGTTGCTGGACGTTGTGGAGTCGGCGGCGGCCCACCTGGAGGATGCGGCCCTGACCTGCGGGGCTACGGCGCGCGCATCGAAGCCGACCCGGCCCGGCTGGACGCGGTGGACGAGCGGCTCGATCTGATCCGGCGCCTGAAGAAGAAGTACGCGCCCACCGTGGAAGAGATCATTGCCTATGGCGAGGAAGCGGCCCGGGAGATGGGTCTGCTCCTCAACCGCGACCGGACCCGCAACGATCTCGACCGGGAACTGGAAACCCTGGCCGGCCGGGTGAGGGAAGCGGGGCACGGGCTCTCGGCAAAGCGGCACGAGGCGGCAAAGCGGCTCAAGGCCGCCATGGAGCGGGAGATCCACCAGCTCGCCATGAGGCACGCCCTGTTCGACGTGGCATTGGATGAACTGCCCGAGCCCCGCCAGACGGGGCTCGACAGCGTAAGCTTCCTGTTTTCCCCGAATCCAGGGGAAGAACCGAAGCCCCTGGCGCGGATTGCCTCCGGTGGGGAGCTTTCGCGGCTCATGCTGGCCCTCAAGCAGGTCCACCCCGAGAGCGACGTGCCGACCCTCATCTTCGACGAGGTGGATACCGGCATCGGCGGCGCCACATCGGCCTGGTGGGGGAGAAGCTCAAGCGGGTGAGCCGTGCCCAGCAGGTCCTCTGCATTACCCATCTCCCCCAGGTTGCCGCCTTTGCCGATCGGCACTACAAGGTGGAAAAGCGGGTTGAAGGCGGACGGACCGCCACGGCGGTCACCCCCCTTGAAGGGGAGGGCCGGGTGGCGGAAATGGCGCGGATGCTCGGTGGGGTGACCATCACCGGCACCACCCTCGACCATGCCCGGGAGATGATCGATGGCGCCCGCAGAGCCGCTGCCGGGAGCTGATACTCGCGCCGGCGCCGTTATCTGGTACACTTGTGCGGATGTGTAATTTTCATGAGGAGCGAGGCAGATGCAGACCATTCCCATAGCCCTCGCCGCGCCGGACATGGTTCTGGCCCGGGAGGTGAAGCGGGCCGACAATCCACAGGGCCCACCGATCTGCGGCAAGGGAACCGTTATTACAGCGGCCCTGTTGGAGCGGCTGCGCAATCTGGGGGTGAAGACCCTCACCGTTGAGGGCAGGCCGGTTGAGCTCGAAGGGGAAAAGACCCTGGACGACATGCTGGCCGATCTGGACCGGCGTTTCAGCAAAGTGGAGGGGAATCCGCTCATGCAGCGGCTCAAGGAGTTGTTCCGGGCGGGCATCGTCCGCTCCGTGGAGGGTGGCGGTGAACGATAAGCGGACCGAGATTTTCGAGATTATCCGTGACACGAGCACGCTCCCGACGCTGCCCGGCATCGTGACCCGGCTCCAGGCCCTATCGGAAAACCGCAAGTCAACCATCCAGGAAATGGCGCAACTCGTCTCCTCTGACCAGATCCTGTCGGCACGGGTGCTGCGCCTGGTGAACTCCCCCTCCTACGGGTTCTACCGGGTTTCCACCATCTCCAACGCCTTGATCCTCCTGGGCGTGAACGTCATCAAGAGCCTGGCGCTCAGCTCCTCCATCTTCGAAATCATGGAAAAGACCATCGTGGGGCTTTGGGAGCACTCCCTCGGAGCCGGCGTGGCTGCGAACATCATCGCCCGCCGCCTGAAGCTCCCCGAGGTGGAGGAAATCTCCACGGCAGCGCTTCTGCACGACATCGGCAAGGTGATCATCAAGGAGAAGTGCCCCGAGGACTATGCCCGCGTCGCCATGCTCATGGAGAGGAAGGGGCTGGCCATGCTGGACGCGGAGCGGGAGCTGCTGGGAACCGATCACGCGGAGGTGGGGGAGTGGCTCGTGCGGAGCTGGTACCTGCCGGACAAGCTGAGTGAGCCCGTGGCCTGTCACCACGACGTGGCCCGCTCGTCGACCCACCAGGTGAAGACCGCCGTGGTCCATCTGGCCGATGTGCTCGTGAAAGCCAGCGGCTTCGGTTTCAGCGGCGACGAGTATGTCCCCCAGATCCAGCCCGAGGCGTGGCAGAGGCTGGGCATGACCGAGAACGACCTGGCCGTCATCGTGGAAGAGTTGGAGGACAGGCTGATCGAAACGAAAAACTTCAGTCTGGAGATACAGGCCGTCGATGAGATCTGATCTGAGAATAGCCATCGTTGCCAATGAAAAGCGGGGGGACGGCAATATCGAGCTCCGCCTCCAGAGCAAGGGGTATCAGGTGGTGACCCTGACGACCCCCTCCAGCGTTATGGGGTTCATCTACTCGGATCCCCCCGACGTGATCCTCATGGATCTCTCCTCGCCCGACGAGGCGTTCCTGGGCATTATCAGGAGCCTCAAGGACGACTTTTTCTTCAGCACCATTCCGGTCATCGGCATGATGCCGGAGCCGGCGGCCGAGTTTTTCGACTGGGAAGAGTATCCCCTGGATGATTTCGTCACCTTCCCCCTCAACTTCCGGGAGCTTTTCACCCGCATCGTTCTGTCGCTGCGGCGGCTGCGGCGGGTTTTCGACAACAATCCCCTCACCAGGCTGCCGGGCAACACCTCCATTCAGCGCGCCATCGAGCAGACGGTGGGCAAGCCCATGGCGGTCTGCTATGTGGACATCAACCACTTCAAGCAGTATAACGATGTCTACGGCTTCACCCACGGCGACGAGGTCCTGAGGATGCTCGGCCGCATCGTGTCCAACGCCGTGAAGGACGCGGGCGACGGGTTCGCGGGGCACATCGGCGGGGACGACTTCGTCTTCATCGTCCCCTTCGACCAGGCCGAGGCGGTTGCCGGGCGGATCATCGCCAACTTTACGGCCGTGGTTTCGGAGCTCTTCAACGAGGAGGAAAAGCGCAACGGCTTCTTCCTGGCCCACGACCGCAAGGGGAACGAGGAGAAGGTCCCCCTCATGGGGGTCGCCATTGCCGTCGTTCCCACGGACTCTCCCAAAATCGGCCACTACGCCAAGGTGGCCGAGGTGGCGGCAGAGCTCAAGACCCTTGCCAAGCAATCCCACAAGAGCTGCTTTGTCGTTGACCGACGCAAGTTCTGATCCGTTTTTCCATCTTCATTCCATCACGCAAGGAGATACCGCGCCATGCTCCGCAAGGCCCAGATTGCCGACGTCAAGGACATACAGAAGCTTCTCACCCACTTCGCCAGCCGGGGCGATATGCTCTCCCGCTCACTGTCGGAGCTGTATGAGGCGATCCGCGATTTTTACGTCTGGGAGGAACACGGGGTGGTGCTCGGCGCCGCGGCCCTCCATATCATGTGGGAAGACCTGGCGGAGATCCGGTCCGTGGCCGTGTCCGAGGATGCGGGGCGCAAGGGGATCGGTACCATGCTCGTGCAGGCCTGTATCGACGAGGCCAGGCAATTGGGGCTCAAGCGCGTATTCTGCCTCACCTACAAGCCCGATTTCTTCGGCAAGTTCGGTATGAGGATCGTGGACAAATCGGAGTTGCCCCACAAGGTCTGGACCGACTGCATCAAGTGCGTCAAGTTCCCCGACTGCGATGAAATCGCGATGATTCTCGATCTCTGAGAGGTTGCCATGGATACCGCCGGCATGATCAGCGCCGTTCAAGACCTACTCGCCAGCCGTTCCCTGGACGGGTGGGAAATAACCGCCGCAGCGTCGCGCATTCTCTCCATCGAGGTAAAGGAGCAAAAGGTCGATACGTTCAAGTGTTCCGCCCCGCTGGGAGTGAGCGTGCGCGTGCTGAAGAACGGCGGCATGGGGTTCTCCTTTTCCACGAGCATGGCGCCGGAGGACCTGGCGCGCATGGTGGACAACGCCCTGGTGGGTGCCGAAAGCCAGACCCCTGACCCGGACCACGGTTTCCCCGACCCGCCGGCGGCATATCCCGATGTTCCTGGACTGTTCGACGACGGGCTTGCGACCGTGGCCGAGGAGGCAAAGATCGCCGTCGCGCTGGACCTCGAGCGGCTTACCCTGGCGGCCGACCCGCGGGTGCGGAAGGTGCGGAAAGCCACCTACGGCGATTCCATGGTGGAAACCATGGTGGTCAATTCCCGGGGCGTCAGCGGCCGCTACCGGGGAACATCGGTGTCAGCCAGCGTGACGGCCGTTGCCGAGGAAAACGGCCAGTCTCAGATGGGATGGGATTTCGATTTCTCGTCCCGCTTCGGCGGCATCTCGGTGGAGCGGATCGTTGCCGGTGCCGTTGCCAAGCGACCGGGCTCCTGGGCGCCGCCACGGTGCCGACCATGCGCTGTCCCGCAGTGCTCGACACCTACGTGGCCACCGAGATTCTCGAAGTGCTGGCGCCGGCGTTTCTGGCCGAGAACGTCCAAAAGGGCAAGTCGCTCCTGGCCGGCAAGCGGGGCGAGATGATCGTTGCACCGCTGCTCACCATCCGGGACGACGGTACCCTGCCCGGTGGCATGGGAACCGCTCCCTTCGATGCGGAGGGAGTGCCCAAGCGGAATACGGTCCTGGTGGAAAGCGGGCGCCTCGTCGGCTACCTCTACGATACGCTCCGGGCGCGCAAGGAAGGGGTCGCCTCCACCGGAAACGCCATTCGCAGCGGCATCAAATCGCCGCCGCACATGGGGGTATCCAATCTCTTCATCGAGAACGGCACCGAATCTCCCGAAGCGCTCCTGGCGGGAATCCCGCGGGGGGTGCTGCTGACCGAGGTGATGGGGATGCATACCGCCAATACCATTTCGGGCGATTTCTCCGTGGGCGCGGCCGGCTTCCTGGTGGAGGACGGGCGCGTTGTCCGGCCGGTGAAGGGGATCGCCATCGCGGGCAACATTCTGGAGCTGTTCAGGGGGGTCGAGGCGGTGGGAAATGACCTGCGCTTCTACGGTACCGTGGGCTCGCCGTCGTTGCGGATTGCCGCCCTGGACGTGAGCGGGGAGTAAGTCCGGCCGCGCCGCATCGTTTTTCGCGTATCCGACAAAAACAGCCGCCCGGCATGACCGGTGCGGCTGTTTTTGTCTGTGGTGCGTACGGTTTGGTTTCGCTGTTACATGTACACCATGACCCGGAGGGCGAACTTGCCGTCCAGGCTCATGAAGGGGATGGTAACCCCCTTGCACTGGACATTCATGCTGGAGCTGCCGCCCGACTGATCCTGCGACGACCCCTCGGCAACGGTGCGCAGCATGCCGGATACGATGAGGGGGAGCCCCAGGGCCACGTTGCCGTACTGCTCATGATATTTGGTCTTGAACACGCCGGCGATGTTGTTGGTCAGTTCACCGATGGCATCCCTGATGGATTCCTCGTCGGGCTCGTCGATCATCAGCAGTTCCTTGGCGATCGTGACCGCTGCGGTGCTCTCTGCCGCCAGAATGATATAGCCCACCCGGTCGCCCGCAACCCCGACGATGCCGACCACGTCGGAATCGACGGGGTCAACCTTCCGCTCAACTTTTCCTGCGAATATGTCTACGCTCAGGTAGTTTTTGAAGGTGTCCTGGGTGGCGGACATGATGGTGAACATGATTTCTTCGAAGGTGATTGCAGACATGGGCGCTCCCCTTGATCAGTGGTTTCTGAGTTTTCTCATCGCCCCGCAGCCGGAAAACTTTAACAATTTTTCCGGCTGCGGGGTCACGGTTCCGTTACTTCACCAGGTCGGCCAGCACGAGCACCGTCCAGTAGGGGGACGCCATGAGGATGGCAATGGAGGCGATATAGGACGGCATGTAGTAGAGGCCGCTGCGAAAGACCGTGCCGAGGGGGATGCCCGACATGCCGGATACCACGTAGCAGCAGATGCCGATGGGGGGCATGATGGACCCCATGGTGGTCACGATGGTGATCACCTGGCCGAACCAGATGGGGTCGTAGCCCAGTTGGGTCACCAGCGGGTAGAAGATGGGGAGCGACACCAGCAGGAACGCCAGGGCGTCCATGATGCAACCGCCGATGATGTAGCAGGCCAGGATGACCCAGAGGACCATCCAGCGGGGAAGGTCCAGCGAGCTGATCCACTCGGCGGTTTCATAGGGAAGCCGCGTGATGGTCAGGAACTTGGCGAAGATGACCGCGCCGGCCACGATCATGAACACCATGCAGGAGATGCGCAGGGTGTCCACGAATGCCCCGGTCAGTTTCTGCCACGTGAGCTTTCTGCGCAGACCGCAGATCACGAGGGCCAGGAAGCAGCTCACTGCCGCCGCCTCGGTGGCGGTCACCACGCCGGTGAACAGGGCGTACATGATGATGGCGAAAAGGATTAGGATGTCAATGGCCTCGGGCAGGGCGGCGAACCGCTCCCCCCAGCCGCTTCTGGGCCCCTCGGGCCCCCAGTCCGGGTGGCGGCGGCAGATCCAGACCACGGTCAGGAGGATGAGGATCGTCAAAATGGCGCTGGGGATGACGTTGCCGAAGAAGAGCTTGCCGATGGACTGGCCCGTGTAGAGCCCGTAGACCACCAGCACGATGCTCGGGGGGATCAGGACCCCCAGGGTCGCGCCGGCAGCCACGGAGCCGGCGTTGAGCAGCGGATGGTACTTGTACTCCTTCATGGCCGGAATCGCCACGGCGCTCATGGTGGCGGCGGTGGCGGTGTTGGATCCGCTGATGGCCGAGAAGGCCGCCGATGCCAGGATCGTGGTCATGGCAAGGCCGCCGCGCTTGTGGCCGAACCACTTGTAGGTGGCGTGATAGAGGCTGTTGTTGTAGCCGGCGTAGTGGACGATTTCCCCCACCAATATGAATAAGGGGATGACCGTGAGGCCGTAGTTGGAAAAGCTGCCCCAGAGCTCGCTGCCGAGCATGGCCAGGGCCGCGTCCCAGGTGGTGACCGTGGCGATGCCGAGAAAACCGACCATCATGAGGGTGAAGGCGGCGGGAATCCGCAGCACGAACAGCATGAAAAACATGGCACAGATGCCGTAGACGCCGACAATGGGACCGCTCACTCCTCACTCTCCTTACCGCGCAATACCGTTTTTATACAATCAATGAACGACACCCCGGCCAGCACGCCGAAACCGGCAGCCACCACGTAGACAAAGGGGTAGTAGGTCAGCTTCAGCGTCTCGGACAACTCTCCCGACAGGCGTAGCTTGTCGCCCCAGACCCACACCTGCCAGGCGGCGATGCCGAACAGCCCGCAGGTGACGGCATGGTTCACCGCGTCGAGCAGCCGCTTGACCGGCGCCGGAAAGCGCTCCGACAGGATGTCGACCACGATGTGGTCCTTGCGGCGCTGGGTGTGCCCCAGGGCACCGGCAATGACGATGGCGCCCAGGAACGAGACGATCTCGTAGGTACCGGCAAAGGGGGCCCGGCCGATCCGGGACGCCACGTTGCCGGTGGCCAGCAGCACGAGCGCCAGGAGCGCCACACCGCCGACGACCATGAATGCCTTGGAGATGATGCCGAATACACGTTCCATGATTACGTCCGGTCCCTGATCCCCGCGTTCCTACCGCGTTTTCTTCGCCGGTGTCTCGTACTTCTTCCGGAAGGCCTGGACATCCGCCACGATCTGCTTGCCGTTCAGCCCCTGGGCGCTCACCTTTTTGACATAGTCATCCACCATGGGGGAGAGGAGCGCGTTGATCTGTTTCTGGTCGGCGGCCGGCAGGGTGAACACCTGGTGCTGGTAGCCCTTCTTCGCCCAGGCGAGAGATTCCTGCACGTGGCGGTCGGCGTACTCGCCGGTCCATGCGGCCTGATCGCGGGAAAGACCGTCCAGGGCCTTCTTGACGTCGGCGGGGAGCGAATTCCACTTGGACTTGTTCATGACCACCGCAAAGGAAACCACCGGCAGGTTGGCGATGGTCGCGTAGGGAGTGTAGCTGGCGAACTTGAGATCCTGGAGAATTTCAAGGGAAGAGATCATCCCCTTGACGATTCCCTTCTGGATGGCTTCGGGGGTCTCCGATTGGGGCATGGCCACCGGCACCGCCCCCAGGCGCTTGGCCACTTCGGCGCTTGTGCCGGCCACGCGGAGTTCCATCCCCTTCAGGTCGGCCAGGCGTCGTACCGGTGCCTTGGTCATGAAGTTGGTGGGAGGGCAGGTGAAGACCGTCAGTACTTTTACCTTTTCAAACTCTCTGGGCTTGTACTTTTCGATCAGGTCGTAGAGAACCAGGCTTGCCACCCTGGCGCTCGTGAAGCCCAGGGGAAGGTCCACCGCTTCGGACACGGGGAAGCGCCCCGGCTGGTAACTCATGGCGAAGTTGCCGATGTCGGCGATGCCGGAGGTAACCCCCTCGAACATGTTCTTGGCGTTGAGGAGCGTGCCGCCGGGGAAGGTCTTCACCTTCACCCTGCCGCCGGTCCGCTTTTCCACTTCCTTGGCCCAGCGCTCCATCTGGACGCCGGGGAAGGTGGCCGCGGGCGGGAAGTTGGCGTAGGTGAGGGTGATGGCCGACTGGGCGCGGGCCGTGCCGGCTGCGGGGGCGAGCGATGCCAACAGCAGCGCGAGGAGCATGAACAGGGTGAACCGTTTCATTGGGGGACCTCCCGGGCGTGATTGGGTTTCATGATATCGAACATGAATTTAATTAATGCGGCATGGAGGGATTGCTTTTGTATAAAGAAATATCCCCGGAAATTCAAGCCGATTCTCGGCGCAAACGCCCCATTCGTCGAGAATTTCGGTTGACAAAAAAGGGCCGACCACGGAAAATCTAATGATTTTTCCAACGGAAGGAGCCCTTTTCGGTGAGTGAACGGAAGCTGTTGCTTGGCAACGATGCCATGGCCCACGGCCTTGTGGAGAGCGGATGCAGTGTCGTTGCCTCGTATCCCGGCACGCCCGCCTCGGAGATCCTCTCCGGCGTGGCTCTCTGGCGGGAGCGCTACGGCGTGCCCATGCACGTGGAGTGGGCCGTTAATGAGAAGGTGGCCTTCGAGATTGCCTACGCCGCCGCCCAGTCCGGTTTGCGGGCAGCCACGGCCATGAAGCAGGTGGGGCTCAATGTTGCCTCCGATCCGTTCATGAGTGCCGCCTACCTGGGAGTCACCGGCGGTTTCGTGGTCATCTCCGCCGACGACCCGGGGCCCCACTCGTCCCAGACCGAGCAGGACAGCCGCCTGACGGCCATGTCCGCCAAGGTGCCCGTTCTTGACCCCGATTCCCCCAACCAGGCCCGGGAGCTCATCGCCGCCGGGTTCGAGCTGTCCGAGGCCTTCCGGGTGCCGGTCATGCTCCGGCCCACTACCCGCGTCTGCCACGCCAACCAGGACATCCTCCCCGGTCCGGTTGCTCCGTCCGAACGGACGGCCGCGTTTGTCAAGGATCCAGCCCGGTGGGCCGCTACCCCGGTCTTTCGTCACAAGCTTCACCTGAAGCTGGAGGAGAAACTGGCCGGCATTGCCGCCTGGGAGCCGACCGCCCCGCGGTTGCTCAATCCGGGGGTCTCTTCCAGGAAGGCACTGGTCGCCTCCGGCGTGGCAGCGGCCCATGCCCGCGAGGTGCTGGCAGACCTGGGGCTCAGGGACGTCCTTCCCCTCTGGCAGGTGGTGCAGCCCTATCCTCTGCACACGGCGTTCGTGGAGCGGCTTCTGGCCGACTACGACGAGATCCTGGTGCTGGAGGAGACCACCGGGGTCATGGAGTTGCAACTGGCCGACCGCCACCGGGTAAAGGGAAAGCGGTCGGGCTTTGTTCCTGAGGTGGGAGAACTGTCCCCGGAACTGGTGGAGCGTCTGGTGGCCGCTTTTGCCGGCATTCCCGCCGCACCCTCCGTTGCGCCCCCCACGGGCGGCGGACGCCGGCCGACCCTCTGCCCGGGCTGCCCCCACCGGGCCAGCTTTTATGCCATCAAGCGGGCTGCGCCCAAGGGAATCTATCCTTCCGACATCGGCTGCTACACCCTCGGCCTCAACCTGGGAGGGGTCGACACGGTCCTCTGCATGGGGGCGGCGGTCTCCCAGGCGGCCGGCTTCTACCACGCCTACAAACTTTCCGGCCAGGTGCCCGACATCGTCGCCACCATCGGCGACTCCACCTTCTTCCACGCGGGAATCCCGCCGCTCATCGACGCCGTGGTGCAGGATGCGCGGTTCGTGCTCGTGATTCTGGACAATGCCACCACCGCCATGACCGGCAACCAGCCGACCCCGGCACTGGGGTGGGGCGCCGGCGGGGTGCCCACGGCGACGGTGGATATGGAGGGGCTGGTAAAGGCATGCGGCGTGCGCTTCTGCCGGTCGGGCGAGCCGGGCAACCTTCCCGCTTTTACCGCCCTGATGAAAGAAGCGGTGGCCTTTGCCCGGACCGACGGGCTTGCCGTGGTCATTGCCCGCCAGCCCTGCGTGGTTGACCGGACCTACACCGGCGAACGGCCGCCGAAGCGCGCGGTGCGGGTAAGCGATGCCTGCAACGGGTGCCGCTTCTGCACTACCCAGTTCGAGTGCCCGGCCCTGGTCTACGACGAAGAAACGAAGCGGGTGGTTGTCGATACCCTCGTCTGTTCCAAGTGCGGCGTCTGCGTCGATGTCTGTCCGCGGTTGGCCATCGAGGAGGTGGGAAAATGACCGGGGGAGAGCAACTGATCATCAGCGGGGTGGGGGGGCAGGGAATCCTGTTCGTCACCCGCATTCTGGCCGAGACCGCCATCCGCACCGGCATGCCGGTCATGACCTCCGAAACCCACGGCATGGCCCAGCGGGGCGGGGTGGTCATCTCCCACCTGAAGGCGGGCGAATTCTCAAGTCCCCTCGTGCGCCCCGGCAGGGCCGACGGCCTGCTGGCCATGAAGGAGGAGAACATTGCGCTCCACCGGCACTTCCTCCGTCCCGGCGGGTGGATCGTGGCCAATGCCTCCCGTGTCCCGGCCGGACTTGAGGGGCACCCGGTCCATGTGATCGACGCCGACGCCCTTGCCCTGGAGATCGGCTCCCCCCAGGCGGTGAACCTGATCCTCCTCGGCTTTGCCCTGGCCCGGCTCACCGATGCCGGCCTCTTCTGCTCCACCAGCCAGGTGATTGCAACCATCGAGCACCGGCTGGGTGAAAAGGGGGCGCTCCGGGCCGCATCTCTCAAGGCCCTGCGTCTCGGCATGGAGCGGGCGGAGGCTTGATTTTCCGGTAATCCTTTCCGATGGAGGTTGTAACCCCCTATGCTGACCCGCTTTCCCGCCCACTACTCATCTCCCGCGGAACTTGAACGGCTCCAGCTCGACGGCCTGCGCTGGACCGTGAACCACGCCTGGCGCAACTCGCCCTTTTACCGCAGCCGGCTCGAAGAAGCGGGCGTGACGCCAGACGACGTCACGGGCCTCGCGGATATTGCGAAGCTTCCCTTCACCTCTGCCGACGATCTGCGCGACGGCTATCCCTTTCCCCTTCGTGCGGCCACCCATGAGCAGCTCGTCCGGATCCACTCATCCTCGGGGACGACAGGGAAGCGGAAAATCCTCTGCTACACCCAGAAAGATGTGGATGACTGGGCCGACATGTTCTGCCGTTGCTACGAGATGGCCGGGGTCACCCGTGAAGACCGGGTGCAGATCTGTGTCGGGTATGGTCTCTGGACCGCCGGAGCGGGTTTCCAGTTGGGATGCGAGCGGTACGGCGCCCTGGCAGTGCCCGTGGGGCCGGGGAATCTCGATATCCAGACCACCTTTCTGGTGGATCTTCAGTCAACGGTGGTCTGTTGCACCGCCTCCATGGGGCTGCTCCTGGCCGAAGAGGTCCAGCGGCGCGATCTGCGGGACAAGATCGCCGTGCGCAAGGTGATCCTCGGTGCCGAACGCTCCAGCGAGGCGATTCTAGCCAAGATCCGCGAATGCCTCGGTGCCGAATCGGTCCACGACATCACCGGCCTCACCGAGGTGTACGGTCCCGGCACGGGGCTTTCCTGCGGAGCGCCCGGCGCAGACGGCTCCATTCACTACTGGGCCGACTACTATCTCCTTGAAATCCTCGACCCGGAAACACTCCAGCCGGTGCAGCCAGGGGAGGTGGGGGAGATGGTCTTCACTACGCTGCGCAAGGAGGGGGCACCGCTCATCCGCTATCGCTCCCGGGACCTGACCCGCCTCGTGCCGGGCGATTGCCCCTGTGGCTGCGTTCTTCCCCGTCACGACCGGATACTCGGGCGTTCCGACGATGTGGTGATTTTCCGGGGGGTCAACATCTATCCCGGACAGATCGATGAGATTCTCGACCGGATCGATGGGCTCGGCAGTGAATTCCAAGTGGTTCTGGACCGGGGTGCCGATGGTCGCGACCACATGACCATCCGGGTGGAGCGGGCCGAAGATGCTGCGCCCACAGCGGATGCCCTCCTCTGCAAGGCGATCGTGTCGGGGGTGAAGCATTCCCTGATGGTCTCCTGCGAGGTGGACCTCCTCCCCTACGGCGAGCTCCCCCGGTCCGAGCGCAAGACCCGCCGCATGTTCGACAACCGCGCCTACTGACCCGTAACCGAACCCGTCAAGCCGGTGGAGCGGGGCGGACACCGGTGCCCAGGCGCGCGGCCGGCCAAGCCGCAGGGAACAGCCTAGGCCGCTTTTGTCAGTCCCTCGAGGCCCTGTGCGCAACGTGCCGCGCGACACAACCGTTTCATGGGCCTGGCGCTGCGCCGTACGGATTCTATTGAGCATTTCCGGCTGTTGTGCTACCGTTTCCGCTTGCGTTTGACCATTACACGATTTCCCAGGAGACCCGGTTTATATGTTTGGAGCCATCATAAAGAAGATCGTCGGCAGCAAGAACGAGCGTGAACTCAAACGCATGTGGCCGGTGGTGGAGAAAATCAACGGCCTGGAGTCCCAAGTGGCTGGCCTGACCGACGATCAGCTCAGGGAGAAGACGTTCGAGTTCAAGGAGCGGATTGCCCGGGGCGAAAGCCTCGACTCCCTCCTGCCCGAGGCCTTCGCCGTCTGCCGGGAAGGGGGCAAGCGGGCCCTCGGCATGCGCCACTTCGACGTGCAGCTCATCGGCGGCATGGTGCTCCACCAGGGGAAAATCGCCGAGATGAAGACCGGCGAGGGAAAGACCCTGGTGGCGACCTTGCCGGCATACCTGAACGCCCTCACCGGCCGCGGGGTCCACGTGGTCACGGTCAACGACTATCTGGCCCGGCGGGACTCCGAGTGGATGGGACGCCTCTACCGCTTCCTGGGACTCACCGTGGGGGTCATCGTCCACGGCATCGATGACGAGGAGCGTCGCGCCGCCTATGCCGCGGACATCACCTACGGCACCAACAACGAGTTCGGCTTCGATTACCTGCGGGACAACATGAAGTTCGCCCTGGAGGATTACGTTCAGCGTCCCTTCTACTTCTCGATCGTGGACGAGGTGGACTCCATCCTCATCGACGAGGCCCGGACGCCCCTCATCATCTCCGGACCCACCGAGGATTCCACCGACAAGTACTACATCATCGACCGGATCATCCCTCACCTGAAAAAGGGGGAGGCCAAGGAGGTGGAGGCAAACACCCTGTCGGGCAAGCGCAAGGTCTACACCGGCGACTACACGGTCGACGAAAAGGCCCGCTCATCCTCGCTCACCGAGGAGGGGGTCGCCAGGGTCGAGAAACTGCTCAAGATCGACAACCTCTACGACCCGAACCACATGGAGATCCTCCACCATGTGAACCAGGCGCTCCGAGCCCATGCCCTGTTCCGGCGCGACGTGGACTATGTGGTCAAGGACGGTGAGGTCATCATCGTCGACGAGTTCACCGGCCGTCTCATGCCGGGCCGCCGCTGGTCCGACGGGCTCCACCAGGCCATCGAGGCCAAGGAAGGGGTGGAGATCGAGAACGAGAACCAGACGCTCGCCACCATCACCTTTCAGAACTATTTCCGCATGTACGAGAAGCTCTCCGGCATGACCGGCACCGCCGACACGGAAGCCGAAGAGTTCCACAAGATCTACAAGCTGGAAGTGACGGTCATCCCCACCAACCGGCCCTTGCTGCGCCCTGACTTCCCGGACGTCATCTACAAGACCGAGCAGGAGAAATTCAATGCCGTCATAGATGAAGTCAGGGGGTGCCATGAGAAGGGGCAGCCCACCCTGGTGGGAACCATCTCCATTGAAAAATCCGAGGTGCTGGCGGAGATGCTCAGGAAGCAGGGGGTTCCCCACAACGTGCTCAACGCCAAGCAGCACGAACGGGAGGCCGAGATCGTGGCCCAGGCCGGCCGCAAGGGGATGGTGACCATCGCCACCAACATGGCGGGCCGCGGTACCGACATCCTGCTGGGCGGCAACCCCGAAGGTCTTGCCAAGCAGTGGCGCCGGGCCAATCCCGATGCCCCCGAGGAAGAGTACGAGAAGGTGCTGGCCGAGTACCGCGACCTCTGTGCCCGCGAGCACGATGAAGTGGTGGCCCTGGGCGGTCTCCACATCATCGGCACCGAGCGCCACGAGTCCCGGCGGATCGACAACCAGCTCCGGGGCCGGTCGGGCCGCCAGGGGGACCCGGGCTCATCCCGTTTCTATCTTTCTCTCCAGGACGACCTCCTGCGAATTTTCGGTTCCGAGCGGGTCTCCAAGATCATGGACTTCCTCAAGATCGAAGAGGGGGAGGCCATTACCCACGGCATGATCACCAAGCCATCGAGAATGCCCAGAAAAAGGTGGAGGCCCACAACTTCGAGATCAGGAAACATCTGATCGAGTACGACGATGTCATGAACAAGCAGCGCGAGGTGATCTATACCCAGCGCCGCGAGATTCTGGCCGGCCAGGACATCCGCCGCCACTTCGCCCAGATGATGGACGACACCATCGAGGAAATCTCCTCCTTTGCCATAGAAAAGGTGTCGGCCCATGAATGGGACTGGCAGTCCATCGGCGAAGGGATTCTGAAGACCTACGGCTTCCAGATCGACATCCCGCCTCAGACCATGGACCGGCTCTCCCCCGAGAGCTTCCGCACCCTGCTCAAGGAGAAGGTCCACGAGGCCTTCGATGCCAAGGTGGCTGCCGTCGGCGACGAACTCATGGATCACCTCATCAAGGTGATCATGCTCCAGACCATCGATGCCCAGTGGAAAGACCATCTCCTCTCCATCGACCACCTCAAGGAAGGGATCGGGCTCCGTGGCTACGGTCAGAAGGATCCGAAGCAGGAGTACAAGAAGGAAGCCTACCAGCTCTTTATGGACATGATGGCCCGCATCGCCGCCGAGACCGTGGAAAAGATCTTCTGGGTCCAGATTGCCCACGAGGAAGACGTGGAGCGAATGGAAGAGGAGCAGCAGAAGCAGGCCCGGAAAAGGATGGTCTTCAACCTGGTCGATGAGGAAGAGACCTCGGAGCCGTCCAAGTCCAAGAAGCTTGCCGGGCGCAACGAGCCCTGCCCCTGCGGTAGCGGCAAGAAGTACAAGAAATGCTGCGGAAAATGAGATAGTCTATGAAAGCGCCGGTTTCTCGGGTAGTGGCGCTTTCCTGAGGTTTCAGCTATGAACGTCAAGGGATTTCGGTTCTCGGCCGTGGAAGCGGCCATCAAGAAGCCGGGCCGCCTGGATCTGGCCCTCATCTGCTCTGATGCGCCGGCTGCGGTGGCCGCGGTTTACACCACCAACAAGGTGAAGGCCGCGCCGGTGCTTCTGGACATGGAACGGACCACGAGCGGCACCTGCCGCGCAGTGGTGGTCAACAGCGGCAACGCCAATGCCTGCACCGGAGACCGGGGGATGGAGGATGCGCGGGAAACCGCACGCCTCGTGGCCGAGCGGATCGGTGCGCCGGAGCATGAGGTGCTCGTTTCCTCCACCGGCGTGATCGGCGTACCGCTCCCCATGGAGCGGGTCAGGGGAGGGATTCCCCCCCTTGTGGAGGGACTCGGCTCGGCCACCCTCGATCAGATCGCCGCGGCCATCATGACCACCGACACCTTCCCGAAACTGGAGGAGCGTACCGGGGCCGCGGGCGGTGTCGGGTACACCATCGCCGGTATCGCCAAGGGCGCCGGCATGATCATGCCGAACATGGCTACCATGCTCGCCTTTATCGTTACCGATGCCGCAGTTGACCCCCAGTGGCTCGACCGTATCTTCCGCCGCGCCAACGATACATCCTTCAATGCCATAACCGTGGACGGCGACATGTCCACCAACGATACCGCCATCATCATGGCCAACGGAGCAGCCGGCACCCCGGTCCTGTCCGAGGGGAGCGAGGGCGCCGCGGAATTTGCGGCTCTTCTGGAGGAGGTGCTCCTCTCCCTGGCCAAGCTGATCGTCAAGGACGGTGAAGGTGCCACCAAGTTCGTGGAAGTGACCGTGAAGGGCGCCCGCTCCGATGCCGACGCCAAGCGGGCCGCCATGGCCGTTGCCAATTCATGCCTGGTGAAGACCGCTTTTTTCGGGCAGGATGCCAACTGGGGGCGGATTTTCGCGGCAGTGGGCTACTCCGGCGCGGACGTGGCGCCGGACCGTGCCGAACTGTTTTTCGACGATGTCAGGATGGTGCAGGGCGGTGTTTTCGCCGGAGGCGACGCCGAGGCGCGGGGCACCGGGGTATTGCGCAAGAAGGAGTTTACCGTTACCGTCGACCTGCATCTGGGCGACGGACGGGCAACGGTCTACACCTCGGACCTGTCCTACGACTACGTCAAGATCAACGCCGATTACCGTACCTGAGGAACAGAGAGGTGTCGAACAACACCAAGAACAGGAGGGGGAGGTGGTGCGGATGCTGAGACTGGTCGTCCTGCTCGTCACGCTGGTTGTGTGCGGCATGGTCATCGGCTCGCCCGTTCGGGCGGCCGACCTCAAGATCACCGAAATGGCGGTAACCACCAAGATTTCCCGCAACAACCCCATTGATGCGGTTCGTCGGATCTCGCACCGGTCGGTGAAAGCCCTCTACTGCTTTACCCGCATAGTCAACCCCGGCGCCCAGGAAACGGTCATCCGCCATGTCTGGTACAAGGACGGCGCCATGGCCGGCGAGCAGGAGCTTGCGGTCAAGGGTGCGAAATGGCGCACCTGGAGCAAGAAGCCCGTGGACGCCGAATCGGTTGGCACCTGGCGCGTCGAGGCGGTGGATTCGGCCGGGAAGGTTCTCAAAACAGTGGAATTCAAGGTACACTGATGGGGAGACGCGGTCTCCCCTTTTTTCTGGTCCCATAGCCACGGCTTGAATTTTGCTTGTGTCGGTGGTTAGGGCCCGTGCCCTCCAGCGGTTCAAAGCCGTTCATGTTCGTTGCAGAGTGACGGTATTTCTTCATGGTGTTCCGAAAGATACTCGCCATAGCCCTGATCCTTTTCGGCTCGCTGACGGTTTGTGCCGGCGATTCGCCGTCCGCGCCGCCAGCGGGTGGGGAAGCCATCGGGCGGTTGATGGAAAGGGCCATGCACGACGGGCTGGTGGCGGGCGGGATCGTGCTGGTGGGGAACCGCCACGGTGCGGTCTACGAGCACGTCTTCGGCAAGCAGTCGTCCCTGCCCGATGCCCCGCCGGTAACGTCTTCGACCATCTTCGACATGGCCTCCCTCACCAAGGTCATCGCAACGACCCCGGCAGTCATGAGACTGGCGGAAGAGGGCCGGCTCTCCCTGGTCGATCCCCTGGTCCGCTGGTTCCCCGAATTTGCGGGACACGGCAAGGACGACGTCCTTGTGGTGCATCTGCTGACCCATACCTCCGGCCTCGACGACTTCTCCCTGTCCTCGGCAGACCCCCTGCAAAGCGCCATCAACGGTGTTGCCGCCCAGAAATTGAAAGGTGAGCCGGGCACCCGGTTCAGGTATGCCGATATCAACTTCATCCTGCTGGGCGAGCTGGTCCGGCGCGTTACCGGCAGTACTCTTGACCGCTATGCGGCGGATGCTTTTCTCCGCCCCCTGGGCATGAAGGACACCGCTTTCCTGCCCGGCCCCGCAATTGCGGAGCGGTGCGCCGCCACCCTGGACGGCTCGGGGGGGGCACACTTCGGCACGGTGCAGGATCCCCTGGCACGCCTCATGGGAGGCGTTGCCGGACATGCGGGCCTCTTCGGCACCGCGAGCGACCTGGCGCTCTTCTGCCGGATGCTCCTCGGCGAAGGCGAGCTCAACGGTCGGCGCGTCCTGGAACAGCGGACGGTGCGCCAGATGACGGCCCCCTACTTTTCCCGCGGGGGCAAGGTGGCGCGGGGGCTCGGATGGGACATGGCATCCCCGTTTTCGTCGCCCCGGGGAGAAGGGTTTTCCGAGGAGTCGTTCGGCCACACCGGCTACTCGGGGGGATCGATCTGGATCGACCCGCGCACGGACACTTACGTGATCTTTCTTTCGGTCCGCCTCGACCATCGGCATACCAAGGCCTTTAGTCAACTGCGGAGCGATCTGTCGACGCTGGCCTTTCGGATGCTCTTCCCGGACCTCCGGGAACTGGTGGAAACGGCATCCTACGGCCCTGTTACGACCCGGTAAATAGCTTGACACCCTCAGGTCAGTATGGTAGCGTTTCCGCGATTGTGCGCGGGTTAACCGCACTTTTCCCCATCTATCCGGGGCCCCTTTTCCGACGCTCCCCCTGAAGGAGGATCCATGGGCAACAGGCTGCTCCTCGCCGACGACAGCATCACCATTCAGAAGGTCGTGGGTATCATCTTCGCCAATGAAGATTTTGAGCTGACCGTTGTCGACAACGGGGACGCCGCACTGGAAAAAGCCCGTGAAAGCAGACCCGATGTGATGCTCATCGACGCCCTCATGCCCGGCTCGAACGGCTATGAGGTGTGCGCCGCCGTACGGCATGACCCCGCCCTGAAGAACACGCCCCTCCTGCTCATGACCGGTGCCTTCGAGCCCTTTGACGAAGAGCGGGCCCGGCAGTGCGGCGCGGATGACTTCATCTCCAAACCCTTTGAATCCCAGCAACTTGTCGACAAAGTAAAAGAGCTTCTGGCTCTGGGAAGCTCGCGCGCGGTAACGGGCGCAGGCGCTACACCGGACTTTGCCGCGGAGAGTCCTCCCGCCGCCTTCGAGGTGGAGCCGGAGCCGTTCGTTTCGCCCCCCGAGCCGTCAGCCGTATTCGAGTCGGCTTTCCCCGAGCCATTTCCGACCTTCGAATCGGAGCCCCTGGCCGAACCCGCTGGAGCGCCTGCGTCGCAGGCGGTGACGTTCGAAGCGGAGGAGGCCGCTCCTGCCGACGATCTGTGGGGAGCCTTCGAACTTGAGGAAGAAGTCGCCGGGGAGGTTGAAGTCGGCGAGATGGTGACCGGAGACGAGGCAATGACAGAGGTGTTCGATGCCGCTGCCTTTGCCGCAACGCCTGCCGCCTCTGCCGATTCAGGCACGTTCGGCGTGCCTGTTGAAGAATTCACCTTCACGGAAGAACCCGCGTCCGGCGCAGTCGAGGAGACGATAAGCTTCGGCGCGGTGGCCGAACCCGAGTCCTTTACCTTCGAGCCGGAGCCGACGACCGGTGCCCCGGCTGCCGAGGCCTTTGCCGGAGAACCGGTGACAGGCTTTGAATTCGGCGGGGCTGCCGTGCCGGCACAGTTTGTCGTGGAACAGCAGTTCGCCCCTGAGGAAGAATATGTCCCCGCAGCCGCTCCGGCTGCCTCCACGGTGGCGGTGCCGGCTGTTGAGCCGGTTGCTCCGGGCGCGGGGACCATCACCCTCTCCGAAGAACAACTGGCCGCCGCCATTTCCCGTATCTCCCGCGAAGTAATCGAGCGGATCGCCTGGGAAGTGGTGCCCGACCTGGCGGAGACGATCATCAAGGAAGAGATCCGCAAGATCAAGGAAGGACTTTAGGTCGTACTTCAGGGCCGGCCCACGGGACCGGTCCACACCGCTGAAACTGAAATGGGGATGCTTCATCCCCATTTTCATTTTGAAAAGGGAAGAGGTTAATCGAATGGCAGAAAAAGAACTGGCAAAGGTGTACGAGCCCACGGCCGTTGAACGGAAATGGTATGAAACCTGGGAGCAGGAAGGCTATTTCCGGGCAGACCCGGATAGCGGCAAGCCCCCCTACAGCATCGTCATCCCGCCGCCCAACGTCACCGGCGCCCTTCATATGGGGCACGCCCTGAACAATACGCTCCAGGACATCCTCTGTCGCTGGAAGCGGATGAGCGGCTACGAGGTCCTCTGGATGCCCGGCACCGACCATGCGGGCATTGCGACCCAGAACGTGGTGGAACGCCAACTGGCGGGCGAGGGGACGAGCCGCCACGAGTTGGGGCGCGAGGCATTCATCGAGCGGGTCTGGAAATGGAAGGCCGAGTCCGGCGGCCAGATCATCGGCCAGTTGAAGCGGCTCGGCGCATCCTGCGACTGGGGGCGCGAGCGCTTCACCATGGACGAAGGGCTTTCCCGCGCTGTGCGCGAGGTCTTTGTCCGTCTTTACGAGGAAGGGTTGATCTACCGGGACAACCGTCTCATCAACTGGTGTCCCCGCTGTCACACGGCCCTGTCAGACATCGAGGTGGAGCACGAGGACAAGGCGGGAAATCTCTGGCACATCCGCTATCCCGTGGTTGGCGAGCCCGGCCGCTTCGTGGTGGTGGCCACGACCCGTCCCGAAACCATGCTCGGCGATACCGCCGTGGCGGTTCACCCCGAGGATGAGCGCTATGCCGACCTCGTCGGCAAAAAGGTGCTGCTCCCCCTCGTGAACCGGGAAATACCGGTGGTGGCCGACGAGTACGTGGATCGGGAGTTTGGTACCGGCGTGGTAAAGATCACCCCGGCCCACGATTTCAACGATTTCGAGGTGGGGCGCCGTCACAATCTGGACCTGCTCAACGTCTTCGACGAATCGGCCGTGGTTAATGCCGCCGGGCACCAGTACGAGGGGATGGAGCGTTTCGCCGCCAGAAAGCGGGTGGTGGAAGACCTGGAAGCGCTGGGGCTTCTGGAGAAGATCGACGATCATGCCCACGCGGTGGGGGGCTGCTATCGCTGTAAGACGGTGGTGGAGCCGTACCTGTCCCTCCAGTGGTACGTGAAGGTCGGTCCCCTGGCCGAACGGGCCCTGGCCGCGGTGAAGGACGGGCGGACCCGGATCGTTCCCCAGCAGTGGGAGAACACCTATTACGACTGGATGGAGAATATCAAGGACTGGTGCATCTCGCGCCAGATCTGGTGGGGGCACCGGATTCCGGCCTGGTATTGCGACCACTGCGGCGAAACCACGGTGGCCAAAATCGATCCGACAGTCTGCGCCGCGTGCGGCAGCGACGAGATCCGTCAGGAAACCGACGTGCTCGACACCTGGTTCTCCTCTGCCCTGTGGCCCTTTTCGACCATGGGCTGGCCGGACCGGACGCCGGAGCTTGCGGCGTTCTATCCCACCTCGTGCCTGGTGACCGGTTTCGACATCCTCTTCTTCTGGGTGGCGCGGATGATGATGATGGGGCTTCACTTCATGGACGAGGTGCCCTTCAGCGACGTATACATCCATGCCCTGGTGCGCGATGCCCAGGGCCAGAAGATGAGCAAGTCCAAGGGAAATGTCATCGACCCCCTGGTGGTCATCGACCAGTACGGCACCGACGCCTTCCGGTTCACCCTGGCGGCCTTTGCCGCCCAAGGGCGCGACATCAAGCTGGCCGAGGAGCGGATTGCCGGCTACCGGAATTTCGTGAACAAGATCTGGAACGCCTCCCGGTTCGCCCTCATGAACCTGGAGGGGTTCGAGCCCGATACGGTGGACCCGGCGACACTCGACCTGTCCAATGCGGATCGCTGGATTCTGCATCGGCTCAACGCTGCCGCCGCCGAAACCGCCGAGGCGCTGGAGGCATACCGCTTCAACGATGCGGCCGGAACCCTCTACCGGTTCACCTGGAGCGAATTCTGCGACTGGTACATTGAGCTGGCAAAGGACGATCTCTACCGGGGCGACGACGCACGCAAGGAAACGGCGCGGTATATCCTCTGGCTCGTGCTGGAAAATCTCCTGCGGCTGCTGCATCCCTTCATGCCCTTCATTACCGAAGAGATCTGGCAAACACTGCCGGGCGCACGTCCCGCACCGAGCATCATGGTGGCCGGCTATCCGCGTCCCGCGCCCGAGCGCGACTTCCCCGAAGGCGCCGCAGAGATGGAGCTGGTCATGGAGGTGATCCGCGGCATCCGGAACATCCGGGGCGAGATGGATGTGGCTCCGTCGCGGGAGATAGCCGCCATCCTCTCCTGCGGTTCCGTTGAGAGCCTGCATCTGCTCAAACGCAACGAGGTCTACGTCATGAGTCTCGCGCGCCTCTCCGACCTGGCCATGGGGCAGGGGCTCGAACGGCCCGCCGACGCAGCGGTTCAGGTGGCCGGAGACGTGGAGATCGCGGTTCCCCTCAAAGGGCTCGTTGACGTTGAGGAAGAGGAAAAGCGTCTCCTCAAGGAGATCGGCAAGCTCGACAAGGAAATCGAGATGTTCGGCCGGAAGCTTGAGAACCCCTCCTTTGTGGAGCGGGCGCCGGCGGACGTGGTGGCCAAGGAGCGGGAAAAGCTGGCCGAGGTGACCCAGAAGAAGGATGTGCTCCTGGCCAGTCTCGAAAAAATACGAAAACTGGCCTGAAGTTACGCTATAACGCCGCCGGGTCCGTTGGTGACCGGCGGCGTTTTTCATGGGGTGCCTTTTCGCCGCGTGGGACAGTTGCCGGCGCGGGTCAAGATGGTGACATGCGTTGTCAATAATCTCGTGGAGATCGCGGGTGCCGGTTACCCCATAGCCGTGGCAAACATGCCGATGTCACGGATTATTTGTTCCGTTCGTTGTGTCGCTCCTGTTTTTGGATGGAATTTTGCATTTATTTAAGCTTTTATGGTTGCGGCCCCGTGCGCATGACCGACAGAACAAAGTCAGGATAATCTTCCGGGTCCCATGGCGAATCTCAAGCGATATAACGACGGCCTGTTCAAGCTTGACCTCTGGATCAGGCGACTGCTGACCATTGGTGAGTCGGGCGCGCTCTACACGGCCCTCTGCGATGGTGTCTGCGATATCGTCGGAGCCGGGACCGCTGTGTTTACCACCATCGACATCCAGGCCGGCACCCTGACCTACATGGCCGCGTCCGGGGGCTGGAATGCCATGGTGAAAGGGCTGGCGGTCCCCATGAAGAGCGGGAATCTGTGTGCATCGGTGGCCGCCTGCGGTACTCCCCTGCGGATCGACCGGATATCCTCCCGCGCTGACTCCTGCGAACTCCTGCAGGTGATGGACATGGATGCGGCGCTGCTGGTCCCCGTCCTTGAGGAAGGGAGAGTGACGGCCTGTCTGTCCGCGTTCCGGGTAGGCAATCCCTTTGATCAGATCGACGAGCAGCTTCTGCAGCAGTATGCCCACACCGCAGCCATGGTACTGCGCACCGTTCACCTCATGGTCGACCTGCGGCGCCATGCCGCCATGCTCGAAGAGGAGAACGATGAGCGGACCAGGGCCGAGCAGAAGCTGGCCGAGACCAACGTCTTCCTCAATTCCGTGGTTGACGGTGTGGCCGAGCCCATGGTGGTGGTCGGGCTCGATCGCCGTGTCATCATGACGAACCGGGCGGCTCGCGACTTTTTCCAGATAGCCGAGGCCGGCAGTGACGAGGCCTGCCATCGGCTCATTCACCATCGCGATACCCCCTGCGTCAGAGACGAGGGGATGCGATGCCCCCTGCTCGATGTGCGGACGGCGAAGCGTCCGGTCATCGCAACCCAGGAGCATCGGGACCGGAGCGGGGACAAGCGCGTGGTGGAGGTCATGACGTCCCCGCTGCTCGGCAGCGATGGCACAGCCATCGGGATCATCGAGGCGTTCCGGGATATCACGGATCGTCGCCAGGCCGAGGAAACCATCCGGCAGATGGCGTACTACGACTCACTCACCGGGCTGCCCAACCGCAGGCTCTTCAACGACCGGCTCCGCCAGTCCCTTGCCCTTGCCCAGCGGAGCAAGCGTCTTCTGGCAGTGCTGTTTCTCGACCTGGACCGGTTCAAGCTGATCAACGATACCCTCGGGCATGCGGTGGGAGACAAGCTTCTCATGCAGGTGGCCAAGCGCCTCAAGGGGGTCTGCCGCCGCGACGGCGACACCGTGGCCCGGCAGGGCGGCGACGAATTCATCATCAATCTGTCGGTCATTTCCGACGTGAAAGATGCCCTGAAAGTGGCCCAGAAGATCATAGACAGCCTGCGGACCCCCTTCGTGATCGATGGACACGAGTTGTTCATCACCACGAGCATCGGTATCAGCGTGTTTCCCTATGACGGCCGCACGAGCGACGCTTTGGTGAAGAACGCCGATTTTGCCATGTACCGGGCCAAGGAGCAGGGGCGAAACAACTGCCAGCTCTACACCCCCGAGATGAACAGCAAGGCATTCGAGCGGCTTTCCCTTGAAAACGATCTGCGCAAGGGGCTTGAGCGGGAAGAGCTGGTTCTCTACTATCAACCCAAGGTCAACGTTGACGACGGCAAATCTCCTGCATGGAGGCCCTGGTCCGCTGGCAGCACCCCACCCTGGGGCTCGTGCCGCCGGCGCGCTTCATTCCCCTGGCGGAAGAAACGGGGCTCATCGTTCCCCTGGGCGAATGGGTGTTGAGGACCGCGTGCCGCCAGAACCGGGAATGGCAGAAGGCCGGCTACCCACCCATGCAGGTGGCGGTCAACATCTCTCCCCGCCAGCTCCAGCAGGGAAGCTTGGTGGAGGTGGTGGAGCGGGCCCTCTCCGACTCGGGGCTCGCCCCCCGGTGGCTCGTTCTGGAAGTGACGGAGAGCATCATGATGGACGGTACCGAAAGCACCTTGGCCACCTTCCGCGTGCTGGAGCGAATGGGAATCCATATCGCCATTGATGATTTCGGTACTGGATATTCATCCCTGCACTATCTGAAAAAGTTTCCGATCCATGCCCTGAAGATCGACCGTTCGTTCATTCGCGACATCACAACGAACCCTGACGACGAGGCAATTACCAGCGCGGTGATCACCATGGCAAAGGGGCTCAATCTGAAAGTGGTTGCCGAAGGTGTTGAAACCGTGGAGCAACTGGAAGTGCTGCGGGCGCTGCAGTGCACCCACATGCAGGGACATCTCTTCAGCCGCCCCGCGCCGGCGGAGCAGTTCGCGCCGGTCTTCGGCCGGGCTGCGGGCGCCTACCTCGGTTTTGGAACCTGGTGTTGACGGGGCCGGGCGGGAACAGGGCGACAAGGCCCAGGCAGGCTGTGTTACCGGTTAATCTATGACCTTGCCAATTGTGTTCTATATCTTTTCCTTTGTCCTCGGGGCAGTGGTCGGCTCATTCCTGAACGTCTGCATCTATCGGCTGCCAACGGGTGAGTCGGTGGTGTTCCCCCCTTCCCGCTGTACCTCCTGCGGGACGCGGATTCGTCCCTGGGACAACATCCCGCTTCTGAGCTGGCTCATCCTGCGCGGATCATGCCGCGCCTGCGGTGCGAAGATATCGGCCCGCTATCCCCTGGTGGAACTCATCAACGGCCTGCTCTGCCTTGCCCTGTTCCTCAAGTTCGGGCCGACCCTGACCTTTGCGGCCCTCTTCGTATTCTGCTCCGCCCTGGTGGCGATCACCTTCATCGACCTCGACCATCAGATCATCCCCGATGTCATCAGCCTGCCCGGAATCGTCCTCGGCTTTGCCCTGTCATTTGTCCTTCCCTGGCTCGGCTGGCTCAACTCTCTCATCGGCATCGTGGCGGGGGGCGGGAGCCTCTTGCTGGTGGCCTGGCTCTACGAGCGGCTGACGGGCAAGGAGGGAATGGCGGCGGAGATATCAAGCTCCTTGCCATGATGGGGGCCTTTCTCGGCTGGCGGGCAGTGCCGTTCATCATTTTTGCCAGTTCTCTGGTGGGCTCGATCATCGGGCTCACCGTCATGATGCTCCAGAAAAAAGACAGCAAGCTTGCCATCCCGTTCGGCCCGTTTCTGGCGCTGGGGGCACTTCTCTACATCTTTTTCGGCAAGGCGATCATTCTCTGGTACCTGAGCATCGGCGCCCGGTAGCGAGGTGCACCCGTGAGGCGTCTGCGCTTCAGTCTCAGCTTTCTGATCCTCTCTTCCCTTACGTTCCTCCTGGTTCTCACCTGGCTCCTCCTGAGCCTGATCTCCTTCAAAACCGCCGAAAGCGACCTTCTCCGCCAGAAAAGCGACAAGGCGCGCATCCTGCTCGCTTCCTTTACGGCGCTGGTTCCACCGTCGCTGGACGGGATCGGTCCTTCGGCGGCCGGCGTGCTTGCCCGCCAGTTGGCGGGTGAGCCGGAATTCACGGCCCTGACCGTCGTGCGGGGTGATGGAACGCCGGTGTTCGGCCTGGGGAGCGGTTCACCCGTTGACGAGCGCTTGGCGGCCTGTCTTCGCGACGGCGCCGAATCGGCCTGGTTCCCTGCGGGGGAAGGCGTTCTCATCCGCTATGCCCCGATCGTCAGTGACGGGGCGACCGTTGGCGCGGCCAGGCTCATCCTTTCCCTGGCAGGGGAGCGGCAGATGCTCGCCCATTCGCGTCACCTGTTCCTCGCCTACTTCGCCCTCGATTTCCTTCTCCTCCTGGCTGTGGGGTCACTGCTGCTTTCCCGCTTTATCATCATTCCCATGCGCAAGCTCCTGGCCGCAACGGAGCGGATCGGCGCCGGCGACTATCACCATAAGGCCGTGGCTCCGGGGAGCCGTGAGATAGCCGAACTGGCCGATTCATTCAATCAGATGGTGGACGCCTGCGGGTCAAGGACGAAGAGGCGGCGCGCCACGTGGCGTCGCTGGAGCGGGCCAACCGGGAGCTCAAGGAGGCCCGCGAGGAAACCCTCAGATCCGAAAAAATGGCGTCGGTGGGAATGCTGGCCGCAGGAACGGCCCACGAGATCGGCACCCCGCTGGCAGCCATCATGGGGTACGTATCGCTCTTGCGGGATGATGAATCCCTTGATCCGGAAAGGGCCGACTATCTTCGCCGGATCCTACAGGAGGCCGAACGGATCGACCGGATCGTCCACGACCTGCTCGATTATGCCCGCCCCGCGCCCCTTGCCGCCGAAGAGGTTGACGTGGCCTGCCTGGTGTCTGAAACTGTGGAGATGGTGAGTCGGCAGGGGGCCCTTAAGCGGGTGCAGGTGCACATCGGGGCAGGCGAGGAAAACGCAGCGGCCGTGACCGACCCCCATCAGCTCCAGCAGGTTCTGATCAACCTGCTGATCAATGCCCGCGACGCCATGCCCGCTGGTGGACGCCTGGATGTCACCGTGTCGTCCGGAATGTTCACGCCGCCGGCGGGGCTCACCGATAACGGTCCCTGGACTGTCATGGCCGGACGGCGCAAGGACGACTTCGGCGGGGTGTTCCGCACGCCGTTTGCCGGGGACGGAAGCGAGGCGCCGTGCATCCGGATTGCCGTGACCGACACCGGATCCGGGATCGCACCCGAGCACCTGGAGAGGATCTTTGATCCCTTTTTCACCACCAAGGAGCCGGGCAAGGGGACTGGGCTGGGCCTGTCCATCTCGGCCAGGATCATCGACTCCCTGGGTGGGAGAATGACCGTCGAAAGCACGGTAGGGGAGGGGACGCGGTTCGAGGTATGGCTTCCGGTCTCGAAATGAAATGAAATCCACTGGGTTATGGACAGGGGCATGAAATGAAAAAGCGGATACTGGTCGTCGATGACGAAGAAAACATGCGGCACATGCTGTGCGCCATGCTCCGCAAACAGGGCTACGAGGCCGTGGAGGCCACCGATGGCGAAGCGGCCCTGGCCCAGGCATCTGCTGCTGCCTACGACTTCATCCTCTGCGACATCCGGATGCCGGTCATGGACGGCGTTGGGTTCCTGCGGGCCTTTCAGCAGGCCGGACTCCCCGGCACCGTTATCATGATGTCCGCCTACGGTACCGTGGATGCGGCCATTGCCTGCATGAAGGAGGGGGCCTACGATTACGTTTCGAAACCCTTTAAAAATGATGAGATCCTCCTGGTCCTCAGGAAGGCGGAGGAGCGCGAGCGCCTCAAGAGTGAAAACCGGCGGCTGCGGGAAGTGGTCGGGCGGGAGTATTCGTTCGGCAGCATTGTGAGTCGCAACCCGCGCATGCGCGAGATCTTCAACCTTATCCGCAAGGTGTGCGACGTGCGGACCACCGTCCTCATCCTCGGCGAGTCGGGAACGGGCAAGGAACTGGTGGCCCGGGCCATCCACCACAACGGCAGCCGCAGCGACAGACCCTTTGTGGCGGTCAACTGCGGGGCCATCCCCGAAAGCCTTCTGGAGTCGGAACTGTTCGGTCACGTGCGCGGTGCCTTTACCGACGCATCGTCGGACCGGGCCGGACTTTTCGAGGAGGCCAACGGCGGGACGCTCTTTCTCGACGAGATCGGTGAAATGCCCCTGGCGCTCCAGGTGAAGCTTCTGCGCGTGCTGCAGGAGGGTGAGGTTCGACGGGTGGGCGGGGCCAAGGCCCTGCGCGTCGATGTCCGGATCCTTTCCGCCACTTCCCGGGATCTGGCCCGGGATGCCGCGGAGGGACGCTTTCGCGAGGATCTCTTTTTTCGCCTCAACGTGTTCAGCATTACCCTGCCTCCCCTGAGGGAGCGGTTGGAAGACATTCCGCTGCTCGTGAACCACTTCCTGCACAAGTATGGCGAGTCTTTCGGCAGGTCCGGAATGGTCGTGTCGCCGGACGCCATGAAGCTGCTTGCCGCCTATGGCTGGCCCGGCAATGTGCGTGAACTGGAAAACTGCATCGAGCGCGCATTCATTCTCAGCGAAGGAGAAATCCTCGATAGTGGAAGCCTGCCCGATGTCGTGCGGGGGGACTCGGCTGGAACTCCTTCGGGGTTCCGTCTCCCCGAGGACACCCTTTCCATCAAACAGGCCGAAGAGTATCTAGAGCGGGAATTCATCCGCAGGGCCCTGGCCAAGACCGGCGGGAACCGGACCCAAGCCGCGCGCTTGCTGGAAATCAGCCATCGGGCGTTGCTCTATAAGCTTAAGGAGTTTGGTATCGAGTAAAGTAAAAAATATTAATAAAATGTTGTAAATGTAAGAGGGCTGTGCAATTATTGCAAAGTCCTTTTTTTGTCACAAGGAGGTGACCGGGATGAGCGGGATGGTTAACCGCACCATTCTGCCCCCAGGGAAGGGGGATAGGGGGGCGGGTGGTTTCACGCTGCTCGAACTGCTCGCGGTGGTGGCGATCATCTGTGTCCTGAGCGTGATTGCCGTTCCCGCGTTCAGCAGCCTGTACGCCGACTGCTGCCTCAAGGCGGCGGTCTGGGAGATCAAGGATCTGTTCAAGGATGCCAAGCTGTTGAGTATCCAGGGCAAGTCGTGCTGCATCGAATTCGATCCCCCCCGCGGGCGGGCGATGCTTTACTCCGGCAGGGGGGAGGATGGACAGTGGGGTACCGGCGATGAGCAGTTTGTCAGAGAGGTTCGCCTCTCCGACAAAGGGGGCGGCCTCAGCTTCGGTTACGGAGAGCGGGGGCCTGTCCTCAAGCCCAACAAACTCACCGCAACCGATGACGGAGTTGCATTCACAGGCAACCGGTTTTACAGCGCTGAAGGGGTTGTCGGTACGGGCGGCGGCATCTATATCCAATCCGCCACGTCCGGCAGTGCCGTGGCAATGATCTTCAATACGTCTGATTTTTCCTGCAAGCTGTACCACTGGGACGGGTCGGAGTGGATCAGGAAGTGACATAAATCGTGTACCGGGAACACTGGGGCTATGCAAAAATTGCATAGCCTTTTGTGTTATTATGGAATCTGTTGGGTAATAGCATGTAATTGCTGATGCTTGGTGGCATTGTTTCTTGGCGCGCTCCTTGCTAATATGATCGATGGATCGTTGCGGCTAGCCCGTCCTGCCGGGAACGGGGGGGGTGAATTGCTACTGCTCGAGAGGTCGAATATGCGCTTTAGTTTCAAGAACCAGGGGACTGTCCGGACTATCTTCGGGGCAGCATTTCTGTTTATGGCGCCGGTTGTCGCCAATGCTGCGTCGATGGGAGATTACTGCGTCCAACCGGCGTTCATAGCCGCCACTGTTCCGCCGCAAGTGCTGTTCAGCATGGGGAAAGACCACAAGTACTACTTCCCCGCATTCAATGACGCCTCTGACGTGGATGGCGACGGCAAACTTGACACTACCTATGACCACAGCATCACATACTATGGATACTTTGATCCCTACAAGTGTTACACCTATATGACCTCCGGGGGCGAAGCAAATACGTTTATTGCCACCGGCGACACCTATGATCCGGTAAATCAGTCTGTTGATGCAAAGTACTGCACAGGTACTAATGCCGGCAAATGGAGTGGAAATTTTCTGAATTGGCTCACCATGTCGCGGGCCGACATCATCAAAAGAGTCCTTTACGGTGGTTACCGTACCACTGACAATTCATCTTCGACTTCAGCAGTCATTTCAGGCGAGAATATTCCCCAGGATGGCCATAGCTGGGCTAAGGAGTATGTTGGAAGCGACGCCACGAAGCTTTTTCCTGGTGCCGTCACCAACAACCGCGCCCTTTTCTGCGTTACCAGCAACGGTGCCTCCTCGAAACCGGTGTCTCAACTGCGTGTCATCCCCGATGTTACGGCGGTGACCGGCGTGACAGTGTCAGGGGGGCTCCGTGCATGGCATTGGGTGAACGTTGAGGGAAACGGCAACATATGTTCGGTGTCAGCCATAGACAAAAATGGTGACGGTGTGGCTGACAGCCATGCCAGCCTCGTCCCCACCAGCCAGCGCTTCGACATCAACGTCAAGGCATGCGGTGATCTGCTCGGCTACGAACTGGCTTCGGGTAAATGCGCCGCTTATGGCTCTAATTACAAACCAGTGGGTGTTCTGCAGTCCTATGGTGAGCGCAAGGCTCCCGGAGCAGGCAAGGTCTGTTCAAAGGACATGGCAACGCCCTGCAGTTCCAACAGCCAATGCTCTTCCATCAACAAGGGGGCATGCATTGATCAGGTGAATATGTACTTCGGGCTCATGACGGGTTCGTTCAAAAACCCGAAGGCAGGAGGAGTCCTCCGCAAAAACATCTGGAGCTTCCTGAACGAGGTGAACTCCTCTGCGGGTAACTTCCAGACTTCTAATACCGACCAGAAGGGACTCATCATACAGTCCATCGAGAGCATGAAATGTCCAACTACCTATCCTATTTCCCAGCGATGGGGGAATCCGACGGGCGAGATTCTGTATGAGGGACTCCGTTATCTGAAGGGGTTGCAATCCCCGACGCCTCAGTACGTAGCCGGCATAAGCGACGGTAGCGACGACGGGCTGAGCCTCACCATGCCCGCGTGGGATGCCCCGGAAGCAATATTCCCCATCTGCTCGCAGCGGTTCATTCTCCACTTAAGCGACATTTACAACAGCTTCGATACGGACCAGATACCGGGGACAGCTTTTTCCTCTTTCTCAAACAGCGCGGGCAATCTGCCCAACTTCGATCTCGGGGCCCTTGCCGACAGAATATTCGTCAATGAAAACAAGCCCTCCACGTCAATCACCGCCATGGTGGGGCAGAGTGGGACTACGGCGGGTGCGAATACCGATGGCACCTGTTCCGAAAAGACACTCACCGGTTTCGCCTCTGTCCGCGGGATCTGTCCTTCGGAACCGGACCTCGAGGGGGGGTATTCCCCTGCAGCAGTTGCACTTTACGGGCACAACAACATGAATGTAGCAACCTTCGCGGTTGGCTTCAATTCGCTTGTCCCCGAAATCACAGTGAAGACGTTATCGGGCTCCTTTGCAACGATAGTCCCCTATGGTAAGTCCGTCTCCACCGACAGCAGCCTGGGATGGAGTTGCTCTACCGCGAACTTCACATTTGCAGTCGACGCTTCGGCAAACGGAAAAGGGGTTGTTATTACCCCCAAAAACACCACTGGCAAATGTCCGACTCTTCAGATGGTCCGCACTTACGTGGTTGATACCCCGCTGTATCACTCGGGAACCAGTGATCTGAAATACATCAAGTTCAAGTCGAGCTTCGATGACGTAGGTGGCGGCGACTTTGACATGGACGTGCTTGCCGACTACACCATCTGCGCCGGGTCGATCAACACATCCGATCCCCTTTACACCAGTGGGAAATGCCCGTCGCTCTCCAGCGATCAGGTATCGATCAAGGTTGAACGGGTTTACTCCCAGGCCGGCAATGCAGCGGCATTCGGTTTCACTGTCGCGGGTGCAGGTTCGGCAAACGGGACCTACCTCATCGCGGAGCATACGGGGAGCAATCGGCCATGGGGGGCGGGCATCTCAACCACAAGTGCCACGCGAATCTTCACGGCTAGTGGCGAAAGTGGGAAACTCCCCGAAAATCCGCTCATGCTTGCCGCCAAATATGGCGGATTCAAGGATTCCGACGGGGATGGCCTTCCTTATATGGACGCAACCTGCGGTACCGCCAATCCGAATCCACGCTGTGCCGAGTGGGACGAAAAGGGCGACGGACTTCCCGATACCTATTTTCCGGTCAATAATCCCAACGAAATGGAGAGAAAGCTCAAGGAGGCCTTTGACGCCATCCTCGCACGTACTGCATCGGGGACAGCCGCTTCGATTCTCTCCAACAGCGAAGGAAGCGGTGCCAATATACTCCAGGCCATATTCTTCCCCAAGAAGATCTACGAAAATCAGACTGAAATATCCTGGTCCGGAGAGATGTACAATCTCTGGTACTATATAGATCCCCGCATATCGGGGAGCACCATTCGGGAGGACGACGACTATGTTCCTGCCTCGTCGCCTCCTCCTGACAATGACCACGTTCTCAATATAGGAACGGCGAACGTGATCAAACTCGCCTTTAACAGCGCCGCCAACCAGACGCTCATGACGAGGATCAGGCCCGATGGCTCACAGGAAACAGTGTCCCCCGACGATCCCGAATTCGGCCTCAAAAGTATCTGGAGCGCAGGAAAGCTGCTGTGGGGACGTTCTGCCGCAAGCCGGAAAATCTATACGCAACTTGCAGGCACGCTGGTGGATTTCACGGCCCTTACTACGGCTTCGGCCTCCACGCAGCAGTATCTTCAGGCATCAAGCCAGGCCGAGGCCAATAATATCATCAGCTTCGTCAAGGGGGACGAGCCTGCGGGGTACCGTAAGCGTAGCGTAACGATCGGAGGAGCCACGAACGTCTGGAAACTTGGAGATATCGTTTCTTCCACGCCACGCCTGCAGTCGACACAGCCGATCGGCAGCTACCAGCTTTCGTCTCCTCTGGGCTATGACGATTTAACGTACAAGAGCTTCACGGAAACAACCGGATACCAGAATCGGGGCATGGTCTATGCCGGGGCCAATGACGGAATGCTTCATGCTTTCAAGCTCGGCAAATTGACCGTAAAAGGCCCTGGCATTACCGGCAATATCAAGGCAACTCTCTCGGGCAACAAGCTGGGAGAGGAACAGTGGACGTTCATTCCGCGCAATGTGCTGCCCTACCTCAAGTATCTCGGTGACGTCAATTACAAGGAAAACAATCATATCTACTATGTGGATGGTACGACCCAGATCTTCGATGTAAGCACCGGCATCCCCGCTGGCTGCACGGAATCCAATTACTGGCAGTGCCCAAAGGCGAGCGACGGGTCGAGCTGGAGAACCTACCTTGTCGGCGGAATGGGGATCGGAGGCGCCTCACGGAAACTCGGCGATGCCGCATGCACTGATAAGACCGCTGCCGGCACATGCGTTAAGACACCGATTCTCGATCCGGCGGACAACACCAAGGGGCTCGGATTTTCGTCGTATTACTCTCTTGATGTGACAGGCCAGTACTTCGGCACCGACCCGAACACCAACACCCTTCAGAATCAGCCGAGCCTCAAATGGGAGTTCAATAGTCCGCAACTCGGGTTCACTACCACCGGGCCGGCGATCGTTCGCCTCAATGCCCGGACCTATGATGCGGCAAAGGGAAAATATGTATCGGATCGGACTAAGAACGGTCGGTGGCTGGTCGTATTCGGCTCAGGCCCCACCGGTCCCATCGATACGACGCTCAGGCAGTTCAAGGGAAAATCCGACCAGAACCTCAGGCTCTTTGTGTACGACCTCGAAAGGGGGTCCACGGCGGGCAATTACTGGGTCATCGATACCGGCATCACCGAGGCGTTTGCCGGATCCCTCAACAGCGCAGTGGTCGATACGGACCGTCCAAACAAAAATGCCGATGGGTATTATCAGGACGATGCCCTGTATGTCGGATACGTGCAGAAAGCGTCCGACGGTAGCTGGACCAACGGTGGAGTGCTTCGGGTGATCATTCCCGACAGTGTCAGCCCCGATGACGTCGGCTTCAACCCCTCGACCCAGTGGAAGGTGTCGAAGGTTATCGACGGAATCGGTCCCGTAACGTCATCGGTGGCAAAGCTGCAGGGCAAGAATCTCTATCTCTTTTTCGGCACGGGACGTTACTTCTTCAACGGGGACGATGCCAACGCCACGACCCGCCGCCTGTTCATGGTAAAAGAACCCTGCTACAAGGCCACGGTGATCCATGACGACAACACCAAGACTGTCTTTGATATCGACGATTCATCCAGTTCCACCTGTGCGGCCGCTCCCCTCACGCTCTCTGATCTGACCGACCGGACGGCTGGCACGGCAAACGAATCTGTCGACAAAGGCTGGTACATCACTCTTGATCAGGGGGAGAGAGTCATTACGGACCCTGTCGCTACCGTTAACGGATCGATTTTCTACACTACATTCGTGCCCGAGCCGGATATCTGCAAGTTCGGCGGGACCTCCTACCTGTGGGCAGTGAAGTTCGATTCAGGATACCAGCTTGATGAAAGCGCCAAGGTTGGGAAAGTGCTCATTCAGGCTTCAACCGGGGGGTTTGAGGAGGTAGATCTGGCAACCGCGATGGCAGGGACGAACAGCAAGCAGGGACGGCGCATGAATGAGGGGATTATCGGCAAGCCGGCTTCCGATGCACCGCCGATCATTTCCAAGGCGGGGCTCAAGCCGGTCAAGAAAATACTCCATATCAAGGAGCGGTGATATGAGACAAGGGGGCTTCTCCCTTGTTGAACTGGTGGTTGTCATGGGGATCGCAATGGTTCTGATCGCTATCGGCACCCTTCAGTTCAATGAATACAGTCGTAAAAACGCCATCGAGAGTCAGGCGAAAAAGCTCCAGGCCGATCTCCTCAGGACAAAGGCAGATGCCCTTCTCCAAAGAAGAGACCGGGCAGTGACATTTTCTTCGTCCCAGTATTCCATCTACTCATCCTCCGTTACAACGGTAGGCCCGGTGCAACAGGTCGCGGTGAAAAATGCCATTTCGTCTGATATCGCCGGACAGCTAGTGTTCGAGAAGTCAGGGCTGGTTACCGATCCGTCCATGGCCAACAGAGCAATCTGTGTGGGGCCGAGCGGTAATCGGGCAGCAGTCGATAGCGTGGTCATCACGGATACGCAAATACGGATTGGGAAATGGAGTGCCGGCAACTGTGAAATGGCAAACATTACGCTCAAATGATAGCGGCTTCACGCTCCTTGAAGTGCTTGTCGCCATGGTCATCATGGTGGTTGGGCTGTTGGGGCTCCTTCAGGCGGTGAATGTCTCGATGGAGCATAATCTTCGGAACATGGCGCGTGATGAGGCATCCAGAATTGCGGACGAACGAATGAATTCGCTGCTTGCCCGTCCCTTCGACAAAATTTCCTCAACTTACTCGCCGGAATTCGTCCCGAGCAGGATTCGCGGCGTCAGCAAAAACTACACCGTAGAGAAGAAAAGCACAGAGGTCGGGGGATCATCGCTCCAATTGGAAGTGCTGGTTTCGTGGGCCTATAAAGGAACGACCCAACAACAGGAACTCGTCTCCCTCAAGACGCGCTGAACATGGAAGGACGTCAGATGTTGAAAGAGCGGGGTTTCTCACTTGTCGAGCTGATAGTGGTCATGGCTATTTTTATGGTCGTCATCATCATCAGTGGTAATGCATTCGAGCGTATTCTTCTCCATTCGGGGCAACTCGGCAAGTCAGCCCAGTCGGAAATCGAGGGGGTCATCGGGCTCGAAATCTTCAGGAGGGACATCGAAGTGGCGGGATTCGGCCTTCCTTGGTCTTTCCAGGACGCGCCAACGGCCTATGAAGAGGTGAGTGTCGATCCTGATGAAATAATAAAAGATTTTGATCCCGCAACTCTTAACGACATCCCTCCGGCTTTACCCAGGGCAGTGGTCGACGCTACGATTCCCGGCGCAAACAAGATCATTGACGGAAGTTCCGACACGAATTCCGGTACCGATTATCTTGTCATCAAGTCAGCCGCCCTGTCCGCTCCTCCCGATGCCGGAAGGTTCTCCTACGTAAACTACTCGGGCAACGAACTCTCAAACAGGAGTTATCTCGTGGACCGGAACGGTCCGGATGATGTGAAGGATGGCGACCGAGTCATCAGCATCCTGTCGACATTTTCCGCTGAAAGGGGTGACAACAGGCAACTGTTGATGAATGGAGCATCTTTTTTCTACACGGTCAACGGAAGTGAGCCGGTACATAGCGCATTCAAGCCTTCGGGCGAAGATGAGAGGGTCGATGTCTACAGCATAGACAGTTCGAGCGATCTCAGGATGCCTTACAACCGGGCTGACTATTATGTGAAAAAGCCGGCAACAGGAGTGCCCCCCCGTTGCAACCCCGGCACGGGAGTACTGTTCAAGTCTCGTGTCGCCCAGGGCGCGGCTTCCGGCAATACCGGCTACGAACACTATGCTCTGCTTGACTGTGTGGGAGACCTTCAAGTCGTTTTCGAGCTGGATACATCCGGCGCATCCCACAGCGGCGCCCGATCGATCCGGGCAACCCTGGCAGGTCTGTCCGCCCAGGAGATCCGCGAACAGCTTCGGACGGTAACCGTGTATATTCTCACGCATGAAGGAAAAAAAGACCCGTCCTTTTCGTACCCTGTAAATGATCCCAGCGAGGTGGTGGTCGTTTCAGACCCACATGTAAAGAGCGCCGGTCGCATCTGGAAGCAGGCCGACATGCTCAACGCGTTTGGAACTGACTGGCGGAACTACCGCTGGAAGGTTTACGCAGTCAGCGTAACCCCTAGAAATCTCCTCCAATGAGCATCGGGTGGATCCTATGAAAATTCTTGACAATGAACGAGGGGTGGCTCTGGTAACCTCGCTTCTGCTTACGCTGATCTCGCTGGGAGTCGTCCTGACGCTGCTATATCTCGTTCTGCAGGGGACAAAAATGTCCGCGGCGAGAAAGACCTATGCCAACTCACTGGAAGCGAGCTACGGCGGGGTCGAAGTGGTTACCAAGGAAGTGATTCCCTATCTGTTCGCCAATATCAGTTCCTCGACGAAAATGACTGATCTCCAGTCGTCCTTTGGGGGCAACAGTCTCACTTTCTACGTGTCTGACGCATGCATCAAGCAGAAACTCGCACTACCGGCCGAGTTGTGGTCGGCCTGCTCCGATGCCCAGAGATCTCAGTCAACTGACACCATTAAAAGTGCACCCGACTTGGGCTTCAAGCTCAGAGGAACATCCGGCAAAGCAGGGTTTAACGTGTATTCCAAAATTGTCGATACATCGCCCGGCAATTCAGATCCGTCATCGCAGACATCGGGAGAGGCTGAATGGTTCCTTGCTGCCTCGGGCGCCGCCTATAACCCCGTTGTTGCCGGCAGCGGCGGTGTAAAGGTTAAACATATTCCAGGGGTGTACAAACTTGAGGTCCAGGGAGAACGTGAAACATCTTCGCAGGAAAAGGCGACCCTGTCCGTACTCTATGCGTATTAACCCATGTCGGCTGACAATTTATGGCACTTGAGGTGCCGATAGTGTCAATTGGCTGACAATAACGGGTGAGGGGAGTCTGGCAATACATCGTCACGGCCGGTCAATGTTCATGATATCGCCCTGTTATGAGTTGTGAGGTCTGCCGGGTTCATTGTGGAATCCATATTGCATTTTTGCTGCTAAATCGTGCCTATTGTTACTGGTAGGCCTTCATATGATATCGATAATACTAAACCATCCGCGAGGATGGGGCGGAAAGCTACGGGGTGGGGCGGAAAGCTACAGGGTCTCACTGAGACAGCCGGGTTGCCGAAATATCACCACCGTGATAGTCGGCCCCGGCTTTTCTTTTGCCCGGGTCCGATGGCGGAGCGGGACACCAACGCATGACCACCATGAAATTATCCTCAAGTTTTCCTGTGTTGACACCGATAGTTACACTATTGGCGTCAATTTCGCATAAAAGGTTTCAATTTGTTTCAAGTGTAACTAATAGCTTGACTTTCGATTCAATTCCGGTAGATTTCGCGTTGAATCATATAATTATTCGGGATAATGCAATGAAATACCGAAACAACGTGAAGAAGATCAGGGAAGAACGGCTCATGAGCAAGGCTGAACTGGCTCGGCTTGCGGGCGTCTCCCCGGCAACCATAGAGAGAATCGAGCGCGGCGAGGAATGCCGCATGGAAACCAAGAGAAAGATCCTGCTTGCTCTTGGTTTTTCGTTGTCCGAAAAGGACGCGGTGTTTATCGACTGATCTCGGACGGGATGGGGCGTATGCTTTTCTCCAAAAAGAAAGAAATCGTCGGCATCGACATCGGCTCCAGCTCTGTGAAGCTCGTTCAGCTCAAGGAGCAGAAGGGGGGGTGGCAACTGGTCAATGTCGGCATCCAGCCCTTGCCTCCCGAGGCCATTGTCGATAATACCCTCATGGACAGCTCGTCCGTTATCGAAGCGGTCAAGGGGCTCATGAAGGGACTTTCCGTCAAGGTCAAGGATGTGGCCTGCTCCATTTCCGGGAACACGGTCATCATCCGCAAGATCAAGCTTCCGGCCATGACCCCCGAAGAGCTGGAAGACCAGATTCAATGGGAAGCGGAACAATACATCCCCTTCGACATCAACGATGTGAACATTGATTTCCAGATCCTGGAACCCGACGAGGACGATCCCTCCCGCATGAACGTCCTGCTCGTGGCCAGCAAAAAGGAAATTATCAACGATTATGTCAACGTCTTTGCCGAGACGGGTCTCAGGCTCGTGATCGTCGATGTGGATTCCTTCGCGGTCCAGAACGCTTTTGAACTCAATTACGAAACCGATCCCGAAGAGGTGGTTGCGCTCATCAATGTCGGTGCCAGCATTCTGAATCTCAATGTCGTCAGGGGGGGAAGCTCCCTTTTTACCCGCGATGTGCAGGTGGGAGGGAATCTCTTCACCGAGGAGATCCAGAAGCAGTTCGCCTTGAGCAGCGAGGAGGCAGAACAGGTGAAAGTCACCGGCGAGTACCCCGACAAGGCCAAGCTGAAGGATGTCATCGCCCGCGTCAACGAAACCCTGGCCGTGGAGATGCGCCGTTCGCTCGATTTTTACAACACAACCGCGAACGAGGGAAGAATCGCCAGGGTGTACCTGAGTGGAGGGGCAGCCAAAAGCTCCATGCTTGCCGAAGCCGTGCAGAACAAGTTGGGCGTTCCGGTCGAGATGCTGGACCCGCTCGCGAAAATCACCTGCAGCGAGAAAGAGTTCGACCCCGAGTACCTTCGGGAGATCGGGCCGCTCGTGACGGTTGCCGTGGGGCTGGCCACGAGGAGGGTGGGTGACAAATGGTAAGGATCAACCTGCTTCCGGTCAGAACGTCCAAAAAGAAGGAAACTGCCAGGCAGCAGATGGCGATTCTGCTTGTTTCGGTGCTGGTGGTCCTCGGCGTGGGGCTCGGCCTGTTCGGCTACGCCCAGGCAAAGATCAAGACGGCAAAGAGCGATATTTCCGGTGCGGAAAGCGAATTGCAGCGGCTCAAGGGGAAAATCGGCGAGCTCGAGAATATCAAGAAGCTGAAAGATGATGTCACAAAGAAGCTTGACGTGCTCGCCCAGTTGCGCAAGGAAAAAACCGGCCCCGTGCGCCGTCTGGCTACCCTCAGCGATGCGACGCCGGAGAAACTCTGGCTCACCAAGTATTCCGAGAACGGACCGAACGTCAGCATCGGCGGCATCGCCGTGGACGAGGATCTGATCGCCGCCTTCATGCGCAATCTCCAGCAAACGGATGACTACACAAACGTCGAGCTGGTCGTGTCCGAGCAGACCGAAGTCGGCGGTGTGAAGGCGAAACGGTTCGAGCTCACCTGTGCCATCAAGGCGCTGAAAAAAGAAGAGCCCGCGCCGGCTAAGAAAAAATAAGGCCATAGGCCCCGGAAAACATTCTCAAGGACTCCCAATGGACGCGAGAATAGAAAAACTGCTCAAGCTCCCCAACAGACAGAAGATTGCTCTCCTGGCGGCAATTCTTGCGATAGAAGGGGCTGCCCTGTATTGGGGGCTGTACGCTCCTCGCCAGAAGGAACTTGCGGACCTGCGCGGGAAGCTTGAGAAGCTCCAGCACGAGGTCCAGGAAAAGACCCGGATCGCCAACAACCTTCCCAAGCTGAAAAAGGAGTATCAGCAATTGCAGAAGGACTTGGAGAGCGCGCTTACCGAGTTGCCCAACCAGAAGGAGATACCCTCGCTGCTCACGGGAATCACCAGCGTAGGTAAAGGGGCGGGCCTCGATTTTCTCCTCTTCAGGCCAAAGGGCGAAGAACCCAAGGACTTCTATGCCGAAGTGCCGGTTGATATCTCGGTATCGGGCTCGTTCTACGGAGTGGCGAATTTCTTTACCGCCGTCGGCAACCTGCCGAGGATCGTCAACATAACGAACGTATCGTTCACCGACATCAAGCCCATGGGCGGCAAGACCACCGTCAAGGTCAACTGCCTGGCCACGACCTTCCGCTTCATCGAAAAGAAAGAGACCAAGGATGACAAGAAGAAATAGCCTATCGATTCTTGCCGTTTTGGTGGCTCTCACCTTTGTCTCGGCTGGCTGCGGAAAGAAGGAGCAAGCGCCTCCTCCGACTCCTCCCCCAAAGGCCTCCCCTGCACCCCAGGCACAGCCTCCGATCCAGGGCCGAACCACCTCCGCCGCGATTGTCCCTGCGACGGGCCTTGCCCAGTACGACTTCACCAGCCGCCGTGACCCGTTCAAACCCTTTCTCCAGGCCAAGGCTCCCGGAAAATCCCCGGCCGTGCGGGGACCGGCCGCCGGTCTGCTGCCGATCCAGAGCTACAACGTGGAGCAGTTCAGGATTACGGGCATCATCGTCGGGCTCAGGGAAAGCAAGGCGCTCATCGTTGATCCGGCCGGCAAGGGCTATGTGGTGAAAGAGGGCATGAGCATCGGCGCCAATAACGGTGTGATTACGAAAATCGCGCCTTCGTATCTGGAAGTGAGCGAGCGATATACCGATGATTTCGGCAAGGTGAGGAAGCGGACGGTCAAGCTTTCTCTGGCGAAGAAACAGTAAGGAGTCCCCATGAGAATCCAGACGACACTCTCCCGGAAACTCGTCCTGATGTCACTGCTGGCCGTGTTCTGCGGATGCGCTGAGGTTCACTCCAGCGTGAAGGGCGACGCCATGGCCGAGCAGGTCAAGGGGGGCGTCCTGCGCGAGATCAAGGTGGCGGAAACGGGTGAGGGCGCCCGGATCGTGCTGTCAGCCGACCGGCCCTTGGCCTACACGTTCTACAAGACGGCTGATCCGCCCAAGGCGGTCATCGACTTGGCCCGTACCGAACCGGGCGCCATTGCGTCGCCGATGGAGGTGAACTCCGATACCATCCGGCGCATTGAGACGGTGCGGTACGGAGAAGGCGCCACGGCCATGACCCGCGTGGAGGTATATCTCACACGCGACACCGAGGTGAACGCGGCCATCGATGCCAGCGACAAAGGAATGCTTGCCCTTGCCGTGGCACGTCCTGCCGTGGCCGGTGCGCCCGCTGCCGCCGAAGCCGCGCCGGTTGCTGCCCAGGCCCGGGAAGCGTTGCCGGTTCCCCGGTGACGGCCGACCCAGTCCCGGCAGTAGTTCAGGCGCCCGTTGCCGCGAAGCCTCAGGCTCCGATAGCTCCTGTCCTTTCCTCGCAGACCGGTTCCCCCGTTATCAAGGCCATCGAATCGCAGAATGGCTACCTGCTGATTGAAACAACCGGAGAAATAAGGGACTTCAAGTCCTTCCGCCTTGCCAAACCCGATCGGCTCGTGGTGGATATCGCGGACGCCAAGCTCGGAGTGAACTCAAAGGTCATCCCGCTGAACGCCTTAGGCATAGGCACGGCCCGCATTGGCGCCTATCCCGACAAGGTCAGGATTGTACTTGACGCCGCAGGAGGCACTCTTCCTCCCTTTGGCGTGACAAAGGGGGCGGCCGGCCTGGTGGTTGCACCGGCTGACAGGGTTGTTGAAGCACCGCGTGCTGCCGCCCCTGCGCAGCCTTCCGCCTCAGTATCCCAGGCGCGGCAGCCGGAGCCGGTCAAGCCCGCCGAACCGTCAAGGGGTTCAGCCCCTGCGGTTGAGTCCATTGATTTCAAGGTGATTGATGGGACCTCGCGCATCACAGTTGCCGTCACCGGCGCCTGTGCCAACGACAAGCCGGCGAAAACCGCCGACGGCTTCAGCGTGACGCTCAGAAACTGCGTCCTTCCCAGGAAGCTGCAACGTCATCTCGATACGGGCGCTTTTGCCAGTGTCGTTCAGAAGGTTACTCCCTACCAGGTGAAGACCAAGGGGCACAGTGACGTAAAGATTCAAGTTCTGCTCCGCCAGCCCGCATCCTACGATGTCAGGCGTGAAGGGGACCTGCTGCAGATGAATATCAGGAACCCCGAAGGCTTCGAGCCTCCGGTGGCGGATGTGCCTGCCTCTCCCGCGCTTCAGGATGGCAAGGCCCAGGCTGCTGTCCGGCAGACCCCCAGGGAGTCCGATCCGCTTGCCGGCGTCGCCCCGTCGGGCGGAACAAAGAAGGTGTATACCGGGCGCCGCGTGACGCTTGAATTTTCCGATGCCGATATCCGCAAGATATTCCAGCTCATCGCCGAGGTGAGCAATCTCAACTTCCTCGTGGGCGACGACGTTTCCGGCACCATCAGCCTTAAGCTGGTCAACGTTCCCTGGGACCAGGCCCTTGATGTCATTCTTGAGAACAAGGGCCTGGGGATGCAGCGGGACGGCAACATCGTCCAAATCCGCCCCAAGTCCAAGATCCAGACCCTGGCTGACGAAGAGCAGGCCCTGAAGCGGGCCAGGGAACGGGGCATGGAACTGAAGACGGAAGTCTTCGACATCAACTTCGCCACAGTGGGGGATATCGTATCCCAGTTCAACACCGTCAAGAGTGAGCGGGGAACCATCAGCCAGGATGCGCGGACCAACCGGGTGATCGTGAAGGATATCGAGCCGGCTCTGGCTGAAATGCGTGCCTTGCTCAAAAATCTGGATTTGCCTGAAAAGCAGGTGCTCATCGAAGCGCGTATCGTGGAAGCAACCTCCACCTTCACCCGCGACCTGGGTGTCCAGTGGGGGCTCCATTACAAGGATGGGTCAGCCTCGATTCTCAATGTCAATGCCATGGATGCCGGATTCGGCGGCATCGTGACACCGCCGCCAGCAAGCGGTTTTCCTACAGCCACGTCTTCCGGCGGTGCGGTAGGCATTTCCTTCGGCAAGCTCACCAACAACTTCCAGGTTGATCTTCGTTTGTCGGCCGCTGCCGTTGCCGGTCTCGTCAAAATCGTGTCGACACCGAAGGTGGTTACTCTCAACAACAAAGCAGCGAAGATTTCCCAGGGCCAGTCTATCCCGTATCAGACAACATCCGCAGAAGGAACCAAGACCGAGTTCGTCGAAGCAGCGCTCACTCTCGAGGTAACTCCGCATATCACCGCCGACGGCAGTATCTCCATGAAGATCAAAGCGTCCAACAACTCAGCCGGCACGGGATCACCTCCCCCCATTAACAAGAAGGAAGCAACCACGGAGCTTTTGGTTAAGAACAGTGAAACCACGGTCATTGGCGGCATTTACGTGGACAGTGACACGGATGAAAACCGCGGCGTGCCGTTCCTGATGGACATTCCCCTGCTTGGCTGGCTCTTCAAGTCAAACACGAAGAATAAAACCAAGACGGAATTGCTGATATTCATAACGCCGAAAATCGTATCCTAACCTATTGTGGAGGAAGGCATGATATTAAAGAAACTGAGCGGTCTTCTCTTGATTGCAGGGCTATTGATTGGCGGATGTGGCGGAAGCGGTGGCGATGACCTTGTCGGAGGCCTGACTCTCAATGCCTCAACTAATGATTTAACGGCAGGTAACTACCAGGTAACTGCAACGGCAAAGTATACGCACCCTTCAAAGGACCCTCTCGGTACCGAAATTGCCTTCAATACGAGGGTGTATACCAATATCTCTACTCTTGCGACATATAGTGCAACATATAAGGTAAACTCTTCCGGTGAGGTCGGGGTTGTTTATCCGGTTGTTCGACAGAGAAGCACACCAATATTCTATGACATCAATGCCAGTACTGGAGATTTGAACCAATTTAAAACTGTTTCCGTGCCAGCAGTAAGTTCACTGGCTGTTAATCCGACGGCATTGTCATTCGCCGACACAGATACGGTGGGAACAGCTAAAACCCTTGCTTTAAGCGGCGGCGTCACTCCATTCTCGGTCTCCTCCACTACTGCCGATGTGGAGGCGAGTGTCTCTGACAGGACTGTCACCGTCATATTGATGGCAAATCCAGTTGGACCTCAAACTGCAACGCTAACAATTACCGATGCCCTCGGTACTAGGCTTATGGTGCCAATTGGCTATTGATTGCCGCTGATTAATCATGATGAAGGATAAAGAAATGCCAGGGGGGTCCCCTGGCATTTCTTTGCCTGAGAGGTATTCATGCTACGTTACCTGACAGCCGGTGAATCCCACGGCCCGCAACTTACGGCAATCATCGAGGGGTTGCCGGCAGGACTGAACATTACCGAAGAGTCGATCAACCGCGATCTTGCCAGGCGCCAGTGCGGCTACGGCCGCGGCGGCAGGATGAAAATCGAGCGGGACGAGGTTCAGATTCTCTCCGGCGTGCGCTGGGGGGAGACCATCGGGTCACCGGTGACGCTCTGCATCATCAACCGCGATTGGATCAACTGGCAGGAGAAGATGTCTCCCAACGCACGGCACCGGGACGAGAAAATCCGCGTGACCCGCTCCCGTCCCGGCCATGCGGACCTGCCGGGAGCCATGAAATACGATCACCGGGACGTCCGCAATATCCTGGAGCGCTCCAGTGCCCGCGAGACGGCGGCGAGGGTGGCGGTTGGTGCTGTTGCCAAGGCGTTTCTCGCCTCGTTCGATATTGAAGTGAACGGCTTTGTTTCAGAGGTGGGGGGGATACGCGCCGAGCGTGGCGCTCTTCCGCTGGAGCGGATGAAAGAGTTGTCAGCCGCGTCCGAACTCTTTACCTATGATGCCGAGGCCGAAGAGCGGATGAAGGCCTTTATCGATGGCGCACGTGAGGCTGGCGACACGGTGGGCGGGGTGGTGGAGGTCATCGCCTCCGGCCTGCCCGTGGGGCTCGGCAGCCACGTGCAGTGGGATCGCAAGCTTGACGCCCGCCTGGCCATGGCGGTCATGAGCATTCAGGCCATAAAAGGGGTGGAGATCGGGCTCGGTTTCGATGCCGCCCGCCGCCCCGGTTCCCAGGTCCATGACGAAATCTACTATGACCCCGCGAGAATAGGCCGGGGCGAGCTTTCGGGCTTTTACCGCAAGGGCAATAATGCCGGCGGCATTGAAGGCGGTATCACAAATGGCGAGGATATCGTCATCCGTGCTGCCATGAAGCCGATCCCCACCCTCTATCGGCCGCTCCGCTCCGTCGACATGCAGACCAAAGAGCCCTTCGAGGCCACGGTGGAGCGTTCCGATGCCTGCGCCGTTCCCGCAGCGGCGGTGGTGGCAGAGGCGGTTGTGGCCCTTGAATTGGCCAATGCCATGCTGGAGAAGTTCGGCGGTGATTCGCTCGGGGAAGTACGGCGCAACTATGAGGGGTATCTGGAGTATCTCCGTGCCTTCTGACGGGCGCAACGTGGTCCTGACCGGTTTCATGGGGACCGGCAAGAGCACGGTGGGAAAGCTCCTGGCAAAGCGCCTCGGTTACTGCTTCAGCGATCTGGACGCGCTGATCGTGGGTCGGGCCGGCATCTCCATCAACGAGATATTCGAGCGTTATGGGGAACAACGGTTTCGCGAGCTGGAAACGGAAGCGATCCGTTTCCTTTGCGGCGTTTCCGGCCGGGTGGTGGCCACCGGGGGAGGGGCGGTTATTGCGCCCCGTAACAGAGAGTTGCTCCGCAAGGCGGGCCTTGTGGTGAATCTCACGGCCTCGCTTGAGGTGATCCTGTGTCGGTTGAAGGGGGATCGGGAGCGACCGCTGCTGAAGAGCAACAACACTCCGGAGGCCCTGGCCGCGCTCATGGCAGGTCGTGAGGACGCTTACGCCGATGCGGACTTGAGGATTGACACTGCCGGCAAAAGCGTGGAAGATGTGGTCACCGAAATCGCCACCTTTGTCCGGGAGCATCAATGACCATCGAGACGCTGAGAGTAGAACTCGGTGAACGGAGCTACGACATCCGCGTCGGCTCGGCGATCATCGGCACGATCGGCGCCGTGTGTCGTGACGCTGTGGCCGGCAGGCGCGTGGCTGTCGTGACCAATACTACCGTTGGTCCCCTCTATGCGGGCGGCGTGGCCGATTCGCTGACTGCCGCCGGTTTTAACGTGCTGCGCATTGAGATCCCCGATGGAGAAGAGCATAAGACCTCGGCCACCCTCAATCGCGTCTATGACAGACTCGTCAACGGCGGATTGACGCGGGACTCCCTTGTTGTCGCCCTGGGCGGAGGGGTGGTTGGAGACCTGGCCGGTTATGCCGCGGCAACATATCTGCGCGGCATCCCCTTCGTGCAGGTTCCGACCACGCTCCTCGCCCAGGTGGACAGCAGTGTGGGGGGCAAGACCGGCATCAACCATCCGCTGGGCAAGAACCTGATCGGTGCCTTCCACCAGCCCAGGGCGGTCCTCATCGACGTGGACACCCTTGCCACTCTTCCCCGGCGCGAGTATCTCGGCGGGCTTGCCGAAGTCATCAAGTATGGCGTGGTGCTCGATGGTGAGTTCTTCGCCTTTCTCGAACAGAATGTGAGCGCTCTTCTCGGGCGCGACCGGCAGACGCTGGTCCGGGCCATAACGCGTTGCTGCGCGCTGAAGGCCTGGGTCGTGGAGCAGGATGAGCGTGAGGCCGGCCTTCGGGCGGTTCTCAACTACGGGCACACGTTCGGCCACGCCGTGGAGGCGTTGACGGGCTATACTGCCGTGCTCCACGGGGAGGCGGTCGCCATCGGTATGGTGCGGGCCGCTGTCCTGGCAGAGGCCCGGGGATACTCCTCGGCCGGCGATACCCGGCGGATTCGCGCACTGGTGGAGGCGGTGGGGCTGCGACCGGGCTTCCGTCGTTTGACGCAGACAGCTATCGCGACGTACTCCTGCGCGATAAAAAGGCCCGGGATCGGGGGCTGGACTTCGTTCTCAACCGGGGAATCGGCAGCCACGAAATCGTCAGGATCGAAAACCTGTCTGAAGTATTCGGCATCTGCGGCGTGGGGGAATGACCATGGAACACGGAACCGAATCGTTCTGGACCGATATCAAGCGCTATGAGGATATCCTGGCCAAGGATCCCGGGTCGTACTGCTTTGCGCCTCTTTCAGAGTTGTATCGCAAAGTGGGGCTCCTGGACGACGCCATCATGACGGCCCGCACGGGGATCGGGCAGCATCCGGAGTATGTCGGGGGGTACATGGCCCTCGGACGCGCCTGCTTCGAGAAGGGTGAGCGGACGGAGAGCAGGACGGCCCTGGAGAAGGTCGTACGGGTCACGCCGGATAATCTCCTGGCCCAAAAGCTTCTCAGCCAGATCTATGGTGATGCCGGGGAAACCGATCTCGCCCGCCGGTGCCTGGAGATCATCCTTTCCCTCAATCCCGATGATCTGGAAAGCAGGCTCATGCTCGACGCCATGTGCCGGCAACCCTTTGAGAGCTCTGGCTATGCCGACGACCTCTTCGACGGTGCGGGCGCCGATGTGGAAGATGAATCGTTGCTGGAAGAGATCGAGATTATCGAAGAACTGGTTGACGAGGGGGTCGACGGGGAAGAGGTTGCAGCCGTTGCAGAGCGCACACCGCCTCCGCCGCTCGCGGAGGAGTCGTTCGCGGGCCTTCTTCTCGATGAAGAGCCCGCAGCGAATGCTGGCGTCCCGGGTCTGCACGATGTCCTGAGTACCGGCACCATCGCGGATCTCTACATAGCACAGGGGTTCCCCAAGAAGGCGCTCGTCATCTACCGTGAGCTGCTGGATGCCGACCCCCTCAATGAGGCGCTCCGCAACCGGATGGTGGACCTCAAGAGGCGCATCGATGAGGACGAGGCCCGCGCCCGCGAATCTGTCCTGATGGAGGGTGGTCCCTCCGTGGCCATGGCTGCCGGCGACGCGGAATTCGGCGAAGACGTGGCCGCGGGCACAGGTGCTTTCGAGAGTGAGGCGGTTTTCGGCTCTGCCGGCGAGTCGGCACCCCAGGTTGATACTCCCCTTGAGGACGCTGCAGTGACCAGGTCGTCGGCCAGCGTTGCAGGGGGGGATGGGGCCGCGGCCCATGTAGTCTCTGTGCTCGAAGGGTGGCTCGATTCCATTCGGAGGATACGCCAATGCCGTTCAGTGCCGCACTGAAGCAGATCGTCGACGGGGTCGAGGGAGGGCTGGGCGCGGCCATCATGGGCTACGACGGTATCCATATCGACGAGTATCTCAGGGAAGATCCCCCCATGGACCTCCATCTCCTGGCCGTTGAGTACGCCACCGTGCTCAAGGAGGTCAAAAGGACGGTCGATGTGCTCGGGACCGGCGACATGGAGGAGGTTTCCGTCGCTACCGAGCGGTCGCGGGTCATTGTCCGGGTCATAAACGACGATGCGTTTTTGGTCCTGACTCTCGAGCGGGACGGCAACTACGGCAAAGGGCGCTACCTGTTGCGCCTTGCCGCCCCGAAACTGCGCGAACTGCTGTCGTAAGCCAGCCTCTCCGGAAAAGGAGCACATGCATGCGCATTCTCGTGGTGCACGGCCCGAACCTGAATCTGCTGGGAACCCGCGAACCGGGCATCTACGGCACGTTAACCCTTGATCGGATCAATGAGTCTCTGGTAGCCTTGGCCGATGAGCTGGGGTGTACACTCTCCTTGTTCCAGTCCAACAGCGAAGGGGCGCTGGTCGATGCCATCCAGGCCGCGGCGGGAACCTGTGCCGGCATTCTCATCAACCCGGCCGCATATACCCACACCAGCGTTGCCATTCGCGACGCCCTCACCGCAGTGGCGTTGCCGGTGGTTGAGGTGCATCTTTCAAATATCCATCGCCGGGAGGAATTCCGGACCCACAGTTTCGTCGCACCCGTTGCCGTGGGGCAGATCACGGGGTTCGGCGCGGACAGCTACCTGCTCGGGTTGCGCGCCCTTTTTACCCACATTGAAAAAGGGATTGTCACCAAGGGTTGAAACATGTTACAAAACAGGCTCAATAAGGCCCGGAGTCATGCTGAAAAACACGATGTTGATGCCATCGTGTTTTTTAACATGAGTAACGTTCGGTACCTTTCCGGATTCACCGGAAGCGATGGTGCAGTGGTCCTCGGGAGGGAGGCGTGCTGGTTCCTCACCGATTCACGCTACACCACCCAGGCGTCCCGTCAGGTTGCCGGGTTCCCGACGGTCGAATATCGCATCAAACTCGACGGGATCGCTGAGCTGGCGCGGGAACAGGGATTCCGCCGGATCGGGTTTGAGTCTGAACACACGACGGTTGCCGTGTACGAGTCCCTGCGGCAGAAACTCCCCGAGACCGAACTGGTGCCCATCGGTGATGAGCTTGCCCAGCTCCGGCTGATCAAGGACCCCTCGGAATGTGAGATCTTGTCCCGTGTCGCCCGGTTGGCCTCCGAGGCCCTGCTGTCAGTCCTGCCGTTGGTGAAGCCGGGCGCCGTGGAGCGCGAACTGGCCCTTGAGCTCGAATTCGCCATGCGCCGCGCCGGTGCGGAGAATTCATCCTTTGATTTCATCGTGGCTTCCGGCGAACGGGGAGCCCTTCCCCACGGACGTGCCAGCGACAAGGCACTGGCTGCGGGAGAACTGGTTACCATCGATTTCGGCGCACGGTACGAAGGCTACTGTTCGGACGAAACCGTGACCGTTGCCGTGGGCGCCCCCGATGAGCGCCAGCGCCAGGTCTACGGCATTGTCAAGGAAGCTCACGATCGGGCGATTGCCGCGGTCAGGCCCGGCACCGAATTGCGGGAAGTCGATCGGATCGCCCGCGGATATATTGAAGAACAGGGCTACGGCGCCTTTTTCGGCCATGGCCTCGGCCACGGCGTCGGCCTTGACGTCCATGAGAGGCCGGTCGTTTCCCCCCGGAGCGAGGGTGTAGCGGCTGCCGGCATGGTTTTCACCATCGAGCCGGGCATCTACATTCCCGGCTGGGGTGGCGTGCGGATCGAAGACACGGTCATCGTTACCGAGCATGGTTGCCGTCCTATTACCATGGTTCCCAAGGAACTCATGATTTTGTAACGCCGTTGGCACGTCCCGGCGGCGATACCCGTCAAAGGAGATACGATACATGGATATCAAGGATCTGAAGTCACTCATAAAAATGGTTACCGAAACCGACATCACCGAGTTCGAGCTGGAGGGAGCCGAGGAGAAGATTCACATCAAGCGCGGCTGTACTCCCCAGGTGGTCCAGTATCAGGCCCCCGCGCCCATGATGGCCATTCCCCAGCCTGTTGCCGCACCGGTTGCCGCTGCTGCGCCCGCCCCGGTTGCAGCTCCTGCTGCCCCCGCTCCCGCCGTGGCGGCCGGCAAGGAGGTAGCCTCTCCCATCGTCGGTACCTTCTATCGTGCCCCGGCCCCTGATGCGGCCCCTTACGTGGAAGTCGGCCAAGTGGTGGAAAAGGGGCAGGTCCTCTGCATCGTTGAGGCCATGAAGCTCATGAACGAAATCGAGGCCGAGTTCCGCTGCAAGATCGTCCAAATATGCAAAGAGAACGCCCAGCCGGTGGAGTTCGGGGAGCCCCTCTTCATCGTGGAGCCGATGTAGCTCGTCCCGGCCGTCATTGGAGAAATCTACATGTTTCATAAAGTTCTGATTGCAAATCGCGGCGAAATCGCCCTGAGGGTCATCCGGGCCTGCAAGGAGCTGGGAATCAAGACTGTTGCCGTCTACTCGACAGCGGACAAGGATTCGCTCCACGTGAAGCTCGCGGATGAGAGCGTCTGCATCGGCCCCGCGCCGAGCCTGCAAAGCTATCTCAATATCAACGCCATTATTTCGGCTGCCGAGTTGACCGATGCCGAGGCGATCCACCCCGGCTACGGCTTTCTTTCGGAAAATGCCGCCTTTGCCGAGATCTGCGAAAACTGCGGCATAACCTTCATTGGCCCTTCCTCGCAGAGCATGCGCATCATGGGCGACAAGATCAGCGCCCGGCAGGCGGTGATCAAGGAGGATGTACCGATCCTGCCCGGCACCAAGGAGGGGGTTAACGACGTCAACGAGGCGGTGAAGATCGCCAAGAAAATCGGCTTCCCCGTCATCATCAAGGCGACTGCCGGCGGCGGCGGCCGGGGGATGAAGATCGTACACTCCCCGGCGGCCCTCCCCAATGCCTTTGCCACGGCCCGCGCCGAGGCCCAGGCCGGTTTCGGCAACCCCGAGGTCTACATCGAGAAGTACTGTGAGAAGCCGCGTCACGTCGAGATACAGGTCATGGCCGACAAGCACGGCAACGTGATCCACCTGGGTGAGCGGGATTGCTCCATCCAGCGCCGTCACCAGAAGATCATCGAGGAGTCGCCCTGCCCGGTCATGACTCCTGCACTCCGCAAGGCCATGGGTGATGCGGCTGTTCGCGCGTCCAAGGCCGTGGGGTACGACAGTGTCGGCACCGTTGAGTTCCTGGTGGACAAGGACCTCAACTTCTATTTCATGGAGATGAATACCCGGGTGCAGGTGGAGCATCCGGTGACCGAAATGGTGACCGGCATCGACATCGTCCGGGAGCAGATCCGTTCCGCGGCCGGTCTCAAGCTCCGTTACAAGCAGAGCGACGTGAAGCTGCACGGCCACGCCATCGAGTGCAGGATCAATGCCGAGGATCCGGTGAAGTTCACCCCGTCGCCGGGCAAGATCGTCGGCTACCATACCCCGGGCGGCCTGGGGGTGCGGATCGATTCCTTTGTCTATGATCAGTATTCCGTGGTTCCCCATTATGACTCGCTCATCGCGAAGCTGATCGTCCACGCCGAAACCCGGGAGGATGCCATCCGCCGCATGGCCCGGGCCCTTGACGAGTACATCATTGAGGGCATCAAGACCACGATCCCTTTCCACAAGAGGATTATGGACAACAAAGACTTCATGGAGGGGAACGTCGACACCGGCTTCCTCGAGCGAATCGTGCTGGAGTAGGGCATGGATTTTCCTGAAGAGCTCAAGTACAGCAAGGAACACGTCTGGGTCAGGGAAGAGGGGGATCGGGCGGTCATCGGGCTGACCGATTACGCCCAGGATGCCCTGGGCACCGTCAGTGCCATAGAACTGCCCACGGTGGGAGATGAACTGGAGCAGGAGGATTCCTTTGGTTCCCTTGAGGCACGTAAGACCGCGTCGGAGCTTTACGCCCCCATCAGCGGGACGGTGCTGGAGGTAAACGAGGAACTGGACGCTGCCCCGGAGATCGTCAACGACGACCCCTATGACGGGGGGTGGATTGCAGTGGTCTCACTCGATGACCCTGAAGAGCTCAAGTCGCTCCTGTCGGCGGAGGATTACGCAGAGTACGTGAGCCAGGCCGACGAAGACGAAGAATAACCAACAGCGGCGTTTCAGCCGCTGGCAAAGGCGAGATACCCATCTCGCCTTTGTTTTTGACCAGAACCGGAGCACGCAATGCCACTGACACTCGGCCATATTGTCTATGCCAACTGTACGCCCATTTTCACTGCTCTGCGGGGCCTCGGCCACTCTCCCGATTACCGGATCGTGACGGGGGTGCCTGCCCAGCTCAACCGACTTCTCGCCCATGGCGGGATCGACGTCTGCCCCTCGTCATCCATCGAATACGCCACCCATCCCGACCGCTACGTGATCCTGCCCGACCTTTCCATCAGCGCGGTGGGGCCGGTCAAGAGCGTCATGCTCTTTTCCCGCGTACCCATCGAGCAACTGGATGGCGCCACCATTGCCATGACCACGGAGTCCGACACATCGGTCAATCTTTTAAAGATAATCCTGGGCCTGTTCCACCGGTTCACCAATCGGTTCCAGCGGACCGACCTCCCGCTGAAGGAGGCGCTGGAAGCCCATCCAGGTCTGCTGCTCATCGGCGACAAGGCCCTTCGGGCGGTTCTCGACGGCACTGCCCCCCACGTCTATGACCTGGGTGAGCTGTGGTACCGGTTCACGGGACTTCCGTTCGTGTTTGCCCTCTGGCTGGTCCGCCGTGAAGCTGCGGAGTCGCAGCGGGATGAGGTGGTCCGGCTGGGCGCCGACCTGCTCGCGGCAAAACTGATCTCCTACGAGTCCTATCCCGCCATTGCGGCAGAGGCGCCGGAACGCAACTGGATCGGCGAGGAGCAGCTTGTCGACTACTGGCGAACCATTTCCTACGATCTGACGCCCGCTCACCTGGACGGGCTGCGTCTCTTCTTTCGCCATGCGGCTGAACTCGGTTCCATTGCATCGGCTCCGGAAATTCGTCTGTTTTCTTGAGGATAGTTGGCATATGAATTGCTGAATAAATATTCATGACTCAGACTTCATTGACCGGCTCCCGTTGGCTCGATTCGGTGGCCAGGCGACTCAAACATCTGCGCGAAGGGCTCAAGTCTCCGGAATCCGGGCGTTTAGAAGAATACAAGGCACGCGCTCTTCTCGTGGTCAAGTGCCGTTGGCTGCTCCTGGCGCTTGTGGGCACCTACTGCCTCGTTGCGGGAAGTACGTATTATGTCAGTCGTATCGGTCTCTTTTTGTCACCGTCTCAGGTGATGTTCCTCGTGATCACCGCTTCGTCGGTGGTTGCCTACAATCTTCTGCTTCATCTCTTTCACCAGCGGATCATCTGGTGCTTCAGATTCATCAACATCATTCAGATTCTCCTCGACCTGTTCCTGGTAACGGTTCTCATTCACCTCAGCGGCGGTGCCTCCAGTTGGTTCTGGCCGGTCTATCTCATTGTTACCATCGAAGCCGCATTCCTGATTGAGGGAAAGCGTGAAGTCTGGCTCGTGGGGGCGTTCGGCGGCATTCTCTACGGGGCATTGCTTGGTCTGGAGCATGCCGGCGTCATCCCGAACGTCCCCATGCCCTTCGTGGAACCGGGGCTCCAGCGGGATCCTCACTACCTTCTTCTGGTCTGGCTCTGGGTGTCGCTACTCAACGCGGCTGCAGCCGTCATCGGCTCCTACTTCATGTCAGTGATCGAGCGCGAGTCGGAAGCGACGAGGCAGAGCGAAGAGCGGCTCATGGGCTTCCTCGATACGGCCAACGATCTGATCCTGAGCTTTTCTCCCGAAGGCCGGCTTCTCTATGTGAACGAGGCGTGGCAGCAGGTTCTCGGCTATACGGCAGAGGAGGCGAAGAAACTTTCCTTCTTCGGCATCATTCATCCCGACAGCCGTGAGCGATGCAATGCGGAGCTGGAGCGGATCCTCGCCGGCGATGTGCTCAGTCCGCTTGAAGCAACGCTGGTTGCCAAGGGAGGGCGATCCATCATTGTCGAGGGCAGCCTGACCTGTGGTGTCGATGGTGAAGGCTCCACCGCCGTGTGGGGCATCTGCCGGGACATCACCGAGCGCAAGCAGGTGGAGGAACAGCTCTACCGCCTCGCCCATCACGATACCCTGACCGGGCTCCCCAACCGCATCCTCTTCCTGGACCGCCTTCAGCAGGCAAAGGCCCATGCCAATCGATACCGGCGTCATGTGGCGCTCATGTTTCTCGACCTGGACCGTTTCAAGATCATTAACGACACCCTTGGTCATCCGGTGGGCGACAAGCTTCTTCAGGAGGTGGCGAAGCGCCTTGTGGACTGCGTGCGGGAGGTTGATACCGTGGCGCGCATCGGCGGTGACGAGTTTACCGTCGTGCTCGTGAACATCGACTCCGACGAGGACGTGAAGCGGGTAGCCAAGAAAATACTCAAGTCCCTGTCCGTCCCGTTCATGGTGGACAGCTTCGAGCTCTACATCACCACGAGCATCGGCATTGCCCTGTATCCCGGCGACGATGACAATCTGGACAATCTGGTCAAGAAGGCCGACATCGCCATGTACCATGCAAAGGGTGAGGGGAGAAACACCTTCAAGTTCTACGTCCCCAAGATGGACGCCAACGCGGACAAGCGGCTGCTTCTTGAAACCAGTCTGCGCAAGGCGCTGGATAATGAAGAATTCCGGGTCTACTATCAGCCCAAAGTCGACATCCTGACCAAAAGGATCACCGCCATGGAGGCCCTGCTGCGCTGGCAGCATCCGACGCTCGGCCTTGTGGCCCCGTCGGAATTCATCCCCCTGGCCGAGGAGACGGGGCTCATCGTTCCCATCGGCGAATGGGTGCTGCGCGCCGCCTGTCTCCAGAACCGCAAGTGGCTCGAGATGGGGCTGCCGCCCATGAGGGTGGCGGTCAACCTGTCCGGCTACCAGTTCCAGCAGCCTAACCTGTTGGACATTATTCGCGCCGTGCTGGCTGATACCCGTCTTGATCCCGGGCTTCTGGAGCTGGAGATAACCGAGAGCGTCATCATGCAGAACCCTGACTTTGCCGTGGCGGTCCTGGCAGAGATCAGGGAGCTGGGCATCCATATCTCCATTGACGATTTCGGCACCGGCTACTCGTCTCTGGCCCACCTGAAGCGTTTCTCCATCAGTACCCTGAAGATCGACAAGTCATTCGTGCGCGACGTGGAGATCAATTCAGCCGATGCCGCCATTGCCACGGCGATCATTGCCATGGGGAACAGCCTCAACCTTAAGGTTATCGCCGAGGGAGTGGAAACCGAGGGGCAGTTGTCGTTTCTGTCCGAAAACAAGTGCGACGAGGTTCAGGGGTTTCTGTTCAGCACACCCATGCCTTCGGAGGATGTGGCCGATTTTCTTCGGGGCAGGACCAACCTGGTGGCGCCTGTCAGTCTGAAATCAGACCCGTAACGAGCAGGTAGTCGTCGAGGATCTTTCGATGATCGAAACAGAGCGTGGCGGGGAGTTTGTTTGATGGGAAAACCGCGAGCCCGGCCGCGTCGTCGCCCGCCCGGGGCGTGCCCTGTGCGGAGGCGATGAAAACGGTGGATATGGTGTGCCGGCGGGCGTCGCGCCGGGGGTCGGAATAGCACCCCAGGAGCCTGAGGCCTGAGATGCGGAGAGAGGTCTCCTCCCATGCCTCGCGGACAGCCGCGGCCTCAAGGGTCTCCCCGCAGTCCACGAATCCTCCCGGCAGTGCCCATCCCAGTGGTTCGTTTTTTCGTTCAATGAGGACAATGCCATCGGGCGTTTCGATGATGATGTCGACCGTGGGGACGGGATTACGGTATGCGCGGACTTTTGCCCCGCAACGGGGACAGGAGAGGTACTCGAAGGGCATGGCGTCCTCCGGGGAAATGAAAAGGGGAGGAATCGCTTCCTCCCCCTTCGGTGCCGTTGCGTCCGTCCGGCTTACTTCTTCTTGCCGCCGGAGGCCTTCTTGGAGGCCTTGAGCGGGTTGATCCTGAGGTCATCGCCCTTTATCTCGACCTTCGCATGGGTGGCGAAGTTACAGATGCCGCCCACCCACTTTTTGCCCGGAGCCGGTAGGCACTGCAGACCTTGCCGATGGTCCCCTCGACGATCCGTTCGCACCCTTCGCAGTTCTCAACCACGTTTTGGCAGGAACCGCCGGTGAAGATGCAACCTTGTTTTCCCCAAAAGGTACACTCGGTACCGGGAAGTACCGTTTGACACAGCATCCTGAATCCTCCTAAGTGTTTTTTCCGTAAACCCGTGTAGTATCAAATCTAGCAATTTCAAAAGAATAAAGTCAACGGAAAAATCCCGCTGCCACAGGGATTGCGAAGCCTTTCGGGGCGTGCGTCAGGCGGCCGTGCCCGTGGGACGCATCTGAAAATCTCCGTGGCCATCCTGGCCGCGGGGTTGACTCCCCACAGGGTATGTATTACCCTTTGGAGGCCGGTAAATCAAGGCCTCCACGGCTCGGTGGCGGCCATGCTCCCAGGGGAGGGACTTCATGCATCGCATTACCTTCGGCACTTCCGGTTGGCGCGGCATTCTCTGCGAGGATTTCACCTTCGAGAACGTGAAGGTGGTGACTCAGGCCATTGCCGACCATGTGAAAGCAGTAGGCGAACAGGACAAGGGGATCATCGTCGCCTATGACACCCGATTCATGGGAGAGCGTTTCGCCAAGGAAACGGTCCGCGTCCTGGCCGGTGCCGGCATCAAGGCCTATTTCTGCCGGCGCGACACGCCGACGCCGGTCATTTCCTTCGAGATCCTGCGCCGCGGGACTGCGGGGGCGGTCAATTTTACCGCAAGCCATAACCCGCCCGAATACAACGGGATCAAGTTTTCTCCGTCCTGGGGCGGGCCGGCGTTGCCTGAGACCACCGGCGACATCGAGCGGCGGGCCAACGAAATGATGGGTGAGGTCTGTTACCGTGAGATGGCCCTTGACGAGGCGGTAAGGGCGGGGCTGCTGGAGGAGATCGATCCCCGGGAGGAGTACCTGAAGGCCCTGGAGTCCAAGGTCGACTTCGACGCCATCGGCCGTCTCGGTTCCGTTGCCGTGAACGCCCTCTACGGGACCGGCCGGGGGTATCTGGATGAGCCTCTGATGGCGCGAGGCGTGGGCGTAAAGGCGATCAACATGCATCGCGACCCCTATTTCGGGGGGTTTCCGCCCGAACCATCCGAGAAGTATATCCAGGATTTTATCCGACTCGTGAAGGATGATCCGGCCGTAGGGCTGGGGATCGCCACTGACGGCGATGCTGACCGCTTCGGTATCGTGGATGGCGATGGCACCTTTATCGAGCCGAACTACATCATTGCGCTGCTGTTCGACTATCTGGTCCGGGTGAGGAAGATGACCGGCGCGGTGGCCCGCAGCGTGGCAACGTCCCACCTCGTGGACGCGGTGGCAAAGAAGCACGGCATCGAAGTCATCGAGACGCCGGTGGGCTTCAAGTATATTGGCGAGCTGATCAGCCAGGACCGGATCATTATCGGTGGAGAAGAGAGCGCCGGCCTTTCCATCAAGGGCCACGTTCCCGAGAAGGATGGCATTCTCGCCTGTTTCCTGGTGGCAGAAATGGTCGCCCGGGAGGGGTTGTCCGTGAAAGCATTGCTGGCAAGGCTCTATGAGGAGGTCGGGACCTTTGTGACAAAACGGGAGAACATTACCCTTTCTCCTGCCGTGGAAGAGGGCTACGCTGAAAAGCAGCGCCAGGCGCCCGATTCCTTTGCCGGTCTGAAGGTGACGCAAAAGGTTGCCGTGGACGGCAGCAAGTTCATCCTTGAGGACGGCAGTTGGCTGCTGTTCCGCAAATCAGGGACCGAGCCGGTGGTTCGCCTGTACGGCGAGGCGTCCAGCGAGGAGAAGCTCGTGGCGGTCATGGCTGCCGGGAAACAGTTCATCCTCGGCTAAAACGCTGACGAACAGACAAACGGACGGTGCAACGGCGCCCATCCGCCCCAGGCGGCGGGGCGCCTTTTATCTTTGTCGGGTGAAAACGGAGTATTGAATACCTGACAATTTTGCTATAGTATTATCAAGCGATGACTACAATCCGAGGAGGAATCCATGTGGGATTACACTGAGAAGGTTCGGGAGCACTTCCTGAATCCCAGAAACGTTGGAGAGATACCCGATGCGGATGCGGTGGGCGAGGTGGGAAGCCTTGCCTGCGGTGATGCGCTCAAGCTCTATATCAAACTTGACGAGGCCAAGGAGAAGATCGTCGACGCAAAGTTCCAGACCTTTGGTTGTGCCAGCGCCATTGCATCGTCGTCGGCCCTGACCGAAATCATCAAGGGCAAGACCCTTGACGAGGCCCTGGCGACCACCAACCAGGAGATCGCCGAATTTCTGGGAGGGCTTCCCGAGGAGAAGATGCACTGTTCGGTCATGGGGCAGGAGGCCCTTGAGGTGGCAATCGCCAAATACCGAGGCGGTCCGGTGCCGACTCACCATGACCACGGTCACGAAGAGGCCGGGGGCGAGATCGTCTGCAAGTGCTTCGGCCTGACCGATGTCTTCCTGCGCAAGGTGATCGAGACCAACAAGCTGACCACCGCCGAGCAGGTGACCCATTTCACCAAGGCCGGCGGAGCATGCGGCGGTTGTATCCCGAGAATCAAGGAGATCATCAACGAGGTTCTGGGCGCCAAGCCGGCGGAAGAGCACAGACGGCCCGAAAAGTTGACCAACCTCCGCAAGATGCAGCTTATCCAGGAGACCCTGGAGAAGGAGATCCGACCCCAGCTCTGGGCCGACGGCGGAGATCTTGAGCTGATAGACATTGCCGGCAGCGAAGTGCAGATTGCATTCCGCAAGGCGTGCGCCGGGTGCGCCGCTTCGGGCAATACCGCCAAGTTCGTGGAGATGAAGCTGCGCGAGCTTGTGGCCGAGGACATCACTGTCACGGAGGTGGAGGGATGAAGGAGATCTACCTGGACAACAACGCCACCACCAAAGTGGACGAGGCTGTTTTCGAGGAGATGCGTCCCTATTTCTGTGACCTCTACGGCAACCCCAGCTCCATGCACTATTTCGGCGGCCAGGTCCAGAGGAAGGTGGACGAGGCCCGGAACCGGGTCGCTGCGCTCCTGGGCGCCCTGCCCGAAGAGATCATCTTCACGGCCTGCGGTACCGAGAGCGACAACGCGGCCATCCGTTCGGCCCTTGAGGTCTTTCCGGAGCGCCGTCACATCATTACCACCCGGGTGGAGCATCCGGCGGTCCTGACCCTCTGCCGTAACCTGTCCAAGCGGGGGTACCGGGTCACCGAACTGGGTGTTGACGGGGAAGGCCGGCTGGACCTGGATGAACTGCGGAGCGTGATTGACGAGGATACCGCCGTGGTATCGGTCATGTGGGCCAATAACGAAACGGGCGTGATCTTCCCGGTTGAGGAGATCAGCGGGATCGTCAAGGAGAAAGGAAAGGGTGCGCTGTTCCATACCGACGCGGTTCAGGCCGTGGGGAAAATCCCCATCAACATGGCCACGTCGTGCATCGACATGCTTTCCATTTCGGGACACAAGCTCCATGCCCCCAAAGGCACGGGGGTTCTTTATCTGCGCAAAGGGGTACCGTTCAGGCCGTTCATGGTTGGCGGGCACCAGGAGCACAGCCGCCGGGCCGGCACCGAAAACACCGCAGGCATCATCGCCCTCGGCAAGGCATGCGAGCTGGCAGGCCACTGGATGGAAGACGAAAATACGCGGGTCAGGGCCCTGCGCGACCGGCTCCAGGCCGCGCTGCTCGACCTGATTCCCCGGGCCAGGATCAACGGGGGCGAAGCAGAACGGCTCCCCAATACCCTCTCCATTGCCTTCGAGTTCGTGGAAGGGGAGGCGATCCTCATGCTGATGTCCGAGAAGGGGATCTGCGCATCGTCGGGGAGCGCCTGCACCTCCGGCTCCCTTGAGCCGTCCCACGTGCTGCGGGCCATGGGGGTTCCGTTCACCTGCGCCCACGGTTCCATCCGGTTCTCGTTATCTCGTTTCACCACCGACGGAGAGATCGACACCATAATCCGCGAGTTGCCGCCCATCATCCGGCGGTTGCGGGAAATGTCGCCCTTTGGCCGGGAGTTTCTCAACGCCTGATCCGTCCGGCACGTTGCAGCAGGAAAGAGAAAGGGGGACCGTCACTGACGTGTCCCCCTTTCTCTTTTTCAGACAGTTTGTGCATTGGCCGGGCAGCCCGGGCAGTGAGCCCAGGGCGCCGACTTATTTCTTGCAGGCATCCGGGTCCTTGCAGACCTCGATCAGGGCCTCAAGGGCGTTGGTGACGGTGAGGATTCCGACCAGCCGGTCGTCGTCGTCCACCACCAGGACGCCATTGAGCTTGCGATCGTGGAGAAGCTGGGCCGCCGCGGTCAGGTCGGTATCGGGTTTTACCTTGTACGGTTTCGGATTCATGGCCTCGGTGACCGGCGTCTTGGAAAGGATGTAGTGGACCTCCCAGGTGTCCAGCGACGTGGCCTTGGACGGTCTGAAATCCGCCACCATCTTTTCGGTGAGGATTCCCACGATCGTTTCCTTGTCCATTACCGGCACCCGGCGGATGTTCTTTTCCTTCATCAGATGGATCGCCTCGATGACCGTGGCGTCCTTTTCGATGGTGACGGGGTTCTTCGTCATCCAGGTTCCTACTTTAGTCATGTCAGTATCCTCCTCTGGTTGCCTCTACATTCCCAGGAATGCTTTTTTCACATGTTCGTCGTTCAGGAGGGCCTCGCCGGTGCCGGAGAGGACAACCCTGCCGGTCTCCAGGACATAGGCCCTGTGGGCGATCCTGAGCGACTGGAAGACGTTCTGCTCCACGAGGAGGATGGTGACCCCCTGCTTGTTGATCTCGGTGATGATCTCGAAGATGAACTTGACCAGGAGCGGTGCGAGACCGAGGGACGGCTCGTCCAGGAGCAGAAGCTTCGGGTTCGTCATCAGCCCCCGGGCAATGGCGAGCATCTGCTGCTCGCCGCCGCTCATGGTGCCGCCCAACTGTTTCGCCCGCTCCTTGAGCCGGGGGAAGAGGCCGAAGACCCGGTCCACGTTGGCCTCCCGGTCGCCGCGGGTGCTCTTGAGATAGGAGCCCATGCGCAGGTTTTCGAGAACCGTCATTTCCGGGAAGATCTTCCGTCCCTCGGGTACCTGGACGATCCCCTGTTCCACCACCTCGTGGGATTCCAGTTTGGTGAGGTCGGTGCCGTTGAAGGTGAGGGTGCCCGAGTCGGGTTTCACGAGCCGTGAAATGTTCTTGAGGGTGGTGGACTTGCCGGCGCCGTTGGAGCCGACAACAGTGACGATTTCACCTTCCTTGACCTCCAGGTCGATGTCCCAGAGGACCTTGAGGTCACCGTAGCTGAAATTGAGTTTTTCTATCGTGAGCATGGCATATCCTTTGTCGGAACAGTGAAATCAGTGCTCGGAGCCCAGGTAGGCCTCAACCACCGCCTGGTTATTGACGATCTCCTCCGGCGTTCCTTCGGCCAGCTTTTCGCCTGAGTTGAGGACCACGATGCGCTCGGAGATCCTCATGATCGCCTTCATGTCGTGCTCGATGACCATCTGGGTGATCCCGCCGCGTTTCTTGATGTCGAGGATCAACTGGATGATTTCCTCGCTCTCGGCCGGGTTCAGTCCTCCCATGACCTCGTCAAGGAGCAGCATTTTGGGCTGGGTGGCGAGAACGCGGGCCACCTCCAGCTTTTTCCGCTCGCCGATGGGGAGCCCGCCGGCAAGGAAGTCGGACTTGTGATCCAGTCCCACGACCTTGAGCTGCTCGTGGGCAATCTCGCGGGCAACCTTGAGGGAGCCGGTCCGGCAGAGGGCGCCGACCATGACGTTGTCGAGCACCGAGAGCTTGGCCAGGGGCCGGACTTTCTGCCAGGTGCGGACCATGCCGAGCTTGCAGACCCTGTCGGGTTCCATGCCGTTGATCTTCCTGCCGTCGAAGATCACGTCGCCCCGCGACGGGGGGTAATAGCCGGTAATGCAGTTGAACAGGGTGGTCTTGCCGGCGCCATTGGGGCCGATCAGCCCCATGATCATCCCTTCCTCCATGGAGAAGGAGACGTCCGAATTGGCGGCGAGACCGCCGAAGAATTTGCTGACGTGCTTTATTTCCAGTATCGCCATGGGATTGACCTCACATCGCCTTTTTCTTGGTGAGTTTCTTGACGTAGCCCAGGACGCCGTCGGGCATGAAGAGGATGACCACCACCACCAGGATGCCGTAGATCAGGGCATGGGCGTGGGCCAGGTGCTCCTTGAGGAGGATGCCGAAGCCGGACTCCTCGCTGGCCAGGCCGATTTTGAAGATCCCCTGGGCGATCAGGTTGCTGCGCAGGGCCTCCGACAGGGGAACCAGCACCAGAGATCCCACCACCGGCCCCCAGATGGTGCCGATGCCGCCGATGATGCAGATGAGGACGATCTGCACCGAGATGTCCAGGGCGAGCACCGTGGGGGATCGATGAAGCCGATGTAAATGGCGTAGAAGCTGCCGGCCAGCGACGTGAATGCTGCCGAGATGGCCAGGGCGATGTTCTTGTAGATGGAAAGGTTGATCCCGAGAGAATGGGCCGCATCCTGGTCCTCGCGGATGGCCTGGAAGTAGTAGCCGAGCTTGGAGTGCTGCACCAGGTAGGTGACTGCGATGGTCAGGATGGCGATCACCAGGCCGATGTAATAGAAGGGGACCTTGGAGAGAAAGTCGGTGATTACTGTTTCCCCCAGGGTGAAGGGGGGGATGTCCGTGGCCAGGATCCCCTCGGCCCCGTTGGTCAGATTTTTCAGGTTCATGGCGCAGAGGCGCATGATCTCGGCCACGGCAATGGACGCGAGAACAAAGTAGGGTCCCCGGAGCCGGAAGCAGATGCTGCCGATGATCAGGGAAACCACCAGTGCCACGATGATGCCGGCGATCATCCGTACCAGGGGGGGATCTCCTTGAACTGCATCAGGATCATGGTGGTATAGGCGCCGGCCCCGAAGTAGGCGGCGTGGCCCACCGAGTACTGTCCCGCGTAGCCGCCGACGATGTTCCAGCTCTCCCCCATGATGGTGCTGAGGAAGAAGAGGATCATGATGTGGAGGGCGTAGGGGCTCTCCACTGCCTTGGGAAAGAGGAAGAGGCCCGCGAGAATGACCACCCCGAGGATGATCGACACCGGCGAGGCTCCGCGCGTATTGGTTATCAGAGCATTGATCTGTCTCATGTCAGTCGGACCCCGCTACATTTTGGATTTGCCGAGCAGACCCGCCGGCTTGAAGAGCAGCACCAGGAGGAAGAGGACGAACACGACCACGTCCTTCCAGCCGGATGAGATGTAGACGGCTCCCAGGGACTCCGCCACCCCGATGATGACGCCGCCTATGGTAGCTCCCACGATGCTCCCCATGCCGCCGAGAACCGTGATGACGAACGCCTTGAGGGTGAAGGTGCTCCCGATCTGCGGGAAGATGTAGTAGGTGGGGGACACGAGCGCGCCGGCCGTGCCGGCCAGGGCCGCTCCCATGCCGAAGGCCAGGATCGACATCCGCTTCACGTTGATCCCCATGAGCTGGGCCGCCTCCCGGTCCTGGGCCGTGGCCCGGATCGCCTGGCCCGTATCGGTCCTCATCAGGAACCAGTAGAGAAGCAGCGTTATCGCCGCGGTGATCAGGAAGGAGATGGCCAGCGGCCACGAGATGGAGATGGCGCCGATATTGAAGCTGCTCGACGAATAGGGTGTGGTCAGTATCTTGTAGTCTGACGTATAGATGAACATCATCGTGTTGCTCATGATCAGTCCCAGGCCGATGGTGAGCAGGATCTGGTTCTGGGGCAGGGCACCGAGCACGCGGTTGATGAATGTTTTCTGGAGAAAGGCTCCGAAGAGGAACATGAGCGGGATGGTGAAGGCGATGGAGGCGAACGGATCGACCCCCGCCAGGGTAAAGAAGTTATAGGTCAGGTACATGCCGATCATCATGATGTCGCCGTGGGCGAAGTTGATGACCCGCATGACACCGAAGATGATGGTGAGCCCTATGCCGATCAGGCATAGACGCCGCCGATCAGGATACCGCTGATGAGCGATTGGAGGAAAATGGTCATGGATAGCTCCGGGTAAAAAATCTGGTTCACGCATCAAGGGCCAAGGGACGGAACGATGGAAAACCTCCATTCCGGCCCTTGACCCTTGACCTGCCTCAGTGGTCCTTCAGACTATTTCCAGCCGGGGAACGGATACACGGCCTTCTTGGTGGCGAACTTGGCCGGGTAGACCGTCTCGTACTTGCCGTTCAGGATCTGCTGAACCAGCATCTGGTGGTTGTTCTGGTTGGTGAAGCCGGCGTAGTCCTCGAACTTGACATCACCCATGATGCCGTTCCACTTGCCGGCCTTGAGCCCGGCGCGGGTCTTTTCCCGGTCGCCGTTGGCAGCGGCCGCGGTCTGGGCCATGATCATCATGGCTTCGTAGGCGCAGGCGGCGTGGTAGGTGGGTTCCTTGCCGAACTTGGCCTTGTAGCGCTTGGCAAAGTCCGCGGCTCCCGGCCAGTTCACGTCGTCGGTCCACTGGGTGCAGGAGAGCACATAGTTGGAGATAGCCTTCTCGTTGGCAAACTGTGACGTGGTGAAGCCGGCGCCGCCACCCAGGAATGCCTGGGGCTTGAGGCCGATTTCACGGGACTGGCGCATGAGGAGGATGGCGTCGGCCACGTAGGAAACCATGAAGACCAAGTCGGGGTTCTTTGCCTTGACCTTTGTCAGGGTGGAGCGGTAGTCGGGAGACCCCTTGGAATAGGACTCGTCGGCAACGATCTGGATACCCTTCTTGGCCACATACTCTTTGGCGGCCTTGACCGTGGATGTGCCGAAATCGGTGTTCTCATAGATGAAGGCGATGGTTTTCGGCTTGCCGAGACCGGTGGCCGCGTCGATGAGGCTCGCCGCATACTGGTCGGCCGGGGCATTCAGGCGGTAGACCCACTTGAGGCCCTGGCGGGTGATCTCCTCCTTGGCGGCCGCAGGCACGAGCAGCGGCACTTTGTAGCGCTCGGCAAGCTTCGACACGGCATTGGAGCAGGCGGAGGTGTAGGGGCCGACCACGCCGGCCACGCCGTCGCGGGTGGCGAGCTTTTCCATGGCGCTCATGGCGATCTGGGGCTTGCCGGTGTCGTCTTCCCAGACGAGATCGGCGTTGATTCCTTTCTTTTTCAGGTCCTCCTGGGCCAGCTTGATGCCGTTGGTCAGGTTCTCGCCGATGGGGGCCTCGGGGCCGGTCATGGAGTTGATGACCCCGATCTTTACGTTGGCTGCCATGGCAAGGCCGGGAATGGCCAATGCGGCTGCCAGCACGCATGAGACAAGCTTCTTCATCATGTTCTGCCTCCTTGTGTGGGTAGTGACTGACACTATGTTATAATAACACTCCAAAAAAACATTTCCAGATCAGGCCGTTAGGGTGCCTGATCGATAAGCTGGCACTCAGCGCGGCATTTCGTAAATGTGAGATGGTGTTTTATTTTAAGCAACTACAATGCCACTCCGTAAACGTTTTGTAACCTATCGATTTGTCGTTGCCGGTCCTGGTGCAAACATTCTTTTGCCAATCATAACGGATGGCGAGTGGCTGAAATTGGCCACCAGCAAGTGGCGAAAATTGGCCAATTACCACCATCCCGTTGACTTGGATGCATGGCCTCGCTAGAGTGCGAGCATATACACTTTCACCAGTCTGCCGCCAAGACTGCGCGAGCAACGGGGAGGAATCGCCGGAACATGGGTTATCGCAATCTGCAGGAATGTGTGAAGGAACTGGAACGGACCGGCCAGTTGATCAGGATCGACGTGGAAACCGATCCGTACCTCGAAATCGGCGCCATCCAGCGCCGCGTCTACCATGCGGAGGGGCCGGCCCTCCTGTTCACGCGGGCGAAGGGGTGCCGCTTTCCCCTGTTGGGGAACCTGTTCGGCACCATGGACCGCACTACCTTCATCTTCCGAGACACCCTGCGCGTCATTGAGCGTCTCGTGGCTCTCAAGATCAATCCCACGGCACTCCTGCGGGATCCCGTGGGGCACCTCGGCATTCCCCGGGCGGCGCTTCACCTTCTGCCGCGCCAGGTATCGGACGGGCCGATTCTCGCCAATCACGCAACCATCGATCAACTTCCTCCTTTGGTTTCCTGGCCCAAGGACGGCGGGCCTTTTGTGACGCTGCCCCAGGTCTATTCCGAAAGCCCGGGCCGGCCCGGATTCCGCTTCTCCAACCTGGGAATGTACCGCGTTCAACTTTCGGGGAACGAGTATGCGCCGAACCAGGAGGTCGGAATCCACTACCAGATCCATCGGGGGATCGGCGTCCACCATGCCGAGGCGATCGCCCGGGGTGAGCCCCTGAAGGTGAGCGTCTTCGTGGGCGGGGCACCCTCCATGGCCGTGGCGGCGGTCATGCCGCTCCCCGAGGGGCTGCCGGAACTTTCCTTTGCCGGGCTCCTGGCCGGACGCCGCATCGACATGATCTGCCGCCCCGACCGCCTTCCCCTTCCGGCTGAGGCGGATTTCGTCATCACCGGCACCATCGACCCGAACCGGACGCTCCCCGAGGGTCCCTTCGGCGATCACCTGGGGTATTACAGCCTCGCCCATCCGTTCCCGGTCCTCACGGTCGAGAACGTGTACCATCGTGCCGACGCCATCTGGCCCTTCACCACCGTCGGCCGCCCTCCCCAGGAGGACACCACCTTCGGCGCCTTTATCCATGAACTGACCGGCGCCCTGATCCCCGAGGTGCTTCCCGGGGTGAAGGCGGTTCATGCCGTGGACGCGGCCGGGGTCCATCCCCTGCTGCTGGCCGTGGGCTCAGAACGCTACGTTCCCTATGAAGAGGAACGCACCCCCCGGGAGCTTCTCACCATTGCCAGCGCCATCCTGGGCAACGGCCAGCTCTCCCTGGCCAAGTACCTCTTCATCGCCCCCCATGAGGACGAGCCCCCCGACATCCACGACATCGACGGTTTTATCCGCTTTGCCCTGGAGCGGGCCGACTGGCGGCGCGACCTTCACTTCCATACCCGCACCACCATCGACACGCTCGACTATTCGGGCACGGGCCTGAACGAGGGGTCAAAGGTCATCGTCGCGGCGGCAGGTCCACCAAGGCGTGAACTGCCCGGCGAGCTACCTGTCGGGCTGCGCCTTCCCGACGGGTTTAGCGCGCCCCGGGTCTGCTTCCCCGGCGTTCTGGCGGTGCAGGGCCCCGCCTTCCCCGGCTACCGCGACTGCGTTACCCCGGACATGGAGCGCTTCTGCGCGGGCATCTCCGTCGACGATCCCCTCAACCGCTTTCCCCTGGTGGTCATCGTGGACGACAGCGATTTTGCCGCCCGGACCCTCAATAATTTCCTCTGGGTCACCTTTACCCGCTCCAATCCCGCAGCGGACATCCACGGCATCGGCGCCTCGGTCCGCTGCAAGCACTGGGGGTGCGACGGCGCACTGGTCATCGATGCCCGCACCAAGCCGCACCATGCGCCGCCCCTGGAGGATGTCCCCGAGATTGAACGGCGGGTCGATGAGCTTGGTGCCCCCGGAGGTCCGTTGCACGGCATCATCTGAGCAGCGTTCGATGGCTGCCCATGGCGGGAGGTGTTTCGTGGCACGATACCTCTGCATGGCGATTCTCTTCCTTCTGCTGGGTCCGGGGCGCTCGATGGCCTTCACGGCCCATCAGGTGACGACCGAGGCCCGAATCGCGTTTGAGCAGATTCTCGATCTGTGGCGGGCGGAGGATCTGGAGCGGCTGTACGGGCGCCTCGATCATCCGGTGGCATGGGGATGGGACTACTTTGCCGAGCGCATGGTCTACGCTTCCCGGGTCCCGGCCTGCTGCTGGGAAAAGCTCCAGGATGTATCCGTAGCGGCCCGTGATGCCGACCATGTGGTCATCAATGCCACGGTCGGCTTCGAGGTGGAAGGGGTCGGGACCAGGTTCGTCACCCGCGATTTTCACCTGCGACGGATCGACGGCATCTGGAAGCTCCCCATGAAGGACGTCCTCACCCTTTCCGAATATAATTTTCAGCGCATCCCCAGGAAAATCTACTGGCGGACACCCTGAGCCGCTGTCTGAACAGCCGGAAGCGCATCCGGGCGGACGAAGGCGGAAGCCGTCCCTTGCCGCCCAATTCAGTCGATTGACGCGGCAGCCAAAACGGGGTATCGTCAAAAGTCCTCGGGGAGTTCCCCCGGGGGTTTTTGCTTTTGGCCGAGGGCGCATCCTGGCCGGTGGAGGTGCAATGGAACAGCAGATGTATGACGTCCTCATCGTGGGGGGCGGTCCGGCAGGGATCGCCTGCGCCTACCTGTGTCACAGAAACGATCTCTCCTATCTCCTCATCGAACAGGGAAAGAGTGTTTTTCAGGGAATCGCCAACACCTACCCCGAAGGGAAGAACGTCTACCCGTCTCGGCCCAAGGAGAGCCCCGAACCGTTCCTGGTGGAAGAGCTCCGCCCGCCCGACAAGCCGGTGGCCGTGGAAAAGTACATCCAGTACGTGCAGCACTTTGTCCAGCACGAGAACCTGAATATCCGGGCCGAGGTCCAGTTCGAGGATCTTAAAGACGCCCGCGATCACCTCATCGTCCAGACCTCTGTGGGGAATTTCACCGCCCGCAAGGTGGTCCTGGCCTTCGGCAGCAGCATTCCCCGCGAACTTTCCGTCTACGGCGACGCCAAGATGGTGGCCAAGACCCTGGATGACCCGAAAAAGTACGTGGGGGCCCGGACCCTGGTCATCGGCGGCGGCAACACGGCGGCGGACGTGATCATCTCCATCCTCAGGGCCAAGCGCGAGGCCGGGGACACCCAGTCGGTCTACTGGGCCCATGTGGCGGAAAAATTCGACGTGAACAAGGAGACCGCCCAGCGCCTGGGGGAGGAGATCCTCCTGGGTGGCAACATCAGGCTGCTTCCCGGTGCCATCCCCCGCATCGGCGAGGTGGACCAGGAGGGGGTCGACCGGCTCGTAATCCGGGTGAACGAGTTCACCCAGCCCGACGGCATCGAGATCTACCATGCCATGAGCTTCCCCATGAAGAGCGTCATTGCCTGCATCGGCTCCCAGGGACCGCTTCCCATCTTCGACAAGATCGGGGTCCAGACCATTGCCTGCGCCGAAGGAGTCTGCACCGTGGCCAAAGAGGGGGACCGGCTCATCCTGCTCAACGCCGAGTTCGAGTCGACCCGCAAGGGGGTCTACGTCATCGGCGGCGCCATCTCACCCTCGTTCATGAAGATCAGCGGCGGCAGCATCCAGGAGCAGAAGCATCCCAACCTGATCTACACCGCCATCAACGACGCCTTCCACGTGGTGGAGGCCGTCAAGAGGAAGCTTGCCTGATGCCCCACCGGATCAGGATACTGTCCGAGATACTCACCAACAAGATCGCTGCCGGCGAGGTGGTGGAACGCCCCGCGTCGGTGGTGAAGGAACTGGTGGAGAACGCCCTGGATGCCGGCTGCGGCGAGATCATCGTGGAGATCGAGGGGGGAGGGCGGCGCCTCATCCGGATCACCGACGACGGCTGCGGCATGTCGCGGGAAGACGCCCTCATGGCCCTGGAGCGCCACGCCACCAGCAAGATCGCCACGGATGACGACCTGTTCTCCCTGGCCACGCTCGGCTTCCGCGGAGAGGCGCTCCCCTCCGTGGCCTCGGTCTCCCGCTTCACCCTCGCCACCCGCGAGCGGGGGAGCATCGAAGGAACCGAGATCTACGCCGAAGGGGGAAAGATCCGCGAGGTGAAGGCCTGCGGCATGGCCGAGGGGAGCGTGGTCTCGGTCCGCAATCTCTTCTTCAATACCCCGGCCCGTCTCAAGTTCATGAAGAGTGTCGAGACCGAGGGGGGCCACGTGGCAGATCTGGTCACCCGGCTGGCCCTTTCCCGCCCAGAGGTTCGCTTTACCTGCGTGAGCGACGGCAAGACACTGTTCCGGGCCCTGGACGGCACCCTGAGGGACCGGGTGGCCGCACTTCTGGGCAAGACCGTGGCTGCGGCCCTCCACCCCGTTGAGCTGGCCACCGAGGGGGTGCGGGTGACCGGACTCGTGGCCCGCCCGGATGTGAGCCGTTCCGCGGCATCGCACCTCTACACCTACATCAATGGTCGCTTCATCCGCGACCGCGTCGTGCAGCACGCCGTGCTCCAGGCCTATCGCAACTTCCTGGAGCGGGGCCGCTACCCGGTGGTGGTTCTCTTTATCGAGGTGTCTCCCGGCGAAGTGGACGTGAACGTCCACCCCACCAAGCACGAGGTCCGCTTCAGGCAGCAGGGGATCGTGCACGATGTGATCCAGGGCGCCGTGGAGGAGACGCTCCGGCTCACGCCCTGGATCCGCCGCTCCGAGTCACCCGTTGTTGCGCCGCCGGCGGCGCCCCGGCCTCAGCAATCCGTTCAGGGCACGGGTGCGCGTCAGGTGGAGGAGGTGCGGGAACTTCTGGAAAACTACCGACCCGCCGTGGCTCCCCATCGGCCGCTTTTTACGCCGCAACCCGCACCGCAGCAGGATCGGGAGCCGCCTTTGCCCGATTCCGGCAGCCGGCTGCCGGACGACACGGCCGTGCGTCGTCACCGGGGCTATTTCTCTTCCCTGGCCGTCATCGGCCAGTACAATGCATCCTACATCCTGTGCCAGGATGGCACAGACATGGTCATCATCGACCAGCATGCGGCCCACGAGCGGGTCGCCTTCGAACGCCTCAAGACGCAGTTCGCTGCCGGCGGGGTCGAGGGGCAGGGGCTTCTTTTCCCCGAAACCGTGGAGCTGTCTCACCGGGAATCGGCGGTGGTGCGGGAACACGGCGGCGGCCTGGGGCGGCTCGGTTTCGATCTGGAGGATTTCGGCGGCACCACCTGGATCGTAAAGGGGATTCCGCGCCTGCTGGCAGGCACCGACTACCTGCGTCTGCTGCGCGACACCCTTGAGGAGCTCCAGTCCCTCGGGGCCAGTCGCAGCATCGCCGATGCCGTGGAGGATATCCTGGCCCGCGTCGCCTGCCACAGCGTTGTGCGGGGCGAGCATCCCCTGACCACCGGCGAGATCGAGGCCCTCTTCGCCCAGATGGACGCAACCGACTTTTCCACCAACTGCCCCCATGGCAGGCCCGTTCTCCAGCGGCTCACCCTGGGGGAGGTGGAGAAGATGTTCAAGAGAGTGTGACCGCTATCATGGGCAATCAGGCCGGGTCAAAGGCACAACTCGTCATAATCCAGGGCCCGACTGCGTCGGGCAAGTCAGAGCTTGCGGTGCGGTTGGCGGAAGCCTGCGGCGGGGAAGTGGTGAATGCCGACTCCATGCAGGTCTACCGGGGGATGGACATCGGCACGGCAAAGCCGTCTCCTGGGCTCGTGGCCCGGGTCCCCCACCATCTCTACGATATCGTCGACCCGGACGTGAACTTCACCGCAGCCGACTATCGCCGGGAGGCGGGACGGGTCATCACCGAGATCCACGGCCGGGGAAGGCACCCCATTCTTGTGGGTGGGACGGGGCTCTACATCAGGACCCTTAGTGGCGGGCTCGCCCCATCGCCCGGCGGTGACGATGCGATCCGGGCCGAGTTGGAGGAAGATGCCCGGCGTGAAGGGGTGGCTGTCCTCCACGACCGGCTGGCCCGGGTGGACCCGGCCGCGGCGGCGCGACTCCACCCCAATGATCGGGTCCGGATCGTCAGGGCGCTGGAGGTGTTCCTGATGACCGGGAAGCCGCTTTCTGAGTTCCAGGAGGAGCACCGTTTCGCCGATGAGCCGTATGATTGCCTGAAATTCGGCATTTCCGTGGAGCGTGATGTCCTTTACCGGCGCATCAACGAGCGGGTGGACCGGATGTTCGCGGAAGGCTTTGTGGATGAGGTGAGCGGTCTGCTGAAAGCAGGCTATTCACCGGACCTCAAGGCCATGGGGGCCATCGGCTACAAGGAGGTCTGCGCGTATCTGGCCGGAACCTGTTCGCTGAACGAGGCGCGGGAGTTCGTGCAACGGAATACCCGCCGCTATGCAAAAAGACAATTGACGTGGTTTCGCAAGGATTCTGCAATAAAGTGGGTTGAATATCCGGCCAATTTTGATAGTATCTCTACCATTGTAATGAAATTTTTTGGATGAAGGAGCGGCACCATGGCGAAAGCACCATTCAATATTCAGGACCAGTACCTCAACCAGTCGCGCAAGGAGCGAATCAAGGTCGCCGTGCGGCTCATGTCGGGCGAAAAGCTTGAGGGATACATCAAGTCGTTCGACAATTTTTCAGTGCTCATGGAGATTCAGGGTGACATGCTCATCTACAAGCACGCCATTTCCTCCATCACCTCAGTGGACGGCCACTTCAGGCTGCATCAGTAGCACACCGACACCGTCCGCCGGTTCGGGATACCACGGTCCCCGTGGCCTCCCGAACCGGCCATTCTCATCTTCCCCTGGTCGATCCCTTGAAAGAAAAGCTACCCTACATCCTGTGCGGGCTCCTGGCCCTGGCGGGTGTCCTCCTCGTCTGGACCCTGGGCTCGACCTTTCTGCCAGTGCTCCTGGCCCTGATTCTGGCCTACGTGCTGAATCCTCTGGTGACCTGGCTGGAGGCCCGGCGGATCCCGCGCATGGCGGCTGTGCTGCTGGTGATGACCCTCATCGTCGTGGTCACGGCCGGCGCCGCCACGTTCTTCGCCGTCTCCATCCAGAAGGAGGTGGCCCGGGTCGAGATCAACCTGCCCGCCTACGCCAACCGGCTCTACGACCTCATCCCCGGCCGGGCCAAGGCCTATCTTGAGATCGAGACCCCCGACAAGCTCTACGCGCGCATCGATGGCCTTGTGGACGAGTTGCGCGGTGCCTCGCTCGACCTGGTCAAGGAAGCCCTCGGCGTGGTCCAGCGCGCCTTTTCATCGACCCTCGGCTTTCTCCTGACAGTGGCGGGCTATTTCATCACCCCGGTCTATCTCTACTATTTCCTGGCCGACCTGCCCCGGCTCAGGGAAGGGCTCATGGCCCTCATCCCGGTCCGCGCCCGCGACCGGGCCGCCATGCTGGGCACAGAGATCGACGGCGTCCTGTCGGGATTCGTGCGCGGGCAACTGGCGGTCTGTGCCATTCTGGCAGTGCTCTACAGCATCGGTCTGGTCATGATCGGCATTGACCTCGCCATCGTCATCGGCAGCCTGTCGGGGTTCCTCTTCATCATTCCCTACGTGGGGACCGTCTTCGGCATCGTGGTTTCCATGACCATGGCGTTCCTCAAATTCCACGACATGCTCCATCCTCTCCTCTGCCTCGGCTGGTTCGCCATTGTCCAGGCCATCGAGGGGGCGCTCATCACACCGGCCGTGGTTGGCAACAGCGTGGGGCTCCATCCGGTGGCGGCTATCCTCGCCCTCTTCATCGGCGGCCAGTGGTTCGGCATCTTCGGCATGCTCCTGGCGGTCCCCGTGGCTGCTGTCATCAAGGTGCTGCTCCGGCATGGCGTTGAGTGGTACCGGGCCACTCCGTTCTTCGAGCGGCCATGAGCAGGGGGCTCCTGATCCAGAGCGTCGTCCCCGGCAGCATTGCCTCGGAGCTGGAGATTGAGCCGGGCGACCGTCTTGCTGCCGTTAACGGCCACCCTCTGCGCGACGTCGTTGACTACAATTTTCACGCAGACGGCGAAGAGCTTCTCCTGGAGATCATAAAATCTTCCGGCGAGGTGTGGGATGTGGAGGTCGAACGGGACGACGACGAACCGCTGGGTCTCGTCTTTGCCGCGCCAGCGCCTGCCCGTTGCGGCAACAGGTGCGTGTTCTGTTTCGTTCACCAGTTGCCGAAGGGGCTTCGTCGACCGCTCTATGTGAAAGACGAGGACTACCGGCTTTCCTTTCTCTACGGCAACTACGTCACCCTTTCGAACATCGGCGAGGAAGACCTGCAGCGCATCATCGAGCAGCGCCTCTCCCCCCTCTATATTTCCGTGCATGCCACCGATCCGGCCCTGCGTGTGCGTCTCCTGGGCAGAAAAGGCATCATCCCCATCCTCGACATCATGACCCGGCTCGCCGAAGCCCGCATCACCATGCATGCCCAGGTGGTCCTCTGCCCCGGCTGGAACGACGGCGATGCCCTCCAGCGGACCGTTGCCGACCTGGCAGCCCTGTATCCCCAGGTCGCCTCATTGGCCATCGTGCCGGTGGGGCTCACCCGGCACCGGGACCGCCTGCCCCTGCTGGAGCCGGTCAGCGCCGACTATGCGCGCGACTTCATCGACGAATGGCTGCTTGAGGCACGGAGCTCGCCGATGCCTTTGGCGAACCGTTCCTGTTCCTGGCGGACGAGTTTTTCATCAAGGCCGACGCCCCCTTTCCTCCTCTGGACTTTTACGGCGATTTCCCCCAGATCGAGAACGGAGTCGGGATGATTCCCCTCTTCATGGATGAGGCGGATCGGGTGCTGCGCCGCGCCCGCCGCATGAAACCCCGTACTCTCACGGTTGTCACCGGCCATTCACCCTATCGCTACCTGGCCGATTTTCTCGCCAGGCTCTCCGCCCGAACCGGCGTCACTTTTCAGCCGGTGGCGATTCCCAATCGGCTGTTCGGCGAATCGGTCACGGTTACCGGTCTTGTTGCCGGCCGCGATATTCTGGCCGAACTGGCCGGGAGGAATCTGGGCGATGGGGTCCTGATCCCCGACGTGATGCTGAAGGAGGGGGAAGGAGTGTTTCTGGACGACCTGACCATTGGCGAGTTGAAACAGGGGCTCGGCGTTGCGGTTGTTGTGGTTCCGTCCTCGCCGGAGGGGATCATGGAAGGGGTGAGAATGATTCGCCCCTGACCCAGAAGGCAGGCAGATGGCTGTGGAAAGGAAAAAGGCGGGCGCCGGAGCGGCCCGCCTTTTTCTCGTGCAAAAGCCGTAAACCGGCTGCGTTACATGTTGTGGCACTTCACACAGTCATCGGCCACGCTGAAGGCATCCTTGCCGTTATGGCAGACACCGCACGATTTGCCCTTCTCCATGTCGGCCATGGTCGCCGGCGCAGAGCCCTTGCGGTATTTGAAGACCTTGGTGTGGCAGTCGGCGCACTTGAACATGCTCAGGTGAATTTCGTGGTCAAAGTAGGCTTCACCCACGCTGGTCTTGTAAGTGAGTTTGGCCGGCCTCAGACCCGGATGGCACTTGCCGCAGTCGCCGGCGGAAGAGAAAGCGTCCTTGCCGTTGTGGCAGGCGCCGCAGGACTTGCCCTTGTCCATGTCGGCCATGGTGAAGCGCTTGGCGCCGGCCTTATAGGCGAAGAGCTTGGTGTGGCACTCATTGCACTTGTACATGCCCAGGTGGAATTCGTGGCTGAAGGCCGCGTCCGCCACGCCCTTCATTTTGAAGTTAACCACTTTCGGCGGGGTCATCCCCTTGTGGCACTTGCCGCAGTTGCCGGCCACGGTGAACGCCATCTTGTCGTTGTGACAGGCCCCGCACGATTTGCCCTTTTCCATCTGGGCCATGGTCACGTTGCGACCGCCGGTGATGTCGCGGTTCGAGTGGCAGGTCCGGCACTTTCCTTCCAGCATGGGAACGTGGACTTCGTGGCTGAACACCGCTTCTCCGGCACCCTTCATCCGGTAGGTCACGGGGCGGGCCGTACCTTTGTGGCAGCGCACGCACTGGGAGTCGTCCGCTACGCTGAAGGCTTTCATGCCCGTATGGCAGGCCCCGCAGGATTTGCCCTTCTCCATGTCGAGCATGGTAAAGCGCTTCGGCTTCTTAAGGTCAAAGAGGGCGATGTGACAAATCCGACAGTTGTTGTTATACTTTTTCAGGTGTATGTCATGACTGAAAATGACCGGCGCGGCGTTCTTCAGCTTGAACGGAATGTCCTTGGTTTCCTTGGCCAATGCCACAACCGCCACAAGCAGAACCAGCGACACGATACCCGTCACGACCCCGTTGAGACGCATTTTCATGATAAACTCCTAATATGGTGAATTTGTTGAATAAAAGCCCTTTAAACGCCGTACTATACATGCCGGGGGAGAGGGCGTCAATGCGAAATGTTGCATGAAGTGCCTCTTTTTTATGGCTTGTTTGCCACGCACGCAGAACTTCCGTTTGTCAGTTCATAGAGGAGACACCGTGATCCGCACATGCACCGGACTCGCCGTAATTGCCGTATTGTCGTTGCCTGGCGCCGCTTCGGCGGAAACGTACCAGTGGACCGATGATGCGGGCGTTGTCCACTTCACCGACAACCTGGAACGGATACCGCCCAAGTATCTCAAACGGGTGAAGGAACTCCCTTCCGTCAGGGGAGAGACGCCTTCATCGCCTGCCATGGAACCCCCTGCCGCTCCGGCGGAGGTCAAGCCCGCTCCCACACCGCAGCCGCCGCTTCTCTACGGCGGACTCGACGAACAGGGCTGGCGCTCGCGCTTCAGTTCCCTGCGGGAAGAACTCGATGTGATAGAGAAGAGCCTCCCCAAGAAAAGGAGGAATTGAACCAACTCCACCGCCGTTGGGTTATCAGCATGGGCAGAAATCCGAGCCAGGGGGAACTGAAGGATTTTGCCGAAAAACAGGCCGAGGGCTCCGCCACCGTCGAGGACAACCCCTATGTCAACAAGAGCGCGCTCAGCACGCCGGGGCGCCATCGTGAAGCTTACTATGCCAAGCTCCAGGAGGTTCGCCGGGAAGAGGCACGAGGCGAAGAGATCAAGAAACAGCTTGAGGATCTGGAACTCGAAGCCTCGCGGGCGGGAGTGCCGTTCGAGTGGCGGAGATGATGCCTGGCAGGATGGAACGCGGACAAGAAAAGGGGGAGCTCACGGGCTCCCCCTTTCCGTACCTGTGCATCCGGCGAAACTGCGGGTTATGCTCTCTTACGTCTGATATACAGGCCGACGCCAACCAGGCCGGCGCCGAGCAGCATGATGGTTCCCGGTTCGGGCACGGGGGCGGCGATTGTTTCGAAGGTGTAGTCCTGGCCGGGCAGCGGAACTATTGCGCCGATATTGAAGCCGATTCCCGTCACTTTGCTGAGATCCACGTTGAGTCCCGTGAAATCGAATGCGAGGGTGCCTGTGCCGCCGTTGTTGATTGTCGACCATGCGCTTTGCACATAGTAGTCGACGCCGTTCGTCTGACCGGTGAGGTAGAGGTTGTATGCCCAGGGGTTTTCGTTGAAGTTGCCGATCTGGAGCATGAAGGAGTCATAGGAGGAAAGATCGAACGCGCCGGTTGTCCCCAGCCGAATCTCTGCCCAGGTGCCGGTGGTCGTCGGGTAAATGTTGCCGATGAACTTTGCCCCGTTGTCGAGCGCCTGTACGTCGAACAGCTTCGTCCCGGCGGTTACAGGGTTTTCAGATATGTAGCCGAAGCTCTGAATCAGGGAAGAGGTGGGGGCGTAGGGTGTCGCGTTGCCGAGCGCCGGCAGTGCCACCAGCATGGCAAGCAACACGAGTGCTGATAGGGTCTTTTTCATGACAACTCCTTTTGTGATATATTTTACTACGTAAGTTGGCTAAACTCGAATTGCTCATTTGCCCTGCATTAGCCGTGCCGAAGATAAAGTATAATAAAAACAGCTTGTTGCACAGGGTGACATGTGGGTGGGATGTATGGTTGTAAACAAAATCGACGCATATTTCGAACAAACTTACATCGTGCCGATGCGAGAGAATCCGGAACGGTCGGATTGACGCGGCACCCTGCGCCGGCCAGGCCGCGAATGAGTCTGTTTTGCATTTTCACTAGGGCGCGGCACCACAGTTCTGGCACGGTAAACGCTGCCGGGACGGATGCATGCAGGTCAGGCACGGTTGGATAGTGATCATTGGCCAGGACATGGCGGAAGAACTGCCGGGAAAGGGTGAGTGGTTCATGGCGCACGCACAGGAAGGAATCAAACATGCGGAAGTAGAGCGTATTCTCGGTCGCCTTCCTTTCTTTTCGTCGCTATCCGGGGAGGAACTGGTTTCCTTGAAGGCCACGCTCCGAAAAAAGAGCTTTCCCCGGAACGCCATGATTCTTTGCGAAGAAGATTCAAACCGTTATATGTATATTGTAATGTCTGGCAAGGTGAAGGTCGTCCGGACCGGAAGCGACGGCCGGGAAAGGATTTATGCGATTCACAAGCGGGGGGACTTTTTCGGCGAGATGGCCATGCTGGATGGTAAAACGTCCCCGGCGGCGGTTGTGGCGCTCGAGGACACAACCGTGGGGTTGATCGCCAAGGAGGACTTTGACCGGTACCTGATGTCCAACTCCAAGGTTGTTGAGAGAATAATCGAGATGCTCTGCGGACGACTGCGCGAATCATGGCTCATGCTCAAGGTGCTGAGCAGCTCCGATGCCGAGCAGCGGGTACGGACCGTGCTCGGCCACCTTGCCGACATGCACGGCGTGAACGATGCCCGCGGGACCATCATTGCCATGAAGCTTACCCATAAGGAGATTGCGGGGTACGCGAACCTTGCGCGCGAAACGGTGAGCAGGCTCCTTACGTCACTGCGGAAGGGGGAAGAGATAGAAATCCTCGACTCGCACCAGATCGTGCTCAAGCCGGACTTCAGGAGAGATGACCCCGCAGCCGTGTAGGCTTACCAGAAGTGCCACGCCTGCCGGCTGATCACGTGGAGGCCGAGCGCCAGGTTCGTTACCGCATGGGCGAGTATGCAGAGCACGATGCTTCCGGTAAATCTGAGCAGCAGGGTGTAGGCAATACCGGCCATGATGCCGGCAACGATGTAGTGGTGCTCCAATCCGAACAGGATCGTCGAGAAGAAAAATGCCGGCCAGGTAAGCTTGCCGATCGGTACGGTTTCGAATTCTTTGTCGATCAGGTAGCGCAGGAGAAAGGACCGCCAGAAAAGCTCTTCAAGTACGGGGATTATGAGAGCGGCCCCCAGTAGCCTGACGATGATCATCGACATCCTGAGCGCATCGTTGCCGATGCCGGTCGGATCAAAGCCGGGGGGAGGGGACTGGAACGGCAGGAGCCAGTCCATGCCTACCCAGAGAACGTAGACCGCAAAGCCGGTTGCCACGCTCGCGGCCGCGTGCAGCGGCCGGCGCAGATCCGACAGGTGCAGTTCGTCACAGCGCTTCAGGCAGAAGGCAAGTACCGCCCCCGCAATGATTATCCTCACGGGGTAGAGGAAAAGGAACCATCCGGGGGGAAAGGGCACGATGCCCCGTGTCGTCAGGGCCCGGAGCACCTCTTCCACGCCGATCAGAACCATGAGTGACGCGAAGGGGAGAACCCGGGGGGCAGCGCTGGAGCAGAGAAACGAGGCGGCCGCTGAGCCGGAAGGCTGGTTCGAGGGCATTGATAGAACTCCAGGGCCGGAGACGGACGATGCTGATCCCTCGCCGGCGGCGGTGAATTCGGTAAGACTGTAGCCTATCACGGCAGATCGTAAAGGACCGTTGTAAAACAGGGAGGTTGAACGGCATAGGCGGGAGTCCGTTTCGGACATATCGTTCATTGCCGGAATGGATGGATATGAGACGATATTCTTTTATGGTCGACGATCGACTGCGGCTCGTGGCACGGGATGATCTGCATCGCTCGGAGGGGAGCGATCCCCTGTTGGGCATCCCCTATTACGAATGTTATCCCCGGCTCTGGAACGGCAATGTGGACGCCGTTCGGACCGTCGTGGATCAGGGGACGCCTCTGGTGCTCAACGGTTATCGCCACTACTGCTTTTATGGCGAGTTCAGCGCGGCAGACATTGAAATTCGCCCCGTTTTCGACGGTGACGCCCGATGCACCGGCGCAATGGTGCAGGTTTCCGTGCTTCCGGGTTGCACGGTCTATGGTGAAATGGACAGTGCCCGGGCACTGATAGACATCGGCAAGATGTCGGTGACGCTTGCCCACGGGGTACGCAATCCGCTCAATGCCATCAAGGGCGCCGTGGTCTACCTCAAGGACAAGTACTGCGCTGATGCAACCTTTGCCGAATTCGCCGATATTATCGACGAAGAGATCTGTAAGCTCGACGGATTCATTACCGAGTTCCTCGGAACCTCGCACCTGGAACCGGTCAGAGAGGAAATCCAGCTCAACGATCTCCTTGAACGCGTCGTTAAATTCGTTTCCCTGCAGGCAGAGGCGAATCATGTGCGGTTTGACGTGGAGTACGGAGAGTTGCCGCCGGTCATGCTCGATTCGTTCAATTTCGGCCACGCCATACTGAATATCGTCAACAACGCTCTCGGGGCCATGGAGGCGGGCGGCTCCCTTACCATGCGGACCAGCACCCTGCTGGAAGGTGGAGTGGAGATGATCGTGGTCGAGGTGGCCGATACGGGGTCGGGCCTCCGGTCGGGGGGCAAGGGGAAACTCGGGAGTTTCCCCGGAGCCGGCAGCAGGAAGCACGGGAAAGGGTACGGCCTGTTCATTACCCGCGAGATCGTACGTCACCATCAGGGGAAGATTGAAATAACCGGGAATCATGGAGGCGGAACCACCGTCAGGATCATGTTGCCGGCGGTATAACCGGAGTGGAGCGGTCCAGGAGGAGCGACGTGCAGGGTCTTGTTCTTATCGTCGACGACGAGCCAAATGCGGCCAGGGTGCTTTCGGCAATCCTGGCCGGCGAAGGGCATACGGTACTTACCGCTTCTGACGCCTCCAAGGCGGAGCATATCCTCAAATCGCGCGACGTTGACGCCATCATTACCGACCTGCGCATGCCGGGCAGGGACGGCATGCAGTTATTCGAGCATGTGGCCGAACATCTGCCGGATGTCCCGGTCATCTTTCTGACCGCCTACGGAACGGTCGATTCCGCTGTCAACGCCATCACCCGGGGCGCTTTCTACTACTTCATCAAGCCTCCCGATTACGTAAAGCTCAAGAGCATGGTTTCACGGGCCGTGGAGCAGCGTTCGCTCAAACGCGAAGTGGCCGAGTTGCGCAAGCGGGTGGCTGCGGGCAGCGGAGCTGACAGGATTATCGGCGTCAGCCCGGAAATGCTCAAAATATTCAACACGGTAGAGGCGGTCAAGGACTCCATGAGCAGTGTGCTGGTCTGTGGCGAAACCGGAACCGGCAAGGAGCTCATCGCCCGATCGCTCCACTACGGCAGTGTGCGGCGCGATCGTCCTTTCGTGGCCGTAAACTGTGCCGCCATCCCCCGCGAGCTCATGGAATCCGAGCTGTTCGGTTATGAGAAGGGGGCCTTCAGCGGCGCTGCCGCCCGGAGAATCGGGCGCTTCGAAGCTGCTGCCGACGGCACCATATTTCTCGATGAAATCGGCGAGTTGGAGCTCTCCCTCCAGGCAAAGCTGCTGAGAGTCCTCCAGGAGAAGGAAGTTGAACGGCTCGGCAGCAATCGCAAAATCAAGGTTAACTTCCGGGTGATCTCATCCACAAACCGTGATCTCATGCGTGAAATAGCCGCCGGCACGTTCCGGGAGGATCTCTACTACCGGCTCAATGTCGTCCAGTTGAATGTTCCGGCCCTGCGCGAGCGCAGAGAGGACATTCCGCTCCTGGCCTCCGAGTTCGTCAAAGAGTTCGGTCTCAGGGAGGGCAAGACGCTCTCCCTTTCCGACGACGTGCTGCGCGTCCTTGGCGGCTACGAGTGGCCCGGCAACATCAGGCAGTTGCGCAACACCATCGAGCGTGCCGTCGTCCTGGCCCGCGGAGGCGCTATCACCCTGAAGCATTTGCCTGAAGAGGTCGCCGCAGGTGCCTCCGGCTGCCGCGACGCATCCGAGCCGCGGACGCTCCGGGAACTTGAGGATGAGGCAATCCAGAGCGCCCTGCGGGAGTGCCGGGGTAACAAGTCACTGGTTGCGAAGAAACTCGGCATCTCCCGCAAGACCCTTTATAAGCGCCTGGAACAGTTGGGGCTCTGAGAAGCGGGCAGGCACAAGAAGTGGCAGTGTTACCATTGGAACCATTGCCGAGCTAAGAACATGGGGAGCTTCAGCGGCTCCATTAAAAAGGTGTATCCATTGGATACACCTTTTTTCGTTGTCATGGCAGATCGGTGCCAATGTGTTTCCCGTGGAAACACTTACGGCGTTTCGGTGCCGTGACGTGCCGATTACGGCCTGTTTGCCGGGGCAGATGCAAAAATACGGCAAAAAGGAACCCGAAGGAAATATGGCTGTAACTATGCCACGTTATATGCAACGAGATGTCGTTGTCCCGGCGAGTGCTTACAGAAACTGCATGAACGTGCGAAAAGGGTATCATTATTGCTCTCTCAATAAGCGTCATGGAAAAGGAAAAGATCCTCATCATCGATGAAGACGGTTTTTCTCGGGTATGCGCCGCCATTCTCGCGTCGGAAGGGTATGCGGCGGAGCGGCTCCTCCATGACGCCGCGCATGTGGTCGGGGAGCGCGTCGGTCTCGTCATCGCCAGCTATCCGTTCGGTGAGCGCTTTTTCACCGATCTGAGCCAGATCAGCCAGCCCGTCATCGTGCTCACAGACCACATCAGTCGTGATCTCCTCTCGTTTCTCGAGGGGCTCGACCGTTCCTACTGCCTCATGAAACCATTGAATTTCGAACAATTCGTTCTGCTCGTGAGAAATATCATGAGCGGAGTTCAAATCTGTCCGGGAGGGTACAGCATTGTCTAGATCATTTATCATAGCAGGCTTCGTCGTACTCATGTTCACCCTGGCAGGTTGCGGGGGCAAGAGCAGGGACGAGCTGTACACCGAGGGGGTGAAACTGCTTCAGGAGGGGAATCCGGGCGGTGCGGTCGTTCTTTTTAGAAACGCCTTGGAAAAAGACCAGAATTTTCAGGATGCACGCTATCAACTGGCCAAGGCATACCAGTCCCTGGGCAAGTACGAACAGGCTGAGAAAGAATTCCTCAAGGTTCTGAAGCAGAACCCCTCCAAGACCGACATCGTTCTTGAGCTGGCCAAGCTCTATAACTCGCAGAGGAAACCGGATCAGGCCATTGAGCGGGCCGGTACGTACCTCAGGTCGAATCCCGGTTCTGCGGAGGCCCTTGAGGTGCTGGGTCTCGGTTATGCGCTGAAAGGGATGCCTGCCGAGGCTGAGCGGAATTTTCTGCTGGCCCTTGACGCAGAGCCGCAACGGACTTCCGCGAAGCTCCAACTGGCGGTTCTCCTGATGGAACAGAAGTCGAGCCGTGAAAAGGAAGCCCGCGCACTCATTGACGAGATCCTTGCGGCCGACCCCGGCAACGTGAAGGCCCACAATCTCCTGGCCGGCTATGAGCTGTCCCTCGGCAATCGCGAGCGGGCACTGGAGATCTATCGGAAAATTGCGTCGCTGACGCCTGGGGATCCGGCCCCACTCTACCGCGAGGGAGTCATCCTGCTGGAAAAAGGCGAAATGGCCAAAGCCGAGAAGACTGCCGAGACCCTGCTGCAAAAGTTCCCCCAGAAATCGGAAGGACCACGGTTGAAGGGCTCATAGCATACCAGCGCAAGAATTATGCTGACGCCATTACCGCTCTCCAGGACTCGGTGAAGATAGCGCCTTCCCTGGAAGGGCTCTACTACCTCGGATTGAGCATGTACAGCCGTGGCGAACTCGAGAATGCCCTCAGCCAATTCCGCCGCATCCTCGACCATGCGCCTGAGTTCGTCCAGGCCCGGCTCCTGACCGCGTTGATTCTGCTCAATCAAAAGAGGGTCGACGATGCCATAGCCGAGGCACGCCGGGCCATCGAAACCGACAGCCGCAGCGCCCTTGCCCGCAACATCCTCGGAAGCGCCTATCTTGCCAAAGGGATGTACGACGAGGGTATCCGCGAACTCAACCGTGCCACCGAGCTTGATCCGAACATTGTCGATGCCCATCTCAAGAAGGGGGCCTTCAATCTCAGCAAAGGGCGCGTGCGCGAGGCCGAGAGTGATTTCGCCACAGCCGTCAGGGTTGCCCCGGAGGTTCTCAACTCGCGGCTGGTGCTTGCGTTCCACTACATGCGGCAGCACCGCAGCGACCGCGCCCTGGCCACTCTCAAGGAGGGACTCACGGGCGCCAAAGGGGATGCCCCCCTGTACAACACCATGGCGGCCATCATGTTCAACGAGCGGAAGCCGGCCGAAGCCGTCAAGTACCTCACCATGGCGAGAAAGAGCGATCCGGCGTTCCTGCCGGCCCGATTCAACCTGGCAACCTATCATGCCTCCACCGGCGATCTGGATGGAGCCATGGCCGAATACTCCCGCATGATTCAGGAGGATCCCCGCAATCTCAGGGCAATGCTCGGACTTGCCGCACTTTCAGAGTTGAAGGGCAGGGACGGTGATGCTCTCGCCTGGTACACCAAGGCGCGGGAGACCGAAGTGTATGCCGGGTATCTGGCACTTGCCGCGTACCACGAGAAAAAGAGGAACTACGACAAGGCGTTGACGGTCCTCGACGACGCCATAAAAGCCAAGCCGCGGGCGGCGGATGCCTTTGTGATGAAAGGCAGGATCCTTCTTGCCCAGAAAAAGGGCAAGGAGGCAATCAGGGTCTTCTCGGATCTGGAGTCGATTGCACCCGAGCAGGGTCTGACCCTTAAGGTCGCCGCATTCGTCCAGATGAAAGAGGCCGCCAAGGCCATCGACGAGGCGCGGCGTGCCGTGACGCTCAAGCCGGACGCAGCATTTGGCCACACCATCCTCGCTTCGGTACATGCGGAGCAGGGAGATCTTCCCCGGGCCATTCAGGAGGTGAAAAACGGCCTCAGGGCCGAGCCCGGCAATGTGGGGGCCGCCATGCAACTGGGAGAGTATCTGGGCCGCAGCGGCAACACCGCCGCTGCAATGGAACAGTACGATAGCATTCTCAGAAACAACCCCAATCATGCCCCGGCCCTTTTCGCCCAGGGAATGCTCCTGGAAATGGGCGGCAAGAAGCGGGAGGCCGTAGGAAAGTATCGTCAGACCCTGGAAAAGGCCGAATCCTACGTGCCGGCCCTCAATAACCTGGCATTTCTCTACGCCGACGGCTACGGGCCCCGTGAGGAGGCCCTGCGCATGGCTCTTACCGCTCTCAAGCAGGAGCCCAACAACGCAGCCATTGCCGACACGTACGGCTACGCACTTCTGAAGAACGGCCGGGCAGGAGACTCGGTAAAGATCCTTGAGAAAGTCGTCAAGTTCATGCCATCGAACCCGTCGGTCCGCTACCACCTGGCGCTCGCCTACCGGGACACGGGCGATCGTGTCCGCGCCGCAGCGGCTCTCCAGGAGGCTCTCAAGCTGGGGGACTTCCCCGAGTCCGGCCAGGCGCGCACCACGCTCGCCGAGCTTTCCGGTACTGCGGGGCAGGTGAAAAAGGGGAAAAACTGATATGAAACGCTCAATTGCACTCATGGTAGGGGATGGCCTTTGTGCGGTCACGGCCATACTGGCGGCTCACCTCTTCCGCTTGGGCGAAATACCGGGAGTGGAGAGCTTTACCGGCCAGGGAGGAGTGAGGCTGGCGCTGTTCGTAATCGTCATGCTCTTCTGCGCCTTTTTCGTCGAGGTGTACCATCAGGAGCGAGAGCTGACCCCGCTTGATCTCATCGGACGCATCAGCATCGAGCTCGTTCTGGCGTTTTTCGTCCTTACGGCGCTTTACTTCTTCCTGCCGATCGTCATGGATGGCCGGGGCGTGCTCATGATCGCCACGGTGGTGTTCGGATTCTTCCAGTTCCTCTGGCATGCGGGCAGCAGGGGAGGCTTCATATTCCCCTCGTTCGCCAAGCGTGTGCTCATCCTCGGCACCGGCCCCCTGGCAAACCAGATGGGCAGCCTCGTCACTGCGTCCGGTGACCGCTACGTGCTCTCGGGCTACGTTGCCTGCTCCCGCGAGCCGGTCTACGTCCCGGCCCAATCCATCGTCGGGAGCGAGGACGGCCTCTACGAAACGGTTCGCCGCGCCCGGGCCCACAAGATCGTCGTCTCTCTGGGCGAGCGCCGCGGCGTCTTCCCGCTCAAGGATGTCCTCAACTGCAAGCTGAGCGGCGTGGAGGTTGTGGACGCCCCTTCCTTTTACGAGCGGGTCACCGGCAAGCTGCTCATCGAGAGCATCAACCCCAGTTGGTTCATCTTTTCGTCCGGCTTCCGCGTAACCGCCCTCAACCGCCTCCTGAAGCGGGCTCTCGACATTTCCTGCGCACTCTTCGGCGGGGTGCTCTTCCTGCCGTTCCTGCCGATCGTTGCCCTGGCCATCCGGCTCGACTCGTCCGGCCCGATTCTTTTCCGGCAGGAGCGGGTCGGCGAGCGGGAAAAGCCGTTCAATCTCTTCAAATTCAGGACCATGCGCGAGGACGCCGAGAAGGGGACGGGCGCGGTCTGGGCGCAGAAGGACGATCCGCGCGTTACCCGGCTCGGCCGGTTTCTCCGCAAGAGCCGCATCGACGAGATTCCCCAACTGTACAACGTCCTGATCGGCGACATGAGCCTGGTGGGCCCCCGGCCGGAGCGTCCCGAGTTCGTGGAGCAGCTCAAGAAGGTCATCCCGTACTATTCCGAGCGCCACTTCGTCAAGCCGGGCGTGACGGGCTGGGCCCAGGTCCGCTACCCCTACGGGGCGTCGGTGGAAGACGCCGTGGAAAAGCTGCGCTACGATCTCTACTACATCAAGAATCTGTCCGTTGCCTTTGATATAATGATTATCTTTGAAACCGTGAAAGTCGTGCTGTTCCAGCGGGGTGGCAGGTAAGTGCCCCGGGGATATGTCTAAAGGAGATGCGATGCGATTGAACCTTCTGATCTGTGCCCTGTTCCTGCTGTTACCGGCGCTCGCGTGGAGCGCGGACTACGTTATCGGCGAAGGGGACGGCCTCGACATCTCCGTCTGGGGAGTGAAAGAGCTCAATGTCGGAGTCAAGGTCCGGCCCGACGGAAAGATCACCATTCCCGGCCTGGGTGACGTGGTGGCAAGCGGCTTTACCCCGGTTCACCTGCAGGCCGATCTGGCGCAACGGCTCAAGGAACTGGTGAAGAACCCCATAGTAACGGTCACGGTGCGGGAGATAACCAACAGCAAGGTCTACATTTTCGGCGGTGGCGTGCAGTCCGGCGTGGTGGACCTGAACCGCCGCACCACACTGCTCCAGTTGCTCTGCTCCATCGGCAACGTCGGCGCCGGCGACGGCAAGGGGGGCGGCTCCGCAGCGGGTCCCTCCACCAAGGTGGCCGACTACCGCAAGGCCTATGTCCTGCGCAACGGCAAGAAGGTGAAGGAGGATTTCTACCGGCTCTTTATCACCGGCGATACCAGCGAAGATATCGTCATCGAGTCCGGCGACGCCATCTTCATTCCGCAGGCACTGGAAAAGAACGTGTACGTCCTCGGCGCCGTCACCAACCCCCGCTTCATCGAATACCGCGAGGGGATGACCGTCATGGAGGCCATCCTCGAATCGGGCGGTTTCACCAAGTTCGCCCGCCAGAACGACACGGTGATCCGCAGGCGGGACGGCGACAAGGAGGCGCTGATCGAGGTGAAGGCCAAGGATCTGGTCAAGGACGGCGACCTGAGCCAGAACGTAAAGCTCAGCCCGGGAGATTACGTCATCGTGAAGGAAGGGATGTTCTGATGCAGCAGTCCGAATTCGACTACCGGCACTATCTTGCGCTTATCGTCGCCCGCAAACGCCTTTTTGTCGTGGTGGCCCTCGCGATCATGGCTGGAGCGGTGGTCTACAGCTACGTCCTTCCCAAGAAGTATGAGGCCCGGAGCACGGTATTCATCGAGAAAAACGTCATCAGCGAACTGGTCAAGGGGATTGCCGTCACCCCGTCCATGGAGCAGGCCATCAAGGGCCTCAGCGAGGCCATTACCAGTCGCACGCTCGTCACAAAGGTGCTCAATGACCTCGATCTCGACGTGACCGCCAAAAGCGATGCCGAGATCGAGTCCAGGGTGCGCGCGATCCAGCAGAACATCACCATCAAGCTCAAGGGAGACAACATCTTCACCATCTCCTACGTGGACAAGGACCCCCGCGTGGCCCGCGATTTCGTCAATACCCTGGTCCGGCGCTACGTGGAGGAAAACATATCCTCCAAGCGGGAGGAATCCTACGGTGCCATCAAGTTCCTTTCCGAGCAGATCGACACCTTCCGCGGCAAGCTCGAAGAAGCCGAGGGCGAACTCAACCGGTACAAGACCGACAAGGGCGGCGTCATCGCCATCGACGAGGCGAAGCTGTTCGAGGAGATCAACGTCGCTCAGCAGAAACTCTATGATATCCAACTGCGCAGGCGTCATCTGGAGGGGCTCCGGCCGGTCACGCGCAAGGCGGGCGATCCGCTCCAGGTAAAGCTCGTCGCTCTCCAGAAGCAGCTTGAAGAGCTCCGCGTCTCGTACACCGACAGCTATCCCGAGGTGCTTCGCGTCAGGGGAGAAATCGAGACCCTCAAGGAGCAGATGAAGAACCGCTCTCCCCAGCAGGAAACGGTCGTTGATCCCCAGGAGTACGAAAAGGCCGAAGCGGAGCTCCAGGCCCTCAAGGTCAGCGAGGACGGCCTCAAGCGCTACATCGCCACCAACCAGGCGCTGCTCAGGAACATTCCCTCGGCCAAGGCCGGGCTCGAAAAGCTCGAACTGGAAAAGAAGAACCGCAAGGACCTCTACGACCAGCTCATGGCGCGCCATGGCCAATCCGAAGTGTCGAAGCAGATGGAAGTCCAGGACAAGACAACCACCTTCCGCATCGTCGATCCGGCGATCATGCCGTCAAGCCCCGTCAGCCCCAACCGGGTCAAGATCATGCTGATGGGGATCGTCGCGGGACTTGGCGGTGCCCTGGGGCTCATCGTCCTCCTGGACCGGCTCAACAATTCAGTGCATTCGGTTGATGCACTGAAGGAAACCGGGATTCCCGTGCTGGCCGTTATCCCCAGGATTCGCACCAGCGAGGCGGTTGCCCGGGAGCGGCGCGAAAACATCAGGGTGTTCACTGCGGCAGGGGCGTGTTTCATGGTCATTCTGGCGTTTCTCGTCATGGAACTGCTGAATATTTCACCCGTGGACCGGATCATCAGCAGGTTGCAGGGCATGCTGTAACTCATTTCTATCGCAGCATTGATGTGATGTCTGAATGGAGAAAGGAAATGCATGAGCAGAATTGAACAGGCCCTTGAGAAAGCGGCAATGCTGCGGGGGACCACGACCGAGAGCGGTCCCGTTGCCGTCCCGCGTCAGACGGACGACGTGCCGCCGCGCGAGCGTGCCGGGCTGCCGCCGTTCCCTGCGGAGCCGCTCGACGGTATCCGCCATGACAATCCGCTCCTTGCCACCCTCAATGATCCCCATTCGTATGTGAGTGAAGAGTACCGGAAGCTGAAGTCGGCCATTGTTGCGGGGACCTCGGTGGGGGAGTTCCGCAATACCGTCATGATCACCAGCACCCTCGGCGGGGAGGGCAAGAGCATAACCGCCCTCAACCTGGCCATTACCCTTGCCCAGGAGTATGACAATACGGTGTTGCTGATCGATGCCGATCTCAGGAAGCCGATGACGGCCGAGTATCTCGGCATTCCGGGGGAGCGGGGGCTTTCCGAGTATCTCAGCGTGGGCGCCCATCTGCCGGAACTGTTGGTCAGGACCGGCATCGGCCGGCTTTCGATCCTGCCCGCCGGCAAGCCTGCCGCCAATCCGGTCGAGCTCCTTTCATCCCAGCGGATGAAGGATTTGCTGGACGAGATCAGGCATCGCTATCCCGACCGCTATGTCATCATCGATGCTCCTCCGGCCCTGCCGTTTGCCGAGGTGCGCTCACTGTCCAGCCTCGTCGACTCCATCGTCTTCGTGGTCAGGGAAGGGCAGAGCTCCCTGGCGAACATCGACGAGGCGATCGGCGCCCTCAACCGCAAGAAGATCATCGGCATCGTTTTCAACGAAGCCAGTGCCGTGGGACTAAGCTCCAAATACGGGTACGGCTACAGGTATGGCGGGTACGGTCAGAGCTCCGAACCGGCGGAGGCCCGATCCAAGGCGGAAAAAACGGGCAAGCTCGCCAGGATTATGGGAAAGGGCGGGAGCAAGTGACAGGGGGACGTGGGACGGCGCAGCGCCGGCCGTGAGTGAAAGCGAGAATCATGTACGAGGCCTATTTCAACCTGACAACTAAACCGTTCGAACTGCTCCCGAACCCGGATTTCATCTTTCCGAGCAAGTCCCACAAGCGGGCCCTCATGTACCTCGATTACGGCATTCGCGAGCGGGCGGGCTTCATCCTGCTCACGGGCGACATCGGGACCGGCAAGACCACCCTCATTCGCAACATGATGCAGCTCAAGGATGAACGGACGATCATCTCCCGCATCTTCAACACGCGGGTGGAGCCCGAGCAGCTTCTGGCCATGATCTGCCATGATTTCGGCATTCCGGCCGAAGGCAGGGGCAAGGTCGCCCTCCTCAACGAACTGAACGACTACCTGATCGAGCAGTTCGCCCGCGGCAACCGGCCGGTGCTCATCATCGACGAGGCCCAGAATCTTTCCGTTGATCTCCTGGAAGACATCCGGCTCCTTTCCAACCTCGAGACCAGCGACACCAAGCTGCTGCAGATCGTTCTCGTGGGGCAGCCGGAGCTCAGGGACGTCCTCGCCCTGCCGCAGCTTCTCCAACTCCGCCAGAGGATCAGCATCAACTGCCACATAAGCCCCCTGTCCCGAGAGGAAACCGAGGGCTATATCTTCCATCGCCTCGAGCGGGCCGGAAATCGAAATGCCGTCGCCTTTTCGAGCGATGCGCTCGATATCGTGTACCGCTACAGCAGGGGCATTCCGCGGCTCGTCAACATCATCTGCGACTTCATCCTTCTGTCCGCCTTTGCCGAGCAGACAACAGAGATTCCGGGCGAGATGGTTCGCGACATCATCGGCGACCTGGATTTCGAGAACTATTACTGGGGCGGAGCCGACGCGTCCACCTCCGAGCGTTCGCCTGAGACTGCGCCGCCGGCACCGGCCCGTTCCGGCGAGGCCGCCGAGCTTGTGGCCACCCTGCGTGCCGTAATCGACCGGCTTGAATCCCTGGAAGGGGATTTTGCCCGCATGAGCCGCGGCGTGCTCGACGAGATGAGCGAAAAAGTCGTTTCCCTTGAGAACGCCTTCCGGTTCCACGTGGACGAAACCGACAGCCATATCTCCGAGATCAGGAGACGGATCGAAAAGAACCAGAACCTGGAGGTCGGGACCACCGGCGACTGCCAGCCGCAGGACTCTCCCAAGGGTCTGTTGAAGAGGATGTTCGGCGCCTGACGGTGCCCTGTGCAATGTAATGACTAGTAACTCAAGGGAGAGAACCATGAAACAGGCAGCCCCGCTTCTCATCTGCTGTGCATGCGCCGCGCTCGTTCCGTTTCCAGCCCATGCCGCTGATTTCCGGGTTACCCCCAACATAACCGTGAGTGAGGAGTTCACCGACAACGTGTTCGAAACGGCCGAGGGGAAGCGCTATGATTTCATTACCCGCCTGCTTCCGGGGCTTTCACTCGATTACAAGGCCTCCGTCCTGGACCTCTCCGTGGCCTACAACTACGACTACCGCTACTATGCCCGCAACAGCCGCAGCGACGACACCACCCACAACCTGGATGCCCGGGGCTTGGCGCGGATCGTCGACGAGTTTCTCTTACTGGAGGCCAGCGATACCTACAAGCGTGTCTCCCTCGACGTTTCCCGCGACACCAGCAACGAAAGCCTGTTCCGCAACCAGTCGGACCAGAACATCGTCACCGCTTCGCCCTATTTCGTCATCAGCACCATCCCCCACTACACCATCAAGGGGGGATACCGCTATACCAATACCTGGTACAAGGACCCGTCCGGCATCGACAAGACCGAGCACCGCGCCTTTGCCGACCTCAGCTATGAGATGACCAAGCAGCTTTCCCTGACCGGCACGTACTCCTACGTGATCGAGGACACCGCGGTCGCGGACCTGAACCGCCACGAGGCCATGGTGGGCGGGCGCTACGAGTACGCCGACAAGAGCTTCGTCTTCGCCAACGGCGGTGCTTCCCGCATCTCCTACCGGCATGGGGATACCTTTACCAACCCCATCTGGAATGCCGGGCTCACTCACGTCTTTGATTCCTTCACCGTTACGCTGTCCACCGGCGTCCAGTACAGCGAAGACCCCCTGCGCGCCTCCACGGAGGAAACCTTTTACTCGGCCGTATTCGATATGCCCCTGAAGCGCGGGGCGCTGACCCTGAACGCTTCCTACTCGGACTTCGTCAATACCGCAACCGATGAGCGGGAAACCAGACGGTACGGCGGCGGCTTCACCCTGCACCATGAGCTCACCCAGCGCCTTACCGGCACCCTTGGCTTCGCTGCCGAACGTTACGAGCAGAACCAGCTTGACGCCTATACCCGCAAATTCTTCGTGGACGCAGGCCTTCGCTACGAACTGGGCGAAGGGTTCTCCCTGGGGGGCACCTACCGCTACATCGATTACCACTCCCCCCGGATCGTAGCAGACAACTACACCGTCAACCGGGCGATGGTGGAGATCAGGAAGGTCTTCTAGTGCGTAACGCGCTCTCCATAGATGTGGAGGATTACTTCCAGGTAAGCGCCTTTGAGGAATGTTCTCCTCCGGAGCAGTGGGACCGCTTTCCCCTTCGGGTGGTGAGGAATACGTCCCGTATCCTCGACATGCTTGATGCCGGGGGCGTCAAGGCCACGTTCTTCGTCCTCGGCTGGGTGGCGGAACGCGCGCCGGAGCTGGTGAAAGAGATAGCCCGGCGGGGCCACGAGGTTGCCAGCCACGGCTACGGCCATCGCCGGGTCTCTACCCAGACCAGGCAGGAATTCCGGGCCGACATCCGCAGAAGCAAGGCGCTGATCGAGAATCTCACCGGCAGCCCCGTCCACGGTTACCGCGCGCCCAGCTATTCGATCTCACGAAAAGTCCTCTGGGCCTTCGACGAACTGCTCGACGCCGGTTACCGTTACGACTCCAGCGTCTTTCCCGTCCGCCATGACCTCTACGGCATCCCCGACTGGCCGAGCCACCCCTTTCGGGTCGTGAAGGACAAGGACGGGTGGGAACCGGCCGCAACCGCCCCTGGCGGAGAAGACGGCATCACCGGCCAGATGCCGTCCATCCTTGAAATGCCGATAACCACCCTTACCCTCGGCGGCAGGAACATTCCCATTGCCGGGGGCGGCTATTTCCGCTTTTTCCCCTATGCCTTCACCCGGTGGGGGCTGCGGCGCATCAATCGGCGGGAGAAACGGTCGTTCATCTTCTATCTCCATCCCTGGGAGATGGACCCCGACCAGCCCAGAATGGCCGGTGCTCCGGCCAAGAGCCGGTTTCGGCATTACCTGAACCTGCACCGGACCGAAGAGCGGTTCCGCCGACTGCTGGGAGAATTCCGCTTCACCCCCGTGATGGAGCTTCTGGCCGCTGGGACGGTTGAACCATGACCACGAACGAAATAACCACGAACAGGAACATATCCATGGGTGGTAAGAGCGCCGGGGCCAGGCTCGGACTGCTTGCCCTGTTCTGCTGCGCCTTTGTGGCGGCGTTTCTGCCGGTGATAACCGGACTGGTGCAGGCATGGTCCGGCTCCGAGGACTATTCCCACGGATTTCTGATCGCTCCGCTGTCGGCCTTTATCCTCTGGCAGAAACGGGAGGTCTTCTCCCGCCCCGGTTCCGCCGGTTCCCTGGGTGGACTGGCGCTGGTGGTCCTGTCTCTCGCGGCCTATCTGTTCGCCCATGTTGCTGGCATCGCGACCCTGGCCGCCCTGTCCATGGTCGCTTTTCTGTGGGGCACGGTAATGTACCTGTTCGGTTTCCGCGTCTATTGCCAGGCCCTGTTCCCCCTGGCACTGCTCCTGTTCATGATTCCGATCCCTGCGCAGATCTATGCGGCCCTCACTATCCCGCTTCAGCTCATCGTGAGCAAACTGGCGGTGGGGCTGGCAGCGGCAACGGGCATCCCGGTGTATCGTGAAGGCAACGTCATTCACCTCGCCCGGGGAACATTCGAGGTCGTGCAGGCCTGCAGCGGTCTCCGCTCCATCATGGCCCTGCTGACCCTCGGCGCGGTCCTGGGCTACTTCTCTCTCAGGTCGAATTTCCTGCGGGCCACGCTGTTCGTATCCGGCATTCCCATTGCCGTTGCCGTGAACATCCTGCGGGTATTCGTGCTTGTGGTCGTGTTTCATTATCTGAACATCGATCTTGCCGAGGGTACCGCCCATACCGTCCTCGGCCTGGCCCTGTTCGTGGTGTCGTTCGGCCTGTTTCTGCTGATCCGGAAGGGGTTGTCGCTATGCGATCGGTGAGTTGCACGAGACTGGTTGCCGTCTGCGTTCTGCTCGCGGTTACGGCGTTTATGATCCATGGCCGTTCCCAGGCCGTGACGGCGAATGGTTCGGGCGTGCCGTTGCGCTCCGGATTCGTGCGTGTGGCAGGCTGGAACGCGCTGGGCGATCAGCCTCTGGAACCCCGCGTCGTCGAAGAGCTCAAGCTCGATGACTATCTCTACCGGAGCTTCGTCCGTGACGGGGCCGTGGTGACCCTGTACATCGGCTATTACCACACTGCCGGGAAAGTGGGGGCCGCCCACGATCCCCTCGTCTGCTTCAACGGACAGGGGTGGCGCATCGCGGAGCGCAATGAGGGGCAACTGCGCCTGGCCGGTTCACCCGAGCTCCGGGTGAATTACTCATCCATGATCGTCGAGCGTGACGGCCAGCGGGAGCAGGTCGTCTACTGGTTCCAGACGAACGACAAAACCGCTTCCACCACCCTGGCCCAGAAAGTTCACATGGTTCGCGACCGCCTGTTCGGCTCGGGGGAGAATAACGCCTTCGTGCGGATCAGCACGCCGGTCGCCGGTGATTCGACCGACCGTTCCCTGGTGCGTATCGCGGATTTCGTCGAGGCGTTTTATCCCTCCTTCCACCGCTACGCGGCAGGAGCCGGCCCGTTGGAGACGAGATAATGACCGAACTGGTGCTGCTCATATCGCTCTTCATGGTGTTCTACGTGTATGGGGGGTACCCGGTGCTGGCCGCCGCGCTCGGCCTGGTGGCGGGACGTCCGGTTCGCAAGGGCTCCATCGAGCCCATGGTCACCATCGTCATTGCCGCGTACAACGAGCAAGACGTCATCGGCGCCACCATCGAGAACAAGCTGGCACTGGACTATCCCCGGGACCGCCTTGAAATCATCGTGGTCTCCGATGGCTCCACCGACCAGACCGACGAGATTGTCGGCATGTATGCCGTGCGAAACGTCAGGCTGATCCGCCAGGAGCCCCGCGCCGGCAAAACGAGCGGCCTCAACCTGGCGATTCCCCAGGCGCGGGGCGAGATCATCGTCTTCTCCGACGCCAACTCCCTCTATGCCCCGTCGGGCCTGCGCCACCTGGTGGCGAACTTTGCCGACGAGGAGGTGGGCTACGTGACCGGCCGGATGATGTATGCCAACCCTGACGGCACCACCATCGGCGAGGGGTGCAGCACCTACATGCGCTACGAGAACTTCCTGCGCGTCATCGAGAGCCGCATCGGATCGGTGGTCGGGGTGGACGGCGGGGTCGATGCCATGCGCAAGCGGCTCTACCGCCCAATGAATGCCGATCAGCTCCCGGATTTCGTCCAGCCGCTCAAGGTTGTCGAGCAGGGGTACCGCGTCGTGTACGAACCCGAAGCGCTCCTGTGGGAGCCGTCGCTCAAGGAGGCCGGCGACGAGTACCGGATGCGGGTCCGCGTCTCGTTGCGGGCGTTTTGGGCCCTGTTCGACATGAGAAAGCTCCTGGCCCCGTGGCACGATCCCCTGTTCGCCTGGCAGCTCTGGTCGCACAAGGCCCTGCGCTACCTCTGCTTCCTGTTTCTGGTGGCCGCCTATGTCTCCAACCTGGCCCTGCTGGGCCAGGGGACCTGGTATGTGGCCCTGTTTCTCCTCCAGAGTGCCGGCTATTTTGCGGCGGTTACCATGCCCTACCTGGAGCGGACCGGCAAGGGCTGCCGGCTCTGCACCCTGGCCCGCTACTTTTTCCTGCTGAACCTTGCCGCCGCCCACGCCTTCGGCAAATTCCTCAGGGGGGAGAAACAGATCGTCTGGACGCCGCGGAAGGGGTAGCATGAAGGTTTTGCACGTCATCGACAGCGATGGCCTGTACGGGGCCGAGATCATGCTCCTCAATCTCGCTGCCGAGCAGGCCGCCATGGGGTTCGAACCGGTCATCGCCAGTATCGGTGAACCCCGGATCGGTGAAAAGCCGCTGGAAACGGAGGCAACGCGGCGGGGGCTGCGGGTGGAGAGGTTTCGCATGAGGCCGGGGCCGAACATTGCAGGCGCTTTCCGCGTGCTTCGTTTCGCCTGGCACGAGGGCTGCGACGTGCTCCATTCCCACGGCTACAAGGGGAATATCCTGTTCGGCTTCATGCCGCGGGCAGTGCGCCGCGTGCCCATGGTCGCCACCCTCCACGGCTGGACCTGGACCGGCGGGATGGACCGGATGGGCCTCTACGAATGGCTCGACCGGCTGAGCCTGCGTTTCGTCGATGCAGTGGTGATGGTGAACGGCGCCATGCGCCAGAAGATCGATCTTCCCAGCGTCCACGTGGTGCCTAACGGCATCCCGCTCATCGGAGAGGCCGACCGGCGGGCGGCGCCCCTTGACCCCCGGATCGTGGAGTTCTGCCGGGGAGGCATCACCCTGGGCGCCATCGGCCGTTTGTCCCCGGAAAAGGGGTTCGATATCCTGCTGGACGCGGTCAGGGAGGTGGCGGAGCACCATCGATATCCGTCTGGTAATCCTGGGGGAGGGGGAGGCGCGGGGCGGACTTGAGGCGAAGATCCGGGAACTGGGGCTGACAGAACGGGTGCTGTTGCCGGGGTATGTGCCGGATGCCGGCTGCTATCTTCCTCTGTTTCGGGTTTTTGTCCTATCGTCCTGACAGAAGGGCTTCCAATGGTCATTCTTGAAGCCATGCTGGCCGGGGTTCCGATTGTGGCCACACGGGTAGGGGGGGTGCCCGAAGTGCTGCAGGAGGGCGAAGCGGGGGTTCTGGTGCCCGCTCCTTCTGCCGGGGATCTGGCGACTGGCATCAAGCACATCATCGCCGACGAGGCGGGGGCGCGGGACATGGCCGCGGTGGCGAGGCAACGGCTTGAGGCAAACTATTCGGCCATTGCAATGGCTCAGAAATATCAAGGTATCTACGACCGGCTGGCGACATGGTCAGCCGGCGGGCACTCGGCGTGAAGTTTTCGCCGGCACTTCAACTGATGATGGAGACATCAAGCATGCATGAACGTGTGTTGGTAACAGGGGCTGCAGGGTATATCGGTTCGGTTCTGGTGCGGATCCTTCTTGGTAAGGGGTATCGGGTGAAGGGCTTCGACAACCTTTCATTCGGCGGTGAGGCACTGATCGGGGTCTACAATCATCCCGGTTTCGAGTTCGTCAAAGGCGACATCCGCAATGATGAGGACCTCAGGAATGCGCTGGAAGGAGTGGGGGCCGTTGTCCACCTTGCGGCGATTGTCGGGGACCCGGCCTGCGCCAAACAGCCGGAACTGGCTACGGACATCAACTGGCACGGTGCCCGGAAGCTATATGACCTGTGCTGCGAAACCCGGGGCATCAAGCGATTCATCTTTGCGTCCACCTGCAGCAATTACGGAAAAATGCCGGGCGAGGGATACCTCAATGAGGAATCTCCCCTGAAGCCCGTGTCGCTCTATGCGGAACTCAAGGTCAAATTCGAGCAGTATCTGCTGCAAAGCAAGACCCGGCCGGATTTCATTCCTACTGCGCTTCGCTTTGCAACCGTTTACGGGCTTTCTCCCCGGCTTCGTTTCGACCTCACGGTCAATGAATTCACCAGAGAGGTGGCTCTCGGCAAAGAGCTCGAAATTTTCGGCGAGCAGTTCTGGCGGCCCTACTGCCACGTAGAGGACCTGGCCAGGGGATGCGTCCACGTTCTCGAAAGCGATCCCGCGGCTGTCGATCATAACGTGTTCGGCGTGGGCGATACGCGTGAGAACTACCAGAAGGCGATGATTGCCGAGGAGCTGCTGAAGGTCATTCCCGACGCGAAAATCCGCTACGTCAGCAGGTCGGAAGACCCGCGCGACTACCGGGTGGATTTTTCAAAGATCAGGAACGAGCTGGGATTTGAAATCACCAGAACCGTGCCCGACGGGATTCGCGAGATTTACCGGATTCTCAAGGACGGGATTATTTCCGAACCCTATTCGAAGGCTTATCAAAACATCTGAGGAATTGCCATGATACCGCTCTCAGTACCGTGCCTGAAGGGCAACGAATGGAAGTACGTGAAGGAATGTCTGGATACGGAATGGGTTTCGACTGCGGGCAAGTATGTTGAAACGTTCGAGAAGAATTTCGCCGCGTTCGTCGGCTCCCGCCACGCAGTGGCCTGCGTGAACGGAACGGCGGCTCTCCAGGTGGCTCTCAGGATCGTGGGAGTCTGCGCCGGTGACGAGGTCATCGTGCCGACCCTGACCTTCATCGCCACGGTCAATGCCGTTACATACCTGGGCGCCGAACCCGTGTTCATGGACTGCGACGAGTACTACAACATCGACGTCCGCAAGACGGCCGAGTTTCTCGAACAGGAGACCGAGTTCAGGGACGGCAGTACCTGGAGCCGGGCCACGGGACGGCGGATTGCCGCGATCGTGCCGGTCCATGTCTTCGGCAATGCCGCCAGAATGAGCGAGCTCGTGGCCCTCTGCCGGGAGCGCAACATCAAGGTGGTGGAGGATTCGACCGAAAGCCTCGGCACCGTCTACTGCTCCGGCGAGCTGGATGGCAGGCACACGGGTACCGTGGGTGACATGGGGTGTTTCTCATTCAACGGCAACAAAATCATCACCACCGGCGGCGGCGGGATGATCGTCACCGATGTCCCCGAATACGCCGAGCGGGCCAGGTACCTCACCACCCAGGCAAAGGATGACGAGGTCAGGTACGTCCATAATGAAGTGGGCTACAACTTTCGCCTGACCAACGTTCAGGCGGCCATCGGCGTGGCCCAGCTGGAACTGCTCCCCGAGTTCCTTGAGGCGAAGCGCGCCAATTACCTTGCCTACAAGGAGAGGATCGACCGCATCGACGGGCTCATCCTGGCGGAAAGCCCCGCCTATGCCCGCAACAACCACTGGATGTACGCGCTGCAGATAGATCCGGCCGTCTATGGCAAGGACCGGGAGCAGTTGATGGAATATCTGAAAGGGGAGGGAGTCCAGACCCGTCCGGTCTGGTACCTGAACCATCTGCAGGTCCCCTTCCTCGACTGCCGGAACTATCGCATAGAAAAGGCGTTCCAGATGCTGGAGACGACCCTGAGCATTCCGTGCAGCGCCAACCTGAGCGAACGCGACATCGACTTCGTCGCCGACAGGCTGCGCCATGGCTAGCATTGTCGTGGTAGGGGGCGGCGGGCACGCCAAGGTCGTCATCAGCGTGCTGAAAAAGGCCGGCTACCAGGTGGCAGGCTATACCGACCGCCAGGACCGGGGGCCGCTCCTCGGCATCCCCTGGCTGGGCGGCGACGGTGTTCTGCCGGGCGTTCTCGGGACGCATCCCGGCTGTGGGGCCGTTATCGGCGTTGGGAAAATCGATACAGCCCGGCTGAGACTTGCCCTGCAGGACGACATCGCCGGACTCGGCTTTGACTTCCCGGTCATCGTGTCACCGCACGCGATGATCAACGAAGAGGTAACGCTCGGGGCGGGCACGGTCGTCTTTGACGGCGTCGTGGTCAACAGCGGCACGGAGACCGGCCGTGCCTGCATCCTCAACACGAACAGCACGGTCGAGCACGACTGCCGGCTCGGCGACAATGTCCATATCGCACCTGGGGTAACCCTCAGCGGAGGGGTCGTTGTTGGGCGCAACACCATGATCGGTACCGGGGCTACGGTTATCCAGTCCGTCTCCATCTGCGAAGACTGCATGATCGGCGCCGGCTCCACGGTGGTGAGGGACATAACGGTTCCGGGTACCTATGTGGGGAGCCCGGCCAGGAGGATCAAATGAGAACGGGGAGGGGGCACACTGATGCCTGACGCATGTATCGCGGTGATTCCGGCACGGGGAGGCTCCAAGCGGGTTCCCGGGAAAAACATCAAACCGCTCATGGGCAAGCCCCTCATTGCGTACACCGTTGAGGCTGCAGCCGACAGCGGATTGTTCGAGCGGATCGTGATCAGCACCGACTGCCCGGAAATCGCTGAGGTGGCCCAACGGCACGGGGCGGAAGTCCCGTTCCTGCGGGAGGCATCCCTGGCGGACGATATTACCCCTGTCTCGGCAGCGACGGTGGACATGCTGGTAAAACTCGACCCCAACGGCTCCAGCTATGGCTTCGTGTGCCAGATGATGCCCAACTGTCCCCTCAAGACCGCAGCCGACGTGCGCGACAGTCATCGTCAGTTCCTGGAGTCCCGCGCTGATTCACAGTTGTCCGTGGTGCGCTACGGCTGGCAGAACCCCTGGTGGGCCATGCGCCGGGACGACTCGTTCCGGCTCGATCCGCTGTTCCGGGAGGCCATGACCCAGCGCAGCCAGGACCTGCCCGAACTCTTCTGCCCGACCGGTGCCATCTGGTGGGCGAAAGCCGACGTCCTGCGCCGGGAGGGCACCTACCACATCCCGGAGAAGACGGGGTGGGAAATACCCTGGCAACGGGGACTGGATATCGACACCTATGACGACTGGGATATGGCGGAAATCCTGTTTCGTCTCGACAGCGCGAGCCGGCGCTGAACCTGCCCGCTGCCGCGGGGCCCGATGAGCGAGGGAAGACCCATTAAGACTCTGGCGCTGTACACAACCATTTATCCCGGCGTGGAACCCTTTCTACCCGACTGGTATCGCTCCGTGCGGGAGCAGAGCGACCGTGACGTTGCGCTCTGGATCGGGCTCGACTCCCTGACCGTGGAGGCCGCCATCGACGCCATGGGCGGAGATCCTGGTGCCACGTGGGTGCCGGCTGCCCCCGGCGACACCCCTGCGCAGGTCAGACAGCGGGTCTTTGAACGCTTGGTGGACGTGGTTGACGGTGTAGTGCTGGTGGACAGCGACGACATCCTTCATCCCAGCCGGGTCGCCTCGGCTCGCCTTGCCCTCCGGTCAAGCGACCTTGTCGGTTGCGCCCTGCGCCTGGTGAATCAGGAAGGGGGCGACCTTGGGCTCGTGTTCGGGCTGCCGCCCGGGGCCGGTCCCGCCGACGTGCTGCCCAGGAACAACGTTTTCGGACTGTCCAACACGGCCTTCCGGTCTGATCTGCTGCGCCGCTGCCTGCCCATACCGTCCGACGTGGCGCTCGTGGACTGGTACCTGGCAACGCGGGCATGGCTGCTGGGAGCCCGGCTGGACTTCGACAACGTGATCCGGATGGATTATCGGCAGCACGGCGCCAACATGGCGCGGGTAAGGCCTCCCTTCGGCCTGCCGCAGGTGATCAGCGACTGCGGGCGGGTGAGGCATCATTTCCAGCTCCTTCTGGACGCGCTGCCGGAAGGCGTCCTGGCCGACCGTCGTGCCGCCGTGGAGCAGGTGGCCCGCGACGTCGAACAATTCTATCACCGCGTCGTTCTCCAGCCGCCGAGGCTCGAGCAGTATGTCAAGGCCCTGAACGAGCTTGAGCCGGCGCCGCTCTGGTGGTCAACTGTTGCTTATCCCGCGTTGCAGGACCTGTGGACGCATGAAAAGGAGATACAATGAACAGCGTGAAATTCGGAGATGTGCCGGTTGGGACGGATACTCACCCCTATGTAATTGCCGAGATCGGTTCCAACCATAACGGAGACATGAACCTCTGCCGTCAGCTGATCGATGCCGCGGCCGAGGCCGGCGCCCATGCCGTGAAGTTCCAGTCGTGGACGGAAAAGTCGCTCATCGCCCGGGAGGAATATGAGCGTAACACCGAGTACTCCGACAAAAAGCGTCATTTCGGCTCCCTGTGGGACATGGTGAAAGCCTATCAGTTCACGGCAGAGCAGCATAAGGAAGCCCATGCCTACTGCCTGGAGCGTGGGATAGCCTTTTGTTCCACCCCCTTTTCGCCGGAAGAGACCGATCTGCTGGAATCGCTGGACGTGCCGTTCTACAAGATTGCATCCATGGATATCGTTCACCTGCCGTTTCTGAAGTACGTGGCACGCAAGCAGCGGCCGATGCTGCTCTCGACCGGTATGGCAACCCTGGCGGAAATCGAGGCGGCCGTTGAAACCGTGCGTGCCGAAGGTAACGATCAGATCGTGCTGCTGCACTGTGTATCAATCTATCCGCCCGACTACGAGATGATCCATCTGCGCAACATGGCCACGCTCCAGCAGGCGTTTGATGTCCCGGTCGGGTTCAGCGATCACACCATGGGTACAGCCATCCCCCTCGCGGCCATTGCCCTGGGAGCCTGTGTAATCGAGAAGCACTTCACCCTCGACCAGGATATGGAAGGATGGGATCACGCCATCTCCGCCACGCCGGCCGAGTTGCGGACCATCGTGGAGGAGGGGAGAAACATCCGGATAGCGCTCGGCGGCGGCAAGCGAATCGTTACCGAAGCGAGATGGAGAAACGCAAGAAATTCAGGCGGAGCCTGGTAACCCGCCGCGCCCTTCCCCAAGGCCATGTCCTCGTCGAAGCCGACCTGGACGCCAAGCGTCCCGGCACCGGCATTTCCCCCGCCGAGATGAACTATGCCCTCGGCCGCAAGCTGGCCCGGGACATGCAGGAAGATGACGTTATCCGCTGGGAGGATCTGGTGTGATGGGTCCGCTGCGGCCAGAGCACGGGATGGGCGGCATGTGCCGCATGAATGTCAGAGGTGAGCTTGATGTCTGAAACCGTGTATGTCGTTCATTGCATCGATACCGAAGGACCTCTGCACGAATCGACCGAGGCAACCTTCGATCGTCTGAAATCGATCTTCAAGCTCGATCTGGAGCCGAGCTCCGCACTGCTGCGCCGCCTGCAGGCCGGCGAGGTGGACCTGGGCGGGATCGAGTCGGCGGTGATGAAGGTGGTGGACCCTCATCTCCTTGCCTACAACGATACCTGGGACAAGGTGGATGCCATGCTGGCCGAATGTCTCTCTGACGAGTTCCGCATGAAGATGCGCGACTCCTTCGGCGGTGGATGGGTCTACAACTGGTTCTGCGTCGATCATGTGGATTACGATTATAATCCCCGCCGGCGGGACATGGGATACCACAATGTCTTCGACCACTACCGGCAGCTCATGCGGGAAACGGGGTCAACCCGGGACGGGCTCCATTTCCACTACCATCCCCATCCCTTCAGCCGGGAGGCCCATCGCTGCGCCACCCACTGGTGGGCCAATTCGGACAGCCTGCCCCAGATCCTGTCGCGGCGGGTCATTGACCGGAACTGGTTCCCGTCTGCCCATCGGCCCGGGTTCCACGTGATCCGTCCGGACAGTCACTGGTTCCTGGAGCAGTTCATTCCCTTCGACTTCTCCAGCCAGGCCATGGTACCGACCGGGGACGACACCGCCCAGTTCGGTCTCAAGGGAGGGCGGTTCGGCGACTGGCGCCGGGCGCCGGTGAACTGGCAGCCGTTCCACCCCGCGCCCGATGATTACCAGGTGCCCGGCTCCTGCCGCCGCTGGGTGGCGCGCTGCCTCAATGTGGGCACGCGGTACAGGCTCATGACAGAAATCGATGTGCGCCAGGCCTTCCGTGAGGCCCGGGACGGCAAACCCGTGGTGCTTTCCTTCACCAATCATGATTTTCGCGACATGCGGCCCGACATCGAAGGCGTGCTGCACCTGCTCGGCCGCGTTGCCGCCGAGTTCCCGGATGTCCCGTTCCGGTTCGCCGAGGCGCTGGAGGCCATGCGCGGCGCGTTCGGCCTGCCCCTGCCGCCGCCCTGCGAGCTGGACCTTACCCTGACCGCCGTGGGCGATTCGGCCCACGTGCTGGAGGTCCGTTCCGAAACGCCGACCTTTGGCCCGCAGCCCTGGCTTGCCCTCAAAACGGCGGCCGGAACGTACCACTATGACAACTTCGACATCGAGATACCTTTCCACCGCTGGCAGTATGTGTTCGACGAGGAAACGTTCCCCCTGAACGCCCTGAGTGCCGTGGGGGTTGCCGCCAACAACGCTGCGGGCACTGCGACCGTGGCCGTGATGGACACGGCGACCGGTACGGTTACCAGACGCCACTGGAATGGAACATCATCCGCCAGCCACCAGGAGTGAGCCATGACCTCCGATACCAAAACCATTCTCGAACAGGTCGTCGTTTCTCCCGACGTCCCCATTGCCGAGGCCATCGCCCAGCTTGACAGGGCAGGGACCGGCTCCCTCGTGGTCTGCTCGGCGGACAGAAAGCTCTACGGCCTCCTGACCGACGGTGACGTGCGCCGTGCCCTGCTCAAGGCGGTCGACATGAGCGCGCCGTGCGGCGACATCGCCAACCGGAAGCCGGTAATCACGTTCGTGCCGCTGCTGCCGATCGAAGCCCTCCGGCTCATGAACCATCACGACATCAACCACCTGCCGGTGCTGGACGCCGAGGGGAGGGTGGTTGATTTCCTGTTGCGCCGCGACCTGGTTGCCGAGGACGAATTGGCCGCCCGGGCCAGACGCCGGCTCGACAGCGTCGTCATTCCCTGTTCCGCCTCCATTGCCGAGGCCATCGCCCAACTGGACAGGGCAGGGACCGGCGCGCTGGTGCTCTGCGCGGAAGAGGACCGGCTCCACGGTCTCCTGACCGACGGCGACATCCGCCGGGCCGTGCTCCGCGGCGTCTCCCTCGATGCCCCCTGCCAGGATATCGCCAGCCGCAGGCCCGTGACGGTGGATCCTTCGTTTTCGGCAGCCCGGGCCCTCCAGCTGATGAACCAGCACGATATCAACCACCTGCCGGTGGTGGACGACACGGGCCGGGTCGTCGATTTCCTGCTCCGCAGGGATCTCATTGCCGATGACCAGCTCAACCTGTCGGCGGTGGTCATGGCGGGAGGTTACGGTAAGCGGCTGCTCCCCCTCACCGAGCAGGTTCCCAAGCCGATGCTCCCGGTGGGTGACCGGCCCCTGTTGGAGCGGACCATCGACCAACTCCGCCGGTCGGGCATCAGGGAGGTCAACCTGACCACCCACTACCTGCCCGACAGCATCGTGGAGCACTTCGGCGACGGCGATTCGTTCGGCGTGAAGCTGAATTACCTGAAGGAAGACCATCCCCTGGGCACCGCCGGCGGGCTCAAGCTGATGAAAAAGGCGAGCGGCCCCTTCCTGGTGATGAACGGCGACATCCTCACCGGTGTTCCGTTTCAGGAAATGTTCGCCTACCACCGCAAGAACGGCGCCGAGATCACCGTGGGGGTCAGGAAATACGAGGTTCAGGTCCCCTTCGGCGTGGTGGAGTGTGAAGATGTCAGGATCACGGGGCTGAAGGAAAAACCGTCCCTCACGTTCTTCATCAACGCGGGAATCTATCTGCTGGAACCGTCGGTCTGCGACCTGATTCCCGAGGGGGAGCGCTTCGACATGACCGACCTGATCCAGAAGCTGCTGGACGAGGGCCGCTCCGTGGTCAGCTTCCCCATCATGGAGTACTGGCTCGATGTGGGGCGGCACGAGGACTACCAGAAGGCCCAGGAAGATGTGCGGAGCGGAAAGATACAGTGACGTGCGCCGACAACCATCCGTTGCCGGGCGGCATGGCGGGAGCCTGCTGACCATGGAGCGAGACCGGAGAATTGATACCATTCGTGGCCTGCTTGTGGCGATCATGATCATCGACCACGTGGGGGGCTACCTGAAGCTGGCCACGGCACAGACCTTGGGGTATGTCTCGGCTGCGGAAGGATTCGTCTTCCTGTCGGGATTTATATGCGCCAAGGTCTATGGCCGATACCTGGACAACACCAGGCAGTTGCTGACAAAGACCTTCAGGAGAAGCTTCCTCATCTACCGGTACCACATTGCCGTGGCGCTGCTGCTGCCCCTGCTGGCGCTGCTGATTCCACCGTACCAACGGTCGTGGATGGAACTTCTGCACCCCTACGACGTGGCCCCGCTGAAAACGGTCCTGCTCGATCTGGTGCTCCTCCACCAGGGTGATTATCTCGATATCCTGCCGCTCTATGCCTGGTTGCTGCTGTTGTGCCCCGCGCTGCTTCTTCTGGTGCGCCGGGTGGGAGCGGTTTCGGTCCTGGCCGTCAGTTTCGGTTTCTGGGTTGCCGGCCAGTTTGTCGATCCGATGCAGCTCATTGCCAGTTCCTTTGGCGCCCAGTATGGTACCGGCTTCTTCAACCTGATCTCATGGCAGTTTCTGTTCACCCTCGGTCTCTGCCTCGGCACATCCGGCCAATGGCTGGACAGGCTGTGCGCCAATAAGATGGTGCTGGCTACCGTTGCAGTATGCTGCCTTGTATTTTTCGCCTTCAGGCATTCCGACCTGGCGGTCAATCACTCGCTATTGGTCGACAGGAGCAAGCTGCCGATACATCGCCTGCTGAACTTCTGTTTTCTCATGGTGCTGCTCCGCCAGATGCTCCAGAACGTGCCCCGCGATTTCTTCGTGCCGTATGTCGAATATATCGGCCGACATTCGCTGCAGATATTTTCCCTGCACGTGCTGGTCATCTATCTGTTCAGACCCGTGGCCTGGCGGGTGGATGCCATGTTCGACGAGGCAGGGCTCACTGCCCTGTCCCTCGTGATCTTCGCCCTGAGTACCCTTCCGGTCTATGTGTATAACCGGTACCGGCAATCATCCTTCCTCCTGTTCCGGCAGGGGCTGGACAGCGGTCTGCGCTGAGGCGGCGCAGCTCAAAACTTCGATGACGGATTGAACTGTATGACGATTGATGCCACTTCCTTTGATTTCACTACCTGCGGCGAGGAGATGTACCGGCTCTTGGCAGAGCTGTTTCCCCTCTGTCGCAGCATTACCGGCGACGGTGTCCGGGAAACCCTCCGGACCATCCAGGGGCAGATCCCTCTCCGGCTCGTGGAGGTCCCTACAGGCACGCAGGTGTTCGATTGGACCGTTCCCCGCGAATGGGCGATCCGCGACGCCCACATCAGCGACAGCAATGGCAAACGGATCGTCGATTTCCGGAGTAACAACCTCCACGTGGTGGGCTACTCCGTGCCGGTGGACAGGACGATAAGCCTTGCCGAACTGCAGAACCACCTCTATTCGCTGGAAACCATGCCCGACGCCATCCCGTACGTCACATCCTACTACCAGGAGCGCTGGGGGTTCTGTCTTACGCACCGCCAGCGCTCCGGCCTTCCCGACGGCGAATACCGGGTCTTCATCGACAGCGAACTGAAAGACGGCCATCTGACCTATGGTGAGTTGATCATTCCGGGGGAGACCGACCGGGAGATCTTCCTTTCAACGTATGTCTGCCACCCGTCCATGGCCAACAATGAGCTGTCGGGGCCGGTGGTGGCAACCATGCTGGCCAGGTGGATCATGAGCCGGCCGCGCCGGTTCACCTACCGCATCGTCTTCATTCCCGAGACGATCGGCTCTCTGACCTATCTGAGCAGGAATCTGGACAGAATGAAGGAGAACATCGTGGCCGGGTTCAACCTGACCTGCATCGGCGACGACCGGGCCTATTCCTTCCTTCCCTCGCGAAGCGGTTCGACCCTGGCCGACAGGGCCGCCCTGAACATCCTGGGGCACAAGCATCCGGACTTCATCAGGTACTCCTTCCTGGACCGCGGCAGTGACGAGCGCCAGTACTGCAGCCCGGGGGTCGACCTCCCGGTGGTGTCGGTCATGCGTTCCAAATACCGCGAGTACCCGGAGTATCATACCTCCTTGGACAATTTGGACCTGGTGACGCCGGCTGGCCTGCAGGGGGGATTTTCGGCGGTGCGGGACTGTCTCGAACTTCTGGAAAACAACCGCGTCTACCGGGCAACGTGCCTCGGCGAACCCCAACTCGGCAGGAGAGGGCTGTTCCCCACCGTGGGCACCAGGGATTCCCACAGCCAAGTGGCCGATATGCTTAACGTTCTCGCCTACGCGGACGGAACCAAAGACCTGATCGACATCAGCAACACCATTCAGGCGCCGGTTGACCGGCTCTACCCGATAATTGACAAACTGGCCGCCGCCGGCCTGTTGGTCGAGCAGGCGGCGGACCTTTCCTCCCGTGACGTCGTGGGGGCCGGCGTATGAAAGTCTTCTTCATCAATGACTCCACGAGTAACCACAACTGGGGAGACCGGGCCGCCGCCATCGCCCTCAGGAAGATGATCTGCGCCAGCGGTGCCCGGATCATCGGTGCGGTAACCGAGGATGATCTCAAGTTTTCCCTGCTGTACAAGCAACGCGATCCGACGGAGAGCCTGACGCAGAAAATCGTCAAGCAGTTCATCCCACCGCTGGTTACCAAGGCCAGGATGCTGATTGACAGGCTTTTGCCCGCTGCCGGCAGCGACGATATGATACCTGCTTCGTGGGACCAGTTCGAGAGCGCCGCCGATATGGTCCTGAGGGACCCCCATGTCCGCTCGTCCCTGGTGAGGATGATCGAAGATGCTGACTTGGCGGTGATCCACGGCGACGGCTGCATGGTGGGCAATACCCGAATTGCGCGGGCCGAACTGTTTCTGAGCTACCTGATCAAAAAGCGGTTCGGCAAGCCGGTGATCATGGTGAATCACACCGCGGATTTCGATCACCCCACACTGCGCGCCATGGCCGAGAATGTCTACCCGCTGTTCGATGACGTGGTGTTCCGCGATCCCATTTCAGCCCAGCGCTGTACCTCTCTGTGCCGCGGCAGATTCAGCGCCGACACGGCATTCCTGTTCAAGCCCGTGCCCCTGGCTGACTGGCTGCCCGTTGCCCAACGCCCTACCTATTTCGACGTGTGGCCCGATACGGCCTGCTTCAACCCGGCGGAGCCCTACCTCTGTATCGGCGGCTCGTCCATTTTCTCGTACAACGGCACGCCTCAGGAGCTGATCGAGCGCGTTGCGGCGCTGGTAACCCATATCGGCTCCATCTACCGGGGGCAGATTGTCCTCACCGTCTCGGACATTGTAGATCAGGCGGTCTTCCGTCCCATTGCCCAGCAGTTGAATTTGCCCCTGGTGGGCCTGACGACGCCGGTGCAGCAGGCCGTCGACATCATCGGCAATGCCCAGGCCTACGTGGAGGGAGATGGCATCCGAGTATTTTCGCCTTGCGCGGCGGGACTCCGGTTGTTCCCATATCGTCCAAGACCTTCAAAATGCAGGCTCTGATCGAAATGTCGGGGCTGGCATCGTGCACCTTTGACGCCTTGAGCATCGATCAGGAGAAGGAACGAATGGGACAGCAGCTCATGAGCTACATCGCGCAAGGAGATGGGCTGAGGAACCAGCTGAAGCTATGGGCTGAGGAAAAATCGAAGAACTGTTGGGATAATGTGACATATCTGAAGCAATTCCCGGGCTCGGCAACAACTGCCTGATTGAAGAAGGATCCCCACATGCACCGGAGCACGTTATGACAGTATTTGTAATAGAATCGCCATTTCAGGTAATGAATGCCATAGAGGCGGTCCATCATTTCAAGTTTGAAGACAATGTCATCATTGTATTGTTGTCGGGGCTTTTCAGCAAGGAAAGCTATGAAAGAATTATTGACAAGAACCAGTGGAAGGAAGTCAGGTACATCCCTTTTCGCTATAAATTGACCAACAGTGATTTCGGACTTCATCCGCCGAAGAATGTCTATGAAAGGATGCAGGAGCTTTACCTGACGCTGGATCGATCAGTCAAGAAAAAGGTCATCAATAACATGTGCCAGTCGTTGGGCAGGGTTGACAATCTTGTGTTGGGCAGTTATCGACGGTATTACGACATTCATATGAGGCACATCGCCAACAATGTCGATCACAACAGGCTGTTCCTGATCGATGTGGGAACGGATACCCTCGAAATCGGCAGGCAGAGGATTGAAGAACACAACGCCGGCCCCGGTGCCTCGGGGATGAACCGGCTAAGTCGTTGAAAAGTATGCTTCGCGACAAGTTGGTGGAGTGGGACGGGACCGGTGTCGACTCGCTTACCTTTTTCACCAGCTATGATTTCGAAGTTTCCGGCCCGGATCGAGTCATCAAGAACGATTATCGTTATTTCAAGTCGCTCGCCGACAGGGCGGCAGTCTCCGACGGTGTCTGGTTCATAGCCCAGCCGCTGGTGGAGCAGGAATACCTGACCCATGAAGTCTACGTCCGATACCTGGCCAAGGTGAAGCAGTACTTCTCCGGTCGCCCGGTCTTCTATATTCCCCACCCGCGTGAGTCGGGCAGGTATATCGAGCTGGCACGGAATGAGTTCGGCTTCGAAACGAAGCGATTTGATGTTCCGATCGAGTATGCCGTTACCGTAGGCGGCAGTCGGCCCCAGTGCATCGCATCGTTCTTCTCCTCAGCACTGGAGAATTTTGCCGTAATTTTCGGTAACCGCATCGATATCAAGGCGTTTTACCTTCACGGGGCAGATCTTCTCAAGAACCATGAAAGCGTTGACGAGGTGTATTCGCATTACGTGTCAAAGGGGATGGACATAGAGGTCGTTTCCTGATGCCGGGCGTATTGCCTGCCGGCCGGGACGGAGATTGAGGCATGGGCCTGGGTCGCCAGATATTCAAACATACCGCCATCTACAGTGCGGCGACCATAGTCGGAAAGCTTGCCAGCTTCCTGATGCTGCCCTTCTATGCGCACATCTTCCAGACAAAGGGATACGGCGTCATCGGCATGATCGATGCCAGCCTCGGCATCCTGACGGTCCTGTTCACCGGCGGCTTCCAGATGGCCATCCTGCGCATCTACCACGAGCAGGAGGACCATCGCAAGGAACTGGCCCTCGGCACCGGAGTTCGCCTGGTGTGGGGCTTGAGCGCCCTGACCGTAGTGCTGCCCATCCTCTTCAGCTCACCCATTAGCCGGTTCGCCCTGGGCAGTGCCGAGTACTACCCCCTTGTCTGTCTCGCGCTGGTAACGTTCGTCATCGACGTGGCCGGTCAGAGCGCCAGTACCTTTCTGATTATCCGGCAGAAATCGCTGCTCTTTTCCACGGTCGGTCTCGTGCGTCTCTTTCTCGGCCTCTCCCTCAATATCTGGCTGGTGGTCATCCTTCAGGTCGGCCTGATCGGGGTATTCATCTCGTCCCTGGTGTCCGCCGCCGTGAGCACCCTGATATTCCATGTGGTGGCCTTGAGGGACCACGGTTTCGGCTTTGACCGGCAGATTGCCGGGAGCCTGCTCAGGTTCCAGTTGCCCCTGCTTCCCGGTGAACTGGTCGGTTTTCTCGGGCGTCAGGCCGAGCGGGTTCTGGTGCGGTTTCTGATCGGGCTCGAAGGGATGGGCGTCCTGGAGATGGCTTACAAGTTCGCGCCGCTGCTGAATCTGCTGATCAACATTCCCTTCGGCAGAAGCTGGCGCACCAAGAGCATCGAAATCGCCGAACAGGAAGACGCGCCCCGTGTCATGGGCGAGATGTTTACCCGCTACCTGTTCTTCATGATTTTTGTCGGGCTCATCCTGGCCGTGGTCATGCAGGACATTCTGGAACTGATGACACCTCAGTCGTTCTGGTCAGCCAAGCGGATCGCCCAGGTGGAAATCGTCACCACCATCCTCACGGGATGCACCACGTTCCTGTCGTTCGGCATTCTCTACCGCAAGGAAACCAAGATTTTCACCTATGTGAAGTCAGTGCTCACCCCGATCAAGATAGCTCTCGCCTTTACGCTGATCTCCCTGTGGGGGCTGTCGGGCGCGGCCTATTCGGCGCTGATCATCGAAGCGGTCACCCTGGTCTGGATATTCCATAGATCCCAGGGACTTTACCGGATTCCCCTTGAATACCGCCGTATCGGGGTCATGGTGGGCGGAGCCGTCATTATCTTTGCTCTGCTGGACGGTAACCGCTATGAGCATTTCGGTCCCGCGGTCTATGCCCGGGAATATCTGCTGCCCGGAGTGACCGGCTTCCTGCAGGGCACCCCTCTGGGAGAATGGAAATCCGGCAAACTGATTCACTTGTTCAGGATGAAGGAGGGACTGGTGGTTTCGCTCTTTTTCAACATGCTCGCATCCATGATGTTTCTGGCCGTTATTCCCCTCCTGAGGGGGAAAAAGCTCCTGCCTGGCCAGCACGAGGTCAATAATGCCTAAACTGAGCATCATCATACCGGCCTACAACAACGCCCACCTTCTGCCGGAGACGCTGGACAGCATCTTCAGCCAGGACTGCGAACCGTTCGAGTTGATTGTCGTGGACGACGGTTCCACCGACAACACGCGGGACGTTGTTGAAGGCTATGGCCGGGGTATCGTCTACCTGTGGCAGGAAAACAGCGGCGGCTGCTCAAAGCCGCGCAATGTCGGCATTCGCCATGCAACCGGCGAATACATTGTCATGTTCGACTCCGACGACATCATGATGCCCGGCAAGATCAGGTGGCAGATGGACTTTCTCGACCGCAACCCCGGCGTGGACTTTGTGTTCACCGATTTTTGCGATTTCCACGGCACTGAGATCCTGGCCAGCCACATCACCACCTGTCCGATCTTCAACAGCCTGCCCATACAGAAGGTCGGCGAAGATGCCCACGTGATCAGCAGCACCGACGCTTATGAGACTCTTCTGGTGGAAAATTTCATCGGCGGCTCCGCCATGATGTTCAGAAAGAGCCTGTTTAACGAGGCCGGCCCCTTCGACGAAACCCTGGAAGTCAGCGAAGACATCGATTTTACCCTGCGGGTGGCGCGCACGCATGCCGTTGGCTTCATCAACAGGATCGGGCACCACCGTCGCCTGCACGACGGCAACATGACCTCCAAGGCTGAGAAGATCCTCACCAGAAGCCTCAGGGTCTTTGGCGGGCATCTCAGCGCACCGAAATCGCCCACAGCCCAGCAGCGGCTGATTGACAAGGTGGCTGGCCTGCACGGAGCCCTCGCGTATCATTACCGGGAAAACGCCCGCTATGGCGAGGCGCTGGCCGAATACCGGGCTTCATTGAGCCTGAGGCCCGCCTGTTTAGGGACCTACAAGGCGATGGCAAAGCTTGCGGTCATGGCCATCGCCAGGGGCGGGAAATAGCAGCCCAGTTTGAATCGGAAAGGCAGGAGCGGCATGAAACAGCCAAAAGTAAGCGTCATAGTCACCTGTTACAATTACGCAAACTATCTGGAGGGGTGCCTGGCGTCCATTCTCAACCAGACCTACCGGGACTTTGAGCTGGTGATCGTCAACGACGGCTCCACCGATAACACCGACGAGGTTATCTCCAGGTTCCTCGCTAATGACAAGGTCAGATACATCAACCAGAAGAACACCGGCCAGGCCATTGCCACTAACAACGGCATTGCGGCCGCCGCCGGCGAGTTGATCGCCTTTCTGGACGCGGACGATCTGTGGGAGCCCACCAAGCTTGAGAAGCAGGTCCGCCTGTTCAACCGCGATTCCATCGGCGTGGTCTACAGCCGCATCAGGTTCATGGACGCGGAGGGGCGTCCCCTTGACATGCAACTGGAGGGCAAGTACTACACCCCCCGTTCCGGCCGAGTGACCGACGCCCTCCTGTTCGAGAACTTCATTCCCTACTCATCCACCCTGGTGCGCAAGGAATGTTTCGACAAATTCGGCATGTTCAACCCCGAATACAAGAACGGCCTCGATTGGGACCTGTGGCTGCGGATATCCCGGGAGTACGAATTCGACTTTGTGGACGAGTACCTGCTCATCTACCGGATTGGTCACCCGGGGCAGTTGACCTCCAATGTGGAGCGGAGCGTCCAGTGCGCGGATCTGATTTTCGACCGTTTCCTCGAAGAAAACCCCGGCATCGTTCCCGACAGCGTGGTCAGGAAGGCCATGGCCTATTCCTACTGCCGGCGGGGCAATCAGTTCCGAAAGATCGACCGCAAGCGCTCCAACGGTTTTTTTCTGAGTGCGTTGGCCAAGAACCCGGCCGAAATCGGAGCCTACGTGGGGCTGGTGAAGAACTTTCTCAACGTATAGGAAAAGGCAACCGCCATGAAATGGTCTGACTACACATATCTGGTATCAGCCGATCTCTACCGCTACGGCGGCCGGCGCGACAGGGCCGCGTTTCTGAAGAGCTTCGCCTGCATTCCCGGCTTCAGGTACACGTTTCTCATGCGCACGGCAAAATACCTGAAGAGCCGGGGCACGCTCCTGCTGCCCCTCTACGCGATCTCCCGCTTTCTGCTGAACCACTACCAGTACAAGTACGGCATCAGCATTCCGTACAACACCGACATCGGCCCCGGGCTCTACATCGGGCACTTTGGCGGCATCATCGTCAATGCCGAGGCAAAGATCGGCCGCAACTGCAATATCAATCAGGAAGTGACCGTCGGCGCCACCTATGGCGGAAAATATCCCGGCACCCCCGTTATCATGAACAACGTCTACCTGGGCCCCGGCAGCAAGATCATCGGCGGCATCACCCTCGGCAGCCACGCGGCCGTTGGCGCGAACTGCGTGGTGACGAAGCCGGTTCCCGACCACGGCGTGGTGGTGGGAATCCCGGGCGATGTGGTTTCCACCAAGGGTTCCGGTGAGTATGTGGTGAATACGGTGGGCGCAGAATAGAACGGTTGCGTAATCTATTCATGGTTTCAAACACGGGTATTTTTCTCTATGACACGTACCGTCCGCATCGCATATCTCATTGACACCATCAGTTCCGACAAGGCCGGAACCGAGAAGCAGTTGCTCAACATCCTGAAACGCCTCCCCATGGACGCGCTCGTGATCTGCCTGCACGATTCTCCCTGGTTGGCCGCTAATCGTCTGCCCTGTGATGTGGTAACCCTTGGATATCGAGGGTTTCTGACTCCCGGTTTCCCGTTTGTGCTGGCTAGCTATCTGCGGCTTCTCAAGGAAAGGAATATCGATATCGTCCAGACTTTTTTCGAAGACTCGATGTTTGCCGGTTTTCTTGGAAAAGTCTTGAGCAGGAAGCAGCATGCTCTGGTTGTCAGCAGGCGCGATCTGGGCCTGGGAAGTGATGAACCCGCGTATCACGGACTGTTCAGGAAGATACGTCCCCATGTTTTTCGGTTGTGCGACGGCATTGCCGTAAATGCACACGCGATAAAGGACCATGTGGCGGCGCATGAACAGGTGCCGCCCGGCAAGATTACCGTGATCGGCAACGGTCTTGATCTGCCGGTGCCGCCACCTGTGCTGCCATCTCTCTTCCGTGAAAGCAAGGCGGATGTGTGGATCGCCATTGCCGCAAACCTGAAGCCGATCAAACGTATCGATCTGCTGGTGCGTGCATTGGCGCACCTGAAAGACACCGGAGTCAAGGACGTTGTCAGGGCTGTGGTGCTGGGGGAGGGCCGGCTGGAGTCAGAATTGACCCACCTGGCGACTGATCTCGGTATCGGCGACAGGGTTCACTTTGTCGGCGCCGTTGAGAATGTAAGTGATTACCTGTACGGTGCCGACATAGGAGTACTCTGCTCCGACAAGGAGGGGTTGTCGAACGCCATTCTCGAATATATGGCCTGCGGTCTGCCCGTCGTTGCCACTGACGCGGGTGGAAATGGCGAGTTGGTCAATGAAATGAACGGAGCCTGCGTGCCGACAGGTGATCATGTGGCCCTGGCGCACGCATTGGCACGGCTCATTGAGTCGCCTTGTCTCCGCAAGGAATTGGGGGCACATTCCCTGGAAAAGGTAAGGCAGAACTTTACCTGGGACAAGGTGCTGCCCCAGTGGGAGAACTATTACGACTCGCTTGCCAAGGGTTTGGCACGCGGCAACAATCCAGTGGAGAATACCCATGCTGAAGCATAGATTGTTCTCCCCACTGCGCAGGCACTTGATGGAGCCGCTCGATGCCTTGCGGAGCGGCACTCCTTTCCTCAACTACTGGAAAGAGCTCGAACGCACCCAGTATCTGCCGGAAGCGGCCCTGCGCCGGGTTCAGTGGGAAAGGCTCACGGACCTGCTGGCGTATGTGTGGGACAACAATGAGTTTTACCGTGAGCGCATGGAGCAGGCCGGCCTGACGCCCGAAACGGTCACCTCTCCTGAGGAATTCAGGAAGATCCCCGTGCTTTCAAAGGAATGCATCCGTCAGAACACCCTGGCGATGATAAGCAGAGGGTATGACGTCGGGTCGCTCATGAAATTCAAGACCGGTGGGTCAACGGGAAAATCTCTCGAAATTTACCTGACCGAGGAGTGCAGCGAGCGTCGCAATGCATGCGCCCGCCGGCATGACAGGTGGGCAGGGTGGAACCCGGGCGAGCCCATTGGCGCCGTGTGGGGGAATCCCGAGCTTCCCCTCGACATGAAAAGCCGCCTCAAAGACTGGTTTCTGTCCCCTGTTATCTATCTTGATACCATGAGTGTGACAGAAGCTTCTGTCAGGGCATTTGCCGCGGAATGGAAACAGGTGCAGCCGACCCTCCTGTACGGGCATGCGCACTCCATCTTCGTACTGGCCGAGTTTGTCCGGGAGTTGGGCCTGAGCAGCATAACGCCGAAAGGAATTCTATCGACCTCCATGATGCTCATGCCTCACGAGCGAAGGACCATAGAATCGGTCTTCGGCATCAAGGTAACGGACCGTTACGGCTGCGAAGAGGTCAGCCTGATCGCCTCCGAGTGCGAGAAGCACGAGGGGATGCACCTGAACATCGAGCACCTGTACATCGAGTTCCTCCGTGAAGACGGCAGCCCGGCGTCCCCCGGCGAGCCGGGTACCATCGTCGTCACCGACCTGATGAACCGCGCCATGCCGTTCATCCGCTACCGGGTCGAGGATGTGGGGGTGCCGAGCGACAGAAAATGCAGGTGTGGCCGGGGGCTTCCCCTCATGGAAAGCGTTACCGGACGGGTGGCCGATTTTCTGATCAAGAAAGATGGATCGCGGGTTGCGGGGATTTCACTGATCGAAAACACACTGACAAAAATGCCCGGAATCGTGCAGATGCAGATAGTGCAGGAGTCGATGGATTCACTTGTCGTCAGGGTGGTGCCCGGGGCTGAGTTTAAGGATAGTACCCAGTGTGGATTACGTGACTATCTGGCGGAGCTTTTTGGCAGCGGCACAGCGGTTGAAGTCAGCATCGTCGATGCTATCGCGCCGGAAGCGTCTGGAAAGTATCGGTTCTCTATATGCAGGATTTCTCAATAAACAATCGGCGCGTCAATGTGCTGGACGGAGAGGCAACCGAAGAGTATTCGGTTAAGTATCCCTCTATCAACAAAACACTTTTGCTGTTGTTTTGCGGCTATGTTGTCGCGTGGTATCTGCAGATCGGGTACAGGATTCCGGTGCTGGGGGACATCAGGTTCGAGTTTATCTATGCCCTGGTTCTGACCGTGCTGGCGTTTCTGGCAACGCCGAAGATCGACACGAAATGCCCTCTGCTCCCGTATGTTTTGCTGTACTTTCTGGTGATTGTCATCCAGGTGCCATTTTCCCACGATTTCGCCAGATCGTGGGACGTTTTCGTCGACCGGATCGTCAAGTTTGCCTTTATGGCGTTTTTTATCGTTTCATTTGTGCGTAGTCCGAGTCATATGAAATATTTCCTGGGAGCATTCCTGTTGGCTTGCCTGAAAATGGGGCAGGAGGGGCTCGTGGGACGGTTGTCTGGGGGGCTCATCTGGGAAAATCAAGGGATTATGCGGCTCCATGGTCCGACACCTATCTATGGTCATCCAAATTCCTTTGCCGGCATGGCAATGGGAACGCTTCCATTTGTCTATTTCCTCTGGCCTCTGAGCAATAAATATATCAAGGCGGTTTTGCTGGTCATTGGTATCCTGTCCTTGCACATTGTGTTGTACACTGGTTCCAGGACAGCGTATGTCGGCATTTTTGCCTTTGTTGCTTTTGCCTTCTATACCACAAGTAACAAAAAAAGATTCATTGGTTGCATGGTGCTTGCTCTGGCACTGTCCCTGCCAATGGTTCCCTCTGATTATCAGGAAAGATTCAGATCGATTTTTACTCTTGAGGAAAAAGAGGGCAGGTCAAGCGAAGCGAGAATACAAATTATTGAAGACGCCTGGAAAATATTTACGGACAATCCTTTTGGCGTAGGGGTTTCCGCTTTCCCGAAGGTGCGGGCGGAACGTTTCGGCAGATCGCAGGATACTCATAATATGTATCTTGAAATAGCTACCAACCTGGGAATACAAGGTATTATTGTCGTCGGTATGATGATATATAAAATGCTTGGCATTCTGCATTACATACGAACTAAAAGTAAGCTGCTCCTGGTCAAATTAGATTCAAATGATTCTTTGACCGAAGTTGTAAACGACTTGAAACTAGTGGAAGCAATAGCATCATCAATTATAGGTTTTATAATATTAAGACTTACCCTTGGTTTGTTTGGAATGGATTTGTATGAAATATACTGGTGGTTTGCCATAGGGATAACGTTTTCTCTCTATTCCATGTTGATTAAAATAGAAAATAGTTTGATAGCTAAAAACGACAGTGCTATTGGTTAAGTTAATGAACTGTAGATTTTGTTATCACCTAAATGACGTCAAGGAACACTAATGTGCGGAATTGTCGGTAAATATTATTTTAATCAAAATGCCGGTGACAGCAGTGACATAGATGCAATGATGCAGGCAATTTACCATCGGGGTCCCGATTCCTCGGGTAAATACCTAAGCGGGAGGGCTGCGCTCGGGTTTCAGCGATTGAGTATCATTGATACGGTTTCAGGCCATCAGCCACTGTATAATGAAGCAAAAACCATCGTTCTGCTTGCCAATGGTGAGATATACAATTACAAGGAATTCGTTCCACTTTTGGAAAGCAAGGGCCACGTGTTTTCCACGCGGAGCGATTGCGAAGTAATTATTCACCTGTATGAAGAATACGGGATCGAGTTCATAAGCAAGCTTAACGGGATGTTTGCGTTCTGTCTCTATGACACACGCAATGACGTCATGTTCATTGCGAGAGACAGGGTTGGGATCAAGCCCCTCTACTATCACCTCAACAAGGAAGCCATTATTTTCGGTTCGGAGATCAAGGGCATTCTGGCATCAGGCGAGGTCGTAACCGACGAGGCAAAGGACTCCCTGGCGGAATACCTGTGTTTCAGGTATCTGGCGAATTTCAGGACGTTCTTCTCTTCCGTTAACGCCCTTGAGCCGGGCACGTATGTCAGGATTTCGCCAAGCGGATGCACGTTCGAAACGTTCTGGGATCTATCCCGGTACGTGTTGAACTATGCCCAAGACGGAGATCTCGTCGAAACGGTCGATGCCGCGTTGACAGCATCGGTGCAGCGCCAGATGATGACGGACGTTCCCCTTGGCACCCAATTGAGCGGGGGCGTCGATTCGAGCCTTGTCAGCAAGCTGGCTGCCAGGTACTCACCCGGACTGAAGACCTTTACGGTCAGTTTTTTCGAAAGTGCCTATGACGAGTCAGCCTATGCGCGGCTGCTGGCGGATTCGGCGGGGCTTGAGTATCATCAGATCAGGGTCAACGGCAAGACCTTTGCCGACACTCTGCCCAAGGTTATCTGGTATCACGACGAGCCCCTCTGTCATGCCAATTCCGTACATATGTACCTGCTGTGCACGTACGCACGGCAGTTTGTGACGGTCCTGCTGACCGGCGAGGGAGCCGATGAACTTTTTGCCGGTTATCCCCGTTATCAGATTTGCAGGTTCGGCGATGCCTACAACAAGCTGAATCCGAGTGTTGCTTCGCTGGTGAAGTCGGTCCTGCAGGGCGTTCCGGCACGAAAGATCGCCAAAATAGTCGATAATCTCGGTCTTGGTGCCCGTGAACTGGCCCTGTGGAATTCATCCTTTGCCACGAAAGAGAAGGTTTCCTGGCTGCTGAATTCCGGCGATGTCGCCCTCGATGCCCGATCCGCCCTGGTGGACAGCGTCTGGAACGATGAGTTGAGCCTTTTCGACAATCTCCTCCTCTATGAACAGAAGTCCTATCTTCAGCCGATCCTGATGCGCCAGGACAAGATGAGCATGGCCGCCTCCGTTGAGTCCAGGGTTCCGGTCCTTGACAACGAGATGCTGGACGTGGCCAATGCAATTCCCTATCAGTACAAAGTCCGGCACTTCACTCCCAAGCACGTGTTCAAGAAGGTTGCGGAAAGGCACATATCCCGCAAGATCGTTTACAAGAAAAAAGTCGGCTTCGGCGTGCCCGTGGACGAATGGCTGCGCGACAATAGCGGTTTGGGCAGATACCTGGATCTTCTTCTCGATACCGCCCGTGGCATCAGCGGCGTCAGCAGGCCGCGGATCGAGCAGTTGGTTTCGGAGCACGTGAGCCGGAAGCACAACCATGGCGATGTGTTGTGGCCCCTGGTCAATTATGCGATCTGGCGGGAACAATTTTTCAAGTAAGGAATGTGTGAACTGCGGGGCCATTGAATGAAAAAAGCCATTTGGATCACCTGGGAACATCAGATACGCAACAGATCGATGGCTGCCATGCTTGGTGCGGATCTCCACGTCATCGCGCACAGCGGTGCGAGATTGCGGCGCTATCTTTTCTGTACATACAACACCATAGCCACGGTCCGCAGGGAAAAGCCCGCTGTGGTGTTCGCCCAGAACCCTTCCATCGTCCTGAACTATCTGCTGCTGCTGGCTCGGGTGTTGTTCGGGTATAGGTTTGTCACCGATGCTCACTTCGGGGGCGTCATCGCGTACAACGGCAATTATCTGTTTCAGAAAGCTCTCGATCTCTGCAACAGATTGGCGGATCTGGTCATCGTTACCAATCGGGACCATGCCGCCCATGTGGAATCCATCGGTGGGCAGGCGCTGGTATGCGAGGACCCGCTGCCCGACCTGGCCCGCTATGATTCAGGTGCCGCCCCTGAGGATAGATCGGTTTTTTTTATCTGTTCCTTTGACATTGACGAACCGTACGAGTCGGCTTTCGAGGCTGCCCATGAGCTTTCTGCCGAAAGCTTCAGATTTTATGTCTCCGGCAATTACGCCAAGGTCGGCATTGATCCGTCCGATTACCCCCATGTGAGTTTCCTGGGATTTGTGCCGGAACAGCACTTTTATGAGAGGCTTTACCAGTCGGATATCGTTCTCGACCTGACGGAGCACGAGAACTGCCTCGTATGCGGAGCCTACGAAGCCATGGCTGCTGAACGGCCGCTGGTCACGTCCGACAGGGCCTGTTTGCGGGCATATTTCGATCAGGGAACGGTGTTTACCGCACACGATAGCGCCAGTATCGCTGAGGCGATAAGGGAAGCGTATCGGGACCGTTTTCGCCTGAGGGATAATATCCGGGAGTGGAAAGGGCGGGCTGTTCGAACGCAGAATGAACGACGGGATGTGCTCAGAACGACACTGGGGATGGACCGATAATCCGGGGAGTTGCCATGAAGCCCATTAAGTGCATCTTTGTCGGCGATATCGCTCTTGGGGATCACCCGAAATCAGTCGGGTTCGGTTTCTATTCCAGGTACCGCGACGGCATCCCACCGGATAAGGCACACGCGCTGTTCCGGAGAGGCTGCGAACACGACATCCTGTTCGGCAATCTGGAGTTCACGCTCGGGGCTGCCGAGTTGACGGCCGCGTCGCACGAAGAGCTCAACTGCAGGGGGATAGCAGCATATGCCGACTTTCTGGAGCAGGCGGGTTTCAATGCCGTCAATATTGCCAATAACCACATTTACCAGCATGGGATTGATCCATTCGACAAGACTCTGAGGGTGCTTGCCGACAAAGGGATCGGCATCGTGGGGCTGGCGCGCAATGGTGGCAGTTCAAATATAGTCGGAACCGGCGACCGCTCCGTATGCTTTCTCGGCTGGTCAGCACGGCCCCGTCAGGCTTCTCCGATCAACCACCGTACCGCGAATTCGACGAAGCGAGCTGCTATGGTGAGATAGCCGAGGCGGCGAAAGCACATCCGATCGTCTGCGTTTCCCTGCACTGGGGGGACGAGTTCATCGAGATCCCCAGTGAAGACGAAAAGCGGATTGCACGACGGATGATCGATGCGGGGGCGAAGGTGGTCGTGGGGCATCACCCCCATGTCATGCGGGAGGTTGAGGAATATGGCAGCGGCCTGATCGCCTATAGTCTGGGTAACTTCATCTGCGATATGATTTGGAACGAAAGCACCCGGAAAACGGGCTATCTTTACGTGGAGTTCACTGACGGCGCAATCTCGAAATGGGAGATTGTGCACGGAAGGATCGGTGACGATTACTTCCCCCACTTCGACGGTACGGTTCCCGATCCGTCCGATACATACAAGCAACTGTACTCAAAACTGAGTGGCAGCTCCTATGACCGTCTGGCGCGGAATGCACTGCGTCGCCACCAGGTGCTGACCCTTTTGCACATGCTTCGTAACTGCGGGAGGTACAGGGCGGGGGTATGGCGGTCCATGCTTGAGGGTGCCATCAAAAGCCGCCTCACCGCAAACCATCAGTCATGATGTCGCTTGAAAAGAATTTTTATCCCAGCCACTAAGGGAGTCCCTTGATGTCGCTATATACAGCCATGTGCGAGAATGTGTTGTTGCCCCTTGCCGATTATGCGACCCGGAATTGCACCATGCGTTATTACCGTCTGTACAGGGACATGCAGTGGCTGGGCAGGGAAGAGCTTCAGCGCCGCCAGGACGAACTGGTGCGCGAGACTGTCCGGACAGCCTATGCAGACATACCCTTTTATCGCGAACTCTATGACAGGCACGGGGTGAACATCGCCGGCGTCCTCAAGGCCGAAGATCTGTCTTTGCTGCCGATGGTGACGAAGGACATGCTCAGGGAAGCCTATCCCCATTCGTGCACCAGGGACACCGGGTGGCCCTGGCGCGAGTATTGTACCAGCGGCTCATCGGGAAGCCCCTTTGCCGTTCGGGTGGATAACGAAACGATGAGCATGGCCCGGGCACTGATGTTTCTCAGGGCCAACTACTCGGGCTGGAACATCGGTGACCCGTTCCTCCAGACCGGCATGACCCTGGAGAGGGGAGCGGTCAAGAAGCTGAAGGACATCCTTCTGAGAGTAGAATACGCCTCTGCCTTCGATTTGTCGGATCGGGTACTGGATAGGTACCTGGACCTCATCGACAGCAAAAAGTTGGACTACGTCATGGGGTATGCCGGCAGCCTTTATTGCGTGGCCACGAGAGCGTTGGAGGTGGGATTCAACAGGCCCCTGACCGGAATCGTTTCGTGGGGTGACAATCTCTATGCCCATTATCGCGAGAAGGTCGAAAGCGCGTTCAAGTGCCGCGTTACCGACACGTACGGTTGCGGAGAAGGCATCCAGATCGCCGCCCAGTGTGGAAGAAGCGACGGCGCATACCATATCTTCATGCCCCATGTTGCGCTGGAGGTAGTTGACGACGACGGCGACCCAGTACCTCCCGGTCAGGTGGGGAACATTGTGCTGACTCGCCTGCACCCCGGCGCCATGCCACTGATACGATACCGCGTGGGAGACCTTGGCGTCAAAAGTGCCGATGAAACCTGCCCGTGCGGTCGGGGGTTCGAACTGCTCGCCAAGGTTGAGGGACGTGACACCGATGTGGTTGTGACGCCGCGGGGCAACCGGCTGATCGTGCATTTCTTTACGGGGATATTCGAGTACTACAAGACCATCGATACGTTCAAGGTCATTCAGGAGGAACGGGACCGGATCACCGTTCTGATCGTGCCGCGACCGGATTTCAAGCCCGAGCACTGGACAAGCCTCAAGTCCGAAATCCTTGAAAAAGGAGATCCGGAACTGGTCATAGACATGAAGCTGGTGGACGAAATACCGCTTGAACGATCGAACAAACGTCGATTCGTCGTGTCGAAAGTCGGCAGGTGAAGGGATAAAATGTCCCACCCCATGACCTGTTTCTGACCATGATTCAGGTTGTGCCGAACTAGTAGTTAAAAGTACTTCTTTCTTCTGAGAAGGATAATTCCGGCAAGTCCGGCCCCAAGAAATGCGAAGGTTGATGGTTCGGGCACAGGAACGGTCTCTGCGTTCGTTATTTGAGCCGAGAAGTAGAATTTTGAGCTGTTGCCGAACTCATCGAAAATGGTGTTGCGCATGGTTCCGGCCCCGAAAGCGCGCGCGGAACTCGCCGACCACTCTCCGAGGGCATCCGGTTGCAGCAGCATGTCGTAGAACGAAAGATAGTTGTTTCCACTACTCACACTGAGCCAGCGTTCCGAAAAGGTGTTGGTCAACCACTTGTTGCCGCCATAGTTGTTCTCGGATATTCCATTATATGAACTCAGATAATTGTCAGAAGTGATGGTCGAGCCTCCGGCATAGTGGGCGTAGAATGTTCCTCTACCATACGGGTCTGTCCGCTCGGTTACGGTGCCGTTGCTCATCATCACGGTCCCCCTCGCGTCCAGATCTATGACAATGGTATAAGAGACACGGCTTCCCACGGTTATCCCCATATCGGAGAGAAAGCCTGCCGAATCATCAATGCCTGGACCCTGAATTACGTATCCCTCCAGGGTATATTGCATGGGGTAGCTCCACGCGGAGGGTACCGCCGATAATAGCGTCATGAGCACGGCAAGGAACAATTTGTCAGGGTATCTCATGGTGAAATCTCCTTGTGCGTATCTAGATGAAGTTGAAATTTAGCAAGTAATGTGCCGCAAAAAAATAGCACTCATGCTGCCAGTATATCCTGAAATTTCGCGTGTTGCAGGTAGTTGGTTGAAATTATTTCGGCTTTTTTAACATTTTTGTGTAAGTTTTTTCGACAGCCGGTGGCGCGTCTGATGTCGGACACATGTTTATATATGTATGCCATGGCTCGATAGTGCATTAAAATTATTACAATGAAATTGTTATGTGTTGACTTGTCCCCTCAACTCATGTACTAAAAGCACAAAGCAGAGGGTAGACGATAATACTAAACCATTCGTGAGAATGGGACGGAAAGCCTACAGGGTCTCCAGGAGACAGCCGGGTTGCCGAAATACCAGTTCATGGGTAGCGGCTCCCGGCATTTTTTTTGTCTGATAGGTCAAATGGGGCTTTGGTGACACGAATCACATTTAATTCTTCGCAGGTGGACGAAAGTATAAACAAATAAAAAACATTCGCTCTGTTTCCGAAGAGGTAAAACCAGGGTAACCTGGTGACACAAAGCCACGGGTCCTGAAGTCGTCCTAGGTATTTCAGGATGGCCGGGTTGGCGAAGAAACAGCCCATCTGTCGACAAGTCGCACTATTGTCACGGGGGGCTGTTTTTTGTTGGGAAAAGCCCGGTGTACGCCGGGAAAACGAGTAAACTATTGAGTAGCAGGGAGGTAGTTAAACATGAAAACCAAGAGGACTCTTCAGGCGCTAGTTCCGTCACTCCTCATACCGCTTCTGGTTCCGCTCGGCGCTCTCGCCGCACCGTCTATTACCTCGATGAGCAACGCAACGCTTGCCAATGGCCAAGTCGTTACCATCTCCGGTAGCGGGTTCGGCACCAAAACCACTGTGGCTCCCCAGTTCTGGGATACCGTGGAGAACCAGGCGGCCTATTCGGGGCTTGCCAATGGCGCAACCGTCCCGACTGGGTCGGGCAAGCCCTGGGAAACACAATGCACTTGGGATGGTGGCGCGTGTGTAAAGTATTCCACTACAGCCAGCGAACAGCGTGGGTTGAGCACGGCGGCGTATAAAGCTACAAGTACGACGCAGGGGTTGCTGGAAGGTCGTCGCATTACTGGAACCAATAAAATCTATGTCTCCTGGTGGTGGAAGCCAGCATCAAATCCCGTATCCGGTGATCATTCGAGTAAATTTTTGCGGTTGTCCAATAACGCTGATGTGACTAATAAGACCTTTTCATGGACCCAAATGCAGGACTATATCTATCGAACAGACCAAGGTTATTGTCAAAATGGGGCGGCGCATTGGGCTAACTGGAATGGCAACGTAAACCAGTGGAATTTTCATGAAGTATGGATAGATGGTGCAGCAAGGACATACACTATTAAGATTAATGGAAAGGCTACAGCCAATAACGTTTCCTGGTCGACTTGTACGGCGTTCAATTTTGATTACGTGTGGATGATCGGCTGGGATGGCGGTGGCAATGCTCCACCTGCAATCACTTCCTGGCTGGACGACATATATGTAGATAACACGTTATCTCGTGTCATGATATGTGACAATGCCAACTTCTCCAGTGCAACCAAATGCGAGATGCAGATTCCTACCAATACCTGGACTGATGGGCAGGTTCAGGTTACGGTCAATCAGGGGAGTTTCCCCACCAACTCTACGGCATATCTCTATGTGTTTGATGCTAATGGCAATCCCAGCGCAAGCAAGCAGATTACATTCGGAACCGGTTCAGGGACCGCAACAATCGCTCCTCCCAGCGGCCTCAAGATTGTCAACTGATTTGATCGGTCTTGATCGGTCTTAAGTGAAACCGGAGTGAAGCCCATGGAACTTTCATTCAAGAAAACAGGTTGCCTTGCCTCAGCTTTTCTGCTGTTTGCAGCCGGCATGGCATCGGCGGCGGGCATTTCACGGAACGAATGCTCGAATCCCCCGGCAGGAACGGTTTTTTGCGAGGATTTCGAAGGTGCCAATCCCAAGGCTAACTTCAGCGACTACGACGGCAACCCTGATACGGAAAACCAGGTTGTAACGAACGCAGGGCCGGCAAGCGACCCCGCGAACCGGGCAATCCGTCTGCGGGTGCCGGCCGGGCAGGGTGGGGGATCCGATCTGTTCAAAGTCCTGTCTTCCGGGTACGATAAACTCTATGCCCGCTGGTACTTCATGTATGAACCGGGGTTCAACTTCAGTGCCCGCAATCACGGCGGTGGTCTGGCGGCTGGAGATCGGAATCTGATCGGTTCATCCGGAAATCGGCCGACAGGAAGCGATTGGGCCGGTTTTTTCGTGCAGTATCTGGAAGGCCCCGCAACGCCCTATGCCTACAGCTACTACCGGGGCATGTACCAGGATTGCAGCAATCCATCCGGCAACTGCTGGGGCGACTCATTGCCCTGCGTCTACGACAGCGGGGCATATTACTGCAAACAGCCGCAGCACCGCCCGACCGAATCCCTCCCCAAACTGGTGGCGGGGCAGTGGTACTGCGTCGAGCAAATGCTCGATATGGGCACGCCAACCACCACGGGGGTTGGTGCCGACGGCCGTCTGGCGATCTGGCTGGATTCAAAACTGCTGGGCGACTATCAGGACCTGTGGATCAGAACCGCATCGTCCCTCAAGATCCGGAATCTCTGGTTGAGCCTTTATCATCATGACGGTACCCATTCAACCGTCGGAGAGCTTATCGATAACGTGGTCGTATCGACTCAGCCCATCGGCTGCGGCTCGGTGCCGCCGGAAGTTTTGTCGGCGCCGAAAAATCTCAGGATTTTCAAGGTCGTGCCCTAACAGACTGATGCCCTCGACATGAGATGAGTGAACGCCCTCCGATGTACGCCCCAGGAGGTCGTTCGGTGCATATTCTGTTGAATTCTTTAGCTCCCCACTAGGTTAAAAAGGTTGACAGGGGGGACAAAGGGGTGTATCAACAGCAGCTGAAAATTAAATAGGCGGTACACGATAATACTCAACCATCCGCGAGGATGGGGCGGAAAGCCTACAGGGTCTCACAGAGACAGCCGGGTTGCCGAAATGCCTGAAATGGTATACGGCCCCGGCTTTTTTTTGTTCTTTTTCCGGGAAGCCAGTCGCAGCGAAAATTGACGGTAAATCATGTGCTTGAATCTTTTTTGCGACATGGCCGGTTTTGGTGACACGAGTCACAACGGTTCTGCAAAGCAGGGCCGATAATACCAACAAAAGGAATAATCAAGCAGTACTGTTTCCGAAGGGGTAAACCCAGGGTAACCTGGGGACACAAAGCTACGGGTCCTGAAATGTCCTAGGGTTTTCAGGATAGCCGGGTTGGCGAGAAACAGGTTCCTCATTAGTCCATCAAAAGACTAAGGTGGGCTGTTTCTTTTTTTTGTGCTCGCGACGCGAAAGGCGCGGGCAGGAAAAGGAGAAGCGGACGCCGAAAGAAGTACAAAGGAGCCCGTTTATGAAAACCCGCACGCTAACAACTCTTATTCTTGCCTGGCTGCTCAGTTTTACCATGGTAGCAGCCAGCCAGGCCCGGGACGTGACCCTGCAGTGGGATGCAAACACTGAAACGACCGTTGCCGGCTACAAGGTTTACTACAACGCCGACTCGGCAGGCCCTCCCTTCAGCGGGACCGGAACAGTCGGCAAGGTGACCTCCACCACCCTCACCGGTCTTGATCCGAGCAAGACCTATTATTTCGCCGTCACCGCCTACGATGCCACCGGCACTGAAAGCACCTACTCCAATATCGTAAGCGCGGCCGAAGCAACCGCCCCCACCGTTTCGATTACCTCCCCCGCCTCGGGCGCGACCATCTCCGGTACCACCAGCGTTGCCATCAGCGCCACTGACAATGTGGGCGTCACCTCGGTCGAACTCTATGTGGACGGCGTCCTCAAAGGAACCGACACCTCATCTCCGTACAGTGTGAGCCTGAACACCACCCAGCTTTCCGCCGGCACTCACACTCTCCAGGCCAAAGCTTACGACGCTGCCGGGAACGTGGGACAGTCCACGGCGTTTTCCGTGACAGTGGTAAATGATACGACGGCTCCAACGGCTTCCATTACCTCTCCGGCCGGCAGTTCCACCGTGTCGGGCACCGTTACGGTAAACGTTTCCGCCACCGATGCCATGGGCGTGTCAAAGGTGGAACTCTATGTCAACGGTTCCCTTTACGCGACCTACGGTTCGGCTCCCTACTCGATAACCTGGAATACCTCGTCGTATGCCAACGGAACGTACACCCTCCAGGCCAAGGCCTATGACGCAGCGGGCAACGTTGGTCAGTCTTCCTCGGTGACGGTCACTGTAAGCAATACGGTCGCCGATACCACGGTCCCGACCGTTGCCGTGAGCTCCCCTGCCAATGGCGCGACCGTTGCCGGTACGGTGAGCATGGCCGCCACCGCATCCGACAACGTCGGTGTGAGCAAGGTCGAATTCTATGTGAACAACGTGCTCAAGGGGTCGGATACGACGTCTCCCTATGCCTACAGCTGGGATACCACCTCTGCAGCCAACGGCAGCTACACCCTGACCGCCAAGGCCTATGACGCAGCGGGTAATGTGGGGCAGTCGAGCAGCGTGACCGTGAGCGTGAACAATGTGACGACTCCCCCGGCGGGAAGCAACACGGCCATCTTCGGTAATGCCTTTGGCGCGAATTTCCCGAATACCGTGGAAGACACCTTCCTGAATATCAATAATGACGTGAACGCCACCGGCGTAAGCCTCAGCACCTACACCTGGCCCGCCGCCACGCCGGCCAACGCAGTCGTGATGAAGTGGGACGTGTCCGCTCTGCCCGCCAACGCCCAGATACAGAGCGCCACGCTCTATCTGTACCTGACCGAGGGCGGTGGTGATGACGCTTACGAAATTCCGGTCTCCGCCATCATCAACAAGAACCCGGTCGTCGCCTCCAGCACCGGCAATACCTACGACGGGACCAATGCCTGGACCGCAAGCAGCGTGGCCTACGGCGGGGTGCCCCTGGCCCAGTCCGACATCGACACACCGGTGGATGCACCTCTGGTTGACAAGACCGTTGGTTACAAAGCCTGGAATATCACGAATCTGGTCAAGACCTGGCTGGCGACGCCGGCCGCCAACAGGGGCGTGCTGCTCAACTCCTCCAACAAGGCCACCGCCGACAGCTACAGGCTCTTCGCTTCCAGCGATGCGGCCGATACCAACCTGCGGCCGAAGCTGGTGGTAACCTACAACCTGCCGTCCGATACGACTGCTCCGACGGTGGCGGTGAGTGCCCCGGCTAATGGCGCGACCGTGAGCGGAACGGTGACCGTCAGCGCAACGGCCTCTGACAACGTGGGCGTGACCAAGGTGGAATTCCTGGTGAACGGCACGGTCGCTTCCACGGTGACCACCGCCCCTTACAACTACAGCTGGAATACCACGACCTCGGCCAACGGCACCTACACCCTGACTGCCAAGGCCTATGACGCTGCCGGCAACATTGGCCAATCTACCTCCGTATCGGTAACGGTGAACAACCAGACCGGCGACACCACTGCGCCGACCGTGTCGATCACTGCTCCGGCCAATAACGCGACCGTCAAAGGAAGCATTACCATCAGCGCCAGCGCATCGGACAACGTGAAAGTGACCAAGGTCGAGTTCTACCTGGACAACGTGCTCAAGCGCACCGACACGAGTTCGCCCTTTACCTACAGTCTCAACACGACCTCCGTGAGTGACGGCATTCACACCCTGACCGCCAAGGCCTATGATGCGGCAGGCAATATCGGTGAGTCGACCGTAACGGTCAAGGTTGCCAACGACACCACCGCGCCGACCGTGTCCCTGTCGGCCCCGGCCAGCGGCGCAACGGTAAGCGGTGTCGTCTCTGTCAATGCCACCGCAACGGACAACCTGGCAGTTGCCAAAGTCGAATTCTACGTCAACAATGTCCTCGCGAGCACGGATACGACCTCTCCCTACAGTTACATCTGGGATACCACCACCGTTGCGAACGGCGTCTATAGCCTGACCGCCAAGGCCTATGATGCGGCCGGCAACTCGAAGGTTTCGACCGCCGTAACCGTAACCGTCAACAACATCGCAATCATCAAGGGCGATGTGGATGGCGACGGAGCGATTACGGCCAATGACGCGCTCATCGTTCTCAAGGCGGTCGCAGACCCGACCCTGTTGACCTCGACAGTGCAGAGCATGGGTGATGTGGCGCCGGTCGATCCGGTTACCTCCAAGCCGGTCGGCAACGGCAAGATTGACATCAACGACGTGCTGATTCTTCTGCGCCGCGCGGTTGGTCTGACGACCTGGTAACCGATCCCTGACCGAGGGCCCCGCTGTGCGGTGGTCCTGAAACAAAGCCGCCTTTCCCGCACTGCCGGGGGAGGCGGCTTTTTTTGTGCGAATGGCGGCTGCCATAACTCAGTTGTCCAAAGACTGCTGTCGGAATTCCTGTCACAATGTGCGGTAGTTATGAGGGATACTGGCAAGAGTCGTTGTTTATCAGGTGGTTGGGTAGCGGCACGTATTATGCTGATTCTGTTTCAGGTGGGCATGCTGAGGATTACTATCCATGAATGATGTCATTTTTCGCCAGTAGTCCCTGATCGGCCTTCATTTAGTGCAGTTGGTGCAGTTGCGCTCGTATGCTCACGCAAACGGCGGAGCTTGGTTTCCGCACTCACCAAAGGAGGTATGATCATGAAGGCACTCGCTGTTCTCCTCGTTGCACTACTGTCTCTGGCAGCAGTTACGTCTGACGCTGCTCCTCTTAGCTATCTGTTCGGCGGCAAAATTACCAGTAGCACCATGGGGGCCTTTGGATTTTCCGAGGTCCAGGTGCAAGTCGCAGTCCCTTTATCGGTTCGTTCACGTATGACCTTGTCGGCAGCAATCCACAGCCTGTGAACTTCGAAGTCGCTGTTCTGTATGAGCAAATCCCGGGGCTTGGGCAGGGTTGGACCGTACTTATTGACAAGACCCAGGCTCAATTAGGCGTATCCGCCCCCGATGTTCTTGGTTTCGATAGTCTAGCCATTGTTTCGAATGCTCCGGTTTTTGGTGTCTTTGCCGGAAAGCTGGAAAACAATCAGTTGCTTCTTTACGAGTCCACGTATTGGCCGAGCATTCTGTCGGAAACCACCAACACCGCCGCGAACCTTTTCCTGCAGGGGCCAGGCGGAGCAATGGAGTATTGGCCATATCTCGATGAATTCACTCTTCAAAAGTTTTTTGGGGTTCATGGGCTCTTCGAGGGAGAACCCTGGAACTTCGTCGGACAGATTGAGTATCTGCAGCAAACAAGCTCGCCGGTCATCGTTGGGGTGGTGCCGGAACCGGGAACAGGCCTGCTTTTCGCCTTCGGTCTTGCAGGTCTGTGGGCGGTAACCGCATGCTCGCGCAAGCAGAATAAAGGCTGAGTCCAACTATCGTTTCGGCTGTACGAGCGATCGACGATCTTGTCGGATTAGTTTACATTTTAGACAAAAATATATTCTGGTGATTGAATGTAATCTCTTGAATTTATTGTAATGAATGAATTGGTTTAAAAATTGAATCTAATGGCTGAACATCATCACGCAGGTGACGAACGACAGGGAGGCATACATGAAAAAATTGATAGGTGTGGTGGCAGGTTTGCTTCTCATGGGAGGCGTAGCCCAGGCCGCACCGATTACCTTTACGGACACCACGCTTTTTACGCCAACGGGGACCCTTGCCGCCCAGGACCTGGTCGGCCACGGATGGGGCGCGGTAAACTTCCTCGACGGCACGGGGGATTACGTCGCATGGAAGCATCAGTTCACCTTTACGCCGCCGGCTCAGCAGATAGTGAGTGGCAGACTGACTCTTACCCTCCTTGACGACGATGCCGACAAGCTGCTCAACCCTCTTACCTGGGAACTCGCTTTCGGCTATGCCGAGGATGGTTCCTGGGCCCTTGGCGGAGTGAACACCGGCGCCTATGGGTATAACGTGAATGTGGAATTCCTCAAAGATGGCGAGTTCAACGTGAAGCTCGCGTCGCTCCTTGGCGACTTCTACCTTACCCGCTCGGATCTGACCATCACCTACGAACCTGAGTCGGCTCCCGTTCCCGAACCGGGCACGATCGTTCTGTTGGGGGCCGGTCTGTTGGGTCTCGGCGCGTACAGCCGCAAGCGCATGAAGCGGTAATCGTAATCCCGACAGGCAGTTTCCCCCACTGATCCCAAGAAGGCGGTGTCAACGCACCGCCTTTTCTTTTGTCTCTGGTGCCCCCCAAAAACAACCATTCGCAACCGTGGGTTTTTTATGATGTTACGTGCATACGCTCCTTGTGCCCGCACGGGATTTGGTGTAAATTTTATCGACAGTGAATGGAAGATAACCTTGGGACTGCACGTGATTCATGGGATCGAGCAAAAGGAGCGCTCAATGACCGCTGACCGCACCATTTCCGTTATCGGACTCGGCTACGTGGGACTCCCCGTGGCGGTTGCCTTCGGCCGGGTTCGCCGGACTGTCGGGTTTGACATCAATGCCGGCCGTATCGCCGAGCTCAAGCAGGGGGTCGATCGAACCGGCGAGGTGACTGCTGAGGACCTGGCCGCAGCGGACATCCTTTTCACCGACCGCATCGAGGAGCTCCGTCTGGCGGATTTTCACATCGTGGCGGTGCCGACTCCCATTGATGAAGCGAATCAGCCCGACCTTGCCCTGATGCTGAAGGCGTCGGAAACGGTGGGGAAGGCCTTGAAGCGGGGCGACATCGTGGTGTACGAGTCCACAGTCTATCCCGGTGTTACTGAGGACGAGTGCGTGCCGATCCTGGAACGGGTGTCGGGACTGCACTGCGGCACCGATTTCACCGTGGGTTACAGCCCTGAGCGGATCAATCCGGGCGACAGAGAGCATACTTTCACGAAGATCACCAAAGTAGTGTCGGGGCAGGATGCGGCGACACTCGACGTGGTGGCCCGGGTGTATGAATCAGTGGTGACGGCGGGGGTCCACCGGGCATCGAGCATCAAGGTGGCCGAAGCGGCCAAGGTGATCGAGAATACCCAACGGGACCTGAACATCGCCCTCATGAACGAGTTGGCTCTGATTTTCGACCGGCTGGGCATCGACACCAGCGAGGTGCTGGAGGCGGCCGGGACCAAGTGGAACTTCCTCAGGTTCAAGCCGGGGCTCGTGGGTGGGCATTGCATCGGTGTGGATCCGTACTATCTGACCCACAAGGCTGAGAAGATCGGTTACATCCCCCAGGTGATCCTGGCGGGCCGCCGGATCAACGACGGTATGGGCAAATTCGTAGCCCAGAAGACGGTGAAAGAGATGATCCTGGCCGGGCACCCGGTTCTGGGAGCCAGGGTAACGGTGCTCGGCCTCACCTTCAAGGAGGATTGCCCGGATCTGCGCAATTCCCGTGTGATCGACATTATCCGCGAGCTTGAGGAGTATGGTGTGAAGGTACAGGTCCACGACCCCTTGGCCGACCCTGACGAGGCCCTGCATGAATACGGAGTGAGGCTTGTGCCGGCAGACGGCCTGGAGCCTGCCGCTGCGGTGGTTGCCGCTGTGGCACACCGTCAGTTCCGGTCCCTGGCCGGGGATGACTTGCTTCGATTGATGGCCCCCCCCGCGGTTCTCGTGGATGTAAAGGGGATGTACTGCCAGAACATGCTGCGACAGGCGGGAATCCGCTTCTGGAGGCTCTGAGCCGGTCATGATGCAGGTGGTCCTTTCAGCGGGGGCAGTGTTGCTCTCCCTGGCCGTAATCGGAGTCACCATCCGCCGCCAGGGGCTTACCCTTTCAGCCTGCGCGACAGTTGCCGCCCTGACGGCGGCTTCGGCTCTCGAAGTCCTGGACTTCATGGTAATGCTCGATCCGGATCGACTGTTTGAGTGGAAACGGTGGGTTCTGGCGGTCGAATCCCTTTTGCCTGCGGCATGGCTTAGCTATAGCCTCACTCACTCCCGGCGGACCGCGACATCTGCTGTGCCCCGGCTGCAGTGGTTTTTCGCGGCAGCTACGGCCGCGTTCCCACTGGCCGCTCTGCTGCTGCCGCCGGAGGTTTTCATCTATTCACCGGATTTCGCCACGGAGCGGGTCCTGTTTCTGACGGTTCACGGCTACTACTTCTATCTCGGCCTGCTTCTCTTTGTAGTGGTTTCCCTGGTCAATCTGGAGGGGACGTATTCTCATGCCTCTCTCCTGGAGCGCTGGCGAATCAAATTCGATTTCATCGGCGCGACCAGTTACCTTGCGCTTCTGGTGCTCTACTACAGCCAGGGGCTGCTCCATCGTTCCCTCAACATGGGGCTGTTGCCGGTACGGTCCCTGATCCTGGCCCTTGCCGCCGCCATGATGCTCTATTCGCTTCTCGCGCGGGGCAGCGGCGTGCGGATCGCGGTCTCGCGGAACATGGCCTACAAGTCGGTGGTGCTGGTTGCCGTAGGGCTGTACCTGGTTGCCGTGGGGGTGATGGGGGAGGGGCTGCGCTACTTCGGGAAGGCTTCCCCAAGCAATGGCCATTGCCACCCTGTTCTGCATGGGTATCGCCCTGGTGGTCATTCTCCTGTCAGAGACCCTGCGGCGCAGGGTCCGGGTCTTCATTCACAAGAATTTTTACCGGAGCAAGTACGATTACCAGACCCAGTGGCTCCACTTCACCGATCTGTTGGCCTCTGCCCGCAGCTCTGATGGTCTCATGGAGGCAATCCTCGCCGGCTACAGCGGGGTTTTCGGCATGAACAGCGGAGTTCTTTTCCTTAAAAGCGGAGACAACGGCCCATTCCGCTGGGCCGTTGCCCGGGAGCAGGCACCGGTTGGTGCTTTTTTCTCGTCTAACGATCTTCCGGTGCGCCGGATGGCGGAGGAAGGGTGGATCGTCAATCTCCGCGAGGCAAGCCCTGAGGAGTTCTCCGGCGCCGGTGAGTTTGTGCGGGAGAACAGCGTCGTATTCCTCATCCCTCTGTCGTCCGGCGAGGGGCTTGAGGGAATCGTCGCCCTGGGGCGGCCCGTCCATGAAGGAGAGCTCTACCACTACGAAGATTACGACCTGATGAAGACCATGGCCCGCCAGGCCGCGTCGGCCCTCATGAACCTGCGCCTCTCCGAGGAGCTGGCAAGCGCTCGGGAACTGGAGGTTATGGGGCGGGTGTCGACGTTCATCCTCCACGATCTCAAGAATCTGGTCTACACTCTCTCGCTCACCGTGGACAATGCCCGCGACCACATCGCGGATCCCGAGTTCCAGGACGACATGCTCGGTACCCTCGGCAATACGGTGAACCGGATGAAGCTCCTCATTGCACGGTTGCGCGGCCTTCCCGAGAAGCAGTCCCTGAACCGGGAGGAGGTGGACCTCCTTCTGCTTGCCGGGGAAAGTGCGGGGCTGGCCGGGGGCCGGGACTGCGTCCGGGTCGGCGGGTCAGCGGTTTGCGCCCACGTGGACCGGGAGGAGATCCAGAAGGTGGTTATGAACCTGGTGGTGAACGCCCTGGAGGCCACGGAAGGGAAGGGCCCGGTGATGGTGGAGGTGGGCTGCGGCAACGCCCCCTACATCCGCGTGAGCGATTCCGGCTGCGGCATTCCCGAGGCCTTTCGCGCCCACCTGTTCTCGCCCTTCAGGACCACCAAGAAAAAAGGGCTTGGCATCGGTCTCTACCAGTGCCGCCGGATTGTGGAGGCCCACGGCGGGAGGATAGACGTGGAGAGTGCGCCCGGACAGGGTGCGACGTTTACGGTGTGGCTGTAAGGGGGTGGGAGATTCCATGGAAAAACTGCTGATCGTCGACGACAACGAGGATATCCGCAAGCAACTGAAGTGGGGCATCGGCAAGGAGTACACGCTGTTCCTGGCGGCCGATGCCCGGGAGGCCATTGATGTTTTCCGCAAGCAGCGGCCGGCGGTGGTTACCCTTGACTTGGGGTTGCCACCCCATGAGGACAGCTCCGAGGAGGGTTTCCGCTGCCTGGAGGAGATGCTGCGCATTGCTCCCGATGTGAAGGTAATCGTCATTACCGGTAACGATGGCAGGGAAAACGCGGTCAAGGCAGTTCAACTGGGGGCCTACGATTTTTACCAGAAGCCGATCGATCTCGACGAATTGAAGGTGATCGTGAAGCGGGCGTTTCATCTCCAGATGCTGGAGGAGGAGAACCGGCGCCTCCAGAGCGTTCTGGACGGCGGTTCCACCGAATTCAGGGGGCTTGTCGGCCAGTGCCCCGAGATGCAGCAGGTCTTTTCCACCATCCGCAAGGTTGCGGCTTCCGATATCTCGGTGCTGATCCACGGCGAGAGTGGCACGGGTAAGGAACTGGTGGCCCGGGCGATCCACGCCATGAGCCTGCGCAAGGACGGGCCATTCATTCCCATCAACTGTGGCGCCATCCCTGAAAACCTTCTGGAGGCGGAGCTCTTCGGTCACGAGAAGGGGGCGTTCACGGGCGCCCTCAATCGAGTGCTGGGCAAGGTCGAGTACGCTCATAAGGGCACCCTTTTCCTCGATGAAATCGGTGAGTTGCCGCTCAATCTTCAGGTAAAGCTTTTACGTTTTCTGCAGGAGAAGGTTATCCAGCGGGTCGGCGGCAGGGAGGACATCGCCGTTGATGCCCGCATCGTGGCTGCCACCAATGTGGACATCGCCCGCTCCATGGCCGAGGGGACCTTCAGGGAAGACCTGTTCTACCGGATCGGGGTGGTCTCCATCACCCTGCCGCCCCTCAGAAGCCGGGGAGAGGATGTAATGCCCCTGGCAAATCTGTTCCTGAAGCGGTTTTCGGTTGATTTGCGCAAGAAGGCGAAGGGGTTCAGCTCGACCTCGCGCGAATATCTCGAAGCCTACGCCTGGCCCGGCAATGTGCGTGAGTTGGAGAACAAGGTGCAACGGGCCGTGCTCATGGCCGCATCGCCGATTATCGAGCCGGATGATCTGGGATTCACCGAACGGCCGATGCCGCGGGCTTCCGCGTCGCTGGAGGGGGTATCGCTCCGCGAGGCGCGGGATCGGGTGGAGCGTGAGATGGTGCGGGAGGCCATATCAAGGTGCAAGGGGAACATTGCCCGGGCGGCCGAGGAGTTGGGGATCAGCCGGCCCACTATCTACGACCTGATGAAAAAACACGGGGTCAGCGGATGAGGGGGGCGGGCAGGTCAGGGGTGCATTGACAGGGGCTGTTTCTTTTTGCCGCCCGCGGCCCGTGACCCGTTGCCGGTTTTACCGTTGGGTCCATGGCCGGTTTCTTTGGCTTTTTCCCGCTGAACCTCCAGGACGGCTTCAAGGGCTTCCACGACGCGAGGATCGTACACGGTCCCCGCTTTTGTTTTGATTTCCTGCAGGGCGTGCCGGACGGGCACCCGTTTGCGGTAGGGGCGGTCCGAGGTCATGGCGCAGAAGGAATCGACCACTGCCAGGACGCGCGAAATGAGAGGGATGTCGTCCCCCTGGAGCCCGTCGGGGTACCCGCTGCCGTCAAGGTGCTCGTGATGGTGGAGGATGCCGCGCTTGACCTCTTCGGAGAACTCGATGGCATTAATCAGCCCGACCGTGGTGTAGGGATGGACCTTGAGGCTGTTGCGCTCGGACGGCAGAAGCGTTTCCCGTTTGTTCAGGATGCTCTTTTCCATGACCACGAGCCCCAGGTCGTAGACCATGGAAGCATAGAGCGCCACCCTGCACATGTCCTCGCCGGCACCCAGCCGCTCCATGATCCGCACCGTCAGTTCCGGCAGGATCGAGTCCTTTTTGTGGTATTTCTTCTCTGCTGAGATCAGGTTGTCAAACGATGTCATGAAGTTGCGGAAATTGTCCTCATGGTGTTCGCCGGCATGGAGCCGTTCGATGAAGTAGGATACCCGCTCGCTCAGAAGCGAGGCAACGTCGTAGTCACGCCGGGTGAAGGGGGTTGCGGTGCGCTTGTTGTTGAGGTTGAGCACGCCGATGACCTTGCCGCCGACCCTGAGGGGGAGCGAGATAAGGGATTTGTTGTTGTACTGGGAGATGTTTCTTCTGCCGAACCGCGAATCCTTCTCGATGTCTTCGATGAAGAGCGGTTTCCCCTCCAGGGCGACCCAGCCGGCGATCCGGTCGCCCAGCCGCACCCGCGTCTGCTTGATGAGATAATCTTCAAGCCCCCGGGCACTCTTGATGACCAGGTCGCCGGAGATATCGTCGCACAGCATGATGGAACAGATATTCAGGTCGAGCACTTCGGCGATGAACTCCAGGAACATCTCAATGGTATTGTTCATGACCGCGTCGACCTTCTGCCGGGTGCTCTTGGGAATCGCCAGGTTGACGACGAGCCCCTGCTCCCGGTTCTCCGCGGTCAGCTCCCACTGGTGGAGGTCCACCACCTTGCGGGCAAGGTAGAGCTTCAGCTTTTCGTCGGGCTGCGTAGCCTGGAAGATGTGGCTCGAACTGAAGAGGAAGGGGAGAATGGCCTCGGGGATCTGACGCGGCAGTTGGATGGAAACCTCCACGCTGTCGTTTTCGCCCACCGTCACGGTCATGGTGTCGCCCCGGTCGAGGAAGTGGCAGAGCCCTTCGATGACGTTCAGGAAGAACTGGACGATCCGCACCTTGTCACCGACAATGTCCGAACTTTCCTCGTCGATTGTGATGCCGACCATGACATTCTTGCGGGCCAGGAACGTTTTGAGGTTTTTCGACCCGAGGACTTCGTTGAGAACCTCCTTGAGATTGACCACGGTCTTGGTGATGATCATGGTTTCATCTTCGAAGCGGAGGAAATCGAGCTGGTTTTCAACGATGGCGATGAGCTTGTCGGTTTCAGTGGCAATGATGTCGTAGAACTCCTGCTGCTCCAACCGGGTCAGCCGGTCCGATTGCTGGAGGTAGTAGACGGAACCCTTGATGGAATTGAGAGGGGTGCGTAACTCGTGGGACACGCGGGTGATGAACTCGGTCTTGATCACATCGCTTTCGATGAGTTTGCGGTTGATTCCCTCCTGTTCACCCGCCTTGAACCGGAGCTGGTTGACCAGCATGGCGTTTTCCAGGGCGATGGCCGCTTGGTTGGCAATGATCTTGATGAGGGAGAACTCGTCGTCGAGAAACGCCGTGCCGTCAGCCTTGTCGTTGATGTTGAGCAGCCCCAGCAGGCGATCCTTGATGACGATGGGGCACGAGATGAACGAGGGGGTCTTGTACCGGTCGCGGGTCATCCCCTGAAACCGGGGCTCCTGGTCGATGTCCGTCACCAGGACGGGCACGCGTCCCTTGGCAATAACGCCGGCGATTCCCTCCCCGAGTCGTGCCCGGTAGGTTTTCATGAGTTGGAGGTCTATGCCGCGGCCCGCGAGGATGAACAGCTCGTCCCGCTCGTTGAGAAGCAGGAGAGATCCCTTTTCCGCCTTCGTATAATTCACGGCCAGATCGAGCATCAGGTTGGCGATGGCGCTGATGTTGTCGGTCACGACGAGCGCGCTCGATATTTCCTGGATGATCGCGAACTTTTTCTCGAAGAGGCGCAGATTTTCTTCGGCGAGGGTCATTGTTGGCCGTTTCCTGATCGCGTAACGAGTGCCGGGGAGTCTACGTCATCTGGACCAGTTCCTGACAGAGGAAAAGCAACTAGAGTGCCAGAGTGTTGATTGTAAAAAAGCTAATGATTCTTGCTTGTTGGTTTGACGGCGCCCGTTGTTGTCGAATGGAGTGTCGGAAATACTTACATTAATGGGGGGTACTATACCCCGTTGAGACGGAAAAATTGACACTCTTGCTTTACGGCTTCAGCTTTCTCTCCAGCTCAAGATCAAGGGTTTTGAGCTTTTCCAGGTTGAGCCTCAGTTCCTTGTTTTCCCTGGTCAGGGACAGGTTCAGGTCGCGCAGCGTTTTGAGCTGGCGGCGCAGCTCGCCCGCTGCCTCGATGCGGGCCGGAATCTCAGCGATGAAGTCGCTGAGGGGAAGGGCCTGGTGGGCCCAGGGGCTGTCGGGATAGTCCCGTTGCAGTTGGTCCAGAAGCTTTGTGGCCTTGGCGATGTCTCCGGTGCGGGGCTCGCTGGGCAGCCGCAGCAGGGCCAGGCGGAAGAGGGCCTCGTCGGTGACGCCGCGGACGGGTTTTTCGATAATGATGGCGTCGAGAAGCACGGCGGCGTTGTCGGTACGCCCCCGGGCGATGAGTTCCACCGCCAGGCTCAGCTTTTCTTCCTGGGCCGAGCGTTGCCGAATGTCCGTCACTGCTTTGCGCACGGGAGCGCAGCCGGTCGGCAGGATCAGGATCAGGACAGCCGCGAGCAGGCGAAGTTTCATCGTTTTCCTTTGCGCCGGTTGATGAGGTAGTTGCTGCCCGGCTTGCTTTTCAGCAAGTCTTTGATGTCGGCGGCCGCCTTGGCGACATCAACGGCTGAGGCGAATTTCTCGCGACTGCAGATGACCACGGCGATTGAAATGCTCATGATGGGGAAGGTACGCGGTACGCCGTAACGGTCGACCCCCTCGATGGCGCCTTTGGCCAGGTCCTCGGGGCTGTAATGCTGGCGGATGAAGTCGTCGAAGCGGGTGATGACGCGCTCGCATACCGGTCCGCCCTTGTCGGAAGCCACCACCATGACGAAGTCGTCGCCCCCCACGTGGCCCACAAAGGCATCGCCTCCCGCCACCTGCCGGACTATATCGTGGATCAACTCTGCCGTCAATTTTATCACTTCGCTTGCTTTTATATACCCGTAATGGTCGTTGAACGCCTTGAAATTGTCCAGATCGGCGTAGCAGACCGCAAAGGGTTCACCCGACTGGAGCCGACGGTTGAGGACCCGCTCGATGGCGATGTTGCCCGGCAGCCTCGTGAGAGGGCTGGCGTCGAGGCTCATCTGTTCCAGTTCCTTGAGCTTTTTCCCCATGCGGACGAAGTCGCCGGCCAGGGCGCCGATTTCGTCTCCGGCTGGCAACTGGGGATCGTAATCGAAATCCCCCTCGGCGATCCGGTGCATCCCCTTTTTGAGTTTGGTAATGGCGGTCGAGATTGAATGAACGGTCAACGAGGCCACGGTGAGGGCGAGGATGAAGCCCGAAAAGGCCAGGATCAGGGCCAGGCGTACCGTGGCCGATTTGCGCCGGTCCGCCTCGGCCAGCTTCTGGTCGAGGAGCGTGCGCCGCAGGGCCGAGATGGCGTCGATGCGGGCGGCAACTTCGTCCGAGTCCTTTCGGGCGGCCAGGGGGTCGCCGTTGCCGGTGGCGAAGATGCGTTCGGTGACCTGCCGGTACTTTTCATAGCTGGCAACCAGGTCGCGGAAGGCTGATCGTTGCCCCGTCTTCCCAATTCGCCGAGAATTGTCATGAACTCGCTCTGGCGCTGGTTGAAAAGATCTTTGAATTCGCCACTTTTGAGGATCAGGTAGCGCCCGGCAAAGCGGTCCTGGGCGCTGAGCGACTCGCGGAGTCGATAGGTGGCGCTGATGACGAAAAGGTCGGTCCGGGCGATTTCCTTTGCAGTCCTGTTTTGGGAGTAAAGACCCAGCAAAGCGAAGACCAGTGCCGCGGTCGTGAGGAATATGACGACCGCGTAGCTGGCGATCAACTTCTGGACGATGCTGAAGCGTCGCTGGAATGTGGGCATTGAATGGCGCCTTTCCGATGAGAAAAACGGTTTATTCTAATCCAGAGGGGGTGGTAAGTCAACGACTGGCTCTCGGCAGAGGGGTCGGTCCGCGCACCGCCGTAAACCGCGTGATGGCGCGCCCTCTTTGCGGTTGCGGGGTTCCGCGTCCTGTGCTATATAAGGCTCAATTTACCCGCGCGTCTGAAGCGCGCGGAGCCCAAGCGAGGTGCACCGGCATGACCGGCCTTGATTCCATTATCGACAACGCCTCCGGGAAGATATCCATACCGGCGACATCACGACCCTTTCCGTAGTCCCCGAGCCGCGTCCTGCCCGCGCCCGCCTGATTGCCAAGGAGCCGCTCGTCCTTGGGGGCATCGGCGTGGCGGCACGCGTTTTCCACCGTCTCGACCCGACCGTCAGGTTCGATGCCCGTTTCCCCGACGGTGCGCGAGTGGAGGCGGGTGCACTGCTCGCCGAGATGGCCGGTGATTCGGCCATGCTGCTGCAGGGTGAGCGGGTGGCGCTCAATCTTCTTCAGCGCATGTGCGGCATTGCAACGCTCACCGCCCGCTACGTGGAGGCGGTGGCCGGAACCGGAGCCCGCATTGTGGACACCCGCAAAACCATGCCGGGCCTTCGCATCCTGGACAAGTACGCGGTGCGGTTGGGCGGGGGCATCAATCACCGGACCGGCCTGTACGACGGCGTTCTCATCAAGGAAAACCACATTGCCGCTGCCGGCGGGATTGCCGAGGCGATTCGCCGGGCCCGGGCCTACATTCCCCACACCATGAAGATCGAAGTGGAGACCGAATGCCTTGAAGAGGTTGCCGAGGCCCTGGGGGCCGGGGCTGACATCATCATGCTGGACAACATGGACCTGGCTGCCATGCGCAGTGCGGTTGCCCTCATCGCGGGCCGGGCTCTGGTGGAGGCATCGGGGGGGGTGAACCTGGAAACGGTGCGGGGAATCGCCGAAACCGGGGTCGATATCATTTCCGTGGGCGCATTGACTCACTCGGCCCGAGCCATGGACATCTCCATGCTGTTGGAGGCCGAGTGAGCGGGGAGCGCCCACGCCCCGCAGAGGCGGCCGACCGGGACATGGACCGGAAGATCCTGGAGCTGTTCCGGAGCCGTTCGGGCGGGTTCGTCTCCGGGGAGGTCCTGAGCACTCTGCTGGGTGTTTCGCGGACGGCGGTCTGGAAGCATATCAAGAATCTCAAAAATCTGGGCTATCGCATCGAGTCGGTTCCCTCACGCGGCTACCGTCTCGTGGCCTCTCCCGATATCCTTACCCCGGCCGAAATCTCCGCCGGGCTCGCGGTTCGCCGGATCGGCACCCATGTTGTCTGTTTCAGGGAAACGGGGTCCACCAATACGGTGGCCTCGCAACTGGCCGCCGAAGGCGCTGCCGAGGGGACCGTGGTGCTGGCGGACGCCCAGACCGGCGGCAAGGGACGACTGGGCCGGCGCTGGGAATCTCCGCCGGGGGTAAACGTCTACTGCTCGGTCATCCTCCGTCCTCCCATCTCGCCGCTTCATTCACCGCAACTCACCCTTCTGTCGGCCGTGGCCACGGCCGAGGCCATCGAGCGCACCTCGGGGCTTGTGCCCGCCATCAAGTGGCCCAACGATATCCTGGCGAACGGCTTCAAGGTGGCGGGAATGCTCAGTGAGTTGAGCGCCGAGACGGAGCGGGTGGAGTACCTCGTTCTGGGGATCGGTGTCAACATCAACATGGAGCGGGATCAGTTCCCCGACGGTCTTCGCTACCCGGCCAGTTCCCTGGCCCTGGAGGCGGGGCGGACCGTGGAGCGCATTCCGTTTGTCAGGTCGCTGCTGGAGTCACTGGATCGCCTGTACGATGAGTATCTGCTGAAGGGGTTTCCTCCCGTGCGCGATGCCTGGCTGGCCCGCAGCGCCGTCATGGGGCGGCGGGTGACGGTGGATGGCGGTGCCGGCATCCTCGCCGGTACGGTTGAAGGGATAGACGAGATCGGCGCCTTGCTGGTAAGGACCGCCGGAGGCTCACTGGAGCGGGTGCTGGCGGGGGATGTTTCGCTCGAAGGGTGAGGGTGCGGCGGTAACGCCGTATTCCCGGAGGACGTCTCACAGTGTGGAGGACGTAGTGCTTCTTGTCATAGACGTGGGGAATACCAACATCGTGCTCGGCATCTACGACGGCGAGCGTCTGGTACGGGACTGGCGTCTCTCGACCGACAAGGCCCGTACCGCAGACGAGTACGGTATTCTCATAAATGAGTTGTTCCGGTTGGCCGGTCTCGGGCTCGATCAGATCCGCGCGTGATCATTTCCTCGGTGGTGCCGCCCCTCACCGGCGTGCTGGAGCGCCTTTCCCTGGGGTATTTCGGGATGCGCCCCCTGGTGGTGGGTCCGGGCATCAGGACCGGCATGCCGATCCAGTACGACAACCCCCGCGAGGTGGGGGCCGACCGGATCGTGAACGCGGTGGCGGGGTACGAGAAATACCGCACCTCTCTCATTATCGTCGATTTCGGCACCGCTACTACGTTCGACTACGTGAACCGCAAGGGAGAGTACTGCGGGGGGGCCATCGCGCCGGGACTCGTCATTTCCACCGAGGCCCTGTTCCAGCGGGCCAGCAAGCTGCCCCGGGTTGATATCGTGCGTCCGCCTGTCATCATTGCCAGGAACACGGTCAATTCGATGCAGGCGGGAATTTACTATGGCTACGTGGGACTCGTGGATGAGATCGTCACCCGGATGAAGGCCGAGAGCAAGGATGCGCCCCGGGTCGTCGCCACCGGGGGGCTGGCGTCGCTCTTGGCTCCCGAGTCCAAGACCATCGATGCTGTTGAGGAATATCTGACACTGGAGGGATTGCGCATACTGTACGAACGAAACAGGGAGTGAGACAGCGGATAATTGCAGCGGATGTGAAGTGCCCACTGTGGGAATCACGGGTCGGCGTCGACCCCTACCTTACACGTCACGGGAGGATGTATGGGCAAGTATGATACCGCGAAGCTGAGAAACCTTGGAATTGTGGCCCACGGGGCGCCGGCAAGACCTCGCTTGCCGAGGCCATCCTGTACACGGCCGGGATGATCGACCGCCTCGGCCGGGTGGACGACGGCACCTCCACCATGGATTTCGAGCCCGAGGAAATCAAGCGCAAGATCACGATTTCGTCCTCCCTGGACCACTGCGAGTGGAACGGTCATTCACTGCATATCGTCGACACCCCCGGCTACGGCAACTTCATCGCCGATACCCGGGCCTGCATGCGTGCCCTGGGTGGCTGCGTCGTCATCCTCTCCGCCATCTCGGGGGTCAAGGTACAGACCGAGGAGGTCTGGGAGTGGGCCAACGAGTTCGAGCTGCCGCGCATCGCCTTCGTGAACAAGATGGACCGGGAATATGCCAATTTCCTGCGGGCCATCGACGACATGGAGAAATCGCTCAAGGCCCGTGGGGTTGCCGTCCAGATGCCGCTTGGCGCGGCCGAGACCTTCGAGGGGGTCATCGACCTGATCACCATGAAGGCGTATCGTTACGCCAAAGACACCTCCGGCACCTTCACGGAAGAAGACATTCCCGCCGAGTACCGTGACGAGGCCCAGCGGCTCCGCGAACATCTGGTTGAAACCGTGGCCGAGGCCTATGACGGCCTCACTGAGAAGTACCTGGAAACGGGCGAGCTGACCGAGGAGGAGATCCTGGACGGCCTGCGGGTGGGAACCCTGCGGTACACCTTCACGCCGGTCTTCTGCGGTTCGGCCACCATGAACATCGGGGTGCGCCATCTGCTGGACTATATCTGCGCCTGCCTGCCATCCCCCCTGGACCGTGGAGCCGTTGCCGGCACCAATCCCAAGAACGGCGAACCGACCGAGCGGCGACCGGAGGAGAGTGAGCCCTTCTCGGCCCTGGTCTTCAAGACCACCTCCGATCCCTACACCGGCAAGATATCCATCTTTCGGGTCTATTCCGGCACCCTCAACTCAGACTCCACCATCTACAATCCGGTCCGCGAATGCGAGGAGCGGATCGGCCAGATCTATGAGCTGGAGGGCAAAAAGCAGAAGCCGATCAAGCAGGCCGTTGCCGGCGACATCGTTGCGGTGGCCAAGCTCAAGGAAACCCTCACGGGCGACACCCTCTGCGACAAGGATCACCCCATCGTCTACGAGCCGGCAAAACCGCTCCAGCCGGTAATTTCCTACGCGGTCCAGCCCAAGACCAAGAATGACGAGGACAAGATCCACGGCGCGCTCCAGCGGCTCATGGAAGAGGACCAGACCATCCAGGTCCGCCGCGACGAGAAGACCCGCGAGCTGATCCTTTCCGGCATGGGGCAGGTTCACCTGGAAGTGACCATCGAGAAGCTCAAGCGGAAGTTCAACGTTGACGTGGAAATGAAGACCCAGAAGGTTCCCTACCTGGAAACCTTCAAAGCCCAGGTCAAGGCCCAGGGCAAGTATAAGAAACAGTCCGGCGGCCGGGGTCAGTACGGCGACTGCTGGGTGGAATTCTCGCCGCTCGGCCGGGGAGACGGGTTCCAGTTCGAAGACAAGATCGTGGGCGGCGTCATCCCCCGCCAGTATATTCCGGCCGTGGAAAAAGGGATATTCGAGGCCTCCCAGGACGGCTTCCTGGCCGGCTACCCCCTGGTGGACTTCAAGGCGGCGGACTCATCGGAAATGGCATTCAAGGTGGCCGGCTCCCTGGCGTTCAAGAAGGCCATGGAGACGGCCAAGGTGGTACTGCTGGAGCCAATGATGAACATGAAGGTCACCGTGCCCGAAGAGACCATGGGCGACGTCATCGGTGATCTGAACTCCCGGCGGGGCAAGGTGGTGGGTGTTGAGCCCAAGGCCAATTCCCAGATCATCCGTGCCGTGGTCCCCATGTCCGAGGTGCTGGCCTATGCCAACGATCTCAAGTCCATGACGAGCGACCGGGGGCTGTTCACCATGGAGTTCTCCCACTACGAGGAAGTGCCGACGCATCTGGCCCAGAAGGTCGTTGCCGAGGCCCAGAAGGCGGAAGGCAAGAATAACCATTAAGCTGCTGCGGTCACGGGCGGCGGAGCGTACGGCACGCTGCTCCGCCGCCCTGCGCACGGCAGCGGTTTCCGGAGGAGGTAACGAGCGTTATGAACATCGAATTCGATCAGGAGCCCGCGGGCCGGGAGCCTGAAAACAAAGGGGGCAACACACGGGTACTCCTGCTCGTTCTCCTGCTGCTCGTGGCGGTATTCGGGTACCTCTACTATTTCACCGGTTTCATCAAGCCCCGTGAAGAAGCGAAGGCTCCCGCACCGGTTCAGCCGGTTCAGGTCAAGCAGCCCATCCCTCCGCGGCCCGAGGGGCAGCCTGCCGGTGAAGGTGCCAAGGACGCGGCGACAAACGAGCTTGCCGCTGCCCCGAAAGCCGAACCCGCCAAACCCGAGCCTGCCAAGCCGGAGGCCGGGAAAGCCGAGGCTCAGAAAGAGCCGGCCCCGAAGGCCGCGCCGCCCAGGGATGCTGTAAAAAAGCCCGAACCCGCATCTGCCAAGGCCGCGAAGCCGGTTCACGCGCCCCAGGCAGTGGCCAAGGCCGCTCCGGCTAAACCCGCACCGGCGCCTGCCGCAGTGGGCAAGGCCAAGGCGGAAGCCGCAAAGAAAGCCGCGCCAGCCGCAAAGCCGGCTGCCGACAAGGGGGCAAAGCCCGAAGCCGCTGTTGCCGCAAAGGCGGATGGTGGTGCTTCCGGCAAGAAAAAGCCTTTAACAGCCGAACCGGTCGCAGCAGCCGCCAAGATCGGCGACACAAAAGGGACTGCTGCGACAGCCAGGAAGGAGAAGCCCACGGCCGCCGCTGTGGCGAAAAGCGCAGCCACCGGCGCGAAAGTACCTGCCACGGGGCCGTACACCCTCAGAATCGGCGAATATGTTGTTCCCTCCGCCATGGACAAGGATAAGGACCGGGTCCGGAACGCCGGGCTCGCACCGGTTGTGAAGGAAGGGAGCAAAAAGAAGGAACCGATGGTCCGCCTGTTGCTGACCGAGGCCGCTGATCAGGAAGGCGCCCGCCGGGAGCTTGCCCGCCTCAAGGATGCCACGGTGGAAGGGTTTATTCTGAACGAAGGCGGTATCTATCGGGTCTATGCCGGATCCTATTTCGTTGCCGAGCGGGCCCACCGCGAACAGGCCCGGCTGGCTTCCCTGGGGATAAAGGTGGCCCTGCGCAAGGCGTCGGTATCCGTGCCCACCCTTGTGCTGACCGCCGGCACGTTCGAGACGAAGGACGAGGCACTCAAGGCCGCGGCAATGCTCAGGAAGGCCGGGCTCAAGCCTGTCCTTACCGGGGCCGGCAAGTAGCGGGAGGAACGTCCTGGCAGTTACCCTGAGAATATCATCCGCTGCAGCGGCACTTCTGCGCAAGGATACACCCCGGGAGGAGAAACTGAGGGTCACCGCCGGAGCGCATGCGCTTCCCGCTGCCGAGGAGGTGACGGTCCTGTTTTTTCTTGCCCTGGATGCAGATACGGCGGTCCACGGGAGCGCGAGAAAACGGTTGAGAGACATGCCGTTGGCCGTCCTGGCCGGTGCAGTGGCGTGCCGTACCCTTCACCCCCGCGTTCTGGATGCCCTTGCGCGTCTCCACTACCGGCACGGGGAACTGGCCGCCCACATCGCCGTTCACCCCAATTGCGACGATGGTACCCGTGCCTTTCTGGCCGAACGGGGGATTGCCGCGGCAACGGGAACGGCGGCAGTGCACCCTGTGCACGCTGCAGAGCACCCGCCGCAGGATGAATCGGCCCTCGAAGAGGATGATGAACCGGTGGACGAGGAGAGTGAGCAGTTCAAGAGCAAATATCAGCTCGCCAAGGTGATGGGGGTTGCCGAGAAGATCAAGATAGGCCAGACCGGCGACAAGGAATGGCGGATGATTCTCATCAAGGACTCCAACAAGCTCGTGTCGGGGACGGTTATCAGAAACCCGCGCATTACCGAGTCGGAAGTCCTTGCTATTGTCAAGTCATCGATCCAGAACGATGAGATTCTCAGGGTCGTCTGCGCCAGCAAGGAATGGCTCAAGAATTACCAGATCCGCAAGGCACTGGTCGAGAATCCCAAGACCCCGATCCATTCAGCGCTTCGCCTGCTGACGACCCTGACCGAGAAGGACCTGGCCCATCTGGCCAAGAGCAAGAACATCCAGACGGTTCTCTCGACCCAGGCGAGGAAGCTGCTCATTGCAAAAAAAGAGAAGCGGTAGCGGGGGCAACTGCGCCTTGACGCACCATCTTTCCGGAGATTCCCATGGCCCTGCTCAACAGCGCGAAACGCGAGATCAACGCCAAGATCGTCTTCTTCGGCGCACCCCTTTCCGGTAAAGCCACGCTGCTTCGCCATATCCACGGCAAGCTGAAGCAGGAGCACCGGGGGCCCCTCAAAACCGTGGGGGGGCACCGGGATCGCCTCTTCTTTTTTGATGTGATGCCGCCGGAACTGGGCGAGGTGAACGGCAGCCGGGTCCGTTTTCATCTCTACACGGTGCAGGGCGAGGTTGCCGATCTCGCCACCTGGAAAATGGTGCTCAAGGGTGCGGATGGGGTGGTGTTCGTCGCGGACGCCTCTCCCGGCGGTTTTGCCGGCACCCGGCGGAGTCTTGAGGATTTGAGGGAGATTTTCCGCGGGTACGGCCAGGACCTTTCGACGCTGCCATTTGAGATGGTGTGCAACAAGAGCGACCTGCCGGATGCCGTTTCCGCCGACGACCTGCGCTGCGAGCTGGGAGTCGATGCGGTTGCGCTCCCCTGCTCTGCTGTCACGGGGGAAGGCATCCTGTCCGCCTTGTCGCGCGTGGTCTCGTCGGTGATCCGGAACCTGCGGGCCCGGCAGGCGTCTGACGGCGAAGGGGTGGAGGGCTTCACTGCGGACGTGGGGGAACCTCCTGGCGATGGGGTCGCCCGGCAGTCGGAGCGCGGGGATACAGCATCGTCCGCCGTCGGCGGCCAGCCTGTGTCCCCTGAGGTTCCGGTCATCGGCGGGGGAGAGCCCGAGTTGCACCTGGTCGGCACCCCGACCGTCAGTGACGGGGGCTGCCGCATGACTCTCGCGGTTCGGGCCGGTGGCCGCGAGTCCCGCTACACCCTGACCATTGCGCTCGCGCCGGAGCCAGCCGCCGGCTGACACCACCCGCCGTCGGACCACGTGCCGACGCCTGTGAGGAACCATGGATTTCACGTTGGAGATGATAGGGAGACTTGTTCTCGCGTCCGTCCTTGGCGCCCTCATTGGTTTGGAGCGCGAACTCCACGGCCGGCCCGCCGGTTTCAGAACCCACCTGCTCGTTTCCCTCGGAGCTTGTCTCTTTGTTGCCACTTCCATCGAGTTCCATCGCCTCTATGCCAACACGAGCGGCATAGGCCCCATAGGCGTCGACCCCGGCCGTGTGGCGGCCCAGGTGGTGACCGGCATCGGCTTTCTGGGAGCCGGGGCCATAATCCGTGAAGGGACCTCCATCCGAGGGCTTACCACTGCTGCCTGCCTCTGGGTCGCCGCTGCCATCGGATTGTCCTGCGGCATCGGCCTGTTCGCCATCCCGCTGTTCGTGACTGCCATCTCGCTGGCGGCTCTCCTTCTGCTCAAAAGGGTCGAGGGACTGCTTTCCCGGGATATGTACACGTCCGTCAAGGTCTGGAGCGACGACCTGGAAGGACAGTTGGAACGTATCGAACATATCTTGCAAGAGTGTCGCCTCCAGGTGCTTACGATGAGTGTGGAACGGGATGTGACTGCCGCGAGTCTCCGGATCTCCTACCAGGTCAAAGCCACTTCCCGCAGTCCCGCATGCGGCATCATGGATGCAGTGGCGTCCGTGTCCGGCGTTAAACGGGTCAGGATCGTCTGATTTCCCGGGTCGGCGTCGCAAGCGGGTTATCGCCCGCTCGTGTCTTTCGGTGCGTTTTAGCGTTCTGTTATGAGTATGTTTAAAAGATGTAATAACAATGCATTTGAGACCGCAGTGCGCAGGCGCGGCACTATGGGGAAGGGCCTATGACAAGGGGGATATCCCTGTCCCTTGACCGCAGGCTCACCCTGGTCACCATGGCCACCTGCGTGACAGTGCTGATCCTGGCGTTTGCCGGATTCGTGGCGCGGGACCTGACAATGGAGCCCGCAGAACTCCGGAAACGGCTGGAGATCATTGCAGAGGTCGTTGGCGATAAAAGCGCGGCCAGCATCGTGTTTAACGATGTCCGCACCGTATCGGAGATGCTGGATGTCCTCAAGGCGGACCCGCACATCATCGTGGGGCGTATCTACCTCAAGGATGGTTCGATCTTTGCGCATTACCGGCGGAAGGGGTCACTGGCATCGCCCGCCTCAGACTCGTCGGCAGATGATGTGACCACCTGGATCGAGTATCGGCAACAGATGGTGGAAAAGGTGGGAGATCCCCTCCCCAGTCACCGCTGGCATGGCGATCACCTCGACGTGTTCAGGCCGGTAACGTTAGACGGTGAAGTCATCGGCACCGTCTATCTGCGGGCCGATCATCGGGAGATCCGTTCGCGTTTGCGCTGGTATGCGCTGAGCGGAGGGGCGTTGCTGATTATGCTCTCCGCCTTTGCCTACGTTCTTTCGTCAAAGCTGCAGCGACGGGTTTCTGCGCCTATTACCGAGCTGCTTGAGGTTACGCGGCGCGTTTCTGAAGAGCACAACTACTCGGTACGGGCCGCGGGGGGGGGCGTCGACGAGATCGGCGAACTCGTGTCGGGCTTTAACAGGATGCTTCAGATCATCGAAGAGAGCGACGCGAGTCTGAAGCGGAATCGCGAAGACCTGGAGGCGGAAGTCACCCGCCGCACCGAGGATCTGTCGCGGACCAACGAGGAACTGGGACGGGCTGTTGCCGACCTGAGCAAGGCAAAAGAGGCCGCTGATTCCGCCAGCCAGTCGAAATCACGGTTTCTGGCCAACGTGAGTCACGAAATCCGTACGCCCATGAACGGCGTTCTCGGCATGGTCAGCCTCCTTCTCGAAACCGACCTTCAACACAAGCAGCGCGAGTATGCGGAGATCATCCGATCATCCGGCGAACTGCTCATGCAGGTCATTAATGATCTGCTCGATTTTTCCCGTATTGAGTCGGGAAAGCTGAAGATGGAACAACTGCCCTTTGCGGCCCGCCGTGTCTTTGAAGAAATGGCCACCATCTATGGTGAGCGGGCTCGCCAGAAGGGGGTCTTCCTGGAATACGCCATGGAAGGGGAGGTGCCCGACCGGCTTATGGGTGACCGTCACAGGCTCCGCCAGGTGTTGGGGAATCTTCTCGACAATGCCGTGAAATTCACCCTCAAGGGGACCATCACCCTGACTGTTCGCGGGAGCGTGGAGGGGGGGATCTGCCGACTCAATTGCATCATAAGCGATACGGGGATCGGCATTCCCCAGGATATGCTGCCCCGTCTGTTCCACCCGTTCACCCAGGCCGATGACTCCAATACCCGCCGATTCGGGGGAACCGGGCTGGGGCTCGCCATTGTCCGCCACCTGGTGGAGCTCATGGGGGGTACGGCCAGTTGCGACAGTGAGCCGGGGTGCGGGTCGATCTTCCGGTTTACGGTCACCCTGCCGCTGGTGCCGGATACGGGTGAGCCGGAGCCGGAACCGTCCCCTGAAGCAGTCGGGTCTTTCCCGTTCCGCCTGCTGCTGGCAGAGGATAACGCCGTCAACCGAACGGTACTGCAGGAGATGCTCCGGAGCCTCGGCGCGGATGTCGTGGTGGTCCCGGACGGTGCCGACGCAGTGGCTGCCATCTCGGCGGATCGGTTCGACATGGTGTTCATGGATTGCCAGATGGCAGGCATGGACGGGATTGTCGCCACCACCGAAATCCGCCGCATGGAGCGCGCCGGACAGCTCGCAGGCCGAACTCACATCATCGCCCTCACCGGAAGGGTAGAGGCTGGGGACCGGGAGGCCTGTCTGGTGGCGGGAATGGATGATTACCTCATCAAGCCGGTTCTGCGCCATGACCTGGTGACGGTTCTTAGGCGCTGGCTGAGCACGCCTGACGGAGCGGCGCCGTTCACAACATGCGCTGGCACGGATGGAGAGGGGAGCGGGGAGGCGGAAGGCATCCTCGACCGTCACATTCTGGATGGCATTCGTGCCCTGGAGGCGGGCGGATCCGAGGGGCTCCTCGACCGTGTCATTGATATCTTCATTTCCGATTCACCGCGGCACCTGCGTGACATGAGGGAGGCACTGGCACGGGAGAACCTGCCTGCTGCGCGTCGGGCCGCCCACACCCTCAAATCGGGATGCCTCAATCTGGGAGCCGTTGCCCTCGCAGCCCTGTGCGGGGAGATGGAACGACCCGGCGAAGGGGAAGACGCCCTGCCGTTGCGGCTGCTTTCACGCATGGAGTCGGAATTCATCAGGGTGTGTGCCGCGCTGGAGCATGAGCGCACCGGAGCGTGAGATGAGAAAAGAGGGCAAGGACGGGGCCTCAACCACCGTAATGATCATTGACGACGATGAGCTGGTGCGCGTCCTTGCCCGGCGCGCCGTGGAGCAGGGGGGCTTCGCGGTGGTCGAGGCCGGCGACGGCGCTACCGCCATTGAGATGTTCAGCCGGCTTGTCCCCGACATCGTTCTGCTCGACGTGGTGATGCCCGGCATGGGCGGGTTTGACGTCTGCCGGCGTATTCGCCGTCTGCCGGGAGGAGACCGCGCTCAGATCGTCGTCATGACGAGTCTCGATGATACCGGTGCCATTGATGAAGCCTACGAGGCAGGGGCCTCGGACTTCCTGGCCAAGCCGATCGACTGGGTTCTGCTGCCCCGTCGTATCCGTTATCTGCTGCGCGCCAAGCTCGCTTTCGATGAGCTTCACAAGAGCAGGACCATGCTGTACAACGCTCAACGCATTGCCCGCCTGGGAAACTGGGAGTTCGACCTGGAGACCAACGTCTTTACCTGCTCCGAGGAGTCGTGCCGCATTTTCGGCATCAGGGACCATCGGCAGGGGAAGAGTCACCGGGCCCTGATGCGCCGGGTGCATCCCGAAGACCGGGTAACGGTCAAGAAGGCCATCTTTCAGGCGTTCCGGACCGGTATCGGCTACTGCATGGATCACCGGATCGTTCTCGATGATGGTGTTGAGCGGATCGTCAGCCAGCATGCCGAGCTTCTGTCCGCAGATGACGGGCGGACGTCAAGGCTGGTGGGAACGGTCCACGACATAACCGACCGCACCCTTGCCGAAGAGCGGATTCGCTACCTTGCCCATCACGATACCCTGACGGCACTGCCCAACCGGTTCCAGTTCGAGGAGCGGATGGAGCAGGCCCTGGCCTTTGCCCAGCGCAACGGCTTCATGATGGCAGTCCTGTTCCTGGATCTCGACCACTTCAAAAAGGTTAACGATACCCTGGGGCACCATGCGGGCGACCGGCTGCTTCAGGAGGCGGCCGGCCGGCTGATGAAATGCCTGCGGCGCAGCGATACGCTCACCCATGCCTCCCACGAGGATGCGAGCCCCTTCATCTCCCGCATGGGCGGGGACGAGTTCACCATTCTGCTGACCGATCTGGCCCATCCCCAGGATGCCGCCAGGGTTTCGCAACGCATCATCACCGCCCTGTCGAAACGTTACGTTATCGGCGGCCACGAGGTCTTCGTGGGGGCAAGCATCGGCATCAGCCTCTTTCCAGCCGATGGCGAAGACTGCGACCAGCTTCTGCGCAATGCGGACACGGCCATGTATCACGCCAAAGAACTGGGCCGCAATACCTATCAGTACTATTCGGGCTCCATGAACGCCATGGCGCTCGAGCGGCTGACCCTGGAAAACAGCCTGCGTTGGGCGCTCAAACGGAATGAATTCCGCCTCTGCTACCAACCTCAGTTGGATGCTGCCACGGGACGCGTGGTGGGGATGGAGGCCCTGTTGAGCTGGCACCGGCCGGGTTGCGACGTGGTCCCGCCGGACGACTTCATCCCCTTGGCCGAGGAAACCGGCCTGATCGCATCGATTGGCGAGTGGGTTCTCTGGAACGCCTGTGCCCAGGCGGTTACCTGGCTCCATGAGGGGCTCCCGCCGGTACGGGTGGCGGTTAATCTTTCCAGCCTCCAGTTCCGGTCGCGCCGCCTGGCCGAGTTGGTGAGGAAGGTGCTGCGCGCCACCGGGCTGCCTCCGTCGCATCTGGAGCTGGAAATCACCGAGGGGGTCTTCATGTCCAACGAAGAGGATGCGGCAGCGGTCATTCGCGATCTGAAGAAGATGGGGGTCCGTTTTTCCGTCGACGATTTCGGCACCGGCTACTCGTCCCTCAGCAGGCTGTCGCGCTTTCCGCTCGATGCTCTCAAGATCGACCGCTCCTTTGTCCGGGACATTTCCGCCGATCCGGCCGCGGCGGGCTTGACGGCCGCCATCATTGCCATGGCCCGCAACCTTGGTCTGAACGTTATTGCCGAAGGGGTCGAAACCCTTGAGCAGTTCGCCTTTCTCCGGGCAAACGGCTGTGCCGAGGTCCAGGGGTTCCTCTTCAGCCAGCCGCTTACCCCTGACGCGGCCGCAGCGTTCCTGCGCGCACGGTCGCACTGAGAGGCACCGCTACTCTTTCGCCGCGAATCTCCCCATCCGCGGGATGAACATCGGAACTTGGCGCCGGTAGCTGCGATAGGCGTCACCGAATTCCCTTTCGAGCCTCCGTTCCTCCACCACGGCCCCCACCACGAAATATCCCCCTGCCATAAGGGTAAACAAGAGCCATTTCACGGTCATGAGCGGGTTGAAGAGGCAAAAGACCATGGATAGCCCGTAGAGCGGGTGGCGGACTGTGCCGTAGCATCCCGTGGTGACCAACTCGTGTGCGGCAATCTCCCGCCTCAGGTGCGGGATGCCGAGGAAATCCGCCATGCCGGTCCGGGAGACGCAGCGTATCATCTGCAGCAGGGCGAAGGCCTGCACCGCATGGAAAGCCAGGCTTCCCGCACCGGGCACCAGATAGATAACCGGTGACAGGGGCCATGCAGCCATAACCCACCCGAAGGTGACCAGTGCGGCAAGATTGTAGGCTGCCCGATAGAAGCGGAATCCCCTCGGAAACACGTTGCCGATGCGCTGCTGAACGCCTGGCAGGGCCGCAACCGAGTGAAGCATGGCGAACAGAAGGAACCGGATGACGAGATCAAAGGCGCCGTTCACGACACACCTCGTCCGCACGCCGGCGCATAGACTTTAACATGCTGTAATTGCTGGTCAAAATAACTCCTTGTATACACCAATTCCTCATGCTAGGATTAGTCACTTTCCCCAGAACAGGAGGGCACATGGCAGTAATTACGATCTCCAGAGAGATGGGTACGGGAGCTTACCAGATTGCCCGCGAGGTGGCCAAGCGCCTCAAACATACCCTTGTCGACGGCAATAAGATCGCGGAGCTTGCACCCCGTTACGGCCTTGACAAGGAGCTCCTCAAGCGGGTGGACGAGAAGCCGCCGGTCTATATCACTACCGAGGACCGGATGCATGCCGCACATCTCAACACCATCGAAATCGTAATTCTCGACTGTGTCAAACAGGGAAACGTGATCCTGTACGGCCGCGGCGCCCAGGACCTGCTCTCCGACGTGGAGAATATTCTCAGAATCCGCTTCATCGCCCCCTTTGAACACCGGGTTGAAAGCTTTTCCGAGCGCGAATGGATCGATCCTGATCTGGCGCGGGAACTGATCCGCAAGAGCGATCACCAACGGGGCGGCTTCATTCATTTTTATTTCAACCGCAACTGGAACGATTCGCTCGGCTACGACCTGACGTTTAACACCGAGCGCATGAGCCAGACTGCGATCATCGAAAGCATCATCGCGGCGGCGAAGGACCCCCGGCTCAAGGAGGGGGAGGAGCGTCTGAAGCAGGTGATCGATGAAACCATTCTTGCCAAGAGAGTGGAAACGGCCTTTCTCAAGTCTGCCGACATCGAGTACATCCATTTCAGGATCAGCGTGTCCGGCACGGTAGTGAACTTCTCCGGTCACGTGCATTCCGAGGCGGAAAAACGGGAGGCGATCCGCCTCGCCACCGCCGTCGAAGGTGTCGAGAGGGTCGAGGGGGATTTGCAGGTCCTGAACTACAAGTCCCACAAGGGATAGCCGAAGGCTCCGCACTCTCTGCCCCTCATGCATCAGACGCATTCCGGCGTGCCGGCGGTTGCTTTCCGTCCGGCGCGCCGTTTGTTTTACGGAGCGGATACCTGTACGACCGAGCTGGTTTCGCCACCGGGATTGATGACCTGCAACCGTAGATCCTTGTCGGTCGGATCGACCGGATACCGCTGGTAGACCAGTCTCGAACAGTCCACGTAGATCAGCATGTCTCGTTCCCCTGTTGCCCCTGCCCTGAGGCGTTTGCCCCCCCCCGCGTTAAGCCCCAGTTGCAGGCCGCTCTCCTCGATTGACAGCGTTGCCCCTGGCTGGAAGTTCCTGCCCTCGATCACCAGGTTGTAGTAATTCACCGAGCTCTCGCCGCGCACCACGCCGAAGATTTCCGGGGTACCGCGCACCACGAGGGTGACGGGAGTGGTAGCCGTGTCCTCGGCGTTTTTTACCTGTATCTGATGAAGTCCCGCCTGGACGGGAGGGACGGTGAAGGAGAGGATCTGGGATGAGCCGAAACTGCTCTTCACCACTGCACCGTTGAACAGGACCCTGCTCTCGGCCTGAAAATTCCTGCCAGTGATGGTGACGGACCGCTCGCCCCCCGGGGAGCACATGTCCACGGTTTCGGGGTACATGCTTTCCACGACCGGTTTTGGCGGGAGAACAGAGAAGTTGTAGGTGCGGCTCGTGATGCCGTCTCCTCTTTTGACGAAAAGAGCGTAGAGCCCGGGTTGCAGGCGCGGTATCTCGAAGGAGAGAACGTCCGTAGCGACAACCCGCGCGGGGATCTCGGTGTTGCCGAGGTAGGCCGTGGTGCCGGCGGTGAATCCGCTCCCCGAGAGGGTTACGGTCGTGTTGGGCTCGCCCTGGGCGGGAATGATGCTCAGGATGTTGACCGGCACCGGTTCCGGTGCCTTTGTGGTGACAGCGGCCGCAGTAATTTGCTTCTGTTTGGCCGGACGGGTGGCGCCTCCGGCGGTGCCGGCCGCCAGAACGGCTACCAGCAGGAGCGGTACGAGCATTCGATGGATCATGGGTTTTCCCTCTGCGCATCGCCTCGACGGGACGACCATCGTGCCCGGTCCCGATGTGCCAAGTAGACCACGCCCCGGCGTCGTGTCAACGGTCCAGGGTCATTGCCAGCCAGATGCCCGACAGGGCAAAGAGCACGTTCGCCGCCCATGCGGAGATCAGCGGCGGAAGGATGCCGGTCTGGCCGAATGAAATGAGGATGGAGTTGGTTATGAAATAGGCGAACCCGATGCCGATGCTCGCCGTAATCCCCAGAGCGACCCCGCTCGACCTTCCTCCCCGCAGGGCGAACGGTATGCCCAGAAACGCCATGATGAGCGAGGCGAAGGGAAGGGATATCTTCGAGTGCATCTGGGCCTCGTAGCGGGTGGTGTCATATCCTCCCGCCTTCAGTTTCCGCACGTAATCGCGCAGCTTGAAAAAGCCCATGTTATCGGCATACTTGTCCACCACCTTAAGGTCCTCAATCTTGAGGTTGAGCTCCGCCGGGAGCGAGGCCAGCGTTCTCGTCTCCACCGAAGGGCCGGCGAGCCCCCGTACCGTCACCGTCTTGAAGGTCCACCTCGCACCGTCCCACGTCCCTTCGGCGGCATCGATCCTGCTGACCGGGCGCATCCCGTCCGAAAAACGCCAGAGGGTGATCCCCCGCAGCGTCTGCTGGGCCGGGTCAAACACCCTGGCCATCATGATCGCACTCTCGTCTTTGTGCCAGATGTTGTTCTGGCGGAAAAACGTGTTGGTTCCCTGCTTGCGGATCAACACCTGGTCCACGTAGCGCATCTGTCGATAGCTGGAAGGCAGCACGAATTCGTTGGAAAAAATCGTGATGAGGCTGACCGCGGCGGCAATGACGATGAGCGGCGCGCTGATTCTGCCGAGCCCCACGCCGCAGCCGCGCATGGCGACGATCTCGCTGTTGCGGGAAAGCATGCCGAGGGTGAGGAGCGTGGACATGAGCACTGCCAGCGGGATGACCTGGGTGATGATCTCGGGTAGCTTGCAGATGAAGTACTGGATGATATCGATCCACCGGGGCTGGAAGCGGAGGAGCCGACCGATTTTTTCCAGAAAGTCGATGACCAGGTAAATGGCGACGAAGGACGCCAGGCAGAGCCCCAGAATTTTCAGGTAGGCACCGGCGATGTAGCGGGTCAGGATGGTCACGTCTTCCTCCGCTCAAATCTGTGCCGTACCCATGCCAGGGCCGTTGTCACGTACCCCGCCAGCGGGATTGCCCGGTCGAGGGCCGCCCGTTTCAGGAGAAATATCCCCAGGCCCAGGAACAGTGCATTGGGGATCCAGACAGCAACGAATGCCGGAGCGATTCCCTTCTCGTTGACGGTTTTGCCGGCGGACATGAGAATATAGTAGAGCATGAGCAGGATGATGCCCGAGGCAAAACCTCCGGCACGCCCGGATCTCTGGTTCTGGATACCCAGGGGAACGGCTATGATCGCAAACACCACGCAGGCGAAGGGAAGGGCAAAACGCTTGTGAAGCTCGAAGTGCATCTCGCGGACCAGCTTGGGCTGTTCTTCGGGGGATTTCGTACGGGCGAGGAGTTCGCCCAGGGTCATATCCTCCTCGTTGAGGCGAGCCTTTTTCTGCTCCTGTTGCAGGGCAATGCTCAGGTCGTAGCTGGTGAATTCCACGAGACGGTAGCCGCCGGTACCTATGCCCCGATGAATGCCGCCGTTATCCAGCCGCAGGCGAACGATGCGTTCCTCGGGGTTGGTTGCCAACTGGCCGGAAGCGGCAAAGATGGTCGAGGGTTCGTCGGGGTTGCGCTCGTCATGGATCAGGATGCCGCTGATCCGTCCGGATTTGGGGTCAAAGCCGTCCACGTAGATCACGAGGCCGGGGAATTCGTCGTTAAAGACCTTTTCTGTGATACTCATGGCGGCGCGCGTCTCTATGACCCCGTGGAGGAACTTCTTGAACGCGGTATTGCCCCAGGGAAGCGCGTAAACCGAGACAAACGTAGTGACGGCGTACGTAATAACCCCGAAGACGATCACCGGCACGGCAATGGTCCCGATGCTCATGCCGCTGGCCTTCATGGCGGTCACCTCGCTGTCGGCCGAAAGCCGTCCCATGGCCAGGAGCACCGCCAGGAGAAATGCCATGGGAATCGCCACCAGGAGGAATGAGGGGAGCATGTAGAGGATAAGGCGGGCAACGTCGAGGAACGGGACTCCGCGGGCGAAAACCATCTCGGCGAGCTTCAGGAGGCGTCCCATCAGCAGGACAAAGGTGAATACCGTGAGGCCGAGTGCAAAGGGGACTGCGGTTTCAGCGCAGATATAGCGAAACAGGAGTCGGGACATTGGGCTGCCATGATACACGAAGGGGTGCGGCATGTAAATATAAGAGCATGGCGGCGCCAATCTTTGGTGTTGCGAAAGCGGGGTGCTCTATGGTATATGGATTTGCTGTTCAAATCACGCACGCCTTCCATCGGGCCGGCGGTGTCCCAAGCGGATTCCGGCCATCAGCAGGAAGGCGGAGGCACAACCGAAAAGGAGAGAAAGCATGTCGAACATCACCATGAAGGAGCTTCTGGAGGCCGGCGTTCACTTCGGCCACCAGACCAAGAGATGGAACCCGAAGATGAAGCCCTATATCTTCGGGGCGCGTAACGGTATCTATATTATCGACCTCCAGAAAACCGTACGCCTCTTCAAGAATGCGTACAATTTCGTTCGCGAGAATGCCCAGGCCGGCGAGACCATGCTCTTCGTGGGCACCAAGAAGCAGGCACAGGACGCCATCGGCGAAGAAGCAGCCCGCTGCGGCATGTATTTCGTCAACCAGCGCTGGCTCGGCGGCATGCTGACCAACTTCGTCACCGTAAAGCAGAGCATCGACCGCCTCAAGCGGCTGGACGCCATGTTCGCCGACGGCTCCATTGAGGCGTACACCAAGAAGGAAGCCCTGAAGATCGAAAAGGAGCGTGAGAAGCTCGAAAAGATCCTCGGCGGCATCAAGGGGATGGGCAAGCTTCCCGGCGCGCTCTTCGTGATCGATCCCAAGAATGAGACCATCGCCATCAGTGAGGCCAAGAAGCTCGGTATTCCCGTGGTGGCCGTGGTCGACACCAACTGCGACCCTGATCCCATCGACTACGTCATTCCCGGCAACGACGACGCCATCCGTGCCATCCGTCTGCTCACTTCCAAGATGGCCGATGCGGTCATCGAGGGTTCCCAGGCTCGGGACGCCGCTCTTCAGACCGGTGACGAGGAGGCTGTGGAAGCCGTGGCGGAAGAGAGTGGCGCCGAGGCCTGATCCGGCCCGATTCATCACATCGCATATTGATCGGGACGGCGCTTCGGCGTCCGTCCCTTCACCAGGGAGGATACAGTGAGCATTACAGCTGCACAGGTCAACGAACTGCGTAAAATCACCGGTGCCGGCCTCATGGACTGCAAGAAGGCCCTCACCGAAACCAATGGCGACATCGAGCAGGCAGTTGATTACCTCAGGAAAAAGGGTCTTGCTGCCGCTTCGAAAAAGGCTGGCCGGGCAGCCACCGAAGGTGCCGTTGGTTCCTACATTCACGCCGGCGGCAAGATCGGGGTCCTTGTGGAGGTAAACTGCGAGACCGATTTCGTGGCGCGCAACGATAATTTCCAGGTGTTCGTGAAGGACATCGCCATGCACATCGCCGCCGCTTCCCCCCAGTTCGTGCGTCGCGAGGAAGTTCCCGCAGAGATTCTCGAGCGCGAGAAGGAGATTTATCGCGCCAAGGCCCGTGAAACGGGCAAGCCGGAAAATATTATCGAGAAGATCATCGAGGGGCAGGTCAACAAGTTCTACGCCGAGATATGCCTCCTGGAGCAGAATTTCGTCAAGGATTCGGACAAGACCGTTCAGCAGTTCCTTAACGAGACCATCTCCTCCATCGGCGAGAACATCTCGGTTCGGCGTTTCGCGCGCTTCGTCCTGGGTGAAGGGCTCGAAAAGAAGGACACCGACTTTGCCGCGGAGGTAGCCGCCGCAGCGGGTCTGTAGCACGACACACGGGCCGGTCATGGAACATGGCCGGCCTTTTTTGCGTTCGCGCCGCCAGGCGCCTTAACAGCGTGTACGAGGACAGAACATCATGGGTACACCCTATTACCGACGAGTGCTGCTGAAGCTTTCCGGAGAAGCCTGGCAGGAGACCAGGGATACGGCATTGATCCCCGGACCATTACCGCCATCGCTGCCGAGATCAAGGAAGTTGTGGCCACCGGCTCCCAACTGGCCCTGGTGATCGGCGGTGGCAACATTTTCCGCGGGCTTGCCGCTTCTTCCAAGGGAATGGACCGTGCCAGCGCCGACTACATGGGCATGCTTGCGACCATGATCAACTCTCTGGCCATGCAGGATGCTCTGGAGAAGGTCGGCGTCGACACGCGGGTCCAGTCGGCCATTGCCATGCAGGAAGTGGCGGAGCCCTACATCAGGAGGCGGGCCATCCGCCACCTGGAAAAGGGGCGGATCGTCATCTTCGGCGCCGGCACCGGCAACCCCTATTTTACGACCGATACGGCGGCAAGCCTGAGGGCCATGGAAATCGGGGCGGACGTCATTCTCAAGGGGACCAAGGTCGACGGCGTCTATTCGGCCGACCCCAAGAAGGATCCGACGGCTATGAAGTACCCCAGGCTTACCTACCTTGAGGTGCTCAAGAAGGGGCTACAGGTCATGGATGCCACGGCAACCTCGCTCTGCATGGACAATAATCTTCCCATCATCGTGTTCGATATCACCACCTACGGCAATATCAAGAAAGTGGTGTGCGGCGAAGAGATCGGCACCATTGTGAAAGGAGAATGACATGACAAAGGACGTCATCAACGATATGAAGTCACACATGGAGAAGTCGGTCGAATCGTTGCGTCGCGAATACCAGAAGGTTCGCACCGGTCGGGCCAACACCGGTCTTCTTGACGAGATCAGGGTGGATTTCTACGGCAATCCCTCTCCGCTCAACCAGGTGGCGACCCTTGCCGTGCCCGAGCCGCGGACCATCACCATCCAACCGTGGGAAGCAAAGATGATTTCGGTCATTGAGAAGGCGATCCTGAACGCCAACCTCGGTTTTACACCATCCAACGACGGCAAGCTCATCCGGATCAGCCTTCCTCCCCTCACCGAGGAACGTCGCAAGGAAATCGTGAAGTCGCTCAAAAAGACGGCCGAGGATGCCAAGATAGCCATCCGGAACATCCGTCGCGATGCCATTGACGGCCTCAAAAAGCTGGAGAAGGACAAGAAGATATCCGAGGACGACCTCAAACGCGCCGAGAAAGAGGTCCAGGATGTGACGAACGTCTACGTCGCCAAGGTTGATGAGGTCCTGGCGCACAAGGAAAAGGAAGTCATGGAGGTGTGAGGAGGCGCGGGCAATGGCGGCGCAACCTCGTCATTTCGTTTTTTCCCTTGCGCCCATACTGCTTTTATGGTTTAATCCCCTTTAACCCCCCGTTTAAAGGGGATTTTTTGTTTCTGGTGAAGATATGCACGGCCTCATACCCGATAAACTCCCCAGGCACTTGGCCATTATCATGGACGGTAACGGCCGCTGGGCTCAGGAACGGATGCTCACGCGGATCATCGGCCACCAGAAGGGGGTGGAGACGGTCAGGGTCATTGTTGAGGAGTGTTCCCGGCTCGGTATCGGTTATCTGACTCTGTTCGCCTTTTCAGCCGAGAACTGGCTCCGGCCGAAGACCGAGGTCAAGGCGCTCATGGCTCTGCTGAAGAAGTACATAGCATCCGAGGCTGCGCGGATGGATGCGAACAATATCCGCTTCAACGTCATCGGCAACCGCGATGAACTGCCGCCGGATGTGAACAAAGCCGTTCAGGGGGCCATCGACCGGACCAGCGGCAATACCGGCATGATCCTAACCCTGGCACTTTCCTACGGCGCGCGCCAGGAGATCATGACGCAGCCGCGCGGATCGCCTCTGATATCGCTTCCGGCGTGCTCAAGGCCGATGAGGTTAATGAGACCGCCTTTTCCTCGTATCTGTTCACCGGCGGACTCCCGGATCCCGATTTCCTCATCCGCACGAGCGGAGAAATGAGGATCAGCAATTTCCTTCTCTGGCAACTGGCCTATACGGAGCTCTACTTTTCCTCGGTCAACTGGCCCGAGTTCACGCCGCAGGAACTGTACCGGGCGTTAAGCGACTACCAGGCACGCGAGCGGCGCTTTGGCCGCACGAGCGATCAGATCAACACGAGGAGCTAGCCATTAAGCGCGTCATTACCGGGATTATTGCCCTCCCTCTGCTGATCCTGTTCATCCTCAAGGCAAGCTATGTCCTTTTTGCCTCGTTCGTTGTTGTCCTCACGTTCCTGGGACTCGGCGAATACTACCGCATGGCTCTTCCTGACCGCAGGGTGGAGGGAGTGGCGGCTTCCTTGGCCGGGGCGCTTGTTCCGGCGGTCCTGGCTGCCCAGGATCGTCTCGTTGAAATGGTTCCTTTCCGCACGTCGGCAACCCTGCTCGCTTTTGTCCTGACGGTTGTTTTCCTGGCATACGCGCTCAGGGTTCTCTTCAGCTTCCGCGATATCAGGGCAGCCGCTGCCGAAACGGCCCTGTTCGCGACGGGGTTTCTCTACGTGCCGCTGCTCCTGACCCACATGGTATGGTTGCGTGCCCTTCCGGACGGGGTCGACTGGATCTTCCTCGTTCTCGTTATCGTCATGTCCGGAGATACGGCAGCGTACTATGTGGGAAGCAATCTGGGCCGACGCAAGCTCTATCCGTCAGTCAGCCCCAATAAGAGCGTTGAGGGGGCGATCGGCGGATTACTCGGCAGCCTTGCCGGAACCTTTGTGGCGCGTCTTACCTTTTTCCCCGGGCTGACCGTGCTTGACTGCATTGCCACGGCGCTCCTGCTGGGAGTTCTCGGCCAGGTCGGCGATCTCTTCGAGTCGTTGCTCAAGCGCAGTTTCGGCGTCAAGGATTCGGGGGCGATCGTGCCCGGTCACGGCGGCATCCTCGACCGGCTGGACAGCATTCTGTTTGCTGTGCCGGCTGCCTACTACTACGCTCTTTTCGTGTTCATGAACCGATAGGTTTGGCAGGGTATCCATGAAAAACATCACCATACTCGGATCAACAGGCTCCATTGGGGTCAGCACGCTGGAAGTCGTCTCCGCCCATCCCGACCGCTTCCGTGTCGTTGCCCTTACTGCCGGCAACAACCTTGAGATGCTGAAGCGGCAGATCGAGACGTTCCGGCCGCAAATGGTCAGCGTTCTGAGCGAAAAACTGGCCGTTGAACTGGACCGGAGTCTGTCGGGGTGCAAGCCGGAGATCCATCATGGCGTTGAAGGCTTATCGCCGCAGCCACGGCTGGGGATGCCCATATGGTTGTTGCCGCCATAGTCGGTGCCGCCGGGCTGGTTCCGACCGCCGCAGCCATACGGGCCGCAAGGATGTGGCCCTTGCCAATAAGGAAACCCTGGTCACGGCCGGCCGGCTTATCATGGATCTGGTGCGGGACAAGAATGTCAGGCTCTATCCCGTTGACAGCGAGCACAGTGCCGTGTTCCAGTCCATGGAGGGGCAGAGCCGCAAGGATGTGTTGCGGATCATCCTTACCGCCTCGGGCGGGCCTTTCCTGAACCTGCCGCTCGATCAGCTCTTCCGGGTGTCGATCGACGACGCCCTCAACCACCCCAACTGGTCCATGGGCCGCAAGATAACCATCGACTCGGCCACCATGATGAACAAGGGGCTGGAGGTGATCGAGGCCCGCTGGCTCTTCGATACGCCGGCGGAGCGGATCGACGTGAACATTCACCCCCAGAGCATCATCCATTCCATGGTCGAGTATGTGGACGGCTGCGTCATGGCTCAGTTGGGCGTTCCCGACATGAAGGCCCCCATCGCCTATGCGCTGACCTATCCCGAGCGGGTTCCCACCGGGGTGAATCCCCTTGACCTCACTACTCTGTCCGGGCTCACCTTTTTCAAGCCGGACTATCGCCGCTTCCCCGCCCTGAAGCTTGCCTACGACGCGTTAGCCGCCGGGGAAAGCATGCCCGCGGTCATGAACGCCGCCAATGAAGTGGCGGTAGAGGCTTTTCTGTCCGGGGCGATCGGATTCATCGACATTGCCGCCACTATCGCCCGAACCATGGACGCCCATGAATCGCACACCCTTTCCACCATCGAGGAGGTGCTCATCACCGACCGCTGGGCGCGAGAGAAGGCGCGCGAGCTCGTGGGGCTTGTCCGCCGCTAACCGCAGCACGAGAGGAGACCATGGTCAGCATCATCTCCGCCGTCATCGTTTTAGGCATACTGATCTTCGTTCACGAACTGGGGCACTTCATTTTCGCCAAACTCTTCGGTGTGGGGGTCGAAAAGTTCTCGCTCGGCTTCGGTCCCAAGCTCATCGGGAGGAAGGTGGGCGAAACCGAGTACCTTATCTCCGCGTTTCCCCTGGGCGGGTACGTGAAGATGGTGGGAGAAGGCGTCGAAGGTGAACTTTCCGACGAGGACAAGGCCCGTTCCTTTGCCGAAAAGCCTCCCCTCAAGCGAATCGGGATCGTTGTGGCCGGACCGGGCTTCAACCTGATCTTTGCCTGGCTCGTGTTCATTGCGATCTTCATGATCGGCGTTCCCTCGGTAACCTCCAAGGTCGGCGAGGTCGTCAAGGACAAGCCCGCTGCCAAGGCGGGCATCATGGCAAGCGACGTCATTACCGGCGTTAACGGCAAGGCTGTCTCCCGCTGGGAGGAGATGGCGGCCGAGATATCCGCGGGAAAGGGCGCTCCCCTTGTCATAGAGGTGAAGAGGGGGGAAGAGATCAAGACCTTCCGCGTGACGCCCGAAACGCGGACCGGCAAGAACCTTCTCGGTGAAACCGTCACCACCCCGGTCATCGGCGTGGTTGCCTCGGGCGAAACGGTCATTGACACGTATCCCGTCGGCGACGCCCTGCAGCGGGGAACCGTTCAGACCGGCAACGTGATCCGGCTTACGGTCGTTTCCCTGGTGAAGATCATCGAGCGGGCCGTCCCCCTCGATACCATCGGCGGACCGATCATGATCGCCAAGATGGCCGGCCAGCAGGCCGAAGCAGGAGGAGTCAGCTTTCTGGCATTCATGGCGCTTCTCTCGATCAACCTGGGCGTCCTGAACCTTCTTCCCATCCCGATTCTGGATGGCGGCCACCTGATTTTCTACCTGTGGGAGCTGATCTTCCGCAAACCGGTCAGCATGAGAGCGCGCGAGATCGCCCAGCAGGTCGGGCTTGCCCTTCTTATCGGTCTGATGGTGTTGGCGTTCTACAACGATATCGCCCGCTACATCGTGGGACAGGGATAGCGTGAAGATCCTCACCGTTGACACCTCCACGTCCACGTGCAGTGCGGCACTGAGCATCAACGGCCGATGCGCGGGCGAATACCTGCTGGAGGCCGAGCGTCATCCTTCGGAGCGGCTGCTGGCAGCCGTAGATCTTCTGCTGCGGGATACCGGCATGGAGTTGGAGGAACTGGACGGTTTCGGCGTGGCGTTGGGGCCGGGATCGTTCACCGGTGTCCGGATCGGAGTAGCCACGGTCAAGGGCCTGGCCCTGGCAACCGGCAAGCCTGCCGTTGGGTTCTCGTCCCTCGCCATGCTCGCCCTGAACCTCCCCTGGAGTTCGTTGCCGGTCTGCACCCTGTTCGACGCTCGAAAAAAAGAGGTGTACGGGGGGCTCTACCGGGTGACGGCCGCTCCCGAGCCGATCATTGCCGACTGCGTTGCGCCGCCCGAACGCTTCCTGGAGGCGATCGAAGGGGAGGCCATATTCGTGGGAGACGGGGCCATCCGGTACCGGGAAGCCATCGAGTCGATCCTGGGACATCGCGCTTTCTTCGCCCCTGCACACTGTCACCAGCCCCGAGCCTCAGCCGGAGCACTCCTGGCGGGCGAACTGCTGCGCACAGGAGCCGCTGTCCCGCTGCCGCTTCTCAATCCCACCTACATCAGACCTTCCGAGGCGGAGCTCGCCAGGATGTGCCAAAAGGCGGTATAACGCCATTTTATTGGAGTTGACACCGCACCCCCGGTTGTATTATGTTCACACTTTACCTTACCGGCCACGTCAGATTCTTCCCCTTCCGCAGAGGGTGGTTGGTGCCGGTCCATACTTTGCCAGTCGCGAGGTAAGTTCCCATGCGCAGCGATACCATAAAGAAGGGCATTGAACGCACGCCGCACCGCGCTCTCATCAAGGGCACCGGCGTCCCCCAGAGCCAGATGGACAAGCCGTTCATCGGCGTGGCCACCAGTTTCACCGACCTGATCCCCGGCCATGTGGGGATGCGCGATCTGGAGCGCTTTATCGAAAAAGGCATCCACTCGGGCGGTGGATACGCCTTTTTCTTCGGCATTCCCGGGGTCTGCGACGGCATCTCCATGGGACACAAGGGGATGCACTACTCGCTTCCCACCCGTGAACTCATTGCCGATATGGTGGAGTCTGTTGCTGAAGCCCATCGGCTCGACGGCCTGGTGCTGCTCACCAATTGCGACAAGATCACGCCCGGCATGCTTATGGCGGCGGCACGGCTCAACATCCCTTCGATCGTGGTTACCGCGGGTCCGATGATGGCCGGCCGTGGCACGGAGGGGCGCCGTTATTCGTTCGTTACCGATACCTTCGAGGCCATGGCCCGCTACAAGGCCGGGGTGATCGACGAGCGTGAGCTCGGTGTTTGCGAGGACAATGCCTGTCCCGGCATGGGATCCTGTCAGGGGCTTTTCACTGCCAATACCATGGCGATTCTGACCGAAACCCTGGGAATGAGCCTCCCCCGCTGTGGCACGGCTCTGGCGGTGTCGGCCCTCAAACGGCGCATCGCCTTTGCGTCCGGGGAGAAGATCGTCGATCTTGTCCGTAACGATATCACCCCGCGCCAGATCCTTACCCGCGACGCTTTTGAGAATGCCATTCGCGTGGACCTTGCGTTGGGCGGCTCATCCAATACGGTGCTCCATCTCCTGGCCATTGCCCGGGAGGCTGGAGTTGACCTGCCGCTGGAGACATTCGACACGCTAGCCAAGGAAACCCCCCAGATATCTTCCATGAATCCGGCGGGCGAGTACTTCATGGAGGATCTGGACGCCGGTGGCGGCGTCATGGGTGTACTCCGGCAGCTTGGTCCTCTGGTCCGTGACAACCCGACGGTCATGGGGCTCTCCACTCTCGAGCTCGCTTCAACCGTGGAGTCTGTGGACGAACGAGTCATTCGTCCCCTGTCGAACCCGGTGAAGAAGGAGGGGGGGATTGCCGTCCTCTTCGGCAACCTGGCGCCCAAGGGCGCCGTAGTCAAGCAGTCCGGCGTCTCGGATGCCATGATGACATTCGAGGGGACTGCCCGGTGCTTCGATTCTGAAGAGGCGGCCATGGCGGCTCTCATGGGGGGCAGAATCGTTGCCGGCGACGTGGTGGTCATCCGCTACGAGGGCCCCAAGGGGGGGCCGGGTATGCGGGAGATGCTGGCACCCACGGCGACCCTCATGGGGCTCGGTCTCGGCGATTCGGTTGCGCTCATCACCGACGGCAGGTTCTCCGGGGGCACCCGCGGTCCCTGTATCGGCCACATTTCTCCCGAGGCCGCAGAGGGCGGACCCATTGCCCTGGTGGAGGAGGGTGACCGCATCCTGCTCGACATCCCCAACCGTCGGCTGGAACTCCTCGTTGACGAGGCGGTTCTGCAAGAGCGTCGTTCCCGCTGGACGGCGCCCGAGCCGAAGATCAAAACCGGCTGGCTCGCCCGCTACGCCAAGGTGGTGACATCCGCCTACACCGGTGCGGTGACCTCGGCCGACTGAAACTTTTTCCATTTGCCCGCAGGAGGCTTTGCATGAAAATGACAGGAGCGAGAATATTACTCGAATGCCTCAAGCTCGAAGGGGTCGATACCGTGTTCGGCTACCCCGGCGGCACGGTAATCAACATCTATGATGAGCTGTTTTCTTTCAAGGAGATACGTCACATTCTTCCCCGGCACGAACAGGCCGGCGTCCACGCGGCCGACGGTTTTGCACGTGCCACCGGTCGGGTGGGGGTAGCCATCGCCACGTCCGGCCCCGGTGCCACCAATACCGTCACCGGCATTGCCACCGCATACATGGATTCCATCCCCGTGGTGGTCATTACCGGCCAGGTACCCACGGCCCTTATCGGCAACGATGCGTTCCAGGAAGTCGATATTGTCGGCATCACCCGGCCGTGCACCAAGCATAATTTCCTGGTAAAGGACGTGAAAGATATCCCGTCCATCATCAAGAAGGCATTCTATATCGCCCGCACGGGCCGTCCGGGGCCGGTCCTCGTGGATCTTCCCAAGGACGTGCAGATCGCCACCGCTGAGTTTCACTACCCGGACTCCATCGAATTGCGGAGCTACAAGCCGACGGTGGAGGGGCATTCCAAGCAGATCGAAAAGGCCGTCTCCCTCATGCTGGAGGCCAGGAAGCCGGTGATCTACGTGGGTGGAGGGGTGATCTCCGGCGATGCAGCCGGCGAACTGTATGATTTCGCCAAAAGGCTCAATATGCCGGTTACCACGACCCTCATGGGTCTCGGCTCCTTTCCCGAGGATGATCATCAGGCTCTGCGACTCCTGGGAATGCACGGGACCTACTACGCCAACATGGCGGTAACCAACTGCGATATGCTGTTTGCCGTGGGCGCCCGGTTCGACGACCGCGTAACCGGTAAGGTCGCCACCTTCGCCCCCCACGCGAAGATCATCCATGTGGACGTGGACCCCACGTCCATCCGGAAGAACGTGCGGGTCGACCTTCCGATCGTGGGCGAGGTGAAGAAGGTCCTGTCCCAGATGCTCAAGGTGCTGGAGGAGCAGGGGGACAAGGTGGAACGCTTCCGCACAGGTATTGAACCCTGGATGGCCGAGATCGAAGGGTGGAAACAGAAGCATCCCATGACCTACAAGCAGACAACCTCGGTCATCAAGCCCCAGTACGTTATCCAGAAGCTTCGGGAGCTTTCCGAGCCCGACGCCATCATCGCCACGGACGTGGGGCAGCACCAGATGTGGACTGCCCAGTTTTTCACCTTCACCAAAGCACGGACCCTCCTGTCATCGGGCGGACTCGGCACCATGGGTTATGGACTGCCTGCCGCCATGGGCGCCCAGGCTGCGTATCCCGATCGCCAGGTCATCGCCATATGCGGTGACGGCGGCTTCCAGATGAACATGCAGGAACTGGCGACCCTGGTCCAGAATCGGTTGCCGGTCAAGATCTGCATTCTCAACAACAATTTCCTCGGCATGGTCCGGCAGTGGCAGGAGCTGTTCTTTGACCGCCGCTACTCCCAGACCTGCATGGAGCTGCCCATCGACTTCATCAAGCTGGCAGAGGCCTTCGGTGCGACCGGCCTCCAGGCCACCAAGGTGGACGAGGTGGAAGGCACCATCAGGAAGGCATTCGAGACGCCCGGACCGGTTATCATGGAGTTCAAGATCGCGCGGGAGGAAAAGGTCCTCCCCATGGTGCCCGCCGGGGCTTCTCTCAATGAAATGGTGCTCAACGCCTAACCGTGCAAGTCGGGTCGGCCGTCGTCGGTGACGCCCGACCCGCTCTCCCATTCCTCAGGAGGCTTCATACATGCGACATACGATCACCGTTCTGGTGGAAAACGAATTCGGTGTTCTCTCTCGCGTGGCCGGTCTCTTCTCCGGCCGCGGCTTCAATATCGACTCACTCTCGGTTGCGCCCACCAATGACGAATCCATCTCCCGCATGACCATCGTCACCCGGGGGGACGACCAGATTCTCGAGCAGATCACCAAGCAGCTCAACAAGCTCATCGATGTCATCAAGGTCATTGATTTCACCGACGGGGAAGTGATTGAGCGGGAAATGGCCCTCATCAAGGTGACCGCCGAGGACGATGCCCGGGCTGAAGTGCTGCGGATCGTCGATATTTTCAGATCCAAAATCATTGATGTTACGCCCCGTTCCTTTACCATCGAGGCCACGGGAACGCCGGCCAAGATCGATGCGATCCTTGAACTGCTCCGCCCCCTGGGGCTCAAGGAGCTCGTCAGAACCGGTCCGGCGGCCATCGGGCGCGGCGCCAGGGGGTGGAAAGGGTAGGGCCGATTACATTCACCGTTCGTTTCAGGTGTTGATCGAACAAATACGAGGAGGAAAGTGATGAAGATTTATTACGACAAGGACTGCAATCTGAGCGTGCTCAAGGGAAAAAGGGTAGCCGTCATCGGCTATGGCTCCCAGGGCCACGCCCATGCCAATAACCTGAAGGATTCGGGTGTCGACGTGGTGGTCGGCCTCAAGGCCGACTCTCCCTCCGTGGCCAAGGCCACCGGCGCCGGGCTGACGGTTCTCCCCACCGCGGATGCGGTGAAGGGTGCCGACGTGGTTATGATTCTCCTGCCGGACGAGATCCAGGGCGATGTCTACCGCGAGGAAGTCGGCCCCTATCTGAAGCAGGGGGCCTATCTGGCATTCGGCCACGGCTTCAATATCCATTTCGGTCAGATCACTCCGCGCCCGGACATCAACGTCATCATGGCTGCTCCCAAGGGACCCGGTCACCTGGTGCGTCACGAATACACGAGGGGAGGCGGGGTTCCCTGTCTTATCGCCATTCACCACGATCCGTCCGGCAACTCCCGCGATGTGGCTCTGGCCTATGCTTCCGCCATCGGCGGCGGCCGCGCAGGCATCATCGAGACCTCCTTCAAGGAAGAGACCGAGACCGACCTGTTCGGTGAGCAGGCCGTGCTGTGCGGCGGCATTTCGGCCCTGATCCAGGCGGGCTTCGAAACCCTTGTGGAAGCGGGCTATTCGCCGGAAATGGCCTACTTCGAGTGCCTGCACGAAACCAAGCTCATCGTTGATCTGATCTATGAGGGCGGTATCGCGAACATGCGGTACTCCATCTCCAACACCGCCGAGTACGGTGACCTGACCCGCGGTCCCCGCGTCATCACCGACGAGACCAAGAAGGAAATGAAGCAGATCCTCTGGGAAATCCAGAGCGGCCAGTTCGCCAAGGAGTGGATGCTGGAGAACAAGGCCAACACGCCGACCTTCAATGCGTTGCGCCGCAAGGGCATGGAGCATCCCATCGAGGACGTCGGCGCACGGCTCCGCTCCATGATGTCGTGGATCGGTTCGTCCAAGATCGTCGATAAATCCAAAAACTGATACACTCGGCTGCACCCACGGTGAGGCCGGATACGACGGGAGTTCTGACTCCACGGTCGCATCCGGCCTCATTTGCCGTTTGACGGGTGGCATCCGGTGTTGACCCGAGGTCCATTGATGCGGAATGAAAACACCCCCATAGCAGTCGAGGGGTATCCCTTTATCGCCATTGCCGGCGTTCTGACGCTCATCCTTGCCGCCGTATCCTGGCATGTTCCCGTTGTCTGGTCGGGGACGGCTCTCTTTCTGGCAATTACGCTGTTCATTGCCTTTTTCTTCCGCAATCCCGAACGGATAACCCCCGGTGACGAGAATGCCGTAGTTGCACCCGCAGACGGCGTTGTCATCTATCTCGGACCTGCCCGCGAAGAGCACCTGGGAGTGGAAACCACGAAAATCAGCATCTTCATGTCGGTGTTCAACGTCCACATCAACCGGGCACCGGTGAGTGGCACGGTGCTCGATACCTTCTACGTGAAGGGCAAATTTCTCGATGTGCGAGACGAACGGGCCACTTTTGAGAATGAGCAGGCGGGGCTGGTCATTGAGACGGCCCGTGGCCTTCGGCTGGCTGTCGTGCAGGTGGCAGGTCTCATTGCCCGGCGCATCGTCTGCTACGCAGGGAAGGGGGACCGGCTCACCAGGGGAACACGCTATGGCCTGATCCGCTTCGGCTCGCGTCTCGACATCTATCTGCCGACCACTGCCGAGATCAAGGTCACCATGGGTGAAAAGACGGTAGCCGGTGAGACCGTCCTGGGGATTCTGCCATGAATGGTGAAAAAATCGATATGTCGGAGAGCATGCGCAAGGGTATTTACATCCTTCCCAACCTCTTCACCACAGGGAGCCTCTTTGCTGGCTTCTACGGCATGGTCGCCACCATGAACGGCGATTTCAAGACGGCAGCCCTCTGGATCCTCATCTCCTCCATTTTCGACGGGCTCGACGGAAAGGTTGCGCGGCTTACCGGCACATCGAGCAAGTTCGGAGTCGAGTACGATTCATTGGCCGACGTTGTTGCCTTCGGGGTTGCTCCCGGTCTGCTCATGTACAAGTGGGCGCTCCAGCCTTTCGGCCGCCTCGGCTGGCTTGCCGCCTTCCTTTTCGTGGTTTGCGGCGCTTTGCGTCTTGCCCGCTTCAATGTGCAGGTCAATACGGTGGAGAACAAGCGGTTCGTTGGACTTCCCATTCCGGCCGCAGCGAGCATGGTTTCCGCAACGGTGCTTCTTTTCTACCATTTCGGCTGGCCAAGTTCGTACAAAAAGGTAGCGATACTCGCGCTCATCTATCTCCTGGCGTTTCTCATGGTATCGAACTTCCGCTACTACTCCTTCAAGGATCCGGAGCTGATCAAACGGCAACCCTTCGCCATGCTGGTGCTGGCCGTATTGCTTTTGATCGTCATAGCGGCTGAGCCGGTCGTCATGCTCTTTGTCATCTTTTTCTGTTACACATTCTCAGGGATCATCGGATTTTTAATGAGCCTGCCGCGCCGTCGCCGCCTGGAAAAAGCGCTCCATCATCGGCATGCCAAGGATGACCACTGACCTGTCTAGGTGTTTTCTTGTGTCAAACAATGTTTGGTATCTTGGAACATGTCATAATTACGAAGAAAATGTCTTGACAGGCCGAGAAGTCGTTCTCTATTATCACTAAACAATTTAGAAAAAGGCCATGAAGAGGAGTAGTAGTCCGACCCCTTATCCTTGTCGAAATGCCGACGCCAGAGAGCCGGTGGGTGGTGCAAACCGGTATAAGGAAGGATGAACTCGCCTCGGAGCCGCCCCCGCGAAATCGGTCGTTGCCGATTGACGATCCGCAGGTAGTTGGGGCCGTATCCCGCGTTAAGGGAAAATGAGGTTCTTGTGCCGCCGTTTATCGGCGCGTGCGAGGACGAAAAAGGGTGGTACCGCGAGCGTAAGCCTTCGCCCCTTTATCAGGGCGGAGGCTTTTTTGTATCCGGCCGATTTTCCGGCCAAGCGACGGTTGCATTTGGCATTGCAACTGGTATGAAACGTCTATCACCAATGAGGAGGTATGCCATGGCAGAGCAGAAAATTATCAAGATATTCGATACAACACTGCGTGACGGTGAACAGTCTCCCGGCAACAGCATGAACATCGAGGAAAAGCTCAGGGTTGCCAAGCAACTCCAAAAACTGAACGTGGACGTCATTGAAGCCGGCTTTCCCATCGCGTCCGAGGGTGACTTCGAAGCGGTCATGCGGGTGGCGCAGACCATCAAGGGCCCCGAGATCGCGGGCCTGTGCCGCGCCAACGACAAGGACATAGACCGGGCCTGGGATGCCCTGAAGTATGCCGGCGAGAAAGGGCGAATCCATACCTTCATCGCCACCTCGGACATCCATATGAAGCACAAGCTGAAGATGTCCCCCTCACAGGTACTGGAGGCGGCGGTCAAGGCGGTGAAGCGGGCCAAGTCGTACACCCCCAACGTGGAGTTCTCCTGCGAGGACGCCGTGCGCACCAACCTGAAGTTCATGGCCGAAGTGGTGGAGGCGGTCATTGATGCGGGGGTGACTACCGTGAACATCCCCGATACGGTGGGCTATACCATTCCCTTCGAATATTTCAACATCATCAAATACCTGAAGGATAACGTTCCCAACATCGAGAAGGCGGTCATATCCGTCCACTGCCACAACGACCTCGGTTTGGCGGTTGCCAACTCCATCGCTGCGGTGCAGGCCGGTGCGGGCCAGGTTGAGTGCACCATCAACGGTATTGGTGAGCGTGCAGGCAACTGCTCACTGGAAGAGTTCGTCATGGCAATCCGGACCCGGCGCGACATCCTTCCGTTCAAGACCAATGTGGCCACGGATCAGATTGTGCCGGCCAGCAGGCTCCTTTCCACCATCACCGGTATCGGCGTCCAGCCCAACAAGGCAGTTGTCGGCGCCAATGCCTTTGCCCACGAGTCGGGCATCCATCAACACGGCGTCCTGATGGAAAAGTCCACCTATGAGATCATGACCCCGGAATCGGTCGGACTCCGGGCTAACGTTCTGGTTCTTGGCAAGCATTCCGGTCGTCACGCTTTCAAAAAGCGCCTTACCGAACTGGGCTATGAGTTGAGTGACGAGGACCTGAATAAAGCCTTCGAGCGTTTCAAGGCCCTCGCGGATATGAAAAAAGAGGTTTTCGACGAAGATCTGGACGCCATTGTGGCGGATGAAGTTATGCGCCCCTCCGAAAAGTATCGGTTGGCACATATTACGGTGACCTGCGGATCGTTTGCTGTGGCAACTGCGACAGTGCAGATGGAGATCGACGGGGTTGCCGTACGTACCGCAGAGTTGGGAGATGGTCCTGTCGATGCCACACTCAAGGCCATCAAAAAGCTCACCAAGACCAAGGCCCGGCTCCAGCAGTACAATGTGGGCTCCATCACCGGCGGTACCGATGCCCAGGGCGAAGTGACCGTGCGCCTCGTGGATGGCAACGAGACAGTGGTTGGCCGCGGTTCATCCACTGACATCATCGAAGCATCGGCAAAAGCCTACATCAACGCCCTCAACCGCCTTCACTTCAGGAAAGAGCGGGCACCGGAGAGCCTGTAACCGGATTGTCGCGATCGCTGTATTACGTTCCAATGAATGTACACACGTAATGCAGCGGTCGCGACCGGTGATGCGAATCGGCACGATGAAACGCAAAAAGCCCGCTGGATGAGCCAGCGGGCTTTTTGTCGGTTAGGCTATGTGGGCCTTGTCTAGGCCTTCTTGACGTTGGCGGCCTGGAGCCCCTTGGGGCCGTTCACCACGTCGAAGGAAACTTGCTCACCCTCGGCGAGGGACTTGAAACCATCCTGCTGGATGGCGGAGAAATGCACGAACACGTCCTCGCCATTGTCCTGCTCGATGAAACCAAAGCCTTTGGCGTCATTGAACCACTTAACTCTTCCGATAGCCATTGTCCTACCTCCTTTGTGCCTCCGGATCTGTGCCGGACTTCGTGGGGATGCTGCTTAAGTTTCCGGAGTTTTGAGGCAGGAAAACCGTGAGAGTCGGGGGGACTTTGCTCAGTTTTCAAGGGCTGCAACAACTTCCGAAACTTGCTGCATTGTCACACTAACACCGGCAATTCATCCTGTCAACAAAATTTTGGCCCGTTTCATGGATGAATTCTTTGTGTCAGAACATGTTGATTTTTCTGATGAATGCAACGAGGAGGCCGTAGTGTTGGTGGTCGAACTGGAGCGAAATGCGTGGCAGCTTCAGCAGGTCGGGCTCATCCGCCTCTTCGGGAAGTGGCGGGCAGCAACTGATGCGGGTACCCGGCTGGCGTAACTCGGGGAATTCATTTTCGAGCTCTTCGATCTGTTCCCGGGTGAGCTCTTTGTTGAGCCGGATGACGAGCCGCTCCTCGAAGAAGCGGAGGGAGTGGTAGTTGCGGTAGAACTCCTCGATGACCCTGATGGCCTCGTCCTCGTCGCGGGTAATGGTGAAAATGGAGAAGTCCTCTGCAGAGATGAATCCTTTGCCGAGGATGCACGAGGTGACGAAATCGAACCAGCGATCCCAGTAGCCGTCGCTGTCGTCGATGAGGACGAGGGGCTTGGGAGAGGTCTTGCCCGTCTGGATGAGGGTGAAGACTTCCATGGCCTCGTCAAGCGTGCCGAAGCCTCCGGGGAAAACGGCGATGGCGTTCGACTCCTTGACAAAGGCGACCTTGCGGTTGAAGAAGTACTTGTAATTGATGAGCCGCGGATTCTGGAGCATCACGGGGTTGGGCTTCTGCTCGAAGGGAAGGCGGATGTTCACGGCAAAAGAGCGGTCGCTGCCCGCGCCCTCATTCCCGGCCTGCATGATACCCGGGCCTCCGCCCGTGATAATCATGTATCCCTTGTCGGCAAGTTTCCGGCTGAAGCGGATGCAGGTCTGGTAGATCGGTTCCTGGGGCTCCGTGCGAGCCGAACCGAAGATGGTCACCTTCCGGCTGGTGCGGTAGGGGGCGAACACGTTGGTCGTGTAGCGCATCTCCTTCATGGTGTTGTTGAGCAGCTTGAGATCTGCCGGATAGCTGGATTCCAGGCCCGATTTGAGGGCTGAAATGATCATTTCACGTATCAGGGCCGGGTGATGGATGGTTCCGACCTTCTCCATAAGGGTGTCGATGAGTGTGTCGATTTCGCCGTTGGTGCGCGTAAAGCTCAGTTCCATGTCTCGCTGACGTCTCCCCGTGAAAAATTTGCGTATCCTAGCATGTCTGTTGCGGTGCAAGCAAATGTTAAACCACATCGAACAAATATTACATTGATTTATAGACCCTGTTTGTTTACATTGGCACCACATTCCATCATGTTAGACGCGAGGATAGTGCGAAATGGGGAAAACTATTGCGGAGAAGATTTTTGCCAGTCATCTGGTTGATGAACCCTTTGCCGGCACTAAGGTGCTGAGGCTCGACGTGGTGATGTGTCACGAGATCACCACGCCCATCGCCATTGCCGACCTGATGGCGCGCGGCAAGGACCGGGTTTTCGACCCGACAAAGATCAAGGCGGTCATTGATCACGTGACCCCCAGCAAGGACTCCAAGACGGCCACCCAGGCGAAGATGCTGCGCGATTGGGCGCGGCGCCACGGCATCGTGGACTTTTTCGACGTGGGCGCCAATGGCGTCTGTCATGCGCTGTTTCCCGAGAAGGGGTTCATCCGTCCCGGCTACACGGTGATCATGGGTGATTCCCACACCTGTACTCACGGTGCGTTCGGCGCGTTTGCGGCAGGCATCGGTACCACCGATCTCGAGGTCGGCATTCTCAAGGGAGTCTGCGCCTTCCGCGAACCGAAAACGATCCGCATTAACCTGAACGGCTCCCTGCCTGAAGGGGTGTATGCCAAGGACGTGATTCTCCACGTCATCGGCCGGGTCGGCGTGAACGGGGCGACCGACCGGGTAATGGAGTTCCGCGGGCCGGTGGTTGACGCCATGACCATGGAGTCGCGGATGACACTGTGCAACATGGCCATCGAGGCGGGGGGCACCTCGGGGATCTGTATGCCCGACATGGTGACGGTCGATTACCTCTGGCCCTTCATCAAGGATGAGTATTCGTCCCGGGAAGCCGCCCGTGAGGCATTCAGCCAGTGGCGGTCCGATGAAGACGCCGTCTACGAACAGGTGCTCGATTTTGACGTGTCGAGCCTCGAGCCCATCGTCACGTTTGGCTACAAGCCGGACCAGGTGAAACCGGTCTCTGAGATTGCCGGTACCCCCGTGGACCAAGTTTATCTCGGCTCCTGCACCAACGGCCGGTTGGAGGATCTGCGCATTGCCGCACGCATTCTCAAGGGAAAGAAGATTGCGCCCACGGTACGCGGCATACTCTCTCCCGCTACGCCGAAGATCTACCAGGATGCCATGCGTGAGGGGCTGATCGATATCTTCATGGAAGCCGGCTTCTGCGTGACCAACCCCACCTGCGGCGCCTGCCTCGGCATGAGCAACGGCGTCCTGGCCGAAGGAGAAGTCTGCGCATCGACCACGAACCGTAACTTCATGGGGCGGATGGGCAAGGGGGGGATGGTCCACCTCATGTCTCCGGCAACGAGTGCCGCAACCGCTATCGAGGGTAAGATAGCCGATCCCCGGAAGTATCTGTAGCGTCCATATTCCCAGCAAGGAGACAGACCGATGAAACAGTTTGGCGGCCCCGTGCTCTTTCTCGACCGCTCTGATATCAATACCGACGAAATTATCCCGGCCAAGTATCTGACCGAGATCACCAAGGAAGACCTCAAACCGTATATCCTGGAAGATCTGAAGCTGCCCGGCTTCGATCCCAAGGGGGAAAAGACGAAGGCTGCGCGTGTCGTTGTCTCCCGGGCCAATTTCGGGTGCGGCTCATCCCGCGAACACGCGCCGTGGGTGTTCGAGGTGAACGGCATCACTGCTGTGATTGCCGAGTCGTTTGCCCGGATCTTCCGTCAGAACATGTTCAACTGCGGCATGGCTGCCATTGAACTCTCAGCCGATACGATCGAGGGGCTGTTCACCTATGCCGGCTGCGCCGACGCGGCCATCTCCATTGATGTGACAGGGCAAACGCTCACCATCTCGGGTGGGGGCACGTCGGAAACCCACTCCTTCGATATTTCGCCCTTCGACAAGGCCCTCGTCCTTGCCGGTGGCTGGGTTGACTACGCCGACAGCAAGTATTGAACATCGTTACATTGCATCGGATTGAAGCTGTTCGAAGGCCCGCCGCACGCGGGCTTTTTTTCTGTTCGCGCGGGCTGGGGTCTTTTCTGTTGACTCCCCGGGTTGCCAAGGGTATTAAAGCTGTCTATACATTATTTTGACACGGCGGATTATACGTGAAGTGCTTTCGTCTCCTGTTCCTGGCAACCCTGGCAACCATAATTGCGGCATCGCCGCTCCGGGCCGCCGATGACAACGGAAGGGAAGGAACGATATTCACCTTCTGGCCCCTGATCGATTACCGGGAAAGTCCGGCCGAGGAGTTCAGCAACCTGTCGATCCTCGGCCCATTGGTCAAGATCCAGCGTCAGGGGGATGAGACGGTCACTGCCCTTCGTCCGCTGGTGTATCGCACATCCGTGGAGCGGGACGATGCCGCCGGGACAAGCATCCTCTATCCCCTGGCTTCGGTCACCAGCGCGCCGGAGCAGTGGAATCTCCAGGTGCTCCAGCTTTTGCAGGTAAATGCGTTCCGCAGGGATGAACCGGGCGAGACCGAGGACACTTCCATGCTGTTCCCCCTCTATATCAGGGGGGAGTCCCGTGAGCACGGCACGTACACGTCGGTTTTCCCCTTTTATGGAACGCTGTACAATCGGCTCTTCCGGGACGAGATACACTATGTGCTCTTTCCCCTGTACGGACGCACCGTGGCAAAGGGGACTACGACGCGTCATTATCTCTATCCGTTCTTTGCCACCATCGAGGGACAAGAAGAGTCCGGTTGGCAATTCTGGCCCCTCTACGGCAGGTCGAGCGGCGAAGGGCGCTATGATAAGCAGTTCGTGCTGTGGCCCTTGTACCTCAGGGAGCGCGCCGGTCTCGATACGGACAATCCGACCGAGCGACTCACGATGTTTCCCTTCTATGCATCGACGGAGTCGCCCCGGCTATCGTCCCGCTCCTATCTCTGGCCCTTTGCCGGATGGTCCAGCGATCACGCGACCGGTCAGGAGGAGCGCTATTACCTGTGGCCCTTCATCATGACCGCCCGGGGGGAGAAGCGGGAAGTCGATCGCTTTTTGCCGTTCTATTCCCGCGAACAGACCAGGGAGTCGGTCAAGCAGTGGTATCTCTGGCCGTTGGTCAATCATGACGAGATCACGTCGGACACCTACTGCCGCGATCGGGACCGGCTTCTGTTCTTCCTGTACTCCGACAGCATCGAACGATGGCCGATTGATGGCGCGGAGCGGAGAACCACGGCGCTCTGGCCACTGTTCACGTTCCACCGCAACGAACGGGGGGTGAAGAGTTTCAGCTTCCCGGCTCCGCTGGAGCCGTTGACACCCCGCGAGGGCATTGAGCAGAACTGGGCGCCACTCTGGCGTCTCTATATCCAGAAGTGGAACGATGGTGGCGATTCGGCAGTTTCCTTTCTCTGGAATCTTTACTGGCATGAGAAGCGGGGCAATGATCTGGCGTATGAGGTTTTTCCGCTTCTCGCGTATCGCACCCGGGGCGAAGGTTCAGATGTGTCGATCCTGAAAGGCCTCGTACGTTATCGTTCGTCAGGTGACAAGAGGATGCTCCGCCTGTTCTGGCTTCCCTTCGGCCTGGAATGGACGGAAGGCAGCCACGAGGCGCGGGGCGCGACGCCTCCCGGCGAAACCCGTATCGAGGCGAGGTATGAACCTGATGGGCATGTTTGAACGAGTTGGCAAAAAAGTTCTGTCCTTCCACGAGGTACTGGGTGAAATGCTGATGCTGCTCGGCAGAACGGTCTGGTTTTTCCGGGAAGCCCCCCGGAACCTGCCGAGCATTTTCAACCAGATGGCGATCATCGGTTATGAGACCGTGCCCATTGCGTCGGTCATGGCTTTTTTCGTGGGGATGGTCCTGGCGCTCCAGACCGGCGTCGAACTTCAGAAGTACGGAACCCAGAACATCATCGGCGGCATCGTGGGGCTTTCCATGGTGCGCGAGCTGGGACCGGTCATGACCAGTTTTCTCGTGGCCGGTCGGGTGGGTTCGGCCATGGCGGCGGAGATCGGCGTGATGAAGGTCTATGAGGAGATCGATGCGCTCAAGACCCTCGATATCAACCCGGTGCGCTACCTGGCCATGCCGCGGCTCATCGCCTGCCTGGTGTGCGTGCCGGCCCTGGTTATCTTCGCCAATGCCGTCGGAATCGTGGGCGGGGCCATCATGAGCCACCTCCACCCGAAGATATTCATTTCCTACTCGACGTATTACGACAGTCTCAATACGGCCCTCAAGCTGAAGGAGGTGGGGGCCGGCCTGGTGAAGGCAACGGTTTTCGGCGGGATCATCGCGCTCGTTGCCTGTTATACGGGATTCAAGACCAGCGGTGGCGCCCGGGGCATCGCGCAGGCAACGACCCGGGCCGTGGTCTTGTCGTTCATGCTGATTCTGGTGGCCGATTATTTCCTCACCAGGATTCTGATGTAGCTAAGAGGATTGACCTGTCGGGAGACGGGGGGGAGAGTTCATGGCGCTGTCGACTGAAAAGAAAGTGGGTTTTTTCTTCATGGCCGGATTGGTGGTCCTGGGGGTGATGCTCGAATTGGGCGAGCGGTGGAACCCCTTTGAGAAGAGCATCCCCTATGTGACCTATCTTTCGAGCACCACCGGCCTCAAGGTGGGAGACCCTGTTCGCCTGGCCGGTGTTGAGGTCGGGAAGATTACCCGGATCGATATCGAGGACGGCAGAGTGAAGGTCGGTTTCGAGGTCAAACCCGGGACCCGGATCAGAACCGATTCAGTGGCGACCATCCGGCTGACGAACCTTCTGGGGGGGCAGTTTCTGGGGATTTCCTTCGGTACTCAGACCGCTGACATCCTTGCGCCGGGCTCCGAGGTGAAGAGCAGGGAAATTGCCAATATTGACATCATCGTCGACAACGTGAGCGATCTGACCAAAGATGCGCGGACGTTCCTCAACGATCTGAACACCAACCAGAACGAGGTGTTGGGGAAAATCTCGACCATGCTCGACGAAAACAGGGGGAATCTCAAGGGCGCGGTCCAGAATCTCAACAGCATCACCGCAAAGATGGACCGGGGCGAAGGCTCACTTGCAATGCTGCTGAATGACAAGGCCCTCTATCACAACACCAACGAGCTCGCTGCGAGCCTCAAGACCGTCACCGCGAAGATAGAGCGGGGCGAGGGTTCGCTGGGCAAGCTGGTAAACGAGGATGCGCTGTATGTCGAAGCCAAGGGGGCATTGGCCGAGTTGAATGCCGGCGCCAAGGATATCAAGGAAATCGCGGCCAAGATCAACAAGGGTGAGGGGAGCGTCGGCAAGCTCGTCAATGATGAGACTCTTTACAACGAGCTGCGTGACGCCTCCAGAAACATCAGTGACGTGGCACGCAAAATCAACGAGGGGCAGGGCACCCTTGGCAAGCTGGTGAACGATGACAAGCTCTACCGTGATACCGCCGCCGCCATGAAGAAACTGGACAAGGCAGCCGACGGCCTCTCCGATTCGGGGCCGATCTCGGTGCTTGGAAGTGTTGTCGGCACGCTGTTTTAACGGGTACTAGCTGGAGCAATACTGTAATGACGTGAGCGCGGAGCCGTGTGGTGCGGCTCCGCGTTTGTTCGTCAGGAGGAACTATGGAAGACGTTCTGCGAATCGCGGTGGGAACCGTGACCATGCGGCCCTACGTATTTGCCTTTTTTGCAGCGTACCTGGTGGCGGCGGTGCCGCACCTCGGCTGGCGCAAGACCCTGTTGTTCACCGCGGCCGGCTATCTGATTTCCTTTGCGTCCGAGTTCAGCTCCATCAATACGGGAATACCCTACGGCTGGTACTATTACATCGACGCGACCCGCGATCGTGAGCTGTGGATCGCCGGGGTACCGTTTTTCGATTCCCTTTCCTACGTGTTTCTTGCCTACTGCAGCTATGCCACCGCACTGTTCGTTGTGTCACCGGTCAAGGCGTGGCGATGGGATGTCGTTACGCTCGAATCGCGGTCTATCCGGGGATCCTTTGCGGTTCTCTTTCTCGGCTCCCTGTTTCAGGTCTTCCTCGACATTATCATCGATCCGGTGGCCCTCCAGGGGTATCGCTGGTTCCTGGGCCAGATTTACGGTTACCGGGAGCCCGGCATCCATTTCGGCGTTCCGCTCTCGAACTACGTGGGATGGTGGGTCGTGAGCGTGATCATGGTGTTCGTCCTGCAGCGGATAGATCTATGGAGCGAAGGGAAGGGAGGGAAGCCCGCAGGGGTAGCCAATCCGCCCCTGCGCTCGCTCTACGGGCCGATCCTCTATCTGTCGGTGCTCGTCTTTAACCTGGCAGTGACCCTCTGGCTCGGTGAATACCTCATTGCGCTGACCGGGATGCTGATCTATGTCCTGGCGGGTTCAATTGCGATTGTTACCATTGTGCGCCGGACCAACCGCTACCGGAAGGAGGAGCTGGCCGAGCATCTGAGTGATTATCCCTGGTCCGCCGTATCGGGACGCAGCGCAAAAGAGTAGGATCGGGGGGACGCGGTAATGGCAGGCAGCGTTTCCGCCAGCGCGATGACGGCCGCGGCCAGCAGTGTGCCGGCCCGTCTCGATGAACGCGCCAGCCTGACGAGCTGCGGCATGATCCAGGGTTTTCGGAGCAGGGTGGCCATGACCCGGTGCGGCCTGATATTCAGGCCGGCATCGGTAAATTCGTCCAGCGAAAAGCCGAACTCTTCCCCGGCATCGTCGGTAATGGCCCGCAAAGCCAGGAGCGGGATGCCGTGCCGGGCGGCAACGCCCGCCACGGCGGCCGTTTCCATGTCGAGCACCGGTGATGTCACAGCGGCCGGAATCAGTGGCGCGACGAGATGTTTGGCGAGGATTGTGCCGGCGGTAATGACGGTGCCGGCGGTCAATGCAACGGAGGTGCGCTGTGCCAGGGACTTCATGGCACTGGCGGCGAGGGGGGCGTCTATCCCGGCTGCGGGGGTGAAATCCCTTCCGTCATAGTTCAGGCACCCGGTTCCCATCACCAGGTCGCCGACCGACAATCCCGGCAGCACGCCGCCTCCGAATCCGAATGAGACGACCACGTCGGGGCAGGCCAGCCCGACAAGCCGCTCCGCCGCCGATTCCGCCCGCTCCGGCCCCATGCCCGACTGGGCGAGCCAGATAGCCGCATCGCCCATCTGTGCGCGCCAGATGGGAAAGGGCTGGTGCGCAAGCAGTGTTGCCCCGCGCAAGAGGCGCAGCAGGGGGCGGGTTTCGTCCGGCATGGCAGCCATGAGGCCGATGGTTATGGGGGGCATGACCGGTCTCCGCATGAAGGTGAATGAGGGCACTCTATCAGAGCTGGTGCGCCCCGGGCAACGCATTTCACTCCTTGACACGCCCCTGCCTTTGCGGTAGCGTTATACGTCCCACCTGTCGGAAGGGACACACTCTGCAGTACATCTCTTGCCTTCACTCGGTCAATCTCGTTGGTAGCGTCATTTCAGCCAGTTGCACGTTTCGCCCCTGCAGGGCGCGTGACGTTCGCGCATGCCGTTCAGGGCGAGTGCAGGTATGTGGGGGCCTTTGTATGAACATTACTGCCATAATCCCCGCCCGCTTCGCGTCGACCCGCTTTCCCGGCAAGGCTCTGGCCGATATTGCGGGCAAGCCGATGGTTCAGCATGTGTACGAGCGAACCGCACGGGCGCGTCTTGTGTCTGAGGTTGTCGTGGCAACGGATGACGACCGGATCGCCCAGGCGGTCCGCGGCTTCGGCGGCAGGGTCGAAATGACCTCCCGGGACCACGAGACGGGAACGGATCGTCTCGCCGAGGTGGCCTCGCGCATCGGGGCCGAGATCATAGTGAACGTGCAGGGTGATGAACCGCTCATTGAGCCCGCCATGATCGACGAGGCGATTGCTCCGCTTGCGGAGAATCCTGCCGTTCGCATGGGGACCCTCAAAAGCCGCATCCGGACGCTTCACGACTTTCTGAGTCCCAACGTCGTGAAGGTTGTGACCGATCTGGAGGGGTATGCGCTCTACTTCTCCCGCTCGCCGCTTCCTTTTTTCAGGGACAAGTGGAATGACTTGAAAGACGAGTCCTTTGCATCGGGGCGGCTGCTCTGCTACAAGCATGTGGGGCTCTATGTCTATCGGCGCGATTTCCTGTTGGAGTTCGCAAAAATGCCACCCACCGTCCTCGAGTTGGCGGAAAAGCTCGAGCAACTCCGGGCGCTGGAGAACGGCTGCCGGATCAGGGTGGTTGAAACAGCGCACGAGTCGATCGGTGTCGACACCCCCAACGACCTGGAAAAGGTTCTCGAAAAGTTGAAATAATCTGACTCAGGAGTGTGCATGAAAACCAAGTTCATCTTCGTAACCGGCGGCGTCGTGTCCTCCATCGGCAAAGGGCTTGCCTCGGCGTCGCTCGGGGCACTGCTGGAGTCCCGCGGTCTGCGGGTCACCATGCAGAAGCTGGACCCTTACATCAATGTCGACCCCGGCACCATGTCGCCGTTCCAGCACGGCGAGGTCTTTGTCACCGACGATGGTGCCGAGACCGATCTCGATCTGGGGCACTACGAGCGGTACACCTCAGCCCGTCTCTCCAAACGGAGCAATTTCACCACGGGTCAGGTCTACTTTTCGGTCATTGAAAAGGAACGGCGCGGCGATTACCTGGGTGGGACCGTGCAGGTCATTCCCCACATCACCGACGAGATCAAGCACAAGATCCTGGAGAACGCCAAGGGGGCCGATGTGGCCATCGTGGAGATCGGAGGAACGGTCGGCGATATCGAGTCGCTTCCGTTCCTGGAGGCGATCCGTCAATTCAAGGCAGACCGGGGGGTAGGGAATGTCCTTTACCTTCATGTGACCCTTGTGCCGCACATCAAGACAGCCGGCGAACTGAAAACCAAGCCGACCCAGCACTCGGTCAAGGAACTGCGGGAGATCGGCATTCAGCCCGATATCCTCATCTGCCGCTGCGAGATGGAGCTGCCCCGGGACATGAAGGCCAAGATCGCCCTGTTCTGCAATGTGGAAGAGAAGGCGGTCATCACCTCCACCGACGCGGAACACATCTACGCGGTGCCCCTGGCGCTTCACAAGGAAGGTCTCGATGAGCAAGTGGTCGAAAAACTGAACATCTGGACCAAAGCGCCTGATCTCAGCCCCTGGCACAGCGTCGTGGAGAAGCTTCGCTCGCCCCTGAGGGGAGAGGTCCGCATTGCCATCGTGGGCAAGTATGTCAATCTCACCGAGTCGTACAAGTCCCTGTCCGAGGCCCTTACCCACGGCGGAATCGCCAACGACTGCCGGGTGGCTCTCACCTATCTGGATTCCGAGCGGATCGAGAGCGAAGGGGTCGGTAGCGCCTTTGACGACGTAGATGCCATCCTGGTGCCGGGTGGCTTCGGCGAACGGGGAACCGAGGGCAAGATCAAGGCCATCGAATATGCCCGCACCCGGAAGATTCCGTTCTTCGGCATCTGTCTCGGCATGCAGATGGCGGTGGTGGAGTACGCCCGCAACGTTTGCGGGCTCGACGATGCCTGTTCCAGCGAGTTCCGTCCCGATTGCACCCACCCGGTCATCAGCCTGATGGAGGAGCAACGCGACATCGACCGGTTGGGCGGCACCATGCGGCTCGGTGCCTATCCCTGCAGCCTCACCAAGGGGACCTTTGCCCAGAAGGCATACGGTTCACTGGAAATATCAGAGCGGCACCGCCACCGCTACGAGTACAACAATGTCTTCCGCGAGACCCTTGTGGCCAACGGCCTCGTCATTTCGGGGCTCTACAAGGAAGGAGACCTGGTGGAGATCGTGGAGGTCGCCGATCATCCCTGGTTCCTCGGCTGCCAGTTCCACCCGGAGTTCAAGTCGAAGCCGCTCAACCCTCATCCTCTGTTCAGGGCGTTCATCGCAGCAGCCATTGAACAGAGGGACAAAAGGCGATAGGCTGTCAACCTATTCCCACAACGAGAGGTTTGTATGACCAGAGAAATTACCATAGGCTCCGTAAAGATTGGGGGCGATCGTCCGCTGGTGCTCATAGCCGGTCCCTGCGTGATCGAAAACGAGGCGGCAACCCTGCGCTGCGCCGAGCGCCTGATGACCATCTGCAACGGCGTATCCCTGTCGCTCGTGTTCAAGGCATCCTATGACAAGGCGAATCGCACGTCGGTTACCTCGTTCCGCGGCCCCGGTATGCAGGAGGGGCTGCGCATTCTCCAGAAGGTGAAAGACTCCCTCGGTATCCCGGTCATCTCGGACATCCACTCAATCGAGCAGGTAAAGCCGGCCGCCGAGGTACTCGACATCATCCAGGTTCCCGCGTTTCTCTGCCGCCAGACCGACTTGGTGGTGGAAGTCGGCCGGACGAACCGGGTGGTCAATGTCAAGAAGGGGCAGTTCATGGCCCCTTGGGACATGGAGAACGTGGTCGGCAAGATCCTGTCGACCGGCAATGAGCGCATCATCCTGACTGAGCGCGGGGTATCGTTCGGTTACAACAATCTCGTTTCCGACATGCGGAGTCTCCCCATCATGCGCCGCATCGGCTTCCCGGTGGTCTTCGACGCAACCCACAGCGTTCAACTACCCGGCGGCCAGGGCGGTTCCTCAGGCGGACAGCGCGAGTTCGTGGAGTACCTGTCCCGGGCCGCGGTCGCCACCGGAATCGACGGTATCTTCATGGAAGTCCACGAAGACCCGGACAAGGCCCTGTGCGACGGCCCCAACTCGGTGAGGCTCGACGATCTGCCCGCGCTGCTCAAGAAGCTGAAGGCAATCGACGCCATCGTGAAATAGAACCCGGACCCGCCATTGGCCGGTTCCTGAAACGGAAGCACAATGATTCTTGAAGAAGCGCGAAAAGTCATACGGGTCGAAGCAGCAGCACTCATGCGCCTTGCCGATTCCATCGACGGCGAGTTTGAAAAGGCGTTGCGCCTCATTCTCGACACCCGCGGACGGGTTGTCGTTACCGGCATGGGGAAGTCGGGGCTCATCGGCCAGAAAATAGCCTCAACCATGGCGTCCACTGGCACGCCGGCCCTGTTCCTTCACCCGGCGGAAGGGGTTCATGGCGACCTGGGGATGATCATGAAGGGGGACGTGGTCATTGCCATCTCCAACAGCGGTGAAACCGAAGAGGTGGTGCGCATCCTGCCGATCATCAAGCGACTCGGTGCTGCCCTCGTTTCCATGTCGGGCAATGCCTCGTCCACGCTTGCCAAGGCGGGCGACGTGTTCCTCGATATTTCGGTTGCCGAGGAGGCCTGCCCCCTCGGTCTGGCCCCCACCGCATCCACCACCGCAACCCTTGCCATGGGTGATGCACTTGCGGTGGCTCTCCTCATTGAGCGCGGGTTCAGGCCCGAAGATTTCGCCCTGTTCCACCCGGGCGGCTCCCTGGGAAAGAAACTTCTCCTCACGGTGGAAGACCTGATGCATTCGGGCGACGCCGTGCCGCTGGTGGACACTGCCACGCCGATCCGCGACGCCCTGTTCGTCATCACGGCCAAAGGGCTCGGCATCACCGGCGTCTGCGCGGAAGACGGCTCCCTGGTGGGGGTGGTCACCGACGGGGACCTGCGCCGCTCTCTCGGCAAGGGGGTCGATGTCCTTAATCAGGCCGCCGGGGAGATCATGACCCGCAATCCAAAGAGAATCAATCGTTCCGAGCTGGCTGCCAAGGCTCTCCAGGTAATGGAGTCCCACTCCATAACGTCCCTGTTCGTCTTCGACGATGCGGCCGCTAACCGGCCGGTGGGGATCATTCACCTCCATGACCTGTTGCGGGCGGGCTTGGCATGACCGCCGGGGAACGGGAACTCATGAACGGGCGCCTTGCCGGGATCAGGCTGTTGCTGCTCGATGTGGACGGCGTCATGACCGATGGCCGGATCATCTTCGACTCCAACGGGGTGGAAAGCAAATTCTTCAACGTCAAGGACGGCCACGGCATCAAGATGATTCAGCGGGCCGGCATTCAGGTGGGGATCATTTCGGGCCGGCAGTCGGTGGTGGTTGCCAATCGGGCCGCAGAGCTGGATATCCCGATACTCTTTCAGAAGGCCATCGACAAGCTGGCACCGTACGGGGAGATTCTCAGTGCCACCGGCCTGGAGGACTCGCAGGTCGCCTTTGTGGGTGACGATGTGATCGATATTCCGGTGCTGCGGCGGGTCGGCTTTGCCGCCGCCCCCGCCGATGCCGTCCCGGAAGTGCTGCCGTTCGTGCATTTCATTACCCGCAATCGCGGCGGCTGGGGAGCCGTCCGCGAGGTCTGCGATCTCCTTCTCAGGGCCCAGGGAAAGTGGGACGAGATCACCGCACGCTATTACCGCTAGAGCGGTATTCATCATGCTCTTCTTCTGACGCTCCTCCTTCAGTAAGCCTGCGCCTAAAGCCCCGTCCGTTTTGTCCGAAAAGAGAGTATCTCCCATCATCTTCCCCTTGTTCTCGGGGGCGGCGCCGGAGCGTGTCCGTCCTTCCGTAAGGAGCAATCACCATGCTCAAGCGACACGATGGAACCATAGTCGTCATCGATGACGACCCCTACGTGCTCGAAAGCCTGTCGGCGCTTCTCGTTGCCTACGGTTATGCCGTGCATCCCTTCGGCCGGGGGGCCGATGCCATGCGTCGCCTCGCCGGCGGCGGGATCGACATTGTCATTACCGACATCAATATGCCCGAGATGACGGGGATAGAAGTCCTGCGGGCCATTCGGACCTCCAACCAGGATGTGCCGGTGATCCTCATGACCGGTTATGCGGAATTGTCCGTGGCGGTGGAAGCGATCAAGCAGGGCGCCTTTGACTTCATTATCAAGCCCTACGATCCGCTCTATCTGTTTCATGCAGTAGAAAAGGGAATCAATTATTACCGCCTGCTTAAGATCGAAAAGAACTACAAGATCGAACTGGAAAATACGGTCAGGCAGCGGACCGGAGAGCTGGCCGACACCCTGCAGATGCTTAAAGACATGAGCAAGGAGGTTGTGCAACGCCTCACCGCTGCGGCGGAGCTCCGCGACGAGGACACCGGCGCCCACATCTCCCGGATCGGGCTCTATGCCAATCATATGGCGCGTGAGCTGGCCATGAGCGATGAATTCGTCGATACGATAACGCTGGCGAGCGCCATGCACGATATCGGCAAAATCGGCATTCCCGATTCAATTCTCTTCAAGCCGGGGCCGCTTTCCAGTGAGGAATTCGCAACGATCCGCACTCATACGGTGATCGGGGCGCACATCCTTCGGGGATCGTCCTACGGCATGCTCCGGATGGCCGAGTCGATTGCCCTCTGTCACCATGAGCGGTGGGACGGAACAGGCTATCCCTACGGGGTGAAGGGGGAGAATATCCCCGTGGAGGGGCGCATTGTCATGCTCGTGGATCAGTATGACGCCCTGCGCAGCCCACGGGTCTACAAGCCCCCCTACGACCATGAAACCGCGTGCAGGATCATTCTTGAAGGTGACGGTCGGACCATGCCGGCACACTTTGATCCGGCACTGCTCAGGGCCTTTCGGAATAGTGCTGGCCGTTTCGATGAGATATTCGAAGGGGAAAACCAGTCTGATACGGGCGGGGCCGTGGGGACTTGCGCGGCTGCGGGTGCGGAGTTGCGGAACATGAGGTACTAGCACTACAATCTTTGTGCCAAAACAGGCATAAGCGCATTGAAATTCCTTTACAGGGTAAGGGTGAGATGGTATACTGCCCCTGTTTTTATGGTAAAGACCAATAAAATCAGGCATATTCTTGCCGTTGTCATCGTTCTCACGACGCTCTATCTCGCGGCGGCGCTCGCCATTCGCCTGGTGGGCGGCAATGAAAAAGAGGCGGGATTGCCCAAGCTTCCCCGCAACATAGATCTCTCGCTGAAGACCCTTCATTATGCCGAAACGCGGGAGGGGGTAAAGAAGTGGGACCTCTATGCCGACAGGGGCGAGTACGATCGGCAACGCGACGTGACGCTCCTGACGGGGGTGCGGATCGTATTTCCCGGCACGGACAAAACTGGGGAGATCACCCTCAGGTCGGACAAGGCCGAGTACTTCAACGCCACAAAGGACGTGACGCTTACAGGAAACATCAATGCCCGAAGCACATCCGGCATGGAGTTTACGACCGGCAAGGCATTCTACCGGGCGTCGCGCCAGCTTGTGGTGACCGATGACCGGGTCAGGTTTCGGGATGCCCGGTTTATCGTCGAAGGGGTTGGAATGGAGTTTCTCGTCCCGACCCGCACCTTGCGGATACTGAATGATGTGCGGGCTACCATCGCGCCCGCCCCAAAGGATTGAAATGAAGCGGACGCTCATCTCCGCGCTTTTCCTGCTGGCCGTGACGGCGGCTGCCGTTGCCGGACCGTTGCCGGCCAGTCGGGGAGGGCAGCCGATCACTGTAAAATCCAACGAACTTTCCACTGACAGCCGCAGCCGGACCGCCACATTTAGCGGTAAGGTCACGGCCAGGCAGGGCGATCTGACCATTTACTCCGATCGGCTCGTCATTCACTACCGCGAGGACGGCGGCGACGTGGAAAAGGTCGAGGCGGTCGGCAACGTGAAGATCGTCCAGGGCGACCGCCTTGCAACGGCCAGGGAGGGTGTTTACTACAACACGGAACAGAAAATCGTCCTGAGCGGTGAGCCCAAGGTGTATCAGGGGGAAAACATGATCTCCGGCAAGGTCATCACCTACTTTGTCAACGAAGAACGGAGCATCGTGACCGGTGGCGGCGACTCCCGGGTCGAGGCTGTCATCCATCCGAAGGACAAGGGGAAGAATGGCGGCACGAAACGCTGAAACGGCCCTCAGGGCGCACGGTCTTAAAAAATCCTTTGGCAAGCGTACGGTGGTGAACGGCGTCGATCTCCTGGTGGCTCCCGGCACGGTGGTTGGCCTGCTGGGCCCCAACGGTGCGGGCAAGACGACCACGTTTTACATGGTTGTGGGGCTCTGCCGTCCCGACGGCGGCCAAGTCGTTCTCGGCGAAGAGGATATCACGGCGTTGCCCATGTACCAGCGGGCGCGGCGCGGCATCAGCTATCTCCCCCAGGAGCCGTCAGTATTCCGCAAGCTCACGGTTGAGGAGAACCTGCTCGCGGTCCTGGAGACCATGGATTACTCCCCGGCTGAACGGAGGGAGAGGGCCGACGAGCTTCTGGTGGAGTTCAAGATAAGCCATATCGCGCGGAGCAAGGGCTATTCCCTTTCCGGCGGCGAACGGAGGCGGGTCGAAATCGCCCGCGCCCTTGCAACGAATCCGTCGTACATTCTCCTTGATGAGCCCTTCGCCGGCATTGACCCCATTGCGGTCATCGATATCCAGGGGATCATTACGGCCCTCAAGGAGAGCGGCATAGGCATTCTGATCTCGGATCACAACGTGCGCGAAACCCTCGGTGTATGCGACAGCGCATACATCATGAATTCCGGAGAGGTCATAGAGCATGGCGATCCGGTCGCCATTGCCGAAAGCAGGACAGCCCGGGAGATTTACCTGGGAGAATCATTCAGGCTCTAGCAGCGGTCGGAGTCCGGTGCGCAACCCGTTCACGAGGGAGAGCGAGCCGGTTTTACAGCCGGATCTTCCATCAAAGGTGTGTCGTGTATGGCCATTGAAATGCGCCAACAGATGAAGATGACCCAGCAACTGGTGATGACGCCCCAGTTGCAGCAGGCCATCAAGCTTCTCCAGCTTTCGCGGCTGGAGCTTCAGGATCTGGTCCGTCAGGAGATGGAGGAGAATCCACTTCTGGAAGAGTCTCTGGAGGCTGAGGAGGTCAAGGAGCAGGATCTGGTAGAACTTTCCGAAAAGGAGGATGCTCCCGCTCCGGCTGAACAGGATTTCCGCGAGGTCACCACGGGGGAAGAGACCCGGGAGTCGGACTGGGACAGCTATCTTGAGGGCTACAATTACAGTTCCGGCGAACAGTACTACGACGATGAAGATCGTCCATCCTATGAAAACATCCTGACCCGCAAGGGAACCCTTGCCGATCATCTCATGTGGCAGCTCAATATGACCAAGCTGAACGATGATGAGGCGCGGGTCGGCGCGGAGATTATCGGCAACATCGATGAAGACGGTTACCTGCGCGCCACGGTTGAGGAAATCGCCCAGGCGTGCTCCGTGAGCGAATCCGTGGCAGAGTCGGCCCTGAAGAAGATCCAGGAGTTCGACCCCATGGGCGTGGGGGCGCGCAACCTGAGGGAATGCCTCCTGCTCCAGGTGGAGCAGCTCGGTATGGCCGGAAGCGTTGTGGACGGCATCCTCCGCAATCACCTCCACGACCTGGAGACCCGCAAGTACAAACAAATTGCCAAGTCTCTCGGGGTCGACGTGGACAGCATCCTCATGGCAGCCAAGATTATCGCCGGCCTGGATCCGAAGCCGGGCCGCGTCTATGGCTCCGAAGATGTCCACTACATTTCGGCTGATATCTTTGTCCACAAGATCGCTGATGACTATGTTGTGGTGCTTAACGACGAAGGCCTGCCCAACCTGAGAATCAGCCCCTTTTACGCCGGCGAGATCAAGAACGGCGCTGCCGTCGACGCCAAGGCCGAAGAGTACATCAACGAAAAGTCCCGATCCGCCATGTGGCTCATCAAGAGCATCCATCAGCGGCAGAGAACCATCTACAAGGTCGCGAAGAGCATCGTGAAATTCCAGCGCGAGTTTCTCGACCGCGGCATCGAACACCTCCGCCCCCTGGTGCTCAGGGATGTGGCTGAGGATATCGGCATGCACGAGTCGACCATCAGCCGCGTCACCACCAACAAGTACATGCAGACCCCCCAGGGGCTCTATGAGATGAAGTATTTTTTCAACAGCGGCATTTCAACTACCGAAGGAGACTTCATCGCCTCAGAGAGCGTCAAGAACAAGATCAAGGAAATCGTTGATTCCGAGGATCCCCGGAAGCCCTACAGCGACCAGCGTATCGCTGAATTGCTTTCGGCGCACACCATCAACATCGCCCGACGAACCGTAACGAAATACCGCGAGATGTTGAAAATCGGTTCATCATCAGAGCGCAAACGTCATTTTTGACCAGCTTACATTTTGAGTTATTCTTTCGATGTTCCGGGTTGAAGGATCGTCATTTCGTGCTTTGATTACAGTGAAGACCACGAAGGGCGGTTAGTCCCGGAACGCGGCCATTACAGCAAGGAGGAAGTCATGCAGATTACCACGACATTCAGACACATGGAGCAGAGCGAGGCCCTTAAGAGCTACGCCGCTGAAAAGCTGGAGAGGGTAAAGAAATATATCGACGAGCCGATTACCGCTCAGGTATTTCTCACGGTGGAGAAGATCCGCCACATCGCCGAAGTGACCCTTACCGCCAAGGGAGTTACCATCAAGGCCGCGGAAGAAACCAATGACATGTATGCCGCGCTGGATGCGGTGATCGACAAGATCGAGCGGCAGCTTCGCCGCTACAAGGAGCGGCTCAAGGAGCACAAGCCGTCTGCCGACGATCGGGCCCTGGAAATCCAGAAGAGCGTCGTTACGGCCGAAAGCATCGAGCAGCGGACCGAACCCGTCGTGATCAGAAGCAAGACCATCTCCATCAAGCCCATGTCCGTGGAAGAGGCTGTGATGCAGATGGATCTCCTGCACAAGGATTTCCTCGTGTTCACCGACGCGTCAACCGAGGCCATCAATGTTGTCTATCGCAGGAAGGACGGCAACTACGGCCTCATCGAGCCCCAGCGCAAGTAGGCTGTCCCCTGTCGGCGGCCGGAATTCGGGAGATTTCGTGAATCCGGCCATGGGATGTCGATCATTGCAGGGATTCTCATCATCCGGCGAGTTGCCTGGCAGCTCGCCGGATGTGTGCTCTCCCGGTCACCGGCGCGGGCCGGCACGGTCCCGCGCCCAGGAAAACCACCGTTGAACAGCATCAGTCTCGCTATTCAGGATCTCCTCGACGATACGGAGTACGGGCTCGAACTCGTGCTGCTCGCCGGTGGCGCGGGTGTGGGGCACCGCATTCACAGTTCCCGCATCCAGAAGCCGGGGCTCGCCCTCACCGGCTATACGGAACACCTGCACCCCGACCGGGTCCAAGTGCTCGGCAACACGGAGATTTCGTATCTCCGACAGATAGCGGAACAGCAGGCGCTCACCCACATCCAGAAGCTCTGCGGCTACCCCATCTCCTGCTTCATCGTCACCAAGGGGCTCGATCCGCCGGCCTTTCTCAAGGCCGAAGTGGAAAAGGCCGGCATTCCCCTGCTGGTGACGCCGCACCAATCCTCCACGTTCATTTCGCTGATCACGAAATTCTTGGAGGAACGCCTTCTTCCCACCACCCACATTCACGGCGTCCTGGTTGATGTCCTTGGGGTAGGGGTGTTGATCCTGGGCAAGAGCGGCATCGGCAAGAGCGAGTGCGCCCTTGACCTCGTGATCCGGGGGCACCGCCTGGTGGCGGACGACGTGGTGTATGTCAAGAAGAAGATGCCGGCGGCGCTGGTGGGCCAGGCAGCCGAAGCGATCCAGCATCACATGGAGATCCGGGGGCTCGGGGTCATCAACGTCAAGAATCTGTTCGGCGTCTCCTCCATCCGCGAGAAAAAGATCATCGACATGGTGATCGAACTCATCGATTGGGACCCTGTCCAGGAGTACGACCGGCTCGGCCTGGATGACGAGGTGTACGCCATCCTCGATGTGGATCTGCCCCACATCAAGATTCCCGTGCGTCCGGGCCGCAACCTTACCTCCATCATCGAAGTGGCGGCCCGCAACCACCTTCTCAAGGGCATGGGCTATCATTCCGCCCGTGAATTCCACGAAAAACTTCTGGCCCGCATGGAAGTCCGTCCCCTCGGGAACGAGGTTGAATAGCCATGCGCGTTCTTGTGATCACAGGGCTTTCGGGCTCCGGCAAGTCAACGGCGGTACGCGTGCTGGAGGACGAAGGGTTCTTCTGCGTCGACAACCTACCGGTTCTTCTGTTCCCGACCATCATCGATCTGGTCTGCCGCTCGGGTGAGAATGTGGCTGGCGTGGCACTGGTCATGGATATCCGCGGCCGGGACTTTATCAAGGGATTTGAGAACATTTTTCAGCAGATCGACGAAGCGGGGCACTCGGTTGAGGTAATCTTTTTCGATGCCACCGATGAAGTGCTGGTCCGCCGGTTCTCTGAGACCCGCCGTCGCCACCCGGCCCTGGAAAGCGGGTCTGTGCCGGAGGGAATCCGCTATGAACGGGAACAACTTGCCGGGCTCAGAAGGCTGGCCACGCATGTGATCGATACGTCGGAGCTGAACGTGCACCAGTTGAAGGAACTGGTCCACGCCCGCATCAAGGGCGAGTCGGGAACACGCCCCATGACAATTCACCTGCAATCCTTCGGCTATCGGTTCGGGATTCCTCTGGAGTCGGACATCGTGATGGATGTCCGTTTTCTTCCCAACCCCCATTTCGTGCCGGAACTGAAGCCGGGGACGGGGTTGGACGAGAACGTCCGCACCTATGTTCTGGAAAAGCAGGAAACCAGGCAGTTTCTCGAACGGTTCAAGGGGCTGCTGGAGTTTCTCGTTCCCTCCTACCAGCGCGAGGGGAAATCATACCTGACCGTTTCCGTGGGATGCACCGGCGGCCGGCATCGATCAGTCGCCATTGTCGAAGAACTGCGGACATTCTTCGCCGGGCTCGGACTGGCTGCGAAGGTGTCCCATCGGGACAAGGAAAAAGGATGAGATAATGATAGGACTTGTTCTTGTAACTCACGCCGGCCTGGCAAAGGAACTGCTGAGGGCCGCCGAAATGATAGTGGGCTCCATTGAAGAGGCCCAGGCAATAGGTATCGAACAGGGCGATCAGGTGGAAGGCATCATGGACAGGATTTCCGCTGCCGTCAAGCAGGTGTCCGGCAATGGCGCCATCATCATGACCGACATGTTCGGCGGCACTCCTTCCAATATGAGTCTGTCCTTTCTCGAAGGAGAACGGGTAGAGGTCCTCACGGGTGTCAACCTCCCGATGGTGATCAAATTCGCGAGCGAGCGGCAGAAAGCTACCGTCGCGGAACTGGCGGGTTTGCTCAGGGACTGCGGACGGGAGAGCATAGCCGTTGCCGGCGATTATCTGAAATGATCCGAGGTAGCCAGCGAAATGCTTGAGAGGGAATTCACCATAGTAAACAAACTCGGCCTCCACGCACGGGCATCTGCCCTGCTGGTCAAAACGGCCAGCCGGTTCCATTCGGACATCAAGATCGAGCGGGAAGGGGTCGAGGTGAACGGCAAGAGCATCATGGGCATAATGATGCTCGCCGCTGCCAAGGGAACGACCATCCGAGTACGGGTGGCAGGAGACGATGAGGAGGAGGCCATGGCCTCTCTCGGCGAGATAATCACCAATGGGTTCGGCGAGGAGTGAAACCAGGGTATTCAGCGGCATAGGCGCGTCGCCGGGGATCGCCATCGGCACTGCCCGCGTCACTGACCGCAGCCGCGTTATTGTGGTCGAAGCCGCGGTGCCGCCCGAGGATATTCCGGCGGAGGTGGCACGATTCACCACTGCCCTGTCACGCTCGCGGGACGACCTGCTGGCTCTCAAGGAATCTCTCGCCGCCCGCAGGGGCGCAGAGCACCTCTATGTGGTCGACGCCCACCTTCTGATCCTCGACGACAGCATGCTGCGCCAGGGCACGATTGATCTCATCGAGAGGGACGGGATCAACGCCGAGGCTGCGCTCAAGAAAAACCTCGACAAGTTCAAGGAGTTCTTCGCAGGGATCGACGACGATTATCTGCGGGAGCGTTTCGGGGACGTGGAAACCGTGGTCGAGCGGATTCTGCGTCACATGGTCGGCAAACGTCATGAGCGTATCGACGCCATTGACGAGGGAAAACGGCTCATTGTCGCCCATGATCTCTCCCCCACCGATATCCTCCAGATGGACAAGGGGAAAGTCGTCGGTTTCGTCACCGATCTGGGGGGGAGGACCTCCCACACGTCCATTCTGGCCCGTGCCTTCGAGATCCCGGCAGTGGTCGGCCTTGAAACCATCACGGCTGAGGATATCGATGGCCTGCCGGTCATCATCGACGGCACCACCGGCACCATTGTCGTCAATCCTTCCGAAGAGATGTTCCGCGATTACCTGCGGAAAAAACAGCATTACGACTACCTGGAACAGGAGCTCCTGAAGCTCAAGGACCTGCCCGCCGAGACCCAGGACGGTCACCGCATGAGACTCATGGGGAATATCGAATTTCCCGAGGAAATTCCTTCCCTCACGAGCCACGGTGGCCAGGGCGTGGGGCTCTACCGCACAGAGATGCTCTACATGAACCGGCCGGAGCTCCCTGACGAGGAAGAGCAGTACCGGGCCTACGCAGCCATTGTGGAGAATGTCGCACCCGACCCGGTCGCCATCAGGACCCTCGACATCGGCGGGGATAAGCTGGCCACCGATCTGCACCTGGAAGACGAGATGAACCCTGCCATGGGGCTGCGCGCCATCCGGCTGTCCCTTCGCAGGCCTGAAGTCTTCAAGTCCCAGTTGCGGGCGATTCTACGGGCCGGCCGCAAGGGTACGGTGCGGCTCTTCTTCCCCATGATTTCCGGTATCGAGGAAGTGCGGAGCGCCAAGGCAATCCTCCGTGAATGCATGGAAGAGCTGCGTTCGGCCGACATCCCCTTTGACGAGGAGATCGAGACGGGCATCATGATCGAGGTGCCGTCCGCGGTGACCATCGCCGACCTGCTGGCGCGGGAGGTGGATTTTTTCAGCGTGGGGACCAATGACCTGATCCAGTATTCGCTGGCCATCGACCGGACCAATGAGCATCTGGCGCACCTGTATCAGCCGCTTCACCCCGCCATTCTCCGTTCGCTCAAAACCGTGGTCGATGCGGCCCATGCCGCGGGAATCCGTGTCTGCATGTGCGGTGAAATGGCGGGCGAGCCCCTCTACCTGCCGATCCTGCTCGGGCTCGGGTTTGACGAACTGTCGATGACAGCCGTTTCCATTCCCCGGGTCAAGAAGATCCTTCGACGCGCCAGGCGCGCCGACGCCGAGCGGTTGGTTGCCCGCGCACTCACCTTTGCCACCGCAGCCGAGGTGGAGTCCTTTGTGAAAAGCGAGATTTCAGCGCGTTTTTCCGAGAGTTTCGACTGATCGTCCCGGTTTTAGCCCTTGATTTTCTCTCCCCCAATCGATACAATCCATCGTCTTTTTCAACCGCTACCCCCATACCCACACGAGGAGGAATGAACCGCGATGGAGATGAAGGATTATATTTTCACGTCCGAATCGGTATCCGAAGGCCACCCCGACAAGGTTGCCGACCAGGTTTCGGACGCCGTTCTCGATGCGATACTTACCCAGGACAAAACGGCGAGGGTTGCCTGTGAAACCCTTGTTACCACCGGCATGGCGGTAATCGCCGGCGAAATCACCACCACCGCTGTGGTTGACTATCCGAAGGTCGTGCGCGAGACCATCAAGGAGATCGGCTACAACGATTCAGCCATGGGCTTCGACTGGGAAACCTGCGCGGTTCTCGTCTCCATCGACAAGCAGTCCCCCGACATCTCCCAGGGCGTCACCGAGGGGGAGGGCATGTTCAAGGAGCAGGGCGCGGGCGACCAGGGGCTCATGTTCGGCTATGCCTGCAATGAAACTCCCGAGCTCATGCCGATGACCATCATGTACTCCCATCGGCTGACCCAGAAGCTGGCCGAGGTCCGCAAGAACGGAACCCTCGGTTTCCTTCGCCCCGACTCCAAATCCCAGGTTTCCATCCAGTACGTCGACGACAAGCCGGTCCGGATCGACACCGTGGTCATCTCGTCCCAGCATACGCCGGAAGTCTCCTATGAAACCATCAAGGAGGGGATCATCGAGGAGGTCGTCAAGAAGATCATCCCCACGGAGCTCATGGACGACAAGACCCGCTTCCTCATCAACCCCACCGGCCGGTTCGTGGTCGGCGGCCCCATGGGCGACTGCGGCCTCACGGGCCGCAAGATCATCGTCGACAGCTACGGCGGCCACGGCGCCCACGGCGGCGGCGCCTTCTCGGGCAAGGATCCTTCCAAGGTCGACCGTTCGGCTGCCTACATGGGGCGTTACGTGGCCAAGAACCTGGTGGCGGCGGGGTTGTGCGAGCGTTGCGAGGTGCAGGTGGCATACGCCATCGGCGTTGCCGAGCCCGTGTCGGTCATGGTCGACACCGCGGGCACCGGCAAGATCCCCTCTGTCCGAATCGCCGAGATCATCCGCGAGGTCTTCGATCTGCGCCCCCGCGCCATCATTGAGCAGCTTGACCTGCTTCGCCCCATTTACCGCAAGACCGCTGCCTACGGCCATTTCGGACGTGAACTCCCCGAATTCACCTGGGAGCGGACCGACAGGGTCGACATCATCCGTCAGAAAGCCTAAGGACCGGGGCCAGGAGGGACCGGACCAGCAATGGCAAAAGGCCGGGAGGGGATACCTTCCGGCCTTTTTTAGTTTTCTCGTCCTGCATGGCTCCTTCAGATGTTTCCGGTCCCCGATTCCCGGTCCCCGGTCCCGGGTTTCCTGCTGAAGCGGTATCCCACCCCCCTGACGGTCTGGAAATAGAGCGGTTTTGCCGGGTTCGGCTCGAAGTACTTGCGCAGTCGGACAATGAAGTTGTCGAGCGTACGGGTCTCGGCATCGGAGCTGTAGCCCCACACGTTTTCCAGGATATCTCCCCGCGGGATCGCTTCCCCTTCACGGTGAAAGAAGAGCGACAGCATCTTGACCTCCAGTTCGGTCAGGTCCACTTCGCCCTGGGCGGTCCGCGCATGGTAGGAGAGGAGAAAAACCTCGTTGTCGCCGAAGCGGTATCCCTCTTCCACCGGTTCCGGCCGGTACCAGGCCGAGCGGCGCAGCATGCCGCGCACGCGAAGAAGAAATTCGTTCAGATTGAACGGCTTGGTCAGATAATCGTCCGCGCCCCGGTCGAGGCCCGTGATCCGGTCGCCGTCATCGGCCCGGGCGGTGAGGATGAGTATCGGCACGCGTGCGTCGGTGGCGCGCACCTGTTCGCATACGGTAAACCCGTCGATGCCCGGCAGCATGACGTCAAGGATGATGAGCGCGAACCGGTCATAGGCCAGCCGCTCCAGGGCAGCTTCGCCGCTCTCCACATGACTGACGCGGTATCCTTCCATCTCCAGGTTGAAGCAGATCCCCCGAGCCAGGTGGATTTCGTCTTCAACCAGCAGAATGTGCGGTTTTTCCTCAGTCATTGACGATCCCCTCCGCGGGCCAGCGGCAGTGTAATGGTGAAGGTCGTCCCCATGCCGTTTCCCCGGCTCGAAACGGCGATCCGTCCCCCATGCTCCCGGATCACCGATTTGACGATCCAGAGTCCCAGGCCGGTTCCCCGGATGGTTTCTCCTGGTCTGCGAACCCGGTAGAACATCCTGAATATCTTCCTGATGTCGTGGGGGGCGATGCCAATGCCCTGATCGCTGAAGGTGAGGACGCAGTCCCCGCCGGAGCGGGTCAGGGCAACCCTGATATCGGGAGCTCCGGGGCTGTACAGGATCGCATTTTCAAAGAGGTTGCGAAGCGCCGTCTCCATGGCCTCCGCATCGATGGCTGCCCGGATTCCCTCGTCTATCTGGAGCGTCAGGTTTCCTCCCTCGGGCAGATGTTGTCCCAGGCGCTCCATTGAGCGGACGAGGAAGGCGGAAAAATCGACGACAGTCTGCTGGGTCGTGCGGAACTTTTGCTCAAGCTTGGCCGCCATGAGGAAATTGCTGATGAGGTTGTCGAGGCGCTCGGTGTCCTCAAGCATGGTGTCGAGGAACCGCTCCAGCTTGTCGGGCGGCGGCTTGCGCAGCCGGATCGTCTCAAGGTGGAGCTTGATGGATGCCAGCGGCGACTTGAGCTCGTGGGTAACCTGGGAGATGAATTCCTTTTGTTCGCGGTAGAGCTTGGACTGGCGGCGCCAGAAGATGAAGAGTGCATAAACCCCGGCCAGGATGAGCACCAGCAGGATGAGTCCCTCCACGAGCACTATCCAGTCGAAGCCGCGGACGAGCAGTTCGGGCCGGTAGCGGAGGGCCAGTTCCCGGAACTCCTTGTGCCGCCCCACGAACCAGTAGATCCAGTAGAAGACGAAGAGTCCCCATACCACCTGGATGCCGATGAGGGCGAAAAGCGGATTGGCTAGCTTCCTGAGCCATCTCATGGGATTGTGTGTAGCACCCTGGCGCCGGGTTTGCAAGGTTTCCTTTTACAAAACTATTACACCTGCACCCTGCCGGTTCTGCTATGGTGTAACGGGCGTATACAAACGGCACCACGGAGGTGTACATGGTCGGACCGCTGAAAATCGGCAGGCATGAAGTGAAGTATCCCCTCATCCAGGGCGGGATGGGGGTGAGGATATCGGGGGGACGGCTCGCCGGTCATGTGGCAAAGTGCGGCGGAGTCGGCCTGGTGGCTGCTGCGGGGATATCCCTCAACAGCGGCCTGTTCACGGGCGCGAATTACCTCCAGAGCAATCCCGAGGCCATGAGGCAGGAATTGCGCAAGGCTTATGCCATCGCTCCCGACGGGGTCATTGGCGTGAACATCATGGTGGCGCTGACCGATTACGAGGAACTGGTCCGTGCCTCCGTCGAAGGCGGGGCCAAGGTCATCGTCTGTGGCGCAGGGCTTCCCCTGACCCTGCCGGAACTGACCGCCCACGCCCCCGAGGTCGCCCTGGTCCCCATCGTCTCGTCGGTCCGGGCGGCCCAGCTCATTGCCAAGAAGTGGGAAAAGGGATTCAGCCGTCTGCCCGATGCGGTGGTTGTGGAAGACCCTGACACCGCCGGCGGACACCTGGGCGAGAAACTGGAAAACATCGGCGCCGGCACCTATGACCAGTACGGCACCATCAGGGCGATCAAGGCCTTTTTCCTCGAAGAATACGGAGTTTCGGTGCCGGTTGTCGCTGCGGGAGGAATCTGGGATCGCGACGACGTGCTCCATGCCCTTGAGCAGGGGGCAGACGCCGTGCAGATGGCCAGCCGGTTCGTGCCGACCGTCGAGTGCGATGCCGACGAGGCCTACAAGCAGGCGTACCTCGAGTGCCGCCGGGAAGACATCGGGCTCATCATGAGCCCGGCAGGGTTGCCCGGGCGCGCCATCCTCCGCAACCAGGACCAGATCGTGCTCCACGATCAGCTCAAGGGGGTTGCCTGCGGCAATGGCTGTCTCAAAAAGTGCTCCTATAAAGAAACCGGCGAGCGGTTCTGCATCGTCAGCGCCCTTGACCGGGCCCAGCGCGGCGATGTGGAAACCGGGCTGATCTTCTGCGGAACCAACGCCTGGAAGGCGGATCGGATCACCACGGTTCAGGAGGTCTTCGACGAACTCTTCGCAGTGGGTGAGGAGGCGGTAAAAGCCGCCTGACCCTTTCTATGATTTTCCTGCCCCGCGACGGTTGCCGTTGCGGGGTTTTCCCTTTGCTGCCGCGCTGTTGACCTGCTTGCGGTGTGGTATACTATGTTCCGTTGTGTAGCACTGACATTCCGGTAAGGAGACCAACGCATGAGAACAATCCTGGCAATGGTGGCGGCAATCCTGTGTCTGACTGCGTCAATCTGCACGGCGGCCACGGGGGGCACGGGAACGCGGGAAGAGGCAAAGGCCCTGGTGGAGAGGGCGGCCGCTTACATCAAGGAACACGGCAAGGAAAAGGCGTTCGTGGAGTTCAGCAATCCCAAGGGCAAATTTGTCAAGAACGATCTGTACATCTTTGCCGTCGGCTTTAATGGCGTATTTCTCGCCCACGGATCCGATCCGACCCTTATCGGCAAGAACCAGCTCCAGTCCAAGGACGAAAACGTCCGTCTCGTAACGATCGGCCTGATCGATACTGCCCGCAAGGGGGAGGGGTGGTACGACTACAAGTGGCCCCATCCCAAAACCAGGGTGATGCAGAAGAAATCGTCCTACGTGAAGAAAGTGGACGACACGGTCTTCATCGGCTGCGGCGTCTATCACTGATCTTCGACGCCGCGAACGTTCGCGTCTCGGGGCCGTCCCCGGCATCCAGCCGGCGGACGGCCTTTTTCGTTGCAGGATGGTTTCTTTTTTGACCGGATTGGATGTGACGTGATATATAGTTCGTTTAAATTACTCTCTCATCAGGATGGAGGCTTCAGATGACCCAACCCGTTGCGCGGGATACCGCCGGAACGTTCAATGACTGTTGCATCAGGGATATTTCCCTTGCCGCCTGGGGACGCAAGGAAATGATCATTGCCGAGACCGAAATGCCGGGCCTCATGGCGATCCGCGAGGAGTACGCCGCCACCCGGCCCCTCCAGGGCGCCCGCATCGCCGGCTCGCTCCACATGACCATCCAGACCGCCATGCTCATCGAAACCCTCGTGGCCCTCGGCGCCGAGGTGCGCTGGGCCTCGTGCAACATCTTCTCCACCCAGGACCATGCCGCCGCCGCCATCGCCGCCGCCGGCATCCCCGTTTTCGCCTACAAGGGCGAATCCCTTGAGGAGTACTGGGAGTTCACCCACCGGATTTTCGAGTGGCACGACGGCGGCACTCCCAACATGATCCTCGACGACGGGGGGGACGCGACGCTGCTCCTGCACCTGGGAAGCGACGCCGAAAAGGATCCCTCGGTCATTGCCAACCCCACCTGTGAGGAAGAGCAGTACCTCTTTGCCTCCATCCGGAAGCGTCTCGCCGAGAAGCCGGGGTGGTACTCGAAAGTCGCTGCCGCCATCAAGGGGGTCACGGAAGAGACCACCACCGGCGTGCACCGCCTCTATCAGATGCATGAAAAGGGCACGCTCAAGTTCCCGGCCATCAACGTCAACGACTCGGTGACCAAGTCCAAGTTTGACAATATCTACGGCTGCCGCGAGTCGCTGGTGGACGGCATCAAGCGGGCCACCGACGTGATGATTGCCGGCAAGGTTGCCGTGATCTGCGGCTACGGCGAGGTGGGTAAGGGGTGCGCCCAGGCCATGCGCGGGCTTCAGGCCCAGGTATGGGTAACCGAAATCGATCCCATCTGCGCCCTTCAGGCCGCCATGGAAGGATACAAGGTGGTTACCATGGAGTATGCCGCCGACAAGGCCGACATCTTCGTCACCACCACCGGCAACATCAACGTCATCACCCACGACCACATGAAGGCCATGAAGCACAATGCCATTGTCTGCAACATCGGCCATTTCGACAACGAGATCGAAGTGGCGGCGCTGAAGCAGTACCAGTGGGAAAACATCAAGCCCCAGGTGGATCACATCATCTTCCCGGACGGTAAGCGGATTATTCTGCTGGCCGAGGGTCGCCTCGTGAACCTCGGCTGCGCCACGGGACATCCGTCCTATGTCATGTCTTCCTCCTTTGCCAACCAGACTCTTGCCCAGATCGAGCTCTTCTGCAACCCTGGCAAGTACCCGGTCGGGGTCTACATGCTCCCCAAGGAACTGGACGAGAAGGTTGCCCGGCTGCAGCTCAAGACCCTGGGCGCCATGCTGACCGAGCTCACCGACGAGCAGGCCGCCTACATCGGGGTGCCCAAAAACGGCCCCTACAAGTCGGGCCACTACCGCTACTGACAACGGGCGGTCGTGAAGGTTACGGCAAGGCCGCCGGCGGGATGACGCGGCGGCCTTTGTCACATTCCGACGCCCGCTGCAGATTTGTCTCAAGAAGTGGCTCAGTGGTGACGATACGAACTTCACGTTCATCACACCAGCAGGGAGGACAGCATGGGAATCAAGCAACTGGTCGGGGCGGTACTGCTGCTCGCGGCCACCGCCGCATCCGCCGGCGCCATGGGGATCGAGGCGGCAGTGGGCGGCTGGAACACTACGCCCCGGGGTAACTTTGCCTACAAGGGGACGAGCCTCGATGTTAAGGACGAGTTGAAATATGACGACGAGACGCGTCTCATGGGGCGAGTGAAGATCGAAACACCTCTGTTCTTCCCCAACCTCTATCTTATGGCTACCCCCATGGAGTTCAACGGCCAGGGGAGCAAGAGCGGCACGTTCCAGTTCGGGGACGTGACCTTCGACGGCACCATCCCCTTTACCTCTGAGTTAAAGCTCGATCACTACGACCTGGGCCTCTACTGGGGGGTCCCGCTGCTCAAGACCGCCACCGCCGGCATCCTGAACGTTGACCTGGGCATCGACGCCCGGCTGATCGACCTGAAGGCCGAGGTCGTCCAGGGTGGTGTCACCGAATCGAAATCGCTGGTACTCGGTGTTCCCATGATCTACGCCGGAGTCCAGGTCAAGCCGCTTTCGTGGTTTGCCGCCGAGGGAGAGGCCCGCGGCATGGCGTACGGCGACAACCGCTATTATGACCTGATTGCCCGGGGCAAGCTGATCCTCTTCGATCACCTCTTCGCCGCGGCAGGGTATCGCTACGAGAAAATCGAGATCGATGAGAGCGACATCAAGGCAGATGTCGATTTCGGCGGACCCTTTGCCGAGGTGGGATTTCAGTTCTAGGATACGGTAACACAGGATCTCACAACGTTACGCGATAAGGCCGCCGGTGGGTATCCCCCGGCGGCCTTTGTTGTTCGTCAATGCTGACGCTGTTCCACCAGCCCCTTCAGTTCTTCGATCAGTTCCGCAAGAAAATCGTATCCCTTCTGCCAGAAATGCGGGTCGGCCAGGTCGATGCCGGCGGGCCTGACCGTATCGGCGGGCGAGAGGGAACCGCCGCTTTCCAGGATGGACAGATACGTCGGGATGAACCGGTCTCCCTGTTCCAGGTAGTTGCGGTAGAGGGAAAGAACCAGCAACTCCGCAAAGGTGTAAGAGTAGCAGTAGAACCGCGCGTGGATGAAGTGGGAGATGTAGCTCCAGCCCCAGCGGTAGGGGGGGATCATGTCCACGGCATCGCCGTAGAGCCTCCCGTTTTCCTCCCACCAGAGATCGCACAGCCGTGATGAGGTGAGAAGGCCCCCCTGCCGCTCCCGGTGCATCCTCTCCTCGAAGCGGGTGAGCACGTTCTGACGGAAGGTCGTGGCAATGATGTCCTCGATCTTGGCGCACAGCAGCGAGATCTTCACACTCGGGTCGCTCTCCCGCTGGAGGAGGAAGCGGGTCAGGAGCATCTCGCCGAAGACCGACGCCGTTTCCGCCAGAGGAAGCGGGGCATGGTAGTTGAGCATGGTCTGTTTCCGGGCCAGCTCGAAGTGGAGGCCGTGCCCCAGTTCATGGGCCAGGGTGGCCACGTCGCGCAGGTTGCCGGTGTAGTTCAGGAGCAGGTACGGAGAGAGGTGCGGGGTCATCCCCATGCAGAACGCTCCGCCGCTCTTGCCGGGGCGGGGGAGGACATCGATGCGCCGCTCGTCGAAGAATGCCGCGGCCATCTCCCGAATCGGGGGTGAAAACGGCCGTAGGCTTCAAGCACCAGTTCCCGTGCCTCGTCAAAGGAGTACGTCCGGTCGCTGTCCCCAACGGGGGCATAGACGTCGGTGTTCTTCAGTTTCGGCAGTCCCAGGAGCCGGGCCTTCAGGCGGAAGTAATCGCGCGCCAGCCCATAGTTGGCCTCGGACACGTCCATCAGCCGGTTGACCACCTCTTCGGGGATCTCATTGCCCAGGTTCGTCGGCTCCATGGGGTGGCGGTACCCCCTCAACTCCAGTTCCTGGGAGTGATCCAGGGCAACGTTGTTGAATACGCTCGAAAAAACGATGCCGTTTTCCTCGTGGCGATTGAGGAACGTGGCAAAGGCACGTTCACGCACCCCGGCCTCGGGGTGGTGGAGGAGCCCGAGGAGTTCCTCGCCGGTGAAGTCCCGCTCTTCACCGTCAAGTTCCATCCGATAGCTAAGAGAGGCCGACAGCTCGTCGAAGAGCCGCGAAAAGGCATCGGTGCCCGTGAGGCTCTTCATTTTCAGGAGCTGTTCCTCCCGTTCCTTCAGGGTGTGGGGCCGAAACCGCCGCACGCTTTCCAGGTAGTGCCGGTAGGGGGCGAGAAGCTCGTTGGACAGCAGCCCGGCGAAGCGATCATCGGCTATTTCCATGATCTCCAGGTCGAAGAAGAGAAGCTCGCGGCTCATGAGATTGCCGAACTCGGCAGTTCGCTGGGAGAGCCGCTTGTGATCGTCGGCCTCCGAGTCGGCGGCAAAGAGGAGGTGGGCGTACAACTGGGGTTTGGCCAGAAGCTCGCCGAGGTCCTCGTAGCGACGCACCGCCTCTGCCACCTCAGCCGCATCAAGGGTTGCCACCTTTCCGGCGTAGCGTTCACGGAACGCCCGGGCCTCCGCAGCGCCGCGGGACAGGTCCCGGTCTATGTCTTCACAGGTTGCGGATGCGTAGAGGGGCGACGTATCCCAGAGCAGGGAATTCAAATCTGTTGTCATTGGTATCCTCGCGCAAAAAAATGGGAGCGCATCAGGCGCTCCCATTCTTGGTTACCACAGGGAGAAGAGAAATCAATAGAGCTTTTGGATGAACTTGACGATGTTCTCCCCCAGGCTCTTGGCCTGGTGAGGGAAAAGGTCCGCGAAGTTTTCCAGGGTCATGGTGCCGCGGTATCCCGTCTCGCGGTCCTCAAAGGTGGCGAGTTCCTTGCCCGACTCGGCATCGATCAGCCGTCCCTTCACCTTCAGGTAGGTCTTGCCGGCCCCGAAGCCCACCCAGAACCTCACGGCACGATTGCCCGCATTGAACTCGGTGAAGGCTCCTTCGAGGATCACTGCCTTGCCCTTGGGCTGAGTGTTTTTCTGAATGGTTTTGAACAGCTTGTTCAGCTTGAGCTCCATTTCGATGCTGTCGGTGACGGTGCGGACCAGTAACGGCTTCATGGCCTCAAGCTTTGTCATCTCTTCGCTGTCCAGGTTCGACAGCTCCGCGCCGTCGGTGGTGAGGTCGCGGATGATGATGGTGTCATAGACTGCGGAGAGGCGCTGCGATGTGTACACCGTCTCCTCGGTAAGAACATCGGGTTTTGGGAGCGGTTTCTCATCGGCAGCAAACGCGAAGCCGGCAACGAACGTCAGGGCGAGAGCCACGAGGATTCTTTTCATAACGCCTCCTTCTGGAATGGGTGGTGCTATGCGCACTCCGAATAGCCGCAGACCCGGCAGACCGCGCAGCCGCCCTCATGCTCAACAATGCCGCCGCACTCGGGGCAGGCGCCGCGTTCGGGGGCCTGGGTTTCCAGGCTGACATCGTAACCGGCTGCCTGCATGTGGGCCTGAATCGCCTTGGCAACGGCATCGGCGCAGGACAGCACCTTGTTGTCGCCAAAGCCGGCGGGAAGGTGACAGGAGATACCGAGGAGCTGCTTGATCACCTGGCGGGCCTGAACGCCGCTGCGCCAAGCCAGCGATACCATCCGGCCGATGGCCTCGCACTGGGAAGAGGCGCATCCGCCCGCCTTGCCCATGGTGGTGAAGAGTTCGAAGAGGCCGGCCTTGTCCTCGTTGATGGTCACGTACAGGGGGCCGCACCCCGTCTGCATCTGGTAGGTCCACCCCTTGAGCGCCTTGGGACGATCGCGCTTCACGGCCCGTTTCTCCTCGGTTTGAACCACCTTCTCCCTGTCCTCTTTGACACCGGTGGAGAGGACCTGTTCGTCGCGGGAGCCGTCGCGGTAGATAGTTACACCCTTGCAGCCCGATTTGTAGGCCAGCCGGTAGACTTTCTCCACATCTTCGATGGCCGCGCTATTGGGGAAGTTAACCGTCTTGGACACGGCGTTGTCGGTGTACTTCTGGAAGGCCGCCTGCATCTCGATGTGGTCTTCCGGCGTGATGTCGTGGGCGGTGACAAATATTTTCCGGATATCTTCCGGAATCTCGGGCAGATCGTGGATGGTGCCGTGCCGGGCGATCTTCTGCATCAGCTCCTCGGAGTAAAAACCCCGCTGGCGGGCCACTTCCTCGAAAATCGGGTTGACTTCCACCAGAATGTTCTTGTCGAGCACCTGGCGGATGAAAGAGACCGCAAAAAGCGGTTCCACGCCGCTGGAGGCATTGGCGATGATGGATATGGTGCCCGTGGGCGCAATGGTAGTCACCGTGGCGTTGCGGATGGGGCCTTCGCCGGCCCGGTCGTAGATGGAGCCGGCGAAGTTCGGAAAGGATCCCCGCACGGCTGCCAGTTCGCGGGAATAGACATGCCCTTCGTCGTTGATGAAGCGCATCACCTTCTCGCCCAGGCTGATGGCCTGCGGTGAATTGTAGGGAATGCCCAGCAGGATGAGCATGTCGGCCCAGCCCATGACGCCGAGGCCGATCTTGCGGTTGGCGCGGGTCATCTCGCTGATCTGGGGGAGGGGGTAGTTGTTCACCTCGATCACGTTATCCAGGAAGTGCACCGCAAGCCGCACCACTTCCCGCAGCCGGTCCCAGTTAACGTCGCCGTCCTTCACCATCTTGCCCAGGTTGATGGAGCCCAGGTTGCACGATTCATAGGGGAGCAGGGGCTGTTCGCCGCAGGGGTTGGTGGACTCGATGACGCCCACGTGGGGGGTCGGGTTGTCTTTGTTGAGGCGATCCAGGAAGATGATGCCCGGCTCGCCGTTCTTCCATGCCTGCTTTACGATCCGGCTGAACACCTTGCGGGCGTTCAGGGTGCCGCAGGGTTTGCCGTCACGGGGGTTGTTGAGGTCATAGTCGGCGTCCCGCTCCACCGCCTCCATGAAGCTTCGGTGAGCCCCACGGAAATATTGAAGTTGTTCAGGTGCTTCTGATCGTCCTTGCACATGATGAAATCCATGATGTCCGGGTGATCAACCCGCAGGATTCCCATGTTGGCGCCGCGCCGCGTGCCCCCTTGCTTGATGGTCTCGGTGGCGGCATCGAAGACCCGCATGAAGGAAATGGGACCGCTGGAGATTCCCGACGTGGAGCGGACCACGTCGTGGGCGGGACGGAGGCGGGAAAAGGAAAAGCCGGTGCCGCCGCCTGATTTGTGAATCAGGGCCGTGTACTTGACCGCGTCGAAGATGTCCTCCATGGAATCGCCCACCGGCAGCACGAAGCAGGCGGAGAGCTGGCCCAGTTCCCGGCCGGCATTCATGAGAGTCGGCGAGTTGGGGAGGAACTCGAAGGAGGTCATCAGCTCGTAGAATTGTGCGGCAAGAGCCTTGACATCCGCCTTCTTGTCGAAGTTCTTGTCGGCTTCGGCGATGGATCGGGCCACCCGTTGAAACATGTCCACCGGAGTTTCCAGCACGTTGCCCCCGGTATCGCGCTTGAGGTAGCGCTTCTCGAGGACCGTCACTGCATTTTTCGAGAGTCCGGGGATATCGGCGGCCTTTGTCATCGTTTCTGCCATGATTTCATTCTCCTTGGTTCGTGGGGATGTCTTGTTGGTAGGAACCATATATGTTGTGTTGCGGTGAAAAGATAGCCACAATATATATGGTGTGTCAAGCGGTAAAAATAGAATCTCATAACAGGTTGAATCGACGGGGCAATGCTCTGCCGAGGCAGGTGCGCGGGCCCTGTTCCGTATGCCCTGGCAGACTGTCCGATTTACTTTGCCGGCCTGCTGTGCTACTAATTACCATTTCAGGAGGAAAAGGATCCCTATGGAACGCAGCCCCGAGCGCACGCGGGAAATGCTCGAAGCCGAGGTGAGCGCGCTGAAGGACCTGATCGAGGTGGCCGGTGCCGTGGTTTCCACCCTTGACCTCGATTCGGTGCTCAGGCACATCCTGACGAGCGCCATGCGCTTCGCCGAAACACCGGCCGGCAGCATAGCCCTCTACGACGGGTACCGTCACGATCTTACCCTCCATGCCCACAAGGGATTGACTCCGGAGTTCGTCAAGACCGAGCGCTGGAACGTCCAGCCCGGCGGTCTCACGGAGCAGGTGCTGACCCGTGGCGAGATTCTCTTTGTCAACGACACGGCCGACACGAGCTTCTTCCACAATCCCACCGCCCTCAACGAGGGGATACGATCCCTGATCTGCGTTCCTCTCATGATCCAGAACCGCATTGTCGGCATCCTCTACCTGGACGATTTCGTCCCCCGGCAGTTCGACCAGAAGCGGATGAAGCTCCTGTCGGTACTCGCATCCTTCGCTGCCATGGCCATCGACAATGCCCAGCTTCACGCGCGGACGCGACTGATGGCCATCACCGATTCCCTCACGGGATTGTACAACCACAGATATTTCCAGCAGGTTTTCAATCGTGAGCTGAACCGGGCCAAGCGGTACGAAAAGCCTCTTGCCATCATCATGCTTGACGTGGACGACTTCAAACGGTTCAACGACACCTACGGCCACCCCCACGGAGACAAGGTGCTGGCAGCCATGGGCGACTTCCTCGGCGAGGCCCTGCGGAGCTCGGATTTTGCCTTCCGCTACGGAGGGGAGGAGTTCATTGTCCTGCTGCCTGAAACCGAATTCGACAGTGCCCTCCAAGTGGCGGAGCGGCTGCGTGAACTGGTGGAGCGGCAGAGCCTCGACGTGCTCAAGGGGATAGCTCCCCACGGCATTACGGTCAGCGTCGGCGTTGCCTCCTTCCCCCGCGACGGGGGAAGCCGCGGGGAACTCCTCAAGCGGGTCGATGATCTTCTCTACCGGGCAAAGGAGTACGGGAAGAACCGCGTGTACAGCAGAAGTGAGGATGAGCCATGACAACGAACCATGCGCGGCGCTTCATCCGGATAATGGCCTGTGGCCTGGCCGTGGCAGGTTTCGGGATCTTGGCCGGCTGCGCCACCCTGGCTGAGTTCATGGGAAGGTGGCATGTTCAGCCGGTGCCTGTTGAGACGCCGGCAACCACACCTGCCGGCGCGTCCGTTGCCGAGTCCCCGGTGGTTGCGGCGGAGCGCCCCGTGGCCCAGGGCAGCGCCGGACCATCTCCCGAGCAGGCTCTTCCCGTGCCGGCCGTTGGTGCCGGTGTCGATACCCCCCGGCGAACCCTGCCGGGACTCGATCGCCTCGCACCGGCCGCGCCGGCGTCGGCAACGGTCCTGCGCAACCTTCTGATCACCGAAGACACTACCTGGCGCGGTGAAGTCGCCGTCGAGGGCTGGGTGCGGGTCGCTCCCCAGGCTACCCTGACCCTGGAGCCCGGCACCGTGGTCCGGTTCAGGCGCACTGCCCCGGGAGGGGCATCGGCGCCGGGTCTTCTCGTGCAGGGGCGCCTCGTGGTCCGGGGCAGTATCGATACCCCGGTCCGCTTTACCTCGGCGAACGGGACTCCCCTGGCGGGCGAGTGGTACGGGATCGTCCTGCTGGCCAGCGAAAAGAAAAACATCATTGAGCACTGCCGGGTCGAGGGTGCCGTCATGGGGCTCGACGCCTCCTACTCCACCCTGACCATGAACGGTGCGAGTTTCAACTCGTGCGGCACCGGTGTGCGGCTGGCCGAGTCGGTGGTCACCTTTGCCGGCGGCGAGGTGAGCGGTTGTGAGGTGGGAATGGAGCTGGACGGCAGTGAGATCGATCTGCGTGACGTCCTGCTCAACGGGAATGCCGATGGGCTCAAGGCACGGCGGAGTTCCCTCTATATGGTCGGTGTGCGTCTTGCCGCCTGCGAAGGGACAGGGATCAATGCCTCCGATACCCGCCTGAAGCTGGAGGGCGCCGTCGTGGAAGGATGCGAATCCGGCATCGTCCTTACGGAGTGCGAGGGGAGCGTGCTGCGTAGCCTCGTTGCGGGCAACCGTCGGGCGGGGCTCCATCTTTCCCGGTCCGGCGTAAAGCTCAGCGGCAGCGAAATTACGCGAAACCACGTGGGGCTGCGAGTGGAGGACGGCAGGGGTATGGCGTGGGGCAACAGCTTCAGCGGCAACGGCACCTATGACATATACAATGCCGGCTCCGAGGATTTCCGGGCCATGGCCAACTGGTGGGGGGCGGGACAACTCCCTGAAAGCCTTGGCAGCCGCCTGTACGACGGCGATGACGACCCTGGCCGGGGAATGGTCCTGGTGGGGCCGCTACTCGAATCGGTCCCGCTGCTCGCTATCCCGAATTCCGTTGCCAAATGACCGGGGTGCGTGCTAATTTTTTCTCATGTCAGTATATCTGGATAATGCCGCCACTTCCTTTCCCAAGCCAGAAGCAGTCTACGAAGCCGTTGACCACGCCCTGCGCCGCATGGGGGTCGGTCCCGGCAGGGGAGGGTACCGGCGGAGCATCGAGGCAACGCGGATAGTGTTCGAGGCGCGAGAGGCGGTGGCAGCCCTGCTGGGGGTGACCGATTCTTCCCGCGTGGTATTCACCCACAGTGCCACCGAAGCGCTCAATCTGGCGGTTTCGGGACTCCTCTCTCCCGGCGACCACGTGGTTACCACCACCATGGAGCACAACTCTCTGGTCCGGCCGCTGCATGTGGCTGCGGGGCGCGGCGTGGAGGTAACCAGGGTTCCCGCAGACCGCCGGGGATTCGTTACCCCGAAAGCCGTTGCGGCGGCCATGAGGCCAAACACGCGTCTCGTGGCCCTCTCCCACTGTTCCAATGTTACCGGGGCCCTGCAGCCCGTGGAAGAGATCGGCGCTGAAGTGAAAAAGCGGGGCGCCCTGCTGTTGGTGGATGCGGCCCAGTCTGCCGGCATGATTCCCCTGGATGCGCCGGCAATCGGCATAGACCTGCTGGCTGCGCCGGGGCACAAGGGACTCCTCGGCCCCCAGGGAACCGGTATCCTCTACGTGGCCGAAGGGACCGAACTCACGCCGCTCATGGTGGGGGGGACCGGCATCCACTCTTCCGACGAGGAACAGCCGGACGCCATGCCCGAACGGTACGAGAGCGGCACCCTCAATACTCCCGGCATCGCCGGCCTCGGGGCGGGGGTGGCGTTCATCGCCCGGACGGGGCTTTCTGCCATCAGGGAGCGGGAGGCCTCTCTGGTCCGGCAGATTCTGGAAGGGCTTGCAGGCATGCGACGGGTAACCGTTCACGGTCCCGCTGCTGACGAACCCCGCGGGAGCGTCATCAGCTTTTCAGCCGCGGACATGGACCCGCAGTCGATCGGCTTTCGCCTTGACCGCGACCACGACATCAGCGTCAGGGTTGGCCTCCACTGCGCACCCTCGGCTCACCGGACCATCGGGACCTATCCCGCGGGAACGGTGAGGGTGAGCCCCGGTTTTTTCACCACTGACAACGATGTGGAGTTCTTCCTGCGGGCGCTCTGCGAGATTGTCGGGGGAAGGGGAAGGTGACAGCCATGAAGAGCATCCCGGTAACCGCTGCAGGCGTACGTATCGCTGCCGCGGCTTTTGTCCTGTTTTTTGCCGTTGCCGGCTGCTCGCTCCCCCCGGAGCGGCCCGTAACCAAGGATGAGCTTTACGGAACCGGGGTTTACAGTTTCTACCAGATCAAGGAATCCCCCGAGAGCGTCCTTGCCGCCCTCAACCGCGAGGGCGAGGTGATCCTCGATGCCCGGTACCGGGACCGTCCGGTCTACATCAAGATTCTCGCCCTCTCCTCGGGGCTCCAGGTGCATGTGATCGACAGATAGTGCGTCCGGCAGGACGCGTCATTCCACTCTAGCCAACGAAAGCAAACTCACATGATCAAAAATTTCGTGCTCGATACCAACGTCCTCCTCTACGATCCGCAGGCCATCTTCAAGTTCGAGGAAAACAACATCATCATCCCCATAACCGTTATCGAGGAGATCGACCGGTTCAAGAAGGACATGAACGAAACCGGCCGCAACGCCCGGCAGCTTTCGCGCTACATTGACGAAATGCGCGCCGCCGGCTCTCTCTCCAACGGCATTGCCCTCGAAAACGGCGGGACCCTGCGCGTAGAGATGTATGCAGAAAAATTCATGAAGGTGCTGCCTCCCGAGTTGCGCGAAGAACGGGGCGACAACCGGATTCTGGCCGTGGCGCTCAGTGTCAAGGAGCAGGATGAGGCCACGCCGGTCATCTTCGTGACCAAGGACACCAACCTGCGCATCAAGTCCGACGCCCTCGGCCTCAAAGCAGAGGACTACGAGTCCGACAAGGTCGATATTGAGGAACTCTATCCCGGTTTTACCGAGCTCGAGGTGTCGGCGGAGATGGTGGATCGCTTTCACGGCCAGGGATGGGTCGACCTTGCCGGCTACGACCTGCACCCCAACCAGTTCGTCACCCTGCGCGATGCGGCCAACCCGTCCCATACGGCCCTGGGGAAATACCGTGCCGACCAGAAGCGGATCATTCCCATCGCCAAGAACGGCAAAGACGGGGTCTGGAGCATCCATCCCCGCAACCGGGAACAGGCCTTTGCCTTTGACGCCCTGCTGGACGACTCCATCAAGCTCGTGACACTGGTGGGCAAGGCGGGCACCGGCAAGACGCTGTTGGCCATAGCGGCCGGACTGCACAAAACCGCCGAGGAGAACGTCTACAACCGGCTTCTGGTCTCCCGTCCCGTATTCCCCATGGGACGCGACCTGGGTTTCCTCCCGGGCGACATCGAGGAAAAACTGACCCCGTGGATGCAGCCCATCTTCGACAACGTGGAACTCCTCCTCTCGGGCCACGAGGCTGAAAAGCGGCACAGCAAGGGGTACAAGGAGCTCATGGCCATGGGGATCATGGATATCGAACCCCTGACCTACATCCGCGGTCGTTCCATTCCGCTTCAGTTCATGATCGTGGACGAGGCCCAGAACCTCACCCCCCACGAGATCAAGACCATCATCACCCGGGCCGGCGAGGGGACCAAGATCGTGCTCACGGGCGATCCCTACCAGATCGACAACCCTTACGTGGACGCGTCTTCCAACGGCCTCACCTACGTGGTGGAGCGCTTCAAGGGGGTGCCCATCGCCGGTCATGTCACCATGACCAAAGGCGAACGGTCGGAGTTGGCTGAACTGGCTGCAAACCTTCTCTAGCGCTCTATGCTCGTACTTGCCATAGAAACATCGTGCGACGAAACCGCCGCCGCCGTGGTGCGCGACGGGCGCACCATCCTGTCGAACGTGGTTTCCTCTCAAGTGAAGGATCATGCCGTGTACGGCGGGGTTGTTCCCGAAATTGCCTCGCGCAAGCACCTGGAGACCATCCCCGCGGTTGTCGGCGAGGCCCTGCGCCTGGCGGACGTGACCCTCGATCACGTGGAAGGGGTTGCGGTGACCCAGGGGCCCGGACTGGCCGGCGCCCTTCTGGTCGGTCTGTCCGTGGCCAAATCCATCGCCTTTGCCCGTGGGCTTCCCCTGGCAGGAGTCAATCACATCGAAGCGCACCTTGCCGCCATTTTTCTTGAACGCGAGGTCGCCTATCCCTATCTGGCCCTGGTGGTGTCAGGGGGGCATTCCCACCTGTACCGGGTCGACGGCATCGGCCGGTGCACCACCCTCGGCCAGACCCTGGACGATGCTGCGGGCGAGGCCTTCGACAAGGTGGCCAAGCTGTTGGGGCTCCCCTATCCGGGCGGCATCGAGATCGATCGCCTGGCCTCCGCCGGTGATCCGGATGCCATCGCCTTTCCGCGGCCCCTGCTCCACGACGGCAGCTTCAACTTCAGTTTCAGCGGCCTCAAGACCGCAGTGCTCTCAGCGGTAAAAAAACAGGGAATTCCCGAAGGGGAAAAACTTGCCGATTTCTGTGCCTCGTTTCAGAAAGCAGTCTGTCATGTGCTGGTGGAAAAGACCTTCCGCGCCGCGGATGCGACCGGCATCGACCGGGTCGTGGTGGCAGGCGGAGTGGCCTGCAATAGTGCGCTGCGGCGGGAAATGGCCCATGCCGCCGCTGCGCGGGGCGTGGAGCTCATGATCCCGTCGCCGTCGCTGTGCGGCGACAATGCCGCCATGATCGCCGTGCCGGGTGACTATTACCTGCGCTGCGGCGAGCAGGGCGGGCTCGCGCTTGACGCACGGGTGAACTGGCCCCTGGACCTGCTCGGGTCGGGGAGGGAAGGGTGAGAGGAGACGGCATCCGTGCCCGCAAGGCACTCGGGCAGAATTTCCTCACTGACCGTTCGGTTCTTTCCCGCATTGCGGCCCTGGTGAGTGCCGGCACCGGCGAGCGAGTCCTGGAGATCGGCCCCGGCAAGGGAGCGCTGACGTCATATCTGGCGGAACAGGCCGGGCGGCTGGTGGCCGTCGAACTGGACGACCGCCTGGTGCCGCTGCTGCGCGGCAGTTTTGCCGACAATCCCCGGGTCACGATCATCGAGGGCGACATCCTCGACCTGGATATCCGCGAAACCCTGGCCCGCTACGGCACGCCTCCCTGGAAGGTTGCGGCAAACCTGCCCTATAACATCTCCACGCCGGTCCTGTTCAGGCTGCTCGATGTCCGGGATCTTTTCACCCGACTCGTGCTCATGCTCCAGAAAGAGGTGGGCGACAGACTCGCCGCAGGACCGGGGGGCAAAGAGTACGGTGTCTTGTCGGTCCTGTTCCAGCTTCACTTTGATGTGACCCGCGAGCTCCTCGTCAGGCCGGGCTCGTTCCACCCCGTGCCCAAGGTAGATTCGGTGGTTCTCTCGTTTGTTCCCCTGGCGCAGCCCCGGGTGGACGTGGGGGACGAGGACTATTTCAGGCGGGTGGTCAAGGCGTCCTTTGCCATGAGGCGCAAGACGCTCTGGAATTGTTTGAAGGGGGGAGCGCTGGGTGTGCCGACGGACGGCATCAGGGATGCTCTGGCACGCTGCGGCATCGATGAGGGGAGACGCGGCGAGACGCTTTCGCTGCAGGAGTTTGCCCTGTTGACCAAGGGGCTGCTGGCAGCCGGGGGTACGCTCCCGCCCCGCGCACCATAGCCGGTACGGAAATGAAAAAAGCCGTTCGCTAGAACGAACGGCTTCCGGAACCACGGGCAGGATATCGCAATCAGGCAGTGGCTTTCTTGGCGCGGGTAGCCTTGGCCTTAGCCGGCTTTTCGGCCGCAGCAGCCTTTTTCTCCTGAATCTTGGCGGCGCGCACGGCGCGTGCTTGGCGAGGTTTTCGGCAAGCCCCCGGTCTTTGGCCATCTGCTTGCGCGCCTCGGAGAACTTTTTGGCGGTAAGCGGCTGGCTACTGGGGATGTTGAACTGCTTGCGATATTCGCCCGGCTTCATCTGGTGCACCTGGGCCAGGTGGCGGGTAAGGGTTTTCATTCCGCCCTTGCCACAGATCATGCAGCATACCTGGTCGGCCTGGAACGCCTTCTTGAGCGTCATGGCCGGGGCCTTGGCTTCTTCTGCCGCAGCCTCGGGTGCAGCAGCACCGCCCTCAAGCTGTTGCAGCGTGGCATGGACCTTTTGAATTTCCTGAACCAGTTCTTCCGTGGAAAGCTCTGACACAGCAGCGTGTGAGGATACAATACTTGCGGTCAATTCCAATAATGTAGGTGCCATTGACTCCCTCCTTTGAGTTGTGAGAATTACATGAATAACCTGAGTACATATTTAGCTGTATCGTCAGACAAAAGCAAGTGATAAATCGTTGAAATATACCTGTAAAATGAGATTGACCCATTGCTTTGATTTTTGATACGGTAAGCACGCTTCTGTATACGGTAATACAGAGGAGAAAGGATACGGCTTCATGGCTCAAATTGAGATTGATGAATCGAGGTGCAAAGGGTGTGGTCTCTGTACGCTCGCCTGCTCGCGCAAACTGATCGTGATGAGTAGCACGATCAATAAATACGGCTATGTCACCGCCGTCATGACCAGCCAGGATCAATGTACCGGCTGTGCTCTCTGTGCGGAGATATGCCCTGACGTTGCTATTAAGGTTTATAAATAGGGTCGACAGTATCTGAAACACCATCTGTATGGAGGCAGCTTTGACAAAGCGACTGTTCATGAAGGGTAACGAGGCTCTGGCCATGGCCGCCATCGAGGCCGGATGCCGTTACTATTTCGGCTATCCCATCACGCCCCAGAGCGATATCCCCGAATACATGTCCCGCGAACTCCCCGGCCTGGGCGGCGAGTTCATTCAAGCAGAGAGCGAGATCGCATCCATCAACATGCTCTTGGGGGCCTCGGCCACCGGCGTCCGGGCCATGACATCATCGTCGAGCCCCGGCATATCGCTCAAGCAGGAGGGGATCTCCTACATGGCCGGCGCCGAGCTTCCCGGCGTCATCGTCAATATTTGCCGGTCGGGTCCGGGGCTCGGCGGCATCGACGCATCCCAGGCGGATTACTTCCAGGCGGTCAAGGGGGGAGGGCACGGGGGCTATCACATCATCGTCCTCGCACCCTCGTCGGTTCAGGAGATGTACGATCTGACCATGCTCGCCTTCGACCTTTCCGACATCTACCGGATGCCGGCCATGATCTTCGGTGATTCGGTCATCGGCCAGATGAAGGAACCCCTCACCCCGAACCCGCGCCCCTCGTGCGTGCTGCCGTCCAAAGACTGGATCGTACGGGGCAAGGGTGACGGCGAACAGCGCGTGGTCAAATCCCTGTACCTGGGCGACGGCGAACTTGAGGCCCACAACTGGAAACTCCATGCCCGCTACGCCGAACTGAAGGAAAAGGAGGCGCGCTGGGAGGAATTCATGCTCGACGATGCCGAATTCCTGGTGACCGCCTTCGGCTCCGCGGCCCGCATCGCCAAGACCGCGGTTATGAGCGCCCGGGAGCAGGGGCTTAAAGTGGGGCTTCTGCGGCCCATTACCCTGTTCCCCTTTCCGGAGAAAGCATACCGCACCGTTACGGCGCGCTGTAAAAAGGTGCTCGATATCGAACTGAACGCGGGTCAGATGGTGGAGGATGTCCGTCTCTCCGTGACCGCCGGAACCGACGTTTTTTTCTACGGCAGGCCCCCCGGTGCCGGTTCGCTCCCCACGCCGGAAGAACTGCTGGAACAGATCAGAAAATTTTATTGAGGTACATATGCAACAGGTCTTCAAGAAACCGGTCAGTCTCAAGGATGTCCAGACCCACTTCTGTCCGGGGTGCCATCACGGCACCTTCCATCGCCTCGTGGCCGAGGCCATGGATGAATTCGGCGTGCAGAAGAAGACCATCGGGGTTGCCTCGGTGGGATGCTCCGTTTTTCTCTACGGCTACTTCGATATCGATGTGGTCGAGGCGCCCCATGGCCGGGCTCCCGCCGTGGCCACCGGGGTCAAACGGGCCCGTCCCGACGCCTTTGTCTTCACCTATCAGGGGGACGGGGACCTGGCCGCCATCGGCACCTCCGAAATCATCCATGCGGCCAACCGCGGCGAAGACATCACGGTTATCTTCGTCAACAACACCACGTACGGCATGACCGGCGGTCAGATGGCTCCCACCACTCTGGTCGGGCAAAGGACCTCCACTTCGCCCTATGGCAGGAAGAACGAGAAGGACGGCTCGCCCATCCGGATGGCGGAACTGCTGGCCCAACTGGAGGGGGTGGCCTTTTCGGCCAGGGTCGCCGTGAACAACCCCAAGAATCTCATGGACGCCAAGCGCCAGATCAAGAAAGCCTTCCGTTATCAGGCCGAGGGCAAGGGATTTTCCTTTATCGAGGCACTCTCCTCATGTCCCACCAACTGGGGCATGGACGCCCTGGCTGCCAACGAACGGGTAGGGACCGAAATGTGTGCCTATTTCCCGCTCGGCGTCTTCAAAAACACCGCTCAACTCTAAGCAGGGAGTATTTTCATGCGTCATGACGTATTCATTGCCGGCTTCGGCGGCCAGGGAGTCCTGCTCGCCGGAAACATCCTGGGCCAGGCGGCCATCATCGAAGGGAAAAACGTTTCGTTCTTCCCCTCCTACGGTGTCGAGAAGCGGGGCGGTGCTGCCATGTGCACCGTTGTCATCGCCGACGACGAAGTGGGATCCCCCGTCATCGGCAGCCCCTCTGTTGCGGTCATCCTCAACCAGGCATCCTTTGACAAATTCTTTGCCAAGGTCAAAACCGGCGGGCTCTGCATCGTCAACGGCTCGCTGGTGGACGTGCCCGCAGGTCTGCGTTCCGATATTACGGTCGTCACCATCCCCATGAACGACATTGCCGTGGAACTGGGCGATCCGCGCATGGTCAACATGGTTGCGCTCGGCGCCTATGCCGCCAGGACCGGCGCGGTTTCCCTCCAGTCGCTGGAAGATGCCCTCAAGGAAACGCTCCCCGAGCGCAATCATCGCTTCATCCCCGCCAACGTCAAGGCCATTGCAGCTGGCGCGGGTTTTGGCGGCTAAGGATTCATCCGCAAACGTACTTCGCGGACCCGCATCCGGTCTCCGTGTCGTCTTTGACCGGTTCATGCTCGCAAAATCCTCAACGTAGCCCTGCTACGCCTGTGGTTTTGCTCGGTCGACCCGGCCGGGTCGTCACGAATCCGGGCACGAGTCTTTGAGAAGTTGTTTGCTGAGGCGCACGGGGGATCTGTCTGGTAAAAGAATGGTAGGGATGCCCGGAAGAAAAAGTTGAAAAAAATGCTTGACGCTCCATGGGGTCTCGTGATAGATAATTGTCCTTCCTCTTGGGGTGTCGCCAAGCGGTAAGGCACCGGATTTTGATTCCGGCATTCCAAGGTTCGAATCCTTGCACCCCAGCCAGTTCAACATCTGGCGGACGGCCAGTGTCGACAGTGGCTGCGGCACAGGTTCAGAAGCAAACGATAGAGTTTGGTCCCATCGTCTAGTGGTTAGGACACCGGCCTTTCACGTCGGTAACAGGGGTTCAAGTCCCCTTGGGATCACCATCCAAAGCGGCAATCCTTCATAGAGAGGGTTGCCGCTTTTTTTATCCACATCCTGCCGGGCAAAAGCGTTGACCATCTTTTCCTCACGTAGTATCACCTGATTCTTCACCGAATTTTTCGTGTTATACTGAGATCATTTTCCGGTCCGCATTGGGTATACATATTGCTGTTACGTAATAATACAGTGATTACTCTTCCGGGGCTACCTCTGTCGGGAAGAGCGTGAAGCGGTATTTTACAGGCTCGAAGGAGGATTGGGAAAATGGTCATACATGGTCGGGTTTTTGGCAACATACGGTTGTTTTTGACGTTGATCTTTACCCTGCTCACGGCCACAAGCGCCATGGCGTATAACATTTCGGGGACCGTCATCAATAGCAGCGGTAAGCCCGGCCGTATTTTCATCACTGCCTTTCCTTCATCAGGAGGAGATCAAGGTCCCGGGGTCAGTATCGAATCTGCCGGGGCTTTCACTATCACCGGGGTTCCATCTGGAACGTATACGCTCCAGGCATTTGTCGCTACCCAGGGGACCAATATCCGCCACGCCAACGATCCAGCCGGTTCTGCCCAGGTTAACGTCAACTCGACGAATGTGACCGGTCAAACGATCATCTTGAATAATCCGCCGCCGGTAGCTCCGGCAGCACCACAGGTGATTGTCTACCGTAGTAACGGCGGCAATTTCGTGATGTGGAATGGGGAAACCGACAATTCCACCGGCAGCGAACTGCCCATTGCCGATAAGTACCGAATCTCCTGGAGCTCGACGAACGGAGGGGCGACTATCGGTTCGAAGGATGTCGCTTCCGGCGACAACGATTTCTTCGCCCATGTCGGCGGATTGGCCAATTATTGGTACAAGGTTGAGGCCCTGGTCGGCGCAGCGTCGGCAGCTTCTTCCTGGACTCCTGTTACCACCACTTCTGGCGTTACGGTTACCGGCACCGTTAATTTGACCGGAATATCGGCCACTGGTCCACTGTTGGTCGCTCTTGTCAACGAGTCGGGCGACATTCCGGTGTTTTGTACTACCTTCGTTTCGAGTCCCTCCGGCTCCCAAAGTTATACCGTCAATAATGTCCCCCCCGGCACATATCAGGTGTATGGGCTGCTCGACATGAATAATAACGGTACGCTCGATTACGGCGACATCCAGCAGACGAATGCCGATCAGGCGGCACCGTCGATTACCGTTGCTTCAAGCAATAAGGTCGCGCCGACAGTAACCCTTTCAGCAGGAAATGCAAGGGCCATCGTCACCACCAATCATGGGATGGTGCAGAGTGGTTACAGTTGGTTGAATCTTGACTTGGGGTTGGAGGGCATGCAGAAACAACCGGTCAACGTCACGGTTTCAGGCCCTGGCATCTCCGCCACGACCATCGGATTGTCCCGTTGGAACGAATTCAACTGGTGGTTCTCGCCGAGCGGTTCGGTCAATGTCGGCGACACCTATGCGTTCACGACGTATTATTCCGATGGTACTTTTGAAACTCTCAACGCCTCAATAACGGCAATTATCGACAGTTATCCGACTCCTGTTTCGCCGGTTGGTCTAGTTCCGTACAGCACCAATGCAACGCCGACTTTTGCCTGGACGGCACCTGCTGCACCGCCGGCCACCTACACCTATCAGATTTGGCTTAGCGGCCCCGGTGGCCAGTTTTGGAGCCCGTCAAGCGATACTCCGATCTCGTCGGGTACTACGTCTGTCGTCTATAACTACGACAATACCGCCAGCCAGAGTTTGCTGGTTGACGGCACTACCTATTACTGGACGATTTCCGTGGTTGACTCCAATGGCAATTCTGGCGGGTATCAGACCCAGTTCACGCCGACCAGTCAACCGGCCATATCCGCTTTCTACCCGGCATCCTCGAATGTCGGCGGTACCGTTACCATTCGCGGCATCAACTTCGATCCGGTTGCAGCCAACAACTCTGTCACGTTTGGCGGCAATGTTTCGGTGACAGCCTCGTCAGTGTCTCCTGATGGCACGACCTTGACCGCAGTTGTACCGAATGCCGGAAACGGGAATCTTACGGTAACCATTTCCAGTAAGTCTCCGGCCACCAGTTCCCAGCCCTTCTATATCGGGAATACCGTTTCTTTTACCGGCAAGGTGTTGAATTCCGGCAACCTCCCCGTCGCCGGCGCCACCATCGAGATGGAACATTACCCGCTGGAAAAAACCACCTCGGCTGCTGACGGGACTTTTACCCTTTCCGGGCTGCCAGGCAACAGCACACCGTTCAGGCTGATCATCGCCAAGGATGGCTACTTGCCGGTCTATACCGATATTTTGTATACATTTACCGCCAATATCGACTACAGCAACACGCCATACTACCTTTACACCGGCAGTGAGCTGGGGCTTGGTAGCGGCAAGTCCGCCGTTTTGGCCCGAGTTCTCAACAGTCAGGATTATTCGGGTGTCAGTGGCGTTACGGCAACGGCCTCCAGCAGCTTTCATCCTCAGTCACCGTATATGGTTGAGTATTTGAATTCCACGACCTTCACCGGTTCTGCCACTGACGAGAGTGGCATCTTCCGGGTGCGCAACATCGATGCGAACGACTATGTCACCCTGACCGCGACCAGAAGTGGCTGGTTCTTCACCACGCCAAGCTTTCTCGTTCCTGGAGGTGCTGTAGTCGAACTGGGCATTATTGGTTCTCCGCCTCCGTCGCCCGCAATCTCTACTGTTTCTCCGAGCAAGGCGAAGGCCGGGACCCAAGTAACGATTTCCGGTAATAACTTTGGTGCCACTCCGACGGACAATGTCGTGAAGTTCAACGGCGTTACCGCCGGCATCATCAGTGTTACTGCCAGCTCACAGATTCTGGTCACCGTTCCTCAAGGTGCGACCACCGGCCGGGTAACCGTTACCACCGTCGGCGGTACGGCGACCAGCGCGGAAAACTTCACCCTGCAGAACACCCTGTCCGTGAATGTGGCCGGCACCGGCAGCGGTACGGTCAACAGCATTACCGAGGGGCTGGCCTTTGTCTGTTCCAGCGGGACCTGTAGTTCCGATTTCGATTCCAGTTCTTCGCTCGTCCTTGCCGCTACCCCCGGCAACGGGTCACTCTTCACCGGCTGGTCCGGCGCCTGTGCCGGAACCGGCAATTGTTCGGTGACGCTCGGTACCGATAAATCAGCAACAGCGACATTTGACATTGTCCCGAATGTTCAGATGGGAACGGTTTATTTCGGCTCGATTAGTGATGCCTATGTGGCTGCCGTCACCGGCGCCACGATCAAGGCCAAGGCGATGGCCTTTACGGCCCTTGATCTGAACCGGGATATTGCAGTAACCTTGTCGGGGGGGTATGATCCGTCCCTCAATTCTGTGACTGGCTATACAACGATCGGCGGACTGACGGTGTGGCTCGGCAGCGTAACACTCAGTAATGTAGCGGTTCAGTAACCTGTGTGTTACGTGTTACAAAATTATAATTTGCGGTTCACCTCGCGAATTGTGTAAAGTGTGGTATATCAAGTTTTTACAGCTCACCTTCCGCTCACGATTGCTTCGTGTGCAAGGAGAACTAGCATGAATTCTCAGCGCAACAGGTACACAAAGAGGTTTGGGGGAATGATTCTCCTGGCGGTCGGGGTACTGGTTGCCATGCCCATGGATCAAGATGCAGAAGCAGTCGTGAGTAAGGCGTTTGTTACGGTTGGTCTCACTCCGTCGTTTACGGGGGTAGGCTCGATATCATTCTTGCTCGACAATACCAACTCGGCAACCTACGCCGACTCGACACTTCTCAATCAGGCAGCCACGCCGGGTGCAGTTCCCATTCCCATTGAAAAGGATAGCAACACCTTGTTATATGTGTGGGCCGATTTTGACGGTATCAACACTACAGCGCTACCGCTTTTCGGGTTTGAATATTCCATTATTCCAGGAGACCCTCTTCCGGCATTTACTGTAGCGATGGACCAGGGACTAGGGACTGGCATCAAGGATACAAACGACGTAACTTTGAGTGCCTCTGAATCATCATTCGTGCTGACAGCCTGTTATCTTTCCGATACCCAGGCACCGGTTGCGGCAACCGTAACCGGTGCCGGAACGGGAACCGTGACCAGCGTTCCCGCCAGCATAGCCTGCGTAGCGGGCACCTGCATGAGCGGTTTCGAAAAGAACAGCCAGGTAACCTTTATCGCGGTTCCGAGCGCAGATTCTTATTTCAAGTCATGGACTGGCGCGTGCACCGGAACCGGTGATTGTGTGATCGCGTCCCTCGATGCAGTAAAATCAGTGGGCGCGGAATTCGCCAAATACCAAGCCATCCGGATAGCGGGAACTACATCTTATTTTGACACTGTGCAAGATGCTTACAACACTGCAACAACCGGAGCCGTACTGGAGGCCATGGCAACCACTTCCGCCTCCCTTGGACCTCTGACCATGAACGCAGCCAAGACCATAACATTGAAGGGAGGTTACAACGGAGATTATACACCCAGTACGACCCTGACGACCACGGTCGGCACGATCACGGTGGCGGCTGGCACATTAATTGCCCAGAATATCGTTGTAAACTAAACCTCATTTTGCTATGTTAGCACACATCCTTACGGGGAAAGGAGCATCACATGAAGAGAAAGGTTACGTTGGCGGTTGCGGCTTCAGTTGTAGCACTTATGCCGGTGATGGCCCAGGCGGCGAATAAGCTGATTGTGAAGGATGCGACAGGCACCACGGATAAGATGGTGGTGACGGATACGGGATATGTAGGGATTGGGACGAATGCTCCGGCAGTTCCCCTGCATCTCAAAGGCACGAATATTAACGATACCAAGATTATCTCTCATTATACTGGCACTACGTCTGGCGGGGGCGGGAACATTCTCATGTTCCACAATAACGATCCCGCAACGAACAACGGTCTACCCCAAGCAAATGACCGTCTTGGCAATCTTATGTTTGGTAGTTACATTGGCTCACTTGGTGTCGCCGGCGCGGGGATTTCTGCATACGCTGACGGTGTATGGACGAATAGCTCGGCGCCGACTTACCTGTCATTTCAGACAGCCCCTGCAGGGACTACGGGAAGAGCAGATCGAATGAGAATTACGAGTGTTGGGAACGTAGGTATTAATACTGTTTCTCCTACCCAAAAACTCGAAGTAAATGGTGGCATCAGAATTAACACAACTGCCACGAAACCTACCTGCAGTTTAACGATTCGCGGTACTATGTGGTTCACTCAAGCAGCCACAGGTGTTGCAGATACTCTGGAAGTATGTGCTAAACAAGCTAATGGTACCTACGCCTGGATGCCGCTTTTCTAATGCCTTGACTGGGAGTCGGTATTGTTTATCATGGGGGGTGGTCGGGATAATGATCACCCCCTATCTTTTTGTTGATCAGTTGGATAGTTTTTTGAATGATTTTGGGAAATTCGCGTAGACGTCGTTGCTGCGTGGGAATGATAAATCATCCTTTTTAAGTACTGAGGTCGGTATGCAGGGTAGTCAGCCAGGTAACAACGGAACAACCAACGAAACCATCAACCTTCTCGATTATCTGGAAGTCCTAGCAAAGCGAAAGAGTCTTATTGTTCGAACGACACTGGCCGTATTCGTGCTCTCTGTTTGCGGGAGTCTCCTCCTGACCAAAATTTACAGCACTACTGCTCTGGTTCTTCCTCCTCAGCAGGACCAAAGCCTGATGGGGTTGATGATTGGGCAAGTGGGTGGCGGAATGGCCAACCTTGCTGGCGACCTGCTCGGTAATGGTACTTCGGCCGATCGCTGTATCGGGATATTGAAAAGCAATGCCGTGAGCGATGATATCATCGACCGGTTCAATCTCATGAAGGTCTTCAACGCAAAGTCCCGCGATGATGTGTACAAGACACTGGGCAGAAAAGTGGACATCGTAGCCGGAAAGAAAGACGGCATCATCTCGATAACCGTCGAAGACAAGGACCCACGGCTAGCGGCAGACATTGCCAATGCCTATGTTGATGAGTTGGCAAAGATGATGATTAACCTCAATGTAACCGGTGCGGTCCAGAATAAGGCCTATCTCGCGGAACAGCTCGCTAAGACAAAGGTCAGCCTGAGCAGTGCGGAAGAAAAGATCAAGGGGTTCAAGGCAAAGAACAAGATGGTAGATGTTACTGAACAGGCAAAGGGTGCTATTCAAGGAATTGCCGATCTGACTGCGCAACTGGCAGCCGAGCAGGTGAAGCTTGCGGTGCTACAACGCTCGCTGACAGATTCCAGTCAAGAGGTCAAAAACCAGAAGGTAGTTATCGATCGACTCAGAGAGCAGATTGCCCATTTCGAGGGCAACGGGAAGGGCGGGGCAATCCCCTCAGTAGGAAGCGTACCGGCGCTTGGTGAAGAGTATCTCCGTTTGATGCGGGATTTCAAGATCCAGGAGTCTTTGGTGGAGCTGCTAACCAAACAGTATGAAATGGCCAAATTGACTGAGGAAATGAACGTTGCAGGTATCCAGGTGATTCAACGTGCTCGAGTGCCGGATAAGAAGGCTAAGCCCAAGAGATCGGCTATAGTGTTGATGGGGACGTTACTGGGATTGATGGGGTCGACTGTGGCAGCCTTCTTGATTGAGTATCGAGAGCGGATGACGATTGAGGAGCGACAACGCTGGCAGTACATATTTTCTCTGGTTAAAGGCGAATAGCCGCTCACGCGGGAAGCACGAGTGATAGTTGACATTTTTGAAAACTGGGCGCTTTATTTCTCCGGCGATGCCTGGAAAGCAGTACTTGAGTTTCTTGCCAATCTGGATGAAAACAGCGCCGATGGCGAGTATCCACTGATAGGCAACGACGTCTTCGCGCGTGTTATGAGTTATCAAACCAAAAGCTCCAATGAGGTCGCGTTCGAGGCTCATAAAGAATATATCGACATTCAGACGGTTCTTGCTGGCGCTGAGGGAATGGCATGGCAACCAGCGAGTAGCATGACGGTATCCCAGCCCTATGATGCCGCCAAAGACGTGGAGTTCTACTTGATGCCGCCGACTTTTTCTCTCCGCGTTGATCTTACCAAAGAGAAGTTCGTCGCTTTTTTCCCCTCTGATGCCCATGCGGGGCAGTTACACGTAGAAGGGATGCCAGCCTGGATAAAAAAAGTAGTAGTAAAAGTGCGGACCTCGTATTACTTGAAAACAAGTATCTCACAATGATGGTGGCCCGAGCCAAAACATACTTGGCAAGCTGTTGGAATTCCCCGACCCTCATGACATGGGGAAGTTTTTTGTCCAAGTCTTTAAGCTTGATTATTGTTCTTCCTCTTCTATTGACCAGACTGAGTGCCGCTGAGATTTCCCTCTGGTATCTCTTTATGACCATGATTGGGCTTCAGGCAATTGTGGATGCAGGCTTCAGTCCCACTTTTATTCGTGTAATTGCCTATGTGAGGGGTGGGGCAGGTATCAGGGAATTGAAAGAATGTCATCATGCTGGCACCGGCACGTTTGATCTCCAGACCCTGAATCAGGTCTACTCGACAATGAGTCGGGTTTATCGCTACCTAGGAGTGATTTGGACCTTTCTACTGCTTGTTGCCGGCACAATCGCCCTGCAACGACCTGTTACTGCGGTCTCAGGCAAGGGCGCAGCCTGGCTTGCCTGGGGGATTATTGTCATCGCCTCAGGCATTTCTTTTCAAGGGGCATTATACAGTTCCTACTTGCAGGGGATGAATCAGGTCGCCCTTGTGCGGAGATGGGAAACCGTAACGTCCCTTGCGGCGATTATGTCCAGTTTTCTCGTATTGCTTGCCGGCGGTGGCCTGCTTGGCTTGGTAATCGCCAATCAGGCGTGGTTGGTTATTAATGTTGCCCGGGATCGATGCCTTGCAAGATGGGCGGAGCATGGGATTCTACGCACATTTGTCCGCCAGCCGTTTAACAGGGACATCTTCGATGCCGTATGGCCGAGTGCGTGGCGTAGCGGGTTGGGTATTCTGATGAGTTATGGGCTGATCCAGGCTAGCGGCATAATTTATGCTCAAATCGGTAATGCCGCCAGTGTCGCTACTTATTTATTGGGACTGCGCCTCATTCAGATGGTCAGTCAGTTTTCACAAGCGCCCTTTTACAGTAAAATCCCGCTTCTTTCCCGGCTTTACGCCGAGGATCGACGCGCTGATCTGTTGCGGGTGGCAAAGAGAGGAATGACTTTTGCTCACTGGACATATGTAACAGGGTTTGTCGGGCTGGGGCTTGCCGGTGCGCCAATCCTTAGCCATATTGGGAGTCACGCGCCTTTTCCCGAAGGATTACTCTGGTCGCTCATGGGGTTGGCTTTCTTCCTCGAGCGTTATGGAGCCATGCATGTCCAACTCTATAGCACAACAAATCATATTATCTGGCATGTAGCGAACGGTGGGATGGGGATTATCTATCTCTTGACCAGTTGCTTACTGCTACAATCTATTGGGGTCTATGCCTTTGTGGTCGGGATGATAGCCGGATATCTCGGGTTCTATTGTTGGTTTGCAGCATACCACTCATACAAAGCCTTTAACCTCAAATTTGTGGAGTTTGAACTACAGACCTCATTTGCGCCTTTTCTGTCGGGCGTACTTGGTTCGTTTCTGATATTCCTTAACTGCAGGTGATCAATGGTATCGAGATTTCTGAACTGTAAAAGCTTCAAGGCTGATCTGAATAAAGTCCAACAACAGTATAGAGCAAGTTTTTTAAAAGCTATAGATGGCGGCGAGATTGTCACCAGCGTGAGGGCTGAATGTCTTTGCGGTAGTGCAGAGCCTGAAAAGATTGCTTCATATGATAGATTCGGACTCCCATTTTCAGCATACATATGCCGCGTGTGCGGATTGATCTTTACAAACCCATATATATCGGAAAGATCGCTTGGCCAATATTACAACACGTTTTACCATCCGTTGACTTTTGGTACGTTGCAGGAGGATATCAACCTCTTCTCAAAAGGCCAGGGTGCTAAAATTTATCAGATGGTAAAACCTTACCTCGCTAAAATGGATTTAAAAATATTTGAAATCGGTGCGGGCAATGGTTCTAATCTGAGAGAGTTTACTGAATCGGCTTGTGCAGATGGGATCAAGGTCGAATCTTATGGCCTGGAATTTAATCAAAAATTTGTAGAGTACGGTTGCAAAACTGGCATCAAACTGACAGACGAAAGTTTGTCTTCATATGTACGCAATTGTAATGAAACCTTTGATATAATAATTTTGTCTCACGTTTTGGAGCATTTTACAGATATATCTTATCAGCTAAAGCTCTTGAGTAAAATTTGCACAGTAGATAGTATAATTTATGTCGGTGTGCCCGGACTATTAGATCTCAAAAACAAATACGTGTATTGTTGTGATTTTATAAAATATCTTACCCATGCACATAATTACAATTTTTCTCTATCATCGTTAAAATATATTATGAATTTATATGGTTATAGATTTATTTGTGGCAATGAAAAGATTGAATCATTGTTTAAGGTAGATCCGCTTTATGGTGATAGTCTAACTCAATGTTGTGAAGCCAATTACCAGGAAATAGTCAATTATTTAAAACAGCTCGAGGATTACAGATTTGTTTACAATTTGATTGCACATACTAACTGGTATTGCAAACGTTTAGTAAGCAAGTTGTCCCGATTGAAAAGGTAAAAGCATGAAAATTACGGCTCTCCTACCCATGAAAGGTCATTCTGAGCGGGTTCCCAACAAAAACATGCGTCTGTTCTGTGGGCGCCCACTGTACCATTGCGTTGCAGGAGTGCTTCAAAAATCAACCTTGGTATCCTCCTTCGTTATCAATACCGATAGTCGTGAGATTGCCGAGGATGCGCGGAGGCACTTTTCGAAAGTGCGCGTGAACGAGCGTCCTGAGCATCTGTGTGGCGACTTTGTACCGATGAACGATATTATCGGCTGCGATCTTTCGGCTTCGACGGGAGAACATTTTCTCCAGACCCATAGCACGAACCCCCTGCTCACAATCAATACGCTTGAGAAGGCCATCAGGGACTATTTTGCCGGAATTGGCGTCTACGACTCACTTTTTTCCGTTACCCGTTTGCAGAGCAGGCTTTACTGGGAATCGGGAGCGCCTGTTAATCATAATCCGCAGGAATTGTTGCGTACCCAGGATTTGCCGCCACTTTTCGAGGAAAACTCCAATTTTTATCTATTCTCCAAAGCCTCCTTTGCTGCCGCCGGAAACAAGAGAATCGGGCTCAGCCCGAAGATGTTTGAAGTCAACAAGCTGGAAGCCGTAGACATAGATGAAGAGGAAGATTTCCAGTTGGCTGAATTGCTATTCAAATCGCGGGTGAGAAAGTAGGGGGGATGATGTCTATCAAGCTAAAACTGAAATCGGGACAACCGGTTGTTGGCTCATGGCTTAATTCGGCAAGCCCGATTATTGCCGAAACAATGGCTTTGACGGGTTTCGATTTCCTGACCGTGGATGTCGAGCACTCTGCCGTTGATCTAGTGCAAACCCAGATACTGTTTCAGGCCATCAGGTCGGGCAATCCGCACTGCGCACCACTGGTCCGGTTGGCAGGTAATACTTATGCCGAGACGAAACGCTTTCTGGATGCGGGAGCGTCGGGGGTCATAGCTCCTTTCATAAACAATGCTGACCAGGCTCGCGAATTGCTCAGAGCGGTCAAATATCCGCCGCAAGGGATGCGAGGGGTTGGCTTTTGCCGGGCTAACGGCTACGGCATGCATCTTCAGCAATCGGTGGCAGTGGCAAATGACGAAACCTTTGTCTGCGTGCAAATTGAGCATATGGATGCGGTGCGCAACATCAACGAGATACTCGCTGTGCCCGGAATAGACGCAGTAATGATAGGCCCCTACGATCTATCTGCTTCAATAGGGATAACGGCGCAGTTCGATCACCCCGAGATGGTTGCTGCAGTTAATACCATAGGTGCAGCCTGCCAACGACACGGGGTTGCTGCCGGTATCCATGTCGTGCAACCTGATGTGGCTGAAGTCGTTCGGCGATACCGCGAAGGATACCGTTTCATTGCATACAGTTTGGATATCACAATGCTTATGAATGCCTGCATGAACGGTTTGTCGGAAATACACAGGCAGATTCCAGTTAAGTGAGAGAGCTATGAACAACGTACTAATCACTACGTCGTCTTTTGCGGCTGATGTTCCCGACCTCCTTGCTTCGATGGAGTCTGCTGGGTTGAAGCCGATATTGAACCCTTACCGGCGAAAACTTTCCGAAGACGAGGTTGCTGCTTTAATTAAAGAGTTCCGGCCGATAGGGATGATTGCCGGCGTAGAGCCGCTAACGCGAGCGGTTATGACAACGGCCCCTTTTCTCAAGGCCATTTCCCGATGTGGAATTGGTATGGATTCGATTGATCTCGCCGCAGCGACGGAGTTGGGCATAACAGTTACCAACACACCGGATGCTCCGACCATTCCCGTTGCCGAGTTGACGATCGGGTTGATACTCACCCTGCTCAGGTCTCTTCATCTTTCCGATACATCCATCCGCCGGGGCGAATGGGAACGCCCCATGGGCACGCTGTTGTACGGCAAAACGGTCGGGATCATCGGCTGTGGCCGAATCGGCTCGTGCGTGGCGCGTATTGCCTCGGCGTTTGGTTGCCGCTTGATTGGCTACGATCCTTATTGTACCGGCCATCCGAGCATTGAATTGACTACACTCGAATATCTACTGCACGTAGCAGATGTGGTTTCCCTGCATCTCCCGTACTCAAGGGAAAGTCATCATTTTGTTGATGGTGAAAAACTGGCGTTAATGAAGCCGGAGGCTGTACTTATCAATGCTTCGCGGGGTGGTCTCGTTGACGAAGTTGCCCTAGCCGGTGCGCTTGCGGCTGGAAAGCTTTCCGGTGCTGCCTTGGATTGTTTCGAGATCGAGCCTTATTCCGGTCCGCTCACAGGGCTGAAAAACACTCTCCTCACGGGTCATATTGGGTCCTATGCCCGGGAGGGGCGCATGATCATGGAGCGCCAGGCAGTTGATAATCTTCTGAAGGCGTTGCAGGAACTAGTGTCGTAATGTTGCTTGAGGCTGAGAACCCATTCTGCCGTATTGGGAACCCATGCCGGAGTGAGTTGGTACACAGCTAAGGCCAACATTGAGTGGTACACAGTAATTGATGTCAGGAGAAGTAGAAATGAAGATTTTGGTAACAGGTGGCTCCGGTTTTCTCGGTAGTCATGTAGCCGATGCCTTGACCGAAGCAGGACACGAAGTTTCCTTATTTGACGTTCACCCCTCTCCTTATTTGAGGGAAGGACAGTCAATGATCAACGGGGATATTCTCGATGAAGCCGCAGTTGAACGGGCTGTTGAAGGCTTTGATGTAATTTATCATTTTGCCGGCATTGCCGATATAGATGAATGTACGAGCCGGCCGGTCGATACCGTCAAGTTTAATATCCTCGGTACGGTTAACTTGCTGGAAGCAGCCCGCCGGGCCGGCATACAGAGATTTGTCTTCGGCAGTTCTGCGTACGTCTATAGCGATTCTGGCTACTTTTATCGCTCCAGCAAGCAAGCCTGCGAATCCTTTATCGAAAATTATCATGAACTATTTGGCCTTAAGTATACCTGCTTACGGTATGGCTCCCTGTACGGTACCCGTGCCGACGAGCGCAATAGTATCTATCGGTTGATTCTTCACGCCCTGCGTGACAACATGATTACCTATCACGGGACCGGAGAGGAACTGCGAGAGTTTATCCATGTCCGGGATGCCGCGGAAATTAGTGTAAAGATTCTGGCCCCGGAGTTTGAAAATCAGCATATCACCTTAACTGGCAATGAGAAAATGCGCTATCGTGACCTGCTTGACATGGTTAAGGAAATGATAGGCGCACACGTCAGTATTGAAATTCTTCCTTCACAACGGAAAGCTCATTACAAAATCACCCCCTACAACTTTAGCCCCAAGCTTGGGCGTAAGCTCGTGAATAACCCCCATATCGATATGGGACAAGGCCTGCTGCAATGCATGGCAGAACTTTACGAGTTGGTTCACCAGGAGAAAATGGAAGAGGGCGGCTTGCTGGTGGACAGGAACGGCGTAACATCGTGAATCGGATCTATCTTTCGCATTTCTTGGGGGACGATACCCCTTTTTACGGTGGAGATGAAACGTTTCAGGTTGAATCCGTCCGTTCCATTGCCGCCGGTGACGTGTGCAACACTTCCAGATGGTCGTTTCTCAACCATGCGGGAACTCACGTTGATCTCCCACTCCATTTTTTCTCTGAGGCAAAAGCCTGCAAGAGTATCCGCCGGATTACTGGATTTTTTCAAAGATCGCATTACTGGATCTTTCCGACCGTTTGCCAGTTAGGGTTGTCGGCCCGGAAGTGCTGGAACAAGTCCAGTTTCCATCCGACATCGAGTTGTTGCTCATCAAGACGGGGACCGGCGAGCTCAGAGGGACTCCGACCTATTGGCAAGCCGGGCCGGTATTTCGCCCCGAGATGGCAGACTATCTGCGTACAAGATTTTGTTCTCTGCGCGCAATCGGATTTGATGCAATTTCCGTTTCCTCTTGGACTGATCGCGTTACTGGGCGTAGCGCCCATCGCGCCTTCCTTGGGGGGCCGGCGCCCATCCTCTTGATTGAGGATGTAAATCTCACCCCCCTCAACGTATCTCAACGAATTCTCAAGGTGACGGTGGCGCCCCTCCTCGTACGAGAGACTGATGCCGCGCCATGCACCATTATTGCCGAGGTGACAGGATTATGAAATTACAGGCTGTTTTCTGGGATTTTGATGGGGTAATACTTGATTCGGTCCACGTAAAAACGAAAGCTTTTGTGCGTATGTTCAGTAAGTATGGCCCGAAGGTTGAGCAGGCGGTCTTGGAATACCATCTTGCCAATGGTGGGATCTCTCGTTTTGAAAAGTTTCGGCATTATTACAATAATTTGTTGAATAGGCCAATTTCCGATGCCGAGTTGAAATTGCTCGGCGATGAATTTTCGAGCTTGGTTATGGAAGAGGTATTGAACGCACCATTCATCCCCGGCGTGCTGACGACACTTGATGATCTTTGGGCCAGAGGAATCCCGTCTTTCGTCGTTTCTGGGACGCCGGAAGAGGAGGTGCGGCATATCGTAAAAGAGCGGCAACTTTCCCGCTATTTTCTTGAGGTGTGCGGATCGCCGCGGAAAAAGGTCGAAATTATCACCGACATCCTGGTGCGTAAAGGGTACGATGCATCCAAATGCGTATTCCTGGGTGATGCGTTGACCGATTACGAGGCAGCTAGAGAATCAGGCGTGTATTTTATAGGAATAATCAATGGGGAAACTTGTAGTTTCCCGGCGGGGACACATACTCTGAAGAGCATTGAGTTAAAGGAGTGGACGTGTTGAATGACAATGAAGAAAATCACTTGCGTGCGTTGCGGCCGACTATAAATCCTTATGGCCATGCATTGAAGGTGGTTTGTGATCGGATAAAATGGGACTTGCATGTCCAGTCTTGGATATCTCGCAAGCGTCTTGGCTTCTGGAAAGATAGATATTCGGGAGGAAAAGCGGTAATCATCTGCAATGGCCCCAGCTTGTTGAAAAGTGATCTCTCGCTTCTGAAGGGTGTTTTCACCTTTGGTCTGAACAAAATTAATTTACTCTTCGACAAGTCTGATTTTCGTCCTTCCTGTATCGTAGCAATGAACCCATTTGTTATAGACCAAAATTGTCAATTTTTTAATGAAACTAACATCCCGCTATTCCTCGACCGTTATGCGACAAAGACGGTGAGATCACGTAATAACATTATATATCTTCATAGTGCCGAACAGCAGAAATTTGCCCGCGATTGCTCAATAAGTGTCTTTCAGGGATACACGGTAACATTTGTCGCTATGCAACTGGCATTTCACATGGGATTCAAGGATGTTGCCCTTATTGGGTGCGACCATAATTTCGCTGTGAAAGGGCAATCAAACAAGGTCGTGGTTTCGGGCGTCAAAGATGAAAGTCACTTCGATCCTAACTATTTTGCGGGCGGCGCAAGGTGGCAGCTCCCAGATCTAATGCAGAGCGAAGTTGCCTATGCGTTGGCGCGGGATATGTACGAAAGCTATGGTAGAAAAATAGTGAATGCCACTGAGGGCGGAAATCTTGAGATATTTGAAAGATATGGTTTGACTCAATTTTTATCATGAGGATATATGGAGCTTAATTTTAAAAATACGAGTAAGACATTAATTAATGTATTGTTGCTCGTTTTGATTTTCGGACAAAGATTTGTTGTGACTTTTGGCAGTTTTCAGTTCCCAATAATATTATTTGTCGTGTTTGTTGCCTTGTTTGCTTTCCTTTTATTCAATAAAATCACAATAAATAGACACGCTCTATTTATGTATTTGGCATACAATACAGTTATTTTATTTAGCCTTGCCACAGGCAAATGGATGAAAAGTGGCTCAATATATTCTTTGCTCTATTTTAGTCTGTTGTATCTTCCATTTATATTCTGGGTAAATCATCAATGTACCAGAGAATATGTTTTTGGTACATTTCAAAAATATATGTTTGCAGCTTCAATTATTGGTATCACACAATTTATAGCATCTTCATATTTAGCTATCAATTTAAATGATTACTTTGAATATATCCCTAGTGACTATATCCAAGCAGGGTTTAAGACTTATTACGAAGCTAAGCAGGGTTCTGGATGGATTAAATCTAATGGGGTGTTTTTTTTAGAACCATCATTTTTTTCACAATTTGCAGCATTGTCATTAATTATTGAGTATTTGTTTTTTAAAAGATTGAAAAATTATTTAATTTACTCAGTTGCGTTGATAGTTTCCTTCTCTGGTACTGGTATTTTGCTACTATTGGTATTCGCTATTATTAACTTCCATAAGTTATTGAGATTGAAAAATATATTGTTATTTACTTCTGTTCTAGGGTTACTGTATTATTTTTTACCCTCATACGTCAATATATTGCTGAGCAGATTGGATGAGTTTAACTCTGAGAGTGCAAGCGGCTTTATAAGGTTTGTTGCCCCTTTTGTTGTATTAAAAGAATTTTTATCAGGGTCTTCGGTATTGTATGGGCTAGGGCCTGGAACTGTTGATAGGTTAAATTTGCCATTTGAAGTAGCTTTTTCTGTAATACCGAAGATATATATTGAGTATGGCGTTATTGCAGGAACAATTTTTATGTTTTTTATTTTGACATCGGTTCTTGTTAGACAGGATTTTAAAAAAATATCTATTGTTGTAATGTTTATGTATTTGTTCTTAGCAGGCAATTTGCTATCTCCGCAGATTGTTCTTTTGTTCTACATCTTGGTATAATTAACGCCATGTTAGTCTGTCTAAAGCTAAGGAGGCCAATGTGGGCAAACATAATCAGACTACTTGTGTATTTACTGTAAGTGGACAGATTGGTAATGCTGATAATATGGTAACTAGAATATTGATATTTACTGCTTTGATATGCTTACTGCTATTATCATGTGTCTATGCTGCGCCAAGTAAACTTGAGCCACCAAATAATCTATTATATCATGGGGTGGGTTTAAATGTTGAAGATCCGAAGTTTTATGACTATTACGATAATTATGTCGCACTTGTTGGTCATAAGCCTAAGGTTATTACTTTTTTCGCTCCTGTATGGAGTAATGGTCAATATCGAGATTGGACATTTTATATAAAAATGATGGAAAAGGTTGATAAGATTGGTGCAATTCCATTTATTAAGGCATCGACTGCTGATTGGAATACAAAGACGGGGTTATGGTGGAGTGCTGAAGATATTATTGCTGGTAAGTATGATAGTTATTTTTCCCAAGCTGCAGATGCCGCGAAAGCTTTTAAAAAACCATTATTTATGAGCTGGAATCATGAAATGAACGGAGACTGGTGGCCATGGTCGCAAGCATTTGCTGCAAAGCATCCCGAGAAGTCTGATTGGACGGCAGGTAGGTATATAAAAGTATGGCAAAGAATAATAAGAATCTTTAGAGATAGGGGGGTTACTAACGTTGCATTCGCTTGGGCTCCAGATGTAAATGGCAGAAAAATTGATAATTATCCTTCTAAGGAAGGATGGAAAGCTTATTGGCCAGGAGATGATTTTGTAGACTGGGTAGCCCCTAGCCTTTATAATGCAATAAGTCCGATTGAATTACAATACTTGGCCAATAGCTATGATAAACCAATTTTTATATCTGAATGGGCGACTGGTGATAATTATAGTAAATGGTATCCTGGTCCATATCCGGGCGATGCTGCTTGGGTGAGAATGTTTATGGATGTGGTGTTGAATAACATACCGGCAGTAAAAGGCATTAGCTATTTTAATTATATGCCTAGCTATTATATTGATAGGAATAGAGCACAATTGGAGGTTTATAAAAAGGCTTTGTCTAATAAACGATTTATTGATGCTCAATGAAGAGAGATGGAGCCCGGAATTCTGACGGTGTGATAGGTGGACAGTCGCAGACTGACGAAGGAGGGAGGCAATTCAAGTTGCTTCAGGCGCTTGGCATCAGATACATTTCTGCCGCCGTACTTCTTGCGCCAAGTGTAAAAAGTAGCATCGCTGATGCCGTGCATCCTGCGGCGATCAATGATCTTCATGCCGGCTTCTGCCTGTTTCAGGATGCCAATGATCTGCTCTTCGATAAATCGTTTCACTTTCATGTCTAGTCTCCTCTGGGAGTTCTAGACCTAAATCTCTAGGGTTGCAATGGCTGAGTTTTCGGGGGGGCAAAACGGCAAGGGGCGCCGGAGGGACAACGTCATGATCGAATGGCTCTGGCGCTCTCTGAAGTACGAGTGCATTTACCTGCACGCCTATGAGCCCGGCAGCGAGATACTAGAAGGTCTCAATCGCTGGATCGACTACAACATGAATTGTCCTCACTCCAGTCTGGACGACAGAACACCGGGTGAGGCATATTGGCAAAGACCGCGCCGCCCGCTCCTTCAAAATGGCGGCATGACCATGGAGGCTTTCTACCTCCTCCCCGCCAAACTGTCCTGTCCGGAGGGGTCGCCCTCTCAGTGCCCACTGAGGTCCTGAGGTCAGATAATCTAACCACAAATTCTGCGAAAGAACCCCTTTTAGTAAGAGGCTTAGCATGACCCCAGAAATGTTTTGGGAGCTATTTTTAGCAGGGTCTTGAAAAACTCCCTGTTTTTGCCCCCATGACCTCCAGGAGAGATTTTTCGGGACGGCTCAGTTTGATTTTGTTGTTTGTTCTGCGGTTATCTTGCTCTTTGAAACTCTTTTTGGCCGATTATTCGGCCCGGTTTCGCCTTGTGGGCGGTTTTCTCCCCACTTTATGCGGTACCAACCCCCAAGTTTCGCATTCGGACCAGGTTGTAAGCGGTTACCGCCAGGGTGAAGTACCAGTTGATTTTGGTCACTCCCCGATAGCGGGTCTGCCGAAACTGGCCGGTAGTCTTGAGCCAGCCGAATACTTCTTCGATGCGCTTACGGAATTTCTGGCTCACTGCATACCCACTGTGCCGGGTGGTGCGTCCGTCAATGGCTGAACCACCGTTGCGTTCTGTATTCTGGGCAACATGGGGCGTCGCTTCATGGTACGAGCTGCTTTGACGAATCCCTTGGTGTCGTAGTTCTTGTCGGCAGCCACCGTGATGCGCCGCTTGCCATTGACAACGCTGCCAAGCATCTTTTCTGCGGCATCGCGTTCGGCAAAGCCATCGGCTTCGGTGACGGTGCTGACCATGACCAGCCCATTTCTGTTCTCGGTCAGGACATGGGCCGCAAACGACAGCTTGGCCTCATGGGTGCTGCTCTTGCGATACAGCTTTGCTTCCGGGTCGGTGGTCGAGGCATGAGTATCGTTGACCAGTTTCTCACCCCGGAAGTCACGGGTCGGATTCTTTCCCGCTGGCGGCTCCTGATCGTCATCTCGGGGTTTGAAACTCTTGATGGAGGCCCATGCCTGGATCAGGGTACCGTCAACACTGAAGTGATCTTTTGACAGCAGCTTCTTGCCTCTGGCCTGCTCAAGGATCGCTGCCAGGAACTTTGTGGCAACATCGGTCTCAATCAGGCGCTCCTGGTTCTTGCTGAAACTGGAGTGATCCCAAACTGGCTCATCAAGACCGAGACCGAGGAACCAGCGGAACAGGATGCTGAAGTGAATCTGTTCCACCAGCTTGACGTTGCTGGGAATCGAGTACAGCACCTGCAGCAGCATTGCCTTGAGCAATTGCTCTGGCGGAACCGATGGCCGGCCGGTGTGGGAGTACATCTGACAGAAAACCGGAGACAGATCATCAAGGGCCACATCAACCATCTGCCGGATGGGCCGCAAGGGATGATCCTTGGGCACAAAGGATTCCGGCGAGATGTAGACGAACAGAGCATCAGATTGCTGCTCAAAACCGCGCATACTGTTTCTCCTGTAATATCAGTGAGATATGCGCGGCATCATAACACAAAACCGAATCAAATTGTACGTAAATACAGTGAGTTTTTCAAAGACCTGTTAGATGAACTTTGCAATAAAGAATCAACTCCCATGCACAGTTACTATAAGTTTGCCAAAAAAGACATTTCTTTTGAATTTAGAAAATTGTATTTCCTGAAAAGGCTTAATTATGTCTACAAAAATATTGTAGGCAGTGACAATATTGTTTGGGATTGTGGTTGTGGCTATGGGACTACTGGATTGTTTTTAGCCATGAACGGAATCAGAACAATTGGTTATACCATTGAACCAGTTTTTTATAATTTAATTTTTGATCGCTTTAATTACTGGAGGCAGTTCGGTCCTGTAGAATTGTTTACGGTAGAATATCGTAATATATTTTATGATCCGCCAGCTCCATCATTTGCTGATATTATTATAGTCCAGGATACCTTACACCATCTAGAGCCACTTTCAGATGCGCTTTCTATATTGAAAAATGCTTTAAAAGCGAATGGTAGAATTATTGTAATTGAGGAGAATGGGGCAAATCCCATACAGCAGTCTTTACTATATTGGCGTCGGGGACATAATAAAGTTAGAATTTATTATGATGATGTTTTAGGTCGAGAAGTAGTTATTGGGGATGAAAATATACGGAATATTAAACAATGGTCATCATATTTTAATTCCGCTGGTTTAGATTTAGAGTTAAATTCCCTTGAATATATAAGATTTTTCCCTCCATTCGTATATTCTCTTGTTAAATCTGAAACAGTAAATACCATTGAAAATTTTTTGGTTCGGAAATTGTCCTTGGTAAATGTACTGTTCTTCGGGATGAATTTTATAGCTAGGCATAAGATAGATTCTACTCGTAACTGAAGTGTTGCCGGCAATTGAGACAGGTGTATAAACAACGGACTGCACATGAAAGGGGACGGTTCGATGCACGGAAAACGGAAGCACCGCTCGGCCGAGTTCAAGGCATATGTTAGCTTGGCAGCTCTGTCCGGGGGAAAGACCCTAGCAGAACTGACCAGTGAGTACAAGGTTCACCTTTCTCAGTTTCCCCCTGGAAGCAACCGCAAGTATCAACCGGTCTGAGACAAATTTCAGACTTATTAAGGGGCGAGTACCTTAAACCTGGAAGTTTATCAACCTCAAGTTTTGAGGTTTAACATGGTCAGGATATAATATGAATTCCTTTAAGACAATACTTGGAGGTGGCAGGCGTTTAAATGGTTTTCATAAACAATCGTTACCAGACAAGCCGCTTGTTACGATAATTACCGCTTCTTTTAACAGTGTTAAGCACCTAGAACAGTGCATACAAAGCGTTGTTGCACAAACTTACGATAACATCGAGTATTTGATAGTTGATGGTGGTTCAACTGACGGTTCCGTTGATATTATCAGGAAGTATGAATCACATATTGATTATTGGATTTCGGAACCGGATGAAGGTATAGGAGATGCCTGGAATAAAGGTTTGCTTCTTGCCAGAGGCGAAATCATCGGTTTCCTCAATACTGATGATTATTATGATTCTTCATCTGTTTCAATTGCTATCAGTGGGATCGATATCACCCGACCGATGTTAACATATGGGAATACAAAATTTATCGATGAATTTGATTTTGAGGTCGGTAGAAACAGCAAAATTTTCAGACCCAACAAGATATGTATTGGCTTTGGCTTCATGCACACGTCCTGCTTTGCAAGTAAAAAGGCTTATGACGCTGTGGGAAAGTTCAATCCGGGTATACCGATAGCGGTGGATACCGACTGGTTGGTTCGGGCCCATAAGGTGGGGGTCGAATTCAAACGCTTGGATAACACAATCAATATGCGGATAGGTGGGATCAGCGATCGTCAGAAAATGCAGGCCTTCCGACAATATATGGGCATTCTGTTGAAGCATGGATTCCCTCGTAGTAAGGTCTATGCTGGTTTCATCGAGCACTGGTTGAAAGTGACTATCAGGCGAATATTAAATATTCCATCTGTGCAACAAGTAAAGACACAACTTGTGTTTATACTCCTGAAATATTTGAATCTGTCATATAGTTTCATTCCGCTCTTTGTGATTAAAAAATTCTATTTACGCATATTTGGTATAAAAGTAGGCAAGAAAAGCTATATACATTCACCCGTGCGTTTTTTCCATTTCGGCAGACTGGAGCTAGGCAATAATACTGTTGTGAACTCCGGTTGTTATCTCGATAACAGACGTGGCATATTCATTGGGAAGAATGTGTCGATTGCCCACGACGTAAAAATCTATACTCTTGGACATGAGATAGACGACCCGTTTTTTCGTTTGAAAGGTGCCAGCGTCAAAATTCACGATAACGTTGTAATTTTTGCAAATTCTTTAATTATGCCTGGTGTCGAGATCGGTGAAGGGGCAGTAATCTACCCCGGTTCCGTGGTGGTAAAGCATGTCAAACCGTACAGCGTAGTGGGAGGTAATCCGGCCCGGGAGGTACGTCAAAGAGCCAACGATGTCAGATATGAACTTGACTATGGGTACTGGTTTGCAAATTAAATGGATCACGAATAAGGACCGTCGATGTTAACAGTTTTGTTCGTTTCCCATGTCAAGGATGAAAGTTTATCCAATGGCGGCTCCGTATTCTCTTCATCAGTTGTTAAGCTTATTAATTCTGCGATCCCGGATATTGAGATCTCGGAGTTGTATTGCCTGCCATCAAATCCCAAAGTTACCAAGACATTTAGGAAAATCTCTTCATTGTTACAGTCTGCCTGTTCGGAGTTTCCAGCAAAAGTACGATATTTTTATTCACGAGAATTTTCCGAAAGAATCCAGCATGAATTGACAGTAAACGAATACGATCTTGTTGTTCTCGACCACGCTGAGATGCTTTGGGTAGTTGACTTGCTCCCTCGTAATGTACCGGTAATCCATATTTCCCATAACATTGAGCATTGTTTGTACATGCAATACGTTGAAAAGTATAACGGTTGGCCTGTTATGGGCTCTATGTTGAAGAGAGATGCTGTTAAATACAGACAATTCGAACGCGATAAGGTGCGGGAAGTGGGTAATTTGATCACCATTTCCTGCGAAGACCGAGAATTCTGGAACGCGCTCGGTGCCGGAATGAACGTACTCGCCTTGAATCCATCCTTTGATTATTCACCTGTGGTGCGGCAGAGGAGTGCGTTTCAGGGGGGGAAGGTGTTATTGGGGTTTCTCGGGAATATGGAGTGGTGGCCAAATCGTGATGCTGTTTCATGGTTGTCCCGATATATTCTGCCATATCTTTCGATCGACTATGAACTGCATCTATTCGGTTTGATGTCGGAGCACCTTGGTAATGGAAGAAACGTTATTGGTCATGGCTTTGTTGATGATATCGGAATGATCTGGAATGCTGTTGACGTAATGGTTAATCCGATCGTCACTGGTGCAGGCGTCAATGTCAAAGTCGCTGAGGGCATCTATAATAAAATGCCTATGATATGTACGCCACTTGCTATTCAAGGGCTGAGTCTTGCCCCGGATCCATCAGTGGTTGTTATGGATACGCCAGAGCAATGGATCGATTTTATAAACACGCAAGGATCACTTGATAAACTCGTTTTCTGCGGTGAATTTCCCAATGCGGATAGTTTCTCGTTTTTACGTCAGACACAGAAGTTACAACAGTTTTTAGCGGAGGTGATGTGTTAAGTTGCCGGTTGCCAAAGGTTAAGTATAAAGGAGCCGTGATAGGTGGTTAGAGTCTTATATATTGCCACAAGAAAACCAGTGCCCGTTACTGGCGGGCGCGAAAGAATGATAGTCCAGTCTCTGTCGATGCTCAAAAATAAATATCGACTCGGCCTTCTTTATTTCGAAAAAGATCCCGCCAATTCCGAAGAAACCTGCGCGGAAATCAAAAGAGAATTAGGATTAAGTCTTGTTGAACCACTCTATTTCCCTTCCAAACCTGAATTGTTGTTCAATTTCTTGTTTCAACATCGTAAGTCTTTGCAAGAAAGGCTTTTCTTTTCTCGTGCTGCCTGCAGGAAAATACGTGCCACCTTGGCGACGTTCAAACCGGATATTGTCATAGCGGACATGATCAGATGCGGTCAGTTCATTGAGGATGAGGATATCCCCAAGGTTCTGGAAATGGACGATCTGCTTTCGGGACGTTACATACGGTTTTCATATAATATGTCTGCTGATGATGACCTGCTGGGAACATTTTATGCGATTTCCCCACGAGCGATAACCCGTCTGGCGAACCGTTATCTGAAACCCATCGTGCTGCGATACGAGGCTCTGAAGATAGGCCGACGCGAGAAAGAGGCGGTCAATCGATTCGATGTAGTGACTCTTGTCTCACCATTAGAAGCGAAGGGGTTGAAAACAACAACGGGGGGGGGGAATATTCATTCAATTCCCCCGACGGTGAGGCGCGTTTCCCCCGGCACGTTATCTAATTGCATTTTTCCCTGCCGATTGCTGTTTTTCGGGAATTTGTTAACCAACCAGAATCTCGCCAGTATAAGATATATCATTGATGAAGTCTTGCCAGCCCTCGAACAACGAGGTTTCAGCTATATTTTCGACATCGCCGGGAGCTATGATGACAGAGCAGTGATGATTACCCAACGAAATCCTCGAGTGCATCTTTCGGGTTACGTGAATTCAGTTGATGATTTGTTTGCGGAATGTCATATATTTCTGACGCCAATAGCGTTTGGCAGCGGGATCAAGACGAAGATACTCGATGCGATGGCGCACGGCATTCCGGTCGTAACCAATGATATCGGGATTGAAGGGATTCCGGCAAACCATGGCAAAGAGTGTCTGATCGCCAACTCACCAGAAGAGATTGCCGCTTCTGTCATCAGGCTTTTCGGCGATGTCGCTTCATGATGGAAATTTCCGAGAACGGCAAGAAAATGATTGGTAGGTACTTCCTATTCGAAAAGGTTGAACGAGACTATTTGCATCTATTGGCGGGGTTAGCCAGGTAAGTAGGTCGTTGCTGTTAGCGGCCCTGTGTGTGCGGAACTTGCTTGAGGGGTAGACGCTTACGTAGGCTTGGCTGCTGCATTCGGATTTGACAGGTGGGATTTAGGGCTTGCAAGGAATCGAGACACATCACTTTCTCTTTTTCGATGTTGGTTTTGCCGAAATAGCAGGCCGAGGTTGTCACTGTGAAAGAGTGAACTTATCTGGTTTTCTACGGTTGCAATCCCTGTTACAATCTGGCTCACATAACCCTCTTTCTGTACGGGTGGATTTATTGGGAAACAAAGCTTTTTAAGCCAGATCAAGATGTCAAACTAATAATAATCATGGGGTGTTACACGTTTTGCTGGGTACGGAAGTCGAGTTGAAATTATAACTTATTTATACAGACTTGTACCTCAGCAGTTTAGTGTCGTTATCGAATATGTTGAAAGAACAAGCTAAACAATTTACCTTGCTTAACAAGCTTGTCGATGTATTGCTCATATTTATCGCTTTTGCCGTTGCTTATGAGATAAGGAGCAGAATCGGCAGCATTGGCGATTTCTATCACTACCTCTGGGTTTTGCTGGTAATTATCCCCGTCTGGCACCTCTTGCTTTCAAAATACGGGATGTATGCATCGACGCGAACCCATTCCATCCCCAAGCTCATAAGTGATTTACTCAAAGTTCACGTTATCGGCGGCATAATCACCGCATCGTTGATTTATTTCATAGAGCCCGGCGGCTTCAGGCGAATACTGTTCGGCATTTTCATCCTGCTTTCATTCTTACTTCTTACCCTCGGTAAACTGACCCTCAAGCTGATTCTCTCCCATATCCGGCGACGCGGTTACAACTTCAGAAATATTCTCATAGTCGGCACTAACGAGCGTTCGAAACGGTTCATTCATCTGGTTGAGCAGCACTCCGACTGGGGACTCAAAGTAGTCGGGTTTCTCGGAGTGAAAACAAATTCCCTGCCTGACACGTTGTCAGGCTACAAGGTGCTGGGCACCATGCCTCAACTTGTGGACATCTGCAAATCAAACCCCGTTGATGAAGTTGTCTTTTGTCTTTCCCGCCAGTGGGAAGAGAATATCGACGACTATCTGCACGATCTGGAGGAGATGGGGATAACGGTCCGCATGGTGTTGGACCATTATGAGATGCAGATTTCCCGGCGTGAGATGAGCATGTTTCACGATGAGATCCCCATTCTCACGTTTTACAGCAAGAATTTCGATGCCACCCAATTGTTCCTCAAACGGTGCCTTGATTTTTTCGGCTCCACCATAGGGCTGCTTATTACCGGCGCCCTGTATCCTTTTATTGCCTTGGCGATCAGACTTGATTCTCCAGGGCCGATTTTTTTCGGCCAGGAGCGGGTAGGGGAGCATGGCCGCATTTTCAAGTGCTGGAAATTCCGTTCAATGTATGTCGATGCAGAAGATCGCAAGAAGGAGCTTGAGCATCTCAACGAAATGAGCGGTGCCATCTTCAAAATTGCTCACGATCCGAGGATCACCCGGATAGGCAAGTTCCTCCGCAAGACGAGCCTGGATGAGTTGCCCCAGTTCTGGAACGTGTTCTGCGGCGAGATGTCGCTGGTGGGCACGCGACCGCCGACTCCGGACGAGGTGGCCAAGTATGAAAACTGGCATCGACGACGCATCTCGATCCGTCCGGGAATTACGGGGCTCTGGCAAGTCAGCGGACGAAACCGCATCAACGAATTTGATGAGATCGTAAAGCTTGACCTGAAATATATAGATCAGTGGAGCATCTGGCTGGATCTGAAGATTATCTTCAAGACGGTCGGTGTGGTCTTTTTCGGTACAGGGGCACAGTAGGCTATAGACCACCACGTGATGCACGGGCAGGGTACGTGATTTTTAATTGATTTCTCTGCATTTCATGCTAGCATCGGCTCGTAATCGCCAATAAATTCAGCATATAGTGCCGTGTTGAACCGTTCAGATCCCTCTTGAGTAAGTGACCCAATGAATCGTATCCCGCTCGGACTGTTAATCGTTCTGTTCCTCCTTTCCGCTTTCCCCGGGCATGTCTGGGCGCTCGCCTCGAACAACATCCCTCTTGACAGCCCTGTCTATCAATACCTGGACAAACTTGCCGGTTTTGGGTTGATTACCTCTGATACCAAGGGGATAAGGCCATACTCGAAGGCCGAAGCGGCCCGGCTTCTCCTGGAGGCTGAGGCGAATCTCGTGAAAAACGAAGAACAGATTCCCCCGCTGGCGTTCGAGGTTATCAAGCGCATCCGGGAGTTGGTCCCCCGGGAGGCATCCCTGAGGAAAGAGCCGGAAAAGGCGCCTTTGGTAGACTATACGCCGGTGGCTTCCGCCCGGTTGCGGTATGTGTACCTGGATGGAAAGCCCCGCAGTTACAACCGGGATGTGCTCGATCCGGCAAATCAGTCCGCTTTCGGGTTCATCGGCGGAAACCTGAGACCTCAGCCGCCCAGCGTGGCCCACCAGTCCGGAACCGAGGGTACGCCTCTGTTGGAGAATAACGAAGGGGTTGTCTACGGGGACGGGCATAACCTTGAGTTCCGCTGGAGCATGGAAGGGTACCTCGGCCGCTATGCGACCGTGCTGGTGGAGCCGAACGCATTGCACACGGATGAAACCAACCGTTTGAGCCTGCAGAAGGGATATCTGAAGCTCGGGAGCGGCGGGATCGAGTTGGAGGTCGGTCGGGACGCCAACTGGTTTGGGCCGGGCTATCGCGGCGCCACGACCCTGACCACTAATGCCGCCAACTTCGACATGGTCAAGCTTTCAAGCCCTGAACCCGTTGATGTGGGCTGGATCAAGGAGTACCTGGGCGACTTCAAGTATGTCCTGATCGGCTCGCGCTTCGATGCAACGGGGAGTGGCGCCGATTACCGGAAGCCGTGGTTTTTCGGGATGAAGCTCACCCTCAAGCCGAAGCCCTGGTTCGAGATCGGCGCGAACCTGGTGCGCCAGGAGGGGGGGCCGGGATTCACCGGCGATGTGAGTCTGTTCGATCAGATTTTCGGTGGCGCCGATAACGATCATGTGAACTCGATCGCGGGGATCGACTTGCGATTCAGGATTCCCTGGCTGCGCAACACGGAGATTTACGGCGAGTATTCGGGCGAGGATTCGGCGTCGTTCTGGCCGTTTGTGGAAAGCTATGTGGCCGGTATCTTCATCCCCTGCCTGACGCCTTCCGGTCGGGACGACCTGCGGTTCGAGTATTATCGGGGGAGTGTCATGCACTATACCGACTGGCAGTTTCCGGCCGGCTACGTGTATAAGGGGATGACCCCCGGGCATTCGCAGGGGGGGGCGGCAGAGGAGTTTTTCATCCGGTACAGTCACTGGTTCTCGGCCCGCAACTCGCTGGCACTGGAATATTTTCACACCGAGCGGGGACAGGAAGGGCGTCTGAAAGTCAACAGCGCCGGCAGGTATGATCCGGCAAACGGGGTCATGCAGGCTGTTGAACGGAAAGATGCGCTCCGCGCCTTTTGGCGCCTGCCGTTTTACGGTGATGTGGATCTTAACGTGAATTACGGCTGGGAGCGGATTTCCAACGTGGATCTCGTGCCGGGCAGCGACCGGACCAATCAGCTCGCGACCCTGGCGTTTACCTACCGGTATTGATTCCCCCACGATTCCCGGCCATTCCCACTGTCCTGATGAATAATCGCTGCTAGGCTAATGTTCCACCTCATACCCCTTCTTTGCAAGGACCCCTGCCAGTGCAGTCCGCGCCGCCTCTTCCCCGTGCACAAGTTTGATGATTTTTGGCGAGACGGCAATTCCCTCGACGAATTCGACAAGATTCCGCTGGTCGGCATGGGCCGAATAGCCGCTGATGGTGTGGACGGCCGCCCGCAGGGGGTAGGTGCCGCCGTCCAGGTCGATGAAGACCGGGGCGTCGCCTTCCCGGCGCTGTTGTGCCGCCTCAAGGATATCCCTTCCCGGGGTGCCGGCGGCCTGGTAGCCCACAAAGAGGATGTCGGTGCGCGGGTCTGACATGAGGGCTTTCAGGTAGTTCACGATACGTCCCCCTGCGCACATGCCACCGCTGGCGATGACGATGCAGGGACGGGCGGTCTTGCGGAGGTACTCCACCGTGGCCCAATGGTCGGCATGGCTCTCGATGATGGTCATCTGCTCGAACGATAGGGGGTTACGGTTCTGCGCAATGGTTTCGAGCGCTCCTTTGTCCCAGAGCCTGCGCAGCCGGTCATAGACCGGGTGACGTTGAGGGCCAGGGGAGAGTCGACGATGATTTCCAGGTCGTCCCACGGCAGGCCGGCGGCCGCCTCTTCGGTCCGGTGCCGGCTGATGAGGTCCTCGATCTCGTAGAGCAGTTCCTGGGTCCTGCCGATGCTGAAGGCGGGCACCAGAAGGGCGCCGCGATTTTCAAGCGCCCGGACGATGACCCGGTACAGTCGTTCCCGGCGCTGTTCGCGTCCCTCGTGCTGCCGGTCGCCGTAGGTTGATTCGAGAACCAGGATGTCTGCCCGTTCGGGCGGTGTCGGGTCGGGCAGCAACGGGGCGAAGGGCGCGCCCAGGTCCCCGGAGAAGACAACGATCGTGTCGTCCCTTGGCCCGGTGATGGTTGCGGTTTGCTCCGGTTGAGGCGACGGATTGACCGACACCTCCACGTACGCCGAGCCAAGGATGTGTCCCGCTTGCTGGAGCCGCAGCGAAACGGAGCGGCCGTCCCAGCATCCCAGGTGGTGCCACCTGTCGTAGGGGAGGGGGATCAGTCGTTTTTTGACGCTATCGAGGAAGCGGGCGATGAGGTGCCGGTCACGGCTGATGCCGACTTTGACGGCATCACCGAGGACCAGGGGAAGGAGCAGGGCGGATGCCTCACTGCACCAGATGGGCCCTTGGAACCCCGCTCCCAGCAGGTGGGGGATGCGACCGCAGTGATCGATGTGGACATGGGTGAGCACCAGCCCCTTGATCCGCTCAAGGGGAAAGTCGATGAAAGGCGATGTTCTGCCACCTCTGCCGTTGCGGTCGTCATTCCCCTGGAGCAGGCCGCAATCAATGAGGATGGCGGCGCTGTCGGAAATGACGAGCTCGTGGCATGACCCGGTGACGCCGAATTTACCGCCATGATGGATGATCTGCATCGGTTCTCCCCGAAGTTAATCGAATCAGTGTGTAAATCTGTTAATAAATGCCAGGGGAGAAGTCAAGGGCATATGCGCATTTCCGGTTGACTGGAAGGCGAGGTAAAGGTACTAAGGATTATCGAGACATGTCCGCAGCACGCCGTTATTCAGCCGGGCATGGCCGCCGGTACGTCGAGCGGCACCAACGCTGGCCGGCCGCACCAGTATTAACAGCAGCCTGATAGAGGTACGACGCATGAGGATTTGGAAGGCATACGTTATCGCTTTGTTCACCCTGATTGCCGGTGTTGCCGGCACTGCCAACTCCATTGCGAGGGCGGTCGAGGCCCCCGAGGCCGTGGTGCGCCAGCTCTCCGAAAGCAAGGGTGCGGCGCCCGCCGTTGGTGAGGCTGCCGGACAGCTTTCCCAGCAACAGACGGAGGAAGGTGCGAAGCTGCTGCTCAAGGCCGAACCTGCCGACGGACAGATCGTTCTCACCTGGGCATCGACAACGGCACCCAAGAGCCCGGAGGAAACCCCGTCGAACTATGTGATTCACTACGGTACCGAGCCTAACGCATACGGCAATAAGGTCGACGCGGGTCTCGCCGCCACCTTCAGACTACAGAATCTGACCAATGAGCGGCCCTATTTCGTGAGGGTCATGGGCTATAACGCGGATCGCAAGCTGGTGCTTGCCTCCGAGGAGATGAGGGTTATCCCCACGGCCCCGGATGCGTCCGCTTCGTCCCTGGAGCGTGCTTTTGCCCGCCAGAGCCCGACGCTGCTGGACAAGCTCGAACCGACTCCCCTCAACAGATCTCTCCGCCAGTTCGGGTATGAATTCTTTAAAAACAGTCTCGCAAGTCTTGCCGTGACCGAAAATCTGCCCGTGGGCCCCGACTATGTCGTTGGTCCGGGCGATTCCATCAGAATCGATGTGTGGGGCAGCTTCACCGCCCGCTATGAGCCGACGGTGGACCGCAACGGCGAGATCCTGATCCCGCGCATCGGTCCGGTGAAGCTCTGGGGGCTGACCTACGGCCAGGCGCGGGAAGCCATAGACAAGGCCCTGGCCCGCTACTACAAGGGGTACGAGTTGAACGTGACCCTGGGGAGCCTCAGGACCATTCAGGTTTACGTGGTGGGTGAGGTGGAAACGCCCGGGGTGTACAGTGTCAGTTCCCTGGCCACGGTGGTCAACGCCCTGGCCGCGGCCGGGGGGCCTTCGAAAAACGGGAGCCTGCGGTCGATCAGGGTGTCGCGGCCGGGAGCCGAGCCCCGGTCTGTTGATCTCTATGATATGTTTCTCAACGGCGACCGTAGCAATGACGTGAGGCTGCAAAGCGGCGATACGGTATTTGTGCCGGTGATCGGGCCGGTTGCGGCTGTTGCGGGTGAAGTGCGGCGTCCCGGCATCTACGAGCTGAAGGGCGCGATGTCGCTTTCCCGGCTGGTGGTCATGGCAGGGGGGATCACGGCGGCAGGGGATACGGGCCGTATCCAACTGGAGCGGATCGAGGGGAACAGCGCCCGGGTCGTGCTTGATTATGAGCCAAGGGGGGCGACTTGGAGGCCGAGCTTTCCCGGGTGGAGTTGAAGGACCGCGACATGGTCACCGTGTTCCCGGTGTTCGATGCCGTGCGCAAGGTGGTCACCCTGGCGGGGAACGTGACGCGGCCCGGTCCCTATCAGTTGAAGGAGGGAATGCGGGTCAGGGATATTCTTCCGGATCCGTCGGCCCTTCTTCCCGAATCGTATCTGGAGTCGGCTGAAATTACGCGGCTTGCCCTTCCCGAGTACCGCCGGGAAGTGGTCACCTTCAATCTGCGGGCCGCAATGCAGGGCGATCCCAAGGAAAATCTCCCCCTTCAGGAGCAGGACACGGTGCGGGTGTTCTCCCGGGCCGACATGCTCGAGAAGCATACGGTGTCCATCAGCGGGGCAGTGCTCAACCCGGGCAGCTATGAGTATTTCCCGCGCATGACGGTGCGCGATCTGGTGACCGTGGCCGGCAGCCCCAAGCGCAATGCCTTTCTGGGCAGTGCGGAGCTGACCAGGATCGATGTCAATGGCGACGGTGCGCGGGCGACCCGTCTGGATATCAACCTCGAGAAGGCCATGGCGGGCGATCCCGACCATAACCTCCCCCTGCAGACCGACGATGTCCTCATCGTCCGGAGTATCGAGAACTGGCTTGAGGCCAGCGACCGGTTCGTAACCCTGCGGGGCGAGGTGAAATTTCCCGGCACCTATTCCATTGCCAAGGGGGAGCGGCTGAGTTCGGTCATCGCCCGGGCAGGCGGCTATACCGAGCGTGCCAGTCTCAAGGGGGCCAAGTTCACCCGCAGGTCGGTACGGGAGGAACAGCAGCGCCGGATGGACGAGGTCATTACCCGGACTGAGCAGGATGTCTACCGCAAGCAGGCTGAACTCTCGTCGGTGGCGGCGTCCCGCGAGGAACTGGAAGCCACCAAGGCCGCCCTCGACGGGCTGTTGAGGAGTCTGGCGAAGTTGAAGACCTCCAAGGCCGAGGGGCGGGTGGTGATCCGGCTCGCCCAGGCCGAGGCGCTTGCACACAGCCCCTATGATCTGGAGCTGGAGGGTGGGGATGAGCTCTACATACCCCCGACACCGAGCGTGGTGTCGGTCATGGGGTCCGTCTACAACCCCACCTCGTTCCTGCATATTGCGCAGAGGGACGTGGCCTATTACCTGGAGCGTTCCGGCGGCGCCACCCGCGATGCCGAACTGGATGACATGTATCTTATCAAGGCTGACGGCTCGGTCTTCAGCAGGCAGCAGTCTTCGTTCGGCATCCGCTGGGACGACTATGCCCGGCGCTGGACGTTCGGCGGATTCCTGTCGTCTCCCCTGGAGCCCGGAGATACGCTCGTGGTGCCCCAGAAGCTTGAGCGAATCGCCTGGATGCGGGAGATCAAGGACATAACGACAATCCTGGCACAGGTAGCCGTAACCGCCGGCGTGATCATCGCGGCAGGCCTCTAGCCGGAATGATCACGCCGGAATCCCGCAGGAAGCTCTACACGGTTCTTCTCGCCGTCTGGGGGGGAACTATCCTTGTCCTGACCCTGATGCCGGCACCCAAGGCGGAACCGCTTCCCTTCCCCGGCTGGGACAAGGTGGAGCATGCTGTTGCCTTTGGCGCACTTGCGTGGTGTGCCGGGCGATTCCTGGTCGTGTACGGAAAATGTGTGCGCCGCTGCTGGCTCTGGGCCTTTGGCGCCACCGTGGCGTACGGCGCCCTGATCGAGGTTGCCCAGGCAACGCTGACCACGACGCGCACCGCCGAGCTGGGTGATCTGGTGGCGGACGCGGTGGGAGCCGGTCTCGTCTGTCTTCTTGCCTCCCGCAAGGGTACTGCCGGGAACAGGGAGGCATAGGAGTGATGGTTCGACACCTTATGGGGGCGATGGTTGCGGCGTCCGTTCTGGTGACGCTCACGGCAGCTACGGCAGCAGCGGAGGATATGCCCTGGTCGGGTGAATTCCTGGGCCGGGAGGCACGGACGCTCCGCGACGAGGCCGCCGCTTTCGTAACGGCACCCTTCGGCATCGATAACGGTGCCCTGTGGGGAACCCTGGCCGTGGCGGGAGCAGTGGGAGTCCTGTCGCAGTTCGACGAGGATATCCGTGACGAGGTGACAGGAACGCGCGGCCGGACTCTCGACCGGGTCACCGATGCCGGCAGTCTCGTGGGTAACCCGGTCATTCATCTGGGAGTGGCGGGTGCCGTTTACGGTGGCGGACTGCTGGCCGGTTCCCCCCGCTGGCGGGATGCGGGGCTCATGATGGGCGAGGCGGCGCTCCTGGCAGATGCCGCAACGCTGGTGCTCAAGCAGGCCATCGGCCGCGCCCGGCCCCTGACGGGCAAGGGATCGGGGACCTTTCGTCCGTTGTCATTGGAATCAGACTACGATTCCATGCCCTCCATGCATACGGCCAGCTCCTTTGCACTGGCTTCGGTCATCACGTCCACATCCGGGAGCGTGCCGGTAGGTGTCGCATCCTATGCCACCGCCGCCTTTGTGGGGTTTTCCCGCATGCAAGAGGGAAAGCACTGGGCCAGCGACGTGCTCCTGGGGGCCGCCATCGGTGAACTGGCCGGCAGGATCGTCACCCGTTACCACGCCGGCGGCGGAAATCTGGTGCTTGTGCCGGCAGTGGCGGACGGCGCTGCCACCCTTGCCCTGGTAGGGAAATTTTAGGAGGTTTTTCATGCTGTCTGCCGTCATCTTCGATTTCGACGGGATCATCGTCGATACCGAACCGCTTCACTACCGGGCGTTCCAGGCCATTCTCGAGCCGATGGGGTTCGGCTATTCCTGGGAGGCCTACGTGGAGGTCTACATGGGCTATGACGACCGGGACGCCTTCCGGGAAGCGTTCCGGGTGCGGGGCGCGGACCTGGAAGACCGCGAACTCGAAGGTCTCATCGCCCGCAAGGCGGCTGCGTTCCAAGGGATCATCGCTTCCGGCGTCACGCCCTATCCGGGGGTTGTCGAACTGATCAGGAGCATCAGGGCCAGTCGCCCCCTGGCGCTTTGCAGCGGCGCCCTCCGCTCGGACATTCTGCCGATTCTGGAGGGGCTCGGTCTTTCGAATAGTTTTGACGTCATGGTCACCGCCGACGAGGTGTCGGCCAGCAAACCCGACCCGGCCAGCTACGCCCTGGCGGTGCGGCGGCTGACAACGACCTTTCCCGATCGGCAGATCCGGCCGAACACATGCATCGCGATAGAAGACACGCCGGCCGGCATCGCCTCGGCCACGGGGGCCGGGATCGGTGTCCTTGCCGTCACCAACAGCTATCCCGCCGTGCGGCTCGGTGGTGCCCGCAGGGTCGTTGACTCCCTGGCCGATGTGAGCCTTGACGACCTGGCGGCATTGACCGGCCAGGAGTAAGGTTAGCGAGTACAACGCTTCCACCCCTCTTCCCCATGAACCGCCTTCCCGTTGACGACGTCATCCCCGACCTGCTGACGGCCCTTGAGCTGCGGAACGCCGCAGTGCTCCAGGCGCCGCCGGGGGCCGGGAAGACCACCCGTGTTCCCCTTGCGCTCCTTGACGCTCCCTGGCTGAACGGCAAACGGATTATCATGCTGGAGCCGCGCCGGCTGGCCGCGACGAATGCTGCCCGCTGGATGGCCCGCAGTCTGGGGGAGGAGGCGGGCGCCACAGTGGGGTACGCCATCCGCTTCGACCGCCGGGTGTCTGCCCGAACCCGGGTGGAAGTGGTGACCGAAGGAATCCTTACGCGCCGCCTCCAGTCCGATCCGCTCCTTGAGGGGGTCGGTGTCGTGATCTTCGACGAGTTCCACGAGCGGAGCATCCATTCGGATCTGGCCCTCGCCCTCTGCCGCGATGTTCAGGCAGGGCTGCGGGAGGACCTGCGGATCATCGTCATGTCGGCAACCATGGCTGCGGCGCCGATCGCGGCCCTGCTCGGCAACGCACCGGTCATCACCAGCGAGGGGCGAAGCCACCCCGTTGCGCTGCGGCACATGCCGCCCAACGACCGGGAGAACCTCCCCTCGGCCGTGGCGCGTGCCGTCCGGATTGCAGTGCGCGAGTGCGAAGGGGATATCCTCGCGTTCCTCCCCGGCGCCGGAGAGATCAGGCGCTGCGGCCAACTGCTCGCTGACGACCCGCCGCTGCAGGCCCCGCTGGTGGTGCCCCTCTACGGCGATCTGCCGTTCGAGGAGCAGGAGCGGGCGATCCTGCCGGTCCCCGGCCGGCGCAAGGTGGTGCTGGCAACCACCATTGCCGAAACGAGTCTCACCATTGAAGGTGTCCGCGTGGTGGTGGACGGTGGCCAGACCCGGCGGCTGCGGTATGATCCGGCTTCGGGGCTGAACCGGCTGGTCACCGAACGGGTTTCCGCCGCGTCGGCGACCCAACGGGCCGGCCGGGCCGGCCGCCTGGGACCGGGAACCTGCTACCGCCTCTGGCCAGAGCATGACCAGCAGGTGCTCCTGGCGGCAGATCCTCCGGAAATCCTCATCGCCGATCTGGCACCGCTGGCCCTCGACCTGGCACACTGGGGAGTGAGTGATCCGGCGTCCCTTGCCTGGCTCGATCCTCCTCCCGCGGGGCACTGGAGGAGGCGAGAAACCTTCTGAAGGCACTCGATGCCCTTGACGGTCGGGGGGTGATAACCGAAACGGGACGGCGCATGGCTGAGCTGCCTCTCCATCCTCGCCTGGCTCACATGCTGCTGCGCGCGGCCGAGCGCGGTCCGGCGCCTTTTGCGTGCGACGTGGCCGCGCTGCTCACTGAGCGGGACATCGTGCGTAACGCCGGGGCCGGCCAGGCCGTCGAGCGGGCCGGCTGCGACATGCTCGTCCGGGTGGAGGCCCTTGGGCAGTGGCGGCAGGGAAGAGGGGGAAGGGATCATCAGGTTGATTCTTCTGCCTGCCGGGCAGTGGACCGTGTGGCATCGCATCTTCGGCGCCTGATTGCTCCGGACGGAAAGGGGCGCGCGGTTGCGGATCCGGTCCGGGAAACGGGGCTGCTGCTTTCGTGGGCATACCCCGATCGGATCGCCCAGGCCCGCCCGGGGGGTGAGCGGCGCTATCTGCTGGCCAACGGCAGAGGGGCCCGGTTATCGGAGCGGAGTTCCCTCCACGGGGAGCAGTTGATCGTGGCCTATCTGGTGGAGCGCGGTGAGCGGGGGGACGATCTGATCCGCCAGGCGAGCGCCCTTGATCCGGCGCGGTTCCACGACGAGTTCTCCGGCGACATCATCCGCCGGCGCAGGGTGACCTGGGACGAGCGGGAAGGAAGGGTGAGCGCCCGGGATGAAGCCTGCTACGGTGCCCTCGTTCTGGAGAGCCATCCCGTCTCCGCCACGAGCGATGAACTCCGCGACGCCTTGCTGGCGGGGCTGCGCACCGGTCCGGGCATTGCGGCCCTGGGGTGGACGCCGGCTGCCAGCCAGTTCCGGGCACGGGTCCGCTTTCTTGGCCGGGTCTGCCCCGGCGACGGCTGGCCCGATCTTTCCGATGAACGACTTCTGGAAACACTCGAGGACTGGCTCGGCCCCTTTCTGGGCAAGGCCCGGAGCCGGGCCGACCTGGCGTCTCTCGATCTTTTGCCGCCGCTGAAAGCCCTGCTCTCCTGGGACCAGCTCCGCCGTCTCGACGGGGGGGCACCCACACATCTGACGGTGCCGAGCGGTTCGCGGATTCCCCTGGCGTACGATGCGGAAGGGGCTCCGACCCTGGCAGTGAAGCTGCAGGAAATGTTTGGATGCGCCGACACCCCTGCCGTGGCCTGGGGGCGGGTGCCGGTGGTGGTCCACCTCCTGTCCCCTGCAGGGCGTCCCCTGCAGGTCACGTCCGATCTGCGCGGTTTCTGGAACGGGGCATATCAGGAGGTCAAGAAAGAGATGCGGGGACGCTACCCCAAGCATCCCTGGCCCGATGATCCCTGGAGCGCGGCCCCGACCCGCAGGACCAAACGGGCGGGAGAAGGGTAGCGGGAGTGGTGGCGGCAATCAGTGGTTGGTCAGCAGTATGGTTCCGTCGGCCTGGAGGATCTTGCGGATGGTGTCCGCGGCGCGGGGGGTAGGGGCGGTGCCGATCCGATCGCCCCGGGCGCCGGGCAGATAGGATGATGTGACGTTCATGTCGCCCCGCCAGGCTTCGAAGTGGAGGTGGGGCCCGGTGGATCTCCCCGTGGAGCCGGAGAGGGCGATGGTATCTCCGGCGGAGACGGTTGTCCCTTCAGCCACCGCATTCATGGAGTTGTGGGCGTAGAGGGTGATGATGCCGTCCGGGTGCTCAAGGATCACCATGGTGCCGTAGCCCGGCCGACTGCCCGCAAAGGCCACGCGCCCCGGTGCGATGGCCCTGACCGGGGTCCCCTCGGGCACGGCGATGTCAATGCCCCGGTGTTCGCGCATGGTGCCGTCGATGGGATCGTGGCGCAGCCCCACCAGGGAGGTTATCCTCCCCTGGACCGGAGGCGCCGCGGATGCGTCTGGCGGGAACGGGGTGGTCGGGCTGATTGCGGGAGATGCCCCGGTGATGCCGGTCGCCCGCAGGTGGTGCGGAACAGTGCGGCGGGTGACGGGCCGGGCTGCCTTTTTTTCGCGCAGATAGAGCGACGCCTTGCCGTTCATGGGGGCGTCGGTGAAACATTCCACGCCGTCCGCATCCACGAACCGGTAAATGTCGGCCCGTGACCGTTCGGGAGCAGTCACCCCCACCAGCGCAGCGAGCATGATGATACGCACCGTGTGTCCCTGGATCATGATGGCCTCCACTATACCTATCGGCCGGGAACAAGACAAGTTTAACCGGGCGTTGACCGTTTGCCGCTAAAGCCGGGTGCAGTGCTGTCCGGGTTTGGTTCCTTGCCTGGAGTGGCTGATGGCCGGAAGAAAGCGCGGAGCTACCCTGCAAACCATGCCGCTGAAACGGACTTTCGGGCATTTGTGCCCATTTGGTGTGCAGAGGGTATCTTGAAGTGCCTTTATTTTGTGCCACATTTTCCCCGTTTTCTTTCCGATGCCAAGCCATTCTCTTTAATATGCCGAATTTACCAATGGTTTGTATTTTTCTTTCTTCGTGGGCAGACTATTTGCTTTTATATCTTCACCAAAGACGCCGGGGGGATACGCCTTGCTTTTTGGGGGTGGTAAACCTATAATCCTCCAACTTTTCAACTATCCCAAGGGGGTGATGTGTCTTGAAAAAAGTCGAAGCGATTATCAAGCCGTTCAAGCTGGATGAAGTGAAGGAAGCGCTCAACGAAATAGGCATTCAGGGAATCACGGTTGGGGAAGTCAAGGGATTCGGCCGCCAGAAGGGACACACGGAACTCTATCGCGGTGCTGAATACGTCGTGGACTTTATCCCCAAGATCAAGATGGAGATCATTGTTGCCGACGACATCGTTTCCAAGGTGGTCGACACCATTGAGCAGGCCGCCAAGACGGGGCGCATCGGCGACGGAAAAATTTTCGTGACTCCGGTTGAAGAGGTTATCCGCATACGGACCGGCGAACGCGGCGAAGACGCGCTGTAGCATCCTATTCTATCTGTTTTCGAAAGGAGATTGTGTAAATGACGCCACAAGAGGTAGTAAGCTTCGCCAAAGAGAACGGCGCGCTGATGGTCGATTACAAATTCATGGACTTCGTGGGTATCTGGCAACACGTATCCGTGCCCATTTCGGAGTTCGGCGAAGATACCTTTGAGGAGGGTCAGGGCTTCGACGGTTCCTCCATCCGCGGCTGGCAACCCATCCACGCGTCCGACATGATCCTCCTGCCGGACCCTGCAACGGCCAAGATGGATCCGTTCATCGCCGTGCCGACCCTTTCCCTCATCTGCAACGTTTTCGATCCGATCACCAAGGAAGATTATACCCGCGACCCGCGCAACATCGCCCGTAAGGCCGAGGCGTACCTGAAGTCGACCGGCATTGGCGACACCGCTTTCTTCGGCCCCGAGGCCGAGTTCTTCATTTTCGACGACGTCCGGTACGACTCATCAGCCAACCAGTCGTTCTATGTGGTCGATTCGGTGGAGGGTGCCTGGAACACCGGTCGTGAAGAGTTCCCCAACCTGGGCTACAAGCCGCGCCACAAGGAAGGTTATTTCCCGGTTTCCCCCACCGATTCCCAGAACGACCTCCGCAACGAGATGGTCATGGAGCTCCAGAAGGTCGGCATCCGGGTCGAGTGCCAGCATCACGAGGTTGCCTCCGGCGGCCAGGCCGAAATCGACATGCGGTTCTCCTCCCTCGTCGACATCGCCGACCAGCTCCAGTGGTTCAAGTATGTCATCAAGAACGTTGCCTACCGCAACGGCAAGACCGTTACCTTCATGCCCAAGCCGCTCTATGGTGACAACGGCTCCGGCATGCACTGCCACATGTCCATCTGGAAGGACGGCCAGAACCTCTTTGCCGGCGACAAGTACGGTGGGCTTTCCCAGATGGCCCTCTGGTACATCGGTGGTATCATCAAGCACGCCAAGGCCCTGTGCGCCCTGACCAACCCGACCACCAACTCGTACAAGCGTCTGGTGCCGGGTTTCGAAGCTCCGGTTAACATGGCTTACTCCAGCCGTAACCGCTCCGCCTCCATCCGGATTCCCATGATGTCCACCAACCCGAAGGCCAAGCGGATCGAGTACCGGACTCCGGATCCCTCCTGCAACGGTTACCTGGCCTTTGCCGCCATGCTGATGGCCGGCCTTGACGGCATCGAGAACAAGATCGATCCGGGCCAGCCGCTGGACAAGGATATCTACGGGCTTTCTCCCGAGGAGCTCAAGGACATCCCGTCCGCTCCGGGAAGCCTCGAAGATGCCCTCAAGGCCCTGGAGGCCGATCACGAGTTTCTTCTCAAGGGTGACGTCTTTACTCCCGACGTAATCGAGAAGTGGATCGAGTACAAGATGGAAGCCGAGGTCAACCAGGTCCGGATGCGCCCGGTTCCCCTCGAGTTCGCTCTCTACTACGACGTCTAGTTGAGGGGGCAGCATCTGCGGCAAGCGAAAGGCGGGAGCAATCCCGCCTTTCTTTTTTGCACCGGCGGATCAGGCTGCTTCGTTGACTTTCTGTCCCATATCTGTTAGAAATGACCGATTTTACGAGGTGAAAAAGCCCCATTCATGGAAAATTTCTTTCTCAAGCTCTCCATCATGCTCGTGCCGGCACTCATGGCCATCACCTGCCATGAAGTCTCCCATGGCTTTGTCGCTGACCGCCTCGGCGACCGGACGGCCCGTTACATGGGCCGGCTCACGCTGAATCCCCTCAAGCACTTGGACCTCTTCGGCACCCTCATGGTTTTCATCGTCGGTATCGGCTGGGCCAAGCCGGTGCCGGTCAATTTCGGCAACCTGCGCAATCCGAAGCGTGACATGGTCTGGGTTGCGGGCGCCGGGCCCATTACCAACTTCGCGTTGGCCTTCCTCTCGGCCATGGCCATGCGCGGGCTGGCCGCGGCAGGCAGCATGCTGCCTGATAGTTCAGCCCTTCAGATGGCCCTGGATCCGATCGTGCTGATGCTCGCCTTTTCGGTCTACATCAACCTGCTCCTGGGCATTTTCAATCTGATTCCGGTGCCTCCCCTGGACGGCGGCCGCGTGGCCGTGGGGCTTCTGCCCCACCGCCAGGCCGAGCTCCTGGCGCGGTTCGAGCCCTACGGCATGATCGTCATCATTGTGCTGGTTTTTTTCACCAACATATTTGCAAAAGTCATCTCTCCAGTGGTGGATCTGGGCATCAGCATCCTTGCCGGTCCCCAGAGCGGTCTGGTGTACAGTGTCACGCATTTTCTGATGAGATAACGGGTGCGCGGACCCGGGGGCAAAGCGATGATCCCCCGTTGTCCCGTGCCGGCAAGGAGCCTGCAATGAGCAACAAGCGGATAGTAAGCGGCATGAGACCGACCGGCAAGCTTCACCTCGGCCATTTTCACGGGGTGCTGGCAAACTGGCGGGATCTTCAAGAGGAGTACGAATGTTTCTTCTTTGCCGCTGACTGGCATTCCCTTACCACCGAGTACGACAACACCGGCGCGATCCGCGACAACATCCGCGAAATGGTTATCGACTGGCTTGCCTTCGGGGTCGATCCTGCCAAGAGCGTGATCTTCCGCCAGAGCCTCGTGCCCCAGCATGCGGAACTCAACCTGATCCTCTCCATGATCACGCCCGTGTCGTGGCTCGAGCGCAATCCCACCTTCAAGGAGATGCAGGACAACCTCGATGCCAAGGATCTTTCCACCTTTGGCTTCCTCGGCTATCCGGTCCTCATGGCGGCGGACATCATCCTCTACCGGGCGGGAAAGGTGCCGGTGGGACACGACCAGCTCCCCCACCTGGAGATAACCCGCGAAATCGCCCGCCGTTTCAACTACCTCTACCGTGAAGTTTTCCCCGAGCCTGCGGCGCTCCTCACGGAAACCCCCAAGGTGCTCGGGCTCGACGGCCGGAAGATGAGCAAGTCGTACGGCAATTCCATCTATCTCTCCGAGACGGCCGAAGAGACCAGCAAAAAGATCATGTCCATGGTGACCGACACCCAGCGGGTCCGCCGCAGCGATCCGGGCGAGCCGGACCGGTGCGTGGCCTTCAACCTTCACCGTCTCTACGTCCCTGACGACGAACGGGCCGAAATCGTCGAAGCCTGCCGCGGTGCAACGATTGGTTGCGTGGACTGCAAGAAGATCCTTGCCCGTCATCTGGTGGAGACCCTGGCGCCGTTCCGGGCCAAGCGCGTGGAACTGGCGGCCCGTCCGGAACTGGTGGACGAGATTCTGGCCGAAGGAAGCGATCGGGCGGCCCGCGAGGCAACCATGACCATGACCGATGTCCGGGACGCCATCAGACTATGAGCGAAGGGGAAACCCTCACGCTCGGCCTTGAAGGAGCCGCTTCGCCCTACACGGTCAGGCTCGAGGTGTTCGAAGGCCCTCTGGATCTTCTCCTGCACCTCATCAAGAAGAACGAGGTGGATATCTACGATATCCCGGTATCCACCATCACGCGCCAGTACCTTGAGTACATACGCATGATGAAGGAGCTCAACCTGGAGGTGGCCGGCGATTTCATCGTCATGGCCTCCACCCTGATCCAGATCAAGTCGCGGATGCTCTTGCCGGCGCCCGAAGATGAGTCCGGCACAGAGGATGAAGAGGCCGACCCGCGGGCGGAGCTGGTGCGCAGGTTGCTGGAATACCAGCGGTACAAGGAGGCCGCGCTCACCCTGTCCGAACGGGAGTTGCTCGGCCGCGACGTGCATGTGCGGGCCGTAGCGGGGGATGAGCTTGAACCGGCCCATGAGGAGGAGCCGGCAGAGGTGGAGCTGTTCGAACTGATCGAGGCATTCCGGCGGGTTCTCGACCGGGTTTCCCAGGAGAGCTTTCATGAAGTGGGCTCCGAATCGATCACCATTGCCGAGAGGATCAACGATATCCTCACCGCTCTGGAGGGCAAGGAGTCGCTCCTGTTTGACGATCTTTTCCCCGAGGGATTCAACAGGGACTTTTTCATCGCGACCTTTCTCGCCGTGCTTGAGTTGTGCAAGCTGAAGATGGTGCGGGTCGTACAGGCGAGCCGCTACGGCTCCATCTGGATCGCGCCGGCGGTGCCGGATTCGGCGGATGCCGCCGGGGAGTTGACTGATGCACCGGCTTGAGTCCCTTGTGGAAAGCCTGCTTTTCGTTTCAGAGACACCGCTGTCTCTGGATCGTCTCTGCTCGCTGCTGGAAGAGTTTGACCGGGCCGCTATCCGCGAGGCTCTTGATCGCCTGCTGGAACGCTATGGCGGAGAGGGCCGGGGTATTGTCCTGGCTGAGGTGGGTGGCGGATTCCAATTCCGGACTCCCGCCGGCAATGGGGATGTGATCCGGCGGCTCACCAAGGCCCGGCCAGCCCGGTTCAGCCAGTCTGCTCTGGAGACACTGGCCATCATCGCCTACCGTCAGCCGGTCACCCGAGCCGAAATCGAATACCTGCGCGGGGTCGATTCGGGAGGAGTGCTGAAGACCCTGCTGGAGAAGAAGCTCATCAAGATTCTCGGCAAGCGCGATATTCCCGGAAAACCTCTCATCTACGGCACCACCCGCGAATTTCTCGAACTGTTTGCCCTGAGGGACCTGAAGAGCCTGCCGTCACTTAAGGAGATCCGCGAACTTTCCGAGTCCGCGGCATTCGAGCAGCAGGAGGAACTGCCGCTGGCAGCCCCTCCGGAAGAGGGCAGAGAGTAGTAAGTGTGGTATATGTTATATGTCGATGCGTTGCCACAGGGGGCGGCGCGGGGTCACGGGTGCCAAGGAGGATGCCATGGTACGTCAACCAGCAGTGGCCGGACAGTTCTATACCGATGACCCCCGCAAGCTCGAGGAGGAACTCGGCCGCCTGATCCGGCCCGTTCCCGCGCCGCGCCGCGCAACCGGCATCATCGCCCCCCACGCCGGCTACATCTACTCCGGTGCCATTGCCGGCGCCGTCTACGGCTCGATTGCCATCCCCCGCACCGTTGTCATTCTTGGCCCCAACACCATGCCTTGGCGCTGTCGCCTCGCTCTATCCCGACGGAGCATGGTTGTCGCCCCTGGGAGAGGTTCCGATCGAGCAGCGGCTTTCCTCGCTTGTTCTCGAACAGGTGCCCCAGGTGGAGCTCGATGCGATTGCCCACCGCTTCGAACATTCGCTGGAGGTGCAGGTGCCGTTCCTGCGCTATCTCAACAGTGACGTTGCCATTGTGCCGATGTGCCTGGGAGGCGGCGGGTATGGCTGGTGTCGCCAGGTGGGGGAGGGTCTGGCCCGGGCAATTGCCGCCTATGGCGAAGAGGTCCTGATCGTGGCGAGCTCAGACATGACCCATTACGAGTCGGCGGAGAGCGCCCGGCTCAAGGACGAGGCCGCGCTTTCGTGCGTGCTGGCGCTGGACGCCGAAGGGCTGTTGAAGGTGTGCCGGCAACGGGGCATAACCATGTGCGGTGTGATCCCGTCAACGGTCATGCTGGTGGCGGCCCGGGAGCTCGGCGCGTCCCGGGCGGAACTGGTCAGGTACGGAACCAGTGGCGATGTGACGGGGGACAACAGGCAGGTGGTTGCCTACGCGGCGGTTGCGGTCTATTAAGTCTACTCTTCCTTGGATATCCTGACTACCTGCAGAACGCCGGGCATCCGCTCCAGGGTGGGGGCGTCCAGGGTTTCCGTGTCGCCGATGACGCCGATGATGGTCCGGTTGGCGCCGGTGGACTGGTGGATGTCGAAGTTGCGGTTGATCAGATATTCCTTTATGTTCACGAGCGCCTCTTCATCGGCGCTTTTTTTCATGATGATGAGCATTATGGCTCCTTCCTGCCGTCGGATTCCCCGCGGTGCGTCATGATCCGCTCCAGGCGCCGCGATTCGTCGATGACCCGTTCGAAAAGCCGCACGATGGCGCCGTCGTCCAGGGGACCGGAGTTTTCCCGCTGCATCCGATCGAAGATCTTTTTTTCCCGTGTCGGGTCATAGACCGGCAACCCCTTGTCCTTCTTGATGGCGCCGATCTCCAGGGCAAGCCCTGCCCGCCGGTTGAAGATCCTGAGCAATTCGCTGTCCAGCCGGTCGATTTCTTGGCGAATCTGGTCAATGGTCATTGCCGCCTCAGAATTGCTTCTTGATGAAGGAATCGTGTCTGCAGTGGATGTCGTCGCGTTCCGGGTAGTTGATGGTGTAGTGAAGTCCCCGGGACTCTTTGCGCTGGAGCGCGCATTTGACGATGAGCTCGGCCACGGTGGCGATGTTGCGCAGCTCGATCAGGTCGGAAGTGACGGTGAAGTTCCAGTAGTAGTCCTCGATTTCCTCCTGGATGAGGCGGATGCGCCGCAGGGCGCGCTCCAGCCGCTTGTCGGAGCGGACGATCCCCACGTAATTCCACATGAAGCGCCGTATTTCATCCCAGTTCTGGGAGACGACCACCATTTCGTCACTGTCCGTGGCAGTGCCTGAATCCCATCCGGGGATGACCGGGAACTCGAAGTGGTTCTGCCGCAACTCCTCCACTGCGTGCTGAAAGGCGCGTCCGGCATAGACCGCGGCCTCAAGCAGGGAGTTGCTCGCCAGGCGGTTTGCCCCGTGCAGGCCGGTGAAGGCGGCTTCGCCGATGGCATAGAGGTAGCGGATATCGGTTTCGCCGTTGGCATCCACGGCAACCCCGCCGCAGAGATAGTGGGCTGCGGGAACCACCGGGAGCGGATCCTTTGTCATGTCGAGCCCGAATTCGAGGCAGGTCTGGTAGATATTGGGGAAGCGGTTTCTGACGTACTCGGGGTCCTTGTGGGTGATGTCGAGGAAGACGCAGTCATCACCGTGGGTCTTCATCTCGTTGTCGATGGCCCGCGCCACGATGTCACGGGGGGCAAGGTCCTTGAGCTTGTGATATTTTTCCATGAACGCGGTGCCGTCGCGGCGCCGCAGGATCGCCCCTTCACCACGCACCGCCTCGGATATGAGGAACGATTTTGCGTGGGGATGGTAAAGAGTGGTGGGGTGGAACTGCATGAACTCCATATTGGCGATGGTGGCGCCGGCCCGGTAGGCCATGGCGACGCCGTCGCCGGTTGCCACGTCGGGATTGCAGGTGTAGAGATAGACCTTGCCCGCCCCGCCGGTGGCAAGCAGGGTGATCTTGGCGGCGAACGTTCTCACGACATTGTCTTCGATGCCGAGAACATGGGCGCCGAGGCAGCGGTTGGGGGCCACCCGCTTGCGGGTCACTTTCGCCTCGGTGATGAGGTCGATGGCGATATGGTGTTCGTAAATGCGGATGTTTGGGTTTTCCCGGGCCGCCACCACCAGCGCCCGCTCGATTTCGCGGCCGGTGACGTCGTCGGCGTGCAGGATGCGCCGCTGGCTGTGCCCACCCTCGCGGGTCAGGTCGAAGGCTTCGCCGCTGCGGGTAAACTGCACTCCCCATTCGATCAGGTTCCGGATGACCTTCGGGCCTTCCTCCACCACCATCCTGACCACGTCTTCATGGCAGATGCCCGCGCCTGCGACCAGAGTATCTTCCACGTGGGCGTCAAAAGTGTCGTCCTGGGAAAAAACCGATGCGATCCCACCTTGGGCATAGTTGGTTGCCGACTCGGTTACTTCGCGTTTTGTCACTATGGCGACGGTTCCATGACGCGCTGCCTGGAGCGCGAAGGAAAGTCCGGCGATTCCGCTGCCGATGACCAGAAAATCGCTCTCGATCTTCATTGCTTGTCTCCTAGAAGGGAAAGGGAAAGGTAGCTGCGGGGCTAGTGTGTAAACGGCATAACTGGGCGATTATTCTCCCCCGTCTGTGGTTTGTCAAGGTATTTTGGGCGCTTGGACGATGTGTGGCTCCCTTGGGGTTGCATTGGTGAGCGCGTTGGTCTATATTTTGAATGGCTTTACGCAGCGGTGCATGCCATATCCGCTGTGGAGGAGTAATGACAAAGACGTTCACGATCGTGGTGCTGGCAGTGGCGATGATCTGTTCTGCAGGAATCGCACCGGCCCTGGCCGACATCTACCGTTACGAGGACGAAGATGGGGTTGTCCATTTCACTGATGCCCCCACCGATAAACGCTTTAAGGTGTTCATGCGCGACATCAAGCGCGACAAGAAGCTCCGGACCACCTTCCGGTTGGCGAACTGCGTCCGCGACCCCAGGGAGTTCGAGCCGATCATCGATCAGTGTGCCCTTGAATACGGTGTCGACCGTTCTCTGGTGAAAGCGGTGATTCACGCCGAATCGGGCTACAACCCCAATGCCCTGTCCCCCAAGGGGGCCAGCGGCCTGATGCAGTTGATGCCGAAAACGGCCAAGGACCTGAAGGTTGCCAACTCCTTCGATCCCAAGGAGAACATCAAGGGGGGGGTGCGCTATCTCCGCTTCCTTCTGGACACCTTCAAGGGGGATGTGGCTCTGGCCCTGGCCGCATACAATGCCGGCATGTCGCGGGTGGCCCAGTACGGAGGCGTCCCCCCGTACCAGGAAACCCGCACCTATATTGACCGGGTGCTCAGCTACCAGAAATCCTATCAGACGAATTGAGACAACCAATGGCCCCCGAAACCGCCAGCCCCATCTGGAACCTGCCCAATATCCTCACCCTTGTCCGGATCGCCCTGATTCCGGTCATGGCAGTACTGTTGCTTTCTCCCTCGAAAGAGGCGGGCTTCTGGGCGGCTGCGGTCTTTGCCATCGCCTCGGTCACCGACTGGTTGGACGGCTACCTGGCGCGCAAGATGGAGATCGTTACGGTATTCGGCAAGTTTCTCGATCCCATTGCCGACAAGCTGATGGTAATGGCTGCCCTGATCATGGTTCTTCCCTTTGGTAGAATCCCCGCATGGATGGTGCTGGTCATCCTCGGCAGAGAAATCATCATTACGGGCCTGCGCGGCATCGCCTCCACCGAGGGGATCGTCATCCCGGCCAGTGATCTGGGTAAATTCAAGACCATCTTCCAGATCGTGGCCATCCTCGGCATTCTGCTCCACTTCGATTACCACTGGTTCTTCGGCATCGATCATCCCTATCTTTACGTCAACATGCATAACGTGGGGATGTTCTACCTCTGGATCGCCACCATCATCACCATCTGGTCCGGTGTCGACTATCTCGTCAAGTTCACCAAGGTCATCGCCCGCTAGCGGGTGCTATTTATCCAACTGTACCGGTTCGCAGACATTGTCGGCCGAGTTTGCCTCGGCGCCGCACATGAAGCAGGATACCGTGGGGGACGATGTCAGGTGTTTTACCTCGTCCATGAGTCCCTTGCTCTTGAGGACACAGAGATGCCCCTGATGTTTTTCTCCGCAACTGCATGTCGTGTGTTCAGCCATGATCCGTTTCCCTTTCTCTATGGTGCCGTTTTCGTTTGACGTTTGAAACGCCCCCGATGGGGGTGCATTTTTTCACGCAAAGCTGCTGCCTGTCAAGCCGGCATCCCGGAGAGGGCCCTGGCTGGCTCATCGATGCCATTTTTGGCGTTGACAGGAGGTGACAAAACCGGTATAAACCAAAGTCCGATTCGATGATCGGCGGCGTCGCCAAGTGGTAAGGCAAAGGTCTGCAAAACCTTTATTCACCGGTTCAAATCCGGTCGCCGCCTCCAATATGCAAAAGGGGCTAGCTCATGCTAGCCCCTTTTTTGCTTTTGGCTAGGGACCGGCCGTGGAACCTGATGATAAAGGGGGTTTCGGTTTTGCAACGGACGGCTTTTTCTGCTACGATGCCCCATCAATTCCACCAGCAGCAAGGTTTTCCCATGTCCGAACTTACTCCCATGATGCGCCAATATCTGGAGATCAAGGCCGATCACCCGGACGCAATCCTCTTTTTTCGTCTGGGCGATTTCTACGAGATGTTCCTTGACGATGCGGTCAAGGCGTCGCGCATCCTTGACATCACCCTGACCTCGCGCAACAAGGGGGGCGACGGTGCTGACATTCCCCTCTGCGGCGTCCCTTTTCATTCAGCGGCACCGTATATCGCCAAGCTGGTCGAGGCGGGCGAGAAGGTTGCCATCTGCGAACAGGTTGAGGACCCCAAAAGCGTCAAGGGGATCGTTAAGCGGGAAGTGGTCAAGGTGGTTACTCCCGGCCTGGTGATCGACGCCGAGAGCCTTTCTCCCAAGGAGAACAATTATCTGTTGTCACTTTTCCCCGGCACGGCCCGCTGGGGCGTTGCCTACCTCGATCTCTCCACCGGTGATTTCCGCGTAACCGAAACCGATTCCGCCGATGCCGCGTGGGCGGAGGTGGCCTGCGTCAACCCCCGTGAAATCCTGATGCCACTCTCGTTCAGGGACGGCGGGGCGGGGAATGAGCGCCCGGACCTGGCGGCGGGGCGGATGCTCAGCTATATTGACGAATGGGTGTACGATGCCGAGTATGCCGAGCGGATGGTGCGCAATCATTTCGGGGTCGCCTCCGCGGAGGCGGCTGGGTGCGGCGGCATGGACTGCGGCCTCCGGGCCGTTGCCGCGGTGCTCCACTATCTGCAGCAGACCCAGAAGGGGGACGTTCGCCACATCAGCCACCTTCTGGCCTACCGAACCCAGGAGTTCCTGGTGCTGGACGAATCCTCCCGGCGCAACCTGGAGTTGAACGCCACCCTCGGCGATGGGAAGCGGCGCGGCTCTCTCCTCGGTTTGCTGGACCGGACCGTGACGGCCATGGGGGGGAGAAAGCTTAAGCAGTGGATTAATTATCCTCTTGTATCTATTGAAAAAATAAACGAACGGCTTAATGCGGTCGAGGAGTTGACCGCTGATGCCGAGTTCAGGCAGGGAATCCGGGCAGCCCTTGATGGCGTCTATGACCTGGAGCGGCTCAACGGACGGATCAGCCTCGCTTCTGCTTCTGCCAAGGATCTGGTTGCCCTGCGCGCTTCCCTGGTACGGTTGCCGGCGCTTCTCGCCCTCCTGGCGCCGTCAGCCTCAACGCTCCTGGCCAGGCTGCGGGACGGGATCGATCCCCTCGCTGACGTGGAGGAACTCATCGGCCGTGGCATCGTGCCCGATCCTCCCTTTGTTCTCCGTGAGGGGGGATCATTGCGCAAGGGTACCACCCTGAGCTTGACGAACTGCGCAGCATCAGCCGGGAAGGGAAGGGGTTCATTGCCCGCCTGGAAGCCCAGGAAAAGGCGCGCACCGGTGTTTCTTCGCTCAAGGTCCGCTACAATAAGGTGTTCGGTTACTACATCGAGGTGACCAAGTCGAACCTGTCGGCCATCCCTGACGACTACATCCGGCGCCAGACCCTGGCCAATGCCGAGCGTTTCATCACGCCGGAGTTGAAGGAGTACGAGGAAAAGGTGCTCGGGGCCGAAGACAGGATCGTGGAGCTGGAATACGCGCTCTTCCAGGAGATCCGCCAGCGGGTGGCGGCCCAGGGGGAGCGGATCGCCCGCACCGCGGACCGGCTTGCGGCCCTGGACGTGCTGGCGGCCCTGGCCGATGTGGCCCACGACCATCGCTATGTCAGGCCCACGGTGGACGAAGGGGACGCCATCCTTGTCACCGGCGGCCGCCATCCCGTGGTGGAGGCCCTGAACCGGTCCGAGCGGTTCGTTGCCAATGATGTGCAGCTCGACAACGGGGAAAACCAACTGGTCATTATCACCGGCCCCAACATGGCCGGTAAATCGACCTTCATGCGCCAGGTGGCCCTGATCGTTCTCATGGCCCAGACAGGGTCCTTCGTGCCCGCCGACGAAGCCCGCATCGGCGTGGTCGACCGCATCTTCACCCGGGTTGGCGCGTCGGACAACCTGGCGCGGGGCCAATCGACCTTCATGGTCGAGATGATGGAGACCGCGGCGATTCTGCGCAATGCAACGCCGCGCAGCCTGGTCGTGCTCGATGAGATCGGCCGGGGAACTTCTACCTTTGACGGGGTTTCCATTGCCTGGGCCGTGGCCGAGTATCTGCACGACACGGAGCGGTGCGCGGCAAAGACCCTCTTTGCCACCCACTACCACGAGCTGACCGAGCTTGCGGTGACGCGCAGCAGGGTAAAGAACTGCAACGTTGCGGTGAAGGAGTGGAACGATCAGGTAATCTTTCTCCGCAAGATCGTCGAGGGAGGGGCCTCCCACTCCTACGGCATCCAGGTGGCCCGCCTGGCCGGACTTCCGCAGGAGGTCATCGAGCGGGCCAAAGAGATTCTCCACAACCTCGAAAAGGGAGAGTATGCCGAGGGGGGCATACCGCGTATCGCCCGGGGTAAAAGGGCCGGAACGCCAAAACCGTCGCCGCAGATGTCCCTCTTCGACCAGGGTGATGACCTGCTGCGCCGGCGGATTGCTGGTTTGAATATTGCAGCCCTTACCCCCCTTGAAGCGCTCAATATTCTGGACGAGTTGAAAAGGATGGTCTGAGGTCGTGATGCGAAGCACGCTGACATATGGTTTTTTGTTGGTGCTGATGTCCTGGAGCCTGCTCTTTGTTGCGGATATTCACGCAAAGGAAGGGACCGCCTCGAAAAAGGGTACGGTCACCAAGGAGGCGGCACGAAAGAAGACTTCCGCGGCCAGGGTGACCACGACGAAAAAGACAGGGGGAGCTGAGACGCGAAAATCTGCCCCCGGCGGGGCCGGGACCGCCAAGCCCGCGGAGAGCAACGGCGCAGCGGCTGGCGAGGCACTGGCTTTGATAACAGATGTCCGCTACTGGTCGAACCCCGATTACACGCGGGTCGTCATAACACTGGACCGGGAGGTGCGGTTTGAATCCAACCAGATCAAGCAGCACGTGTCCGACGCGAATCCTTCCCGTATCTACATCGACCTGAACGCTTCGCGCCTCGGTCCCGGCGTGAAGGATCTCTCGGTCGGCGACGGCTTGCTGAAGACCGCCCGGGTGGGTCAGTACCGCGCTGATGTGGTACGAGTGGTGCTCGATGTCGAGAATGTGAAGGATTACAAGGTATTCCCCCTATCGGATCCCTTCCGGATCATCATTGACGTGAAGGGGGTGCGTCCCCTGGAGATCAGCCGTCTCACGGAGCAAATCCAGCCGGCCCCGGCAGTGGCGGCCGAGCCGAAGAAGATCGAGCCGAGGGAAGATAAGCCCCGTGCGGGAGCACGGTTCAAACCGGGCAAAATCAGGCGCATTGTGGTGGATCCCGGCCACGGCGGCCACGACCCGGGCGCTGTGGGCGCCCATGGTACCCAGGAGAAGAACGTAGTGCTGGCCATCGGGCTCAACCTGGCGGAAAAACTCCGTGACGAGCTCGGGATTGATGTGGTCATGACCCGTTCCACCGACGTCTTCATCCCCCTGGAGGAGCGAACTGCCATCGCCAACAAGGTGAACGCCGACCTCTTTGTGTCCATTCATGCCAATGCCTCGCTCAATCGCGGCGCATCGGGCATCGAGACCTACTATCTCAACCTGGCCAAGACCGAGAAGGCCGCGCAACTGGCGGCCCGCGAGAACGGCACGTCCTTGGAAAAGGTAAGTCTCCTCCAGGCGATCCTCTTCGACCTCATGGCCAACTACAAGCTCAACGACTCAGCTCATCTGGCCGAGGAGGTCCAGAAGGCTCTCTACCGCAAGCTCCAGGGACATTATCCGTCCACCAAAAACCTGGGGGTCAAGCAGGGGCCGTTCTACGTGCTGGTGGGTGCCACCATGCCGAGCATCCTGGTGGAAACAGCATTCATCAGCAACGAGGCCGAAGAAGAGCGCCTCAGGGATTCCTCTTATCAGGAACGAGCCGCCGAAGGCGTCCTGGAGGGAATCAAGGCATACATTTCCAGCCTCAAGTAAGCGGCAGTCGGAACACGCACCCTATATTCATCGAGGTGATATGCAATTCGACATTGACCGATACTTCCCCGACACCTTCCAGGAGAGCGGCGACGCCGGCCGGGCATCCTTTGAGGAAAAACGACCGCTCTACCTTGCCGCCAGCAAGCACTTCCTCACCCATTACCGCGAGGAGATCAAGGCCATCCACCGTGGCGGGGCGGCCGGCACGACGGTGGTGAAGCATATCACCGCCATGACCGATACCCTCATCCGCAAGCTTTTCAGGAGCATCACGCGGGACGTGGCCCAGCCGGGACGGGGCCGCGAGCACCTGACGCTCACGGCCATTGGCGGCTATGGGCGCGGCGAACTGAATCCCCATTCGGACATCGACCTGATGTTCCTCTATGGCGGCAAGGATGCCGCGCGGGTGGAGGATATCGCTCAGAAGCTCCTCTATTTCCTGTGGGACATGCGCCTGGATGTGGGATACTCCGTCCGCACGCTGCAGGATTGCGTGGACATGGCCAGCTCGGATCTGACCGTGCGGACGGCACTTCTGGACTCCCGGGTGCTGGCGGGTAGCCGGGTTTTTTTCCGCGAGTTCGAGAAGGTGATGCTGACCCAGATCCTGGCAAAGAAGAGTGATTCGTTCATCCGGGACAAGGTGGCGGAACTGCGTAAGCGGAGGGAGAAATACGGCTCATCGGTCTATCTCCTGGAACCCAACGTGAAGGAGAGCGAAGGGGGCCTGCGGGATCTTCATACGGCCCTGTGGGTCATGAAGATCAAGTACAAGGTGAAGGACCCCAAGGAACTGGTGGTGAAGGGGGTTCTGTCCGAGGATGAGCTGGCCTCCTACCATGAGGCGCTCTCCTATCTCTGGCGCGTCAGGAACGAGCTCCATTTTCTCGCAGGCCGCAAGAACGACCAGCTCACCTTTGAGGCTCAGACGGAACTCGCAGCGTTTTTCGGCTACGAGGATTCGGCGCGCACCCTCGCCGTCGAAGAGTTCATGCGTGATTACTACCTGCACGCCAATCGGGTTGAACACCTGGCCTCATCACTCATTGCCCGCTGCATGAGGAAGGAGGAAGGGGCCTTCAGGATTCTGGGGTACTTTACTCGCCGTCCCATTGGTGACGGGTTTTACATTCTCAAGGGGGAGCTTGTCATCCCCGATGAATCGGTAGTCGAGAAAGAGCCTGCCCGGCTCATGAAGATCTTCGAGTATGCCCAGAAGCACGGCGTGGAAATCAGCGTTGGCGTCAAGTCGCTGATACGGAAGAATCTCCATCTGGTCAATGACAAGTTCCGGCGCAGCCGGGAGGTGAACCAGTCGTTCTTCGCCATCCTCCGCAGTGACAAGGGGGTGCCCGAAACGCTCCGCCTGATGCATCATCTTGAGTTCCTCAACCACTTCATTCCCGAATTCGGCCACATTTACTGCAAGGTCCAGCACGATCTCTACCATATCTACACGGTCGACATGCATTCGCTCTTTGCGGTGGAAGAGATCGTCAAGCTGCTGCGGGGCGAGCACGAAAAGGATCTGCCACTGCTTACCTCGCTGGTGCGCCAGGTAGACAAGCGGGAGCTGCTCCTTCTCGCGGTTCTGTTCCACGATATCGGCAAGGGCGAGGGTGGCGGCCACGCGGAAAAGGGTGCGGCCATGATGCCCACCATTGCCCGGCGCATGGGGCTCTCAAAGGAGGACAGCGGGCGCCTGGAGTTTCTTGTGCGGCAGCATCTGCTCTTCGCTCACATTGCCCAGCGTCGCGACCTCCACGACGAGAAGATGATCGTCCAATTTGCCCGCCAGATGGAAAAGAGCGAAAACCTGAAGATGCTCTACCTGCTGACCTATGCCGACATCAGGGCGGTGGGCACGGATGTCTGGACGGAATGGAAGGCGAGGCTCCTTCAGGAGTTGTACGAGAAAGCCTTTAACGTCCTCGAACGGGGCGATTTCAGGCTTGAAGCGCACAGCGAGCGGGTAAAGAAGGTCAAGCGGAAGGTGGTCGAGCTTCTGGGCGACGAGTATCCCGCCGCCGCGGTCAGGGAAGAGCTGCGCGCCATGACCATCCGCCATATTTTGTCCAATCCTGCGCCCGTCATTGCCGAGCACGTGAAGATCCTCCATGCCCTGGAACCGGGCGGCGTCCTCACGCAGGTGACGCACGTGCAGGAAGGCGGTTATTCGACCTATTCCATCTGCACCTGGGACATCCCCGGCCTGTTTTCCATGATTACCGGGGTCATGGCAGCCAATGGCATCAATATCCTCGGGGCCCAGATACACACCAGCTCCAACGGTAAAGTCCTCGATATCCTTCAGGTCAATTCGCCGCAGGGGTTCATCATAACCGAGGAGCGCCGCTGGAACCGGGTCGATGGAGACCTGCGCCAGATTCTGACCGGAAAGATCCGGGTGGCTTCCCTGGTGGCCAAACGCCAGAGGCCGACGCTTCTGACGGAGCGGCCCAAGCCCCGCTTTCCCTCGCGGGTTGATATCGACAACGAGGTGTCGTCGGACTACACCGTCATCGATGTCTATACCCACGACAAGATCGGGCTGCTTTACCGGATGACGAGCACGCTCACGGACCTGGGTCTCTACATCGGCATTGCCAAGATCTCCACCAAGGTGGACCAGGTGGCGGACGTCTTTTACGTGAAGGATATCTTCGGCCACAAGATCACCAGTGCCGAGCGGCTGGAGGAGATCAGGGAAAAACTCCTGGCCGCGGTTGAGTTGGCTGAATGAACCAGCACCTGGACCTTTTTCTTGGCTATCTGGTGGTCGAGAAGGGGCTTGCCCGCAATTCGGTGGAGTCCTATGCCAGGGACCTGAACCGTTATCTGGCTTATGTCGAGCAGCACGCGGGAGCTGATCCTGCCGCTGTCCGCCCGCTTCATGTGGCGGATTTCCTGGCGCACCTCAAGGAGTCGGGACTCGGCGCCAGGAGCCGCGCCCGCGCCCTGTCCGCAGTACGGATGTTTCACCGCTTCCTGCTGGTGGAAGGATATGCCGAAACCAATCCCACCAGCATCATCGAGGCGCCCCGCGTTCTGGCCAAGCTGCCCCAGGTCCTGACCGGCCGGGAGGTGGAGATGCTTCTGGCCGCGCCGGCCGGCAATGCCCCCATCGAGGTGCGGGACCGAGCCATGCTGGAGCTGCTCTACGCGACGGGCCTCCGGGTTTCCGAACTGGTGGGTCTGCGCACGAGGGATGTGAACACCTCGGCCGGTTACCTCATGGCCGTGGGCAAAGGGGGGAAGGAACGGCTGGTCCCCATGGGCGAGGCGGCCTGTGCCGCCGTAGCGCTCTATCTTTCCTCGGCCAGGACGCAACTGGGCCGGGGCGGGGAGAGCCTCTTTCTTTTCCTCAGCAGGCTCGGTGAACGGATGACTCGTCAGGCTTTTTGGAATATACTAAAGAAACGCTCAAGGCAGGCCGGCATTCTGAAGGGAATTTCGCCCCACACGCTCAGGCACTCGTTCGCCACCCATCTGCTCGAAAACGGAGCGGACCTGCGGAGCGTGCAAGCCATGCTCGGCCATGCGGATCTCTCAACAACCCAGATTTATACCCATGTTACCCGCGAGCGGCTGAAGCGTCTGCACGAGCAATTTCACCCGCGCGGCTGAAATGCCGGTCAGGGTGTGGAGATGGTAACGTGAAGTGAAATCCTGATCCTGTGATGAAAGGAACTGACATGAAGTACATTGTGTTACTCGGAGATGGCATGTCCGACGAGCCGATGCCGGAACTGGGCGGGAAAACGCCGCTCCAGGCGGCACGGACTCCCCATATGGATGCCATGGCACGCCGGGGCAAAATCGGCCTCGCCCGTACCGTGCCAAAGGGGTATCCCCCGGGCAGCGATGTGGCTAACCTTTCGGTGTTCGGCTATGACCCCCGCGCCTGCTACACCGGGCGTTCGCCCCTGGAAGCGGCCAGCATGGGCGTGGAACTGGGCCCCGCCGACGTTGCTTTTCGCGTGAATCTGGTGAACCTGGCGCCGACCCGCGGTACGCTCGTCATGAATGATTATTCGGCCGGCCACATTTCCACGGCCGAGGGCCGGGAGCTCATCGAGGCGATCCAGGACGTAATGGGCACGGAGGAATTCCAGTTTTATCCCGGGGTCGGCTACCGTCATCTCATGGTCTGGCGCAATGGGAAGAGCGGCATGACCGTGGTTCCTCCTCACGATATTTCCGGGCAGAGCATCCTCGAGCACCTGCCAAAGGGGGAGGGGGCGGATCGGCTGATAGAGCTCATGAACTCCTCGCAGCTCGTGCTCAACAATCATCCCCAGTACCGGCGCCGGCTCGAAGAGGGAAAGGTTCCCGCAAACTCCATCTGGCTCTGGGGGCATGGCAAGGCGCCCCGGATGGCGTCTTTCCGCGAAAAGTTCGGCCTTGCCGGCGCCGTCATTTCCGCGGTGGACCTGGTGCGCGGCATCGGCGTGTGCGCCGGTCTGGACGTGATCAAGGTTGAAGGGGCCACCGGCTATATCGATACCAATTACGAGGGAAAGGTAGCTGCCGCACTTGAGGCGCTTGAAGCACACGATTACGTCTACCTCCACGTGGAAGCCCCGGACGAGGCGGGCCACTGCGGCAACCTGGAGCACAAGCTGAAGGCCATCGAAGATTTCGATGCCCGGGTCGTGGGTCCCATCATGGCGGGCATGGAGAAGTTCGGATCGTACCGAATCCTCTGCACGCCGGATCACCCGACGCCGTTGCGGCTCAAGACCCACACCGATGCTCCGGTGCCGTTCATCCTCTTCAGCGGCGAAACCTCGGAGAACGCCGGCGTGGCCGGCTACGACGAAGAGTCGGCGCGATCAGCCGGCCTGATGGTCGAGGACGGGTTCAGGCTCATGGAGATGATGCTGGGCCGATAGGGGGGACACGGATGGGGCGGTCGCAAAGACCGCCCCATCTTGATTCGACGCGGGAGAGGGTGCTCACCACCTGCGGTAGACGGGACCGAGCGGGCGGTGCCAGTAAGGGCCGGGCCAGAATCCGTACCAGTAGGGATCGTAGTAGTAATAGGGCGCCGGCGTCGGATAGGGATATCCACTCTCGTAGTCCTGGCTCTTCCAGACATGGATCTCCTTGATGGCAACCACCGGGTAGCTGTAGTCCACTTCGTCAAGGGGCTGCACCTTTTTGCCCTTGATCTCTCCCACCAGGGTCACCAGACGCCCCGGTTTGAAGATCACCGCATCGAGGAACTGTGCGGAGATGGCCAGAAATCGTCCTTCCGAGCGGAAGGTGTCGCCGGGAATGCCGCTTTCGTCGAGACCGACCTGCATTACCTCGATTTGTCCTCCATCCCTGCTGTTTTTCGTATCGACTATGACCCCGCCAAGCATGACGAATTTCCCCAGAAAGGCGTCTGGATTCGCCTTCAGTCCCGCAAAGGTTACGGTCGGATCCACCAGGCGCCGTGCCTCGTCGCTGAGAACCCGCGTGCATGCCGCCAGGACGGCACAGGCAAGGACCATCATCACCAACCGGAACGATCTGTTCATGATCGGCCTCCTTTCTCCTGCTCTGACCATAATGGTAGCCGAACATGGGTAAAAGTCCACGACGGTCCCCGCCCCCGTGACACTGCCTGGGTACGGAAATCTCTGGCAGTGACCGGGGTTTCCGTGCTATAAAAATCTGCTGATGTTTCCGTCTGGAGGGCGTTCATGAAAATCTGCGTCATTGGCACCGGCTATGTGGGGCTCGTTGCCGGAACCTGCTTTGCCGAAAGCGGCAATACCGTTGTCTGCGTGGATGTAAATGAAGAGAAAATAGCCGGCCTCCGGGAGGGTGTCATTCCCATCTACGAGCCGGGGCTCAAGGAGATGGTGATCCGCAACAGCGCAGAGGGGCGGCTTACCTTCACCACCGATCTCGCCGCTGCGGTGAAGGCGTCTCTGGTGAACTTCATAGCAGTGGGCACCCCGCCAGGTGAAGACGGCTCCGCCGACCTCAAGTACGTGCTCGACGTGGCTCGCGCCATCGGGAGCCACATGGAGGGGTTCAAGATCATCGTCGACAAGTCCACCGTCCCGGTCGGCACGGCGGACCAGGTGCGGCGCGTCGTACAGGAGGAGCTGACCCGCCGCGGCGTCAACTATGAGTTCGACGTGGTGTCCAATCCCGAGTTTCTCAAGGAGGGAGCGGCCATTGACGACTTCATGAAGCCCGACCGTGTCGTCATCGGCGTTGACAACGTGCGGACCGCCGAGCTGATGAAGGAGCTCTACTCCCCCTTCATGCGCAAGACCGACCGCATGATCCTGATGGACGTGCGTAGTGCCGAGATGACCAAGTATGCCGCCAATGCCATGCTCGCTACGCGAATTTCCTTCATGAATCAGATTGCCAACCTCTGCGAACGGATGGGTGCCGATGTCTCCGCGGTCCGGGAAGGTATCGGGTCAGATTCGCGCATTGGCTACGATTTTCTGTATCCCGGCGCGGGCTACGGCGGATCATGCTTTCCCAAGGACGTGAAGGCCCTGGTTCGGACCGCGGAGGAGTGCGGCTATGATTTCATGCTTCTCAAGGCGGTTGAGGAGGTGAATGAGCGGCAAAAGATGCTCATCCCCGAGAAGATCCTCCGGCACTTTTCCGGAGATGGGGCGGGAGCGTCACGTCCTCTCGCCGGCAAGACCATTGCCGTGTGGGGTCTGTCATTCAAGCCGCGTACCGACGACATGCGCGAGGCGCCTTCGATTGTCGTGATCGAGCGGCTGCTGGCGGAGGGTGCCTCGGTCCGCGCCCATGACCCCGAGGCGGTCAGGGAGGCGCAAAAAATTTTCGGTGATCGCATCCTCTACAGCAGTTCCAGTCCCTACGACATCCTTGCCGGTGCCGATGCACTCGCCATCGTTACCGAGTGGAACGAGTATCGCAACCCCGATTTCGAACGGATCGCCGAACAGCTCAAAACGCCGGTCATTTTTGATGGGCGCAATCTTTACAATCCGCACCGCCTGAAGGAAATGGGCTTCGTTTACCACGGAATCGGCCGCAACGGCTCCGGCTTCGTGGAGAAATAGAGCGATTGATGCGCATCCTGGTAACCGGCGGCGCCGGATTCATCGGTTCTCATCTGTGCGAACTGCTTCTGGGGCAGGGGCACGACGTGCTCTGCCTCGACAACTTTTTCACCGGATCGAAACGCAATATCGACCGGCTGATGGATTTTCATCGTTTCGAGGTCATCCGTCACGATATCATCGAGCCGATCCTGCTGGAAGTGGACCGGATTTACAACCTGGCGTGCCCTGCGTCGCCCGTTCACTACCAGTACAATCCGGTTAAGACCATCAAGACCAGCGTGATGGGAACCATCAACATGCTGGGGCTTGCCAAGCGCGTCAGGGCGCGCATCCTCCAGGCATCCACTTCGGAGGTTTATGGCGATCCCACGGTTCATCCCCAGCCCGAAACCTACTGGGGAAACGTGAACCCCATCGGCATCCGGAGCTGTTACGACGAGGGAAAGCGGGTGGCGGAAACCCTCATGATAGACTACCACCGCCAGAACGGGGTCGACATCCGGATCGCCCGCATCTTCAATACCTATGGCCCGCGCATGGCAGAACACGATGGGCGAGTGGTTTCCAATTTCGTGGTGCAGGCCCTCCGGGGAGAAGACCTCACCGTGTACGGCGACGGCAGCCAGACCCGCTCATTCTGCTACGTGGACGACCTGCTGGACGGGCTCGTGACGCTCATGGAGCATGATCAGTTCTGTGGGCCCGTAAATCTTGGAAACCCGGAAGAGACACCCATTATCGAGTTTGCCCGGCGGATCATCGCGATGACCGGTTCGTCCTCGCAGATCATCTATCGGCCGCTCCCTTCCGACGATCCTCGCCAGCGTCAGCCCGACATCACCCTGGCCCGGACGATCCTTGGCTGGGAGCCTCGCGTATCCCTTGACGAGGGGCTTGCACAAACCATCGAGTACTTTGCCGGCCTGACCCCGACCGGATAGCAGTACGGAGGAAATCATGCGGAAGCGGATGTATCTCATCCCGACCGGGTGCATACTCTTTATCCTGTATTTCACCGTGTTTGGTGAACGGGGATTGTTGCGGATCTATCATCTGAGCAACGAAAGGGATCAGATTCGCCAAAAGGTCGGTGTCGTCCGTGACGAGAACGAAAAGCTCAAAAGAGAGATCGAGGCTCTCAAATCCGACAGGCGATACCTCGAAAGCATCGCACGCAAGGATTTCGGCCTCGTGAGACCGAACGAAATAGTGTACCAGTTTCCCGCCGCGGCCGACAGGCCCGATGCCAAGCCCCAGCAGCCGGTATCCACTGCTGTTGGCGCGAAGCATTAGGCTTTTCGGCTCTTAGCACGTTTCCGGTTCAGGAGTGTCAACATGAGTACCACGCGAAAACAATCCTGCGCGGTCTGCGCCTGGCGGGCTAATTGCGCCAAAAAATTCTGCGTCACCGACGGCGGAGCCCGTTGTCCCGATTTTTCGAGAGACGTCTCCATCAAGGACGTGGAAGAAGAGCCCAATGAGGAGACGAAATGAATCAGATGGAAGGTTCCATGAAAGATGCGGTCAGGGATCTGGTGCGCGAGGCGCTTGAGCGCTCTTTCGCGGACGGCACCCTCGCCTCGGGCCACGTGCCCGATATTGTGGTTGAAAAGCCGGCCCTCGAAGAGCACGGAGATTTCGCATGCACCGCAGCCATGCTCATGGCCAAGGCGGAAAAAAAGGCGCCGCGGGCAATAGCCGAGAGTATCATCTCCCACCTGAACGATCAGGAGTCCCTGGTCGAGTCGGTTGACATTGCCGGCCCCGGTTTCATCAATTTCAGAATGCGCACCAGTGCCTGGTGCCGGGTACTTCGCAGAATCGAACACGAAGGCGGGGACTACGGCAAAAGCGGGACCGGCGCAGGGAAGAACGTGCAGGTGGAGTTCGTCAGCGCCAATCCCACCGGGCCTCTGCATATCGGGCACGGTCGCGGCGCTGCCATCGGCGACACCATCTGCCGTCTCCTTGCCGCAATCGGCTGGAATGTGACCCGCGAGTTCTACTACAACGATGCCGGCCAGCAGATCGCCAACCTGGCGCTGTCGGTACAGGCCCGCTGCCTCGGTGTCGAGCCGGGAGATCCCTCGTGGCCCACTGACGGCTACCAGGGCGAGTATATCAAGGACGTGGCCCGCTCCTACCTGAACCGCGAGACCGTCGATGCCGGCGACCAGCACGTGACAGCGGCCGGAGACCCCCACGACATGGAGGCGATCCGCCGCTTTGCCGTCGCGTATCTGCGGCGGGAGCAGGACCAGGATCTGCGGGCATTCGACGTGGGATTCGACGTCTACTTTCTCGAATCGAGCCTCTATGCCGAGGGGCGGGTTGACGACGTGGTGCAGCGCATCGTTGCCAAGGGCCATGCCTATGAGCAGGACGGAGCTCTCTGGCTGAGGACCACCGAGTTCGGCGACGACAAGGACCGGGTCATGCGCAAGTCGGACGGCAGCTACACCTACTTCGTGCCCGACGTGGCCTACCATCTCAACAAGTGGGAACGGGGATTCGTCCGGGTCGTCAACGAGCAGGGTGCCGACCACCACAGTACCATTACCCGGGTGAGGGCGGGGCTCCAGGCTCTTGACGCGGGGATCCCCACGGGTTGGCCCGAGTACGTTCTCCACCAGATGGTCACGGTCATGCGTGGCGGCGAAGAGGTGAAGATCTCCAAGCGGGCCGGAAGCTATGTTACCCTGCGCGATCTCATCGACGAGGTGGGCCGTGACGCCACGCGGTTCTTCTTCCTCATGCGCAAGCCCGATTCACAGTTGGTGTTCGATATCGATCTGGCCAAGCAGCAGACCCTCGAAAATCCCGTTTACTATGTGCAGTATGCCCATGCGCGCATCTGCAGCATCTTCGAAAACGCGGCCGACAAGGGGATCGTCCCGCCGTCCGTTGATCGGGCCAGCTTGGAAAGCCTGGGGACTCCCGAGGAACTGGCACTCGTGAAGCTGCTGAGCTCGTTTCCCGAGATCGTGGAAGGAAGCGCGCTCAATTTCGAACCCCACCGGATTACCTACTACCTGCAGGAACTGGCCGGTGCTTTCCATTCGTTCTATAACAAGAACCGGGTCATTACCGAAGATGCAGACCTGACCGGCGCGCGCCTGCTTCTGCTGCACAGCACGGCAACCGTGATCAGAAACGGCCTCGGGCTTCTGGGTGTGTCTGCTCCCGAGAAGATGTAGCGGAGCGCGGTCAGATGGTTCTTGATTATCGCGAACGAAAGACGGTCAGTAAAAACCGTCCCAAATCAAAGCCGATAGGACTCCTCGCGTGTGCCTTCCTGCTCGTGGCACTGATTTCCTTTGCCCTCGGCGTGCTGGTCGATCGTTTTCTTCTCCCCCCCCGGGACGTGCAGATGGAAGCGCCGTCGACACCTCTTCGGAATGCGGATACGCCGAAGGCTCCCTCTGCCCAGGCCCAGCCCGGTGAAGGAAATCCCCCTGTGGTGTCCACTCCTCCCCGCCCGGCGGGAGAGCCTTCGCTTACGTTCTACGAGACGCTGCCCAAGGGAGGAAAGGCCATTCTGGGGAGCGGCATCAACCTTAGGAAGGATGAGGCGCCACCGAAGAGTCCTGCGGTATCCCCTGCGGCCAAGGAACAGGGGGGAGGAGCCCAGAAGCCCACGCCCAATCCTCCCGAAGCAAGGGAGGGGAAGCGCGGCGCAACGACGAGCCGTCACCCGCAGTGGGTGCCTCGGCCAAGAACACCGCACCTGAAGCAATGGCTCAGCCGTCTCAGCCGGCATCTGCGGCGAAGGAGACCTATTCTGTTCAGGTTGCCTCTTCCAAGGAGCGCAAGGATGCTGACGCAATCAGGGCCAAGCTTGCTGAGAAGGGATATTCGGCCTATGTCACCGAATCGACCATTTCCGGCAAGGGTACCTGGTATCGCGTCAGAGTGGGCCGGAAGCTGGACCAGTCCGCCGCAAGCAATCTTGCCGAGATGCTTGGCAAGGGAGCGATTCTGGTGCCGGAATGATTAAAGTTAAAATTTGCGATTGACAGCCTTGGATCAGCTGTGGTACATATTGGTTCTCACGACGCGGGGTGGAGCAGTCTGGTAGCTCGTCGGGCTCATAACCCGAAGGTCAGAGGTTCAAATCCTCTCCCCGCAACCAAACAAACAAAGGCGAATCGCTTGCTGGCGGTTCGCCTTTTACTACCATAAGGCGGTGTAGCTCAGCTGGTTAGAGCATACGGCTCATATCCGTAGTGTCCGGGGTTCAAGTCCCTGCACCGCCACCATTAACGATAACCCCTCCGGCTTGGAGGGGTTTTTTGTTTTGTGTTCACGTTCAGGTTTGACGCGAGATTCGGTTTATGAAAGCACTATCCCCGGTTGATGCGGCTTTGAAAAAAGTACGTGCGTTTATCGCTGAACACGGGATGTTCCGTCCGGGCGACAGGGTTGTCGTGGCCGTATCGGGCGGCGCCGACTCGGTTGCACTGCTGGATATCCTCACCGCCCTCAAGGAGTTGCGGCTTGAGTTGGTTGTCGCACACCTGAACCATGAGCTGCGCGGAGCAGAATCTGACGAGGATGAGCGGTTCGCAGGGCAATGCGCTCAGGCATACGCCCTGCCGTTCGTGAGCCGGGGCGAGCAGGTAAAGGCGATGGCCGAGCGGGAACGACTGTCCCTTGAAGATGCTGGACGCCGGGCGAGGTATGCATTTTTTGATGACGTTGCTGCTGCTTGGGGAGCCCGAACCGTTGCTCTGGCCCACCATGCGGATGACCAGGCGGAAACGCTGCTCATGCGGCTCGTTAGAGGGGCGGGGGGGCCGGGGTTGTCTGCCATGCGCCCCGTCAGGGCTGGCGGGAACTATGTGAGACCCCTCCTTGTGCTTGACCGGCAGGAAATCGAAGCCTATCTCGATGAACGGGGACTGGCGTTCCGCCAGGATCGAACCAACACCGACGTGGCCTTTCTGCGTAACCGTATCCGGCACGAACTCGTTCCCTATCTCGATCGACTGAACCCGGGCGCCGCTTCCCGGCTTGCCAGAACAGCCGAATTGCTTGCCGATGACGAAGCGTTGCTGGGCCAGCTTGTCGAAGAGGCATCGGCGCGGCATGTTAACGTGACGGAGCAGGGTGGCGCGATCTGCGCCGTCGACGCCCTGCGCCGGGAGCCGCGCGGGCTTCGGCGCAGGCTGTACCGCAAGGCGATCGCGCTGGCCAAGGGTGATCTCGCGCGGATAGGCTTTGACCATGTGGATGCGATAGATCGTCTCGTGTTGTCAGAGAATCCATCCGGCCGGCTCCATCTGCCGGAAGAAACCCTGGTAACCCGCTCCTACGACGAGATTACCTTTGTCCGGAGAACGACTGACATCCCTCCGCTTCAGGATCTGCGAATCGGCGGCCCCGGCTGCTGGCCGCTGTCCGGCGGAGGGGAGCTCGTTGTCGAAATTGCCACGGATCCTCTGCCGTGGGGTGAGCTTCCTGCTACCGAGTCCTGGTTCGATCTGGAGCAGGCCCCGTTTCCCTGGCTTGTCCGTGGATGGAGGCCCGGCGACCGCATGACTCCCCTCGGTATGGCAGGAGAGAAGAAGGTTAAGGACATCTTTATCGACGCAAAGGTGCCCCGCGAACTCCGCCAAAGTGTCCCGCTCGTGTTCAGTGGAGATTCCCTGCTCTGGATCTGTGGTTGTCGTCGTGGAGAACCGGCGAGGATAACAGCCGGCAGTCGAGCGATGGTCGTTGCGCGGATACGCGGCAGGCGCCTGAAGTGACCTGAAATCGCTTGTCAACCCGTTCCTTCTATGATAGCTTTTTTCAATTAGTGGTCTGAAACCAGCAACCATCAGCGTTCGTGGGCGTTCGTGCACTGCCCGAACCACATCACGGAGGTACCCTTGAACCAGTTCTACAAGAACCTTGCACTCTGGCTCGTCATAAGCCTTATGATGATCCTCCTCTTCAACCTCTTCAACAAGCCGCGCACCACCCAGGAACGGCTCGGCTACAGCGACTTCATTGCCGCAGTTGATGCGGGGAAGGTCAGCACGGTTACGGTCCAGGGGAACGAGATCATCGGCAAGTTTTCCGACGGCAAGGAGTTCCGCAGCTACAAGCCGACTGATGCCATGCTCTCCGAAAAGCTTCTGGAGAAGAAGATCAACATCTCCGCCAAGCCCGAGGAGGAGAAAGTTTCCTGGTTCTCCATCTTCATCTCTTGGTTCCCGCTTCTTTTTCTGGTGGGGGTCTGGATTTTCTTCATGCGCCAGATGCAGGGGGGGGGCGGCAAGGCCATGGCGTTCGGCAAGAGCCGCGCCAAGCTCCTGACTGAAGCCCAGGGGCGCGTTACCTTCGAAGATGTGGCCGGCGTTGACGAAGCAAAGGAAGAGCTGGAGGAAATCATCCAGTTCCTGAAGGATCCCAAGAAATTCACCAAGCTTGGAGGCCGCATCCCCAAAGGCGTTCTGCTCGTGGGGCCTCCCGGTACGGGCAAGACGCTCCTTGCCCGGGCCGTTGCCGGCGAGGCGGGAGTTCCCTTCTTCTCCATTTCGGGTTCCGACTTTGTGGAAATGTTCGTGGGGGTCGGTGCGAGCCGGGTCCGCGATCTTTTCGTCCAGGGAAAGAAGAATGCGCCCTGCATCATCTTCATTGACGAGATCGATGCGGTCGGACGCCATCGGGGTGCGGGACTCGGCGGCGGCCATGACGAGCGGGAACAGACACTGAACCAGTTGCTGGTCGAGATGGACGGCTTCGAATCCAATGAAGGGGTCATTCTCATTGCGGCCACAAACCGGCCCGATGTCCTCGATCCGGCACTCCTGCGTCCGGGCCGGTTCGACCGCCAGGTTGTCGTTCCCCAGCCCGACGTGAAGGGGCGGGAGATGATCCTGAAGGTCCACACCAAAAAGACTCCGCTTGCTTCCGATGTGGACCTGGGAGTAATCGCCCGCGGCACGCCCGGATTCTCGGGGGCGGATCTGTCCAACGTGGTGAACGAGGCTGCTCTGCTGGCAGCGCGTAAGGACAAGAACTCCGTCGAGATGAAGGACTTCGACGACGCCAAGGACAAAGTCCTCATGGGTGTCGAACGGCGTAGCATGGTGATTTCGGAGGAAGAGAAGAAAAATACCGCATATCATGAAGCGGGCCACACCCTCGTTGCCAAGCTGATCCCCGGCACCGATCCGGTGCACAAGGTATCCATTATCCCGCGTGGACGGGCGCTTGGCGTGACCATGCAGCTTCCCATAGAGGACAAGCACAGCTACAATAAGGAATCGCTCCTGAACCGGATCGCGGTGCTCATGGGAGGCAGGGCAGCCGAAGAGATCATCTTCAATGAGCTTACCACGGGCGCCGGCAACGACATTGAACGGGCAACCGAGATCGCACGCAAGATGGTGTGCGAGTGGGGCATGAGTGAGAAGATGGGGCCGGTCACCTTTGGCAAAAAAGAGGAGTCGATCTTCCTGGGCCGCGACATGTCCATGCACAAGAACTACAGTGAAGCGACGGCGGTGGAAATCGACGAGGAAATTCGCAAAATCATCGACGGCAGCTACTCGCGGGTCAAGCATCTCCTGAACGAGAATCTGAGCGTGCTCCACTGCCTGGCAACGCAGCTTATCGAGAAAGAGAACCTGACCGGCGACGAAGTCGACCGGATCATCAAGGAAGACTGCTCGGCCAGCCGTGTCGCCGCCGAAGAGACCCCCGTGGCTCCATGACTTCGTCGACTGCCCAATGCTCCGGAAGCTCGATCTGTGCGGAGCACCCCGCCTGGCGGCACAATGCCGGGGTATGGCGGCTTAGCAGCCGGTGCATTGATCTTACATCCCGTCCTTGTATCATGGGGGTCCTTAACGTGACCCCCGATTCATTTTCTGACGGTAATTGTTATCTGGACCCCGCTGCGGCGGAAAACCGGGCTCTTGCCATGGTGGCCGAAGGAGCGGACATCATCGATATCGGTGGCGAAAGCACCCGCCCGGGTGCACCGTCGGTCAGCGAAGCCGAAGAGATGCACCGGGTGGTACCTCTTGTGGAACGCCTTGCCGCAAAACTGCCGGTTCCTCTTTCCATCGATACCTATAAGGCTGCCGTGGCCCGCGAGGCTCTTGCCGCCGGTGCAGAGGTCATCAACGATATCAGTGGCATGGCCTTTGATCCGAACATGGCGGCTATCGTGGCCGAGGCACGGGCGGGACTCGTGGTCATGCACACACGCGGCACTCCGGTGATTATGCAGCGTGACACGGCCTATGACGATCTGATTGCGGAAGTGCTCGCATCGCTGCGCTACTCTCTGGGCCGCGCACAGGCGGCGGGGATCCCCGATGAGCAGATCGTAGTGGATCCGGGCATCGGTTTCGGCAAAAGCGTTGACGGGAATCTGGAAATCCTCCGGCGTCTTGCTGAGTTTGCCAGCCTTGGGCGGCCCATCCTCGTCGGTACTTCCCGCAAGTCGTTCATAGGCTCCGTTCTTGACAGGGAAGTAGCAGATCGCCTGTTCGGGACCGCCGCTACGGTGGCGGTGGCCGTGGCAAACGGCGCCTCCATACTGAGAGTTCACGATGTTCGGGCCATGCGGGATGTGGCCCTGATGACCCGGGCGATTCTTGCCCCGCAACGCTGATCACACCCCTTTTGCCGTACTGATTCAGCCCACCCTTGTCAGGTGACGACGATGACCGAGCCACTCCAGATCTTCGGTTGGCGCGACGCAATCGATATCGCGATTGTGGCTTGGATCATTTATCGTCTGATCATCATGCTCAGGGGACGGGTCGCCTACCGTCTTCTGCTTGTCCTGGCCTTTCTCGCAGCGCTGTACTCCCTGTCGCGGCTCGCGGGATTCGAGGCGTTCCACTGGATCGTCGGATCCCTGTTCAGCTCACTGATTCTTATTCTCGTCATCCTCTTCCAGCATGACATCCGGAGGGCGTTGATGACACACGGCAAGCACCGTCACCCCCTCACGGAAGACCGGGACGAACAGGGTGAGCGGGATCACGCCTCCCTGATCATCGGTGAATTGATCGCCGCCGCCACATCGCTTTCTTCCCGCCGGATAGGAGCCCTGATCGTCATCGAACGCGAAATGGGTGTCATGAGTCATGTTGAAACCGGCACTGAAGTGGATGCCAAGATTACCAGCGAAATTCTTACATCCATTTTTCTTCCCTATTCTCCTATTCACGACGGCGCCGTGGTCATCCGGCGCGGCAAGCTGATGCGGGCCGGGTGTTTTCTGCCCCTTTCCCAGGACCCGACCATCAACAAAAACCTGGGGACCCGCCACCGGGCCGCTCTTGGTCTCACGGAATTGGTGGACTGTGTTGTCCTGGTTGTTTCCGAGGAGACGGGAACCATCTCCGTGACCGTTGGGGGAAGAATCCTTCCGGTCAGCGATGCCGTGAGCCTGCGCAAAGTTCTCAAAAAGCTCCTCGAACCCAGGTGGCTGACGGAATGAACGCGACAGACCTTGCCAAAAACTGGGATGTAAAGCTCCTCTCACTGGTCCTCGCCGTCAGCCTCTGGCTCGGCGTGGCCGGTGGGAAGGAGGGGGAGCTGGTCATGCGGATCCCCCTTGAGCTTCGCAACGTTGCCACCGGCTATACCGTGGCGGATAAAGGCCCCGGAGAGTTGGTCGTCACCCTCAGCGGGCCGAGTATTCTTTTGTTGAAGCTCCGTGGCGAAAAGATTATCATGCCGCTCGACATGACGGGGGTCGGGGCGGGGACCGTCCTGTTCACCGGTTTCGAGGCCCGCCTGTCTGTTCCTTCCAAGGTCCGGGTGACGCGAGTATATCCGGCCGAAATATCGGTCAGGGTGGAGCAGTTACCCGCACGGACTGAATCCCCCAAGACACATGAAAGCAGGTGAAGCGATGAAGAAGTTATTCGGAACGGACGGTGTCCGCGGTGTTGCCAATGTCTACCCGATGACCACGGAAATGGCCATGCAGATCGGCCGGGCTGCGGCCTACCTGTTCAAGGACGGTAACCGCCGTCATCGTATCGTGATCGGCAAAGACACGCGCCTGTCCGGTTACATGCTGGAAAATGCCCTGGTGGCCGGTATCTGTTCCATGGGTGTCGATGTCCTTGTGGTGGGCCCTCTCCCCACGCCGGGCATTGCAAACATCACCTCGTCCATGCGGGCCGATGCAGGGGTTGTCATTTCCGCTTCGCACAACCCCTTTCAGGATAACGGCATCAAGTTCTTTTCCCGCGACGGGTTCAAATTGCCCGATGAAATGGAGCTCAAGATCGAGGATCTCATTTTTTCCGGGAAGATCGACTCGCTCCGTCCTGTGGCCACCGAGGTGGGCAAGGCCTACCGGATCGATGACGCGGTGGGGCGGTACGTGGTGTTTCTGAAGAACAGCTTTCCCAAGGACCTCGATCTTGCCGGGATGAAGATTGTCCTCGACTGCGCCAATGGCGCGGCCTACAAGGTGGCGCCGGCCGTTCTTGGGGAGCTGGGAGCCGAGGTCATCCCTTACGGCGTCAAGCCTAACGGAACCAACATCAATGCCGGTTGCGGCTCCCTCTATCCGCAGGTCATCAGCGAAGCGGTCAAAGAGCACCGGGCAGACCTCGGCATTGCCCTTGACGGTGATGCCGACCGGGTCATCTTCGTGGACGAGTTCGGCAACGAAGTGGACGGAGATCACATCATGGCCATCTGCGCCACCCAGATGCTGAAACAGAAAAAGCTGCGCAAGAACACCCTGGTGGCAACGGTCATGAGCAACATGGGACTCGATATCGCGGTGAAGCGGGCAGGCGGAAAAGTAGTCAAGACCGCGGTTGGAGATCGCTACGTGGTGGAGGAAATGATCAAGGGGGGGTACAATCTTGGAGGAGAGCAGTCGGGGCACATGATTTTCCTCGACCACAACACCACGGGCGACGGTGTCCTGTCGGCCCTCCAGGTGCTGGCCACCATGCGCCGGGCCGACAAGAGCCTCTCCGAACTGGCGGAGGTGATGATCCCGTTGCCCCAGGTGCTGGTCAACGTGCGGGTCAAGGAGAAGAAGGACATAACAACTATTCCGGAAGTGGCGCTGCTTATCGGAGATATAGAGAAAAAGCTCGGCGACGAGGGACGCATCCTTATCCGCTATTCGGGTACCGAACCGCTGTTGCGCATCATGCTCGAGGGCCAGGACAAATATCAGATAACCGGGTGGGCAAAGGAAATTGCCGATCTGGTCGAGAAGAAGATCGGAGGAAAGTAGGTGGCAAAGCTCGGAGTCAACATTGATCATGTGGCAACAATCCGCCAGGCCCGGGGCGGCGTTGAGCCCGACCCGGTGGCGGCCGCCGCCATTGCCGAGTTCGCCGGTGCCGACGGGATAACGGTGCACCTGCGCGAGGACCGGCGGCATATCCAGGACCGGGACCTGCGTCTGCTCCGTCAGACCGTTAAGACGAAGCTCAATCTGGAAATGGCTGCCACCGACGAGATGGTGGGTATAGCGTTGTCGGTCAAACCCGACATGTGCACCCTGGTGCCGGAGCGACGCCAGGAGCTCACCACCGAGGGGGGGCTCGATGTGAGAGTCGGCATGCAGTCGCTTGCCGATGCCATTGGACGCCTTCAGGACGGCGGCATTGCAGTGAGTTTGTTCATTGATCCCGATGCGGATCAGGTCAAGGCATCCAGCAAGGTGGGGGCCGACTACATCGAAATCCACACCGGAACTTTTGCCGAGGCACGGGAGTGGAAAAAGGAGCAGGCCGAACTTGAGCGTATCGAAAACGCCATCAGGCTCGGCACAAAGCTCGGGCTCGGCATCAATGCCGGGCATGGCCTCAATTACACCAATATTCGCAAAGTCGCAGCCCTCGGAGGTATCGAGGAGTTCAACATCGGGCATTCCATAATCTCGCGCGCCGTGTTTGCCGGGCTCGACCGTGCCGTGCGGGATATGGTGGACCTCGTCAAGTACGCATGATTTTCGGTACCGGCATCGATATCGTCGACATTACCCGTTTCGACCGCCTGGTCGAAGAGGGGAACGTGCGTCTCTTCGAGCGGCTCTTTACGCCTCATGAAATGGAGTACTGTGCCGGCAAGGCCCGGAGCGCCCAGCACTATGCCCTGCGGTTCGCGGCCAAGGAGGCGTTTCTCAAGGCCTGCGGTCTCGGCCTGCGCGAAGGGATGACCTGGCATGACGTGGAGGTCGTCAATGACGCCCTCGGCAAGCCCGAGCTCAAGCTCCACGGCAAGGCCCTGAAGCTGGCCACCGACCTGAGCCTCAGTCGTACTTTCGTTTCCCTTTCCCACGACGGAGCGTACGCCGTCGCCCTGGTTGTGCTGGAGCGGCCATGAAGGTGGTGAGCGGCGAAACCATGCAGCGGATGGACCGTCGCACCATCGACGAGTTCGGCATCCCCGGCCTTGTCCTCATGGAAAACGCTGGCCGCGGATGCGCCGATGCCATCAGGGAGATGTTCGGTCGCAACGGCTGCATGCCGGTCCTGGTGGTCGCGGGCAAGGGTAACAATGGCGGCGACGGCTATGTGATCGCCCGACTGCTTGCTGGGGAAGGGTGGCCGGTGCATACGGCTGTGCTGGCCCGTAAGGACGAAATTGGCGGTGATGCCCGCGAGAACCTGGAGCGCCTCGACCCGTCGACGGTTTCTTACCTCCCTGCTGGGGAAAGCCTTTCGTCCCTTATGACCAGGCTCGACGCTGCGGCACTGGTGGTGGATGCCCTGTTGGGGACTGGGCTGAAGAACGATGTGCAGGGCGTGTATGCCGAAGCGATCAGGTGCATCGCAGCTTCAGCTCGGCCGGTTGTCTCGGTCGACATCCCGTCGGGCATAGACGCCGCAACGGGCAAGGTGCTCGGGGTTGCTGTCACGGCCAATCTGACGGTAACCTTTGCCCTTGCAAAATATGGCCACGTTCTCTATCCGGGGGCACTGCACTGCGGCCGGCTGAAAATTGTCGATATCGGTATTCCGGAGTCAGTCGCCCGGGAAGCGGACGGCGTTCTCTACGTTGACGCGGCTGAGGCGGCAGCAGTGGTTACGCGGCGGGACCCATGCTCCCACAAGGGGAGCTTCGGGCACAGCCTCGTTATAGCCGGGTCCATCGGGAAGACGGGAGCCGCGGCAATGGCCGCGAACAGCGCCGTTCGAAGCGGAGCAGGCCTCGTTTCACTGGCAGTGCCGGCGAGCCTTAATGCCATTCTCGAGGTGAAGACCACCGAGGCCATGACAATCCCGCTGGCTGACGGCGGGACCGGTTTCCTCGGCAATGAGTCACTCGTTCCGCTCAGGGCGGCGATTCAAGGCCGGGATGCGGTAGCCCTTGGTCCCGGCCTGTCGTGGCAGCCCGCCACTGCCGCCCTTGTTCGGCACCTGCTGGCTGATATCACGGCGCCCCTCGTCCTCGACGCCGATGCCCTCAATGCCCTTTCCGAGCAGACCGATCTCTTAAAGGGAACGCGCCCCGACACCGTTGTCCTCACGCCCCATCCCGGGGAGATGGCGCGCCTTGCGGGAACCACCACTGCGGCGGTCGAAGCGGACCGTATCGGCGTTGCTCGCGACTTTGCCGCACGGTTCGGCGTCTATCTCATTCTCAAGGGAGCACGGTCCGTAATCGCGTCGCCCGACGGTCGCATGGCCCTCAACGGCAGCGGCAATCCGGGCATGGCCTCGGGGGGGATGGGGGATGTGCTCACCGGTGTTGTCACGGCACTGCTTGGACAGGGGTATGAACCATTCGCCGCCTGTACACTGGGCGCTTTCGTTCACGGTCATGCCGCCGACCTGGTTGCTGCGGACAAGGGCGAGACAGGCATGTCCGCTCTCGATGTCCAGGAGCGGCTTCCCCATGCATTCAATTCACTGATCCGTTTGAAGGGAGAACAATGATGAAGACTGTGCGCGACATAATGACAACAAACGTTGTTACAGCCAGGCGTGAGACCACCATACGGGAGCTTGCCGAGCTTTTTTCGAAGTACCGGATCGGGAGCATCCCCGTTGTCGACGAAGCGGGCAACCTGGCGGGCATCGTCACCGAGTCCGACCTGATCGAGCAGGACAAAAGCCTGCACATTCCGACGGTCATATCGCTCTTCGATTGGGTCATCTATCTGGAAAGTGCCAAGAAATTCGAGCGGGAGATCCAGAAGGTAACCGGCCAGACCGCCGGAGATATCTATACCGCCGAGGTTGAGAGCGTAACGCCGGAGACACCGGTGAGCACGGTCGCCGACATCATGGCCAACAAAAAGCTTCACACGCTTCCGGTGGTTGAAGGGACGAAGCTTGTGGGAATCGTTTCCCGCATCGATCTCATCAGGACCATGGTGGGGTAGGACGCGTGGCGTTTCACATCACTTCGCGGTGCGAGAAAGAGACCGAGCGTCTCGGGGAACTGCTGGGCAGAGAACTGTCAGCCGGGGCATTCGTTGCCCTGGCCGGAGAGCTGGGTAGCGGGAAAACCCGGTTTGCCCGCGGAGTGGCACGTGGGATCGGCGTTGCCGAAACAACTCCCATCACCAGCCCGACCTTTACCATCCTCAACGAATACCGAGGGCGCGTTCCCCTCTATCATTTCGATCTGTACCGACTGGCCGGCGTCGACGATGCGGCGGCTCTCGGCTTCGACGAATACTTTCATGGAACAGGTGTTTGTCTCGTGGAATGGGCCGAGCGTCTGGGTGATGGTCTGCCCGTGGAGCGGATTGACATTACCTTTCGGCATGGGGATGAAACCACCCGTCTCCTGGAGTTCGTCCCTCACGGCATAACCTATGAAGCTTTATTAAAAAAATGTTTTGACCGCTGGTCTGATTCCTGCTATTAAGTGACGACCTGCGGTCGTGTCCTGTATACAAACTGCAGTCTGACACATTGATCCAGAGCAAAGGAGGAACGGTAGATGGCACTGGTGGTCCAGAAATACGGCGGCACCTCGATGGGGTCCATCGAGCGCATCCGCAATGTTGCCAAACGGGTCGCCAAGACCTATGACGCCGGAAACGATATGGTTGTTGTCGTTTCCGCCATGTCGGGAGAAACCAACAAGCTCGTGGCCCTCGCCAACGAGATTTGCGAATTCCCGGATACCCGCGAATATGATGTGCTGGTGGCGTCGGGCGAGCAGGTATCCATAGCTCTCCTTGCCATGTGTCTCAAGTCGATGGGGTACAAGGCCAAGTCCTATCACGGCTGGCAGATCCCCATCATCACGGACAACGCTTTCAGCAAGGCCCGCATCGAGAGCATCGACGACACCAAGGTGCGCGCTGATCTCAAGGACGGCACCATTGTCATTGTCGCAGGTTTCCAGGGCGTCGACAAAGATGGCAATGTCACCACTCTGGGCCGTGGCGGTTCCGATACCTCGGCTGTTGCCGTTGCCGCTGCCTTCAAGGCGGATGTGTGCGAAATTTTCACCGACGTGGACGGTGTCTATACCACTGACCCGAACATCTGCCAGGATGCCCGGAAAATCGAGAAGGTGTCCTATGATGAGATGCTGGAACTCGCATCGCTCGGGGCGAAGGTTCTTCAGATCCGGTCCGTAGAATTTGCGAAAAAATACAATGTGGACATTCATGTCCGCTCCAGCTTCAATGAAAATCCAGGGACCATGGTTACCAAGGAGGATAAGGATATGGAAGCAGTTCTCGTTTCGGGAATCGCCTACGACAAGAACGAAGCAAAAATTGCCGTGATGGGGGTACCCGACAAGCCGGGGGTTGCCGCCAAAATCCTGTCGCCCCTTTCCGAGGCCAATATATCGGTCGACATGATCGTTCAGAATGTAAGCGAGGGCGACCTGACCGACTTCACCTTCACCGTTACGAGGGCGGATTTCAAGAAGGCACTCGCCATCACCAAGGAAGTGGCCAAGGAGATCAATGCCAAGGATGTGGCGGAGGACGAAAACATATCCAAAATATCCATTGTCGGTGTCGGCATGCGGAGCCATGCGGGTGTTGCCACTCAAATGTTCCAGACCCTTGCCAAGGAAGGGATCAACATCCAGATGATCTCCACCTCTGAAATCAAGGTTTCGGTCATTGTTGACGCCAAGTACACCGAACTGGCAGTTCGGGTGCTTCACGAAGCGTTCGGACTCTCCGGCAAATAGAGAAACTTCCAGAGCGGAAGTGCGGAATTTCAAAGGCGCGGGGGAGAAAATCGATCATTCAGATTTTTTCTTCCGCGCTTTCGTACATGCGCTTCTCAGTTCCCGAAAGGTAAAAGCATGAGCCTTGTAAAACTCTACGATACCACTCTTCGCGACGGAACCCAGGCGGAGGACATTTCCTTCCTCGTGGAGGACAAAATCCGGATAGCCCATAAACTCGACGAGATAGGCGTTCACTACATCGAGGGGGGATGGCCCGGCAGCAATCCGAAGGACGTTGCTTTTTTTAAGGACATCAAGAAGGAAAAGCTCTCGCAGGCGAAAATCGCCGCGTTCGGCTCCACCCGGCGCGCAAAGGTAACCCCGGACAAGGACCACAACCTCAAGACCCTCATTCAGGCGGAACCCGATGCCTGCACCATATTCGGCAAGACGTGGGATTTCCATGTACACGAGGCCCTGCGGATATCGCTCGAGGAAAACCTTGAGTTGATTTTCGATTCGCTGGAATACCTGAAGGCGAATGTCCCCGAGGTCTTCTACGATGCCGAACACTTTTTCGACGGCTACAAGGCGAACCCGGACTACGCCATCAAGACCCTCAAGGCCGCCCAGGACGCCAAGGCCGATTGCATCGTTCTCTGCGACACCAATGGCGGAACCATGCCCTTCGAGCTCGTGGAGATCATCCGTGAGGTGCGCAGGCATATCACGGCCCCGCTCGGCATTCACACACACAATGATTCAGAGTGCGCCGTGGCCAACTCCCTCCATGCCGTCAACGAAGGAATCGTCCAGGTTCAGGGGACCATCAACGGCTTCGGTGAGCGCTGCGGCAACGCCAACCTCTGCTCAATCATCCCCGCCCTCAAGCTCAAGATGAAGCGCGAGTGCATCGGGGATGATCAACTCAGAAAGCTGCGCGACCTTTCACGGTTCGTCTATGAATTGGCCAACCTCTCGCCCAACAAGCACCAGGCATATGTGGGCAATTCGGCATTCGCCCACAAGGGCGGTGTCCACGTGTCGGCCATCCAGCGTCATCCCGAAACCTATGAGCACCTGCGCCCGGAACTGGTCGGCAACATGACGCGAGTACTCGTTTCAGACCTGTCGGGCCGTTCCAATATCCTTGCAAAGGCAGAAGAGTTCAACATCAAGATGGACAGCAAGGACCCGGTCACACTTGAAATCCTCGAGAACATCAAGGAAATGGAGAACCGGGGCTACCAGTTCGAAGGGGCGGAAGCGTCATTCGAACTCCTCATGAAGAGAGCCCTCGGCACCCACCGCAAGTTCTTCTCGGTGATCGGTTTCCGGGTAATCGACGAAAAGCGCCACGAGGACCAGAAGCCTCTTTCGGAAGCCACCATCATGGTCAAGGTTGGGGGCAAGATCGAGCACACAGCCGCTGAAGGGAATGGTCCGGTGAACGCTCTGGACAATGCCCTCCGCAAAGCACTGGAAAAGTTTTATCCGCGGCTCAAGGAAGTAAAGCTGCTGGATTACAAGGTGCGCGTATTGCCGGCGGGGCAGGGGACAGCCTCGTCCATCAGGGTGCTCATCGAGTCGGGCGACAAAGAGAGCCGCTGGGGTACGGTTGGGGTCTCTGAAAATATCGTCGATGCATCCTATCAGGCCCTTCTGGACAGCGTGGAGTACAAGCTTCACAAAAGCGAAGAGATCGAAGGCTCCAGGAAGTGAAAACCCGCACCGGGCATGTGGTGTATCTCGCCCTTGCCTTAGCGGTCATGACATTGCCATTACTTTACAAAGGCCACGGCACATCCCCTGCGGAGATTCCTGCCGTGGCCTTTGTGCGTTCAGGTGAACGACCCGTGAGCATCATCATGATAACCGGTGTCCCGGAGAGGTCAGGCGTTTATCGGATTGCTCGGGGATCCACGTGCCAGGACGTCATAAATATGACGCTTTCTCACATGCCGGTAACGTACCTTCCTACTCATATAGCAAGCCGTGTCCTCTGCGATGGCGATGTCGTGGCCATACGCAAGGGCAACGGGGAACCCTATGAAATTTCGTTGGGAACACTGGCAGTTTCTCAATTGATGCTTTTGAGAATCTCTCTTGATCCGAACCGGATGAACGTAACGGACTGGGAATTTTTACCCGGCATTGGCCCGGAGTTGGCACGGCGGATAGTGCGTGACCGTCAATATAATGGCGATTTCTCGTCTTTTGGGGAGTTGGAAAGGGTCCCGGGAATCGGTCCAAAAACACTTGAGAGAATAAAAGAGTATTTTAATGCTTGCAATATATTGAAATAGTTCGGTTTTTAACAACAAATCACTCTTGCCGCATTGTGTCAACGGGGAGCTCCCTGGTTTGGCACACATGGTGAAAACAGTTAGGACACTCACGGTTATAATTCTACATGGGGGGATGACCTATGAAATGTCCTAAATGCAGAGGCCGAATGTTTGCTGAGAAGTTTTATGATTTCGTGAGATCATTTGATGCATGGAAATGCACCTGCTGCGGAGAGGTGATTGACCCGACGATCCTGGCGAACAGGGCAAAAAATCAGAATATCGTTCTCGGTTAAACAATTCTGTCAGCCTTTGGGCGACGATAAAGGAGGGGAAAGCATGCTTTCCCCTCCTTTTGTTTTGCGGCGCGGGCAGCCTTTGGGCGACGATAAAGGAGGGGAAAGCATGCTTTCCCCTCCTTTTGTTTTGCGGCGCGGGCAGGTCCATGTAATTGTTTCGTGGTGATGTTTATTGTATGGTAAGGGACTGTCAGGCCTATGCCGACCGGGAGGCGTGGTAATGGAGAAAGAGTGGTCGCTCGCACAAACGAAAAGCTACACGGATGAAATGCTCAACTGGGTGAGGGGCAAGGGAAGGATCCTGATCGTTGTTCACGACAACCCTGATCCTGATTGTCTTGCCTCGGCCATAGCCCTGCGGCACCTATTCGTCATGAAGCTGAACAGGGACGCCACCATCGCTTTTTCCGGCATGATCGGCAGGAGCGAAAATATCGCCATGGCCAAGCAACTGCAGATACCTCTGACTCCGCTGGCACTCATAGAGTATCAGGATTTTTCCGTCACATGCATGCTCGATACCCAGCCGGGAACGGGCAATAACTCGCTCCCTCCTGACAGACGGGTTGATATCCTTATTGATCATCACCCCAGGCGGGAAGCTGGCTTGAGATGCCGATGGGACGATATCCGCGAAGAATACGGCGTAACCGCAACCATCGTCTATGAATATCTGCAGGCCCAGAGTGTCCCCATTGGCAGCAATCTTGCCACGGCGCTGTTTTATGCGATCAAGTCGGAAACGCAGGACTTGGGTCGCGAGGCCGCCCGCCCCGACAGGGATGCCTATCTGAAGCTCTTTCCCCTGGCGAACAAAAAACTGCTCTATGAAATCACCTACCCAAAGCTTCATGTGGAATACTATCTTACAATCAACCGCGCCATTGAGCACTCGCGCATCTATGGCAATCTGCTGGCAACAAATCTCCGAGAGGTCAGTTTCCCGGAAATAGTTGCCGAGATGGCGGATTTTTTCCTCCGACTTGAGGGGGTTGATGTGGTGATGGCCATTGGCCACTTTAACAGAGATGTGATCCTCTCTTTGCGCACCTCCCGGCACGACGTCAATGCAGGAGCGCTGATCAAGCGGCTCGTCGAGGAGAGGGGGGTTGCCGGCGGCCATGGTATGATGGCCGGAGGTAAAATCGAAGGACTCGCCGATTCCGCTGCGGAACTGGAGGAAATTGAGCAGCTTCTCGTTCGTCGTTTTCTGGATGTCTTCGCGCTGGGACATGTCCGGCCGCTCCCCTTGAGTGCCCTCAGGCGTACTGCTCTGCCCGTCCTTGCCGCTGAGATTGACAACCTGCATCACATCGTTTAAGGTACGCTCTTTCCAATTGCCAGAGGTACATCATGCGTTCAGACGGCCGCAGTTCCGCAGCACTCAGACACATCCGGATTACACGAAAGTATATCAAGCATGCCGAAGGCTCTGTACTTGTTGAATTCGGCGACACGAAAGTTTTGTGCACTGCCTCAGTGGAGGAGTCGGTGCCCCCCTTCCTGCGCGGCAAGGGGGGGGGATGGGTAACGGCAGAGTATTCCATGCTGCCGCGGGCTACCCATACGCGATCTCCTCGCGAGGCGGCCAAAGGGAAGTTGGGGGGAAGGACCCATGAGATACAGCGTCTCATCGGCCGCTCCCTGAGGGCCGTCACTGATTTGACGCTCCTTGGCGAGCGAAGCGTGCTGATTGATTGTGACGTGATACAGGCTGATGGAGGTACGCGGACAGCTTCCATTACAGGTGCCTACGTCGCCTTGGTTGACGCGTTTCGATGGCTCGTAGCGCAGGGGACTATCGCGGCCCTGCCGGTCCGGGAGGCGGTCGCCGCCGTCAGTGTCGGGATAGTCAACGGGGAAGTGTTTCTTGATCTGAACTACGTAGAGGACTCACGTGCCGATGTCGATATGAATTTTGTCATGACTTCGTCGGGCCGTTTCGTGGAAGTGCAGGGAACCGCCGAGGCTGAACCCTTCACCTGTGTCCAGATGGATGAGATGCGGTCCCTCGCCATGATTGGCATCGAGCGGCTTATGGCCATCCAACAAGAGGCACTGGAACAGTGACCCGGTTGGTAGTGGCAACCCGCAACAAGGGCAAATTGCGAGAGATTGCAGCAATTCTCAGCGGGTTACCCTTCATGCTGCTGTCGCTGGATGATTTTCCGGATTTTCCTGAAGTGGAAGAGGATGGCGCGACGTTTGAGGAGAATGCCTTGAAAAAGGCTTCAATGGCCGCCATGGTTACAGGGCTTCCAGCGCTTGCCGATGACTCGGGACTCGTTGTTGACGCACTTGGTGGAAAGCCGGGCGTTTACTCTGCCCGCTACTCGGGTGAGAGCGCCAGCGACGAAGCAAATAATACAAAGCTGTTGAGCGAGTTGGCAACAGTGCCTTACGCGGAACGCACGGCCGCCTTCCGGTGTACCATCGCCTTGTGTATTCCCGGCGGAGAGAGATACACCTTCAGCGGGGAACTGCGGGGGGTAATCCTTGATTCGCCGCGCGGCACTGGAGGGTTCGGCTATGATCCGCTCTTTTTCGTCTCTGAAAATGGAGCAACCATGGCAGAGCTCTCCCTTGAGGTCAAGAATGCCGTCAGTCACAGGGGCAAAGCTCTTGCACTTCTGAAGGGCCATCTCGGTCGGCAGGCGGGTGAATAAAAATACTTGCATGTCAGTACGGCATGTGTTAGTTATACAAATTCCAACGGGGTGTAGCGCAGCCTGGCTAGCGCACCTGCCTTGGGAGCAGGGGGTCGGAGGTTCGAATCCTCTCACCCCGACCAAGCCTGCGCCTGTAGCTCAGCTGGATAGAGCAACGGACTTCTAATCCGTAGGTCAGAGGTTCGAATCCTCTCAGGCGTGCCAACTAATTAACGGTAAATCACATATGGTGGCTATGGTGAAGGGGTCTAACACACATGACTGTGACTCATGCATTCGTGGGTTCAAATCCCACTAGCCACCCCATTTAAGAAAGAGCCCCGTGATGAACGGGGCTTATTCGTATGTGTAGTTGGTTGCGACAATCTGCGAGAGTGGCGGAACTGGCAGACGCACTGGACTTAGGATCCAGCGGGCAACCGTAGGGGTTCGACTCCCCTCTCTCGCACCAATTCATGTATGTGTGACTGTTTCAAATGCCCGCCCGGAGATTGTTGTTTTCTTGCCCGCTATCCCGTCCGATTAATCATCATATGAACACTACCCCAATGGAGAGAGGTTGAACGATGACCAGCACTGTCGAGTCGCTCAGCAGCGTCAAAAAGAAAATTTCCTTCGAAATTCCTGCGGACCGCGTTACGTCCGAGATAGACAAGGTTTTTGAAAAGATCCGCAAACGCGCGGCTCTTAAAGGGTTCCGGAAAGGGAAGGCCCCCCAGTCCCTCATTGAAAAGCACTATGTTGACGTCATGGAAGGCGACGTGTTGAAGAATCTGTTCGAGGAGACATATTTCAAGGCCCTTGCCGAACATAAAATTTTTCCCGTTTCCCATCCCGTAATCGATAGCGATGAAATAAAGCGCGGCACTCCGTTCACCTATTCCGCAACGGTTGAAGTCCTCCCCGAGATCGACGTAAAGGACTACAACGGACTTGAGGTTGCCAAGGAAACCTTTACGCCTGATGAGTCGGTTGTTGAAAAAAGGCTGCAGGAGATGCGCGAAAACATGTCTCACCTGAAGCCCCTTGATGTGGGGTCAGTGGCTGAAACAGGACATTTCGCGGTCATTGATTTTACCGGTTACGTTGACGACGTTCCGTTCGAAGGCGGCTCTGCCGAGAGTTACCAGCTTGAGCTCGGTTCCGGTCGTTTTATACCCGGCTTCGAAGAACAGATTGTGGGAATGAAGAGCGGTGAGTCGAAATCAGTGACGCTGAGCTTCCCTGAAGACTACTGGAACAAGGATCTTGCCGGCAAAGAGGCCCGGTTTGACGTGACCCTGAGCGAGATCAAGGTTAAAGAGCTTCCCGAGCTGAACGATGAATTTGCCGCTCAGATGGGCGAGTTCGACAGCATTGCCCAACTGAGGGACAAGGTTGCCGAGCTGTATGAAAAACAGGAAAGCGACCGGATCAAAGCTGACCTTCAGGATGGGGTCGTGCAGGCGCTCATCGGGAAAAACGAAATAGAAGTCCCCTCTACGCTTGTGGACCGGCAACTGCAGACCATGCTGGCCAATGCACGGAACAGGCTTGCTCAGCAGCGGCTTACGTTCGAGATGATGGGAATGAACGAGGAGTCATTCAAGGCCCAGTACCGTACCGTTGCCGAAAATCAGGTCAAGGGTTCGCTTCTTCTTGAAGCCGTTGCCAAAAAGGAAGGAATATCGGTCGAAGAGGCTGACATCGAGAAGAAGTTGCTGGAAATTGCAGGCGGCAGCGAGGAAGAGCTCGGCCGCGTAAAGAGCTTTTACGAGCAGAATCGCTCGGCACGGGAAAATCTCGTAGCGCACCTGGCCGAGGAGAAGGTCATGTCGTTCCTTCTGGAGAGCGCCGTAATCAGCGAGAAGACGAAAGAGTAACCCGTGGAGCAAGGAGGCAACATGCTTGTACCGATAGTGGTCGAACAGACGGGCCGGGGCGAACGTTCTTACGATATCTATTCAAGGCTTTTGAAAGACCGGATCATCTTTCTTGGCGGCCCCATTGACGACCATGTTGCGAATCTGGTCATAGCCCAGATGCTTTTTCTGGAAGCCGAAGATCCGGACAAGGATATCCATCTGTACATCAATTCGCCGGGCGGCGTCGTAACGTCGGGCATGGCCATCTATGACACCATGCAGTACATCAAGGCTCCCGTGTCGACGATTTGCGTGGGGCAGGCCGCTTCGATGGGGGCGCTGCTTTTGTCGGGCGGGGAGAAGGGGAAGCGTTTCAGCCTCAAGCATTCCCGGATCATGATCCATCAGCCGTTGGGTGGATTCCAGGGCCAGGCCACGGACATCCATATTCACGCACAGGAAATCCTGAAACTCAAAAAGCGCCTGAACGAGATCCTTGCCGAAAATACGGGGCAGCAACTAGCCAAGGTTGAAGCCGATACCGAGCGCGACTATTTTATGTCTGGAGCCGAGGCGAAGGACTATGGTATCATCGATAATATAATTGAGCGCAAAACTCCCAGCGGAGGTACCCGGTGAGTAGGAGAAACGAAGGCAGCGACAATCTCACCTGCTCCTTTTGCGGTAAGAGCCAGGATGAAGTCAAGAAGCTCATTGCCGGACCAACGGTATATATTTGTGACGAGTGCATTGAGCTTTGCAATGATATTATTGCCGAGGAGTCGAAGCTTGAAGAGGCCATGGGGCCCGATGTCAAGAAGCTTCCCAAGCCCCGTGAGATCAAGGATGTACTCGATGAATACGTGATTGGCCAGGACCAGGCAAAAAAAGTCCTCGCCGTTGCGGTTTACAATCACTACAAGCGCATCGAATCCATGGGCAAGCCGAGCGATGTGGAGATGCAGAAGAGCAACATACTTCTGCTGGGGCCCACCGGGTCCGGCAAGACCCTGTTGGCCCAGACCCTGGCCCGGATCCTCAAGGTTCCGTTCGCCATGGCCGATGCCACTAACCTCACTGAAGCTGGCTATGTGGGGGAAGATGTCGAGAACATCATTCTCAACCTCCTTCAGGCTGCCGACTATGACGTGGAACGTGCCCAGAAGGGCATCATCTACATTGATGAAATTGACAAGATAGCGCGTAAATCCGATTCTCCTTCCATTACCCGGGATGTGTCGGGGGAGGGGGTGCAGCAGGCACTGCTGAAAATTATTGAAGGAACCGTTGCCAGTGTTCCTCCCAAGGGAGGACGCAAGCACCCGCAGCAAGAGTTTTTGAAGGTCGACACGACGAATATTCTGTTTATCTGCGGCGGCGCGTTCGCGGGGCTCGACAGCATTATTCAGCAGCGTATCGGTGTGAAAAAGCTCGGTTTCGGTGCTGACGTGAAGAGCAAAGTCGAGAAGAGGGCAGGAGAGCTTCTCACGGAAGTCACCCCTGAAGACCTTCTCAAGTTCGGTTTCATCCCGGAATTCATCGGCCGTCTGCCCGTACTCGCCACCCTGCGCGAACTGGATGAGACTGCCATGGTTCAGATCCTGAAGGAGCCGAAAAACGCGCTTATCAAGCAATACCAGAAGCTGTTCGAAATGGAGCACGTGAAGCTCAAGTTTACCGACGGCTCTCTGGTCGCCATATCCCGGGAGGCGCTCAAGCGTAAGACGGCGCCCGCGGACTCCGGTCGATCCTTGAGAACGCCATGCTCGACATCATGTACGAAATCCCTTCGCAAACCATGGTGAAAGAGGTGGTCATTAATGAGGATGTCATCTACAACAAGGAAAAGCCGATCATCGTCTATGAAAATGTGGCTGAATCAGCCTGACCGCAAAGGACCCAATGAACGTTGACCATAGTATGGAAAGTCTGGAAAGAGGGGATCTGCAAAGATTCCCTCTTTTACCGTTAAGGGACATTGTTGTTTTCCCGCACATGGTAGTTCCTCTTTTTGTGGGGCGGGAGCGTTCGATCTCCGCCCTTGAGGCGGCCATGAACGGCAACAGGATGATCTTTCTCGCCGCCCAGAGAAATGCCAAAACGGAAGATCCCCGGCAGGAAGACATCTACACGACCGGTACCATCTCACAGATCATACAGCTCCTGAAGCTCCCCGACGGTACAGTCAAGGTGTTGGTTGAGGGCAAACAGCGGGGCAGTCTTGTTTCGTTCCTGCCTAACCCCGACTACTTCATGGCTGAAATACAGCCGCACCTTGAGTCCCTGGAAGCAAACACCGAGGTTGAAGCCCTAATCCGGAGCACAAAATCGGTGTTTGAAGGGTATGTGAAGCTGACCAAAGGCATTCCCCAAGAGGTGGTCAGTGCCGTAGGAGGGATTGTTGAGTCCGGCAAGCTTGCCGACACACTGGCGCCCCATTTGAATCTCAAGCTCGCCGACAAGCAGCAGCTTCTTGACATAGTGAATCCCCATGAACGGCTGGAGAAGCTCTTGTCTTTCATTGAGGCCGAGTTGGAGCTCCTCCAGTTGGAGAATAAGATCCGGACCCGCGTCAAGAAGCAGATGGAGAAGAACCAGAAGGAATATTATCTGAACGAGCAAATGCGAGCCATCCAGAAGGAGTTGGGAGCAAAAGACGATTTCCGACAAGAGCTTCTGGAACTGGAAGACAAGGCAACCAAAGGGAAGTTGTCCAAGGAAGCCCGTCAAAAGGCCCTCGCAGAACTTAAAAAACTGAAGCTCATGTCGCCGGCGTCTGCCGAAGCTGCCGTGGTGAGAAACTACGTTGACTGGCTTGTGTCGCTTCCGTGGGCAAAGATGACTCGTGAAAAACACGACATCCTCGGTGCTGAAGAGGTGTTGAACGCCGACCATTATGGTCTTGAAAAGGTCAAGGAGCGCATTTTGGAGTACCTCTCCGTCCAGGCGCTCGTTAAGAAGTTGAAGGGACCAATCCTCTGTCTGGTTGGTCCGCCCGGGGTGGGCAAGACCTCTCTTGCCCGGTCAATCGCCACGGCGACCGGTCGTCATTTTGTCAAAATGTCGCTCGGCGGGATGCGTGACGAAGCGGAGGTCCGTGGCCATCGCCGCACCTATGTGGGAGCCATGCCCGGCAAGATCATCCAGAATCTCAAAAAGGCGGGAAGTAACAACCCTGTCTTTCTGTTGGACGAGATTGACAAGATGAGCTCCGATTTCAGGGGTGATCCGGCTTCGGCACTGCTTGAAGTTCTCGATCCGGAGCAGAATGCCCATTTCAGCGATCATTTTCTCGACGTAGAGTATGATCTTTCCCACGTCATGTTCATTGCCACGGCCAACTCGACGCATTCGATTCCCCGTCCCCTGCTCGACCGGATGGAGGTGATTCGCCTGGAAGGCTACACTGAGCATGAAAAACTTGCCATTGCCGAACGCTATCTCATCGGCAAACAGATGGCAGCCAATGGCCTGTCCGAGCAACGGGTCAGCATTTCCGGGAAGGCTGTCAGTGAAATAATCCGCTATTACACGCGTGAAGCCGGTGTGCGCAACCTGGAGCGCGATATTGCGACGCTCTGTCGCAAGGCTGCTCATCGTGTGGTCAAGGGTGAGAAAAAGAAGATCGTAATTCAACCCAAGAATCTGCCCGGGTTCCTTGGACCTCGCAAGTACCGGATCGGGACGGCAGAGGACAAAGATGCTCCCGGCTATGCCACGGGTCTTGCCTGGACCGAAGTGGGCGGGGACCTGCTTACCATTGAGGTGGCAGTGGTGCCCGGCACCGGAAAGCTCCTCATTACCGGAAAGCTGGGGGAGGTCATGCAGGAGTCGGCACAGGCGGCCATGACCTATGTGCGCTCACGGGCGCAGATACTGGGTATTGACAAAGGGTTTCACCAGAAAGCGGATATACATATTCATGTGCCGGAAGGGGCAATCCCCAAGGATGGTCCATCGGCCGGCATTACCATGGCTACGGCAATAGTTTCGGCGCTGACCGGCAGGCCGGTGCGCCATGATCTTGCCATGACGGGTGAAATTACCCTCCGCGGCAACGTGCTTGTCATCGGGGGACTCAAGGAAAAGCTTCTGGCCGCAGGGCGAGGAGGGATTTCCACGGTTGTCATCCCAGAGGAAAACAGGAAGGATCTGGCGGAAATCCCACGGGAGGTTACGGTGGGGCTCACTATTGTTCCAGTACGCCATATGGACGAAGTGCTTTCCCACGCACTTCTGGCTGAAGGGGTTGCCGGCGGAGCTCCCTACCGTACCTCGGAGGGGCATCCGTTGATACCCGAAAAGGAAACAGTTACTGCTCACTGATGCACGAAAAAAGCGCTTGACACCTTTGTGAGGTCTCTGTTATAAGTTATGTCTCGCTTCAAGGCGGCAATAAATCAATATTTGTTGTAAAATTGATAGGTTGCTGTTCAAGTGTAGGTACAATTCATGCTGAAAACGGGGTCGTAGTTAAGTTGGTTATAACGCCGGCCTGTCACGCCGGAGGCCGCGGGTTCGAGCCCCGTCGACCCCGCCATTAATTAGTAAGGGCGAATAGCTCAGCTGGGAGAGCGCCAGCCTTACAAGCTGGATGTCGGGGGTTCGATCCCCTCTTCGCCCACCATATATGCTTCAAGGTAGTCGTTCTCTGAGTGGTGGCTACCCTAACTGAATATAACGAATGGGGTCGTAGTTAAGTTGGTTATAACGCCGGCCTGTCACGCCGGAGGCCGCGGGTTCGAGCCCCGTCGACCCCGCCATTAACAAAAAGGTCATGCTATGCATGGCCTTTTTGTTTTGAATAGGTGTAAGATCTGCGATGGTTCGCGGCAGACAGGCCTTCGGAAGGGTGTTTTCCTTGACGGGCGTGTGAATTGGCCGCTATTATCCATTAGTTATTAAGAGAATGTGAGCGCGCCGTTCATGAATGCCGATGACGCGCGTTTGCCTCACCTGGTTTCCACTCAATTCTCTGGAGGCACAACTTGAGAACCGTTGTCGTCATTCCGACGTACAATGAGCGTGATACGATCGAGCGACTGATCAACGACGTGCTGGCGCAGGACAAAGACATTCACGTACTGGTCGTGGACGACAACTCGCCGGACGGCACCGGAGAGATTGTGGACCGGTTGTCCGAGGGGATGGGACGGGTTCATGTGCTGCATCGTCCCGGCAAGATGGGCCTTGGCTCGGCGTATCGTCAGGGCTTCGCCGCGGCGCTTGCCATGGGGGCCGATTTCATTGTCGAAATGGATGCCGATTATTCCCATGACCCGGCAACACTGCCACGGTTCCTGGAGGCCATGGAGGGATGCGACCTGGTTATCGGCTCTCGATACCTGAATGGCATCAGCGTGGTCAACTGGCCCCTCCGGCGACTCATGCTGAGTTATTTCGCCAACTGGTACACGAGATTGATCACCGGTTTGCGCATTATGGATTGCACGAGCGGGTTCAAATGTTTTCGCCGTAGGGCGATCGAATCGATCGATATGAGGACTATTCGCTCTGATGGTTACTCGTTTCAGATTGAAATGAACTATCGGTGCGTGGAAAAGGGTTTTCAGGTGAAGGAAATCCCCATTATCTTCATCGACCGGCGCTCGGGCAGCTCCAAAATGTCCAAGAAAATCGTACGCGAAGCCGTGTTCATGGTGTGGAAACTCAAGCTCGGCTCTGTTTTCGGGGCATTGTTCCGCTAGGAGGGCGATATGCTCGACGTAACATGGGCGCTTGCCGCTCAGGTGGGTTTGTGGGGATGGATCGGTTCCATGGTAGGGTTCATTATGCGAGCCTTTCCCGCGGAGGGCGTGTTCGATCGCAGGGCTGCGAGTATCTGGGGGGGGGAGCGTAGTGCTCCTCTTCGCGTTATGGGTAGCAGGGATGATGATGGCATGAGACGAAGCCGCTGCGCGTCAGTTATACTTTTGTTGCTCGTGCTATCGTCACTCTTGCCGATCATGGGGTGCGGCGGGCCGTCAGCCTTGTCCGTCGCCTCCTTGCGGGACCCATCGGTGGATATGACATGGCCTCCTGCTCCTCATCCGGCCCGGATACGATTTCTCCGCGAAATTTCCGGGCCGGAACAGATCAAGGCTGAGCCGGGAGCACTTGCCCGCTTTCTGGAGTTTGTCACCGGTGAGCAGTTCCAGCCCGTCCCCTTTGTGACCCCCTACGGGGTTGTCTCGGATGGCGGGGCGCTTTTGTTTGTCTCCGATTCCTCGTCTGGTGTTGTTCATCGCATCGACCTGGCGCGACAAAAGGTTTCCTATATTGTTCAGGCAGGGGAGGAGTTCCTCTCAAGCCCGGTCGGTCTCGCCCTTTCTCCTTCGGGAGAAGTGTACGTCAGCGATTCGGTCAATGCCAAGGTGTACGTATTTTCACATCGAGGTGAGTTCTTGCACGTACTGGCCGATGGCCAGGTCGGCTTCAGGAGGCCGGCCGGCTTGGCCGTGAACAGTAAAGGTGTTCTTTTTGTGGTTGATGTTTTGGCACACAAATTGAAAGTCTTCGACAAGAATGAGCGTTACATGGGAGAATTTCCCGCCGACGATGGCGGAGGGGAATTGAACCTGCCCTCCCATGTTGCCGTTGATAAGGACGATAAAGTCTATGTTACCGATGCCCTGAATTTTACGGTAAAGATTTATGATGAAACCGGTCGTTACCTCCGAAGTATCGGTGAAATAGGAGATGCTCCTGGTTCTTTCGCGAGACCCCGTGGCGTCGCGGTCGACAGTGATCTCAATGTGTATGTGATCGATGCCGCGTTTGACAACTTTCAAATTTTCAACCAAGAGGGGCAGTTGCTCCTTTTCGTCGGAAAGCCCGGTAAAAAAACCGGAGAGTTTTATATGCCGAGCGGCATCCATATCGATCGAAACGACCGGATTTTCATCTCTGATTCGTACAACCGGCGGGTCCAGGTGTTCGAATACCTGAAAGAGGAAAACCGATGATGACGAGGATCTTTTTGGTCATGGGCGTGACGGCGCTCGTCATGGGCAGCGTCCGCCCGAATTACGGAGCCCCTGGGCCGAAATTCACCGATCCCGGTGGCGGAAACAAGCATAACCTTTCGTATTCCAACACCAATGTCAACTTCAAGGCCACCAATTCAACCGATATGCGTGCCAAGCAGATCTGTATTTTTTGTCACACGCCCCATAATGCACGTCCGCAGACAACGCTTTGGAACCGTAGCGACACTACTCAGAGTTTCGGGCACTATTCATCAAGCAGCCTGTCTCTTCACCTGGATGCAACCGCCCGCACGGCCAGCGATTATAAGGCGGAGCCCAATGGCTCGTCCCGGCTTTGCCTCAGTTGCCATGACGGGGTCACGGCTCTTGGTGCCGTGCTTTCAGGGGTGCCCATTGAGGTCAACGGCAGCATGTTCACAAAGATGACCGGCGACCATGTCTTTGATCGTGCCAAGATAACCAATTCCCATCATCCGGTTTCGTTCAAGTACACCGCAGAAGTGGTTGCACGTCTCAAGACCCTGGAAGGTCCGGTATCCGATTACTGGCTGCCGGCCGAAGCGCCGTCCCAGGAAAGTCCGGGCGCACCCGGCACCAACAAGGCCAGGCAATTCGTCCGGCTTGACAAGGAAAAGCGGATGCAGTGCACCACCTGTCATGATCCCCACCAGAGTCAGTATCACGACACGAATACCCCTCCGCTGACACCGTTCTGGGCCTATGACGGACGGGGCCTTTCTACCGTGAACGCCGATACCGTTCATGATGAAGTCTGTTACGCATGCCACAGCTTCAAGACGCCAAATCCTTAGGAGATGCAATGCCGGTAGCCGCAGCTCTTCTTTGTCTGGTGCTGTTCTCGGTCATGCCGGCCGTCGCGGCTGATTACACGGGGGGAGTCCATCTTGATCGGAGTAAAGTGCCCCGGGGATGTTCAACCTGTCACCTCAAGTTCAATTTCAAGGACGGCGGCGGCCCCGAAACCTGCATTGTCTGTCACGGTGATCCTTCCCGGCTGACACGCCAGTATGCCGGCATGCCCCGAGGTTTCGCTCCCCGTGAAGCCGATATGAAAAACGTTGAGGAAGAATTCCGCAAGCCTTTCCGTCATCCCACGTTTGATGCCCGCGGCGTCCATCGGGGCGGGGAGACCCTGCCGGAGAGGGATCCCCGCATGCCCCGCCACGCCGACTGCGTGGACTGCCACAATCCCCATCATGTTTCTTCAACAAATAAATTTGCGGGCATTAAAGGGCGCAGGGTCGGTAACCTGGTTTCGACCGTTACGACGGAATTCGAGCTTTGCTACCGGTGCCACGCCGAAAGCGCGAACCTTCCCGGCCGCTTCGGCAATAAAAGGGCCGAGTTTGCCGCCACCAACCCGTCGTTTCATCCGATCGAGGCTGAGGGAAAAAACGCGGCGGTTGTCAGTCTCATTCGTCCGTATAAAGAAAGGAAGGAAAGTCCGGGCGATGTCTCAACCATTTCCTGCGGCGACTGCCACGGCAGCGAGTCTTCTTCCGGCCCCCGCGGTCCCCATGGCTCTCTCAACGAGCACATCCTCGTGGAGAACTACTCGACACGAGACAACCAGCCGGAAAGCCCCCACGCCTACGCACTTTGTTACCGGTGCCACGATCGCAGCAGTATCCTCGGCAATGAAAGCTTCAAATTCCATGCAAGGCACATCCAGGGTACTGGCGGCATTGCCGGCTCAAATGGCACCTCCTGCTATACCTGTCACAATTCCCACGGCAGCGTTGAGTACAAGTACCTGATCCAGTTCAACAGGTCAGTGGTTTCTCCTAATTCCCAGGGCCAGCTCAAGTTCGTGGAAAAGGGGATCTCCACATTCAGGGGAGAGTGCTATCTTTCCTGTCACGGCGCAGACCACAATCCAAAGGTATATTGAGCCATGACCTCACCTGCGACGGGCTGTCAGATGCGATTGTTTTTCACCGCGGTTATGGTTGCGTTACTGTGGGGAACGTCAGGTGGGCAGTCAGTCCTGGCGGCCGAACACGTATCACCGCACGATGCACAAGGGGCATGCCTCTCGTGTCACATTGCCCCGGAACGTGATTTGAATGCCGACCGTTTTCCTTTCAGTGGGAAAAAGCAGTTAAAATACGGTGTTAACGGGGCATGTCTCCAGTGTCACGGTATTGATTTCGGCCATGGTGTCGGCAAAAAGCCGGAAATGAACCGCACGGGGCTGCCGCTCGACGGAGACGGGTTGATTGCCTGTGCCATCACGTGTCACGACATGCACGTGGTTGCCGCGGAAAATCCTCACCAGAAGGCATACCATCTGCGTGTGCCCGTGGAGGATCTCTGCTTTTCCTGCCATGACCGATAAGGTCGGCCATGTGGCGTGACGTATATGACGTTATCGTGCTACGAGTTTGTTTCTACCTGTTTTTATTTTTAATTTCGCCCATTTTGTGCTAAGAAAATCTAATGGCCCTATACCACTGTAAGCTCGGCTCCTCCGAGGGGCGAATCATAACCAGGGATCTGGAAGCCGCAAACCCTGAGATGCTTCGCGTCAGTTTGGAAGAGCAGGGTTTTTTTGTTTTCGAGATAAAAAAAAAGCCCCTGCAGTTTCTCTGGAACAAAGGGGGAGGGCGGCGCAAGGTAGACAACAAGGCCCTCCTTACCCTTAACCAGGAACTTCTCGTTCTGATCAAGGCCGGACTGCCGATTATCCAGGCGCTTGACACGGTACTGGAGCGGGTTGAGCGGGGAACTCTCTTTGACGTGCTGGCGGTTGTGCGCGAGGACGTCAAGGGTGGGATGGCTCTCTCTGATGCCTTGGAAAAGCACGCCAAGGTTTTTCCTCATCTTTACGTAGCTTCGGTGCGGGCCGGCGAGCGGACCGGAGACCTGCCGCTTACCATCCGGCGCTACATCGCGTTTCTCAAACGGGTAGAAGAGGTACGGAAACGATTCGTTTCCGCGCTGGTCTATCCTGCAATCCTCGTTACTGTGGCGACGTTGGCCATAACGTTTCTTCTGGTCTATGTGGTTCCGACCTTCAGCCAGGTTTATGCGGATGCCGGCTCCCAGCTTCCGCTTCCCACCAGGATGCTCATAGCGTTTTCCACATCCCTGAAACAGCTTTTCCCCCTGGTTATTGCGGCAGTTTTTGGCACTGTATTCATTTTTAGGCGATGGGCCGCCACCGAGGGGGGGCGGTATCGGGTCGATGATATAAAGATACGAATTCCCTTTATCGGTGATATTTTTTCCAAGTTTGCCGTAACCTCGTTCACTCGGACGCTGGCAACAGTCATCGGCAGCGGCATACCTATTGTCGAATCGCTCAAGATGTCGGTCGGCACGTTAAACAATCGCGTCCTCGAAAGGCGCATGCTTGAAGCCGTGGTCAAGATCGAGGAGGGAATGAGCCTGTCGGGCGCCATCGAATCGGCGAGGATCATGCCGCCTCTCGCGCTCCGGATGCTCGGCGTGGGTGAGACTACCGGTTCTCTTGAAGAGATGCTGGGTGATATTGCCGAATACTTCGAGGGAGAAATCGATGCCCGCCTCCACCTGCTGACAACCGCCATTGAACCCGCGATCATGATCGTCATGGGGCTGGTGGTCGGCGTCATTATCGTAACCATGTATCTGCCGGTGTTCAAGATTGCCGGTACCGTGGGGTGATTGTCGCTGCGCAGCCCATTACCGGCCCGGCTTGGAATGAAACAATGGAAAAGCAATCTTTCAGACGGAAAACCATCGGCCAGATTCTGGTTGAGCAAGGTAGCCTCAATCCTGATCAGATTCCCTATCTGGTCGAGAAGAGAAATGCGTCCACAAGGCGCTTCGGGGAAATCTGCGTCGCGGAGGGGCTCATTACCGAGGAGAACCTGGCACGGGCTCTTGCCGAGCAGTTCGGCCTCGATTATGTTGACGCCCGCGGCGTAAGGCTCAACGAGTCGCTCCTGACAACACTGCCGCCCGATGCCGTCTATCGCTACCAGTTTATCCCCCTGGAAGAGGACGACGAGACTCTGGTGGTTCTTATTGCCGATCCGACGGACGTTCTGAAGCTGGACGAGCTGGAGCTTCTGCTGGACCGGTCGTTCACCGTCAAACTGACCACTGAAACGGCCATCGCCACCATCCTCAAAAAGGGGGAAGCCACCAGCAGGGTCCTCAAGGAAGTCTCCGAGGACTTCATGCTCCAGTTGGTCAAGGAGAATGAAAAAGGCGAAGAGATCCTCTCCATGGAGAAGATCTCGGCCGACACGAGTCCCATCATCAAGCTCGTCAACTCCACCGTCATGGACGCGCTGACCCGCCGGGCAAGCGATATTCACATCGAAACCGCCCTGGAAGGGGTTATCATCAAATACCGGATCGACGGGGTCCTGTACCGGGCCACAGAACCCCTCGACATCCACTTCCAGGCACCGATCATTTCTCGCCTCAAGGTCATGAGCGAACTCGACATTTCCGAACGGCGCATCCCCCAGGACGGCCGTTTCAAGGTCCGGCTCAATGACAAGGCCATCGATTTCCGCGTATCGATCATGCCAAGCGCCTTTGGTGAGGACGCGGTTATCCGTATCCTTGACAAGGAGAGCATCGCTTCCGACCTGAAGGGGCTTACGCTTGAGACGCTCGGCATGCATCCGCGGGAAATGAAGCGTCTGAGAAGGAAAATTCGCGAACCTTACGGCATGGTCCTCGTAACGGGGCCGACCGGTTCGGGCAAGACGACCACCCTCTACGCCGCTCTCACCGAGATCCATACGGGCGAAGAGAAGATCATCACCATTGAAGACCCGGTCGAATACGTTCTGCGCGGGATTGTCCAGATCCCGGTGAACGAGAAAAAGGGTCTCACCTTTGCCCGCGGACTCCGCTCGATTCTTCGGCACGACCCGGACAAGATCATGGTCGGCGAGATCCGGGACCCCGAAACGGCACAAATCGCCGTCCAATCGGCCCTCACCGGGCACTTGGTCTTTACGACGGTCCACGCGAACAATGCCTTTGACGTTCTTGGCCGCTTCATTCACATGGGGATCGATCCCTACAACTTCGTGTCGTGCCTCAACTGCGTCATGGCCCAGCGTCTGGTGCGCAAGGCGTGCCCTCACTGCAAATACCCGGTGGAGCACCCGGACTCGGCCTTATCGAATCGGGACTTGACCCGGAGGAGTGTCGCGACGTAACGTTCTATGAATGCCGTGGCTGCGAGGAGTGCAATGGGACGGGGTATCGCGGACGGTCAGCCATCATTGAGCTTCTTGATCTGAATGACCAGATGCGGGAGTTGATCATGGCAAAGGCCCCTGCAGCCCAGCTCAAGGCGGCCGCCCGTGAGGCCGGCACGGTATTTCTGCGCGAATCGGCCATTGAAAAGGTCTTTGCCGGGGAAACGACCTTGCGCGAAATCAACCGGGTCACCTTTGTGGAGTAAGCATGTTTTTCACCCATAACGCCATAGGTATGGAGGTGTCGCAGCACGGGATCCGCTTCGCCGTGCTGGCTGGCGGCAAGGGGGCGCCGCGTCTCGTGACGCATGGCGGTGCCTCCTTTGCATCGGGGATCGTGCGGATTCTCCACCGCGAGCCCAATGTCGCCGATCCAAAGGCGTTTGTCGGCACGGTGCGCGAGGAATTTTGCAAACTGCTCGCCCGGACGAACCTCGTATCGGTTACACTGCCCGACGCGGTCGGCCGCATAATGATCATGGATTTCGACACGCGCTTCAAAAACAGGGAAGAGGGGCGCGACATGATCCGCTGGAAGCTCAAGAAGAGCCTTCCCCTTGACTCAGGGGACATGCATCTGGACTACCAGACCCTGCGTGAGCGTGACAATGGCAGCCTTTCGGTGCTGATTGCCGTTGTGGCGCGACAGGTCGTGACCCAGTACGAGGATTTGCTCCTTGAGGCGGGCATTCAGCCGAACCGGATCGATTTCAACACGTTTAATCTCTATCGCGTGGCGGCCAAGCGTGTTCCGTCTGAGGATACCGCGCTCTTTGTGGCCTTTCACCGGGGCATGCTGAGCATGCTCGTTCTAACCGACGGAGTCATCGATTTCTATCGAGCAAAAGAGATGGGCAGAGATGGTGTTGATCCGAACCGGATTTTCATGGAGGTCAACAGCTCACTCCTTGTCTATCGCGACAAAAACCCCGGCCGTGAGGTCAAGAGCGTGCTCTGTCTGGCTCCTCCGGATGGGGGGGAGTCCTTCTCCGGCATCGTTGCGGAAGCGAGCGGCGTCGATCCGGTCCTGTTCGCTCCGCAGACGTTCATAGCCAGTAACGGCTCAACTGCGGCGGCTCCCGCGTCACTTCATGACCTGGCAGCAGCCCTTGGTGCGGCCACGAGGAACCTCTGATGGATATCCGGATCAACCTTGCCACCCGTTATTTCTATAACACGAGGAAGGTGAACACGGGGATTGCCGCAGTGGTCCTGGTGCTTCTTCTCCTGCTGGCGTACAACATCGCATCGCTTGTGGCGAATGTTTCCACGGAGCGCGCGCTCAAGAAGGACATGGGGATTTTGCAGGCCCGTTTTGATGAGTCTGCCAAGGGAATTACCGAAAAGCAGTATCGGGATCTGCTCAAGAAGATTGCCGAAGCCAACGCCGTAATCGGCAAAAAGGCCTTTGACTGGTTGCTTCTTCTGAACCGTCTTGAGGAAGTAGTGCCCGAGGGGGTTGCACTCGGGGCCATAGATCCCAGCCTGAAGGACGGGACCCTTAAGCTTTCCGGTGCTGCCCGCTCGTTCGGCGCACTCAGATCGCTGATGGAGAACCTGGAGTCGTCAACCCACTTTACCGATGTTCTCCTGTTGAATCAGGGACAGCTGAGTGTCGGAGAAAAGCAGAAGGGTATTTCCTTTACCGTCACCTGCAAGGTCGACTTTACATGACGAAGCAGCAACTCATACAACTTATCACGTCCAGGAAGCGGACTGTGGTCGTCCTTCTTGTCTTGGCAACGGTGAATATCATCCTGACGATGTTCAAAGGCGTGTATCAAGAGCCGCGCATTGCCGAGCTGAGGGATGAGTGGACATCCAAGAGGTCGCTCAATACGGGTGCCAGACATGATGTGTCCTCCATCTACCGGCAAGGGACTGAGGATCTGAAGGCGTACCGGGAGCGCCTTACCCCCAAGCGGGGGTTCACCGCCCTCATGATGGAAGTGTTCGAGACCGCTGCTGACAACGGACTCACGGTCAAGGGGGTTACGTACAAGCCGAAGCAGGTGCCGGATCAAAAGCTCGTGGTCTATGATGTGGTTCTTTCGCTTGACGGAACCTACGCCGGGATCAAGAGCTTCCTCTCCGATCTCCAGTGTCACAGGTCAATGCTCGTGGTTGAATCTCTCTCACTCAACAGCGGCAGTGCCGTGGAGGAGGCGGTTGCACTGAAAGTGCAGCTTTCGGCCTACCTCCGGACGGAGGAATGATGAACCGTCAACGGCTCATTCTGGCTATTCTCCTGGTGCTGCTGGGCTTGTCGCTGATTTACAGCTACGTCAGAACACCCCGCCAGCAAACCGTTGCCTCGTCTCCGGCGACAAAGGCCAAGGCCCCGGCCCGCGACAAGAAGACGGCACCTGCCAAGCCTGTGGCAGATGAGACGCGGGTAAGGCTTGATCTTTTGGAATGCGGCAAGGGGCGTTTTGCCGGCTTCCGCCGGAATATCTTCCGGCCCATTTTCCATGACGAAACAAAGGTGCCGCCCGCACCGCCGGTTCTGCCGAAACCCATACCGCCACCAGTGCCGCCACGGCCGGTTCCGCCTCCGGTTCCGCCTGTGGCGCCTCCCCAACCGCCACCGGTAGTCCGCGACATGGCGCGTTTTACCTTCCTGGGCTTTCTCAAAAAAGAAAACCGGAAGACCATTTTTCTGGCCAAGGATAAAGAGATCATCCTCGTACGCCAGGGCGACAAGATCGCCGGGATCTACGAGGCTGTCAACATAACGGATGAGGCATTGTCGATCCGCTCGACCACAGACGGCAGCGAGATCGTCATCCCGCTTGTTGAAAATCGCCCGCTGAGCGGCAGATTCGCTGAATGCAACGATAACTCGAGGAGCAGTTCCATGAGAACCATAGCGAACATGGCCATTGCCGCGGTAGTACTGACTTTCCTCGCCGGGTGTACTGCCGGCCTGACCGCGTTCAACAAGGCTGAAAAGCTCGAAGAGGAAGGGAAGCTTGACGAGGCGGTCATGAAGTTTGCCGAGGCTGCTTCAACCAACCCTCAACAGACCGAGTACCGCATGAGGCTTCTCAAGGCGAGCGAAAAAGCCGCGTTCGAGCATCTCAAAAAAGGGGATACGGCCTATGAGCAGCAACTGCTAGACGAAGCCCTGCGGGAATATCAGGCGGCAGTTTCGCTCAACCCCGCCCTGGCGCGGGCAAAACAGCGCAGCGACGAACTGATTCGGGTGCGTAATTCACTGACCTACTATCGCGAAGGACTCGAGTTTGAAAAATCGAACAAGCCCCGCGAAGCCCTTCAGGCCTATCGCAAGGCTCTGGACCTCAACCCCGAGAACAAGGAAATAAAGGAAGCCCTTGAAAAGCTGCTCCAGACCAGGCGAACCAAGCTGGAAGGCTTTGAACTCAACCTCAAATCGACAAAGCCGATAACCCTCAAGTTCAAGGAAGCAAAGCTCAAGGACGTCTTCTATATCCTGTCCCAGCTTTCCGGAATCAATTTCATTTTCGATGAGGGAGTCAAGGAGCAAAACGTCACCATTTTGCTTGAAAATGCATCATTCAATCAGGCTTTTGATCTTCTTACGAGCATGAACAAGCTGGGGCGCAAAGTCCTCAATGAGGCACTATCCTCATTTTCCCCAAAACGCCGGAAAAGGCCAAACAGTATGAAGATCTGATGGTGAAGACTTTCTATCTGAACAGCCTTGATGCCAAGAAGGCCGTCAATCTTCTGCGTACGATGCTTCAGGTCAAGAAGATCTATGTGAACGAGGAACTCAACGCCCTCGTCATCAGGGATAATCCGGAACTGATCGATGTGGCGGGGAAGATTCTCGAAGCCAATGATGTGCCCGATGCCGAGGTATTGTTGGAAGTGGAGGTTATTCAGGTCTCCAAGAACAATTCCGAGTTGTTCGGCCTGGGGCTGAGCCGGTATGCCGTATCACTCAATGCCCGTACCCCCGGTTCGGGGGGCGATTTCTTTTCAGACACCTTTGATCCGAAGGTAACCACAACATCGAACGACACGACCACGGTGACCACTACGCAGGTGAAGAATCTCCTCAACCTCTTCAACTGGAACGGTTACCAGGGGTTCCTGACCGTTCCCAGCGCCACGTACAATTTCAGCAAGCAATTGTCCAACGCCGAGGTCCTGTCCAATCCCAAAATTCGCGTCAAGAACCGGGAAAAGTCCAAGTTTACCGTGGGTACGAGGGTGCCTATCACCACTACGTCCAGTACCGGCTCAGTGGGAGGGGTTACCGTCAACGTCCAGTATGTGGACGTGGGGGTCAAGCTCAATGCGGAGCCGGTGATTCAGTTGAACAACGAGGTCACCATAAAGCTTGGAGTCGAGGTCAGTTCCATCATCGGCGAGAAAACAGTCGGCAGCGGCGATGCCATTAGTTCGGTCGTGACCATCGGTACCCGCAACGTGGATACGGTTCTCAACTTGAAAGACGGGGAGACGAGCATCATCGGCGGCCTCATCGAGGACTCGAAGAGCAAGAGCAAGCAGAAGATATGGCTCCTTGGCGATATTCCCCTCATCGGCAGCCTGCTTTCCAGCCACAACGACAAGTATGACAAAAGCGAGCTGGTGCTTGCCATTACGCCACGCATTGTCCGGGCGGTATCCGTTCCCGAGGCGGATGTGGCGGCCTTCTGGTCGGGCAAGGAAGATGACCCGACAGCCGTAAGACCCTTTTCTTCCTTCGAACTGGAGCCGGAGTTCGCGGTCCAGCCGGCTGCCACGCCGGCTGCCAAAGGGGCGCCCGCTGCACCGGCGGCCAAGCCTGGCCCGGCGACACCCGCCGGGCAGCCGGCGGCTCCGGCTGCCGCTCCAGCCGCCGGTGGCCAACCGGCAGGGACCCCGGCGACCCCGGTGGCCGCTTCAACTGCCGCCGGAGCCCAGGCTGTTGCGGCACCGGTTCAGCCGCCATGCGTGGAAGCCTCAATATCGCCGCGCCGGCCGGTGTCGATCTCGGCGGTCAGTTCAAGGTGGAGGTCAAGGTGTCGGATGTCAAAGGTCTTGCCAAGGCACCGTTCATTCTACTCTATGACCCCATTTTCATCGAGTATGTCGGGGCGGCGGAAGGGAACTTCCTGAACCGGGACGGCAAGCCGACGACCTTCAACGCATTGGCTGACAAGGCGGCAGGTCGGGTGGTCGTCACGATGGATCGCAGTGCCGCCGGTGAGGGGGTCGACGGTTCGGGAACGCTCCTGACCGCTACCTTTACGGCAAAAAACAAGGGACCGGCCAGCCTCGGACTTCAGAATGTGAAATTCGCTGACCAGGCGAACAGGCCTCTGGACATTATCCCATACAACACGGTGGTTGAAGTCAAGTAGCATGGCGGCCCTGACTGTGCGCATCGGCAGGCGGTTCCGGGGAGACAGCCGGGGCCTGAGCCTCATTGAACTCGTTTTTACCGTGGCCATTCTCGGAATCCTGGCCATGGCCGTTGTCCCATTCACCCAGATGGCGGCTAAGCGCACCAAGGAGATTGAGCTGAGACGGGATTTGAGGGTAATACGCACCGCCATCGACGACTACAAGAAGGATTACGACAAGGCGATCAAGGACAAGAAAATTTTAGATGTTGCCAACAGGTCCGGTTATCCCGAGTCATTTGAAAAACTGATTGAGGGAGAGGATTTCGGCGGCCTCTATGCCTACAAGAAAAAGTACCTTCGCCGGATTCCCGTTGACCCGTTTCATTCTCCCGAGGCAGGGGAGCCGCCCATGTGGGGGATGCGCTCTTCTGTGGATGACCCCGAAAGCGATATCTGGGGAGGGGAAGACCTCTACGACGTGTATTCCTTGAGCGACGGGATCGCCATCGACGGAAGCAAATACAAGGACTGGTAGAAGCGGATGCTGAAATATCTTCGTAACCGCAAGGGATTCACCCTTATCGAACTGATGATCGTCGTGACCATCATCGGCATTCTCGCGGCCATTGCCGTACCCAACTACCGGTGGGGGCTCATCAGGGCCCGCGAGGCTGTCCTGCAGGAAAACCTCTACACCATGCGCAGTGCCATAGATCAGTACTATGCGGATCAGGGGAAATATCCCGATACCCTTGACGAGATGGCGGAAAAGCGGTATCTCAAATCGATTCCCTATGATCCCTTTACCGGTAAGAACGACACATGGGTTACAGTCAAGCCCATAGAACCCACCGGCGAAATCCATGCTGCCGAGGAGATCAAGGGTAACGTAGCTGATGTGCACAGCGGCTCAGACCTTGTCAGTTCAAAAGGAACTCCATACAAGGACTGGTAACAGAGGATACGGACAATAACAAACGGGTGTCAGCCGGTAGGAAGAAGGGAAACAATGATCCAGTTCCACAATGTATCCATGTCATACCAGCGCGACATGGCTGCCCTTAACGACGTAACTCTCAAGGTCCCCAAAGGGGACTTTGTTTTTGTGACCGGCCCGTCAGGGGCGGGGAAGTCGACCCTCCTGAAACTTGTCTATGCAGCCCTCAGTCCAAGCAAGGGGCAGGTGATCGTCGATGGTCAGAACGTCACGCGAATGACCCGCTCGCAGATCCCCTTGCTGAGGCGCTCCATCGGGGTGGTTTTCCAGGATTTCAAGCTTCTTCCCAACCGGACGGTGCTGGAAAACGTGGCGATTACCCTTGAGGTTCTCGGCTGGGGGAAACGGGATATCGGCAAGAAGGTGCACCATATTCTCAGGCTCATGGGGATAGAGCACAAGATCAACGCTACCCCCCTCAGGCTGTCGGGCGGCGAGCAGCAAAGAGTTGCCCTTGCCCGGGCGTTGGTGAACGATCCGAAGATTCTGCTGGCCGACGAACCGACTGGAAACCTTGATGATGAGAACAAGGAGCAGATCCTGACCATTTTCCGGGAGGCCAACATTCGTGGTACGACCGTCATGGTTGCGACTCATGACCGTCGTGTGATCGAAAACAGCCACAAGCGGGTGATTATCCTGGACAAGGGCCGCCTGGTGGAGGATAACGATGTCCCGAAACAAGAACTCTAAACGGCCCACCCTTTCCGGCGATGCTCCCGGAGGGCGGCTCGGCTATTTTCTCGGCAGGGCGATCCTCAATCTTCGCCAGAATGTCATGGTGAACGTGCTGACCATCGGCACCATATCGCTGGCGCTGCTCATCGTCTCACTGTTTCTGCTGGTGTTCGTAAACCTTGAGTCGACTGCCGAGGAGTGGAGCGGCAAAATCCAGGTGACCGCCTACTTTGACCAGGAGTTGCCCCCCCAGGAACTCAACCAGGTAATGAATCGCATCAAAGCCATTGAAGGGACTTCACAGGTTTCCTATGTGAACAAGAACGAGGCGATGAAGCGGTTCAGGTCCAGACTGAAGGGACAGGAAACCCTTCTGGACGGCGTGCCCGCCGACGTGTTGCCTGCGTCGGTGGAGATTGCCCTTAAACGGTCCAGCCGCCAGGAGGGCGCAATAGAACACTACGTTGCCCAGCTTAAAAAGATTCCGGGAATCAATGAGGTGCAATACGGGGAAGAGTGGGTCCGCCGGTTCAATGCCTTTATGAATTTCCTTCGTTTCCTCGGGGCGCTTTTGGGGGCGTTCCTTGTCCTGGCGGTGCTGTTTATCGTTTCTAATACCATCAGGCTCACCATTTACGCCCGGAAGGATGAACTGGAGGTTATGGAACTGGTTGGTGCCACGCGGTTTTTCATCAAGGCACCATTTCTCGTGGAGGGGATGATTCAGGGCGCGATCGGCTCAATCTGCACACTTATCATTCTTGTTGCCGCCTACTTCGGCTTCCTGCAGGGTGTACCCAATTTTATCCCCATATCAGGCACCTTTACCGGGTTCTCTTTCCTGCCGCCAGAGCATATTGCCGGTATTTTCATCGGCGGTATCGTGCTCGGACTTCTCGGAAGCCTCACCTCGCTCAGGCGTTTCAGTGATAGCCAATCATGAAACGAAGGTCTTGGATTTCCATAGTATTTCTCTTGGCCTGCGTTTCCGGAACGCTTGCCGCTGATGTGCACGATCAACTCAAGGGGGTGAGGAAGGAGATCAGCGAAAAGAAACGTCTTCTTCGAAAAACCGCTAAAGTAGAAAAACAGGTCACCGGTGAGTTGCTGGTGATCGACCGAAGTCTGAAGGAGAAACAATCCCAACTCGCGTCATTGAACAACGAACTCCACGGCGTTGAAGGAAATCTGTCCCGCACGACCGACGAGATCGAGCGCGTCAAGGATGAAACCGAGCGGAAAAAACAGGAGATCCAGAAGAGGCTTGTGTCGGTATATAAAGCCGGCGAGATTGGAAACCTTCGGGTCGTGTTTTCCTCCGAATCGTTTCCCCAGATGGTTGAGAGCCTGCGTTACATGAGCGCTGTCATCGGGAACGATCGTCGCCTCTTCAACGAATACTCGGACAAGATTGCCGAATTGTCGAACCTCAAACATAAACTGGAAAATGAGGTGCGGCGAAAAGAACGGATCGTTGCCGGAATCGCGAACAAGAAACGTGAGATTGAGGCGGAAAAAGACAAAAAGGCTGCCTACCTCACTAAAGTCAAACAAGATAAGAACGAATATCTCGCCTCGATCAGGGACCTCCAGGCTAACGCTCGCAGGCTGCAGTCCATGGTGGAAAAACTTGAAGCACAGAGTAGAAAGAGCTATACTCAGTCACGCGAAAAGAAAGGACTTCCGCCGGGTCTCCCCCCTTTGCCCGATTCAGGATTCGGTTCCCAGCGAGGGAGACTTTCCTTGCCGGTTTTCGGTGAAGTCATCGGAAGATTCGGGCGGCACAAGCATCCCGAATTCAACTCCTATACGGTCAGCAATGGTATTTCTATTGCTGCACCGGCTGGTTCCGATATCAGATCGGTCTATGAGGGCAAAGTCCTGTTTGCGGATTATTTCAAAGGTTATGGCAATATGGTCATTATTGATCATGGGGGCGGATTTTTCAGCCTCTACGCCCACGCATCACGAATCACAAAACGAGTTGGCGCACAGGTTTCCCGCAATGACGTAGTGGCCAGCGTCGGTGACGTTGATTCGACCCGCGGCCCGATGCTGTACTTCGAGTTACGTTACCAGGGACGACCGGTTGATCCGTCTCCGTGGTTCAGGTAGTCTGTTTCTCAACTCTGGGAGGAGTAATGTTCAAGATCATCAAAGGTAAACGCGTCGCACTGTTGCTTGCATCGCTTTGTGTTGTTGCCGTGCTCGGTGTCGTTGCCGTTCAGAAGCAGTGCGCAGCTGAAGGGGGAAACGATTACGAGTCCATCGAACTCTTCACGGATGTGTTGGCGATTGTCAAGAAAAGCTATGTTGAAGAGGTGGACACCAAGAAGCTCATTTACGGAGCCATCAACGGCATGCTCGCTTCCCTTGATCCTCACAGCTCCTTCATGCCTCCGGACATGTACAAGGAGATGAAGATCGATACGAAGGGGTCTTTCGGTGGTCTGGGAATCGAGATCACGATCAAGGATGGACTCCTCACGGTGATCTCTCCCATTGAGGATACCCCCGCCTTCAGGGCCGGCATCAAGGCAGGAGACCAGATCCTTAAGATCGAGGACCGCTTCACGAAGGATATGACCATCATGGATGCGGTCAAGAGAATGCGCGGCCCCAAGGGGACGAAAGTGACCCTTACCATCATGCGCGAAGGCTTCGACAAGCCGAAGGAATTCACGCTCGTTCGCGACACCATTCAGGTTAAGAGCGTGCGGTTCAGATCAATGGATCAGGGATATGGGTATATAAGAATCGCACAGTTCCAGGAAAAAACCGATGATGACCTGGTTAAGGCGCTCAAGGCGCTCAAAGAAGAGAACGGCGGAGAATTACGAGGGCTCGTACTCGACCTCCGCAACGATCCGGGCGGACTTCTCGATCAGGCTGTCAAGGTTGCCGACCACTTTATCGAGGATGGGCTCATTGTGTATACGGAGGGGCGGGAGAGGGAGTCGCGAATGCAGTTCAGCGCCCGCAAGTTAGGCACCGAGCCCAACTATCCGATGGTTGTGCTGATCAACAGCGGGAGCGCCAGTGCTTCCGAAATCGTTGCGGGTGCGTTGCAGGATCATAAACGTGCCGTTGTCATGGGGACCCAGAGTTTCGGAAAAGGGTCGGTTCAGACAATCATCCCGCTTTCCGACGAGTCTGGTCTCCGGCTCACCACGCGCGATATTTCACGCCAGGCGGTCGCTCCATACAAGCCAAAGGCATAACGCCGGACATCGTTGTCGAGCGCGCTGAAATTCAGTCCACGGAGAAGATGGAAGGCCATATTCGCGAAAAGGATCTGGAGAATCATTTCGATTCCGGCGCCCAGGACGGGTCGGACAAAAAACAAAAAGGGACTGATAAGAGCGCTTCAACAGCTTCCAAGGCCGATGAGCAACTGAAGAGCGATTACCAGGTAATGCGTGCACTGGATCTCCTTAAAGGATGGGAAATTCTGAAAACAATAAGTAAATGAAATGGTGCATCTCTCGGGAAAAGGGGGCGTATGCCCCCTTTTTCTTTTAAATCTGCTTAGTTCTATATTTATATTGACACTCCCGTAACGATGTAGTATTCAGTAAGTAGATTAACTATAGTTAAGGTAAGGGTCTATCGTAATGGTTGCACAGAGAAAAATAGCGATGACAGAGGAGAGGGGAGAAGAGGGGCCTGCTCTACACATCAATTCGTTTGGTGGCCTTTCCATTTCCTATCAGGTGACTCCCATAAGCATCGTTTGGGAAAGCCAGAAGGCCAGGATTCTTTTCTGTTATCTCCTTATTTCCTACGATCAGTGGCTGCACAGGGACAAACTCATTGAAATGATCTGGCCCGGCTGTGATCTTTCCTCCGGCGCAAAAAATTTCAAGACTACCCTCAGCAGGCTGCGCAAGTCATTTTCCGGCCCTCGCACCGTAAATCCCGTCTTAAGCCTGGGAGAAGCCATCAGGCTCGATTATTCCGTTTTTTCTCTTGATTCCAGCCAGTTTAAATATCATGCCTCTTCTGGCATAAAAATGCTGGCCCGGGGTGAGATCTCGCTGGCAAGGAAGTATCTGGAAACTGCTCAGGACCTTTACCGTGGGCCCTTTTTACCCGAAGAACCATTTGATCCCTATATTTCCGCGGAGCGCAACGAACTGGAGAAACTGCACACGTCCGTGCTGTCATCACTTGAGAAGGTATACCAAATTGAAGGCAATCAGGATGCTGTTGAGGCTATAACTCTCCTTAGGAATGTTGCGGGGATGGCTCACCAGTCCTGATGAGCCGTCTCATGCAGCAAATCTGTAAGTATTGACTGAAATATTCAGCACAACAGGTCTCGCCAACTCCTTTCCCTCTCCTCACTCTGTGACTGCTGCGCCTTTTTATCTTCCATTCGTACGAACTTTCTTTCGATTCACTTTGGTGGCACATCTAACCGTAATCCGTTACATTTTCCTTCGGGGATGTGAGCATCCGCGCTGTGTAGATTTTCTGCAAAGTTGCAGGGCTGTTTTGTGGTACGATGGCTCATATGAGCTTACCCGGTGATTGTGAGGAGTCGCAATGAATAAGTCCGCGATACGTGGCGCTCTGGCCTGTGCGTTTTTTATCCTTGCTGTCAAGACGCTTGCGTTCGGCGCCGGTGGCAGCCTTTCGGCGTACCCATCGGGGAGCGATGTGCTGATCTCCGCCACAGGGTTGTCCAATGTCAGTGGCATTGAAATCGATGCAACGTATGAACCTTCCTCGATAGGCAATGCCCAAGTGACGAAGCTGAGCGGTTTCCAATGGATGATTTTCGTCCCGAATACAACTGTTCAAGGTAAGTTTTACATTGCTATGCTGAGTGAGCCACCGCTGTCCGGGTCGGGTCCTCTTGTCAGAATCAGCTTTCCCACAACATTCAGTGGGGCGGTCATTATGACGATTAATTACAGGATAACCTTTAGCGATTATAGTATTCAGAGGAAGACTCTCAAGGTTACCCTTAATAGGGGGACAACACAGTCCAGTGACACCTCCACGACGCAATCGACCGACTCCCTCGTAACATCTGACCAGAGACAAAACCCTGCAGGCGATCCCGGTACCTCCGTAACGGATGGAACTGCTCAGGTGCCTTCGGCAGGCGCAACGTCGGGCGACGCTGCTCATCGAGGAGGAACCGTCGTATTGCCGGGGATGATAACGTCTGGGGCTGTTGATAACGATGCGCGTGTTTCCGCAGGGAAGCCGTCTGCTGCGGAACAGACCGCGCCGCCTGAAGAGCCTCCACAGGCGCAAGCGGACGGCGCGAATGAGAGCGGAGAACAGCACGCTTCGCCCCCAGAGGCCGAGCTGCCAGTGTCAGAGCCGGAAGTGAAACCTGCACCTGTGACCCAGGAGGGGTATGCCGTCCTCGGCAGCGTGGTTGCCCGCTTCCGCAACTACACGGGTGCGAGAGCCCCCAAGGCGCTCATGGCACTGTTCAAGGAACCCGTGGCAGATACCATCAGTCAGGAACCTGCAATCTGCCTCACTGACGGCAAAACCGCCGTTCGCATCACTGTGGATCTCACGGGGGGAGAAAAGGCCGCGCCCAACTTCGCATTGAGAGGAGCGGCGCTCAAGTCACTCAAAAAGGGGGGCGAGAACCGCTGGCTGGTGGAGGCGCTGCCGGAGGCCGGTGCTGTGGAGGCGACTCTCATCATCGTGACTGGCCGAAAGATGGTGGAGTATCCCCTCACCGTCGCGCCGCGGGCAGACGTCGACATGGACGGCAAAGGGCGCGTGACCGAGGCGGATTTCCTGCTCTTCCTTGCCCGGAAACCGGCGGGCTCGTCCCGCTCTTTTGATCTGAACGGCGATGGCAAGGTCGACTATCTCGATGATTACATTTATACAGCCAATTATCTTGTGGCCACGGAAGAACAAACGATGCGAAACTAGGCCGTATCCTCCATAGTCCATGAAAGCCCGCCTGCAGCCCACGGCGGGCTTTCATGTCTCGTCAGGATACGGTTTCACCCCTCGCTGAGCTATGGTATTATTATGGGCCGAATCTCCCAACCAAGGAGCCTCTGTGGCCTCACCACGTAAAACTGTCAGAACGAACCGCAGAAAACGGAATTCTTACCGCGTGCCACTTATTGGCATGGCTCTGGTCGTCATAGCGGTCATCGCCGCTGTTGTCTTCCTTGACCGTACGCACCGCAGACAGCCGGCCGTGCAGCAGGCTCCGCCTCCTGCGGTGGAGCGCCACAAGCTTCCCCCCCGCGGACCGGACCGGCCCGTTGTCCACGAGGATTACACAGGGGTCATTCACCACCCGGCCGAACCACAGCGCACACAACGCCCAACGGGACCGGGAACCTTGCCGTCGTCATCGACGACATGGGAAAGGGGCTCCCTGAAGCGCGCGCCCTGATGGATATCGGCATCCCGCTCACCTTTGCCATCATACCTGGCCTGCCGAAGGTCAGGCGGGTTGCAGAGGAGGCCCGGCAGCGGGGAATCGAGGTAATGGTGCACCTGCCTATGGAGCCCAAGGGATATCCCGAAAGGCGCCTTGAGGCGAACGGACTCCTCCTCTCCCTGGGCGACGATGAGATTGTCGGCCGGGTGAACGGTTACCTGAACGAGATCCCCCAGGCAGTCGGGGCGAATAATCACATGGGCTCGGAGTTCACGGAGAATCGTCAGAAAATGGCCGTGGTGATGGGGGTGCTGAAGGAGAGGGGGCTGTTCTTTGTGGACAGCAAGACGTCTCCGGTTTCGGTGGGGGATGCCGTGGCACGGGAAATGGGGGTGCGCACGGCGGTGCGGAACGTATTTCTCGACAATATCCAGGAGCCGGGTTACATCGCGAAACAACTTCGCCAGGCCGCTTCGATCGCCCGGAAGCGGGGCAGCGCCATAGCGATCTGCCATCCGCACCCGGCCACTATCCAGACCCTTGCCGCCGAGTTGCCGCGCCTGCGGGACGAGGGGATCACCTTTGTGTCGGTGTCGAGGCTGGTCAGGTAGCTGATACGCTATGACGAGGCGATCTGGGCCGCGATGTGCTGCTTGAGCCTGGTAAGGCCCCGGTAGCTCTCGTCCCGCAGAATCCCCTGGGGATTGTCCCGCATTACCGGGTGGACGAGGATGAAACGATCGGAGCTTCCTGCACCGGCTGTTCCCAACGCTTCGGTCATGAGGGTGTAAAGCCTGCTGCGTTCCCGCCGCAGCAACCCTCCTTCGTATTCCCTGAGGGGGTAATTCTTCTTGATCAGGAGCGTGCCGTCGAGACTGAACCGATGGAACTCCACGGCGCCACCGTTCGACGCCGGCCGGAAGACAAAGGCCGACTCCCGGGACGAATCGCGCATGAGATGAACCGTCGGGGCGTCATCCACCATGCTTACGTCCATGTTGTAGATGTTGGTCATGAGCATGGTGAGGAAGCACTCTTCCTCAAAGAATCCGGCCGCGCTGCCGTCGGACACCTCGAAGTAGAACGAGTGCCGGCCTTTTCCATCGTCGCTGGCCGGTTTGCCGCAAAGCAGGCACTGGCTCTTGATCCCTGAAAGCCGCGCGAAAAACTCTTCCTTCTTGCGACTTTCCTCGGTCTGGAGCCACTTGTGGAAGAGGAGAGAACGGGGCTCCGTGGTGGCGTGGTACTCGTTGATGAGAATCTGGGCCAACTGGGCGAACTGGCCGTGGACTTCGGTCCACTTGGCATGGGTCAGAATCGGATAGATTTTGCCGTCCGGGTTGGTAGTGAGGCTTTCCACCTTGGGACTCTTGGATATGTACACGTCGAGGCAACGGTACCCGCGGTTGATGGCGTAGGCCTTGAGCAGCGTTTTCTGGTCGTTGAAGGGACCGTCGAACTTGATCCGTTCGTCCACGAGGCAGGGGATGAGGCTGAGACTCTTGCGGTCGAGCCCCCGCTGTTCGAACAGCGCGAAGATGTTGCGGCAATTCTCCAGGCTCGGCATGTCCTTGACCGGGATGATGGCCCGATCCGCCGCGAACAGGGCATTCTGGGTGAACATGTCCAGGTCGGGCCTCGTGTCGATGATGAGAACACCGGGGATGCGCGAGGCGGCCAGGAGCCGCGCCAGGACCATGGGCCCCCGGATGGAGCCTTTCAGGTCGTTGAGACTGGATGACGAAGGGATGTAGCCGACTCCGTACTGACCGGTGTGGATCAGGTCGCGGGGCGGAGATTCCATGAGCAGGTCGGCCACGCTGCCGGTCAGCCTCTGCCCCTTGATCTCGAACATCCGGTCTACGGTGAAGTGGTTGTCGAAGGAAAAGATGGTAACCGGCAGATTCTCGTCGAGGGCCTTCAGATAGATTGCCAGGTTTGTGGCAAGAGTGGTCTTGCCGACCCCTCCCTTTTCCGAGGAGACAGTGATAACATAAGGGTAATTCTGCATGGGGCACATACTACACTGTCCGCCTGACAACGGTCAACCCGGTTTGACAGGCCATTGCCCCTGAATTGTATCTCTTTGATACTAAATGATTTTACTCGGGACGACCGTGGATATTTTTTCTGAAAAACGAATTTTGACCGTGTCCCAGCTCACCTCGCTCATCCGCGGGGTGCTCGAGGAAAACTTCGAGCACGTGTGGGTGGAAGGGGAGGTTTCCAATCTCGCCACGCCGGCTTCCGGCCACCTCTACTTCACTCTGAAGGACGGGGCGGCCCAGATCCGCTGCGTCATGTTCAGGGCATCATCCAGGGCACTGAAATTTCGCCCCCGGGACGGGATGGGCCTTATCGTCCGCGGGAGAGTCACGGTGTACGATCAGCGGGGAGAGTACCAACTGCTGGTGGAATACCTAGAACCTCGCGGCATCGGGGCCTTGCAACTGGCTTTCATCCAGTTGAAGGAACAGTTGGCCCGGGAGGGGCTGTTCGCTGACGAGCACAAGAAGCCCATTCCATCGCTGCCCCAGAAAATCGGAGTGGTCACCTCGGCCACGGGGGCGGCCATCCATGACATCCTCACCGTGCTGAACCGCCGTTTCGCCAACGTAGAGATCCTCATCCGCCCGGTCAAGGTCCAGGGGGAGGGGGCTGCGGAAGAAATCGCCGGGGCCATCGACGACTTCAACCGCTACGGCGCCATCGACGTGATGATCGTCGGGCGGGGGGGCGGATCGCTCGAAGATCTGTGGGCATTCAACGAGGAAACGGTGGCGCGGGCCATCCATCGCTCGCGTATCCCGGTGATCTCCGCCGTTGGGCACGAAGTGGACTTCACCATCGCCGACTTTGTCGCCGATCTGCGTGCCCCCACGCCGTCGGCGGCGGCCGAACTGGTGGTGAAGAGCAAAGAGGAGCTTGCCGCCCGTCTCGAATTCCTCAGGCACCGGCTTGTCCAGGGGGTGCGGCAGGTGCTGGCCGAGGGAAGAGCCGGGATCGACGGTCTCAGCCGCTCCCTGCGTGACCCGTCCATGCTGGTGGGACACCTGTCGCAGCGAATCGACGACCTGTCGGCCCGGCTTGAGCGCGGGGCAGCGAACAGTGTCCGCCGTCACCGCGGCAGTCTCGATCTGCTGACCACCAATCTGCGCCTCACCAACCCAGCCGTCAGGATCGAGCGGGCCCGTGAAAGGGCCATGGTCCTTGCCGGGCAAAACGAGGCGCTGCTCCGCCGCTTTCTGGACCATCTCAGGGAGGAGTCGCTCGTGGCGGCTGCGCGGCTCGATACGCTTTCGCCCCTGGCCACCATGGCCCGGGGATACAGTATCGTGCTGAAGCTTCCCGAGCGGCGCCTTGTTACCGACAGTGCCCGCCTGGCGCCGGGAGACCGGGTGGAATTGCGCCTTCGCCGCGGCCGGGTCGGCTGTTGCGTGGAATCCAGCAACGACACGTGACAAACCTTGACTCACCCTGTCCGGGCGCTATAATGACCCCTCCATTTTCATATTCGGGATAAAACAATGGCTGTTGAAAAATTCGAAACCGCGCTGAAAAAGCTGGAAGACGTGGTCAGGAAGCTGGAGGGAGGAGACCTTTCCCTCGACGATTCGCTCAAGGCCTTCGAAGAAGGGGTCAAAATGGCCTCTTTCTGCACGAAGAAACTGGACGAGGCCGAGAAAAAGGTGGAACTTCTCCTGAAAAAGAAAAACGGCACGTTCGTGCGCGAGGATTTCCGGCTGGACGACGAATAGGCCGGTTCCGCGCGCATGAACCCTCACGTGAAAGGATGGTCCGATGGATCTGAAAACGTATCTCAAAGAACGCTGTGCCCTGGTGGACGAGGCATTGGGACGCCATCTGCCGGCCGAAGACGATCTTCCATCCTCGGTGCACCGCGCCATGCGCTATTCGGTTTTTGCTGGTGGGAAGCGGGTCCGCCCGATCCTGATGCTGGCAGCCTGCGACGCCGTTGGAGGCGATACGGCGCTGGCCCTGCCGGCGGCCTGCGCCATGGAGATGATCCATACCTACTCTCTCATCCATGACGACCTGCCGGCAATGGATGACGATGATTTCCGCCGCGGGCGGCCAACGAATCACAAGGTGTTTGGCGAGGCCATTGCCATCCTTGCCGGAGACGCCCTGCTCACCGAGGCGTTTATTCTCATGAGCTCTCCCTCCTATGCTGCCGCGGTTGGAAACGATCGGCTCCTGCCAGTCATTCACGAGATTGCCCTCTGTGCCGGTTCCCGGGGAATGGTCGGCGGACAGGTGATCGACATGGAGAGCGAGGGGAACAAGGAGATCGATCTGGCAACGGTCCAGTACATTCACACCCGCAAGACCGGTGCCCTGATCAAGGCATCCATAAAGGCGGGAGCAGTGCTGGGCGGGGGCGATGCCGACGCTGTCAAGGCGATGACGCGCTATGGCGAAGCCATTGGCCTGGCGTTCCAGATTGCCGACGACATCCTCGATATCGAGGGAACCACCGAGCAGATCGGCAAGGACGCGGGCAGCGACGAAGCTCGGGGGAAAGCCACCTATCCGGCCGTGCTGGGCCTGTCCGAATCCAAGCGGCGCGCCCAGGAACTTCTCGATCTCGCCATTGAGGCCCTTTCGCCCTTTGACCACCGGGCTGACCCTCTCAGGGAAATCGCCCGGTACATCGTGTCACGGAAATCATGATGTCACGCATTCTCGACAGGATAGATTCTCCCTCGGACCTGAAGGGACTCTCTGTGGCCGACCTGGGGATCCTTGCAGAGGAGATCCGGCAGGAAATCATAGCCGTCTGCTCCCGCAATGGCGGTCACGTAGCTCCAAGTCTCGGCGTGGTGGAACTTACCCTGGCGCTGCACCGGGTATTCGCCTCGCCCGAGGATAAAATCGTCTGGGACGTGGGCCACCAGGCCTATGCCCACAAACTCGTGACCGGTCGCCGGGACCGGTTCGCAACCCTGCGGACCCTCGGAGGGATCAGCGGCTTCCTCAAGCGTGCCGAGTCGCCCCACGACGTGTTCGACGCCGGCCATGCGTCCACCTCCATTTCCGCCGCCTTGGGGCTTGCGGCTGCCCGTGACCTCGCCGGCAGGAAGAACAAGGTGGTGGCGGTCATCGGCGACGGCTCCATGACCGGCGGCATCGCCTACGAAGGGCTCAACCATGCGGGGCACCTGAACCGCGATCTGGTCGTGGTCCTGAACGACAACGAGATGTCCATCGCCGAGAACGTGGGGGCTCTCTCCAATTTCCTGAGCCGCACCGTTACCAGCGAGTTCGTTCATACCCTGAAGAAGGATGTGGAAAGCTTTCTCGAGGGGCTCGACCGGATCGGCCGGAACGTTCTCAAGGTGGCAAAGCGGGCAGAGGAGTCTCTCAAGGGGCTCTTTACGCCGGGTATGCTCTTCGAGGCCTTCGGGTTCGAGTATATCGGCCCCATCGACGGCCACGACATCGGCCGCCTCACGGAAACCTTCGAAAAGGTCAGGCGGTTCGATGACGCGGTCCTGGTCCATGTCCTGACCAAAAAGGGGAAGGGGTTTGCCCCGGCCGAAGCCAAACCGTCGCTTTTCCACGGGGTCGGCCCCTTTGACCCGGTCAGCGGTGAAATCGTAAAAGGGAAGGGCGGGGCCGCATCCTACACGGGTGTCTTCGGCCAAGCCCTGACACGGATTGCCGACGAAGACGAGCGGGTCGTCGCCATCACTGCGGCCATGCCCGACGGTACGGGCCTCGGCTCCTTTTCGGCCCGCCACCCCGCTCGCTTCTGCGATGTGGGGATTGCGGAGCAACACGGTGTAACCTTTGCCGCCGGCCTTGCAGCCGAGGGGTTCCGGCCGGTCTTCGCCATTTACTCTTCGTTCCTGCAGCGTGCCTATGACCAGCTCTTCCACGATGTCTGCCTCATGAACCTGCCGTTGACCTTTGCCATCGACCGCTCCGGCGTCGTGGGGAGCGACGGTCCGACCCACCACGGCCTTTTTGACCTGTCCTACCTGCGCACCCTGCCCAACATGGTCATCATGGCCCCCAAGGACGAAAACGAGCTGCAGCACATGCTCAAGACCGCCATCGCCCACGATGGCCCTGCAGCGGTCCGCTATCCCCGCGGCAATGGCCTGGGCGTTCCCCTTGACCAGTCACTGGTTCCGATCCCTCTGGGCACGTCGGAAGTGCTCCGTGCCGGCAACGGCACCTGCGTTGTGTTGGCGGTGGGCACCATGGTCGGGCCTGCCCTCGAAGCGGCCGCCACCCTTGAAGGTGAGGGCATTGACCTGACCGTGGTCAACGTCCGGTTTGTGAAGCCCCTCGACCGGGAACTCATTCTGTCGTATGCCGACCGGGCAGGAGTGCTGGTGACCATTGAGGAAAACGTCCTTCAGGGGGGGTTCGGCTCAGCCGTGCTCGAACTGCTTGCCGACGAAGGCGCAGAAGGCGTTGCCGTGCATCGGCTCGGTTTCCCGGACCGTTACGTGGAGCAGGGTGAGCAGCATGAACTGCGGTCACGCTACGGCCTCGATGCCGAGGGGATCGCCGGACGGATCAGGGTGTTGTCCACGCGCTAGCTGTGGATCCATACCTCCTGCCGGGCGCAATGGTTGGACTGACATGCGCTCCGGGCCATCATCGATGGGGGCAGCCGATGCACTATGCAGATCTCGTCAAGTCTCTGGAAATATTCGGACTATCCGACCGGGTGACGCTACGGGAGATCAAGGCCCGTCACCGGGAACTCGTGCGGCGCCATCATCCCGACACGGGAGAAGAGGGCGACCCTGAGCGAATCCGGCTCATCAACGGGGCCTATGCCCTGCTTCGCAAGTACGCCGACGGTTACCGCCTCTCTTTCTCCGAAGATGAGTTCTACGAGCAAAACCCCGATGAACGGCTTCGGATGCAGTTTGAAGATGCTCCTCTCTGGGGCATGCGTTGAACGCCATCCAGAAACACCGCCTGCGGTTTACCCTTCCCCTGCTGCTCGGTGGCTTTATGGCCGCCGTCCCGCCGGCAACCGGCGCCGACCCGATCGCCCAGAACAACTACGGTGTCCAACTCATTGAGCGCGGCGAGGTGGAAAAGGCCATAGAGCAACTGGAACAGGCCTTTTCTCTCTTTTCCCTGGACCCGACGCTGAGGGATAACCTTGCCGCGGCCCACGCCCTTCTCGGGCGGAAACTGCTGGAGAGCAAATCCTACGGGGAGGCGGCACGGCATTTCGGCCGCGGCAGCGAGCTCTATCCCGACGAACCCCGTTTTCATCTTTTGAGGGGAATCGCCTTTTCCCTGGCCAAGAATGGAGAAATGGCCCGTTACGAGCTTTCCCTGGCCCGGTCCCTCGGCGGAGATACGGCAGAAGGTCTGTATTTTCTGGGCAAAACATATTACGACACGGGTGAGACCGATCAGGCCATGGCTTTGTGGGAAAAAGCCGCGAACCTTGCGCCCTCCGAGTCCTTCCTGGCCGGACTGCTGGAAAAGGTGCGGCGTGAGCAGTCGGTCGAGGAACGGATGGAGCGGGGGCATAGTTCACGCTTCATTGTTTCTTACGACAGCGGAACGAAGACCGGCAGCGCCCTGGCAATTCTTGATCTGCTTGAGGAATTCTATAATTCGGTCGGCACCGATGTGGGGTATTTCCCCGCCTCACGGATTCCGGTCATACTCTATACCCGCCAGGACTACCGGGAGGTCACCCGGTCGCCCCACTGGTCGGGCGGATTGTATGACGGCAAAATCCGTCTCCCTGTCGGCGGCATAACCGAGATCACACCGGATATCCGGGCAACCCTGCGCCATGAATATGCTCATGCCGTCGTCATCGACCTGACCCGCGGCAATTGCCCCACCTGGCTGAACGAGGGGATTGCCGAAATCCAAGGGCGTCTGGAGTATAGCCCACCACTCGGCGAGTTGGGAAAGGCGGCTAAGCGTGGTGAGTTCTTGCCGCTGAAACGCCTCGAAGGATCATTTGCCGGACTTGAAGGTAACGAGGTGCGTCTTGCCTACGAGCAAAGCTATTCCCTTGTCAACTTTATCGTTTCCGCCCACGGATGGCATCGGGTTCGGATGGTCCTCGAATACCTGGGGAACGGCTTGCCGCTCGGCAAGGCCATGAACCGAGCGTTTGCCGACGTGGGGCTCGATTATGACGGTCTGTTTGCCCAATGGCGCGATCATGCGCTGAGAGAGTTTGGTGGCGGAGACGCTCCGGAGCGATAAGCCGGATTCCGGTAAAATAGAAAACGGCCTGCAAAAGCAGGCCGTTTTCTATTGGAGGTCAGTGCTGATCAGTTTGCGTTGACAAAGGTCTTAAGATTCGCAAGATCCGCGGCGGTGAGCGTAATTCCCTTGTGCCCCGAAACGCCGGCGGTGAACTTTCCGTCAATTTTCGTCCCGGCTTGGGAGAGGCTCGGAGCACTGCCGGAAGCGTCATAGGTGCCCAGGCGGTGACAGGATGCGCACCGGCTGTCGTAGACGGTCTTGCCCGGGTCGACGGTGGGCGTCGGAGTCGGCGTAGGGGTGGGCGTCGGTGTAGGTGTGACAGCCGATGCCAGCGAGGTGGCTATCGCCTGAACTTCAGCGGAAGTGAGGGTGGAAAGGAACCCCATGCCGCCACGATTGCCGGAGATGGCCGACTGGATTGCCGATACGGTTTTTGTCTGGATGTCAGAGTTCGCGAGTGAGCCATGGCATGCCTGACAGTTGCTTCCGTAGAGGGCCGACCCATCGGGCGCCGGAGTGGGCGTAGGCGTAGGGGTGGGTGTCGGGGTCGGCGTGGGAGCAGGAGCAGGCGCCAAGACGTCGACGATTGCCTGGAGCTGAGTTGCGGTCAGGGGAGAGAGGAACCCCATGCCTCCGGCATTCGCGCTTACGGCACTCTGGAGGCGCGCAAGCGTTGTGCCTTTTTTCTCAGAGGTGGCCAGGGCACCGTGACAGGCCGCACAATTGGCTGCGTAAAGTCCTTGTCCGTCTGTCGCCGGAGTGGGGGGAGCCGGCATGTTGCCCATGGTGAAGGTTCCGCCGTTAATGTTCGTCAGGGGAGCGCTGAAGATCGGCGCATTGGTGGACCTGTTGGCGACTACCATGGTGCCGGCACCGAGCTGAACCCGGATCACGTCCAGAACAGCGTCGAGACCGGTGTGGTTGGCCGTGAAGGGGGCGGTGATCGGGTGCACATTGGCACCGTATTGGTCGAGCAGGGGTTTGAGTTGGGTGCGCAGGGCAGCTACGGCAGCCGGCAGGTTGGCACTGATGATTTCGAGCATCGCAGGGGATGGGGATGCATAGACTGTCGCGGCCGGGTCGCTTACGCCGGCGGCGCTGGCCAGTGCCGCATTGGATAGCGGATTGATGTTCGCGGTGCCGGGGCCGGATGCAAACGAACAGATGGTTACGGCAGTCCCGCCGGAGGTGCCGTCCGCCTTCAGGATATACGGCGGCGTCAAACCGGTAACGTCGATGGTGAAGGAGCCGTCTGCGGAGGAAGTGGTGGTTTTTTCCACCGCCGGTGATGAAGAGTCCTTGAGGCGGATCGTGCCCACGAGGGGGGCTCCGGTGGCTGCCACCCCCGATACCGTAGCAGTTGTCGGCGTGGCCGTCGAGGTAGCAGTGGTGGAACCGCCTCCGCCGCCACAGCCGCCAAGTGCCATAAGTGCCGTGATCATGAGCATGATCAGGCTGGTGAACGTTTTCCGGGGCAGCGTGCCCTGTCGTGTCTGGAGCGAAATAAGCCCGTTACGTGCGGTCATTCAGTTTCCTCCCTGAGCGCGTGGTAGTGTACCGGACCAGAACGATCCGGCAGCCCGAGCACACAAAAGCCGGGGCCTGATATCGTTCAGATATTTCGGCGACCCGGCTGTCTCAGGGAGACCCTTAGGCTTTCCGCCCCATCCTCGCGGATGGTTTAGTATTGTCGTGTATCTGATTCGGTTGGTGAATTGCTGACTATAGAACTAACAAACCTCGTATTTGAATGTCAACACAAAATGTTTTTTGAATGTTACCTTATTGAAATGACAAGTGATTGTAAGGTGTTGAATGGCTGAGTTTTGTGCCGTTTTGCGCTGGACGAATCGAGGTTTTCCTTTTTTGCAATGAAAAAGCCGGTCACCCAAAGGATAACCGGCTTCACGTTTCTCTTCTCTTGCGGGCGGGGCTAGCCCCTGTGGCAGAGCTTGCACTTCGTGGGCCCCGCCCCCCGTACCTCGTGGCACCCCTTGCAGGTCTTGTGGGCGTATTCTTTGCCGAAATTTGTTATTTTGCCAGGGGTTTTCTCGTGACAGTTCCTGCATTCCCTGATGAATTCCGAGTGTCGTTTGTGGGTGAAGGTGACGGCGCCGCTTTTGGACGGGAACAGGATGACATCAGCCGCGAGGCCGGCAGAGGCGGTTAGAAGCATGGCAGCGAAGAGAATGACCGTTCGTTTCATGGCACCGTTCCTCAATGGCGGAGTATCCGGAGGACATGTTGCGTGATCAGGCCCCCGGCGGAAGCATGGACACCTTTCTCCCCTCGATCCTGAGGCGTCTCTCAGCAAAGAGCCGGACAGCCTCGGGATAGGTCCGGTGCTCTTCGACCTGGATACGGGCCGAAAGGGAGGCTTCATCGTCATCATCCAGAACCGGAACAACCGCCTGGATGATGATCGGTCCCGTGTCGGTGCCTTCGTCGACAAAGTGCACGGTGCATCCGGAGAACTTGACTCCGTACCGGAGCGCCTGGGCCTGGGCGTGGAGCCCGGGAAAGGCGGGCAGAAGGGCGGGATGGATATTCATGACCGCATTGGGGAAGGCGTCAAGCAGCACCGAAGTAACGATACGCATGAATCCCGCCAGGACGACGAGTTGGACCCCGTGGCCGCGCAGGGTCTCCACCAGGGCCGCGTCATAGGATTCACGGCCGCCATGGGCCCTGTGATCGATATGGATGGCGGGTATGCCGTGCTTTCTTGCCCGTTCGAGGCCAAAGGCGTCAGCCTTGTTGCTGATGACGCAGGCAATTCTCACCGGAAGCGAGTCAGCCTCGATCCGGTCGATGATCGCCTGGAGGTTCGAGCCATTGCCCGAAACGAGAACTCCGACTGCAAGCGGTTCGATCATAGGGCCTCCCACGATGCCACGTCTCCGTTATACGAGTTCGACCATCTCGGCGCCGGGCTCGCACTTGACGACCTCGCCGATGACGAAGGCCTTCTCCTGGAGTCCCGAAAGGCGGATGAGTATCTCGTCGGCCTCGTTTTCGGGTACGGCCAGCACCATGCCGATTCCACAGTTGAACGTGCGGTACATTTCATCCCGCTCAACGGATCCTGCTTCCTGAAGCAGGGAGAAAAGGGGCGGGAGCGGGCATCTGTCCAGATGTACCAAGGCCTTGCAGCCGTTGGGGAGCACGCGGGGAACGTTTTCCAGCAGGCCGCCGCCGGTAATGTGCGCGATGCCGTTCACGTGGAAGTCCCTCAGCAGGTTGAGGATGGACTTGACGTAGATTTTGGTTGGGGTGAGCAGGGCATCGGCCACGGAGGTGCCGAGCCCAGGCAGAATGGAGTCGATGCCGAGCCCCATGGATTCAAAGATAATCTTGCGGGCGAGCGAATAGCCGTTGCTGTGCAGGCCGCTGGAGGCGATGCCCACGAGACGGTTGCCCACCGTGATCGACGATCCGTCGATGATGTTGTCGCGCTCGACCACGCCCACGGTGAACCCGGCAAGGTCGTATTCGCCGGGCTGATAGAAACCGGGCATCTCCGCCGTCTCGCCGCCGATAAGGGCACAGCCGGCCTGGACGCATCCCTCCGAGATCCCTTTGACCACCGCGGCTCCCCGCTGGGGATCCAGTTTGCCCGTGGCGAAATAGTCGAGGAAAAAGAGCGGTTCGGCTCCCTGGACGACGATGTCGTTGACGCACATGGCCACCAGGTCGATGCCAATGGTATCATGCCGATCGGCCATCATGGCTATCTTGAGCTTGGTGCCGACGCCGTCGGTTCCCGAAACCAGGACGGGGTTGCGATACTTGTTGGTGTTCAGGGAAAAGAGCCCGCCAAAGCCGCCGATGTCCGAGATGACCTCGGGCCTGGAAGTGGCTTTCACGAACGGCTTGATGAGCCCCACAAACGTGTTGCCGGCATCGATGTCGACACCGGCGTCCTTATAGGTAAAACCTTTCTTTGTCACTACGTTTCCTCCCGTTAAAAGAAGTGAAAATCTATCGCATGAACCGGTAAATGTCAAACCCTATCTGGCGCGGTTTGAGGCCCGAAAAAAGGGTTTACAAGGGGGTATCCTTCGCCTATGATGCGTACGCTCGATGAATACCGCAGATTACCCGACAATAATGCCCATGACCGCAGGCGATCTGGACGAGGTTCTGAAGATCGAATCCGACTCGTTCCCCCGCCCCTGGACCAGGGATCACTTCGTTGCAGAACTCGCATCCCCCCGTTCTTTCCCCGTTGTCGCCCGGTCGCCGGATGGGCTCGTGGCGGGGTATATCTGTCCGTCACTCCTTTTCGACGAGGGCGAGATACTCGATGTGGCCGTGCGCCGGGATTTTCGCGGGCAGGGTATTGGCGCTCTGCTGGTGACCCATGTCCTGGCAGAGCTTGCCGGGCGGGGCGCCCGGACCGTTCACCTGGAGGTCCGCGTGTCGAATGCCGCCGCCAGGGCGCTTTACCGCCGCCTCGGATTTGCCGAAACCGGCCGACGGCCGGGATACTATGAAAACGGCGAGGATGCCGTGCTGATGACCTATTCAATTAACGAAGGAGAGGGCTCACCCCATGCAGTTTAAGGCGATGATCATCTCGAACCACGAGGTTTCTCCCGGCTACTTCCGCATGAGAGTGTCCGCGCCTCCCGAACTGGCCGATTCCAGACCGGGACAGTTCATCATGGTGCGGGTCCGGGACGCCATCGACCCCCTGTTGCGGCGCCCCTTCGGCATCTTCGACGTGGGTACCGTGGCTTCCGAGTTCTCCGGCTGCGGACCGCAGACCTATGTGGAAATGCTGTACAAGGTGGTGGGGAAGGGGACCGCAACACTCTCCACCTATCACCATGGCGACCACGTGGACCTTCTGGCCCCTCTCGGCACCGGCTTCGACCTGGGCGATCCGGACGAAGAGAAGATTCTCGTGGGCGGAGGCATCGGTATCGCCCCGCTCTACTATCTGGCCAAAAAGCTGGTGGAGCACTCGCGGGTCCGTTTCTTTCTGGGCGGCAGGACCCGGGACGACATCCTTTGCGTGACCGAGTTCGAACGGCTCGGCGTGGAAACCTACGTGGCGACCGACGACGGCACCCTCGGCGACCGGGGCTTCGTGACGGACGTCATGGAGCGCCACATCCGGGGCGCGGCGGGCAGGAGAACCATCTATGCCTGCGGCCCCATGCCCATGCTTCAGGCCGTGGCCGGCATCGCCGAGCGAACCGGCGTATCCTGTCAGGTTTCCCTTGAAGCGTATATGGCATGCGGCATGGGGGCGTGCCTTGGTTGCGTGGTGAAGGGGAAGGAGCATTCCGACGAGTCGCCGGACTACCGTTGCGTGTGCAAGGATGGCCCGGTTTTCGCCTTTGATCAGTTGAAATGGGTATAGCGCCCCGGAGCGAGGAGCACTAATGCAGAAACCTGACCTTTCCGTTGATGTTGCGGGTATCACGCTGAGAAACCCGGTCATGACCGCTTCGGGAACCTTTGGCTACGGCGAGGAGTTCTCGGAGTACGTGAACCTGGAGGCCATCGGCGCCATCATTACCAAGGGGCTGTCCCTGAGGCCCAAGGCCGGCAATCCGACCCCGCGCATCGTTGAAACCACCGGCGGAATGCTGAACGCCATCGGTTTGCAGAATGTGGGCATTGATGCCTTTATCGAAAAAAAGGTGCCTTTTTTCCGCACGGTTGCCACGCCGGTCATTGTCAACTTTTTCGGAAACACCCTTGAAGAATACGCCGAGCTCGCCGAGCGCCTGGACCGGATACCCGAAGTGGCCGCCGTTGAAATCAACATCTCGTGCCCGAACGTCAAACATGGCGGGATCGTTTTCGGCACAGACCCCAAGGCCGCCTATTCGGTGGTAAAGGCCGTGCGGGAGTCCACCATCAAGCCGGTGATCGTCAAGTTGTCGCCCAATGTGACCGACATCGTGGAGATGGCCTGGGCCTGTGCCGATGCGGAAGCCGACGCACTTTCCCTTATTAATACCCTCACCGGCATGGCCATTGATCTGGACAAGCGCCGTCCAATCCTGGCCAACGTGACCGGTGGCCTCTCCGGGCCGGCGGTGAAACCGATCGCGCTGCGCATGGTCTGGCAGGTTGCCAGGGCGGTGAAGATTCCGGTTATCGGCATCGGGGGCATCATGACCGGCATCGATGCTCTGGAGTTCATGCTTGCCGGCGCAACGGCCGTGCAGGTTGGCACCGCCAACTTCCTGGATCCGGGCGCTGCGGGCCGGATTGCGGCGGAAATGGAGCGGTACTTGGCGGATAACGGTATCGCCGATGTCAAGGAAATGATCGGCGCCCTGGAGGTCTGACGCCGGCAGCCAGCATGCATACCGATGCCAGAGGCGGGGACCGGTGTCTCCGCCTCTGGCCGTTTGCGGGAGGAGCAGAACGTATGGAAACCTGGCGGCGGCTGCTCGCCGACGCGGTCACCACAGCCGATGAGCTTGCCGGGCGGTTAGGGATCGAGGACGAACAGCTCGCGCCGGTCATCCGCCGCTACCCGATGCGGATCACTCCCGGCTACCTGCGTCTTGTTGAGGCGCCGGGAGATCCGATCTGGCGGCAATGCATCCCCGATCCGGCCGAACTGTGCGACGACCAGCAGGCCGACCCCCTACACGAGGAACGTCTCTCGCCGGTGCCGGGGCTCATCCATCGTTATCCCGATCGCGTCGTGTGGGTTGTATCGGGGGAGTGCGCGGTCTACTGCCGTTTCTGCATGCGGAAGCGTCAGGTGGGGTGCATGGTCTCCCGCCACAGCGAAGATCCCTTCAGCGAACCGTTGCGCTACATTTCCGAAACACCGGCGATTCGCGACGTGATCCTGTCGGGCGGGGATCCGCTTCTGCTGGACGATGAGCAGTTGGAGGAAATCCTTGCCCGCTTGGCTGCCATTCCCCACGTGGAAATGGTCCGCATCGGAACCCGAACCCCCGTTACGCTGCCCGAGCGAATCACGGCCAGGCTCTGTCGCATGCTCAAACGGTATCATCCCCTCTATGTGAACACCCACTTCAATCATCCCCGGGAGGTCACCGCCGAGGCGGCCAAGGCATGTGCGCGGCTTGCCGACGCAGGCATCCCCCTGGGCAACCAGTCCGTGCTCCTGGCCGGCGTCAATGACGACCCGGCAGTGATGACACGGCTCATGCAACTGCTTCTTTCCATCCGGGTCCGCCCTTACTACATCCACCAGATGGACCTTGTCCGGGGCACAGGACACTTCAGGACGCCGGTGGCAACGGGGCTGGAGATTCTCACGGCATTGCGGGGGAACACGTCGGGCATGGCCACTCCCCACTACGTAATTGATGCACCAGGGGGCAAGGGAAAGATACCGCTGCTCCCGGACTGCGTAAGCCGCCGGGGTGACCTGTGGCTGTTACGCACCTACACGGGGGAAACCATCGAATACCGTGATGTGGGGCAGCCGGCTACAGTTCTTCCGGGGTAAAGGCGACTACGTCGTCAATGGACTCAACATTGAGGAGAAGCATCACCAGGCGGTCGATGCCGAGGGCGATGCCGGCGGTGGGCGGCAGGTGGCGGAGTTCCGCGAGAAAGGGCTCGGGCAGGGGAATGACGCTTTTGCCGCGGGACTCCCGGAACCGTTTTTCCTGCTCGAAGCGGCTTCTCTGTTCAACGGGATCGGTCAGTTCCGAAAAGGCGTTGGCGAGCTCGACGCCGGCGATGTATAACTCAAACCGTTCGGCCAGTGACGGTTCATCCTGTTTCATGCGGGCGAGGGCACCGCGGTCGGCGGGATAGTCACAGATGAAGGTTGGTGTCGCGAAGCCGAGGCGCGGCTCAATGTCGTTAACCATGCACTCGTCGAAGGTATCGCTGGCCAGGGCCTCCTCCATGGTGCGGTCGCAGTGGCGTTCGAAGGCTTCTGCCACGGAGAGGCGCTCCCACGGCGCGCCGAGACGGATGTCTTTCCCCCTGACGTTCAGCACTTCCCCTATGCCGAGGGCTGCCGCCACGGCGCCGACGAGTTCCTCGCACTCGTCCATGAGCCCTTGGTAGTCTGTCCCGGCACGATACCATTCGAGCATGGTGAACTCGGGCAGATGCATGCTCCCCCGCTCGCCATCTCGCCAGCACCGCGAAATCTGGAACACCCTCTCGTACCCCGCTGCCACCAGCCGTTTCATGCACAGTTCGGGCGAAGTCTGGAGAAACCACGGACCGGAAGACACCGGATCGATGTGGGACTCGGGCGCAGGTGCCGGAATGCGAAGGGGGGTCTCGACTTCGAGATACCCCCCTTCAGTAAAAAAACGTCTGATTCCCGCAAGAATGCGGGCCCTGGCCCAGAGCGCTGAGCGCCTGCGGGCCAGGTTCCAGTTGCCGGTCATGGAGCCTATCCTTTGACCCGTGTTGAATATTCGCCTGAACGGGTATCGATGACGATCATCTCACCCTCCTCGATGAACGGGGGGACGCGGAGAGCATAGCCCGTCTCGACGGTGGCGGGCTTGGAATCGCTGCCCGAGGTATCGCCCTTGACCCATGGGTCGGTCTGGACAACGCGGAGATTGACGAAGTTGGGAAGCGTTACGCCGATTGCTTTCTCGCCGAAGAGAAGGATATCCACTTCAAGGTTGTCGATGAGGAAGTTTTTGGCATCGCCCACGGCATCTTCGTCCATCTGTACCTGTTCGAAGGTCTGGTTGTCCATGAAGGTGTAGTGGGTGTCTTCCTTGTACAGGTACTGCATCCGGCGCTCTTCGAGGCGCGCCGGCTCGAAGGTTTCCCCGGAACGGTAGGTGCGGTCGAGAATGACGCCGGTAATCATGTTACGCATCTTGGTGCGGTAGAGGGCCTGACCCTTGCCCGGCTTGGAGAATTCGAACGCAATGACCAGGTAGGGATCTCCGTCGAGGGTAAGCTTGAGTCCCTTCTTCAGATCGGCAACTGTGTACATAGATACTATCCTCTTTTCATGGGGGTATGTATTCCGAAACGGTATTTTTTATCCTAAAACCCAGCGGTTGTTAAGAAAAAAATACGGTGTCCGGCACCGGTCCATCACCTTTGTGCATTGATTCCCGTTATGAGTACGGACAGAACAGATAGCAGCAGGGCAGGAGAGGGGGCTCTGTTATCCGACGCCTGCGATACCACCGTGGCAGGAGGTCATCGGAAAAGACGGCGCGGTGAAAGAGGAGCGGACACGTGAGGGGGCCTGACGCCCCCTGGCGGGCTGCCGTTATTTGGCGCGATAGGTTATGCGACCACGGGTAAGGTCATAGGGGGAAAGCTCTACCGTGACCTTGTCGCCCGGAAGTATCTTGATGAAATACTTGCGCATCTTCCCCGAAATATGGGCAAGCACCACGTGTCCGTTTTCGAGCTCTACCCTGAACATGGCGTTCGGGAGGGGTTCGATGACGGTGCCTTCTACTTCAATTGCTTCTTCTTTGCTCATGGGGTGACCACTGCTCCTTAGCGCGGATGAATGATTGATTCGTATCAAACTTTGCTAAAGTACCCGCTGCTGCATTAAAATGCAAGCCGTTTTTCCAGCCGGCGGGGGCTTTGCGGCATCGTCGACCGGCCGGGAAAGCCCATGCGTAACCTCTGTCCTGGTCTGTTGCCGGAAGCGCCAACGGGGGAGATTGGCGGAGGATTATCACCTTTACTTCCATGGGGCAGGCGTATTATGCTCAATGCGTCATCACGAGATCCCCCAGCGAAGGTCAACTTAATACACTATGGCTACGGTATTGCGCGAAGTTCCCCTCCAGAACGGCCTCACGGTTCGTTTTTTGGACCATACGCGTCATTATTTCGGTGATTTTCACCTGGTGCGGCTGGAAATTGCCTGTGACATCCGGCTCGATGCCGCTCATTTCGACAATGCCGCCGCCTTCGAGGAGGCCCGCCGCCTTCTGGGCGATCACGTAAGCTACCGTCGTTTCGTCGAGCAGATGGGGGTTCCCACCTCCTCTACGGACGATGTGAAGCAGCAACTGATGGCGCATTTTACGAGCCATTCGCTCAGGTATGTTTCGTCTCACGCCTTCCCGGCACGGTTCGTTCACTCGGAGTTGGAACGCGCCCGCGGCAAACGGCTGAAAGCACCGGTGTTCCTTGTTTCCGGCCATGACTGAGGCGCGTGTCCGCATTGAATCCCTCGCCTTTGGCGGGGCCGGTTTCGGGCGGCTTGAAGGCAAGGCCTGCTTCGTGCCGTTTACCGCTCCGGGCGACCTCGTCCGCATCCGGGTTGCCGTGGACAAGCCGTCCTATCTGGAGGGCGAGGCACTGGAGATTCTTGAACCGTCCGCCGACCGCACCGCACCGCCGTGCCCGGTCTTCGGAATCTGTGGCGGGTGCTCGTGGCAGCACCTGCGCTACGATGCCCAGACGGAAGCCAAGGAACGCATCTTCGCAGATGCTCTGTGGCGTTTCGGACGGGTCGAGCGGGATGCCGTCGCCCCCTTTGCCGTTGCGAACAATCCCTTTGGCTATCGGTGCCGGGCCCAGTTCAAGGTGCGGTGGAGCGGCGGGCGCCTGCACATGGGCTTCTATCGCAGGGGATCCCACTATGTAATCGATGCGCCCGACGAATGCGCCATCTGTGCCCCTGCCATCAATCAGTCCCTGCGGGACCTGAGATCGGTTCTGCCGGATTTTCCCGAGCCGGACAAGATTCCCCAGATCGACGCTGCAACCGGCGAAGACGGGCAGGTTCTTCTGGTCGTACACTATATCGGAGACGATCCCGGTCGAACCAATGACTTTTTCCGCTCGATCCGGCCCAACCTGGCTTCGGTGACCGGCATTCATCTCCAGTGCGGACGCAAGGACTCCATCATGCCCGTCTGGGGAGCCGATTCGCTATCGTACGCCGTCCCCGGCCTGGGCGACAAGGGGCGCCCCCTGTCCCTGTCGTTCAGAAGGGGAGGGTTCTCCCAGGTTAACTATCGCCAGAATCGGGTGCTGGTGAGCAAAGCCCTGCAACTGGCAGGAGTGGAGCGTGGTCGGCGGGTGCTCGATCTGTTTTGCGGCAACGGCAATTTTTCGCTTCCCCTGGCATCCGGCGGAGCGCGGCTCGTCGGAATCGAGGACTACGGGCCATCAATCGACGACGCACGGAAAAACGCGGACTTCAACGGGATCAATGACGTGGAGTTTGTCGTAATCGACGCCGCAGACGGCACCCGCCGCCTGAGAGCGGCGGGTGAGCATTTCGACACGGTGCTCCTGGATCCTCCCCGGACCGGTGCCCGGAATGCGGTCGGCGAAGTGGCGATGCTGGCCCCGGAACGCATCGTGTATGTCTCCTGCGATCCGCCGACGCTCGGGCGCGATCTCGGGACGCTGCGCAAGGCGGGATACCGCGTGGTCGGCAGTCATGGCGTCGACATGTTTCCCCAGACCTACCACATAGAGAGCGTGACACTTCTGGTCCGCTCCTGACGTTACGCAGCAATGGCCCGACCCCGGTCGGCCAGATATTTGTTACTTTGGTGGCTAACCACATAAACGGCAAGCGCTTGCTTCGTTCTATCGGGGCGCGGAACGCAGCGAGCTGCCGCAGTGATTGAATGGTTAGTCACGGGATCAATAGTCATTAAGTACACCAAGTTAAGATTTTTCGGGAGGTAGTCATGTTTTTCAGGAAGCTGTTTCGCAAAGACCCCGCCAAATGTATGGAAAAGGGGGACAAGTTTCTTGCTGCCGGACGCTACGCCGATGCACGGGTAGCATTTGATGACGCGCTGGAAGCTCTTGACGCATCCGATCCGTCATCTGCGGGCCTGTCGGCTGCCATCAGGGAAAAGATGGCCATGGCCGGCAACCGCCTGGCGGAAGCCAATATCGAGGAGGCCGAGGCCTGCATCCGGGGGGGTGACATGCACAAGGCCGAGGATCACCTTAAATTGTCACTGGAGTTGGCAGATGACGTAACCATACGGGAAAAGACGGGAAAACTTCTCTCGTCACTGGAATCAGCTCCCCAGCCAGCCACGCATGTCCATTCAAAGAACTGTGGCGGGGGATGCTCGTCCTCAAGTTGCCATCCTAGCGATTCTGCGGAGATTTCAGAAGACGGCCTCTCTGAGTCGGACCGGTTTGAGCTCCTGGTTCGCCCCTTGCCGGGTGATTTGCCGGAGCGATATCTCGGTTTGGGAAAGGAATTTGCAGAAGGCTATTTGGCCGCTCACGACGGAGACCTCGGCACGGCATGGGTCATCTTTGAGCGTCTGCTTGCCCAGGGCGAAAACGATGTGCTCCTCTACGAGCTTTCACTCCTCTCGCACCGCGAGGGAGACCGTAGACGGTGTGAAGCGCTTCTGCGCCGCTGTTTGCAGCTCAACGAGGGAAATCCCCTCGGCAACCTGGGGCTTGTCCAGTTCCTGGCCGAGAGCAACCGCTTTGACGAGGCGATCGCTCTGCTGGAAAGCATGGTCGAACGGGACATTCTCCCTGAACAGGCAGAATTGTTCCTGGGAGACCTTCGGCAGGCCCGGGGAGAGCATGACGCGGCCATTGAGCATTACTCCCGGCTCCTTGGCGGCGCACTGAAAAAGGAGGCCGCACAACGGCTCGTACCAATGCTTGAGGCGAGCGGGCGCCACGCTGATGCTGCGTACGTGGCGAAACAACTGCGATGTTGTTGAAATTATTTGGACTTCATCGGTAAAGTTTCGCTCCTGCCCGCCGAAAAGATAGTAACGGATACTGTTCTCGCTTTCATGCGATGCAGATCGTAGTCTATTCACTTTATTGAGGAGGACGGGAATGAACAAATCCGAACTGATTGAGGCATTGGCGGCGGAGAAGGGCCTCACCTACAAAAAGGCTGAGGAAGTCGTCAATATTGTATTCGACGCCATGAGTAGTGCGATGATCCGCAATGAGCGAATTGAGATTCGCGGTTTCGGGAGTTTTGTCGTCAAGGATTACAAGTCCTATACGGGGCGCAATCCCAAAACCGGCGAACCCATAGAGGTCAAACCCAAGAAACTTCCATTTTTCAAGGTCGGCAAGGAGCTGAAGGAGCGCGTAGATAGTAACTGATTCCTGCTTGCACATCTGGTGAGTCGGTGGTCAAACTTCTATCTAGTCAGCGTTCCGGATGACACCTCTTAATGCAGAGACTTCGGGTAATTCTTACAATCTTCCTCTCGCTGCTCGCCACAGAGGTTTTTGCTAACCCATCCATCAGCGGCGAGACGGGACTCGTTGTGGTCCCGTCGGCCGAAACCCTCGATGCGGGCAACATCTGCGTCGGATTGTGGGGGATAGGCACCGGTACGCAGACTGATAACGCCCTGACCCTCCCCGCTTCGCTCACGCTCGGCATTGGTTCGTTCTGGGAAATATACGGCAGCTATCCGAACCTGTTGTTCAACGGCGATGAGGACAGGTCCGGCCGAGGCTATGCCGAAATCGGGACCAAACTCCGTTTTCTCGGCACGAGAAGCTCCCCCCTGAAGGCCGCAGTCGATCTCTTTGTGCAACGAGAGATATCCGAAGACCCCGATGTGGATGGAACGACCCACGGCGGCGGCCGGATCATTACCTCCTATTCCACTGAACAGCTCGGCGTGCACGGCAACCTGGGCTACCTCTTCACAGGCTCTCCCGCCAACAGGCCGGTTGACGATGAAATACTCTACGGCTTCGGCATCGACTATACGCCTGCAACCCGCATGAGGTTCACGGCGGAGCTGACGGGAAGCACCGGGCGCTTCGCAGATCAAGACGCTCCCCTGGAGGGGCTCCTCGGGCTCCAGTACTATATCTCGCCGCACCTCACCCTCAACCTTGCCGGCGGGCTCGGTCTTTCCGATGCCAGCCAGATTGGCGCGCCGTGGCCGGTCTCACCGCCTGTCAAGGCGTCGGTACCTATATCAAGCCCGTCCCTCGCCTGGGGGGCGGTGACTTCGAAGGTGAAAAGCAAAAGAAGCAAGAACCTGCGAAGATCAGAAAGATCATTCCGATCTCACCCCTCCTGATCAGCTCCCTTTCCCAGCCGGCTCCGGTCAGCACGCTTGAGGTCCCCCTCGGCCAGGACAGGGAAGATATCGTTATCAAGCCATACGGAAAGGTGACCCTTGCCGCCCAGGCCGCAAATGCCCCCGTTGCGGTGGCAGCCGCCTCCGAAGAGGTGGCGCTGGGGCAGGGGGGCGAGGAGGTGCGCCTGGCCACCCGATCCGTTGACGGTCACGAGAATGTGGCCCTTGAATACACCCTGAGCAGGCTGGAAGGGGTTACCCCCCTGTACAGCGTCGATGTCAAGGGCCAGAATTTCCAGGTGGCATCCGCCGCGCACGAGAATATTCCGGAAGCAATGACCGTTTACCGGAAATTCCGCTTTCCCGACGTTTCCTTCGATTTCGATCAGTGGAACCTTTCCGCTGAAGGGAAAAAGGCTCTTTCCGAGGTCGCCGAGCAGATCCGCAGGGACAAGCGGTGGGTCTATCTCCGGATCGACGGCCATACGGACAACATCGGCTCGGCCGGCTACAACATGGATCTGTCGCTCAAACGTGCCATTTCCGTGGCCAGCTATCTCATTGCCCGAGAGGGGATCGACCCGACCCGCCTTTTTGTGAAGGGGCTCGGCAAATCCAGGCCCATTGGCGACAACAAGACTGCCGAAGGGAGAAAGTTCAACCGCCGGGGCGAGATCCTATTTCTGATTGCCAAGGAAGAGTAGGCCGTGAGACACGTACTTACATTTCTGGCCATCGCCTTCGGTGTCCTGGCCGGCATTGCTGCTTTCGCTGCCGAGAGACAGCCGCGGGAAGAGGTGGCATTCATACGCCCCTCGGGCGAAACGTTCTGCCTTGACCGCTCGGTCCGCAAGCAACTGGACGCGGCGGCAGCCAGGGTAGCAGTCCTTGACGGCCGGCGCATCGTCATGATCGAAGGGTTTGCTTCCCGTGGAGCCGACGGTGAGGAGCGGGTGCGCAATTCCCTCAGCCTTGCCCTGCTGGCTGAAAAATACCTCAGGAGCAGCCACTCCCTCACCCAAGAGATCTTTCTTGCCGCGGCACCGGAATCAGCGGGCAATGGACGCGAATTCATCCGGATTCTGACGCTCTCCGACGATTTTGCGGCAGTGCATGTATCGCGGGCCGGTACGCCGTCCCGGCCATAATCCGCACGGATGAGCGGGGCTTCATTTCTATCCGGCAATCTCGCAGGGACAGCCGGGTCGAAACATGCTACACTCTTTCCTGTTCGCCAGCCATTCAGGGGGTCCTGCCATGAAAGCCCACATGTTAGCCTTTTTCATCGCGGTGCTGCTTCTCGCCGGTTGCAGCGGCATCAAGGTCATTCCCCAGCAGGTACCGCAGGGAGTCGTGAACCTCTCCGACAACTCCCAGACCGTCGCCAAAGACGGTGTATCCATCACTGTGGCAAATTCCAACACGGAGATGGTGTCCTACAATCTTGATGGGACAGTGACTGCCTTCGTGGTCACCATCGACAACCAGTCCCCGCGGGAAATCGGGTTCGATGCGGGTTCTTTCGTGCTGCTTGACGACCAGAATCGCCAGTACCTCCCCCTGACTCCCGAAAAGGTCAAAGAGCTGATGAGCCGGGATTCCTACTATCTCATTCCCTATCCCTACGTCGGGTTCTATTATCTGGAAGACTACGAGCGGACCTCCTTCTACAACACCACTGAGTCGCAGCTTCCCTACTACTACGAGGTGTATCCCCAGGACATCCAGACCCGCGCGCTGGCGGCCGACCCGGTGATCCCCGGAGCAAAGACGACCGGACTCGTCTACTTCCGGATCGATCTCGGCGCCGTCAAGGAAGTGAAGCTTTTCATCTACCGCAGCGGCAGCTCAAAGTCGGCGGCGCCCGACTTCCTCTTCCCCTTCGTGGTCGGCAAGTAGCTTCCGCCCGTAACCGGACCCATGCAGTACCTCTCCATCCTAGAAGCCCTGGGCGGGCTCGGCGTTTTCATCCTCGGCATGAAGACCATGTCCGAGGGGCTCCAGAAGATTGCCGGCGACCGGTTTCGGCGCCACCTGGAGCGCATTGCCGGAAACCGCCTGACCGCAGCCCTTCTCGGCAGCACCCTGTCGTCGCTCCTCCAGTCGTCCAGCGCCGCGTGCATCATCACGGTCGGGTTCATCAATGCGGGGCTCATCTCTCTCTACCAGGCCCTGGGCATCCTCCTGGGAACCGGCATCGGCACGACCCTTGCCGTCCAGTTCATCGCCTTCAAGATCAGCTCCTTTGCCCTGCCGGCCGTTTTCGTGGGGGTCTGTCTGCGTTGTTTCCTCCGCCGGCGGAGGTGGGTGAATGCCGGTGAACTCATTCTGGGCGCCGGGCTCCTGTTCCTTGGACTTCGCATCATGGAGTCGAATCTCCAGCCGCTCCAGGAATATGCCATTGTGTTCACCCACCAGGGTTTGTTCATCCCCAAACGGCTGCCGCCGTTCTGTTCGGTGCGACGCTCACCTTGCTCGTCCAGTCGGGAAGCACCGCCATCGCCGTGATCATGGCCCTGGCGGGGAGCAGCCTGGTCTCCTTCGAAACCGGAGCCGCCATGGTGATCGGCGAACTCCTCGGGACTTCTGTAATCACGGCCTTTGCCTCGATCGGCGGAACACTTGAGGCGAAGCGGACGGTCTTTTTCTACTTCATGGTAAACGTCCTTGCCGTCGTGGTGGTGATGCTGGTATTTCCCTCGTACCTTTCCTTTGTCACCTACATCTCTCCGGAGGATATCGCATCATCCGCCGGCATCTCCCGGGTCCTGGCCAATACCCACACCCTGTTCAGCATCATGAGCGCGGTTATTTTCCTGCCGCTCATCGGCTTTTTCGCACGCACCGCGCCGCGCATCATTCCCGGCAGCGAGCGGGCATCCAGCGTGGAGGCCCGCACCGTGTTCATCGATCCGCGGGTGCTCAATACACCGACGATTGCACTGCTGCAGGCGCGCAGCGAGTTGAGGCGCATGGCAGGCATCTCCCGGACCATGTATTGTGAAATGGTCGAGCAGTTTTTCCGCTACGATGCCCGAAAGGCCGTGGGCATCCGCCAGAAGGAGATCGCGGTCGATATCCTCCAGCGGGACCTGACCGATTTTCTCGTCTCACTGTCGCGGCGTGAGCTCGCGCCCGAGGAATCAATGGAAATCCCGGTCATGCTCCAGTTGATCGGCGAACTGGAACATGTGGCGGACCAGAGCGAGGCGGTCCTCGACTATCTGAGGCGCAAGAAGGAGGAAAAGCTCCTCTTTTCCAACGCTGCCATGACCGAGATCAGGCACCTCGCCCGGACAGTGGAGAAGCTCGTTGACCTGGCGGTCGAGACTATGGATAATCCGCCGCCCGATGCCGTCGAGCAGGGCCGGACGCTGCGCAACGAAGTGGGCCGGCAGCGCGAGGCAATGCTTGATGGACACATCAAGCGCCTCTCGGCAGGCAAGTGCTCTGTTCGCGCTGGCATAATCTACGCTGACATGATCACTGCCTTTGTGAAGGCCGCCGACTCGAGCGTCACCATCATCGAAACCAGGAAGGAGTTCACCTGATGTCGTTCCCGGCAGCCTCCATCGACCTTGGCACCAATACGGCCCGCCTCCTGATCGGGAAAGTAGAGGAGGGCCGGATTGAGCACCTGCTCGTAAGGCGTCACATAACCCGACTTGGTGGAGGGTTTACAGATGAGCGGGGGATTTCGCGGGTGGCGTGGGACCGCTCACTGGCCGCTCTTGTCGACTTTGCGGACGAGATGCGCCGCGCGGGCGTCGTCCGTGTGCGGGCCGTGGCGACCAGCGCGGTTCGGGACGCCGTGAACGGCGCGGATTTTTGCGCCCACGTGGTCGAGCGGACCGGCATCAGCCTGGAAGTGATCGACGGGGAAGAGGAGGGGCTTCTGACTCTGGCGGGGGTCCTGTCGGGCCTCGACCGGAAGGAGGGACGATTCTTCGTTTTTGACGTGGGGGGAGGGAGCACCGAATACACCCTTGCCAACGGGAACGCTCCCCTGTACACCGAGAGTCTTCCCCTGGGGGTGGTGAGGTTGACGGAAGGCAAGCCCGACCTGCCGGCCATGGAGGAGAAGGTCGGGCGCGAACTCGCCGGGCTCAGGGAACGGCTGGCCGGCAGGGCACTCGATGGACAGCTTGCGGGAGCGACGCTGGTGGGCACTGCCGGCACGGCAACGACCCTGGCCGCCATCAGCCTGGGAATGACCGATTACGATTATCGGCGAGTCAACAACCACCTGCTGTCCCGTGATGAAATCGCGCGTATTCTGGCCCTGCTTCTTCCCCTTTCCCCGGCCGAACGCCTGACGGTGCCCGGCCTGGAAAAGGGGAGGGAAGATCTTATCGTGGCCGGAACGCTCATAACACTTGCCACTATGGACCTGTTCGGCTTCGAAACCATGACCGTCAGCGACTTCGGCTTGCTGGAAGGTGCCCTGATCGGCCTTGCCCGCACCGTTGAATAGTTAGCCCCCGGGATTCCCAAAGCTCCTGATGTGCTGCATAAGGGCCTTCATGTCTTCTCCGTCCGGGTCGAGCGGTTTCCCCTTGAGGGCCTTTTCAATGCAACGGTTTACAATTGCGGCAAGCTTCGCGTCATCGTAGCTGGAGCCGGCCCATTCGAGCTTTTTCCCGCCGGGATGACAACTGCTGCAGCTTGTGCCGCTCGTTCCCAGTTGTGTACTTTCAAAAAGCTCCCTGCCCCTGTCCGCCGGCCCAGCGGCATCAGCAGACAATGCAAGCGCACACAGGCCCAGTCCCACTGCTGCTTCCCGAATAACCCGCTTCATAGTGACCTCCCCATTGCTGAATTACTTCGTTTTCTTCACATGGTACGGGAGTATGCCGCACTGTCAACAGGTCGGGCGAGTTTGGTCCGACCAAACAGTTCTTTGGCAGTAAAAACCCGTTTTACAAAGCAGTTGACTTACAATCCCCTTATTTGTATAGTCTTTGCACCTTTTTAGGGGGGCATGCCCCTTATTTTATTTTTCAGGAACCAGACAACCATGAAGGAAATTCTATCCGGCAACGAAGCCATCGCCCGAGGAGCCTTCGAGGCGGGGGTGAAGGTTGCCAGTGCCTATCCGGGTACCCCCTCCACCGAAATTCTCGAAACCATCGTCAACTACAAGGAAATTGACGCTTCATGGGCACCCAACGAAAAGGTTGCCCTGGAGGTCGCGATCGGCGCCTCGTTCGGCGGCGGCCGTTCCATCGCCTGCATGAAGCACGTGGGAGTCAACGTGGCGGCCGACCCGCTCTTCACCCTGTCGTACACCGGGGTGGGTGGCGGATTGGTGCTGGTCGTGGCGGATGACCCCGAGATGCATTCGTCCCAGGACGAGCAGGACAGCCGCAACTATGCACGGTTCGCCAAGGTCCCGATGCTGGAGCCGGCTGATTCCCAGGAGTGCAAGGATTTCACCAGGCTTGCATTCGAGATTTCGGAGCAATTCGATACCCCGGTCATGCTCCGCAGTTGCACCCGGATATCCCACGGCAAATCGATCGTGGAGCTGGGTGAACCGGCAACCGGCCTCCCCACGCCGAAGCTCGTCAAGAATCCCGCCAAGCTCGTCATGCTCCCCGGCAATGCCCGGGTGCGGCACCCCTTTGTGGAAGAGCGGCTCCTGAAGCTTGCGGACTATGGTCGCACCGCTGCCGTCAACCGGGTGGAGATGCGCGACACGGAACTCGGCATCATAACCGCGGGGGTGTCTTACCAGTATGTTCGCGAGGTGTTCCCCAACGCCTCGGTGCTCAAGCTCGGCATGGTGTATCCTCTCCCCATGGAGCTTGTCAGGGAGTTTGCCTCGAAGGTCTCGAAGCTTATCGTGGTGGAGGAGCTGGACGCGTTTATCGAGGATCAGGTGAAGGCTGCCGGCATCAGCGTCACCGGCAAGGACGTCATCCCCCTGTGCGGAGAACTGACACCGGGTCGGCTGCGTGCCGCCTTCGGCATCCCCGGTGCCCCCCAGGTGACGGTGGAGAATCTTCCGGGCCGTCCGCCGAACATGTGCCCCGGCTGTCCCCATCGCGGCGTCTTTTTCACACTCAACCAGTTGAAGGCCTATGTGACCGGTGACATAGGCTGCTACACACTCGGCTTCATGCCGCCCCTCAACGCCATGGATACCTGTGTCTGCATGGGGGCGAGCATCAGCAGCGCCAGCGGCATCGTGCGCGTCCTTTCGGACGAGGAGAAGAAAAAGGTCGTGGCAGTGATCGGCGACTCGACCTTCCTCCACACGGGCGTCAACAGCCTCATGGAGATGGCCTACAATAAAGCCCCCGCAACGGTGGTGATTCTCGACAACAGGATCACGGCCATGACGGGGCGCCAGGACAATCCGGCGTCCGGCTGGACCCTGATGAACGATTCCACCAACGCGGTGGATCTGGTCCAGCTCTGCACGGCCCTCGGCATCCAGCACGTGCGGGTGGTGGACCCCCTGGACCTCGACCAGACCCGCGCGGCTCTTCAGGAGGAGATGAACCGTCCCGAGCCGTCGGTGATCATCACCAACCGTCCCTGCGTGCTGGTGAAGCGGGAAGGGGTCTTCCAGAAGGGGCTCGTCCTGTCCGTCGACCAGGACCACTGCACCGGCTGCAAGGCGTGCCTGAAGATCGGTTGCCCGGCAATTGAATGGATTCCCGCGCCGGACGGCAAAAAGGGGAAGGCCAAGATCGACCCCCTGCTCTGCAACGGCTGCGATGTCTGCCGCCAGCTCTGTAAGTTCGATGCCATCGGGAGGGCCCAATGAGCGACACCATCACCAACATCCTCCTGGTGGGCGTGGGCGGGCAGGGAATCCTGCTCGCGTCCGAAATCCTCTCCGAGGCATTCATGCTGGCCGGGTTCGACGTGAAAAAGAGCGAGATCCACGGCATGTCCCAGCGGGGAGGGAGCGTTGTCTCCCATGTCCGCTACGGCAAGGAAGTCCATTCGCCCATCGTGCCCGAAGGGAGGGGGACATCCTCTTCGGCTTCGAGCTGATGGAAACCTATCGCTATCTGCCCCTGCTCAGGAAGGGGGGTACCGTGGTGGCCAACGACCTGCGCATTTCGCCGCCGTCGGTGCTCCTGGGGCAGGCGAGCTACCCCGATGATCTGCCGGACAGGATTCGGACGCTGTTCCCCGATTTTCTTCTTGTGGACGGACAGCACCTCGCCGCCGAGGCCGGCAATGTCAGGGCCGCCAACACGGTGCTCCTGGGTGCCGTGGCCAAGCGACTCGACATCCCTGACGAATGCTGGCACAAGGCCCTGGAGCGGATGGTTCCCCCCAAGGCGCTCGATGTGAACCGTAAGGCCTTCCAGTTGGGCAGAGCCCTGTAACAGTCGAGGTTGCCATGAGTTACCACAACGAAGAGTTTGAAACGCTTCCCCGCAAGGCACTGGAAGCCGTGCAGCTCAAGCGCCTCCAGGCGGCCGTTGCCCGCGTTCAGACAGCCGTGCCGTTCTACCGCCAGAGCTTCGAGCGCGCCGGCATTACCTCCGGCTGTATCAAATCCCTTGACGATCTCCGGCGGCTTCCCTTTACCGTGAAGCAGGACATGCGCGACAGTTACCCCTACGGCCTGTTTGCCGCCTCCATGGACGACATCGTGCGGATCCATGCGTCGAGCGGGACCACCGGCAAGCCGACCGTGGTCGGTTACACACGGAAAGACATCGAAATCTGGTCGGAACTCATGGCGCGCTCCTTTGCCGCCGCCGGCGTCCACAAGGGTGACATCATTCACAACGCCTACGGCTACGGACTCTTTACCGGCGGCCTCGGCGCCCACTACGGTGCCGAGCGACTGGGAGCCTCGGTCATTCCCATGTCCGGCGGCAACACCAAGAAGCAGATCATGATCATGAAGGACTTCGGCTCGACGGTCCTTACCTGCACCCCTTCCTACTCTCTGTTCATGGCCGAGGCTGCCCGGGAGGAAGGGGTTGACTTCCGCCAGCTCAAGCTTCACGTGGGCATCTTCGGCGCCGAGCCGTGGTCCGAATCGATGCGCACCGAGATCGAACAGAAGCTCAACCTCTGTGCCATTGACATCTACGGCCTGTCGGAGATCATGGGGCCCGGCGTGGCCATCGAGTGCCGCGAAGCCAAGAAGGGCCTCCATATCTGGGAGGACCACTTCATTCCCGAGATCATCAATCCCGACACGGGCGAGGTGCTGCCCGAGGGGGAGCGGGGCGAACTGGTCATCACCACCATCACCAAGGAAGGCATCCCTCTTATCCGCTACCGCACCCGGGACATCACGAGCCTCACCTACGAGCCGTGCAGTTGCGGACGCACCCATGCCCGCCTCTCGCGCATGACGGGGCGCAGCGACGATATGCTCATCATCCGCGGGGTCAACGTGTTCCCGTCCCAGATCGAATCGATCCTCATGCGGATCGAAGGGGTCGAGCCCCACTACCTCCTCATCATCGATCGCAAGGACAACCTGGACACTCTTGAAGTGCAGGTCGAGGTGGACGAGCAGCTCTTCTCGGACGAGATCAAGGTGCTCCAGGCCCTTTCGCACAGCATCGAGAAGGAGATCAAGGACCTGCTCGGCGTCACCTGCAAGGTGAGGCTGGTGGAGCCCCAGACCATCGCCCGGAGCGAGGGTAAGGCAAAAAGGGTCATCGACAACCGGCTGATCAGTTGACAATGCATCACGCAACCATTCCGGCCTCACGGGGAGGAAGCCATGAAAGTAGAGCAGATTTCGATCTTCATAGAAAACAAGTCGGGCCGCCTGGCGGAAGTGACGCGCATCCTCGGCGAGGCAGGGGTCAACATCAGGGCCCTGTCCCTGGCCGACACCTCGGATTTCGGCATCCTTCGACTCATCGTCAATGACCGGGAGAAGGCCAAGCAGGTCCTAAAAGACAGGGGGTTCACGGTCAGCAAGACCGAAGTTGTGGCCGTCGAAGTCCCGGACCGGCCCGGCGGGCTGTCCCAGATCCTCCAGTCGCTGGACCGGGAGAGTATCAATGTGGAATACATGTATGCTTTCGTGGAGCGGTGCGGCGAGAACGCGGTGATCATCTTCCGTTTCGATGAGACCGAGAAGGCCATCACGGCCCTCATCAGCAGCGGATTCACTGTCCTTGAGGGAGAGCGCCTGTACGCGATGTAATCGCATCAGGGAGGAGGGGGGAGCATGAACAGAATCTTCGCCGTTATCGTCGGTATCGTCGGCCTGCTGGTGGCCGGCATGGCCTCGGCAGCCGAGCCGTTCAGGATCGGGGCGCTTTTTTCCATAACCGGCCCCGCCTCGTTTCTGGGTGAGCCCGAGAAAAACACCCTGGAGATGCTGGTGAAGGACGCCAATGCCAGGGGTGGGGTCGGCGGCCGCAAGCTCGAACTGGTGGTCTACGACACCCAGGGAGACGTGACCAAGGCGGTTCAGCTGGCCAACAAACTGATCAAGAACGACAAGGTGAGCGTCATCGTGGGGCCGAGCACCACCGGCGAAACAATGGCGGTCATACCCCTGGCGGAAAAGGAGAGAATTCCGCTCATTTCCTGCGCCGCCGGCATCAAGATTACCGAACCGGTCAAGAAGTGGGTGTTCAAGACCCCGGCCAATGACCATGTGGCTGCCGAAAAGATCCTGATCCAGGCGGCCAGGCTGAAGCAGAAGTCTCTTGCCATTATTACCGTTTCCGACGGCTTCGGCTCCTCGGGGCGCGAACAGCTCAAGGCCCTGGCCGGCCAGAAGGGCTTCAGGATTGTGGCCGATGAAGTGTACGGCCCCAAGGATACCGACATGACCGCCCAGCTCACCAAGATCAAGGCTGCCAAGCCCGACGCGGTTATCTGCTGGGGAACCAATCCGGGGCCTGCGCTCATTGCCCGCAACATGAAGCAGCTCGGGATCAAGGTTCCGCTCTACATGAGCCACGGTGTCGCGTCCAAAAAGTTCATCGAACTGGCCGGGGCTGACGCCGCCGAGGGAATCATGTTGCCGGCGGGCAAGCTTGCCATTTTCGACAAGCTTCCCAAGAACGATCACCAGTACAAGCTGCTCAAGTCCTATGATGAATCCTATCGCAAGGCGTACGGCGTGGAGGCTTCGACCTTCGGCGGCTATGCCTATGATGCGTTCCTCCTGATTAGCGGTGCCATGAAAAAGGGAACCGCTCCCCAGCAGATCAGGGACGGCCTTGAGCAGACCCGGAAACTGGTCAGCGTCTCGGGGATCTTCACCATGTCTCCCGCGGATCATAACGGTCTGGATCTCTCGGCCTTTGAGATGGTCCGTGTGACCAAAGGCGACTGGGAACTGGTCAAATAACACATGGGGAGGGGTGTGATGCTGAAAAGAGGATCCTTTATCCTGACGCTCGCCGCATCGTTCATGGTGCTGGCTGCCAACGTGTTTGCCGCGTCTCCCATCCGGATCGGCGCACTCTTCGCCGTGACCGGACCAGCATCGTTCCTGGGGGAGCCGGAACGGAACACCGCCCAGATGATGGTCAACAAGATCAACGCCTCCGGCGGCATCAAGGGAAGAAAAGTCGAACTGATCGTCTATGACACGCAGGGCGACGCCACCAAGGCCGTGCAAGCGGCCAACCGGCTCATCAAGGATGACAAGGTGGTTGCCATCATCGGCCCCAGCACGACCGGGGACACCATGGCGGTCATCCCCATCGTTGAAAAGGCGCAGATTCCCCTCATTTCCTGCGCTGCCGGCAGCAAGATCACCGAACCAGCGAAAAAATGGGTCTTCAAGACCGCCCAGAACGACGGGCTTGCGGTGGCAAAGATCTATGAGAACCTCAACCGCCTCAGGATGAGCAAGGTGGCGATCCTGACGGTGTCCGACGGGTTCGGCTCTTCCGGGCGCGAGCAGCTCAAGGCCCAGGCGGCGCAACACGGCATCCAGATCGTTTCCGATGACACGTATGGGCCCAAGGACACGGATATGACGGCCCAGCTCACCAAGATCCGCGGCAGCGGCGCCCAGGCAGTGATCTGCTGGGGCACCAACCCCGGCCCCGCCGTCATTGCCCGCAACGCCAGGCAGCTTGGGCTCGCCATTCCCGTCTACATGAGCCATGGCGTCTCATCCAAGAAGTTCATCGAGCTTGCCGGCGAAGCTGCCGAAGGAATCATGCTGCCGTCGGGACGGGTCATCGTCGCCGACCTGCTCCCCGCCGCGGACAAGCAGAAGAAGTCGCTCATGGCATACGTCAAGGACTACCAGAAGCAATTCAGGGCCGAGGGTGACCATTTCGGCGGCCATGCCTGGGATGCGGTGATGCTGCTGAAGGGAGCCCTGGAGCGCGGAGGCGACAGGCCTGCCGCCATCCGTGACCAACTGGAGAAGACCAGAAACTTCGCGGGCATTGGAGGCATCTTTACCTACTCTGCCGCCGACCATGCCGGTCTCGGCAAGGATGCCTTTGTCCTCGTGACCATCCACAACAAGGACTTTGCCCTCGTCAAGTAGCGCACGTTCCACGCCCTATCGACCGAATCATGGGAGCGCAGGCTGTCCCGGCCTGCGCTCCCTCATTGTGAGCCGGATGCAAACACCATGAATTTAGGCCATCAGCTAGCACAGTATCTCCTTTCCGGACTTTCCACGGGGGCCATTTATTCCCTGATCGGGGTGGGATTCGCCATTATTCATAACGCCACCGGCATCATCAATTTCGCCCAGGGCGAACTCGTGATGCTCGGCGGCATGTTTACGCTCTTCTTTCTGACGGCCCTGAATCTGCCGCTGCTGGCAGCCATAATCCTGGCAATCGGCGCCACCACCCTCGTGGGAGTGGTGTTCGAACGCCTCGCCATCCGTCCCATGAAGAATGCCTCGCCCATCAGCCTCGTCATCATCACCATCGGCGGCAGCATTCTCATCCGCGGTATTGCCATGATCATCTGGGGCAAGGACACCCACGCCATTCCCACATTCTCGGGCAATGAGCCGATCCATCTGGGGGAGGCGACCATCCTGCCTCAGCACCTCTGGATCTTTACGGTGACCATCGTTGTCATGATCTGCAGCAAGCTCTACTTCAACTACACCATCAGCGGCAAGGCTATGCGGGCTTGCGCCTATAACCGCCGGGCCGCCGGCCTGGTGGGGATCGATGTGCGGCGCATGGTGCTCTTTTCCTTTGCCATCAGCTCGGCAATGGGTTCCCTGGCCGGCATCATCATCGCTCCGCTCACCATGACCTCCTACGATGTGGGCATCATGCTCGGCCTCAAAGGATTCTGCGCCGCCATCATCGGCGGCATGAGCAGCGGCCTCGGCACCATCCTGGGTGGCATTCTCCTCGGCATCCTGGAATCGCTTGGCGCGGGACTCTTTTCCTCCGGCTACAAGGACGCCATTGCCTTTATCATCCTGTTGCTGATTCTCTTTGTCCGTCCCCAGGGATTGTTCCGCAAGGGCGAGACCGAGCGCGTGTAACTGAACGGAAAATCAACATGATGCATGTATTATCTCTAGCAAAACTTCAGAGTGCGAGATTCATCGCCTTCTCACTGTTGATCATGGCGCTGCCGGTACTGATCTCTGAGGGCTACCTGCTTAATGTTTTTGTCTTTGTCGGCATCCACACCATGCTCGCCGTTGCACTCAACCTGCTTCTGGGCTATGCCGGGCAGATATCTCTGGGGCAGGCCGCATTCTTCGGGCTCGGCGCCTATGCCTCGGGCATCCTCACCGCGACCTATGGCTGGAATCCATGGCTTGCCATGGTGGCAGTCGCGGGCGCGGTCGGCATTCTTGCATTTGCCATCGGCTTCCCGATCCTGAAACTCAAGGGACACTACCTGGCCATGGCCACCCTCGGCTTCGGGATCATCGTCTACATCATCTTCAACGAGGCAGTGGAGTTGACGGGCGGCCCCTCGGGGTTCCCCGGGATCCCGAATCTGGAGGTCGGCTCCGTGACCTTTGACTCGGACCTGAAAAACTACTATCTCATCTGGGGCATCGCCCTGGTAACCATTCTTCTCTCCGTCAACCTGGTCAATTCGCGTATCGGCAGGGGGCTGCGCGCCATTCACGACTCCGAAGTGGCTGCCCGGGTCATGGGGGTCAACGTGCGCCTCCTGAAGGTACAGGTGTTCGCCCTGTCGGCGGTCATCTCCTCGGTGGCCGGGAGCCTCTATGCCCATACCATGACCTTTGTCTCGCCCACGTCGTTCGGGTTCAATTTTTCAGTGGAACTGGTCACCATGGTAATCATCGGCGGGCTCGGAAGCATCTATGGCTCATTCCTCGGCGCCACGCTCCTGACCCTTCTCCCCGAACTGCTCAGGGCGTTCCAGGACTATGATATCGTGGTGTACGGCCTGCTCCTCATCTTCATGACCATGTTCATGCCCGGCGGCTCGTGCGCGGCATCCCGGATCTGCTGCACCGGTTCCGCTCCCGCGTGGATAAGGGGACTGCCGATGCTTGAGGTCCGTGGAATCACCCAGCGCTTCGGCGGCGTTACGGCTCTTGACGATGTTTCCTTTACCATTCAGGGTGGAGGCATCACCGGTATCATCGGGCCCAACGGGGCCGGCAAGACCACGCTGTTCAATATCGTGACCGGCATCTACACCCCCACTGCCGGAACAGTCCTGCTGGACGGCAGAAACGTGACCCGCCTGGCGCCGGAGAAACTCGCCACCCTCGGCATGGTCCGCACCTTTCAGAACATCGAGCTCTTCGGCAAGATGACGGTGCTTGAAAACGTCATGGTGGGACTCCATACAAAGGGGAAAAGCGGCATCTTCGCCTCGGCGCTTCGCGCTCCCTGGCAGATGGCCGAAGAGCGGCGGCTGCGCGAACGGGCGCTGCACTGGCTCGAATTCACCGGCATTGCCGACCTGGCCGACGTGGATGCCGCCAATCTTCCCTTCGGCAAGGGGCGACTCCTTGAAATTGCACGCTCCATGGCGTTGGAGCCGAAGCTCATCCTCATGGATGAGCCTGCCGCGGGCCTCAACAGTCGTGAAACCCTGGAGTTGGCGCGCCTGATTCAGAAGATCCGCGAGTCGGGCGTTACCGTGGCCCTGGTCGAGCACGACATGGAGCTTGTGATGGACATCTGCGAGGCGATAGTGGTACTGAACCTGGGACGCACGCTTGCCCAGGGGACGCCGCGTGAGATCCAGGAAAATCCCGACGTCATAGCGGCCTATCTGGGCGAAGGCTAGGCATACCCGGTCATTTATGTTAACGATCAAGAACGTCAATACCTACTACGGCAAGGTCCATGCGCTCAAGAATATCTCCCTGCATCTCAACAGGGGGGAGATCGTTACGCTGATCGGCGCCAACGGCGCCGGCAAGACCACCATGCTCAACTCCATTTCCGCGGTCACGCCGCCGGCAGCGGGCAAGATCCTCTTCGAGGACCAGGACCTGGCCGGACTCGGGCCGGACCGGATCGTGAAACTCGGCATCTGCCAGGTCCCCGAAGGGCGCCAGGTGTTCAAGCCCCTGTCGGTGGAGGACAACCTTGAGCTGGGCGCTTATCTCCGGTATCGCGGCAGGGAAGGGCGGGGCAACATCCGCAAAGACCTGGATGACATTTACGCGCTGTTCCCCCGTCTGCACGAACGCCGCAAGCAGGCTGCCGGCACCCTTTCCGGCGGCGAACAGCAGATGCTCGCCATGGGCAGGGCCCTCATGGCACGGCCCAAGCTGCTGCTGCTGGATGAACCGTCCATGGGGTTGGCTCCCCTGGTAGTGCAAGAGATTTTCAAGGTTATCGAGCAGCTGCGACGTGATCGGGGGACAACCGTGCTTCTGGTCGAGCAGAACGCCAAGGCAGCCCTCAAGATGGCCGACCGGGGCTACGTCATAGAGACAGGTAAAGTGATACTTGAAGGGATGGCCCCTGACCTATTGGAAAACAAAGAGGTTCAGCGCGCATACTTAGGCAAGGACAAAAAGGAGATCTGGGAGAGATAAGCGTATGCAGATCTGGGATCAACAGTACGAATGCATGCAGAGGGAGGAGCTTGAGCAACTCCAGCTTGAACGGCTCCAGGCAACACTCAACAGGGCGTTCAAGAACGTAACCTGTTACCGCAACAAGTTCACCGAACGTGGCATTGTTCCCGAAGACATCCAGTCGCTGGAGGATCTGAAGAAACTCCCGTTCACCACCAAGGAAGATCTGCGCCTGAACTACCCCTACGGCATGTTCGCGGTCCCCCTGCGGGAAGTGGTGCGGATCCACTCGTCATCCGGGACCACCGGCAAACCGACCGTGGTCGGCTACACCAAGCACGACATCAAGGTCTGGTCCAACCTGGTGGCCCGCTTCATGACCGCCGCAGGCGTCACCCACGATGACGTGGTCCAGATCGCCTTCGGCTACGGCCTGTTCACCGGCGCTTCGGTCTCCACTACGGCGCGGAGGCCATCGGCGCGTCGGTCATCCCCATGAGCGCCGGCAATACCGAAAAGCAGATTATGATCATGCAGGACTACAAGACCACGGCCCTTGTCTGCACCCCCAGCTATGCCATCACCATTGCCGACCGGATGGAAAAGATGGGGATCGATCCGAAAAGCCTTTCGCTGAAGGTTGGTCTCTTCGGGGCAGAGCCTTGGTCCGAGGCCATGCGCAGAGAGATCGAAAACCGCCTTTTCGTCAGCGCCACCGACAACTATGGCCTGTCCGAGATCATCGGCCCGGGCGTGGCCGGCGACTGCGAGTACAAGTGTGGCATGCACATCTCCGAGGATGCCTTTATCGCGGAAATCATCGACCCGGAAACAGGGGAAGTGCTGCCGCCTGGAAGCATCGGAGAGCTGGTGCTGACCACCCTCACCAAAGAAGCGTTCCCCATGATCCGTTACCGGACCCGCGACATCACGAGCCTGGACTATGCCCCCTGCGCGTGCGGCAGAACCAATGTGCGGATGAAGAAGACCATGGGCCGAAGCGACGACATGCTCATCGTCAAAGGGGTCAACGTCTTCCCCTCCCAGATCGAAGAGATCCTCTTCGCCATCGAAGGATGCGAGCCCCATTACCAGATCGTCCTGGAGCGTCACGGAGCTCAGGATGTGCTCGAAGTGCACATCGAGGTGACCGAGAACATCTTCTTCGACGAGATGAAGAAGCAGAAGGCCTTCCTGGAGATGGTGGAAAAGCGGATAGACTCGGTCCTCGGCGTGGGGGCAACAGTGAAGCTCGTGGAGCCCAACAGCATCCCGCGTCACGAGGGCAAGGCCCAGCGGGTCATCGACAACCGGAAGATCTGACAGCGGTCACATGCCGATGCCGGCGATGACCGCGCCGCAGTCGGGACAGGCTCCGTTTTCGATCCTGTTCCTTTCAATGAGATATCCGTGGCGGCCGATCAGCAGGGCGGCACAGGAAGGGCAAAAAGTATTCTCTCCCCCTCACCGGGGACATTTCCTTCGTACACATAGCGCAACCCTGCCGCCTTGCCGATGTCCCGTGCCCGGCGCAGGGTTGCCACCGGGGTCCGGGGCCGGTCGGTCAACTGGTAGGTGGGGTAGAACTGGGTCACATGCCAGGGGGTATCCACCCCCAGATTGCCCGCTATGAACGAGGCGATACCCTGCAGTTCCTCATCGGAATCATTCAATCCCGGGATGACGAGCGTGGTCAGTTCAAGCCAGATACCGAGCTTCCGGTGCTCCACGATCGAGTCGAGCACTTCGGAAAGGCGGGCATGGATGTAGTCGCGGTAGAATCCCTCGCTGAACCCCTTCAGGTCGATATTCGCCGCATCCAGGTACGGCGCCGCTGTAGTCAGCGCCTTTTTCGTGATATAGCCGTTGGTGACGAACGTATTCAGCAGCTCGGCCTCCTTGGCGAGGCGGGCGGTGTCATAGGCAAACTCGAAGAAAATGGTTGGTTCGGTGTAGGTGTAAGCAATGGAGCGGCAGCCCGTGGCTTGAGCCTTCCGGATCACGGACTGGGGCGAGTGATCCTCGCCCAGGATGGGAGCTTTGGGGGGCACCTGAGAAATCGAGTAGTTCTGACAATGGCGGCAGCGGAAATTGCATCCCACCGTAGCTATGGAAAAGGATCTGCTCCCCGGCAGCACGTGAAACAGAGGTTTTTTCTCGATGGGGTCAACGTTTTCCGCCACCAGCTTGCCGTAGACGAGAGAATAGAGGGTTCCTCCCCGATTTTCCCGCACCGCGCAGATGCCACGGGCACCGTCGCCGATCTGGCAACGATGCCGGCAGAGACCGCAACGGACAAGGTTATCGTTCAGCCGCTCGTAGAACATCGCTTCCCGCATGGTCGCCTCCCGCGCCGTACTCGTCAGAGGGTCACGCCCGATCCATGGGGCGGACCTTTCTGCCGGGCCTGACAACTGACGCAATGCGTCGCATACGAAACCACCCGCAGCCGCTCCTCCACGATCTCAGCACCACACTCCTCGCAAACCGTTTCGCAAGACGCTCATGGCACTCTCTTGGCAATCGCACCATGATCCCCTCCGGAATCGTACCGCCCCACCCTGTACCGACTCAGAACGGGGAGGGCGGCAACTGGGGAAAACATCATGAGTATCTGGATACAATAGAGTATACCACCATCCGGCGTCGACTCCGGGTTTCGTAAACCGAACCATGGGGTGCCCGTGTGTAACTCTGCCAACGCCTTGATATACTGTAAATGTATATGAGAGAAGACAGAATTCGGCAACTCATTGCGCAGGAAGCGGCCCGCCTCATGTATGCCGAGGGGGTGAGCGAATACCGCGACGCCAAACGAAAGGCGGCGAGACGTTTCGGGCCGGAAAAGAGCCTCTCGCTCGGTTCGCATCTGCCCAGCAATGCTGAGATCCATAAGGAGCTCCAGCGACTCATCGCAATCCATGAAGAGAAGACTCTCCCGGAGCGGCTGCACCAGATGCGCTGCACAGCCCTGCGCTGTATGGAAATGCTGGCGCTGTTCCGTCCGTTTCTGGTCGGGTCGGTGCTCACTGGGGCAGTAACCGCTGCAAGCGACATCGACCTGCATCTGTTTGCTGAGTCAAGCGAAGAGGTGGAGGAGTTTCTGCGCAGTAGGAACATTGCCTATGAAACAGATGTCGTAACTATTCGACGAGGAGGCTCGTTTGTCGATTATTCACATATATACTTAAAAGAAGGTAAAGTGATAATCGAATGTACCATCTATGCGCTTGGCGACATTTACCGGGTACCCAAAAGCAGCATCACCGGCAAACCAATGGAGCGCGCCACCATAACGAAGCTGAGAAAGCTGATTGCCGACACGGCCAGGGCCGAAGCCAACCCTGCAAATGTCTAGGACGTCTGCCACCGACAGAGCGAATGACCAACGGAGGGGGACCCTGGCGTTTTTCATGGTGTCACATCCGGACGTTGTTAACGTCCCATAAGATATAATCTATGTAACTGATTTTGTTGGTTAATGCAGCTTTCCCTTACCTGAAATGACAGCGGTTACTTGTCTGCCTTTTTAGGACGTTTGTCTGTCATTGTCTATCGGTTTTTTCGATACGCCTGTTGTTCCTGTTTCTTCAGCCAGACGAGCCAGTCGAGCCATTGAAATGGCCGATAGCTCAAGGGAGGTTCACGAATCATCGTTTCACCCCCTTCCGCCGCCGAAATCGTCCCGCAGATCGGAGAACGCTCGAAATGGTCTCATAGGTCGCCCAAGGGGAGCCGGAAGCCTTCAGGGCGGAATTCGTGCGCCTGACTGCCTCTTTCACTTCCACGCCGTCAGCGGTGAGTTGGTCGAAGATCTCGCAGACCTCTTTGTGGAAGTCTTTCTGCATCACTTCCACTTTCTCAAGCTCAGCCGGATCGTGAGCCTTGACGATGGCGGAAGCGGAACGGGCCTTGATGTCCACGAAGCGGAAGAAACCGGCCATGGACTGAAGGAACGAGACGAAAAGCCGGGTCATGCCTTCCGGGAGGGCAAAGGAGACGTAGACGAGGCCGTCCTGGGCGCCGGAGACGTGGAAGTCCAGCAGGAACTCAGGGCGTAACGGGTTGAACTGGGTGTTCACGTCCAAGAGCAGCCGGTCGATATCAACCGGGAGAGCAGGGCGGGCCTCGATCATGGCATACCTCTGAGACGCGCAACGGACGTGGGGTTATTGCGCCGCTGATCTTCCAGGAAGCGGACCACGAGGTGTCGGACAAGGAACGAGACCGAGGCGTGAAGGGTATCGGCGCAAGACTCAAGCTCCTGGTGGTGTTTTGCATCGAGGCGAAAGGTAACCTTGTGGGTCATCCCCCCCCTCTTTACGTCGCTGAACTGTGACTTTTCCACATTTCCCCTCCGAATTTTGTCCGACATTTTAACTGTCGGTTATTATTAGTGAATATGGCTTCCGATATATTCCCGTGTTTTGCCGTAAACCCTTGTGTGGTGCCCTCTCCGACCGAATCTGAATGAAGTGCCAATTTGGCAGTAAAGTGACGTGTTACTATACCCGTCACTTTCCGGGAGCCTTCCCGATCCGGGGCAGCGGTCGGGGTTGTTGAAGGGGTCGGTACCCTCCCAGACCCCGAGGCTGTTGACCGGGGGGACACGTCCCCCCGCTGGCCCCCCTTGAAACCCCATGGGGTTTCATATGCCGTGGCCGGCACAACCGGCCCCGGCTGTTGCCGATCCGTCGCCCCCGCTGGAGCCGCTGGGAGCGACGGTACGACACAGGAGAAAGGGCGGTGATTCACCGCATTGCTGTTCATTCGGCGAACTCAGGAGGCATGCGGATAGCACCGTTGGCATCAAGGAAAGCATGGAAGCTACAGCGTTGTTCCGGAGACCAATGCGTGATGTCGTAGGTTTCGACGTTGTTGCCGCAGTCGTGAGCATAGGGCCACTCGACAAGCTCGACGGTGATCCGTTCGGGGGAGTGATCGACGGGGGATGTTGCGGTGCTTTTCATGGTGTCACCTCCAGACGTTATTTACGTCCCATAAGATATAGTTTATGTCACTTAAATCGTTGAAGAATACAGCTTGCCCCTACCCAAGAAGTCAGCACGACTTTGTCTGACTTTTTAGGTCGATTGTCGGTCAATGTCTATCGTTTTTTTCAATACCCCCCTTTCTGGCGCCGAAATCGCCCCTCAGAGCGTAAGACCTTCTGGACCGTCTCGAATGTCGCCCAAGGGTGCTGTCTTGCCTTCAAGGTCGAATTCGTGCGTTTGGTGGCCTCTTTCAGGTCGAGTCCCTGACCCCGGAAGCCGTCAAAGATCTCGCAGACCTCTTTGTGGAAGTCTTTCCGGATCACTTCCACCTTTTCCCGTTCAGCCGGATCATGGGCCTTGGTGATCGCGGAAGCGGAACGGGCCTTGATGTCCACGAAGCGGAAGAACCCCGCCATGGACTGGAGGAAGGAGACGAAAAGGCGCGTCATGCCTTCGGGCAGGGAGAAGGAGACGTAGACGAGGCCGTCCCTGGCCCCGGAGACGTGGAAGTCAAGAAGGAACTCGGAGCGCAGGGGGTTGAACTGAGTGTTCACGTCCAGGAGCAGCCGGTCCATGTCGATCGGGAGAGCAGGGCGAGGGTCGATCATGGCATCCCCCCGAGACGCGCAACGGAAGAGGGGTTATTGCGCCGCTGATCTTCCAGGAACCGGACCACCAAGTGCCGGACCAGGAACGAGACCGAGGCCCCGAAGTTAAGGGAACAGGTTTCCAGTTCTTCGAGGTGTTTTTCGTCAAGCCGGAAGGTGATCTTGCGGGCCATCCTCCCGCCTTTGATGTCGTTGAACCGAGCCATAAAACCTCCAAAATTTGTCGGACACGGTAACGTGCCGGAATTGTTAAGTATCTTCAAAACGCCATTTTCGGTAAATCTGCCGTAAACCCGCGCGGTGTCTGCCTCTCCGTTGTCGAGGGGGTGAGTCTCAGAAATGAGACTAAAGGACCGTGTTACTAGGCCGGTCCTTCCCTGATCCGGGGCAGCGGTCGGGGCTGTTGAAGGGGGTCGTTTCACTCCCAAAAAACTGAGCTGTTGACCGGGGGGGCTGGCCCCCCCGCTGGCCCCCCTCGAAACCCCATGGGGTTTCGTATGCCGGGGCCGGCACAACCGGCCCCGGCAGTGGCCGAGCCGTCGCCCCCGCTGGAGCCGCTGGGTCGACGGCACGTCACCGAGAAAGGGCGGTGATTCACCGCATTGCTGTTCACTCGGCGATCTCCGATGGAATGCGGACAGCGCCGTTGGTTTCGAGGAAGGCATGGAGATCACGCCGTTGATCAGGAGACCAGTGGGTGATGTCATAGGAGTCGCTGGTGGTGCCGCAATCGTTAACGAAGTGCCAGTCAACGAATTCAATCGTGATCTTTTCGACGGGGAGTGTTGCGGTGGGATTTTTCATAATAGACCTCCGGGATTTTACGTCCCATAAGATATATTATGTAAAGTTTATGATGTGCGTTGAAGGATAGCCTGAGACCCGCCATTTCACCGCTGTCGGACTAAAGGCATTGATCGGGGCCGTATGCCGTTACACTGGTATGTGGTTACGCTTGCATGATCACCGAGATCACTCGCCCAGTTGAATCATCTGATCCGTAATCTCGGTAAAGGCCACATCATGGCTGATGAGGAATAGCTGGTCGTACCAGTGCTCGGTAACCTCTTCCCGACCGACGTCGATGGCGCGGAAGGCAGTGGCGAGGTTTTCCCGCCTGGAAGCGTCAAGATTCGACGTTGGCTCGTCGAAGAACGCGATCCGGGCGCCGATGGTCTGAAGCAGCGCCAACCGCAGTGCTACCACGGCGCTCATGGTCTGGCCGCCGGAGAGCTGGTCGTCACTCCGTTCGCGGACAACGCCGTCCGCCATGTCCCGAAGGACGATCTGGTAGTTCTCGCCCCAGACCAGTTCCTCATCGGTCTCGGCAATGGTGCGGTAGATCCGGTCGGCGCGGAGGCTGATTTCCTCCCGGAACCGCTCCGAGAGTTGGGCTGAGACGTTCTTGAAGACCTGGTTGCGGAGGAACTTGACGAGTTTCTCTTTCAGCTCGAAGGAATTCCGTTCGGACTGTTTCCGTGCGATCTCGTCTTTAAGCAGCTTCAGTTTGCCGATTTCATCCTCAAGGCGCTTTTGGTCCTTCTCCAGATTCTCGATCTGCTGGGCCAGCGAGGCGACTTGCGCTACCAGGCGGTCTTTCTGGTCACGGGCATCCTTGTGCCGGTCCGGGTTATAGATTTCCTGAAGCCGGGCAAGTTCTTCTTTCTTCCCGATGAGGTGCTTCTGCAACTCTTCCAGGAGTCGGAGCATCTTTTCCAGGGTCTGGCGCCGGTTATCCAGATCCAGGGCATCCTTTTCGTGGGCATGGTAGGCATCGCGGTCGGCCTGGAACCGGCCCCGCTCCGCAGTTGCATTTTCAATCTCGCGGTCGAGGCCGACAAAAACCTGAAGATCTTCCTTGCGAACTTTTGCCCGGGCGGCCGCTTCGGCCTGTTGCGTTGACAGTGCCAACAACGTCGCGGCGCGCTTCTCATTTCTGGCGCGGCGTTCAGCCAGGGCCGTCGCCTGCTTGTCCAGTTCCCGGCTCCGGACTGCCAGGGCGGCAAGCTGCTTCTCGGCCGCCTCGGCGTCAGCCACCTCTACGGACAGTTTGCCCAAGGCCTCGGTGAGTGCCTGCATCTTCCGGTCAAGCGCGGCAATCCTCGTGGTGAACACGTCTTTCGGCGTGGTTCCGGCCACGTTCCGGCAAGGCTCCTTGAAAAAGGGGCACGACCCTTCGCCGAGCTTCTCCTGCCCCTCCAGAAGTCCGATACGGCGCCCTTCCAAGAGTCCCTTTTCCGAGCGAACGCCATTGACCTCGTCGCGAAGTCCTGACAGTCGGCCAGCCGTGTCCACCACCATCCGGTCCGGCTTGAGTTCGCTCCGGGCCTTGGCAAGGGCGTCCTCTTCCTCATTGAGGCGGCGCCCCTCCCCTTCTATCTCCTTCTGCTCATGTTCGACTGCCTGGGTCAGGCGCTGGGTCTCATTTTCAAGGCGGGCAACGTCCTTCTCGATTTCTCGACGCTGTTTGTCCTTACTCACCAACTCCGCCAGCCGCGACTCGGCCCGTTCGAAAGCCTCCTTGCCTGGACGCGTCTGATCCAGAACCCCGCTGGCCTTCTCCGCCTCCCCTACCCGTTGCCTCTGATCCCTGATCTTGCCCTCGCCATCAGTGATGCGGTTGGCAAGGATCTGGATCTCGGCCTGGAGCGCGGCGATTCCTTTTTCCTGGCCATCGAGCTCGATAAGCTGTTTCTCCACGTCCCGCAGGGCATCCGTTTGTGATGAAAGGACTTTCCGGAGTGCCTCGGCATCGGTCTTTATTTTTGCCAGCTCATCTTCACGCTCGGGCAGGACCACAACCTGGGCTTCTTTCGCCTCGATCTCCACGGCGATAATCTTGATCTTTTCCTGCACAGCGGAGAGGAGCGCGCTGGTGCTCTTGTAGGTCTTACGCCAGGCATCGATGCCGAGGATCTCGTCGAATGCCTCCTGGCGTTTGGTGGGCTGTTTGATGACGAAGGGGCCGAGGAATTCGTTCTGGAACGGGCCGATTACCAGCTTGAACTGCTCCGCCAGGGGCCGGCCGTTATTGAGCCCGAGGAGTTCGGCAATGCGGGCTTCGGTCTCTTCGAGCCGGGCGTGCTCCTCCACCTCGAAGGCTCCACCCTGCGCTTTGGCCAGAAGCCACTTGGTCGGGGTGCCGACGGTGCGGGTCACCCGCCAGGTCTCGTTGGCGTCGGTGCTGAAGGTGACGGCGATCTCTCCCTTCTTGGTACCGATGGAGAGAAACCGGTCCACGTTGGAGACGAAGTCCCGGGCGTCCACCCCGAACAGGGCGTAGCCGATCGCCTCGAACACCGTGCTCTTGCCGACGCCGTTGGGGCCGGAAAGGACGTTGATCCCGGCGGAGAAGGTAAGCTCCGTGTCGCGGTGGGATTTTATGTTCTTCAGATGGATGGAGAGTATCCGCATCAGGCAGGCTCCCGCATCAGAAGACCCAGCAACTCTTCGCCGTCCGTCTCCCCCTTGAGCACCTGGTCGCGGATCGCCAGGGAAAGCCGCACCAGTTCATCCTCCCGCCCCTTGTACTCGCTCTTGGCGGATATCAACTCCCTGAGCACCTCCCGCTCGATCTCGGCGAGGCTCTTCTTCTCGGATTCTGCGCCACCGCCGGCAGTGACCAGGGAGAGGTGGTTCTTGATCTCCACATGGAGAGGGTTGCAGATCTCCTCAAGGGCCAGACGAAGCCGTTCCCGCCCCAGTTCGAAGGGGTGGAAGCCGACCCGGCCGGTGAGCTTGACCTCCAGGAGCGGCTGGCGGTCATCGCTGAACGATGCGATCTTTGCGGCAACCTCGTTGCGGAACCGTGCCAGGGCTGCTTCCGCATCTCCGGCACCATCCAGGTCAATGGTGGTCACCAGCATGGGGCGGGGACTGGTCGGGCGGAACTCGTGGGTGAAGACACCATCCTCCACGGTAACCAGGTAATACCCCTTGTCGTATTTTTCCTCGCCGAAGTTGACGCATTCGGGGGAGCCGGGATTGAAGGCGTAGGGACGGCCTCGGGGGTGGCGATGATATAGGGTTTATGGCCGTGGCCCAGGGCCACGTAGTCGAAGACATCGGCCAGGGGGATCGCTTCTTCCGGTTTCATGTTGCCGATCTCCACCGGTGAGTAGGTCCAGACCCCCACATGGAAGAGGAGGATGTTGTTCGTGGTGGTGATAGCATCGCAGATGCGTGCTACATGGGCGCCGGCCTGGGTGCCGATGTAGCCAAGGCCGTAGATGTTGAGCCCGTTGACCTCGATGTGGCCACCCATCCCCTGCTCGTAATCGAAGGTATCAAAGCGGTAGCCGCCGGTCTCGGTGCGGCTGGGGCGCAGCAGGTGGATGTACCCCATCTGCGACAGGGCCTCCATCCAGGAGATGCTGTCGCGGCGGTGAATCCAGTCGTGGTTGCCCTCCACGGCAATGCAAGGGATGCGGGCGTCTTTGAGCGGCTGAAGTATCTCGATGGTGCGGGCGAAGGTTCGGGGGAGGATCTGGCCGGTGTGGAACAGGTCGCCGGCGATGAGGACGAAATTGACCCTCTCCGTGATGGCGCCGGACACAATGCTGCCGAGCATGCGGAAGAAGTCTTCGTAGCGTTCAGCCTCACCGGTGGAGGTGCGGTAGGTTTTGCCGAGGTGGATGTCGGCGGTGTGGAGGAAACGGCATCTTGTCATGCTGCTTGTGTCCTTTTAGCGTCAACATACAGTTAACCGACGGCATTGTTCAAGGGCAAAGTCGGGTTGAGTCTTTCCGGTTCAGAAGCCGCTCCCTTGAACATTGAACCAGACTTCGTTGATCGACTGCCACTCCAGCTTAGGACACGAATCAGGCAGGAGGCGGTAAGGATAGCTCTCCCAGCTTATGGTAAGCTTAAAACGATTCACTCCAGCTTCAGGCCCAGAGCTTCGACTCGTACCCACACCTGAAATTGTTTCAATACAGTTGGCTGGTCCCCTGCTCACAGCCTCTACCCCGTCAGAGGAACAATGCGCTTCGTGATCGTGATAGTCGCCCTGCTGGCTGGCTTGCTGGCGACCCCACTGTATTCGGCAGACATGCCGGTGGTGAGCGAGCATTCCCTGGCCCAGGCTCCGGCGGCCGTGACATTGAATGGAAAGCCCCTCTTTTACGTGCGGCACCGCGCTCTGTCGCTGATGCCCCGGGAGCGGGCCGCGCTCATCTCCGAGCGGTTGGTGCGCCTTGCGCGTTCGCCTCTGGTGTCTCCGGCAGATGTTCATGCCGTTGAGGCCGAGACGGTTACCGATATCATCGCGGGTGACACGTTGATCCTGACCGTAACCGATGACGATGCCCGCGCCGAAGGGAAGACAAGGCACGAGCTGGTGCAATCGTATCTTGACGTCATTCGCAAGGCATTGGAGGACTATCACAATGACTATTCGGTCCAGAGCCTGATCAAGGGGGCCGGCTTGACCATTGCTGCCACGATCCTGCTGGCTCTGCTGCTCCTGATCATCAAGCGGTCGTACCCCGTGGTGCGAAACACCATCGAGTCATGGAGCGGTACCAGGATCCGGGATCTGAAAATCCAGTCCTTCGAGATTGTCTCAGCCGGTCGGATAACTCAGGTCATCCTCAGCGCGGTCCGGTGGATCAGGATCCTGGCTGTTTTCCTGCTCGTGTGCGTCTACCTCCTGTCGGTGCTGAGCTTTTTCCCCTGGACCAGGCGGTTTGCCCCTCTGCTCCTGCATTACCTGACCAACCCGCTGGTTACCGCGGTTAAAGCCGTGGCCGATTATCTGCCCAACCTGTTCTTCATCGCGGTCATCGTTGTGATTGCCTACTTCATCAGCCGATTGATGAAGGTTATCATCGGCGAAATTGGCAAGGGTACCATATCCATTCCCGGCTTTTACCCCGAATGGGCGGAACCGACCTACAAAATCTGCCGCTTTCTGGTCATCGCATTCGCGGTTACCGTGGCGTTCCCCTATCTGCCCGGCTCGGAATCCCCGGCATTCAAGGGGATATCCATCTTTCTCGGGGTTCTCTTTTCACTGGGGTCGACGTCGGCGGTAGCCAATGTGGTGGCGGGGATCATCATTACCTACATGCGGGCATACCATATCGGGGACCGGATCAAGGTGGGTGATACGGTAGGAGACGTGGTGGAGAAAAATCTGCTCATAACACGGCTGAGAACGATCAAAAACGTGGACGTGACCATACCCAACTCGCTGCTGCTTTCCAGCCACGTGCTCAACTACAGTTCTTCGGCCCAGGAATACGGGCTGATCCTCAATACCAGCGTCACCATCGGGTATGACACACCTTGGCGGCAGGTCCACGAGCTGCTGATCAGTGCCGCCCGCCGTACCGAGCACGTGCTTGAGCTGCCCGAGCCGTTCATTCTCCAGACAGCGCTCAACGATTTCTATGTGACCTATGAACTGAACGCTTACACGGACAAGCCGAACCGGATGGCAAACCTGTATTCGCAGCTTCACCAGAATATTCAGGATACGTTCAATGAGGCCGGGGTCGAGATCATGTCGCCCCACTACTCCCAGCTGCGCGACGGCAACACGGTTACGGTTCCGGAGCAGTTCCGGCCGGCCGGCTACGTGCCGCCATCGTTCCGGGTGAGCAAGACGGATGACTGACGGGCAGCATGCCCTGGTTCGATGGGAGGGATGCTCGTACTGCGGCGGGAGAAGCTATTCCTCAAACGCCTCCAGGGTCCGGGCGAGCTGGACGACTTTGGCAACCACCAGGTCTTCGATCAGACGGCCTTTTTCCACGCTGGCCTTGGAAGGATCGCCCCACACGCCGCCGGGCCAGTATTTCCGTTTGTTGCGCACCAGCAGGCCCGGCGGAAAGCTGGGGAATTCCCGCTCGGCACAGCCCTTAACCAGGTCCGGATGGGAGTGCATGATGCGGGAGGTTTCAATCTCGCCGGCATGGGAGTCGTCCACGGTTTCGATGATGCTTTTCCCCTCGCGGTACGCCAGTTCGTATTCGGTGACAACGGCGATGTTCAGCTCCGGCAGTTCGGGCAGGAGCTCCTCACCCGCGTCCTGGAGAGCCATCCGGTGAGAACCGCCGGCATGGCCGGTCAGGATGATGACGTTGCGCAGCCCCTGCTGGTAGAGCGACCGGACGATGTCCTTCATGAGGGATTTCAGGGTGGCGGTGGTGATGGAGATGGTGCCCGGATGGCATGAGGTGGAACGGCACGAGCCGTAGTGGACCGGCGGGGCCACGAACAGCGGGATGAGACGCGCAGCTTTTTTGCCCACTTCATAGGCCTGGATGGTGTCCGTGGAAAGCGGCAGGTGCGAACCGTGTTCCTCAACCGAGCCGAACGGGACCAGCACGGTCCGGGTGGCCCGGAGCCCTTCTTCGAATTCGACCATGGTCATGGTTTCGATGATCATGTGCCGCTCCTCCCGCGCAGACTTACAGCTGCCCCATGAACCGGTGGGTCTGGGGGATGATCCGGACCTCGGCCAGGTACCGGCAGGCCAGCTCCTGCAGCTCCAGCGCCTTGACCGGCTTGATGCCGAGGGTGTCGCCGGCCCGGGTGACCGGCTGGAGGATCAGGGGGATGTCCCGATTCACGCCGGCTATGATCTCGCCGGCCCGGGTGATTTCCCAGTCTTCCGTTTCCTCCCCCACGACGATTTTGATGAACGCCCGGCGAGTGTTCGCTATTTCGAGGAATTGGCGGTGGTCGTCCCAGAGGTCGGTACAGCCCGAGGTGGACGGGATTTTGATGTCCATGCCGATGATGTCGACGTGGTTGATCACCAGTCCCAGGGCCGCGTGCATGACGCCGTTGGTTTCAAGGTAGACGGAAGATGCTCTCTCAGAACCGGCAGCCACTGCATGAGAATATCGTGCCTCAGGAGCGGTTCGCCGCCGGTGATGCTGATGGAATCGTGCACCCCGGGCCAGCCCCGCTGCCACCCTTCCACCAGCGCCGCCACCCGATCGAGGGCGACCGGGTTATCCACGGGAACGAAGTCGCGCCGGCCCGGGGTCTGCTCGATACGACACGGCTCGGCCGGCGTACCCGCCGGGGTGTCGCAGTAGTCGCAGGTCAGGTTGCACCCCCGGAACCGGATGAACACCTGGCGCAGGCCGATGAGCATCCCCTCCCCCTGGACCGAGGAGAAAACCTCCTCAAGTTCGGCTCCGGGCTTACTCATAGTAGGTGGCCGCAGCGTTGTCCGACTCCCAGACGGTGATGCTTTCAACTGTCACGTTGCCGTCATTGAGGCGGCGGGACAGCTCGTGGTAGAGGTAGCAGGAGATGTTTTCGGACGACGGCGATATCTCTTTGAACGGCTCCAGTTCATTGAGGTACTTGTGGTCCAGAGTCCGCAGCAGGCCGTTGGTTTCCTGCTTGAGCACCTTGAAATCGATACCCAGTCCGGCCTTGTCCAGTTCGCGGGCCGTGACCGAAACTTCTACGCGCCAATTGTGGCCGTGCAGATTCTCGCAGTCTCCCTGATAATTGATGAGGCAGTGTGCCGCGGCGAACGAGGTGTGAATCGTCAGTCTATACATGGCGCAATCCTTGATTCTGAAGTTGTCAACGTTGCGAATAGTACCACGGGGATGCATAAAATGCAAAAGCGACTGCCTCGCCGCACTGTTTAGATATTTACTTAGGTAAGTATGAACATGTATGATTCCGGCTTGCCGGTACGGCTCACAAACCATGTGCACAAAGGAGACCATGGATGAGTGCGGAGCTTCTCGAAGGCCAGATGCCCCTGTTCGACGTCCCTGCCCCTGTTGAAAAAAGTGAAGCACCCGCTGCCGAACCGGCAGTGAAGGAAGCGCGAAAGCCGACAAAGAAGAAGGCGGCGCCGGAGCCGGTAACGACTGCGCGGCGTGCAAAGGAAAAACCGAAAAAAGCGCCGGCCAGGAGCAGTGCGAAGGCGGTTGGCCCCCGGGGAGGCAGAGGACTGTCGGGGCTTGTGCCGAAGGGGACGTGCGGCTTACGGCCAACATGAGAGAGGATATCCACCTGAAGCTCAAGATAGCCGCGGCCCGTCAACGGACGACCATTGGCGAGATACTTGAAGAGTTGGTGGAAAAATATATTAAATAACAGCGGTTTCCTCCGGCTGGCCATGGCCTGCCAAAGGAAACCGCCCTGCCCTGTCAGGCGGCGGCACGCGCCTCCACACCCCTGTCCCGTTCCCGGTACAGCACCACGTTCACCCGGTCGCGATCGCGACTGAACACGAAGCCGAGGTTATGTTCATAGGCCAGGAGGGCCACCGGCTCGATCTGGACGGGGTCCCTCAGCCTCACGATCAGTCGGTTGCCGGCGGAGAGGTGATCAAGGAAGCCCGGCGTCACATCCAGTTCAACACCGTTTCGCTCAAGAGAGAGATCCACCACGCGCGCGCCGTCTGCGCCGACCTGGAAGTCGTCCAGGCTGAAGCGCCGGACCGCGCTGTCCGCGTCACCCTCCACAGTCTGAATGGTTCCGCCCCCGCCGATCTGGAGGCTGTCCTGAATAACGAAGCGGCCCGTTCGGACGTTCTCGCCGTACCTGTCCACTGCCAGCGGCGTCTTGAGGCTGAACAGGACGGTTCCCACCTCGGTCGGCTGCAACTCGGGCTCATGGCGGCCGATCACCTCCAGGGTCGAGGAATCGAGCCGTTCCTCGATGTCTACCGCCACTGCCTGCACCTCGGCTGTTGCGAGTTTTATGGTGTAGGTGGCTCCTGCCCTGAAGGGCGTATCGGCGAGCCAGAAGATGCTGGCCCGGAATTCCCGGGTGCGGATGGGTGCTTGCTGCGGGCGGGCTATGATCTCTCCCCGTTCCACGAACAGCTCATCCTCGGTGGTGATGCCGACGCACTCACCGGCCCCGGCCCGTTCCAGCCCCGGCTCGCGCCACTTTTCCACACTCTTGACCCGGGTAACCTTTCCCGAAGGCTGAAAGATCACCTCATCTCCCTGCCGGATCTCGCCGGTCTCGACCCGCCCCGCGTAGATCCTGCGGCCGTCCCACGTGTAGACATCCTGAACCGGCAGACGAAGGGGCAGCGTTGCGTCCCCCCGCACGTCGCCAAAGGCATCCAGTGCCTCCAGTATCGTGGGGCCCGCGTACCAGGCAGTGTGCCCCTGGCGGCCGGCCATGTTTTCCCCTTCCCTCGCAGAGATGGGGACGACGTGGGCCGGCACGATGTGGAGCGAATGGAGGAAGGCCCGGATGTCGTTCTCCACCTCTTGGAACCGTTGCCGGTCATAGTCGATCATGTCCAGCTTGTTGACCGCCACCACCACCTGGCGGATGCCGAGGAGCGACAGGACATGGGCATGGCGCTTGGTCTGCTCACGGACCCCTTCGGTGCCGTCCACCAGCAGGATTGCCGCGTCCGCGCTGGCTGCGCCGGTGATCATGTTCTTGAGGAACTGCTTGTGGCCCGGCGCATCGATAATCACGTACCGGCGGCGAGATGTGGAAAAGAAGCTGGATGCCGTATCAATGGTGATATTCTGAACCCGTTCCTCTTCCAGCGCGTCCATGAGGTAGGCGAACTCGAAGGGACGTCCCTGGGCCTTGCAGGTTGCGGCGATCTCCTGGCGGCGGGATTCGGGAATGCTGCCGGTGTCGTAGAAAAGGCGGCCGATCAGGGTTGATTTACCGTGGTCCACATGCCCCACAATGACTATCTTCAGTGTTTCGGACTGGCTCATATCGTATCTCCTTACCCGCTTACATGTAGCCCTTGGCCCGCAGCTTCTGCATGGCATAGGTGTTTTCCTGGTCCTGGGCCCGGCCGGCCCGCTCCGGTGTCTTGATGGCGCGGAGCTCCTCGATGATCTCCTCCACCGTGACGGCGTTCGACTGGATGGGGCCGGTGCAGGGCATGCAGCCGAGGGAGCGGAACCGTTTGCCGTCCCGGGCGAAGTACAGGGGGCAGAGTTCGATCCCTTCCCGCTGGATGTAGAGCCAGATGTCCAGTTCGGTCCAGTGCAGGATCGGGTGGACCCGTATGTGGGTGCCCGGCGCAAAGGTCGTGTTGAACTGGTCCCACAGTTCGGGCGGCTGGTCCTTATAGGACCACTCGAAGTTCTTGTCCCGGGGCGAAAAGACCCGCTCCTTGGCCCGGCTTCCCTCCTCGTCCCGGCGGATGCCGAGAAAGAGGCCGTTGAAACCGTGACGCTCGATGGTCTGGCTCAGCCCGTCGGTCTTGAGCTTGGCGCAGCAGTCGAGTCTCCCCTGTTCGGGCCCCGTGCCGGCGGCAATGGCCGCTTCGTTGCGCCCGACGATCAGATCCGCGCCCCACTCCCGTGCCATGCGGTCCCGATATTCGATCATTTCCGGATACTTGTAGGTGGTGTCGATGTGCACCAGCGGAAAGGGAATCCGTCCGAAAAAGGCCTTGCGGGCCAGATGGATCATGGTGGTGGAGTCTTTGCCCACCGAATAGAGCATGGCGAGATTCTCGAACTTCCGGTATGCCTCGCGAAAGATGTAGATGGATTGCGCTTCGAGTTCATCAAGATGGCTGTTCATGGTTCATTCTCTCCGATTTGATGCCTTGTTCGCCTCACCGGCGGTGCAGCCCACATTCCTTGTGTTCAGGATCTTCCCACCACCAGCGCCCCGACCGGGGGGGCTGGCCCGGGGTAACGGCCCGGGTGCAGGGGGCGCAGCCGATGGACGGATACCCCTGATGATGGAGGCGATTCACCGGCAGTTGCCTGGCCTCCGCATATTCCCATACCTGGCGTCGGTCCAATCCAGGAGGGGGTTGATCTTCACGATTCCGCCGTTGGTGCCGTCGATCTCAAGAGGAGCGAGGTTCGCCCGTGTCACACCGTGAGCCCGCCGCACGCCCGTCACCCAGCCGGCCAGCCCCGCCAGGGCGCGCTCAAGCGGCTCCACTTTGCGGATATGACAACACTGGAGGCGATTGGCAAGGCTTTCACGGAACGAAAACGGCCCTTTCTCCCGCAGCAGCCGCTCCACCTCGTCGTGGCGGGGGAAATACCAATCAATGCCCACCCCGTACCGGGAGACGATAGCCTCGGCGACCTCATGGGTTTCCTCGGGAAGCCGCCCGGTGTCTATGGCGAAGATTCCCACCGGAAGATCATGGGACGTGATCAGGTCGATGATGATCACGTCCTCGACTGAAAAGGAGCAGGCAAGGCTCACGGCACCGCCCGCCGCTTCGATGCCAATTATGAGTATCTCCAGCGGAGTGGCGTCTCCAGGGACCCGGGGCGGTGATGAAAGCTTCTCTGTGGCCATGAACTATTCCCTTCTTGATCTTGGTTCCGGCTAAACACGAACAACAAAATAAACAAACTTGCAAACACAAACCAGTAAACTTGATATATTTGATAATAAAATACCCACTAAAAGTCAACAAGCAAAATAACAAATAAAACTAAAATCGCGTAAAATTCTCGACAAAATATGCATAAATTGTGCACAAATGCAATATAACATATTTAAATATTTAAACAATTGCCCTACCATACAAAGTATTGGTCACAGGCGGGCGTTACTGAGGGGCTTATTGGTACCTCCATGGATTTACATGGTATTTCGTCTCAGTTATCCACTTTTCTTCCTCGTTGGGATATTGACCGGTTCCGCCAGATTCGGCATGCTGGCAAAAATAGTTATTGACACGTAGATTCAGACGGTTACAGCCTGTGCCCATAAGTTATGCATGATGTAAAAGTGCCCAATGATACGTAACAATTTTGTGACTTATCCACAGATGCACCGGGGTTATCCACATCACCCGTGGATAGCTGCCGGTGCCTGTGAAAACCGTCTGCACACCGCCCGTGCAACCGGATAAAGCACAAAAGAAAAGGCCACGATTTCTCGTGGCCTTTCGCTCCTGTCCGACCTTGGCCGGACATTTAAATGGGGTGGCGTCAATCGAACTGATTGTCTATATGGTTATTTTTAAGTATCTTTCCAGAACATAATTTTTAACTTTACCCCCATTTCTACCCCCCCAGGGGAGAGGCTTTGGACCGTCAGAGCTCTCATTGAAGCCGGCCACCACTACTCAGCCAGCTTTTTCAGCGCTTCAACCACCCAATCAAACCCGATTTTCTCCTGTTCAAGGCGCACCCGGTCGCCCAGCCGATTCCGGCGCAGGTCATCGTATAGGGCGTTTTCCTCATGGGTCAATCGCAACAGGTCGCGGGTCTCGGGCTGCAGTTCGGAACCCCAGTGCGGCCGGTGGGCCAGCACGGTCTCCCGGTCCATCAGAAAGGAAGCGGTCCGGGGAAAATGGGCCCGCAGTTGGTCGAGGATGGCAAAGCCGTGGGTGTCGAGGTCGCCCCAGTAGTGGATTTCCCTCTCCCGCAGCCAGCCGGCTTCGGCCAGGGTCTCGAACCCGTAGCCGGCGCCGAAGAGGACCAGGCTCAGGGATGCCGGGGGAAAGGCGAGAAAGTTGATTTCGTTCTCGGTGATGAAGACCCTTTTCACCGGCAGATCCAGGCTGGCAAAGGTGTCGTGGGTGACGGCGAGGTCCTGGTCGGTTCCGGTGGAAAGCAGGGCAAGGCTCGGATCGAGGATGCGAAACCTCAGGCGCAGGGGTTTGTCCCGGAATCCGTACCGGCGGCAGAACCCGCCGACGCCACCGGCAGTGGTATCGATGACATCTGGCTCCAGCACCAGGTCGAGAAGCTCCGCCAGCACAGCCCGGTGCCCCTCGATGAACTTGCTGTGCACTCCGGGAATGTCCACTTGGCGCAGATAGATCCCGGGTCGGGGATGATTCTGCAGCCAGACCACGATGTCGAGAAGGCGTGCCCAGTCTTCGGCCAGCTCCAGAGCGCGCAGCGGCCGTCTGGCCAGCCAGGCCATCAGCTCGGAGCGACGTTCCCGCGTCAGCGAGACCTGCGCGGCAAACCGTTCGGCATCCCGGCGTCGGCCGATCAGCCCGAGGGCATCGTCTAGGGAGTCGATCCAGACCTCGTCCGGTACCCGGTTTTCGCCCAGGATACGGTGATTGACGCTTCGCCATGCTACCCTGTAGTGCTTCGCCTCGCCGTCGAGCCGAGCGATCCAGTCGCGCACCTCGGAGAAGCGCTCGGCCAGTTCCCGGGAGGTCGGCCCTTTCAGGTTCAGGCGCCGGGGGAAGAGCTCCTCGCCGCCGGCCAGACCGGCCAGCAGGCTCCCCCTGTCCCACAGTCTCTGCACCTGGGCGCGAAGGTCGACGGGAGTCGTCCAGGTCATGCCAGCTGCCTCGCTTTCTCAGCCCGGTACTCCTCGATGGTGAGGTTGCGCAGGACCGAAGCTCGACCGTCCTCGTTGTGGACGAAACCGACGCCGGCGACGAAGGGCTCGATGATGTGAATCTTCTGCAGCGGGGTGACGATCAGCAGTTGCAGGTTGAGCTGGGCGAAGAGCCGCAGACCGTACTGGGCCGATTCGTCCGAGCCGCGCCCGAAGGCCTCGTCGATGACCACGAAGCGGAAGGAGCGCGACCGGACCGCCCCCCATTCCAGGCCGAACTGGTAGGCCAAGCTGGCCGCCAGGACGGTGTAGGCGAGCTTTTCCTTCTGCCCTCCGGATTTGCCGCCCGAATCGACGTAGTGCTCATGTTCGCTGTCGTCCTCGCGCCAGCGCTCGCTGGCGGCGAAGACGAACCAGTTGCGCACGTCGGTCACCTTGGCCGTCCAGCGCCGGTCGGCTTCCGACTGTCCCTCGCGACCGCGGAACCGTTCGATGATGCGCCGCACCTGAAGAAACTTGGCCTCCGAATACTGCGCGTCATCCGAGCCGGTGAGCGCTCCTTCGGTACAGGCGCGCAGTTCGGTCTGAAAGTCGCGGATGTCGGCATCAACGGCGGCCTGCGCCTCTAATACGATATAGCGTCCGGGGTTGTAATCGATCTGGGTAAGCGACTCGTTGATGTGGGCAATGCGTTCCCGAATGGTCTCCCTCTCTCGCGCCAGCTGCGACTGGAAATTGGCCACCTCGCGGATGGTGTTCTCGTTGAGCAGCTCCTTGAAGCGCGCCTCGAACCGCGGCAGATCGTCGGCCCGCAACTGCTCCAGCATGGCTCGGTATTCAAAACCGGCCTCGATACTGATGTCGACATCTTGAGTCTCGAGCTTCCATTCTTCCTTATACTCGGTCATCGCCTTGACGATCTTTTCCCTCAACCGACCAAGCTTCTTGTCCTCCGCGTCGATCCTGGTCTGGATCCAGTCGCGCATCTCCCGCTCCCGGTTGTCGCAGGATTCGACGGTGAGCTGATGTTCGCCGAGCGCCTCGTCGCGAAGCACTGCAAGCCGCCCGAAATGCCCGGCATGGCTCGGACCGGATTCTTCCACCAGGGTCCGGGTCTGCTGCATCAACTCCTCGGCGTCGCTTTTCCTTTGTTCAGCCTTGGAACGCTTGTCGTTGCGTTCTTTAAGCTGGCGTTCGGTCTCGGTCAGCGCGGCTTCCACCTCCCTGAGCTGGCCGGAGAGGGCCTGGAGAAGGTCGGAGGCGGCCTCCAGCTGGCGTTTTTCCTCCTCGAGCCTGGCGATCTCCACCGCCAGCGGCCGCCAGTCCAGGTCGCGGAAGTCCCGGTATTCGTCCAGCTTGGAGAGGGTTGCCAGCCGCTCCTTGAGGGTTTTCTGCTGCTCCTGAAGCGTACTGATACGGGTCCCGATTTCCCCCAGATGCGCCTCCAAGCGTCGGGCCTTCTCCTCGAGCACGGCGATCTTGGCCGCATTGCTCCAGCCCAGAACGTAACGGCTGCGGTCGTCGATACGGTGGCGGTCGTCCTTTTCGTGTCGCTCGCCGGTTGCCTTGATCTGACCGGCCCTGGTGATGGCCTTCGTTTCGCGCCGGAACTGCTCTTGCGTGACGCAGCAGGCCACATCGAAACGGTGAGCGACCTCCCGCTCCAGCCAGTCGTAACAGGGCGAATCGGGCTTGAGGGCCAGCTTGCGCACCAGGGAATCGGGATGGAGGGAGGGAAGATCCGTCCGGATGCCGGCGCGCACCCGGAAGTAGACCAGCCGCCCCTTGAGGTGGGTCCTGTCCACCCAGTCGGCGACCCGGGCGTAATGGCAATCCGGCACCAGCAGAGAGAGACCGAAATTGCGCAGCAGCCGTTCGATGGCCCCTTCCCAGTCGCGCTCATCCTCGCGCACCTGAAGCAGCTCCCCGGCAAAGGGAGATCCTCTTCAAGGATCTCCAGGGCGCCGCACAGGGCACGGCGCAGGGCGATCTGCTTCTCGTCGATATTGCTGCGCCGAGCCCTCAAACCGTTGATTTCGGCCAGCAACTGGCCATGCTCACGGCGCCCCTGGGCGAAGAAGACCCCGGCCTCGTTGAGCTCGTTCTGCACCCCGGCTTCCTCTTCCGCCGTCTGCTCCCGAAGCTCTGCGCACTGCCGGCGCTGGGCAAGGAAGGGCTCCTCGGCCTCGGCCGCAGGAATTCCCAGAGGGCGCACCAGATCGGCATAGCGCCCGGCCTTCTGTCTGCGGCGCCCCTGCTCCTCTTCCTTTTGCCGGATCGCCTCGCCGATGCTCTCGATCCGGTCGCCGCCGTTTTCGGCGATGGTGCGACGCAGCTCCCGTTCCCGCCCCTGCTGCGCCCGGCGCTGCTCCTCCAGGCGTTCGATATGGACATGGTGGCGGGCCAGTTCCTCCCCGAGGGTGGCGAGGCGCTTTTCCAGAAGTTCCTGTTTGAGACCGGCAAACCAGGGGCGAAGGGCTTCCCGGCAGGCGCGCAGCTCCTCGGTCGCCTTGACCAGTTCCCCGTGCCGGTCGCAATCGGCCACCAGGGGCTGAAGCATCTCCACCTGGCGCTTGGCCTTGAGCACGGCCTCGTGGGCCCTGTTGAGGTCGTCGAAGTGGTGGAGAAGCGCGGCGATGCGCGGCGCGACGTCGAAGGGCTCGAGCATGTGGCTGCGCACGAAATCGGTGAGATTCCCCACCGACTTGAGGGAAACGGTCTGATGAAAGAGATCCAGGGCCTGTTCGTTGTCGATGCCAAAGCGCCGGCGGAACCATGCCCCGTAGGGCGGAAAGCTGTCGAAGAGCTCCGCCCCGGCCCCGCGCAGGCGCTTGCGCAGAGCGCCGATCTCGGTGCCGAAGCGGGAAAAGTCGGAGGCGATGGAGAGATCTCGCTCGCAGGCCGCATAGAGGCGGGCCGGCTGACCGGCGGCGTCCTTCATCCAGAAGACCTGGGCCAGGGTCACCGTCTTGTTGTAGCCGGCGTTGTGGAAAACCCCGAGGACCACCGAATAGCTGTTGTGGTCGCGCAGGGCGACCGGCTTGGCGCTGCCGAGCGTGTCGTGGCGCTCCGACTTGTAGTACCCCAGGGTGTAGGAACGCAAGGTGCGCTCACGGGTGTCGGCCCCGGCCGCCTTGTTGTAGGCGATGCGATGGCTCGGCACCAGCAGCGTGGTAACGGCATCGACCAGGGTCGACTTGCCGGAGCCGATATCCCCCGTCAGCAGGGCATTCCTGCCGCCCAACTGCAGCGTCCAAACCCTGCCGTCGAAGGTCCCCCAGTTGAACACCTCAAGTCGCTGCAGACGGAAGCCGGCCAGTCTGTCGTCGCCGATGAATTCAAGCTCCAGGGTCTCAGCCATCGGCCGCCTCATCGCTCTGTCCCAACTGACTCTGATAGGCCGCCAGCCGCTGATCGAATTCGGCCAGCCACTGGGCATCGACAAAAGCCTTTAGTATGCGCCGGACCTCGAACATCCGCTCCTGCCCGCGCAGCCGGCGCACGAAACCGAGGTCGACGATCCTGTTCAGATGACCGTCGACCTGGTCGATCAACTTCGTCTCGTTGCTCCCGGCGGGGAGAAAGACCCGGACCAGTTCCACCACCTCGTCCCGGGAGAGGATCAGGCGCGTCTCCCCTCCGCCGGCGTCGAACTCCGCCAGCTTCTTGCGCAGAAGCGCCAGCAGCAGGCTGACCGGGAAGGAGAGCTGTCGACGGGCCACCAGACGCGGCAGGTTGCCTGCGGCACTCTCGTCCTCCTGCTCGGGTTTCGAGCGCAGGAACGCATACCCCTCGGCTTCGTCCAGCATCAGCTCCAGGCCGAGCACGGCCACATAGTCGCGCACCCTGGCCTGCAGGTTCAGCAGCGAATTCCACAGGCCGGGGCTGTCCTCCAGGTAGAGAACGCCCTTCAGAAGCGGCACGACAACCACCGAAAGGTCGTGCGTGGCGCCGGAGGGTGCATCCATTTGTGGATTTGAAGCGTCCATCATCCGTTCCTTACGAAAATAACGCGCGGCATCCGTGCGCGTCGGACCGTTCCGTCGTCGGTTTGCCACTCCACCAGGTCCTGCTGTTCCTCATCCGCAGCGGCATGGGGCCACTCACCGGCCAGTTGCAGATAGGCCACGAGTTCCGCCAGCCCGTGGCGCAGAGGATGCCGGGAGATCACCTCGCCCAGGCTGATCTGGGAGCGCGCTTGCAACGCCTGGCGGATGTGCCGGGAGAGCTCCGCCCGGTCGACCACCACCTGGGCATAGAGCGCCGCCGTGTCGACATCGGCATCGCCTTCTTCCAGTTCCACATCGGCGATCATCGGCTTGACCGGCGGGCGGTAGAGGGGCCGCTCCAGCGGCAGTTCAATGCTCGCGGCGGTATCGGCCAGCTGCATGAAGTCGCCGGCAGGAGGCGCCTCGCGCACCGCCAGGGCCCGGGCCTCAATATCATGGAGGATATCCATGATGCGGCGGTTCTCCAACCAGGCCTGATCGTCGAGGAAACGCCGGAGTTGCTGGGAGAGGCGGGCCACGGTGCGCTGGGTGTGTTCGCCGGCTTCCAGCCAGTCGTAGTGCACGCGCTGCAACCGGGCTTCCGGGCGCATCGCGACGACCGGCGGCAGGGACAGCACCTGTTCCAGCAGGCGGCTGAGTTCCTCCTGCCGGGTCTGGGACATGAGAAAATCCCAGAAGGCGCGGAAGCTTTTCCCCTGATCCGAATCGGCGATGGCGTCGCGTTCGCCCATGATCTCTTCGAGCAACGCGCCCTTGGCCCCCTCCCAGAGGGCGATGCGCTCGCGCACCCGCCGGTCGAGGGTGCGAAAGTTATGCTCGACCTCGCGGAAGTCAGTCAAAAGGTCCCGCGCCAGCTGCAGAAACTGCTGGAAACGATCCTTCAGCGCCGTGTCGTCCAGCAGGGGGATATCCCCGGCAAGGATCCGGGAGATTTCGGCGTCGATCTCGTCCCGGCGTTTGTGCAGCTCGGCGATCCGCGCCTGGGGATCGGTCTGGCTCCCTTCGCTCATCTGCCGCAACAGCTCGAAGAGCGTCAACAGTCGCGACTCGGTGCCGACAAACGCCCGCTCGGTCAGGCTCGCCAGCCAGGCCAGCGCCTTTTCCGTGGCCGGTGTCAGGTCGAAATGGGGCTCGTCCGACCCGGCCGGATAATACTTGCGCAGCCACCCCTTGTTGTTGTCCGCCCAGTCGTTGAGATAGCTCTGGGCCGAGCCGGGAAACGCCTCGGGACCGTGTTGCTCGCGCAGGGCGAAGAGTTCGTCCTCCAGCGCCTCGGCCAGATCGGCCTGGGCCATAAACCGCACATTCGGGGCGATAAATACCCGGTGCAGAAAACTCGCCACCAGGGGGGCATGTTTGGCGCACAGCAGCCTCCAGGCCGGATGGCTCTGGCGCAGCAATTCCAGTGTGCCGTAATCGAGGGTCATGTGCTGGGGAACCTCAGCTTAAGCGTAAACAGAAGACAGGGTCACCGCTCATCGGGTGATCTCCATTCCATGAAATGGTCAAGAGCATCTACGCTGCCGACCAATTCGCGCGCCAGTTTCAGCCTCTCCAACATCTTGAGCTTTTCGTCGCCGCACAACTCAGCCGCTCGTCGCTCAGCATCTTGGAAAAATTGCTCGATGCGGTTTGCTTCTGCCCATCCGGCGATGATTTGCAGAAGTTCTTCCTTGCTCTTTTGGAGCGCCTCGGCGGCCCGGCGCTCAGCCTCTTGCCGGCGCCGCTCCTCTTGCTGTGCCTCCCATTCTCGGCGCTCGATCTCAGCTTGACGCTCCCCTTCCTCGACAAGACGGGCAATCTCCACCGTTGCCCGCTCGAGCTCTTTGACAATCGCCTTCGTTTGACTAACCAGGTCACGATTGTTGGTTTCCTGCCACCGGCAGACCCACCCAGCCCTCGGATAAGGTGAATAGGCCTGCAACCTCAGTCTGCCCGTGGGGAAATCTTTTTTCGTCGTCCAGCCGCGATCGAATCCGTAGCCTCTCCGCTTGGACGGAACGTAATCCTTTTCCCGAATGTATTTACCATCGACGTAGCGGACTTCAACTTCCTCCACCATCTCGATTATGGTCAAACCGATCGCAACGGTTCCGACATATACAACGGTACATCTATAAGGGCACCAGAGATTGTTAAAGTCATAGCCGCCCCGCTTCCTGGGAACTTCGTACTCATCAACTTTCGCCCTGTGAAAAGACTCTGTTTTTGGCGAAAGAACAACCCGATGGCCCCGCTCTTCAAGAAGAAGGAACAACTGGTTGGCAAATGTCAGTGCTTTGTCGAGAGCTGTCTTGGTAACAATCAGATCAACCAGCAACCTCTTGGCGGGCTTCAGATAGCCCACCTCATAAGACAAGCGTCCGGATTCGAAAAGCGCCTTTGCCCCGTTGAGCAATGGATGTTGATCAGATCGAACTACTGTTGGCTTTGCTTTCCGTTTTGGCCTTTTGGATGGCGGGCGAGGGAGCGGCCTGTCTACTTTGACGGTTTCGCCATCCCGTGACCACACCAGCTCATCGCCCGGCTGTGCATCAGGCAAAGGAGGTTTCGGCGGAGCCTTGCCGACCGCCAGCTTGGCCCAATAGCCGCGTTCTGGCCTTGGAACGTTGAGGAGGGTGCAGATTCTAGCCATGTAGCTCGATGAGACACCGAACCTTGCGGCGACCTTGAGCATGGGCTCCGACCAGACGAGAGCGTACAGGTCCTCACGCGTCAGCGGAGTGGATGGCGTCGTATCGTTTACATCGTGGTTGGAAGAGCCAGTATCTTCTTTTCCCATGATATGGAAGGTCCAGATCTGGGTTCATCTTGCCAACGTGGAGGAGCGACCCCGAGCCCCAACCCTAGGAATGTTTCCTGTCGACTTCGGGGGCGTCTTCACCAACCATGACCGGCTTGCCGTTCTGCCAGATCACGGCGTACTGGCCGAGACGTCTTTTCTTTTCAAGCGCCTGCGCCACCGCGCTCTTCAATGTTGCCAGCTCTATCTGGCCCTTCTCCGAAGGAACAGCCTTCCGGGTTGCATTCATAGTCCAGCCCCTTGCAGCAATTGGTTGTAATGGAAATCGTCAATAATATTCAGATCTTCACCCCGTTGCTCGAACACCAACACCGGGTTTTCGCCATCGTTCATGAAACAGATACAGCGATCAACCGCATGGCTGAACGCATGAAGCAGATTTTTCAGACTGCGGGGAAAACGCCGCTCGATATCCTTTTGCGGAATGTTGTGTCCGCCGTGGGCCACCCGCTCGACGACGCGGAGTTTCGACATCTCTACGCTGGGCAGGGCCAGATAGATCAACTCCACCTGCCAACCGCCGCTTTGCAGGCGTTCGATCAGCCGCAGATAGGTGCGCCCCGCGAGGGTCGTCTCAAAGGCAAAGTCGTCTCGGCGGGCGATGTACTCCTCGATCTCGCGCAAGAAGATCCGGCTTGCAGCAATCAATTCCCGTTCAGGAGCCAGGGGAGACAACCCCGCGGCGATAAGGTCGGCGTTGATGAAGTTGGTGCAGCCCGCCACCTTGGGCAGATATTCCAGGGCAAAGGTGGTTTTGCCCGCGCCGTTGGGGCCGGCGATGATCCAGCAGGTGGGCACTACCTTCCCTCCTTCTTTTGTCGCATTTCCTCGCGGGTCATACCGCTATCGTTCTCTCTTTGCCGAACATGATCAAAGTCAAGATGGCAAACCTGACACCGAGTATCTGAAACCTGGGTAATCGAGGCCGAGGTAGACGGGTTAAAAGTTGGGGCTCGCTCCCAATTGGGTAGATACGTAGCCAAGTGGTAGTTGTCATTTCTTTCGGTGGTCCTTTGAATCTACTGCGTCTATTTGGGATTGCATAAGTAATTTTCTCAGATTCGACGCGAGCGCTTCAGCCCTTGCCTTAAAATCATCAAGCCGCTTAACTCGATCCTCAAGTTGCTTTCTCTGCTTTGCTTCTGGGTTAGATTGCATAAGCTTATTTTCATCGTAAATAATTCGAAGAACTGTAAAATCAAGGCCATCGTCTAAACCTGCGGCCTCGGCAAGTGCAACCCAATCCCTTGAACTGTCCAAGGCAGTATGAGAGGCCTGTGTTAAGCAATAGGATATTAGTAATTTCGCTGAGTAATCCAAGGCATCTGCAAGTTCAAGCCACTTTCTAGTTTCTGGGCTCTCCTCGGATTCGTCGACAGCGTTTCTTACTGCCCGAAAATATCGGGGCGTTTTGTCGGAAGGATCAAGACTCTTAAGAGCCCTCAGGATAGGCCCCAAATCCTCAAAAGGACGATTGCCGTTTGGCAATTGGTGGCGGTGTTTCCAAAGGGCGAGAATAGCATCGGCGCATTTAGCCAACTTTTCTGGTCGGTCTTCTACACTGGCGGTCTCCGCATCCTTAATCAGTTCCGCAATATAGTGAGCCATCCAGCGACTTAGCGTATCTTCGCCCGGATCAAGACCCAGCTCTTTGACTAATGCCCGACCAAGTGCCAATACGTCCTTTGGCATCTGCGATGGAGCCGTCTGCTTTGAGGAGGAGGATTTTGTTGTGCGTCTTCTCTTTTTCGGCTGATTCATATGCCCGTCCATATTCTTTGCGGAGCTCGCGCTCGATTTGCACTTCGCTGATTAAATCCCATCCACCTTCAGCAAGGAAATTCTGTATTTTTTCAACGTTGGCCCACAAACGCCAGCCACTCGAGCGAATCCGTCGGGGGTAATAGTCGTCCTCTGGGGCCGGTTCGTCACACCAAGCTTCGTATATGAATACGGCTTCACCAGTGTCATTGCATATCCATGCTCGATTGCAATTGGCCAGGGATACCAGTGGTACGAGTCCAAGAGCCTCTTCCGGCTTGCGCCCTGGTGTAGCCCTTATCTGGCCAACGTCATATCTGAAGGGATCGTTATCATCGAAGCGCAAATCCCCTCCCATATGCGAAAGCCAGCCCAGAAGACAATAAGGATACGAATTGATCTGTAGGTCGTCGTTCTCATTCGGAAGTCTAAGACCCCAAATGTTTCGTTCCGATTGAAGCGCACGAGCAAGTGCGGAGCCAGATTCAGGTGATACAAGGGCTGAACCAATCCGAATGGTTGTCTCTCGTTTAGCGAAATACACGCTATAGTCACCTTTGACAACGATCCATCCCTCGCGGTAAGGCGTGGAGACTCCGGCCTCGGCAAGGAATTCCTGCCTGCTTACATTGTTAACCCAGCCCTTATCGGAACGTGGGTCTTCTTGCCACATCCGAGGTTCAAGTGGCGTTGCGCCCCGATTATCGACGAGCCATTCAGATATTTCCGTAGGTAGAACTTTTTCAAGCCAGTAGTCGAAACGGTCAAAGTAGTCCTCTTCATTGCTGGAAATTGGATGAGTATTAAGCAATTCACCCACAACACAATACACTGCATTCCACTCCAGATGTCGGCCGTAGCGTTCAACTATTGGAAAGGACCCGTGGCGGTGCGACCATAAGGCGTACCCCCGCTCACTGTAGCGACCTTTTCTTGGCTCCATGTCCCAATAATTGGCCTTCGGGTGGGCCTCCCATTCGTCAATAATCCACCTCTCGGCCATATCAAGAATATCATCCTGAGATGCCGTGGGGAAAATACGGAGGATGGGATTAAACCAGTAGGGGATTGTATCTGTGTCATCAAATTTGAACCTGCGGCTTTCACTTCGTGTGCGACTGAATGTCCGAGAATGACTCTGTTTCCCAGCTGACTCCCCCTTGAGGGCAGTGTTAACTCGGTTGATTTTATCTCTCTCTTTGGATGTCAGCGAAATTACACCTGCTGATTCCAATTGAATCAAGGTGCGTTTGGCATATTCCCGAATTCCAACATGAGGTAATTCGGAAGAGGTCGCAAGGTCGAAGATCTGATCTTTGCAAGCGCTCAGCGCTTCAGGCGTTTCGGAGCTGATTCGATGCAGTGATATCGCCAGCCAAAGTTTTGCCGCCAGAAAGTAGAAGGGTGCGGTAGGGTCACGGAAAGCAACATCCTTGACACGGCTCGATTGCAGGATCGTTGCCTCAACGACATCGTAACAACCGAGGTTTGCCATGCAGCGCAATGCATGAGCAGATTTCCATCGAACTCGTGTGTCGATATCACTCATGAGCGCAAACAGAAAGCGGGCAACCGCTTCCATTGGGTCTTGAGGTATATCGGAAAGAATACACAAGGCATGATCTACAGCCGGAAGCCGATTCCGAAGGCGCTCTGTATACCAAGACAATTGCTCGCCTGCTTCTCCTTCATCAAGAGCACGCGCAATTTCTTCGGCAATGGCGAACAAAGCACGGCTGTTCAGAGCTTCGCCAGCTTTCGCGACTCCTGCGAGAAAGATGCGAAGGCGACCCTCGACATCCAAGCCGGTGTGATCCAATAGCTTATGCAGGGCGGCGTCTCCCTCTTTAAGCCATCGTGTAGCACCATAGAAATGTGTGACTAATACTGACGGCAGAGTCTCGATGCACCAACGATCAACTGCGGGGGTGCCTTTCCAGGCATCCAATGTGTCACGAAGCAAATCAATCCGGGTGCTCTCCCAAATTGCGTCATCAGGCACATTCGCAAGCGCGCTCAGGAAGGAAACTCTGTCTCTGATGTGCGAAGAGGCATCCCTCATTCTTCTAAGAAGGTCACCATCATGATGGCGTAGACCAGAGGTTTCCGCTTCTTGCAAGACTTCCGCAATAGACTCCGGGGTAGTGAAAGATCTCCCTTGTGGATCAAACTCGAACTCCTTGGGATAATCACGACCGTTGTCCAGCGAAAGCACATTGTCCTGCAAATCCGTTGCTGACTCTTCAGACTTATTGAAATTGGGTTGTTTCAGTAATTCGACTGTCTTCCTAAGGAGCTCAAGCCAATCACCGTCTCGGCTTATATCTGTAGATATTTTTTCAACAATCTCTTCCCCTGAATTAAGCCTCCCGTGTTGGGGTAAGAAAAGAAGCGTTTCCTTTGCCAGTTCTTCGATAATTCCTCTGTAATGTAAAGGATTCTCCGCTGCTCTGGCGACAAGATCCTTCCGAAGATCACCGGCAGCCCCTCCAATTATCAAGGCCAGGGATGTTGCCATTTCAGGGTTAATAATGCCTCTTTGCAAGGCAGTCAGAAGATATCGATCTAAAGTATTTTCGAGCCTTACAGTTCCATCGTCGGCCCATCGACAGAGCGCCGCTAGTGCAGCTGCGTCATCCACACTAGTAAGGGCGTGTATAGCGGATCTCCATGGAAAGCCATCTCGACCCGAAAGACGCTCAGCTGCGCCAGTGACAAAGGCAAAGATATCTCCTGCTACCGTCTTGCGGTTGTGTTGCCCCGGTATGCGGGCACGTTCAGCCAGAACCGATACGAAATCTATTTGGTCAATGGCTTCCTGATCGATCTCCTTTGCAATACTGACGGCATCATTAAAGACTGACGCAGCATCGTCCCGGCTTACTGGCAGTATGAGCCTGGACAAACGGATCAGCGCATCAAGTTTATCTGACGAAGCCTCGCGAAGGTTTTTTATGCTTTCCGCGGTTTGTGCGACCAGCTTTACAAGTTCTACAGTCTCTGTGGTGCGAAGCCTCATCAGGGACAGAAATTTTTGGAGATTACTTGCGAACAAGTCACTGTATCGCCCCTTGGCCAGAGTGTTCGCATGCTCGACGAGTTCGGAGGCTTTGATGCTATCTACAATCAACAAACCCATTATGCTTTGAGCGGCCATTACACGCAGTTTAGAGCTATCGTGATCATGATCGAAGTCGTATGCATGTGAGGCAAGTTTTTCGAGCCTATTCAATTGCGATTTTTCAATATGCTGTTTCTCTCTTGCGCGCGAAAGAACTTCAAGACGTTCAGAGTAAATTGGAAACAAGGCTCGCATTTTCTTGTTGAGCCGTTCGATCTCCCTATCATCCCTCTGTTGATCTTGAGCTGATTTTTTTGACTTTTTCCCACTACCCTGTTTTTCTTCGTTGGGCTCTGGACTGAGAGAATGAACATAGGAAATGAAATTTTCAACTTTTGCAGACCTCTCGACAAGCTTCTCCCTGAGGAGCCAGCAGCGGAAAAGGCCGTCAATTCGACTTACGTCAAAGAGATACAGACGTCGCTTCTGCTCCCCTTCGAGAGAAAGCAGAATTTGGTTTACGGCAGAAAGAATGATCTGGCTATCCAAAGCCATCTTAAAGGCTAACTCGCAAGCGGAGATGAAGGTGTCGAGAAGGGACTTTTGCCAGTGTTCTTGGCTGTGTGAGACACCAAAGGCATTGACGTCGGGAACGAAACGTCGCCGGAGCTTTTTAAGTGATTTTTGGATCGCCGGGCCAGAAACGGATTCCCCCGCCATCGCTAGTGGTACCCACAAAAGCAAGTCCCATGGACTGGGAGGCGAGCATTCCGTTAGGAGAGCCCTGAGATGATGAATTTTATCGGCTGCGATAAGTTGAGGCACAAGAATAAAAGCGACGCGTAGCGAAACATCGCGTGGGCTCCATCGCATTAGCTCGGTAAATGCTGCTTCCGGACCAGCAAGTTCCAGAATCGTCTCGACACGTGCCGAAACATCACGATCCGTTACGGCCCAGTTATTAAGCTTCTCTTTCTCGATCTCGCGACGACGATTAAGCCATGCGTCGTGAAAGTGTAGCTGCTCTATGGCCGTTATACGGTCGCCCGATCGGATTGCCCGTACAGCGTCTTGGGCAAGAAATGATCCCTGTTCCTCGATGCGATCAGGGTCCATAAGGATCGTTCGGCGCAGCGATGGGCCGGCGAATTCCACCGACAGGTCCAGCTCTTTTTCGAGTACTTCACATAATGTGCTGTCATCACGCTCGGCCTCAGCGCTGATCAGAACGGTCCTAAGGGCATCCGCCGCTGATCCCGCTTCTCGGCACGCGGCGAGCGAAAGCTTAAGCCGTCTGACCTGGACCTGACGGCGCAAAATTGGGTCGCTAATCGCTATCACCTGTGGGTCGCGCTCAACAATGGATAAAACATCGCGCGCCCTATCGGCATTTATCAGCGCATCAGCAACATGAAGCGCGCAGTAGGGGTCGGTTTGGAAAAATGCCATGAAGTCTTCAGCAATATTTGAAATTATGGCACTTCGATTGGCTGAAGCACTGCTGGCAATGAAAGCCTCGAAGTCTTCGTCAGCAATAGTTATAGAGGCTTGGTGAAGTCGAAGTCCGGGAGTAAGTTCGAGAACGAAGTCACGAACAGTGTCCTCGCTACAGCCTGAAATGCGAGCCACTGAGGACACGGAAACGGGAGCAGGTAAAAATGCCAATGAGCCGATGAGTTTTTCAAATAGATCAGGCTGACCGAGTTTCTTTAGCGCAGTTTTGAAGCTTGCACTGAGGATGTCAGGCAGGTTTTTACCCCCCGGACGGAGTGCATCGAGGAGCTGAGCTGGGTCGCCTTTGGCAGAGGCAATTGCATAAGCCTGAACACGCGGATTTTGATTCGACAGATGATGAAATTGCTCAACAAAGCTGTCAGGCAAACAAGGGAATATAGTTTCAAGATGCTGATTGGTTTCCCCCAAAGTAAATGGCGGGCAAATGACCTCTGGTGTATCTGGTGGTAACCGGAGTGAAGCACGACGTGTTGGGTCGGTTCTGCATGAAATTATGAAATGCACGTTTTTCGGCAAATCCGACAAATTGGCGTCGATAAGGTCGTGAACGAAAGCCTTTTCAGGTGGGTTGGCGTTGTTGGCTGCTGCAACTGCATTATCTGCTGCATCGACAATGATCAGAAGCATTCCGTTTGGGATAATATGCCCGAGTGCTTCACCCGCCGACCGAAGCTTTTGCATGAGCAACTTTATGTTGGCCGGATATTTTGTGTTTCGCGGGATGAACAAAGGGAGACGGAGTGTTACGGCGAGTTCGTTGGTTAGTTGAAGAAAGGCATTTTCTGCCAGGTGTCTCTTGTCATCGGCATGAATATAGCGACCTCCACCGAAACAGTCGAAAAAGATCGTCGCTGATCCATCGGGCAAACGGTCGGCAATCTGTCGCATGAGCGTCGTTTTTCCACAGCCTCCAGCGCCATGAACCAAAACAAGGCGCTCCCCTTTTTTCAGCAAGCTGACAGCTTCTTCAGCAGCAGAGCGCTTCACCGCCTTGTCGGGTATGCGAACATCTGGAGCGCATGGGAACAAACCATCGCGGCCACATAGGCCGAACCAAAGAAAAAGATCCTTTTCGGTGACGGTCTCCCTGCTGCGCTCCGGTATCATCAATTCGCGAACTCGGACTTGGAGTTCTCGCACTTCTGAAGACACATCATTGCCTAGAAGCTCTGCAACCGAGGCCACCACTTTTTCCCTCACAGCGAAGCGAGAGTGATAGCCGCACTCCTTGAGATCCAGTGTTTCGAGAAAACTCTGAAACTCTTTTTCAACGATGCCGGACGCAGTAATCAGGCGTTTGAGGTTGTCCTTAATAGTTTGATCGATATCGGCCTTTTTAAGTGACCCCGACCAGCGGGTACCAAGCGCCTCCTTGAGCTCTTCTGCTACTTCTTGATTACTGACAAGCCGAATGGTCAGCGGTGCGCCTGACTTCATGCGCAATTTAGCGCTTTTGAAATCATCAGCCATCTTGCGGATGACAGAGTTATTTGCTTTTTTTGCAGTATTTTCCGTCAGCCGCGCAACCGACCAATTCTTTTCAGGATTGGCAGAGGAATATTTGAGCTGGGCGAACTCTACCCGATCTGCGGTTTCAAGCGACGTTCCTCCGTAGTACAGTGCACAATCGACACCGTCCCAGGTGGGATTGTCGGCAGCCTGTGCAGGAGTGTCCGTCCTGACCCCTTCAACACCGATAGCCTTTAACTCAGTTTCCGGGCGCAGAAGTTCGAGCACCTGCTGTAATGCCCACAGTTCGTGAAACTGGTCACCAGTGTTGGAACCGCGAGCGCCACGGTAATCGACGCTTGAAGAAATACTCGTCACTTACTTCTCTCCCAACCCTTCGGCGTCAATCTCAAACAGCTGCACCGATCCGCCGCCGCGCCATGAGGTCGAAAAACGCGGGCACGGCTGCTGCACAGAGATGCACCCGGAAATCATAGCTTTGCCAACTCGCCCTTAAGATTTTTCACCGCCTGGATGGCGCTGATCAGTTCGGTTTTGATCTCATGCCGCTCTGTGTTGTAGTGGCTGAAGGCATTGAGTACCAACGGGCGATAGGTTTCGATATCATTTCGGGTTGGCACGGGAATATCGTCCTTGATGACATCCCAAAAATCTTCCGTTGTGTAATCCTTCAGGCGGGATTTGAAGACCACAGCTTTTTTCTTCTTCTCGCAGTGTTTGCGGATCAGCTTTTCGAAAGCGGAACGCGTATAGACAGCCGCCGCCTTGTAGTCGCACTGAGACAGGTGTGTTTCAGCTTTCGAAATGAAGTCTTTATCGTCAACGATCATGGGCGTCTCGGTGCCATCCACACAGGGCTGGGCATAGAACTCCATGGTCTTCCAGTCGGCCTTCTGCTCCAGAAATCCGCGGGCATGCTCGAACCAAGGCTTGTCGTAGGTTGTGATGAAGATCTGGTAATCGGGGAATTCGGTTTCGAGGATAGTCAGCAGCGGCAGGCGGTTGGCGATATCGAGGCCGATAAAGATGTCGTCAAGGAACAGAATTTTGCAGGGGATCCCCTGGACGTGGCGTTTGATCATGCCAGATAAATCGAGATGGCGATTGCCGACAGCCGTGCCTCGTTCAGGAAGAGATGGGGTTTGTCGATCGGTTTGCCGGCATAGGTGAGTTCGACATGAACCTGGTCCCCTTCCAGACCCACGTAATCACCGGTCGGGCGTACCTGGGGAAAGCGCAGACGCAGATCGACATTGTGGCTGAAGTAATCGAGGAACGGTCGGGCATGTTTGAGAATGTATTCGGGGCTTTCAGGCTTGAACAATTCCCCGAATGCTCCGTTAAACGCCTTGATGGCGGCATTGACGACCGCCTTTTTCATATTGATGGGATACTCTTTACCGGTGTCGCGGGCAATAGCCTCTTGAACTTCCGCCCAGAGCTCCCCCAGCTCCTTGCCACCGGTCAGGGAGTATCTGAAGTGCTTGAGCACCCCCTTGACCAACAGGTCGAACAGATTGATGGCCTCGTCTTTTTTCAGATGATGGATGGCCAGCAGGTGCTTGTATGTGAGAAAACTCTTGAGCTTGTTGCCGTCTCGGATGCTGGTATCGCCTGCGGTGCGGGAATCGTTCCTGCCGGCGTTAAACAGATAGGATTTCTTCCGGTTTTGGCCCTGGCTGTCGGGCTTGAAGGTCACCTTGATGGAGGTTTTCCCCTTGTCGGCCGCCAGCACAAAGGCGTTTTCCAGCTCCGCGAGGTCGATATCCTCGATGGAGGCCTGGAAGAAATCCTTCAGAGCGTAATAGAGCGAACTCTTGCCGCTGCCATTCTCGCCGTAGATGAAGAGATTCTTGCCGCCCACGTTGAGCTGGTGAGTGCCGAGAAAGGCCTTGTAGTTGGTGATTTCGATGGCCTGGATTTTCATTCGAGCACCTCCCAACGGCCACCTTTTTTGGGACCGACATAGCGAAGTTTTCCGGCCTTGATCAGTTTGGCGCTGGCCCGTTCAACGGCCCTTATCGACTTCCCGATGGCGTCTGCTACCTCGGCTAGTGTCCGCTGTGGGTCTTCCCGGAATGCCGACAAAACCAAGTCTGGCGTTTTTACCGTCGTTTCTACCGGCGTTTTTACCGTCGTTTCTACCGGCGTTTTCCCGACGCTTTCCCGACGCTTTCCCGACAAAACCTCTCCAACGCCGGTTGCCGCGCGTTGAAACACGATCCGGAACCAGTCCTGATCCGCCTGGATTTCGGGAGGCGCTGTCTGCTGCTCACGGCACATGTCGGCGATGCGCTTGAGGCCGGAGCCGATCTTCTCGACCAAGCCCATGCGGTGCATCATGCCAAATAGCAGCGGATTGCGCGGCAGGCTGACGCTCCCCAATTTTTCGAGAGTCATACCTCCCACCAATCCGCCGGGATTGATGATCTCGACCCGGTCCTGAAAAATGTGCACCTGTAGATCGCCTGGTTTGCGGTAATCGCGATGGGCCATGGCGTTGAGCAGAGCCTCGCGCAAGGCTCCCTCGGGAATTTCGAGCTGTTCCTTGCGCTCCACCCCGATTTCGTAGCGGGTGTTCAGATGGGAAAGAAGATAATTGATCGCGGAACGGTAATTGGACAGCAGGTCGGCGTCGAAAACCTTCTGGTCGAGCACACGGGTCGTGGCGCGCCCCTGGAAGAGCGAGCAGTTTACCGCCGCGCCGGGCACAAACCGTGAGACGTGCCGGGAAAAGAGCAGCGAGCCGGCATAGCTCATGCCGTCCGGCTTGAGCAGGCCGAGGTTGCGCAGGATGGTCTCGGCCGGCAGCGCCGGGGTGATGCGCCCAGCCTCCAGGAAAGCGGCAAATGCCTCTTCGTAAAAATCGTCCGGCCAACGGAAACGGTCATTCGCCTTTTCGTCAAAATAGATCAGCCCTTCGCGGTAGAAAAACTCGCGAATCTCGTCACGGTTCATCTGTTGGCTGCTGGCACCTTCGCGCAGGTAAAACTTGCCGGCAGTGCTGTGCGGCTTGTGGCGGCTCTCCGGCACCCTGACCACCAGAATCCCGGCCACCTCGTCGCACTCGACCATGAGTGGAGGTTCCAGGTTTCTGGCGATGGTCTGGATTTCTGAGCGCAGGGCGTTGAGGTGTTGCAAAGGATGCGGCTGGCCGGAATCGTCAACACCGATGAGGATGCGCCCGCCCAGAGTATTGGCGAAGGCGCAGATCTCCCGGCCGAGATGAGCTGTGCCTGAGCGCTTGAACTCCAACATCGTCCCTTCACCCACGGCAATCAGTGCCTCCAGTTCGCCAGGCGTCATCCTCCCGCTCATCGCTTCAGCGCCTCACGGATAGTGCGAACCACCTCTACGCTGTCGAGAGTTTCCAGGTGGTTGCGCACTGGGTGGCGGGGGTCGTAGAGGCGTTCAAACTCACGATGGATGATGGCGAGCTTTTCTTCTTCATTCATTGGGTCTGTGATGGGGGATAATTCGCCGAGGTGAGATAGGATTTCCTTGCCGGCCGCTTTGATCTCGCTGGGGAAATAGAGTTCATAAACCACGCCGTCGATGAGTTGTTCGAAGTAGGCAATTGCAATTTTATGATGGGCAGTAGAGGCGTTTAATTCCAACAGATAATGAGACAGTTGTGAGATATTTCTCTCATCGGGTTTATTGACTTCCGGGACAGGGAAATTTTCCAAGTATGCCGGTTTGTAGCGGTAATAGCCATTGGCTAAAACACTTCCAGAATTCTTCAGATAAAACCATAAAAGTGTTGAATTCAGAATGGCCAGCCAATATTCGTAGCTCTCCCAGCTACCGTCCTGCTTCAGGTACCCGTAAAGCGTTGTCGTTGTATAGTAGATACCTTCAGGGTCATAGGAAAAGTTTCCCCCAAGGGAGATATCAGGGGCCAAAAGTTTCTTGTTTGATCCAAAATCAATCCCCTGCTTTCTGCCGAACTGGAACCACTCAGTGTTGTCAAAGCGCCCATTTTCTCGCCCTCGAAGAGCAGCTTCACATTCTTTCAAGTAGGCCCAACCTAAAGGGAATTTTTGCTGAATGTGCTTTGCCGACATTAGCCTGGCTTTGCCGTCTTTTTCTGCAAGGAGATAGGGGAATACAACAAGATTGGTCGAATCAAGCGGCTGGTACCGGTGAACCTGATCGCCAAGCAGCAGTGGCTTTACCAAACCATCTTCTATTCGAATTCGTTTGCCCAATTCTAGCGAATCCGCCGTGTAGCAAGTTCCGTTTCTCTCCGCATTTCTCAAAAAATAAACAGAATCTTTGCTTGTTTGGAGTCCAACAAAAATCTTAAGTTTGTGTTTAATAAACCACTCCATTGAAGAAAGGTGGTTCATAACCTTCGCGCTGTTTCCATGCGTTAATATCCATGGTTCACTTCCAAGATTTTCATAGCAATTTTTAGTGAACGAATGGTGCGCGATTTTCCCCAGTTCATTACCAAGGTCAATTTTAGTAGAGGTATCAGGATCGAATTTCATGTAATTCAAGGCATCCACTTTAGTCTTACCAATCCAAACCAAAGACGAGTAGGTGCAGGCTGAAAAAACTTGGTGTGCTCCGAAAGATATTAATCGGATAGCATTCTGTTTTTTTGAAACAAGCGAACGAATCCCCTTGCCAAATGAGGCGTTTACCCATTTATCAGGGTTGATATAATTCAGAACCCCACGTTCATGGATAAGCTCGCAACCTCTCTCCATGAACAACACATAAAGGTCAAACGATCCGGTCGCAGCTTTATATACACGCTTATATGTTTCAGCTATTTCAGGGTTGGCTTGGCGTATACCCTGAATTCTCAGGTACGGCGGATTGCCAATAACGACATCAAACCCACCCTTTTGGTGCCAGACCTCCGAAAAAAACAGGCGAAAATCGAAATTGACCTGATAGCCGAAGGAGTCTTTCGACCCAGCCATCCGCTTGCTAATTTCATCATCAATCTGTGCTTTCAGCTCCGCCTTGCGGTCGTGGTCCGTCTCGGCGAAGAACTTATTTTTCAAAACCTCAACTTTATCTGCCGCCGGACTCTGCCAATTCTCCGGGAACCCAATCAGCGAATCCCCGCGCACAATCTTGTAATCCAGATTCGGCAACGCCTTATCTTCGCGGTAATCTTCCTCATCCACGATCAACGACAGCCACAACCGCAGCCGGGCGATGTCGATGGCCGAAGCGTCGATATCCACGCCGTAAATGGATTCAGCAATGGCATGACGCTTAAGATTGTAGGCGCTCTGGTTATTTCCGCTGTGCGGCGACAAGGCCAGACGGGCGTTCACGATCTCATGCAACAACCCCACCGGGAAGGCACCGGAACCGATGGCCGGGTCGCAGACCTTGATGTCAGCCAGGGCGGCGTCGATCTCCCTGGCGTGGCTTCGCACCGCTTCAGGGAGTTGGAATTTGTAGGTTTCGGTCTCCTTCCCCTTGCTGAGCACCCGCGTGTCGTTCTCAAGCGCCAGATGCCCCTTGCGAATCAGGGTCTCCAAATCCTCCTTCGGCACCTTGATATTCTGGTGCTCGGCGGTCAGCTTCAATTGCCCCTTACGTCCGGTATTTCCGAAAAGGCTAGTCTGCGGCGAATCGACATCCTCGTAGCTGGTGGCGTAACTGTTGAGCCGATTGTCCAGATAATGGATCAGGCTCTCCTGGCACATGTAGTGGACGATCTCACGCGGGGTGTAGAACGCCCCCTTGCTCTTGCGCTCGGTAATCTCCAGCATATTCTCGAAGACCTTGCCGAGCATTTCGGGATCGACGGCGACCTCTTTATCTAAAGGTTCGTCTTCCTTGATGGTGAAGTTGTAGCGGTCAAAGACATCGAGAATGCCGGTGCCGGTATCGCCCGCCTTGGTCTTCTCATCGTTGTTGAACAGGCTGTTGGGAATGTCGATGGTTTCGTTTTGCCAGTCGTATTCGGCCTCGAACAAGCCGCCGTTCAGAAACGGCACCCGGCAGGCGAAGCGCGGGTAGTAGCCGGCATCGTCCTGGTCCTTGCGCTCGCTGGCCAGGGCCTCGTAGAACAGGTATTGGAGAAAATCACGGTAATAATTGCCGCCGGCTTTGGCTACCCGGTCATAGCGTTCGCGCAGGAAACGCTTGGACCCCTCGCCCCACTTCTGACCCTTTGCCGCCCCCAGCCAGCCCTTTTTCTGAAGAAAATATAGAAAGACGATCTGACCGAGCAGCTTCTTGGCAAAGCGGCTAACGGCCTGATCGGTCTCCTCCTCATTGGACTGCATGAAATAGCGCTGTTTTTTCAGGTGCTCGGCCAGCTTCTGGAACAGGGCCTTGTACTGGTCGAAGAATTCGTCGGTGATCTTTTCGATGGAAAAGGCCGCCTCGATCTCCTCGATGCGCGGGTCCGCATAGTCCATCGTCAGCACCGGCAAGAGCTGCTTGCAGGCGGTGTGGCTGTTTTCGTGCACGCCGACCAGATAGGAATAGCGCCGCGCCGGCGTCAGCTCCTGCTTGAGCTTGACCTTCCCCTTGTCGTCCTTGTACGCCTCGTGCTCGATCTTGACGAAGGAGAAGCGCCAGTCGGCCCCGGCATCGTCCTGGGCGTAAAAGGCGATCAACGAGGCCTCTTTTTCGAACTGCTTGAGACGATTGACGGCAAAATTGCGCAGTGCCGAGCGGGCGCGCTCCAGCTTGGATAGGGACTTGACCTCGACCACCAGCAAGTCCAGCTCGTCACCCTCGGGGTCGACGTACTTGCCGATGCGCCAGTACTGGTTGACGTGCTGCTTGAAGGCGTCGGGTATGTAATTGCCGGTGTAGTGTCCGTCCCGCGGCTCGAAATGATTGAGCAGGTTGCGCAGGAAATGCTGATAGCGGTCGGAGTCGAAAGCCTGGGTGAAAAGCTGGTGGATCAGCTGCTGCGCCTGTTTCTTATCCATGAATTACTCCCCGCCTCCCGCAATCTGATACCCGGAAAGGATGATCTCCCTCCGTGCACCGGAAGAGCGCCCCGATTGACGATTGTTTCCTTCATCCACCGAGCGGATATGCTTGCGCAGGATGGCGAGCAGCTCCAGCGGATCGAGGGTCTTCTCGAAAGCCTTCTTGATGGTTTGGGCGATCTTCTTGGCCATCAACCCCTGGGCGATCATCTTGCGCACCCCTTCGAGGAATTCTTCATCGGCGTCGGTGAACTTCTTACAGTTGCGGAACACCTTGTCCTTCAGGCGCTTCTCGATATAGGCGGCATTGGAGCGCCCGCCAGCGGAACCGGCCGGCTCATCGTCCTGAAGGGTGTCCTGGGCAAAGCGTTGCTTGTTGGTCTCCAGCCAGTGGTAATAATCCTTCGGAATCGCTTGCCGGGGCGTCTCGGGAGAACATTCCAGCAGGTTGACCGCCTCGAAGAAGGTGATCTCGGCACTCTCGCCGGCCTGGTTGCAGTAGAATTTTTTCAGCGGACCGATTCGGAAGAAGGTCACCAGTTGGTCAGCAGCGAGGTCGTCCACCCGGCGACCGGACCGGGCTTTTTTCGGCAGACGCTTGATCCTCTCGAACAGCTCCGGCGCTTCGTCGCGCAGCACCCGCATCATCTCCAGATATTTCAGCTCGGAATCCCCCTCCTGCTCCTCACCGGTATAGGCCTGTTTGCGGTTCAAGGTATCGAACAGCTCCTGGCTGCCGATCTCTTCGCCGTCGGAAAGATACTTGGCATCCTCCCCGAGAATGTCGTGGAACATCTGGATCTTGTTGGTGATGTTGGCCTCCAGCCCGAGATGCGAGTCGGCTTGGGTGGTCGGAAAGAAGTTGTAGATGTAGATGTCTGGATGCTCGGTCCCCAGGCGGTTGACCCGCCCGGCCCGCTGCAGCACCCGGGTCGGATTCCAGGGCAGATCATAGTTGATCAGCACGTTGCCCCGATGCAGGTTGATCCCCTCGGAGAGCACATCCGTGGTGATCAGGATGCGCAGCTTGTCGTCGCTTTCCTTCTGGTTGGGATCGAAGGCGGCCTTGATCAGATCACGGGCGAAAGCCGGGTTGTGGGTCACGGCCGGGCTGCCGGCCCGCCCTCCCTGGCTGCTGAAGAACATGACGCGGCCGGGGTAGAGCTGATTGATTCGCTCGAAAAGATAATCGCCGGTCTCCTTCGATTCGGTGAAAACAACCAGACGGCGGTCTTTCAGCACCCGATCCTTGTCGAGCTGAGCACTGAAGGCGTCAAGCTTCGGATCCTGATCGACGCCCTTCCAGAACTTCTCCACTTGGCGAAGGAGCTGCAGGTCGTGCCGAAGGTCAGAAATGAAGTCGCTTCGGAAATCCTCGGAGGGATATTTCTGCGCCTTTTCCTCCTCGACGTAGTGCTCAAGGGCATCGACATCGTCGTTATCGAGCAGGTCGTAAACATCGATGTCCTTGCTGATATAGACCGTCCCGCCATCGTACATGGCGACAAACCGCTCGTAGGATTCGATGAAGCGGCGGACACTCTTGCGGAACGCATAAAAGCTGCTCTCCAGGCGCTTGATCAGAATCCCCTTCATGAACCCGCCGACGTTGCGCTGCTGCTGGCGTTCAAATTCGGAGAGCTGCCTGCTGCCGGTGTAATAAAGCAGGGGGATGTAGCGGGCGTAACGGAATTCGTGAAGCAGGCCGATGGTCTGGTTGAATATGGTCTCCAGGCGTCCTTCAAACTCGTAAACGATCCGGCGCGGGTCCTGCACTTCGGGGAAAAAGAGCCTCTGGTTTTCCGTATCTTTCTTGAAGTAGGTCATGACGTCGGAACGGGTGCGCCGGACCATGACATGTTTGAGGATGCGTTCGCGAATCTCGCGGGAGACCTCCTTGATGGTCTCCTTGTAAGCCGGATCGGTACGGTCCAGCCCTTTGAAGCGCCCTCGCAAGGCAGCAAAAAACCGCTCCAGGTTGGGGATTCCGGGGATGGTGGAATTTTTCGGCGTCTGGAACAGCTTGAGCTGGGCGAAAATGTCGTCGATGGTATTGTTGAGCGGCGTGGCTGTCACCAGAATGACTTTTTTGCCACGGCAGATATCGAGCAGGTCGGCATAGGACCGTGTGGTCTCGTTGCGGAAACGATGCGCTTCATCCACAACCACGTAGTCGAAGCGATCGAGACCGAACCGAATGACCTTTTCCAACTTGCCCAGGGATTCGACCCGGGCCGGCACACGGAAATCGTGGAGACTTTCCTCCCAGTAGCTCTTGAGGACCGGCGGGCAGATGACCAGAATCCGCCCTTTGATCTGCTGCAGCAATTGTGCGGCGATGAAGGTTTTACCCAGACCCACGACGTCGGCGAGGAAGACGCCGTTATGCTCGTTGAGCCTCTTCATGGCCTGCTGCACCGCCTGCTGCTGGTACTGCAGCGACATGAATCCTTCCGGGAGGAATATTTCGATGTTGTCCTGCAGATTGATATCTTCCTGCAGATATTCATAAATGAGCTTCAGATAGAGCTCGTAAGGGGTGATGGAATCATTCAGCCAGGTTTTTTTCAGTACGGCATCGACAAACTCTTCGGAGATATCGACCGACTGCTGCCAGAGCTCCTCAAATTGCGCGAGTGCGAATTCGACATCTCGCCGCTGTCTCAGTTCGACATTGAACTCCCTGTTCGCTACCAGGCCGGAATAAGAGAAATTGCTCGATCCGGTGATGACAAAGCCGTAGTCCCGGTCATCCGGGGCAAACCGACCGATATAAACCTTGGCGTGGATATTTCTGGATGGGAAGGCACGGATTTCAAGCTTCTTGCCATTACCCCCACGGGCAAGGTCGGCACTCGGTTCGGAACTATCGGCCTGCAAAAATTCAATGAATTTTCTCAGGCCTAATTCCAGTCGGTCATCCGGCTCTTCGGCCCGCTCGATCTCCTCGATCAGATTGTCCTGGAACTGGGTCTTGGCACCCTTGTGCGATTCGAAATCGAGAACCGCCTGGGAGCGGTAGGCATCCAGCGCCCGGGAGGATTCCTCGTCGATACCCAGACCGACCAGGATGCGTGTCTTCCCGACAGGTTCGATGCTGTCATGTAGCTGGTAAAAACCGCTGGATCGAAAATACCCTACCAGAACATCGAACAGCCGCGTATCGGCAAGGGTTGCCTTGAAACGATCCAGAAGGGTCTGGTGCTGATCGTTGGTGAAGAAGGTGAGATCCGTATGTTGTCTGGTCATTACTTGTTCCCGCTCATTTCAAGCTTGCCCTGCATTGCCTGGTCCTCACAAAAGCTGGCAAATTGACGCCTCGCCAACTTCGACGGCACCGTCTTCGCATTCTCCCAGCGGTTCACGGTGGCAAAGCTCACCCCCAGGGCATGGGCCAGTTCTTCCTGGGAGAGCCCCAGTTGGCGCCGCACGTCTTTGACCCGTTCCGGAAAGTCCTCGGGTTGTTGGTTCATTCTCAACCTCAGCCGTTTGGGAGTAGGAAGACCTGCGCCGGGCGCGCATCACCCTCTTAAAGCCACTCGGGAATATAACATGTGCTATGCGATGGGCAAAGACGAATGTTGTTGAAATCTTCGGTAAAATTCGCGAACCTGTACCGAAAAGGGGGACCAAAAATCCCAAAGACAATATCAACCTTTATTGATTGTCGTTTTTCCAGACAAGAATTTTCACTTTTTCCAGAGACCGATGGGGCCTGCCGCGCCCCTTCCCTACCCGCCCGTCGGATCAAGCCGCCGGCCGCGTCGGATCTCGTAGGCCATGGAGCGGATGCGCTTGACCTGCTGCGGGGTGACCTTGACCGAAAGGTAATGGTCGACCAGGCCGATGATGTCCTTGGTGTGGATCCGCTTCCCCTCGGCCGCATTGAGGTAGCACTTCAGGATGTAGCGCTCGACCCGGTTCAGCTCCGGCTTCAGAAAAAGCTCCATGCGGCGGGCGTGGGAAAACCCCGAAAGGGCCATGCGCAGGAACCAGGCGGAGCGCCAGATGTAGCTGATCATCCTCAGGGCGGCGAGCTCCTGATCCTGCAGGGGGTTGGCGACGAGTCCCATGCGGTGCATCTTCCAGATCATTTTTTCCGGCACGCCCGCCAGTTGCGCGCCGTTCTTAAAGTCAGTCATGAGTTCCTCCTGTGATCGATTCAAGGGGTGCTTGCTGTTCCCAGGCCAATGATTTTGCCGTGGCCGTGATGGCGACCGCCGGCAATTGCAGATTCGGATAGGCCGATGTCACAAGGGCCAGGAACCGGTTGCGCTCCTGGGCGGTGAGGGAGCGCCAGTAGTCCTCCCTTCGCCTGGCCTGTTGGTCGGCCTCTTTCTTCTCCTTTTGAATAGTCTGCAGATCTCTCCTCTTCTTCTCCCGGAAGGCCATGGCCTTGGCCTGACGCTCCGCGGCCGGCTCATACCAGCCTGGGATGACGAGGGAGGAGCAAAGGGATTGCAGGTATCCGCCGGGATTACCAATCTCCCCGCGATCGCGGCGCCAGGTTTCGGCGGCGACATCGGCGGCCAGTTGCAGCAGCTGCTGGCCGTGCCGGCGCGCCAAGGCCAGCAGCTCCCGATCGGCGAGGCCATCCAGCGGCGTTCCGGCCAACAGCGGGCGGATGGCTTCTGTTGTTGTCTCTTCAATAGCTGGTTCTTTTGTCTGAATCTCTTTGGGTGTCTTTGCCTGCACCACATGGTGTCCGGATCGACACCGGGGAGTAGTTTCCGAAACGACACCACCCCTGGTGTCCTTTTGAACACCAGGGGGGCATGCCTCCAGCTGCTCCTGAAAAATGCTGTGCCAGAGGAAAACGTAGACATTGGAGGAAGGTGCCCCATCATTCCGCCAGCGGCTGACTGTCCGGATCAACCCGAAATCTTCCAGCTCCCGGACGGCGCTGATTGCCCGCCGCCGTTCGACCCCGACCTCCTGAGCGAGAGCACGGTAACTCGGGAAGGCCTCGCCGTTCTCGCCGGCATATTGACAGAGCCGGCCAAAGACCAGTTTTGCCCTGGCGGACAGGTCCCGGCACCTCAGAACCGCGTTGGGGATGAAGCAGCCATTGAACATCCGCCAGGGGTTGTAGATATCCCCGGGTGCCGGCATCTACTCCTCCGTCGATTGCGGACCAGCACCGCCTGCGGAACGATATGTGCCCTCGATGAGTGCCCGGATATCCCTCACGTGCCAGACCGTGGTCCGGGGCCCCAATTTCACTGGCGCTGGAAATCGGCGGCTTTTTACCCCTGCCCACCACGTGCTTTTGGATACAGGGATGATGGGTGGAATCGGCGGATCGGATTTGGGCGAACCGATGATCTGGCTCAGGCGCAGGTAACCGGTTTCCGGGAGCGGATTTCTAGACACTTCATTCCTCCTTGTTGTTCACCTTCGACTGGATGCGGTTTTTCTTGCACTTGTCACAAAGATGGGGGGAGGGGGAAGGAATTCCTGGTCGAAGACGGACACTATGATTCTTGTCCGTCCGAAACGCACCAGGTTTCGGGGGCAGGACGGCACAGGTGGTGCACCGGGGAATGATCGCGGGCAACTCAGGAAAGGACTGTGTTGCGCCCCAGAGGGGAAAGGAAGGGATTATTTTCGGGACGAGCGAAAATCAGGGCTACTCTCAGCCCAGAGACTTTTCTTTCGGAGCCCTCAAATCGTCCAAGTAATCGGCCCAGCTCTGCATCATCTTCTTCCGTTCGGACAGGTGTGCCGTCCGATTGTAGGCACGACCATTCGGGTCGCGCACGGCATGGGCCAACTGGTGTTCGATGAAATCGGGACGGAATTGCAGCACCTCGTCAAGAATGGTGCGCGCCATGGCCCGAAAACCGTGGCCGGTCATCTCGTCTTTGTCATATCCCATGCGCCGCAGGGCGGCATTGACGGCGTTATTGCTCAGAGGCCGCGCATTTGAGCGGGCACTGGGAAACAGGTAGCGACTGGGACTGGTCAGGGCATGAAGCTCACGAAGAATATTGAGGGCCTGAGTCGACAGGGGAACGAGATGTGCCTCCTTCATCTTCATCCGTTCGGCCGGAATGTTCCATTCGGCGGCGTCAAAATCGATTTCGGACCACTCGGCCAGCCGCAATTCACCGGGACGAACAAAGACCAGGGGAGCCAGTTGCATGGCGCTCCTCACCACGAAGGACCCCTGATAACCGTCGATCGCCCGCAAAAGCTCCCCGACCTTGGCCGGCTCGGTAATCGCTGCCAGGTGGGTTTTCTTGGCCGGTGGCAACGCACCCTTCAGATCGGCGGCCGGATCGCGCTCGGCACGGCCGGTGGCGACGGCATAGCGGAAGACCTGCCCGCAGATGGTCTTGACCCGGTGGGCTGTCTCCAGAGCTCCCCGTGCCTCGACGCGACGCAGCACCGCCAGCACGTCCGGCGCCTTGATGTCGCCGATGGGACGACCACCCAGCCAGGGGAAAACGTCCCGCTCCAGGCGACGCAGTGTCGTATCGGCGTGGGTCTGCGCCCAGGTTGGGCTAAACTTGCCGTGCCATTCCCGGGCCACGACTTCAAAGCTGTCCAGTTCCTGAGCGGCCGACTCCTTCTGCGCCTTGCGTACCTCGCCGGATCGATCCCCGCTGCAACCTGCTTCCTGGCCGCCAATCTCTTTTCCCTGGCCTCGCCCAGGCTCACCTCGGGATAGGTTCCGAAGGAGAGAAGCTTCTCCTTCCCGCCGAAACGATACTTGAAGCGCCAGCCTTTTTTCCCGTTCGGCATCACCAGCAAGAAAAGACCGTCGCCGTCAAACAGCTTGAACTGCTTCTCGCGCGGTTTGGCGTTGCGGGCCTTGACATCGGTAAGGGCCATGGGACTTCCTCCATTTTGGGGGTAGAGAAAATAGAATGGGGGTAGAACTGCTCCTTTTCTACCCCCACTACCCCTAGATGTCAATACCCCAAATCGGACCTCTACGGACACAGAACAAACAAAAAACCCGCCTTTTGAGCGGGTTTCCTGACCATCTTGGATTGCGATGGATTTTTAATTGGTGGAGGTGGCGGGAATCGAACCCGCGTCCGAAGATCATACACTGAAGGCGTCTACATGCTTATGCCAGGATTTAATTTAGCCGCCCGACTCTCCCCTGGCAGGGATTTCCGGGAAGCGATTCCACTAAGGTTTCGCCTTGGGGCCGTGGACCCTCCCCTCAACTATCCCACTAAAAATGACGATCCATCTTCACCCGTGGGAGAGGCTCAGCGGATCGGTAGCAGGTTATTAAGCTGCTACAGCGTAGTCGTAATTATCGGCGTGTAATTCGCCCCGGGCTTTTTAACGAGGCCAGCCCGGACCTCGGCATGCAACCATCAGCTTCCTATCCCCGTCGAAACCTGTACACCCCCTTGTAAACTCTGTTCAGTGACTCTTGCTCTTTTCTCTGAGGGCCTGGGCCATCTCCCTCGACTGGTCTTTCTTCTTCATGTCTTCCCGCTTGTCATAGAGCTTCTTGCCCTTGGCAAGTCCCAACTCGACCTTGGCGAGGCCATTCTTGAAGTAGAGGCGCAACGGAACAACCGAGTATCCCTTTTCGCGGATCTTGCCGAAGAGCTTTTCGATCTCTTTCTTATGCATCAGGAGCTTGCGCAGCCTGTCAGGATCGTGGTTCTCCCGGTTGCCGAACGCGTAGGGATTGATGTGGAGATTGTGCAGAAAGATTTCACCATTACGGATCAAGGCAAAGGAGTCGTTGAGGTTTGCCTTGCCGTCGCGCAGGGATTTCACCTCGGTCCCCTTCAGCACCATTCCCGCTTCAAAACGCTCTTCTATGAAGAAATCGTGAAACGCTTTCTTGTTATTGCAGATCAGCTTTTCTCCCATGCAAATGATACTAGCAGATATGGTGAAATCATTGCAAGGAGTAAAAAGGACTGTGATTGTCCGTTACTTGATGGGGTTTAGCGGTGCTCTGGCCGGTCGGTGAATCTGCCGGACAGAATCACATGGATAAGCTCCCCGTTGCCGATAACGGCTTCGTGGAGCCCCTCGCCGGTGCTCTGTGGATCCGGGAGTTTAATGACGAGCAGGTCGGCACGCTTGCCCTTCTCAAGGGACCCTGCCCAGTCGGCAAGAGCGAGTTGTCGCGCCGGACCGAGGGTCGCCATGGCAAGGACCTCCGACGGGGTGAAGACGTCCGGGAAGAGATCGAGGAGGTAGCGCATTTCGTCCCACAGGGAGAGGGAATCGTTGCTGGCCAGCGAGTCGGTGCCCAAGGAAAGAGGAATGCCGAGCTTTTTCAAAAAGGCGACAGGTGCGCGCCCCACGGCAAGCTTCTCATTGCTCCGGGGGCAAAGCACAATGCCGATGCCGCGCTTGGCAAGGGTTTCGGCATCCGACGGCGTAAGATGAACGCAATGGACCGCCGACATGTCGCCACCGAGCACGCCGAGGCCGTCGAGCCAGGCGGTTGCGGTAGCACGTCTCGGGGCGGGGAGGTACGACTCCCACCTGACGTGGGGATAGAGCAGCTCAGCGATATTCCCGGTCGAATCGAAGAAGAAATCACTCTCCTCCCGGGATTCGGCCAGATGGATGATGCGCGGCACGTTGTGTTTTTCCGCAAGCCGGCGGACATCCTGATGGAGCTGTTCGGAAACGGTGTGGGGGGCATGGGGCGAGAGGCCCGGCAGAAAGTCTCCGGCGGGAAAAGAAGCCACGGCAGTGCCAAGCTCCGAGATGAGCTCGGCGCTGCGGACCGGATCGTGGCCGATGGCCTCGAAGAAGAGCCGCCCCGCCAGGCCGGAGCCGGCATACAGAGGGAGGAGCGACCGGTCGGTGAGAATTTCGCCGATGGCCGTGGTCCCCGCTTCAAGGCAGATACGCAGCCCTTCCCGTACGGAAAGTTCCAGTTCCTGCCGCGTCAGGGCCCGGCGGATTTTGATTACCTGGATGATCCAGTCCACGTACGTCCGGGGCGAGTAGTCGATTCCCTTGCGGATTTTCCATGACGGGAAGTGGGTAAGCTCCAGATGGGTATGGGCGTTGACGAGGCCGGGAAGAATGGCGCAGCCCGGAAAGTCGTGAACAGGACAGCCGTACCGGGCGCGGAGCTCGGCGAGCGTGCCCGTATCAACTATCCGGCCATTGTCCACGGCTAGCGCGCCGCCGGCGACGGGGGGCGATGAAATGGGCACAAGGTATGAGGCGGCGTAGAGCTCCATCGGACTGATCCTCGCTTAGTCAATCATCCCGCTCGGCAGCACAAACAGAACGTCATGCTTCTACCATGAGGCGGCTTTTGCCAGACCGGTACAGAGCTCTTCCACCTGCTGCAGCACTGCCTGAATCTCCGGCAATTGCACGAGTTCACACTGCTCCGCCAGTACGGACTCCAGAATCTCGTTGGTTGTCAGCGGGTTGGCCAGGACGACGCGCAACACGGTGAGTTCCCGGTCATGGTGCGCCACATGCAGCCGTGTCCGGGAGACAAAGGTTTTCCCGGCTTCGCGCTGGAATTTCTGCAGCAACTGGCAGACCTGATCGAGGAGCGCATTGATATCGGCGCGTTCCCGGTCCGTCACGTCGTGCAAGGTCTGCTGAACGGCGGCCGGGCAGTAGCGGTACGTGAGGATATTCAGTTCCGGTTCGCTGATCAGTTCGAAATCGGGATGCTGCCTGATCATGTCGGCAAAGGTGCGAGCACGTTCGATCCCCATGTCGATCAGCAGTTCGTACCCTTTGCGTCCAATGATCGAGAAACCGGCATGTACCAGCATCGCCTTCCCCGGCCGTGATCCCTCCAGGGTATGGCTGCCCAGATCCTTGGAACCGTGGCGCAGGATGTAGTTGGCGTGATGCTCGATGGCTGACAGGGCGGTGGGATCCTTGAAGACGACCATTCCCGCCCCCATGGGCACATAGAGCTGCTTGTGCCCGTCAATGGTGACCGAGTCGGCCCGCTCGATACCCTTGAGCAGGGAGCGGTGGCGATCGGAAAAAAGGGTCGGTCCACCCCAGGCGGCGTCCACATGGAAATGACAGCCAAGTTCCTGGGCAAGATCGGCCATCGCCTCCAGAGGGTCCACGTTGCCGGTTTCGGTGGTTCCGGCGATGCCGACCAGCGCCAGCGGGAGCGTGTTCCGGTCTTGGAGGCGCCGGCACTCTTCTCTCAGTGCCTTGAGGTCGATGCGGTTGTTCGCTTCGGTTTTCACCTTGACCAGATCGTCCCGGCCGATGCCGAGCAGGTCGGCCGCCTTTCCCAGGGAGTAGTGCCCCCGTTCGGAGACGAGCACGGCAATGCCGTCCGCGCCGCGATGCTTGAGCGCACGGGCCAGCCCCTCCCGGGCAATGCCGCGAAATGCTCCGTTCGGGGCAAACAGACGGTTGCGTGCCACCCACAGGGCCGTGATATTGGCGATGGTACCGCCGGAGCAGAAGGCACCCAGGGCATGCCGGCTGTTATGAATCCATGATGGGTAGAAGTCTTCGTCGCGGCGATACACCAGATGATGGAGCATGGCGAGGACCTGCCGTTCCATCGGCGTAAAGGCCTTGGATGTCTCCACCTTGACCACGTTCTGGTTGAGGGCGGTCATAAGACGCGCCAGCGGCAGCATGAAGTACGGGAGCGCCGAGGTCATGTGCCCGACGAACGCCGGCGAGGCGGTATGAACCGAGTGGGCGACGAGGTTCTCTTTGACGAATTCGGTGTATTCGGAAACGTAGGTAGGTTCTTCCGGAATGGCGAAGGAGGAAAAATTCGCTTCGATATCTTCCAGATCGCGCTCGATGGCAACGATATGGGTCTGCAGGAAGCCGGTGACATCGCCGGATATGGCCTGATCGATGGCACCGAGGGTCGAATCGGGTGCTTCAGGCACGGTGAAGATCCGGTAGAGGTTCTCAAGGCTGGCACGAGCTGCGTCACGATTTTTCGGCATGGTTCGCTTCATCCTCTGGGCAGGCAGTGGTCAGGCTGCCCGCAGGCACAGACAACTACTGCTCCTCACCCAGAACGCAGTTGTCGATCAGCCTCGTTGTTCCCATCTTCACGGCCAGGGCGAGAAGTGTCTTTTCATTGGCCGTTTCCACCGCCTCAAGGGTTTCACTGTCACGGAAATCAGCATAGTCGATGGCGGCGCCAGGTACTTCGGTGATTATCCGCAGCACCTTTTCGCGCAGGCGCGCGACGCTCCGCTCGCCATGGGTGAACAGGTTTCGTGCGGCGGCAAGGGACCGATTGAGGCAGAGGGCGTTGGTGCGCTCCTGCGGCCCCAGGTAGGCGTTGCGGGAGCTCATTGCCAATCCGTCCGGCTCGCGGATAATGGGCATGCCCACGATGCTCAGATCCATGTTCAGATCCGCAACCATCCGGCGGATTACGGCCAGTTGTTGGAAGTCCTTCTTGCCGAAAAACGCCGTGTGGGGCATGACGATATTGAAGAGCTTGGCCACGACGGTGGTCACCCCGCGGAAGTGTCCCGGACGGCTCGCTCCGCAGAGAGGAAGCGTCACCTTTTCCACATCGACATAGGTCTGGAATCCGGCAGGGTACATGTCATCGGCCCGGGGGGCGAAGATCACGTCCGCCCCGGCCGCTGCGGCAACCTGCCGGTCCCGCTCCAGGTCGCGGGGGTACGTGGTGAAATCCTCGCTGGGGCCGAACTGGGTCGGGTTGACAAAGATGCTCACCACCAGGATGTCCGCGCGGGTGCGCCCCTCGCGCATGAGCGAGGCGTGACCGTCGTGGAGATAGCCCATGGTGGGGACCAGGGCAATGGTTTTCCCCGACCGCCGGGCGTTGCGGGAAAACGCCTGCATGTCGGCAACAGAATCTATGATGCGCATGTCAGTTGAATGAATGCCCCTCGGTGGGAATTCCCCTTTCTTGACTTCGGAGATGTAGGACGCGACCGCGTCGGAAATGAGCGTACGGGCGTCGCCATAGCGTTTGACGAATTTGGGAGAGTATTTCTCGCACAGGCCGAGGATGTCGTGGATGACGAGGACCTGGCCGTCGCAGTGGGGACCGGCACCGATGCCGATGGTGGGAATAGAGAGTTCTGCGGTGATGCGGCCGGCGAGCGTGAGCGGAATCCCTTCCAGGACCACGGCAAAGGCTCCCGCTTCCTGGACCGCGAGGGCGTCTTCCAGCAATCGCTGGGCCTGCTCCTCCTTCTTGCCCTGCACCTTGTAGCCCCCCATCCGGTGAATCGATTGGGGGGTAAGTCCGATGTGGGCCATGACCGGGATGTCCATGTCGGCGATGGCCCTGATGGTGTCCGTCACGTGGGCTCCGCCCTCCAGCTTCACCGCTTCGGCTCCCCCCTCCTTGACCAGGCGTCCGGCGTTGATGCGGGCATCTCGCAGATCGGTCTGGTAGGAGAGAAACGGCATATCCGTAACCACCAGTGCCTTGGGTCTGGCCCGGGTAACGGCGCGGGTGTGATAGAGCATGTCGTCCACGGTAACCGGCAGGGTGTTGTCGTGGCCGGCAAAGACGACGCCGACCGAATCTCCCACCAGGATCATGTCGATGCCGCATTCATCCATGATGCGGGTAAAGGGATAGTCGTAGCTGGTGAGGACGGTTATCTTCTCGCCCGTCGCCTTCATTTTCTGGATATCGAGGATGGTTTTCGCGCGGTTCACCGTGGTTGTCCCCTGTCAAATAACAAATGCGCCACCGGGGTCCGGAGGCGCACGAAAACGACCATGGAAGGGAATGCTCACCCATCCTCGTCGGTGCGGCTATCGCCTTCCGTCCCGGTTCAGTCGTGAATCCAGGCAGTATATCCGTAAAAAAGGATGACGGCTCCACCTGGGTTGCGGGCCGTCATCAGAATACTGCACGAATACTACAAATAACGTGGTTTTGTCCAGAACTATTTAAATCAACTGGCGATCTTCTTCATCAATTCGAGCTCTTTTACCACCTCGCCGCTCTCCTCGCGCCGGACTTCCATGTCCTCGAAGATTCGCGTTACCATCTCGCCGACCGCCTCCACCGATTTCTTGATCTCCGACCCGTCCTCGACCTGCTTGACCGTTGCCCTCACCATCTCCTGGGCCATCTCCTTGATGGTGTCAACGGAGCGGACAATGCTCATGGCGGCATCGGATTGTTCCTTGGAGGCCTTGTAGATCTGCGTGCTCATGCTGCTCACGTTCTCGATGGAGTTGGTGACCAACTGGACGCTGCGCGCCTGCTCCTCGGTGGCGGTCTTGATCTCGTGGGTCATGTCCATGGAGCGGGTGGAGCTCTCGTGAATGACCTGAAGCGACTGCCCCATGATGCCGCCCAACTCGACCCCTCGCTGGACCAAGTCTTTGGAGGCGGTTATGTTCTGGGCCGCGGAGCGGGATTCCCGCATGATTTCCTCGATAATGCCGGTAATCTCCCCGGTGGACTGGCCGGTCTGGAGCGACAGGTTGCGGATCTCGTCGGCCACGACGCCGAAGCTCTTGCCGTACTCTCCCGCCTGGGCCGCGATGATGGACGCGTTCAGTGCCAGGAGGTTGGTTCGCTTGGTGATGTCGTTGATCACGCCGACAATGCTTTCGATCTTGCCGCTGTTCTCGGAAAGGCGCTTCATGGCCTCGAAGGACTGGTCAACCGAACGCTGGATCTCGTCCAGGGCCTGGATGGTCTCATCCACCACGGCCCGGCCGCTGTCGGCCTTTTCCTTGACCGTGCTCGATACCTGGTGCGAGATGGCGGCGCTCTGCTCCACGTTCTTGATGGAAGAGTTCAGCTCCTCCATGGCCGACACCGACTTGTCGATGGACTCCGACAGGTAGTCGATGTTCCGCGTTACCTGCTCAATGGCCACATAGATATTGCTCACGGCGGAACTCGTCTCATCCACCGCCGAGAGAACGCTCTCGGACGCTGAAGCGATGTGGGCGGTGCCGTCGGCCACGGAGTTGACCGCTTCCTTCAGGTTGACCACGTAGCGGGAGTAATGATCGCGGTTCTTGAGCAGATCGGCAAAGGTGGTTTCCAGTTCCGACGTCAGCGTCCCGATAGCCTTGAGCAGGTTGATGCGGACAATCGCCGACGAGGCTTGGTCGGCAAAGAGCTTGATGGTGTCCACGTCCGTATCGTTGAGCGAACGGCGGCTCGAACGGTTGTCCACGGCGAAAACACCGATGGCTTCCCCCTTGACGACGATGGGGCAGATCACGAAGCTTTTGGATCTGAGGGCCCTGATGGCGTCAAAGGGGGGCTGGAGCCGGAAATCCGTCGGATAGGCGCTGATGTCGTCGATCATGTAGAGCTGGCGGTCGGTAAAACACTTGCTGATCACCCCACCCCGTTGATCCAGGGGCAGCGAAACGCCGGCGAGGTTGAAGTCAGAGGTGCCCACGGCTGCCACGAACGAAAGCGAGGCCCGCGCGGCATCCGCCATGAGAATGTTGACCCGCTCGTAGCCGAGAACATCGTGGAGTCCCTCGGCGCACAGCCGCAGGACCTCGTCCACGTCAATGGATTTCTGAATCTTGCTGCTGATCTGGTGAAAATTCTTGATGTTGTTGTCGAGAATCCGATAGCGGTTTTCAAATATTTCCTTTTGCGACGCGACTTCCTGATGCAGCAGGTTCAGTTCGGCGGCGCGCTTGTGCAGTTCGTCGCTCGTCTTTCCGATATGGTGCCCCACCACGGCCAGGACAAGGGCAGTGCCCATTCCCATGTACGTATAGAGGGCTACTTGGTAGGTTGACCGGGTAATATCGGAGAATACCTGCCCCAGGAGGGGCTGGCCGGGGTCGGAAAAGAAAATGAGGCGGATAAAGGTCCAGGCAATGGGAGCGCCGATTCCCAGCGCACAGCCGAGAACCCCGTACAGGCTGCTCCTGTTTTTGAATACAGCACCGGATTCCATGTGGATATCCCTCCATTGTGCGCATTACCCGGCAACGGGCGGCATCGAGCCGGCCATGCCGATGGTTCGGCTCGGATGCATTACGTATTACATCGGCGGTAAAAAGGATTTCTTAAGAAAAAACGAGTGCACTCTATATCGCGGTCCGGTCGATGTCAACTCCCTACCGCCGCCCCACCACGATGCCGAGCTCTTCTGCCGCAGTCACCATCTGGCCGCCGGGGTTCACCAGTTTCAGCTTCCGCACCGCCCTTTCGATGGATACCGATTTGATGTCGCGGCCGCGCAGGCAGACCATCCGTCCATACTGTTCCTGTTCGATGAGCTCTACGGCGGCAACGCCGAAGCGGCTTCCGAGGCAGCGATCAAAGGTAGATGGCGAACCGCCCCGCTGAAGATGGCCCAGGACCATGACGCGAACATCCATGTCGAGACAGTCCCCCAGTTGCCGGGCCACGTATTGGCCGACCCCTCCGAGCCGCTCAATGGTGTTCGTTTCATCGGCCCGTTTCTGCACGACCCGGCTGCCGCCGCGCGGGAACGCCCCCTCAGCCACCACGATGATGCTGAAAGCACTTCCCCGTCTACGCCGCTCGTCGACCGCACGGCAGACCGTGCTGATATCGTAGGGTATCTCGGGAATGAGAATCACGTCCGCGCCGCCGCTGATGCCCGATTCGAGCGCGATCCAGCCGGCATAGCGTCCCATGACCTCCATGATCATGACCCGGTGGTGGCTCTCGGCCGTGGAGTGAAGCTTGTCCAGGGCATCGGTTGCGGTTTCCAGGGCGGTGTTGTAACCGAAGGTGACATCGGTCTCCATCAGATCGTTGTCAATGGTCTTCGGCACGCCCACAACGGGAATTCCTTTGTTCATGAGCTCTAGGGCGATCTTGAGCGAGCCGTCCCCCCCAACTGCCACAAGTGCGTCGATCCCCTGATTTTTGATGTTCGCGACCACCTCGTCCGACACGTCGGTTAAAACGATTTTACCATTCACTTCAACAGGATATGAAAAAGGATTGCCACGGTTCGACGTGCCGAGGATGGTTCCGCCGCGGGGAAGTATCCCGCGTACCTCATTGAGGCCGAGCGGTACGATTCTGTTGTTGTAGAGCAGGCCGTCGAATCCGTCCCTGATACCGACCACTTCCCAGCCGCGCCGGATAATGGAGCTCTTGACAACTCCCCTGATCACCGCATTGAGCCCCGGGCAGTCTCCGCCTCCGGTCAGTATGCCTATTTTACGCGCCATGATTCCTCCCCGTCGTTGATCACTATGCAAACGCACTCTCAGATATCGAATTCATCCCGCGCCAGCGCAGCGCTTCCCAGAAGCCCTCCGTCATCGCCCAACGCGCCACGGACCACCGCGAGCCGCTCGGCCGGAATCGGAAAGGCCCGGGCACGAACCTCCCGCTCAATGGAGTTCCTGATCAGATCAAAGCTTGCCGCGACACCTCCCCCAACGATCAGTGCCTCCAGGTTGAGTACGTTGGCCATTGATGCCGTTGCCATGCCCACATAGCGTCCCGCCTCGGCGAAAAATTCCGCTGCTGCCCCATCCCCTTCCTGGGCGAGGCGGGCAAGGTCCTGGGTCGTGAGCCGCGCCGCAGACCCGTCGGCCGGCATATATAGCCCCGCAATCATGGCGTTTCGCGCGGCTGAGGCTATGGCCGTGGCAGAGGCATATTGCTCGAGGCAACCCCGGTTGCCGCAGGGACAAGGCGTACCCTGGGGCTCGACCGTCACATGGCCGAACTCGCCGGCCACGCCGTCGATACCGGTCCACAGCCGTCCGTTCAGGACGAGCCCTCCCCCGACGCCCGTGCCGAGGGTAACCATCAGGAACGAGTCGAACTCGCGGCCTGCGCCGAAGGATTTCTCGCCGTACGCGGTGGCATTGACATCGTTGGCTATCGTTGCCGGCAGGCCGCTGATGCGTTCCAGGTCGTGGCGGAGATTGATGCTGTCAATGGCTGGAAGATTCACCGATACGTGAATATGCCCGTCATTGGCCACAAGCCCCGGCACGCCGGCACCCACGGCCACGATGCGAAATCCCGCCTGAACCGCATGCTCTCTGAGAATGCCTACCCCTTGGGCGAGTTTGTCGTAAAAGGCGGCTCTCCCCTCATGGATATCGGTCTTCTGCCTGTAGCGGAAATGAATCGTTCCCGCTGCATCCACGAGCCCCATCCGCAGATTGGTCCCGCCGATATCCATGCCGATGAACGCCGGGCGGATCATGGAGTCTCCCGGGGAAACAGGGGTGCCAAGCGATCCCAGGCAGCCAGAAGCCCTTCCGGCACTATCCGCAGATCCGCTACGACCCCCATGAAATTCGTGTCGCCGTTCCAGCGGGGCACCACGTGGATGTGGAGATGGTCGTCAACTCCGGCCCCGGCCGCTTTCCCCAGATTGATGCCGATATTGTAGCCATTGGGGCTGGCCGCATCCTGGAGGATGGAGCGACAAAGCCGGACCGTGCGGAACAGATCGAGCATTTCCGCTTCGGACAGGGAATCCATGTCTGCGGTATGGCGCAGAGGGGCCACCATGAGATGACCATTGGTGTAGGGGTAGCGATTCAGCATCACGAGAGATAACGGTGTTCTGTGAAGGATGAGCCGATCCCGGTCGCTGGCCTGTCCGTTAGTGGGACAGAAAATGCATCCGGCGGGTTTTTCATCCACGAGGTATTCCATGCGCCAGGGCGCCCAGACACGTTCCACGACGGGTCCTCCCTTTGGGAGCCTGAAGCTCCCGGTCGATTTTCCCCGGGATTATCCGTGAAAATGCTCTAAATTACAAGCATGCCACGCCTCTTCAGTGTCCACACAGAAATAGAATGATTTTTTAGTATAGCTGTAATTATCCCTTGACAAAGCATTGAACCTAAGAATAAGGTTGTTTAATTTCAATAAAAACGCGGGCGATAAAACCGTGTTGGTCTCGCAGCGACATACCAGAACAAATTTTAGCATTACTAAAACGTACCTATCGCGAAAGGAGCGAACACCACATGAGAAAAAAGCAGGACGCCCTTGATTATCACTCCATAGGAAGAAAAGGCAAGATCGAGGTAATTCCGTCAAAACCATGCCTTACCCAGCGCGATCTCTCCCTTGCCTACTCACCCGGCGTAGCCGAGCCTTGTCTTGAAATCGAAAAGAACCCCGAAGATGTCTATACATATACCGCCAAGGGAAACCTGGTGGCTGTGCTGTCAAACGGCACGGCCGTGCTCGGTCTCGGTGACATCGGCGCCTTGGCCGGCAAGCCGGTCATGGAGGGTAAAGGTGTTCTCTTCAAGCGTTTTGCCGATATAGATGTCTTCGACATCGAAGTGGACACCAAGGACGCTGACGAAATAATCAGAGTCTGCCAGTTGCTGGAACCGACCTTCGGCGGCATCAACCTTGAGGACATCAAGGCCCCGGAATGCTTTTACATCGAGGAAAAGCTCAAGGAGACCATGAACATTCCGGTCTTCCACGATGATCAGCACGGCACCGCCATCATCTCCGGCGCAGCCCTCATCAATGCCCTTGAACTGGTCGGAAAGAAGATCGAAAACATCAAGATCGTGGTCAACGGCGCCGGTGCCTCCGGCATCGCCTGCGCCCAGATGGCGGTTGAACTTGGTGCGCGGAAGGAAAACATCATCCTCTGCGACACCAAGGGTGTCATCTACAAGGGACGTACCGCCGGCATGAACGAGTACAAGGAGCGCTTCGCCGTTGAAACCGAAGACCGCACCCTGGAAGATGCCTTCAAAAACGCCGACGTGGCCTACGGCCTCTCCAGCAAGGGTGCCTTCACCCCCGAAATGGTCCGGGACATGGCGCCCAACCCGATTATCTTCGCCATGGCCAATCCCGATCCAGAAATCACCCCCGAGGAGGTGGCGGCAGTCCGTGCCGACGCCATCATGGCAACCGGTCGTTCCGACTATCCCAACCAGGTGAACAACGTTCTGGGTTTCCCCTTCATCTTCCGTGGCGCACTCGATGTGAGGGCCACCACCATCAACGAGACCATGAAGAAGGCGTGCGTGCTCGCCCTGGCCGAACTTGCCAAGGAAGACTGCCCGGACTCGGTCTGTCGGGCGTACGGCAACAAAAAATTCGCCTACGGACGCGAGTACATCATTCCGAAACCCTTTGACCCCCGGGCGCTCCTGAGGGTGGCGCCTGCCGTTGCCAGGGCTGCCATGGAATCGGGGGTTGCCCGCCAGCCCATCGCCGACATGGAAAAGTATGTGGAGCACCTGGAAACGCTCCAGGGCAAGGCCAAGGAGACTCTACGCCTCATCATCAACAAGGCGAAGACCGATCCCAAGCGGGTCGTTCTCCCCGAGGGAGAGAATGAAAAGATCCTCCGGGCCGCACAGGTGATGATCGAGGAGGGGATCGCCTATCCGATCCTTCTGGGCAATCGGGAGGAGATCCGCAAAAAGATCGAGGAGCTCAACCTTGACCTTAATGGCGGCGTCACCATCATTGACCCGGACGACAGCCCCGACACCGAGCGCTACTCCCAGGCCCTGTTCGAGCAGCGGCAGCGGAAAGGGATCACCCTGTCCGAGGCCCGCCGCATGATCCGGCGCCGGGGCCGCACCTATTTCGGCTGCGAGATGGTCTGCCACGGCGATGCGGACGCCCTGCTCTCGGGGATCGATGCCCATTACCCAGACATCATTCGCCCTGCCCTTGAAGTGATCGGCAAGCAGGAAGGGCTTTCCAGCGTCCACGGGCTGTATCTGATGGTCTTCAAGCGGGGAATCTTCCTGCTGGCCGATACCACGGTCTGCATCGAGCCCACCGCGGAGGAACTGGCCGAAACCGCCATACTGGCGGCCGAGAAGGCGCGGCTTCTGGATCTCGACCCGCGCATCGCCATGCTTTCCTTCTCCAACTTCGGTTCCGTCAATCATCCCCAGGCGCTCAAGTGCAAGCGGGCGGTGGAGATCGTCAAGCAGCGGGCGCCCGAACTGATGATCGACGGCGAGATGCAGGCCGACACCGCCGTGGTGCCCGACATTCTGGAGGCCCACTATCCTTTTGCCACTCTCAAGGGGGGGGCAAATGTCCTTATTTTCCCCGACCTGAACTCGGGCAACATCAGCTACAAGCTTCTTACCCGCCTCGGCGGCGCCGATGCGATCGGGCCGATTCTCATGGGGATGAAAAAACCGGTACACGTGCTGCAGCGCGGCGACGACGTCATGGATATCGTCAACATGGCAGCCATTGCCGTTGTCGACGCGCAAAACAACTAAGCGCCAACATATGGAAATGACAAAGGGGGCCCTCGGCCCCCTTTTTTTGTCGCAAAATCCGAAAGGTAAACGAGAAATCGGGTTGTCACGGCCTTAGGGAAAAAGGTAGAATGACCACGTACCACATCCATTCCGCCTGGGAGCCAGCCCATGGACCAGTTGACACAGACAAGACGAAGCGATGCGCCGATGCTCTGGACCATCGCCCTCTCTCTTGCATTGCACGGAGCGCTCTATTCCGTGACGTCACTCCTGCCGCGCCACGTGGCTGGCGTGGAAGGGATGCAGGTTGTTTCCGTGGACCTGTCCGGCAGCGAGATTCGCCCTGTTGCACCATCACCGCCGGACAGCCTGCCAGCTCCCGTACCCGAACCTGTTGTTGCCAGCGACATGAGCCTGCCGGTGGAAAACGAGCAACCGCCCGCCGAAGAAGCTGCGCCGCCGCCCCGGGCGGTTGAGCCGCCGCCATCGCCGGTGGTGCAGGCGCCTCCCTCGCCCCTTTCGCTGGGCATGTCCCGCGGCTTTTTCCGCGGCATAGCCGAAGGCGAGTCCCTGAGAAGCGATGTCCGTGAATATTACTTCACGCTTCTGGAAACCATAAACGAACGGTGGTGGACGGTTGCGAGCGCGTCGGGAATGGAACTGGGCCGCTCGGAGGCGATGCTGACCATTGTGATGAAGAAAAGCGGTGAGATGGTTGACGTGCAGTTGGTGAAGAGTACGGGGAGCCCGGCCTATGACCGGTTGATTCTCCAGGCGGTTCAGGCGGCCAACCCCTTGCCTCCCCTGCCTGACAGCTATACCAGCGAGCTGTTTCTGGCGCCGGTTCGCCTTGTGGCGCCCCGGGGACTGCTCTTTTCGTAACCAGCGTTACGGGGGTTCCTCAAGGTCCACGAGATCCACATCGGCAAAACCGTCGTGGTCCAGGTGCTCCAGCTTGCCGGCCGTGTCACGGAAAGCGGGGTCGATGTCGGCAATCTTGCGATATTCGGCAAGGGCCTTATCCACGTCCCCTTTCTGCTCGTGGGTAAGGGCCAATTCATAGGTCAGACAGAGAAACTCCTCCGGCGAAAGCTCCGACAGCATCAGCCCCGAACTGAACAGCTCCTCAGCCCTTCCCGGTTCACCCTTGTCCCGGTAACATATCCCCTGAAGCGTGATGCAATCCACGAGGCGGCGAGGGTCTTGCGACGCGGCCTTGAACTCGGCAATAGCATCGTCGTACAGCCCCATTTCCTTGTAGGCGATGCCAAGGTTGTACCGGGTTTCGGTGTCACCCTGTTCGAGCTGCTCACCCACCCCTTTCTTGAATGCCGAAAAAAAGCCGTCAAGACCATATTTGTCCCCCTTAGAACCGGAGGGCGGCGATACGAACGGTGGAGACGGCACAAGATCGTTCAGTTCATCCTCAGTGAAATCAAGGGACGAGCCGTCCGGTAATGAAGCTGCCTCGTTTTCGGGGCCGGCAAGCCAATCGGTCGATTCGTCCGGCACGGAAACTTCGAGCTCGATCTCTTCAAGGTCGGCATCGCCGTCGACTTCAAGCCCGATCTCAACCTCTTCTTCCCACAAGGATTCATCGGAATCGAAGTCGACTTCCGCCGCACAGGCAACGGGAGATTCAGGGACAGCGGGCGAGCCATCCGGCGAGGGTGCCGAATTTTCAGAAAACGATGCGGGTTCCTGCTCCTGTTCTCCGGCAACCGCACCATCCTCGTCGGCTGTCCCGCGAACCCTGCGCAGCCCTTCGGTAATGGCCCCGTTATCGGGAGCGATCTCCTGGAGCGACAGGTAGAACTGTTCAAGGGTCTCGGGCTCCTGGCTGAGGAATTCGGCCTCAAAGCGCTTCAGGAGTCCGAGCGCCTCATCCACATCACCCCGATGACGCAGACAGAACAGGAGCCCTTTGCAGGCGGTAAGCTCTCCGGGGTAGTTGAGCACGATGCGGTTGTATGCATCCGAAGCGGTTTTCAGGTCGCCCGCTGCCCGGGAAGCGTCGGCCAGGAGGTAGAGTGCGCGCGGATTGAAGCGCTCGTCGTCCACGAACTGCTTCAACAGGGGGAGAGCGGCCCCATGGTTGCCGGCGGCCAGTTCATCTTCGGCCACCATGAGGAGAAACTCCTTCCGTTGCGGAAAGAGCTGCCCGATCCGTTCGCAGATGCGTCCGTAGGCAGCGGCATCGCCCCGCGCTCTGATTTCGCGGGCCAGGGTGGTAAACTCCTGATAGGCTTCATCTGTCTGGCCGATCTTGTTCCGGGTGTCGGCCAGCTTCAGGCGGATAGTGATGTTCTCCCGGTCCAGGGAGTGCATGCGCTCCAGGACCTTCACCCCTTCACGGAGTTGCCCGCTCTTTTCGTAGACCTCGTAGACTGCCTTGTATTCGGCCAGGGCATTGCCGACAAGTCCCTGCTTTTCATTGAGGGTGGCAAGGGTGAGGGATGTGCCGAATTGGCGGGATCAATCTTCTGGATCTGCTTGTAGACTGCGATCGCCTTAAGGAAGAAACCGTTGTCGGCGTAAAACTTGCCGATGACTTCGAACTCCCGCAAAGCCTCGCCCTTCCTGTTGGTGCGGACCAGCAGTTCGGCGTACTTCTGCCGAACCCGCACATCCTTGGGGTCAAGTGTTACCGCTTGCTCGTATTCACGGATAGCCCGGTCGACCTGTCCCTTGATAAGGAACTTCTGGGCACTGTCGAGATGTTTATCTTTCTTGGAGCTCACCGTCCATCCGTTGTCTGGGAAGGTCAAAAAACATGTACTTGTAACCTAAAGGAAAGAGTGTACCTTGTCAAGCCCGGACGCCCCGTGAAATGGCGTAATTGCATGCACTATGGGCTGCTTTCATGCTTTCCGCCGATGTCTTTGATCAATCGCTCAAGGCGTCGGATCTCATCCGGGGTGAGACGCCGGTCGTGGTAGACCGCTCCACTGTAAACGGCAACGAACTCCGTTGCCGCCGGATCGTCCAGCTCCGCGACGATTTCAGACAGTCCCTGCGAGGGATCCGGGCTCCGGGGAAGGCCGTGGCAGCGGGCAAGCCTGGTCAGGAAGCGCTTCATGAGCCGCTTCTCCCTGCCGGCAGGCCTGTGACGGCGAGTAACCAAGACGCCACCCAACGCCGCCAGGGCCGTGATTGTCACCGCCGTGACCAGGCGTGCATCCCTCGGCATGCGCAGCCCTTTGAACCGGCTGTTTGCCGTCCGGACAAGCTCGACCTGTTTCTGGAGATCATAGGTGATGACCACCTGAATCCAGAGATAGGAGAGCGAGTCGACCATGCGGGTCATTCTGCCGAGCATGCCGGGCCTGGAGGCTTCACCCACCCGGTCGAAGTTGACGGCAAAGGCGCTCGGGTCGATCATGACCCAGCCGCGGCCGTCTATGAACGCTTCCACCCAGACATGGGCGCGGTCTTCAGTGACCAGATAATAGCCGGCCAGTTCGTTATATTCCCCGCCGTAGTAGCCTCCCACCAGCCTCGCCGGCACGCCCGCCACCCGTAAGAGCCGTGCGAACGATGATGCAAAAAACTCGCAGTGCCCTTTTTTACTGCCAAAGAGAAAGGCATCGACCGGATCGTCCGCGACCGGAAGCCCTGTGGTGGCGTAAGAGAATCCGGCATCACGAAACCACGCCTCGATCCTGTCGAGCCTGGCCGCATCGTCCGCTGCACCAACGGCCAACCGGCGCGCCAGGTCAACGGTTCGGCCGGAGATCCGCTCGGGCAGCTTCAGGTAGTGATTTCGGTCCACCGTCCCCCTGACGGCGATAGTGTCGGACACCACCGACTGCACCTCATACCTGATCCGTCCCCCCGGACGTCCCCGATTGACAAAGGTACCATCGTTGGCCTGCCTGCTCCGGACTCCGTCCATGCGAATCGGCATGTTGAGTCCCACCAGGTAGGTGGTGCGCGAGGGCTCGGGATAGATCACCTGCCGCACGGCCCTTCCTTGCGGCTGGGCGGGTGAATCCGCAGTCGGGGTCGCCCCGCGCACCCATCCGGTGGGGGTCGCCGTATCCAGGACCAGCCCCCGCCAATACAGCGCATTCCGCTCCAGCCTCTCGCATTCGGCCCTGAACGCGACGGTGTGGGCAGCGGCGACGCTGGAGGACGTGCCCGGCTCCACGCGCTCGCTGAGCCCCGTTGTTATCTCGCCCGGGGCATTCAGAAAACTGAGGAGCGGAAACTGGGGCCGCGGCAGGATGGCGAAAAAAACGAGCAGAAGCGGCAGCGACGCGGCGGGCATGGCAAGGGCCGCCGCGACCACGCGCCTGAGCGCGCGGGAGGTGAGGCTGATGCCTTCGTCGACGCTATGAAAGGCCAGAAGAACGAGCGCGATAGCGATAAGGGCCAGCAGGAGCGTCAGATAGAGCAGAAACAGGGCGCTCAGACTGAAGAGCGATGACCCTGCCAGGAGGAAAAGGGCAAGCGCGAATATCTGGAGAAGGTTTCGCGGACTCTTTTCGTTGACCAGTCGCACCGCCAGCAGCATGACGAGGAAGTTCACGACCGGCGCTGCCGGATTGGAGCGGCTCCACTGGAGTAAGTACGCCGCAAAGGCGACGACTGTGAACAGTGTCGCCGGAATGCCGGCCAGAGGATGCCGTCCCCGGCGATCAAATGCGATGCCCAGCGCCAGGGCCAGCGGGGCCGCGAGTCGCGCTGGCCAGTCCGCATGGAGCACGACGGGGAGATACCCGAGAACCGCCACGAGGTAGGCGAGAATGGTGATAACGGTCTTAACGGAAACCATGGAGTGCCAGTTCCGTGAGCAGTCTGAGCCGATGGGCGCGCGAAGTATCAGGGGGTATGGTCCGTCCGCCGACCGAGAGACCAACGGGACGGTTTGCCCGGATGGCCCGGTTTACGAGCCAGACCCCGCACCGGAGGCGCTCCTCGCGGTCACTGCCCGGCAAGCGGTCCGGATCGAGGATGATCGGCTCGTCCGCAACAGCGGTCATCCCTTTCACCTTCAGAGAACCGTGGCGTGCCGAAAGGCGCCAATGGATCAACCTGAACGGCTCCGTGCCCGTATAGTCGGAAATCCGGTCCACTTCCCCTTCGTAACCGGGGGAAAGGCTCTCGCGCCCCCCTCTTCCCGCCTGCTCCGGCAGAACGGGAAAACCGGCGCATGGAAGGGGCGAGGGGAAAACAACGCCGCGAACATCCAGGGGGAGGACCGTTGATCGGACAAAAAAATTAATGGGAAAGGGAGAGCTCACCACGGCTCGCCCCAGGGTAACGATCCCTCTGCGGGAAAACCTGATCGCGGCAGAACCGGCTTCGTCGGACTGCCGTTCCACCAGGCTGAAGTCGGCCCAGCCGCCCCCCTCCACTGCCACGCGCAACAGGAACGAGGGCACGAAACGCTTCCGGTTGGCAATGACCAGATAGGCAAAGGTCTCCTGGCTGGCATAGATCTCGTCGGGCAGGCGCACCTGGAGCGCGAGGCCGCGGATATTGAGCCATCCCGCAACTCCGGAAACAGTCATGAAACCGAGCAGCGCCGAAACGATGAGATACAGGAGGTTGTTGCCGGTGTTGACCGCAGCGAACCCGATCAGGAGCGTTATGGCGATATAGGCGATGCCGGGCCGGGTCAGCCTCAGGCCAGCGGAACGGGTATGGTGGCGAGGATGGCGTGTAATAGCTCCCCCTTGTCCAGGTTCTCGTTGTCAAAGCCGAGGATCAGGCGGTGCGCACCAACCGGCGCCGCAATCGCCTTCACATCCTCGGGAATGACGTAGTCGCGCCCCTCCAGATAGGCGTGGGCCTTGGCGGTTTCGGCCATGGCAATGGCCCCCCTGGTGGAAACGCCCGACGTCACGGCATGGTGGCTGCGGGTGGCCGCAACGATGGCATGGATGTAGTCAACAACCTTGTCGGACAGGTAGATGGATTCGCGGACCGTCCGCTGGGCCTCGGTGATGTCGTCAACCGTCACGAGCGGCTCCAGGTGGCGGATGCCGTCACGGATGCTCCCTCCCTTGATGATGGCCTTTTCGATGGCCTCGGGCGGGTAGCCGATGCCGCTGCGGACCACGAAGCGGTCCAGTTGCGATTCGGGGAGCGGATAGGTCCCCACCTGCTCCACCGGGTTCTGGGTGGCGATGACCAGGAAAGGCTCGGGCAGCGGGTGGGTGGTGCCTTCCACCGTGACCCGCCGCTCCTCCATTGCCTCCAGAAGCGCGCTCTGGGTCTTGGGCATGACGCGGTTGATCTCGTCCACCAGCACCACGTTGTTGAAGATGGGGCCAGGCATGAAGGTAAAGCGGTTTTCGTCCCTGTTGAGGATGGAGAGGCCTGTGATATCCGAGGGCAGAAGGTCGCTCGTGCACTGGACCCGGCCGAAGGAGAGCCCCAGGGCCCGTGCCAGGGCGAGGGCCAGGGTCGTCTTGCCCAGGCCCGGTATGTCTTCCAGCAGGATGTGCCCGCCGGAAAGGAGCGCGATCACCGACAGACGGATCGCCCGGACCTTGCCCTTGAGGTAGTCGGTGGCCAGCGTGTCGATGACGTTGAGCATTTCAGCGCGCTTCAAGAGGTGCATGAACAGAGCCTTTCAGGAGACGTGGGTCGGAATGCCGCCTTTAATAGTACCACAGGAACAGCGGGAGCGACCGCTTCACTTTTCACACGTTTGCTGCTAAGATACCAACGCCGTCTGCTCAGGGGCAGGGAGCGCGGCAATCCCTTCAAGAACGGACCAGTCATGCGCTACATCAGCACCAGAGGAACCATTCAGCCCATTCGCTTCAAAGACGCGGTCATGATGGGGCTCGCCACCGATGGGGGGCTTCTCCTGCCGGAAACGATACCGGCCATCGACCGGGACACGCTCGCGACATGGAGGACGCTGCCGTTCCAGGAACTCGCCTTCCGGATCATCTCCCGCTACGCCGACGACATCCCGGCCGATGACCTGCGCAGTCTCATCGACCGCTCCTATGCCACCTTCGATCATCCCGACGTGACGCCGGTCGTGGAGCGGGGCGGTCTCCACATCCTCGAGCTCTTCCACGGCCCCACCCTCGCATTCAAGGACGTGGCGCTTCAATTCCTGGGCAACCTCTTCGAATATCTGCTGCAGGAGCGGCACGAACGGATGAACATCGTCGGCGCCACGTCCGGCGACACGGGAAGTGCCGCCATTTACGGCGTGCGGGGCAAGGAGAACATCAACATCTTCATCCTCCATCCCCACGGCAAGACCTCGCCGGTCCAGGCGCTGCAGATGACCACGGTGCTCGATCCCAACGTGCACAACATTGCCGTGCGCGGCACCTTCGACGATTGCCAGAACATCGTCAAAAGCCTGTTCAACGACCTCCCCTTCAAGGAACGCTACGCTCTCGGCGCCGTAAACTCCATCAACTGGGCCCGGGTACTGGCCCAGGTGGTCTATTACTTCCACTCTTACTTCCGCGTGGCAAAGACCATTGGCGACGAAGTTGTCTTCTCGGTCCCCACGGGCAACTTCGGCGACATTTTCGCCGGCTACGTGGCCAAGCGGATGGGACTGCCCATTGCCAGACTGCTCCTGGCCACCAACGAGAACAACATTCTTGCCCGCTTCATCAATGACGGAGACTATTCGCTGAGCGCCGTGGTGCCCACTGTGTCGCCGTCCATGGACATCCAGTTGGCCTCCAATTTCGAACGCTATGCCTACTATCTCTTCGGAGAAGATCCCGCCAGAGTCCGTGAGGCTTTTACCACGCTTCCCGACCGGGGCCGGATCGACTTCTCCGATGCCGAAATGGCGCACGTGCGCACCGAATTCCTCGCCTATTCGGTCAACCAGGAAGAGACCGTCGACACCATCGCCTCCTTCCACCGTGAAACCGGCTACCTCCTTGATCCCCACACGGCAGTGGGCGTGCGGGCTGCCCGGCACCTGGTGACCGACGGCACGCCAGTCATCTGCCTGGCCACCGCCCACCCGGCAAAATTCGCCGATGCCGTGGTGCGCGCGGTAGGGTTCGAACCGCCGCGCCCCCCGTCGCTCAAAGGGATTGAAGACCTGCCGAGCCGGTGCGAGGTGCTTGACTCACGTATCGAGCAGATCAGAACCTTCATCGAGGAAAAGGCCCGCTAAGGTCTTTCCCGCTAGGATACGCCATGAAATTTGACTGGAACGGCATCGACACCGTACTGTTGGACATGGACGGGACACTGCTCGACCGCCATTTCGACGACCATTTCTGGCTCGAACACGTACCCAAACGCTATGCCGCCCGGAACAGCATTCCCCTGGACGAAGCGAAAATCCTTCTCTATGCCCTGTTCCGCTCCCAGGAGCGGACCCTGAACTGGACCGACCTGGATTACTGGTCGGAGCGGCTCGGACTCGACATCCCCGTTCTCAAGCAGGAAGTCGATCACCTCATCGCTGTCCACCCCGGCGTGGTGGAGTTCCTGCTCTTTCTTCGCCAGCACGGCAAACAGGCCTGGCTCGTGACCAACGCCCACGGCAAGACCCTCTCCCTGAAGATGCGCAAAACCCGGCTCGGGCACTATTTCACCGGCATCATTTCCGCCCACGACCTTGGACTGCCCAAGGAGGACGTGCAGTTTTGGGGAAAACTGAGGGAACGGATTCCCTACGAACCATCGCGGACGATGCTCGGAGAAGACAGCGAAACAAACCTCGGCACCGCCGAGGAGTACGGCATCGCTCATCTCGTCTATGTGAGCCGTTACAGCTCCGCGGTTACTCCCATAGCATCGGGCCGTTACGCCTCCATCCACTATTTTACCCAACTCATCCCAACCGCCGACACCGACGTAACTGTCCTTCCGCCATGAAAAAAGGCAGCCTGCGATGGCTGCCTTTCTCCGGCATCAATGTGCGGGAAGACGTTTCTATTCCAGATTATCCTCGATCCTGATGAATCTGCTCTTTTCGCTGATGAGCTCAAAGGTGTCGATCTCTTCCAGGGCCGCACGAATGTCCCTTTCCCGGGCTTCATGGGTCATGATCACGATGGGTACCGATTCACCGGCGCTTCTCCCCTTCTGGATCATTGATTCAATGCTGATGTCGTACCTGCCGAGGGCACCCGAAATTTTTGCCAGCACACCGGGCTTGTCAACGGCGCCGAAACGGAGATAGTACTTGCCCTCGATCTCGCCCATGGGCTTGAGGGCAAGGGTCGTGACTGCCTCGTCCCGATAGCCGAGGGGCGCGCACCGGCGGCCCACGCCGGCAAGGATGTTCCGGGCGATTTCGATGACGTCGCCCACCACGGCACTGGCAGTGGGCTCCATGCCGGCGCCGCGGCCATAGAACATGACGGGACCGATAAAATCGCCGGTGAAGCGGATGGCGTTGAAGACCCCGTCCACATCGGCAAGCGGGTAGTTGACCGGGATCATGGTCGGATGGACGCGGGCTTCCACGGTATCACCGGTGCGCTTGCCAATGGCCAGCAGCTTGATCTTGTACCCGAAATCCCGGGCAAAACCAATATCCACGGACGAGATGGAACTGATCCCCTCGGTGTGGATGGCGTTGAAATCAACCTTTGTCCCGAAGCAGAGGGAGACCAGCAGCGCCAGCTTGTGGGCGGTATCGACCCCCTCGATGTCAAAGGTCGGATCGGCCTCGGCATAGCCAAGCTCCTGGGCGGTCTTGAGAACATCGGCAAAATCGGCCCCTTCCTGGGTCATGCGGGTGAGGATGTAGTTGCATGTGCCGTTGAGAATGCCGAACACCGTGGTGAAGTTGTTCGCCGCCATGTTCCCCAGGATGGCCGAGATGACCGGGATGCCGCCGCCGACCGCCGCTTCGAAGAGGACTTCGACCCCCTTGGCCGCGGCCGCCGGATAGATCTCCTCGCCGTGCAGGGCAAGCAGGGCCTTGTTGGCGGTGACCACGTGCTTGCCGTTGTTGATGGCCCGCAGCACGAAACTCTTGGCCGGCTCGTAGCCGCCGATCAGCTCGATCACCACGCTGATCTCCGGGTCATCGAGTACCTCGGCCACGTTGCTGGTGAGCGTTCCCGGAGGGAGCTCGATGCCCCTGTCGGTGGTTATGTCCAGATCGGCGATCTTTTTAAGGGTAACCGCGGCGCCGACCTTGTCGGCAATGAGGCCGGCGTTGGCCTGGAGGAGCTTGGCGACACCCGTGCCGATGGTGCCGAAGCCGATGAGTCCGATCTTGATCTCTTTCATGTTTCCTCGTTCTGGTGCCTGTCGGGATGAGTTGGGGCCGCTACCCCTTGTCGGGGAGCGTTGAGGCGATCTCGTCCAGAATGCCGTTGATGAATGCCGGCGAGTCCTCGGTGCCGAACTTTTTAGCCACCTCGATGGCTTCGTTGATGGTGACGTTTTTGGGAATGTCGGGCCGGAACAGCAACTCGTACATGGCCATTCGCAGAATGCTCAGGTCAACCCGGGCCATGCGGCCGATGGACCAGTTCTTCGATGCGCCGGTGATGGCAGTATCGATCTCCTGGCGGTGCTCCAGGACCCCGCGGACCAGGTCGTCGGCAAAGCTTCGCCCCGCCGCCGCTCCGGGCTCTGATTCGTCCAGTGCGAGCTCCAGGAGCGGCGCAGCCTCGCCGGCAGCGTAATCCCGTGAGTACAGCAGTTGCAGGGCCAGCTCCCTGCCGAGGCGGCGGGCGCCCACTAGCGGAGCTCCCGGTAGAGGCGCGCCGTTTCGATGGCGGTCACGGCCGCATCGAAGCCCTTGTTCCCCGCCTTGGTTCCGGCCCGCTCAATGGCCTGCTCGATGGTGTCGGTGGTAAGCACGCCAAAGACGACCGGCACGCCGGTGGCCAGGGAAACATGCGCGACCCCCTTGGAAACCTCGGCGGCCACGTAATCGAAGTGGGGCGTGGAGCCGCGGATCACGGCGCCGAGGCAGATTACGGCATCGTAGTTCCCCTTCTGGACCAGTTTCTGGGCCGTGAGCGGGATCTCAAAGGCCCCGGGAACCCTGACGACGTCGATGTCGCCATCATCACCACCATGGCGGACCAGGCGTCCACAGCACCCTCAAGAAGCCTCTCGCCGATGAAGCTGTTGAAGCGGCTCACGATAATGCCGAATCGAAGCCCGGTGGCGTCGAGCTTGCCTTCGATGAATCGGGGCATGGTATCCTCCTCAGATGTTTTCCAGCAAATGACCGAGCTTTTCGCGCTTGGCCTTGAGATAGTCGAGATTCGTCGTGGTGGGCGGGATTTCGATGGGAACCCGCTCCAGGATATTGATGCCGTAGCCCTGGAGGCCGATCAGTTTGCGAGGGTTGTTGGTCAGCAGCCTGATGTTCCGCACCCCCAGGTTCACGAGAATCTGGCACCGATGCCATAGTCACGCAGGTCGGGCTTGAAGCCAAGGGCCAGGTTCGCCTCCACCGTGTCTTTCCCCTCGTCCTGCAAGGCGTAGGCCTTCAGCTTGTTGAACAGGCCGATGCCGCGTCCTTCCTGGCGCATGTAGAGGATGACCCCGCGCCCTTCGGCCTCGATCATCTCCATGGCCCGATGGAGCTGGCTGCCGCAGTCGCAGCGCAGGCTGCCGAAAACGTCGCCGGTCATGCACTCGGAATGCACCCGGACGAGCACCGGCTCATCCCCCCTGATCTCTCCCTTGACCAGCGCCAAGTGCTCCAGCCGGTCAACGTCGTTCTCAAAGGCAATGGCCCGGAATTCCCCGAAATCCGTGGGCAGAAGCACGTCTGCCGCACGCCTCACCAGGGACTCGTGCTTGAGCCGATAGGCCACCAGGTCCGCGATGGTGCAGATCTTGATTCCGTGCTCCCTGGCAAAAACCTTGAGTTGCGGCATTCGCGCCATGGTGCCGTCGTCGTTCATGATCTCACAAATGACGCCAGCGGACTTGAGCCCGGCAAGACGAGCCAGATCGACCGAGCCTTCGGTCTGGCCAGCACGAACGAGCACTCCGCCCGGCTTGGCCCGCAGCGGGAACACGTGGCCCGGACGGGCGAGGTCATCTGCCTTTGCGTCATCGGCAACAGCGGTCAGAATGGTGTGGGCCCGGTCCGCCGCTGAGATGCCGGTGGTCACCCCCCGTTTTGCCTCGATGGATACGGTGAAGGCCGTGCCGAAGGAGGAAGTGTTTGCCGAAACCATGAGTGGCAGTTGGAGATGATCGCACCGTTCGGTCGTCATGGTGAGGCAGATGAGCCCCCGCCCGAACCGGGCCATGAAGTTGATCGCCTCGGGGGTTACCATTTCCGCGGCCATGGTCAGGTCGCCTTCGTTCTCACGGTCCTCGTCGTCCACCAGGATCACCATCTTGCCCTGACGGATGTCTTCAATTGCTTCCTCAATACGTGCAACCGGCATTGGTCTCTCCGTCCCTTACATAGGTAATCATTTCATATCTCACAAAAATCCGTTCTTTGCAAGAAGCTCAAGGGTTACCCCGTTATCCCCCTTTCGGGGTTCCCCACCGCCTCCCAGGAGCCGTTCGATGTACTTGCCGAGAATGTCCGTCTCTATATTGACCCGGTCGCCCGGTCGACGGTGCTCCAGGGTCGTTTTCGCAGCGGTATGGGGAATGACGTTGACCGAAAACGAGTCGGCGTCAACCGTGTTTACCGTCAGGCTGATGCCGTCCACGGCCACCGAGCCCTTGGCCACCAGGTAACGGCTGAATCCGGAAGCCATCCGGAAGGTGAACAGGATGTTGCCGGACACCTCGCGACGTCCCTCGATTGTTGCCACCAAGTCCACATGCCCCGTCACCAGGTGGCCGCCGAGACGGTCTCCAAGGCGGAGAGCCCGCTCCAGGTTGACCGGAGCCCCCGTTGCCAGACTGCCGATCGTGGTGCGCTCCAATGACTCGGGGGAAACGTCGAAGGTAAGCTCGCCGCCCCCCTTTGCCACCACCGTGAGACAGGCCCCGTTCACTGCGACCGAGTCGCCCAGATTCACGGACTCAAGCGGCAGCGCCGTGGCCACGGCAAGGCGTGCCGCCTCTCCCCGGCGCTCCAACCGCCGCGCGGTACCCACATCTTCAATCAATCCCGTGAACATGCTTCCTCCGGATAGGCCTCGATCATGATGTCGCCGCCGAAACGCCGCACCCGCGCCGTTTCAAGGCGGAATGCCCGCTCCATGCGCTCCACCGATGCCCCGCCGAACAACCCGATGCCGTCGGCACCGCCCAGAAATAGGGGGGCGTAAAAGAGAATGAACTTGTCGATGAGTCCCTGACGGAGAGCCGCACCGGCAAGCTCGCTTCCCCCCTCCAGCAGGATCGACTGGATTCCCCTGGCGCCAAGGCGCTCCATGAGATCGCGCAGGTCCACGCGACCTTTGTCGGATGCGCAACGGATGACCTGCGCTCCCCGCGTCTCCAGAGAAGCTATTCGATCCCGATCATCTGACGTGGTCGCGATGATGGTGCCGCGGGCCAGGTCATCTCCCAGAACCCGTGCCTGATGTGGTATCCTGAGGCTGCTGTCCACTATGATCCTGAGAGGATTTTTCCCCTTCACGTGGCGCACGGTGAGTTCGGGGTCATCGGCCAGCAGGGTTCCGGCCCCCACCATAACGGCATCAACCATCGCTCGAAGTCGATGCACGTACCGCCTTGATTTATCGTTAGTTATCCAGCGCGAATCACCAGACAGAGTGGCTGTCTTCCCATCAAGGGTCAGGGCGCTCTTGAGGGTGAGGAAAGGAAGCCCTGTGGACACGTGTTTCGCAAAGGGTTCATTAATCAGCCGGCACTCCCCATTCAGTACGCCGGTAATTACCCGGATACCTGCCGCTTCGAGACGGGCGACCCCTGTGCCGCAGACCTTGGGGTTCGGATCAACCATTCCCACGAAGACACGTGCTACTCCCGCAGCAACCAGGGCATCTGCGCACGGGGGGGTGCGGCCGAAGTGGGAGCACGGCTCGAGCGTTACATAAACGTCAGCCCCGCGGGCCAGCGGACCGGCCTCGCGCAACGCGTGGACCTCCGCATGGGGTGTGCCGGCCTTGCGGTGCCACCCCTCGCCGACCACGGTGCCCTCACGCACGATCACGCACCCCACCGCAGGGTTGGGGGACGTCTTGCCAATGCCTTTTCGGGCAAGGGAAAGGGCACGCCGCATCATGTTTTCATGGACAGATGTCATGGGAGTGGGGCTGCTACTTCTTGAGAAGATCCTGGAGCTCGGACATGAACTCGTTGACATCCTTGAAGGAGCGATAGACCGAGGCAAAGCGGACGTACGCCACCTCATCGATGTCATGGAGCTCGGTCATGACCCATTCGCCGATGGTGGTACTCGGCACTTCCTTTTCCCCGAGCTCCGGCAGGCGGGCCTCCAGCCGGTCCACGAGCCGTTCGATGGTTTCCCGGGACACCTGCCGCTTTTCACAGGCCTTCTGAATGCCCGCGATGAGCTTGAGCCGGTCGAATGGCTCGCGGCGCCCGTCCTTCTTGAGCACCAGAGGAAGGACTTCCTCGATCCGTTCGTGGGTGGTGAACCGCTTGCCGCACGACTCGCATTCGCGCCGGCGGCGGATGGCCGCCCCACCCTTGTCGGGGCGCGAGTCCACCACCTTGCTGTCGAGTTGACCGCAGAACGGACATTTCATGACGCTCTTCCTTTCAGGTCGGAAAATCGCTCCACTGCTACGCCGGATTCGCCGATCATCTCGCGGGCAAGGTCGTCCGAGTATCCCTCTTCGTACACGATGCGCCGGATGCCGGCATTGATGAGCATCTTCGAACAGATGATGCACGGCATGGTGGTGCAGTAAAGGGTGCCCCCGTCGATATTGGTGCCGTGCTTGGCCGCCTGGATGATGGCGTTCTGCTCCGCGTGGAGGCCCCGGCAGAGTTCATGGCGCTCGCCGGACGGGATGCCGAGTTTCTCTCTCAGGCATCCCACGTCGAGACAGTGGGCCACACCTGAGGGCGCGCCATTGTAACCGGTGGCAAGGATGTTCTTGTCCTTGACGATGACCGCACCCACCTGACGCCGCAGACAGGTCGAGCGCTTGGCCACCAGGTGTGTGATCTCCATGAAATATTCGTCCCAGGTGGGTCGGGCCATGAGGTCTCCAGTGCGGGAAATACGCGCCAGAATACACCGAAGACTCCTGAAAGGTCAAGAAATTAGCCCATTGACGCGGGGTTGCACCGGGTAAATGCATGATTGACAGAGCAGCGCCAAGGTCCGGATAATGAGACATCACTTCCAGCGCGAAAGAGGTTTGCCCATGACCCCCGAAAATCTGCTCGCACGGCATTTCGGCCCAGCCACTACGGCCTGCGGCATTGTGCTTGCCCACAGCCGCCACGTGGCGGCCAAGGCCCTGGCCGTGGCTCGCCGGCTCCGGGATCCGTCGCTCGATCTGCGGTTCCTAGAAGAAGCGGCCCTGCTCCACGACATCGGCGTCTGCCGGACCAATTCCACGGGCATCGGCTGCACCGGCGAGGCCCCCTATATCCTCCACGGCATCATCGGCCGGGAGATTCTGGAGGCCGAAGGACTACCCCGGCATGCTCTCGTCTGCGAGCGCCATATCGGTGTCGGCCTCACCGTGGAGGACATCGAACGTCAGAGCCTGCCCCTGCCCCGGCGCGACATGGTTCCCCTCAGCCGGGAAGAGCGAATCGTCTGCTTTGCCGACCTGTTCTTTTCAAAAAAACCCCGCTCCCTCGACCACGAAAAGCACCCCGACGAAGTGAGGGCGAATCTGCTGCGTTATGGCGATCACAAGGTTGCCATCTTCGAGGAATGGCTGGCTGAATTTGAGGTATAGTTGGAACATCGGAGAATTAGCTTACAGGAGAGGTGAACGAGCCATGACGGCACCGGCAGCGCTGAAGAGAATATCTGCAACGATCTGGGAGCTTCCCGTATCCTACAAGCAGGGAATGCTCGTTCCCGCCCGCATCATTGCCACGGAAAAACTCATCAACGCCATGGACGCAGGCGTTTTCGAGCAGGTATCCAACGTGGCCTGCCTGCCGGGCATCCAGAAATACGCCTTCTGCATGCCTGACGGCCACTGGGGATACGGCTTTCCCATCGGCGGGCTGGCGGCCATGGACCCGGATACGGGGGTCATTTCCCCCGGCGGCATCGGCTTCGATATCAACTGCGGCATGCGGCTGGTTCTGACCACCCTCACCTATGAAGAGGTAAAGCCGCGCCTGCGTGAGCTGGTGGACGCCCTCTTCTACCGGGTGCCGGCCGGGGTCGGGAGCCACGGCTTTGTGCGGTTGTCCCACGACGAGTTCTGCCGCGTGGCCGAGCAGGGCTCCTCCTGGTGCCTGAAACACGGTTACGCCTGGCCCGAAGACCTGGAGATGACCGAAGAGCACGGCTGCTTTACCGGAGCCGATGCCACGAAGGTCAGCCAGAGAGCCGTTGACCGTGGATACAACCAGATCGGGACCCTCGGCTCGGGCAACCACTACCTGGAAATCCAGGTGGCCCGCCCCGAGAACATTTTCGACGAGGATACCGCCCGGGCATTCGGCATTACCGTACCGAACCAGGTGGTGATCATGTTCCACTGCGGCAGCCGCGGCTTCGGCCACCAGGTGGCCACCGACTATCTCCAGCTTTTCCTGTCGGTCATGGAGAAAAAGTACGGCATCCGCACCAATGACCGCGAACTTGCCTGCGCCCCCTTCCGCTCCCGCGAGGGGCAGGACTACTTTGCCGCCATGAAGTGCGCGGTGAACATGGCCTTTGCCAATCGCCAGGTCATCCTCCATCGCATCCGCGAGGTCTTTTCGGACGTATTCGGTCGCGACCCGCGCGATCTGGGCATGGATATGGTCTATGACGTGGCCCACAACACCGCCAAGCTGGAGACCCACCTGGTGGACGGGAAAAAACGCGAACTGCTGGTTCATCGCAAGGGCGCCACCCGGGCCTTTGGCCCCGGCATGGAGGGGATTCCCGCCCGCTACCGGGAAACGGGCCAGCCGGTCATTATCGGCGGCAGCATGGAAACCGGCTCCTATCTGCTGGCAGGCGACCCGGGAGGCGGCGACACCTTCTTCACCACCGCGCACGGCAGCGGCCGGACCATGAGCCGCCATCAGGCGAAAAAGCTGGTCAAGGGGCAGAAACTGCAGCGGGATATGGAGGAGCGCGGCATCTACGTGCGGACCGCGTCCTGGGGAGGACTGGCCGAAGAGGCGGGGCATGCCTACAAAAACATTGACGACGTGGCCGAGGCCACCGAACTGTCGCATCTGAGCCGGCGGGTCGCACGGCTCGTGCCCATCGGAAATGTCAAAGGTTGAGGAGGTGATGCTGAAATTTTGACGCGGGCAATGGGCCCGCGCATTCAGATTTTCAGATCAATGACGAGCCCCTTGAGTTCAAGTATCTTGTTGGTGATGGCGAGACGATCCTTGTTCTCGGTCATGATGAGGCGATAGAGATTGTCGGCCTCTCGGTCGATCACGGTGATGATTTCGAAGCAACGTGGGTTGAGGGTCGTCCCCCCCACCCGCTGGAGCCGGTAGGCATGGGATGTGACGTTTTTCGTGATGCGGCCGATGAGATCGCGAAACGTGCGAAAATTGGCAATGGTCGGCTCCCGTTCCAGCTCGTTGCCGGCCTTGTCCAACTCGCCCTTGAGGACCTGCAATTCCTGCTCATGGTTTTCGAACTCCGACCGGTTGCGGGCAAGAGTCCGGACAAACGGCGATCCGGCAATGTCCGACCGGCCGAGAGATTCCTGTTTCCCCTTTTTATCCACGTCGCGCGAAGAAAGACGGTCACTGATCTTCATTGGCTGACTCCTATGCTCTGCGTATCGTTGGTGCGCGCCCAGGGCGAATCGACAGGCGCGATGCAGTTGCCGCGCCAGTCGACCGAGATGATGAAGTCGTCGTCATCCACGCCGATGGTCCGGTCGCAGCTCAGGTTCACCATACCGCCATAGGTGTAGACCGCGCCGCGGTCTTCATACCAGTGGTACAGCCGGTACCCCCCCCTGTCGGCCGACACTGACGAGGGAGCTCCCACCCGGTTTATCAATTCGTTCAGAGGGGCGCCTTTCCATGCCCTCATCTGCGTGCCCACCGGGGAGCACCCCCCCAAAACCGTGAGTGATGCCAAAATGATCAGGGAATATTTCACGTTCCACCCGCACAAGAGTAATGTTCCCATTGCTGATGCAGGAACAGTGCCTTAGCTGACAACACGGTCCTGACAGCGGGATAATCGCGTCGGACATGGGAGGATAAGGCTCTTTTTTCGCCCCGTTGGACGTGCAATTGTGTATACTGTATGCGGAAAAACACCAACGAGAGCTGGCCGCACCGTTTTTCCGCGCAGCAGTCAGCCTTCATGTTTCTGAATGAATTTCATACGCAACCGGGGGGACCATGGCCAAAAAAGTCTTTATCGGCGCAACGGGACAAAACTGCGGAAAGACAACCATGAGCGTCTCGCTCATGCACCTGGCACAACAGAAATACCGGCGGGTCGGCTTCATCAAGCCCATTGGTCCCAAAATCGAGATGTACAACGGCCTCACCGTCGACATGGACGCCATCCTCATGGCACGGACCTTCGGCCTGGAAGAAGACCTGGCCCTCATGAACCCCGTGCCTCTCCCCAAGAACTTCACCCGCGACTACCTAAGCGGCAGGTTCGACTGCCTCGCCCTTAAAAAAAAGATCGTCGAAGCATTCGAAATCCTCGACCAGAGCTATGACTTCCTGATCATCGAAGGCGCGGGCCACTGCGGTGTCGGTTCGGTCATCGGCCTCAGCAATGCCTGTGTAGCCCATACGCTCGGGGCACCGGTCATCGTGGTGACCGACAGTGGCATCGGCAGCACCATCGATGCCGTGCACCTTAACCTGGCCCTCTACGAAAAGGAAGGGGCCGACGTCCGGATGGTCATCGTCAACAAACTCCGGTCAGACAAGCGTGACTCGATCCTCGGCTTCCTCCGGCGGGGGTTCCCGGGGCGCTCGCTCCAGGTTTCCGGCGGCTTCAACTATTCCCCCGTCCTGGCAAACCCGACCCTGTCCCATATCGGAAAACTGCTCAATCTTCCCGTGCACGGCGACGCTGACAGGCACAGCCGGATCATTCACCACATCCACCTGGGAGCAGCATCGTCCCAACGGGTGGTTGACGCCCTGGAGGATGCCACTCTGCTGGTTCTCACCAGCTCACGGGACGAGTTGATCGTCACCCTGTCCTCCCTGTATCATATCCCATCCTACCGGGACAAGATCGCCGGTCTCGTCATCGCGGGCCACATGCCGGTTTCGGAAATAACCCAGCAGATTCTGGACGACAGCATGATTCCCTACATCCGGGTTCATGACTCCACGGCACGAGTGTTCACGACGCTTATGGAGGATGTCTCCAAGATCACTGCCGAGGACCGGGAAAAGCTCAACTGGATCAGGCAAATGCCGAGAACGAGATCGATTTCGAGGCAATAGACGCCCTGCTCTGAGTGTCCGCCCCATGCCCTATCGCTATCTGCCCGATATTGCCACGGCCGACGTTGCCTTTGAAGCGTGGGGGGAGACGCGCGAGGAGATGTTCTGCGCCGCTGCCGATGCCCTCACCAATGTCATGGTCGACGACCTCGCATCGGTCGCCCCGGCTGATGAAATCGTCATTTCCCTTGCAAGCGAAGAATTGGACCTTCTTCTGTTCTCGTTTCTCCAGGAACTGATCTTTCTGAAAGACGCCCGGTGTCTCCTGCTCAGGGTTCCCCGGGTTATGATCACCGAGGCTGAGGGAGGCCTGCACCTCGATGCCGTTGCCCGCGGCGAGCGGATCGATAATGAGCGTCATCCCATGATGGTCGATGTAAAGGCGGTAACGCTGCATCTTTTTTCGGTCCGGCGGCAAGAAAATGGTTGGTGGGCCCGGGTGGTGCTTGATATATAAGGGAGAACAAACCCAAGCCATCCGCGGAGGATGTTTTTAATGAAGATTAGCGCGATCACGGCAGTTTCGGTATGCCTTCTTCTCTGTTGTCTGACCATTTCAGCGGCCTTTGGCGGCACATGTAACCTCATGAGCCTGACCTACGCCGGCGGAAACGACTATGTCATCAGGACCAACGGTTCAATCTCCAATGTCCAGTCGATTATCCTGAAGGTCGGTTACGGCGACGAAAATAAGCTTGCAAGCAAGCAACCGGTTGTGCAAGAGGGAACCGCCCAGTGGACTTTTTTCAATGCCACATCCCGCACGGACGGGCTTCTGATTTACGCTTCGGCACAACAGCCCTTCCTTCTTTCCGGTGCAGTGGCGCGCATCCGCTTTGCCCGCATAACGACGCCCCCTACCCTTGCATGTACCATTACCGCGGACTATGTTAAGAACGAAAACAACTCTCCCCCACCGGGCGCCCCGTCGGATCAGGACAAGCAGTACGAGAAGGACAGGTTGCCGGAGAAGGACAGGTTGCCGGAGAAGGACAGGTTGCCGGAAAAGGACAGGTTGCCGGAAAAGGACGGGTCGCCGGAAAAGGGCGAAGCCGCCCCCCCATCGGGACCCGCAACGATGTCGGTTCATAGAAACGCAACAGAAGACAGGGAAACCAGTGACGTACCAGCCGAGGAACAACCCCCTTCGGAAACACGAGAAGAGGAAGCCGGACCGTTGGAGCACGAGGAACCGCCTACGCCACCCGAACCTGAAGCCACGCCCCAACGCTCACCCGACAAGCAGCCCGAGCACATCGTTTACCGGAGCATCCGGAGTCGTTTTCAGGAACTGACCGGGGAAAGGACTCCTGCCACGCTCACGGCGCTGTTCAGCGAACCCGTTGCGCAGGGTATTACCCAGGCACCGCCGATCGGATTCAGTGACGGTGAATCCGTTGTGACCCTCACCCTGAAGGGTGCCGGAGACGACACGGCAACCCCCCTCTTCATTCTTAAGGGAGCGCGCCTGCTGACCCTGACACGGGAACCGGACGGACTCTGGGCCGTGAAGGCCCTGCCCGACAGGGGCGTCAGCGAGGCAATCCTGACCGTGGTGTCAGGTGAGGACAGTGTGGTCTACCCCTTGACGGTGGTTCCCCGTATCATCATCAGACCGGCAGGAACAGGTCCGGCATCGGAGGCCGACTTTACGGCATTTCTCGCTCAACGGGACGGAGAGCAGGGGCAGGCAGGCGATCTGAACGGTGACGGCAGGCGCGATTATCTGGACGACTACATCTTTACCGCGAACTACCTTGCCGCCACCTCAACACCCCCTTCTGGATCTCGGACAAAAGAACCATCCCCATCGCCAGCACAACCGTAGCGGCAAGGGCTGGGGCCGATAGCGGCTCCGTATGGAACAGGGGATTGAGCGTCGGCACAAAGACGACGGCGAGTTGAAGACAGAACGTAATCGCGATGGCACCGACAAGGGGCCGGTTGGACATGATGCCGATACGCAGCAGCGAGGTCCGGTCTGAGCGGACCGCAAGCACGACTGCCATGCGGTTCAGAACCAGAAACGTGAAGACCATGGTCTGCCACGGCAGCCCCATCCGCAGGGCAGCGGCCTGGAACGCCAATGCCGCGGCACCGATCACCAGGCCGTAGCCGGCCGCGTAGTACCCTCTCCCTCCAGCAAAAATACCTTCCTTCGGGTCGACGGGCGGTCGACTCATCACATCCCGCTCAGCGGGTTCTCCTGCCAGGGCAAGTCCCGGCAGGCTGTCGCACAGCAGGTTCAGCCAGAGTATCTGAATGGGGAGCAACGGCAGGGGCAACCCCCAAAAAGGCGCAAGGGTTATGGCCACGAGGTCCCGATATTCGACGTGATCGAGTAGGTAATGAACTTGAGGATATTGGCGTAGATCCGGCGCCCCTCCCGCACGGCCCTGACAATGGTGGCGAAATTATCGTCCAGCAGCACCATGGCCGCTGCTTCCTTGGAGACATCCGTGCCGGTGATTCCCATGGCAATGCCGATGTCCGCACGCTTGAGCGCCGGCGCATCGTTGATCCCGTCGCCGGTCATGGCCACGAAATGGCCGCGGTCCTGAAGCGCCTTGACGATCGTGAGCTTCTGCTCGGGCGCCACCCGGGCGTAGACCCGAATCTGCTCCACCTGTGCCTCAAACTCTTCCTGACTCAGTTCAGCCAGTTCCTGTCCGGTCAGCACCGCGTCGCCGTCATCTTCGAGGATTGCCAGCCGCCGGGCAATGATCCGGGCCGTGAGCGGGTGGTCGCCGGTTATCATCACGGGGGTGATGCCCGCGTTCCGGCACTGGGCAACCGCCTCGGCAGCCTCCTCGCGCGGGGGATCCATCATGCCGGCAAGGCCGAGGAAAATCAGGTCGCTCTCAATCCCGTCACTTTCCAGCCGGTCGGGTACCCGCGGCCAGCGGCGCATGGCCAGGGCAAGCACCCGGAGGCCGCGGGCTGCCATTTCATCCGTTACGCGCTCGATCTCTCGCCGGTCCAGGGGGATCTCCCTGCCGGAGACACGCATCGCCACCGACCGGGCCGCGAGCACTTCGACCGCACCCTTGGTAAAGGCCAGGATGGTATCGCCATCCCGGTGAAAGGTGGTCATGCATTTGCGTTCCGAATCAAAGGGAAGTTCGGCCATCCGCGGATGACGGGCCTCGATTTCGACGCGGGTCACGCCACAAGTCCGCCCGTAGGCCAGAAGGGCCGTTTCGGTGGGGTCGCCGACCAGCCCTCCTTCCGAGTCCTCATGCGCATCGTTGCACAGGACCAGGGCCGTTGTGAAGAGGTCGACGGGCGAGCGAGGGGAACTGGTGCAGGCAGCCCCATCGCCCGGGTCCAGGCCGTTCGGCCAGACGTCCTCCACGGTCATTCTGTTGAGGGTCAGGGTGCCGGTCTTGTCGGAACAGACATAGCTGACCGAGCCGAGGGTTTCCACGGCGGGAAGCCGGCGGATAAGGGCATTCTGGCGGACCATCCTGCGCGCGCCCAGGGCAAGCGTGATGGTCACCACTGCCGGCAGCGCCTCCGGAATGGCGGCTACTGCAAGGGATATGGAGGTGAGGAGCATGAGGAGGAGGGGCTCTCCCCGCAGCAGTCCAAGGGTGAACACCACCGCGCAGATGGCGAGCACCGCCAGCGCGAGGCGCTTGCCAAAGGCGGCGAGACGCCGCTGGAGCGGGGTTTTATTTTCGGCCTCCTGTTGCAGCATCGCGGCAATCCGGCCAAGCTCGGTTCCCATCCCCGTGGCGACTGCGACGCCGATGCCGCGACCGTAGGCGACCACCGTCCCCTTGTATGCCATGTTGCGCCGGTCGCCCAACGGCACATTCGGGTCGGGAAGTGGTTCCGAGAGCTTCTCCACGGGAAGCGACTCCCCGGTAAGGGCCGCTTCCACGGTTTTCAGGTGCACCGCTTCCACAAGGCGCACGTCGGCCGGCACCACGTTTCCCGCTTCCAGCAGGACAAGGTCGCCGGGGACGATCTCTCGGGCGGGCACGCTCAGATGCTCGCCGCTGCGCAGCACTGCGGCATAGTTGCCTGACATCTCCCGAAGGGCGGCCATGGCGCGCTCGGCGCGGTATTCCTGGGCAAAGCGATAACGGCGTTAAGCACGACAATGATAATGATTGGCGCCGCATCCCCCGGCTCGCCGATGGCGCCGGCCACCACTGCCGCGCCGATCAGCACCAGGATCATGAAGTCCGTGAACTGGCCGAGGAGCATGGCAAGGGGCGTCCGCCGGACCTGTTCTTCCAGTTCATTGGGGCCGCATTCAGCCAGGCGCCGGCGGGCCTCATCGCGGCCAAGCCCGGCAAGGGACGTTGCGAGCCTGGTCAGGGCCTCATCGATGGGTATACGGTGCCATTCCGCCACTTAAAGTTCCTCCACGGCCGCACGCGCCGCAGCGACTATTTCAGCAGGTGACTCCAGGGTAAAGCGGATGGCCGTGCCGAAGGTCACCCGCACTTCGCCCCTGACGGGCCAGGAGGCACCGCGGGGGAATACCTGTTCGAGCCCGCGTATCCGCACCGGAACCACCGGAATGGCCAGTTCCCGCACCATCACTCCGAGCCCCGGTTGAAACGGCAGCAAGCTCCCGTCCCGCGAACGTTCACCCTCGGGGAACACAAGTATGCTCATGTCCCTGTCCGCAAGTGCCCCCATGAAACGAAGCGCGCCCCGGAAACCGCGGCTCTGGGGAAGCGGAAACACCGTGAAGGCTACCGATGCGTACTCGTAGGCAAGGCGCTTCCAGATCTTCTGCGGGAGGCTCTTGTAGTTGCGGAAGAAAAACTCCTCCCAGGCAGCAGTGGCGGTTTTGTAGCGCCATTCACCGGGGAGAGCGGACATGATGACGGGATGATCGAAATAGCTGAGATGATTGGAAACGAACAGGATCGGGCCGTCCAGGCCGTCCAGATGTTCCCCGCCCTCCACCTTCAGGCGGACGTAGTGCCGGATCAAGGGGCCATGGAGAATCATATCCAGCACTCGCCGCACCGCCAGTGCCGCGGGTCGGGCGGTCCATGGCCGGAACCGCTCGCGGCTGTGGACCTTGGCCCGGAGGCGGATGACCTCCCGAAGTTCGGCCACCCGGGTGCGGGGGCCGATGACCGTGTCCTCCAGATCGAGACGGAACTCCATCTCGATGGCGTTGACCAGCTCCAGCCTGCCGATGGAGGTGAGCCCCAGATCGGTCGTCAGCACCGCGTCGTCCGTCACCGTTGCGACCGGGTTCCCGGTGATCCGGGCGATCATCAATGCCAGCCTGTCACTGGACCCCCCTGTCACGCCAGTGCCACCTCCCTGGGCAACCCGCTCCTTGACGAGAAATTTCCGGATCTTGAGGGTGGTGGTCTTGGGGAACTCCGCGTCAGACCAGATGGACCAGCCGGTAATCCGGTGGAGATCGTCAAGCCGCCCATTCACCTCGTTGATGATCTCCTCTGCCGGACGGCCGCTCCCATCGGGGATCAGCACGGCGTGGACCTCTTCCCCCTTCCCGCGGTCCAGACCGATGACACAGGATTCGCGCACCCCGGCGGCCCGGTCGAGCATGGACTCGATCTCGTCGGGGAACACATTGACACCCGCCCCCGTGACGATCAGCTCTTTTCCTCTGCCCAGGATCCGGAGCCAGCCCGAGCCGTCGAATTCTCCCAGATCGCCCGTGCGGAACCAGCCATCGGCAAAGGCATCACGGCTGGCCGATTCATTGCGGTAGTAGCCGGGAAAGACGTTGTCTCCCCGGGCCAGCACTTCGCCGTTAACGAGTTTCAACTCGACCCCCGGCAGTGCCGGCCCCACGGAACCGGCCACCTGGCGCTCAAGCGTGTTGGCCGCAAGGACCGGAGCACACTCGGTGAGGCCATATCCCTCTAATATGGTAAACCCGAGGCCGGCCCAGAAGCGGAACACCTCCGGGTCCAGGGGCGCTCCCCCTGACACGAACAGGGAAAAGTTGCGCCCGAATTTCCGGTGGACCGGAGCAAACAGCAGCTTGCGCCGCTCAACCGGCAAGTGCCCGGCAACAGCCAGCAGTCGGGCCAGCACAGATCCCAGCCCCCGGGCATCAAGCTCCCGCTCGATGGAGTCCTTGAGCAGTTGAAGCAGGCGCGGCACGGCGATCAGCGCGTGCACATTCTCCTCCCCCAGGGCTTCCATGATGGCCGACGGCTTGAGGGTACGGATATAGGCCACTGATGCGCCCCGGTACAGGGGGGTCAGAAATCCGCCCATCTGCTCGAACATGTGCGACAGGGGCAAGAGTGAAAGAAACACGTAGTCGCTGGTGACGATGGGGATGTGGCGGTTCACCTGGAGCAGGTTGGCAATCAGGTTACGATGGGTGAGCATGACCCCTTTCGGGGCTCCGGTGGTGCCGGAGGTGTAGATCAACTCGGCGATGTCGTCCGGATCGGGCACGTGGCGGGCAGTGAGCGGTGGGCACAACTCAAGAAGGAAGGGCAGTTCCTCAAAAAGTACCGTCGGCCGGCCGGTGAGCCGCTCAAGCTTATCCCGGCTCTGGATCACAAGCCGGGCCTCGGTGAGGCCCGCAATGACATCCGCCCGCTCGGCCCCGGACATGAAATCGACTGGCACCACGATTGCGCCGCGGGCAATGATACCCCAGAAGGCGATGCCCCACCAGGGCGAATTAGGCCCCCAGAGCACGACACGATCCCCGGGACCGACCCCCCGGTCGGCCAGCCACGCGTTCATCCTGAGCGCGTGGTCATGGAGGAATGCATAGGTATAGCGGTACCGCCGGACGCCGGTCCGAAACACGAACGCCGTATCAAGGCTTCTGCCGCTGAATGAAGTGAAAAGATCTGCCAGGGTTTCCATGCCGTGCCCGATCCTATTAAGGACGCTAACAAACGAATACTAGTATAGGGACGAAACCCTGTCATGCAACTATATACGTGATACAGGTGCATCCGGCGGGATAATGGGCGGACAAGGCGATCAATGCCTGGGGGAAAAGACCGGGGCTGGCCGGCAGCAGTCCGCTGGTCAGCGGGAGATACACTCGGCAATGCGGGCGGAATGTTCCACCACGTCGCGCACGAAGTCGTCACGGCGCTGGCGGCGTGTTCTCCCCAGATACGAGATATACCCCTTGAGGGAGGAATCCAGCAGGTAAGCGCGACGGACGAGCCTGATCTCACTGTAGAGCAGGAGAGCGAAAACGGGCACGGCTATGAAGGCGGCGCTATTCCTGACCAGCATGGCTGTTCCGCCCACGATGATCAGGCAACCGAGCCGCATGAGACTACGGGACAGGGCACTTTCGAAGATATCGCCCCTTATTTCAATGAGGTGGGAAACGAGGCGTGCCTCGTGATGGTCGAAGAAGCGGGCGGCATTGTAGTGGACGGCAGGTCGATCCCCCCTCCTGGCCTTGGTTTGCACGAGGAAGTGAATGCCGGTCAACTGTTCATCGGCCGCAATGAATGCTTTGAGCGAGGCACAGACCATAAGCCGTCCGGGTAACACAGGTGTCGTTGCACCACAAGCCGCTGATAAGCAGATGTTAATAGTGTATCTCAGCCTCTTCCAAACACGCAATCACAATTTACGTCATCGTTTCCAGTCACTGCGGGTACGGTGAGCGAGAACGGCGTTTTCGAAATCGATCTCCTCCAGAATGCGCTCGGCCTCTCCCCGGGTAAGCCCGACGCTTGGCCTGTTGCCCATCCAGTGAGTCAGGTCGTCCGTCGGAGGGTTGAGGGGGTGCGGTTTCGATGGCCCCGGAATCAGTTTCCCGTTGATGAAGAGAGCAGCCTCGTAGGCCCCCTCCTTCCTTACCAGCAGAAATTCGGCGAGACCGCCGGAGCTGAGGTGTTTTTTCAGGATCAGTTTCTTTATGATCATGCATAGCTCCGTGAACAGCGATCAGCTTGATATTCTGCGAGATTTTGGATACAGTTTACCACTAGGGCGAACGGCCGCCAGCGGTGGCGTCGGGAGGTTTCATGGGCAGATACATACGGGAAGAACGTACGGCCAAGGAGAAGATCCAGGACACGGTCAACACCATAATCGCCTTTTTCCTCATGATCGTTGCTTCAGCGCTCGTGGTCCTGCTGGTCTTTCTGTTCTACGAAAATTCCAAGGGTTGATTCACGACGCTTTGTGCGGAGCCAGGCCGTCATCCTTTTGGGTGACGGCTTTTTCCATTTCAGGGACCGGCTGTCCACCACGTTCCGGTGCTCTCCCGCCAGAAACATTGCCACATTGACCGCCAGGAAACCCGGAAAGAAGGGGGCGACATGCTCAAGGGCGCCCAACTCCATTGAGAGGCACAACCATCTACTCGCCCGTGAAGAACCGCTTGATGCTCCTGCCCATTTCCCTGAAGGCCTCTCCGGTTTTCCTGCCCGTCTCCCGGAACCACTCTCCCACACCCTTGCCGGTCTTCTTAGCCTCCTGGCCGGCCTCCTTGCCCATCTGTTTTACGCCCTGACCGATCTCCTTGCCCCCCTCCTTGAACGCCTGGCCCGTCTCCTTGCCAATGGTCTTGAAGCCCTCTCCGACCTTTTTGCCCCCTTCCTTAATTCCATCATCGGCACCTGCCACTCCCCCCAGCAGCAACGCAGCAGCAACCACTACCACTGAAAACGCTCCTCGAATCCTCATTCCTCGTGGAAAACCGTTTCTTGCTCGCACTATTCGCTACCTCCCTCTTCCCTGAGTAAGAAGCTCTTCCGCTCGGGGTACATCCTCTTCGGCCACATGGATTTCCATCATGCCAGTACCACGTCTTTCTTGACGGAGGAAGTACTCGATGCCGCCTTTCCTCAGGATTGCTTCCACCCTGCAACAATCCGTTTCATCTTTGGGGTCATAGAACCGTGCCATGATCAGGACCTCCCTTCCCGTGAGCCCGACGGCCGGCTGGAGCCGGTCTGTCCGTGGGATGCGTATTGTTGTCTAGTTAAATAATAGCATGAAACCGCCGGATGGATTGCGCCTTTCATCATGAGCCGCAACGGTGAAAATAATGGACGCATGACCTTTCATGCAGTATGCTGAGGATGCCGTAACGACGGATGCACACTGCAGCGCCAAGGCCGGCAGCGGCTGAAAGGAGCGGGATATCATGTTGCTTGAGGATGTGGGTAACGATGTCTACAAGTCGTGGAGCACTACCAAGCGCCGGGCGGAAATAGCCAAGCTTGTCGAGGGGTACCGGTCAGGACTGCCTGCGTTCATTCTGTGCAGAATGACGGAGACCATTGCCGGCAGCCGCAAGCGAGCCAGGAGATTCCTGCACGAAATGATGCCCACTGCGGAACGGCAGGAGGCGGCAGCGCGGGAAAGCGGCCCGACGGCGGAATTTGTGAGGGATTGCCTACTCTGATCGGGGCGTTTTGCATGCGCTACAGAAGCTGAATCTCGCTCACCCGCACGATCAGCACATCCTGCCGGAACCGGCCGGCGAGCTCCTCGCGAAACCGGCGCCACCACGGCCGATCCAAATGTTCGGCCATCACCTCGTAGATTACGATGTCATCGTGGACGGTGGTGGCTGACCCCTTCCACAACCCTTTTGCCGGCGACCTCACATAGGTGGTGATTCCACCGTAGCGCTCTGTCAGCTCGTCCCTGACCCGGACGAATTCCTCCTGGGGGAAGTTAGTGCCGTCATTGTCGTAGAGCGGCAGCAGTATCTGAAAGAGATACATGGCCTACCCTCCTTCCGCCAGGCCGGACATGCAGGCAGTGCCGCCGCGAATCGCCTCGAAGGGGCACTCGGTCACGCATCGGCCACAGGCATCGCATCGTTCGGGGCGGCCGAGCACCACTGTTTTTCTCCCATCCTTCGTTTCGAGGCTCAACAGCCGGTCCGGGCAGGCTGCCACGCACCTGCCGCACCCTTTGCACCGCCCCCCATCAATCCCGATCATGGTGTGTTTCCATCTCCTCGGCGCCCTCTTGTTTTTCTCGTGCGACCCCATGCTATTCCGACGTGTTTATGACTGCTTCAAGTTTTTTTCGCAACGGGTGTCGCAATAGCGGGTGGTAATGGTTACCATGGAAGCATGAATATCTCCCCTGAACACCTGTTGCCCTTGCCCGAACTGTGGCTCCCCTTGCCCGCCGACCCGGGAACCGGCCCCTCCACCGACATTCTGACCGCACAGGATGCGCGGCTCTGGGCGTTGGTCCTGGAGGCGCGGTATGTGCCCGTTCGGGTAGAGCAGAACGGCGCCGGTTGGCGAGTGCTCGTTCCGGCACCGGCTTTTGCCCGGGCTCTCAGGGAGGTGCGTCTCTTTGAAGAGGAGAACAGCAACTGGCCCCCTCCCCTGCCGCCCGTACGCCCATTGGAAGAGAACACCCTCTCCACCCTGTCAGTGCTGCTCCTGCTGGCGATGTTCCACAATCTCACCCGGTTCGGCGTCACCCTGCCCGGTCACGCATCCACCGACTGGTTCGACCTCGGCAATGCCAATGCAGCGTCCATTCTCGATGGGCAGTGGTGGCGGGCCGTGACTGCGCTGACACTTCATGCCGATGTTTCGCACCTGGCGGGCAACCTCGCCATCGGCGGTTTCATTGCCGTCCTCCTTTGCCGCGAGCTCGGGGCCGGCTTGTCATGGGCGCTCCTGCTCGGCTCCGGCATCCTCGGCAACCTCACCAACGCCTATCTCCAACTCCCTGCCCATCGCTCGGTGGGGGCATCGACCGCGGTTTTCGGCGCAGTCGGCATCTTCGCCGCTCTCAGCGCAATGCGCTACATCCATCATCCGAACCGGCGGGGTTTGATTCCCGCCGCAGCAGGGCTGGCCCTGCTGGCGGCGTTGGGCACGGAAGGCGAGCACACCGACCTGGGCGCGCACCTCTTCGGATTTCTCTGGGGAATCGGATTCGGCATTGCAGCGGAGTTCCGGCTGGCAACAAGCGGCAGACCGGGGCGGATGGTCAACGCGGTGCTGGCACTGGCCAGCGCTCTCGTTGTGGCATCTGCGTGGTGGATGGCATTCACCGCAGGAGGGTGAGTCATTCAACCCGATGTTCTTCCCCGGCCGTGACAGCCACGAGCACCATCCGGGGAAACAGACCGCGATCCGCCTCGGCCATCCGTTCCGGGCCCAACCGGGTCAACTCGTCACGCAGGCGGTCCGCGGCGGATACCAGCCCGATCACGTCCACCCGTTGGCAGACCGGTCGTACCCGCCGCAGATAGCCTGCTCCTCCATTCAGGAGACTCACTGCCCCGCTAAAATTGCCGTTGCGCCAGTGGTGGAGGGCAACGGCCAGTTGCAGCGCCCCCTGGTAAAAATCCCGGATCTCTCCCTCGCTGCCGATCCAGAGATCTTCCAGGGTTTCGTGGCATTCGAACCAATCGCCCCGGTTGAACTCACCGAGCGCCTGGAGCAGCTTGCCTGAAATAGAGTGCTCACACAGATCCATGGGGTACCATGATCGCCTCTGCCTAGTCGACCTGCTCTGCCAGATAGTTCTGCGCTCCCATCTGGGAAATCTGGTCGAGTTGTGACTCCAGCAGGTCGATGTGCTCTTCCTCTTCCTTCAAAATCGACTCAAGCAGTTCGCGCGTGCCGTTGTCATCCACCTCAACCGCCAGCCGGATGCTCTCGTTATATCCCCTGATGGCCGTTTCCTCGGCAAACCGGTCGTTTTCATGCATCCCGGGCACTTCCGAACCGATATGGATCTTGTTCAGGTTGCTTACGATCGGCTTTCCCTCAAGAAAGAGAATCCGGGCAATCAGTTTCTCCGCGTGCTTCATTTCGTCGATGGAGCGCTTGCGGGCCATGGCGTGGAGCCGCTCATAGCCCCAGTTCTCGCACATCTCCGCATGTACGAAATATTGGTTGACAGCAGTAAGTTCTTCGGCCAACCGTGCGTTCAGGTGCTCGATAATCCGTTCGTTCCCTTTCATGCCCGCCTCCCTTTCGTCCGCTGTTGTATACTGCACACTGACAAGTGAAACAGCCTTCGGCCAAAGGTCAAGCCGTCGCTCCCGACCTGACTCACACGGTTTCGCATTCCTTGAATGCCCGGAGAATGAGCCGGGCGCCGTCCAACACCTGACGACGGTAATCAGCCATGAAAACGCCGCTCGTGCGTTGATTGATCACCACACACACCGCAGCGGCGCGGTACCCCAGCCCGCCGAGAAAATGGAGGAAAAACCCTGCTTCCATCTCCATGTTCTGGAGTTCGAACCCCGGCCAGGGACTGGCAAGGTGCTCAAGGGCGTCGAGCAGATTCACGTGGGTCGTGCCGACACGTGCCACACCTCGCCCCTGTTCCGCAAAAAAACCGGCACTGGAGATGGTGAGGCCCCGGATCCAGGGCAACCCCAGGGTGCCCGCAGCGGCAGTGAGCGAAGCCAGCAGGCCCCGGTCGGACCTGGCGGCATAGGGGGCTATTCTGCCGGCAAAACGCGCACCCGGCAGTTCAGCGCCGGTCATGATGGAGCGTACCCTCTCTTCCAGCAGGGCACAGGCTTCATCGGGCAACGGGATGTCGTAGTACAGGGCGGTGTTGTCCAGCCCCACAACATAGTCGGTCAGGACCAGTGTCCCCACGGGTGTGGCCGGATTGAGCCCGCCGGATGTGCCGAGACGCACCAGGGTCAATGGTTGCCACTGCTCACGCCGGGTCATGGTGGTAAAATCCACCTCATTGAGGGCGGCCAGCTCGTTGAGGACGATTTCCGTTGATGGAGCGCCGATCCCCGACGTGACGAAAGAAACCCGTTGGCCGGTTTCGGCGGTCACACCGGTAATGGTGCGAAAGCCGCGGTGGAAACGATCCACCTCCCGTGTTGCCAGGAACGCCTCGGCCAGCACGGGGACCCGATCGGGATCCCCCACCACGATCACGTGCCGCGCCAACTCTTCAGGCGCCAGATCGAGATGATACACTCTCCCGTCGGCGACCGGCAGGTCATCCGGGTTCAGCCGATTGCCCATGCCCACCCCTTTCTTCGCGAACCTTGAGGTTACTGTATCGGCGAATTGCACAAAGGCAAGCCCCCTGCCGGCAGATTTCCGGTTCATGGGAGACGAATCCACCCCCGGTTCCTTGACTTGTACTTAAACAGCGATACGTTACACGTTACCAGTTATTGACACGATGGAATTCCGGGACAGCCGGGAAATCTATCACGAGGCCTGACCCGCAGCCCGCGCGTGTGGCTTGCCGCTTCGGGGTGTGCTTGCGGAAAATCGAGAGGAAAGACAAAAGACCGTACTGTCCATGCAACGATATTATCAGGTTATATCGAAGGATATTCCGAAGGGAACCCCCTTTGGTGAGGCTCTGCTATCACATCATGGAGGTTTCATGCGCTACCGTATCCTGTCCATTGCGATGGTGTACCTGCTCATTGCGCAGCCTGCCGCAGGCGCAGACGTGGGCGCCCTGGCCACATGCACCACCAGGGTCTTCAGCGAGATCAACCTGACCCGGAAGTGGTCCGGCAAGGCTCCTGCCGGGTGCACGGCCACAGTTGCCGTTGAAAAGCGGACGGACGGAATCTTCGTGACTGCCTGGGCCGTCGAGGCCACTGCCGGCGGATGGGTGCGGACCGCTTTGTCATCAGCAGCCGGCTATGCCGAGCTGGCCGACAAGAAGACGCTTGCCAGGGCCAACAGCGACATTATCAGCCGGGCCGCACGTCTCGGCAGGTGCCTTGATTCGATCAAGGCTGTCAATGACCCGCTGGAGTGCCGCACCCATGCCACCAAGTCCTATCTGGTGGACGAGGTGACCGGCACCGAGCACAACCGTCTCATCTGGCTCGACGACAATGGAAGGCACACCGTTGTCGAGTACAGTTTCGGCGACACGGAAGCAACGCCGACGCCTCCGGCCGATCTGTTCGAAGGCACTCCTCTCCAACCGGGAGTGATCATCCACCTGTACCGGGAAGTGAAGGCACTGCCTCCCCCGACACCTGATTTCACCTAATAAGACCCATGGCACGGTACATGAAAAGACCCCCGTTCGGGCATGTCTGAACGGGGGTCTTTTCATGTTATCCCCTCAGCCTTTCAGCCGCGGGTCCTTCTGAGTTGATGAACTACCGGTACTCGGGCATTTCGTCGAACTGCAGGTATTTGTAAATCGCATCCTTCTTCGGCTCCACCTTCTCCTTGATGGCGGCGAAATACTCCTCCTTGGTCGGAATGCGGCCGAGGTTGGTGCAAATGGCGCCGAGTTCGGCGGAGCCGAGGAATACCTGCGCCCCGTCGCCCATCCGGTCGTCGAAGTTACGGGTGGAGGTGGAGAAGACGTTGGACTTGTCGGGCACGCGGGCCTGGTTCCCCATGCAAAGGGAGCAGCCTGCGATTTCGATCCGGCAGCCCACGGCGCTGTAGATGGAGAAAAGTGCCTCGTCCTTGAGTTGCTGCTGATCCATGCGGGTCGGCGGGCAGATCCAGGTACGGACGCTCGGGTTGAACTTCTGGCCGCGCCAGATCTCGGCAGCGGCGCGGAAGTGGCCGATATTGGTCATGCAGGAGCCGAGGAACACGTCGTTGATCGGGGTGCCGGCCACGTCGGAGAGGAGCTTAACGTCATCCGGGTCGTTAGGGCAGGCCAGAATCGGCTCGGTGATTTCAGCCAGATCGATCTCGATCACATCGGCATAGGCGCCGGTCTCCGCGGCGTTTTTGTCGGCTTCGAGAAGCTGCGGGTTCTTCAGCCACTCGTTGACCGCATCGATACGGTTTTGGAGGGTCTGGGCATCCTGGTAGCCGTCAGCAATCATCTTCTTCATGAGGGCAACGTTGGAGCGCAGATAGGTGGCAACCGACTCCTTGGAGAGTTGGATGCAACCGGCAGCGGCTGAACGCTCGGCAGCGGCATCGGTCAGCTCGAATGCCTGCTCCACGGAAAGATCGGGCAGACCTTCCATCTCAAGGATGCGGCCGTTGAAGATATTGATCTTGTTCTTCTTGGGCACGGTCAGCTTGCCCTGCTTGATGGCCCAGTAAGGAATGGCGTTGACCACGTCGCGCAGGGTGATGCCCGGGTTCAGTTTGCCTTTGAACCGGACCAGGACCGATTCGGGCATATCCAGCGGCATGAAGCCCATGGCGCCGGCAAAGGCCACGAGGCCGGAACCGGCCGGGAAGCTGATGCCGATGGGGAAGCGGGTGTGGGAGTCACCGCCGGTACCGACGGTGTCCGGAAGCAGCAGGCGGTTCAGCCAGGAGTGGATGACGCCGTCCCCGGGCTTGAGGGGTACGCCGCCACGCTCGATGATGAACTCCGGCAGGGTCTTGTGCATCTTCACGTCCGCCGGTTTCGGATAGGCTGCGGTGTGACAGAAGGACTGCATGAACATGGGCGAGAGGAACTTGAGGCAGGCCAGTTCCTTGAGCTCGTCGGCCGTCATGGGGCCGGTGGTGTCCTGGGATCCGACCGTGGTCATCTTGGGCTCGCAGGCGGTGCCCGGCAGCACGCCGGTCACGCCGCAGGCCTTGCCGACCATCTTCTGGGCGAGGGAGTAGCCCTGACCAGGCTTCGGCTCAGGGTTCACCGGCTTGGTGAAGACATCGGTGTCGCCAAGGCCGAGGGCCTTGCGGGCTTTCTCGGTAATGGCGCGGCCGATGATGAGCGGGATGCGGCCGCCGGCGCGGAACTCGTCGGCCAGGGTGTTGGGGTTCAGTTTGAAGGTGGAGATGACCTCGCCGGCAGCGTTGGCAATTTCACCCTTCTTGGTGTTGATGGTGATCACGTCGCCGTCATTCATCTTGGTGACGTCGGCCTTGAGGGGCAGTGCGCCGGAGTCCTGGGCGGTATTGAAGAAGATCGGGGCGATGACGCCGCCGATGATGACGCCTGCGGTTTTTTTGTTGGGCACGCAGGGGATATCCTGGCCCATGTGCCAGAGGACCGAGTTGCAGGCCGACTTGCGGGAGGAACCGGTACCGACCACGTCGCCGACAAAGGCAACCTGGTGACCGGCGGCACGCCAGTCGGCAATATCCTTCAGGCGACCGGGGAAACGGGTCTTGCCCATGGCAAGGGCATGCAGCGGGATGTCGGGGCGGCTCCATGCGTCGCCCGCCGGAGAGAAGTCGTCGGTATTGATTTCGCCTTCAACCTTGAAGACCTTGACCGAGATGGTTTCGGGTACGCCGGGACGGTTGGTGAACCACTCGGCATTGGCCCAGGATTCCAGCACCTTCTTGGCGGCTGCGTTGCTCTTGCTGAGCTCAACTACCTGATCGAAACCGTCATAGACAAGGGTCATGCCGGAAAGGGCGCAGGCGGCCTCGTCGGCCAGGTCGGAGCTGTTCAGGGCCTCTACCAGGGGAGAAACGTTGTAGCCGCCGATCATGGTGCCCAGGATGCGGACCGCGTCAACCTTGGAGACGAGGGGGGATGTCTTGGTTCCGGCAAGGATCTCGGCCAGGAAGGCGGCCTTGACTTTGGCAGCGGGGTCGACGCCCGGGGAAACGCGCTCCTTCAGGAGGTGGAGCAGGAATTCTTCTTTGCCTGCCGGCGGGTTTTCCAGCAGGTTGCACAGACCTGCGGTCTGCTCGGGGTTCAGCGGCAGGGGGGGGATTCCCTGGGCCTTGCGTTCGGCTTCGTGGGCGAGATAAGCTTCGATCATAGTCCATTCCTCCTGTGGTTTTACTTCTTGAATAGGTCGTTATTTCGGGATGTTGATACGCTCTTGCCCCAAGGGGGAAATGGATACTGTATACAATTTTTACGCTGGGTTGTCAATTGCTTAAGTGGATTTAAGGAGTAATCATCCCGGGCTACCGGATGAGAAAAAAGAGCCGGGACAACGCGTATCGTCGCCCGGCTCCCTTTCCGCCCGATGCAGGTTTTCGTTCTTACGCCGTAATTGTTATGCGTGCGGCAATCTCTTCCGGCGTCAACGGGACTTCCGCCTGGACACCGGTGTCCATTGCCTTGAGCACGGCCGCCCCTTTTGCCAGCTCGTCGCCGCCGATGATCAGGGTAAAACGCGCATTGAACTTGTCCGAACGGCGCATCTGACTCTTGAGGCTCTTGCCTTCGTAGTCCATTTCCACGGCCACCCCGCTGCGCTGAAGGCCGCACATGAGCCGAAACGCCTCATTCTGGGCCTCCTCGCCAAGGGCGGCTATGAAGAGATCCGGGCGACGGGTGAAGTGCTGGTCCCCCAGCAGGAGGGCAATCCGTTCCACCCCCATGGCAAATCCGATACCGGGAATGGCGGGTCCGCCGAGGTCGGAGATAAGGCCGTCGTACCGGCCGCCTGCGGCAACGGCGCTCTGGGCGCCGAGCAGGCCGGTCACCAATTCGAAGGTAGTGCGGGTATAGTAATCAAGCCCCCGGACCATCCGGTTGTTGATGCTGTAGGCGGTGCCCGCCCGCTCCAGATGGCGCCGGGTGACGGCGAAGTGATCGTCGCAGCCTGCACAGAGGCTGTCGAGCATGGCCGGGGCGGTCGCGGTCGCCTCCTTGCAGTGGGCCGACTTGCAGTCCAGCGCCCGCAGGGGATTGGTTTGATAGCGGCGCTTGCAGTCGTCGCAGAGGCTGTCGAGCCGTTCCCGGAGAAAGTCGATCAGGGCCTGGCGGTAGGCGGGGCGGCATTCGGGGCACCCGAGAGAGTTGATCTGGAGTGTCGGTTCCGTCAGTCCCAGCTCTGCGAAATAGTGGCAGAGCATGGTGAGTACCTGGGCATCGACCTTGGGGTCGGTAACTCCGGTCACCTCGGCGCCGATCTGGTGGAACTGGCGGTAGCGCCCTTTCTGGGGCCGCTCGTAGCGGAACATGGGGCCCATGTAGTAGAGCTTTGCCACCGGATCCTGGGCATAGAGCTTGTGCTCGATGTATGACCTCATTACGCTTGCGGTCCCTTCAGGACGCATGGTTACGGCGTTCTCTCCCTTGTCCACAAAGGAGTACATCTCTTTTTCCACGATATCGGTGGTGTCGCCGATGGACCGTCGGAACAGTTCGGTTTTTTCAAGAATCGGGATACGGATCTCCGAAAAGCCGTAGAGACTGAAAACCCGGCGCGCCGTGGCTTCGATGTGCTGCCACCGCTCCACGTCCCCGGGAAGAATGTCGTTGAATCCCTTGATACCAGTGATCATGTACGCACCTACTCCTTTGATTGCATTGAAACACTCTCAAGGTCAACGGATTGCCGTTGCCCGGAATACACGGTTTTTGCCCTCTTCCTTGCCCCGGTACATGGCCTTGTCCGCCAGTTCGAGAAGCTCCATTTTGGACTGGGTATCGATGGGATAGCAGGCATAGCCGAGGCTTGCGGTGAGCCGTACATCGAGCCCTTCAGAGGCCAGGAAGTGGTGGTCCTCAATGGAACGGCGTATCCTTTCGGCCACGGTTGCAGCGCCCTTTTCACCGGTTTCCACCAGAATTATGGTGAACTCGTCGCCGCCGTAGCGGATGATGACATCGACCTCCCGGACCGACTTTTTGAGCAATTGCCCCACTTCATGGAGGACCTGGCTCCCGAAGAGGTGGCCGTGGGTATCGTTGACCCCCTTGAAGTGATCCATGTCGATGAAGATCATGGAAACAACCGAGCCGAACCGGTCCGCCCGCTTGAGTTCACGGTCCAGCGAGATATCGAGATAACGGTAGTTGAAGAGCCCCGTGAGTTCGTCGACATAGAGCATGTCGCGGGCGCTGGAGTAACGCAGGGCATTGTCAAAGGCAAGAGATGCCTGCTCCAGCAAAAACTGGATGCTTTTATGCTTGAACACGGCAGGAAACGGCTTGCCCTGGTCGTTGACCAGCAGAAGCACCCCCTGCAGAAGTGTCCGCTGGCAAATACTAACCACAAGGGCGCCATTGATTCCCGCCGCGCGCAGGGTACTGTCGGTAAAATAAGAGCCATCGAGCCGACGGAAGCCTCCTGCCGTCTCTGTCGCGTCACTGTAAAGGGCAAGGGCTTTTTCGGCAAGGGTCGATGCAACTTCAGGGTCAAGGCCCCTCAGCTCCTTGAGGGCGTGGGGTTCACTCTTTTCGGGAAACAGGCCGATGGCCCGCGAAACCCCGACCTCCTTGCAGAATGCATCGACCACCACGGCAGAGAGCCGCTCCAGATCAATGCAGTTTGCTATGTTCTGACCGACCTGAAAAAGATTCAGCAGTTCCTTTAGCTCGTAGTTCTCGTTGATGAGCC